>NZ_JALJCP010000008.1:0-494402 GCF_023079515.1 Franconibacter sp. IITDAS19 | reverse complement strand
CCGACGGTGAAGATTATGAATACAATCTCTATAAAACCGCGATGCGGAATTATAAGGAGAGCCCCAGTGCCGGGTTTGAGCTGCTGCGTTTTGGCCGGGTCATCAATACCGGGCATGAAACGCTGGTGCCGGCAGACGCGCCATTATGGATGACCGTCAGTTATCCGGGTGGAACTGGGGTGGTCAATCTTGCCGATCCCTGCATTAAAAAGTTTAGCGATGCAGATTTCCCCCACTGGACGGGGTGGTTACTGGTTGATGATGACAATGATACTCACAGCCAGTGTAATTCGGCGATCATCAGGAAGTTACAGGAAGAGGGCCGGTATGAAGCTCAACGCAACAAACTTATCTGCTGTTTACCCTTCGAGTGGGAAAAAAGCACAATAGATGCCAGATATAAATGGCTGATGACCGGTCTGCCCTGGGAGCAGTGTACGCCGGAAAAAACGGCCATATGGACGGTCCCTGGGACCCAGGAAAAAAAGGATCGCGTTCTGATGAATGAGGAAGATTATGGCAAGTTCAAACAGCATGCAGAAGCGCTGTGTTTTGATTCAGGAGCTCTCGGTAGCGGAAAACTGTGGAATATAGAACCTAGAGTATTTATTTCTCACTTTCGTAAATGTAATTGGCTCAGTCGAGAAGAATTTAAACAAGTTGTACCACGTAATATAATAAGGCCTTCGGGTTCTCGCTATAGTTGGGAACCAGTCACGTTTCATGAAAGTGATACATCTGTCTTCTCAAAACATTATCCAATGCTGAATAAGATGTTTAGGAAGTATTGCATTAACACACCTTTAAGATTGGTGAGTTTTTTAGGGAATTCGGTACAGGAAACTAAATGGCTGAATGTAACTAGAGAAGATTATCGATATTCCGCTACAGATGAGCATGGGCATAGATACCATTACAACATTTGGTATTTTCCTTGGTACGGCAGGGGATTCCTGCAGTTAACTAACCCTGATAATTTCTATAAATATTTTACATATCGGGGAAGGTCATTTAATAAAGATGTTCGAGACGAATTGGTCAGTGACTATAGAAGGGTCCAGGGTGACCGTGCTCTCAGGGAACGGGAAAAAAGATTAGATAACAGGATTCTATATGACGGACAACATCCTGGACTTGAGCAAGAAGTGATGTCTTGGCGTGAAGATGTCGATGTTGGACTATTCGACCCATCCGATAGCGCAGGATTTTATTGGTCATTAACCGGTATGGCAAAATATGCCGATGAAGCTCATGAACTACAGAGACAGGCAGTGACTGCAGGGAATGGTATTAAGATCTATTATCGTAGCCCAGCGTTCTGGCGGGCGAGTGCAACTGTTAATTTGCCAGGTGCCATCAGTAGACGAAATTATCAAGGGATAAATGGATTTATAGAGCGTTGCTGCGCATATACTTGTGCCTTGGCTGTGTTGACAGAAATTAAATTCCCAGATGAAAACAATACGTTTACTTTAGATAAGCCTGAAGGCATTGTGTTAAGGAGATAAAAGATGAAAATAAAATATTTTGCTTTTTTCATATTTTCAACTTGTAAGTTCACTTTTGCAGATATCAATCCTGAAATAAATATGCCCGCTGATTTTAATGGTGATAATTTCATAGCAAGAGAAATTAATGATAATTCATCTGTTTCTTACAATACTGCAGAGTCTAGCGGTTGCAGTATTATAAAATTTAAAGAGTATAGAGCATCACCTAAAAATAAAATAAACGCCGAAGAAAATAACCCCGCTAACACATTCCCTGTCAATACTTGGGTCTGTTTATCGTCCGATACTGTGTACAGTAACGGGTATGACAGAAGCATGAATGAAAAAATTGTTTATTCGAGAAGCAAATCCTTATGGGTTAAAGCAAACAATAAAAAATCTGAAATTATTCCTTCAGATCAGGATGGACCTTACAAGTCGCTGAAGTTATACAATATCAAAGCAAAGAATGCTGAGGGATATGTTGTATTTGATGAGAATATTACAAAGGATGATAAAGAAACCTATAAAAATGCAAAAGAGCTGGTTAGTTTTTGCTTGGTTCAAGATTCTACTTATAGTGCACTTTGCGGTTCAGGTAGCCTTGCCTCAGATAGTAGCCAAATCCCTTACGTATTAAAGTCTGTTGAAAGTATGGAAATAGGTTTGGATAATAAAGTAAATGAAAAAATGTTGAATGACAGTAGCAAGTAAAAGGTCAATTAGGGGTATTGCCGATTATGTCGTTCTACTGTTAATTGGAGGGGTATGAATAATGAAATTGATAATCAATTTTTCTTCCACATTTAGTGGGTTGGTATCAAATTTAATCTTCTGTGGTCTATGCATTATTTTGCCGACAACTTATTGTCATTGCAAATGATAACGTTGACAAAGAATCTATTTCAATGTGTGCTATGATTCCCACGAATGCTATTTCTGATGTTTATGAAAGTATGAGTGCTAAAACCAGTAAAGATAATTCATACCTTCTTCTAACGAGTGCCAGTGAAGCAAATTATCCTTGGGGTGACGACAGGTTAGCTATCGATGGGCATGCATATATTTTAAATGGCACTATTTTAAAATTAGATTCCTTGACCATATATAGTATGGAAAATGGCAATTCAACTGACGAAGTTATATATTTAAGCAAATCTAATCGTCGGGTTGGAGGGGTTTTTTATCGTGGCATCGCTAAAGATGGAACGCCTGAAGTAAGTGCTATGTATATTAATGATATAGGTCACGTTAGCCATTTTAATGTAACTGAAAGCCCTGAATGCCTGAGCCATTTCCCTAAAAGTGTTTTGTCCAAGGTTTCTACTGAGTAGAAACTTTGATAGCTCATTATTAAACCAAGATTTATTGCGATGAGCATTACCCATAATCAAAAAATTCGTTTGTGTTATTTTCATATCGAGATAATTAATGTTGTATTCCCTTAAACACCTTCCTGAATGTTATCTTCGACCAGTTCCACCAAAAGCATCTCGTTGGTTTGCTGTCCTAGTGGCGATGTTGGTCATCAGCGTAATTCTTATGCGGGTATTCGGACGATACATCGATAACGGTCACTTCTGGATGTTGGCTATTGGTACACCATTCGTTGTGTGGATTGTGAGTTTCACTATTCGCATGTGGATCTGGTCATTACAGGACAGTAAAGCGAATGGTTTTGACCGGCGTCGGGAGCAATGGATCTTAAGTGAGACCCGTAGGGCACGCCGTGCGCTTCAGGTGCTGAATACAACATTTATTACGGCCCATCAGGAAGATGAACAATCTTCTGTTGCAGTTGAAATGCTCAATAACCACAGCATTATTATTTCGCAGTCGGACTGGAAAGGCGAAGAAAGCAGGAGGCTGAGCCGTATCCTGACAGAACCAGAAGATACTCCTGAATTGGTCATCTCACGTTTGTTCTCTGAGCTTATTGCCGATCTTCCCGTTCACCAGTTTCCTGAGAACGCTTCGCTTGTTGTCATCCTCGATGTCTCGTCATCTCTGTCTTTCCCTGCTGTCAGAGATATCTGGCAGGAAGCCTGGCAGGAGAGCGGCATAACTTGCGCGCTTGAGTACACAGACAGCAATGGGCCGGGGGTAGTCAACCACTGGCTGGATCACCGCATTAAAGATGAAGCGATGTTATTGATTGTTGGCCTCCAGATTGATCCGGTTGTTTCAAACAATACTGCTGAAGCAGCCGTTGCTCTGCTTCTTGGCAACCGCCTGACGCAAGAGGCACTCGAACCTCTCGCGCTGCTTCACCGGCCAGATGCTGCTCCATCAGGTGAACTGAGCGAGGGGATGAGGATGGCCGCCTGGAACGTCCCGCTCAAAGAAAATATCGTGAAAAATTTATGGCTTGCCGGGCTGACAGGTGAGCAGCGGGCAGAAGTTATCGAGTGCCAGAATGCACACCCTGCGCAGTCTGTAGAGGACGAAGCCGTCATTTCTCTCGATACCTCCATGGGACATGCCGGAGCAGCAGCCCCCTGGCTGGCTATCGCTGCCGCCACTGAAATCGCCCGACAAACTCAGTCACCACAGATGATTGTCTGCGGTGATACCACACAGAATGTGCTTTGGAGCACGCTCATTACCCCGATTGCTTCCCGACAGGAGATGGATCCGTGAAGCTACCTTTAGCACCGAAGACTACGGAAGGCCGCTATCTTGCTGTCGCATTGATTTTCTTTTTGCTGTTAGCTGTTATGACGTTCATGGTCTGGAAACATCCGGATATTGCCGGGATTGAAGACGGTAGTCAGCAGCAAATTTACTGGCTTATCGCCGGCGTATGTATTTCAGGCTGCGCCCTTACCGTATCCGTGGTGCTCCTGGCGGCAGTACGCAGTGCCGGTAAGCAGGAGTTTAATGCGCTTGTTGCCAATACCAACGGTGATGATGAGAAAAAGAAGCGGGAAAATGATAAAGCGCCTGTTCACCCCGCGGTGGCCATGTATGACAAGATTCGGGGACATCTCCGCTCCCGTATTGGTCTTTACTGGCGTCGGAAAACCCGTCTGCTGTTAATCGCTGGCGATGAGGCGGCAATCGAACAACTGATCCCCGGCCTGCAACACCACCAGTGGCTTGAAGGTAACCGTACCGTTCTGATTTATGGCGGCAGTCTGACTGCTGAGCCCGATCGCGAAAAATACACCGCGCTGCGCAAGCTGCGTCGCGGGCGTCCTCTGGACGGGATTATCCGTGTCATGCCGCAGTCGCTTAATCTGACCCCTCAAATCAGTGACAGCGATTTACGCGGACTGGAAAAAATCAGCGAGTTACTGCGTTATTCCGCCCCGGTCTGGCTGTGGCAACTGTGCGACAGCAAGTGGTCGCAGGCAAAACGCACTGAACAGACGGTAGGGGCCGCTTTCCCGCTGCGTGCTAAGCCTGATGATATTACCCGGCAGCTTGAGTTGATGCTGCCTGCATTGCGTACGCAGGGGGTGAGTCAGGTCGCTGAGAACAACGGCCACGACTTCCTGCTGCGTCTGGGCCAGCACCTCCAGGACGGCGGTATCGCCCGCTGGGCTCAGCAACTGATGCCATGGCTGCACTCTTCTCAGCAGCGCGTTCCGCTGCGTGGCCTGATGTTCAGCCTGCCGGAGAATAAACCCGCCGCTATCGCAGGAAAAACAGCCGGTGCTGTACCTGCCGACGCTGAGAAATATATCCTGGAATCACAACGCCATGCGCTGACCCTACCGGTGACCTGGCAGGGGATCGTTGATGACTGTACCAGCGTGCGTGGCCGCCGTGTCGGTATGGCCTGGGAGCAGACCCTTGCCTGGACGCTGATGGTCATTATCGGTGTCTGGGGGGCGGGAACACTGTTGTCGTTTGCGGTCAACCGTCTGCAAATTGTCTCTGTGGCGCAGCAGGCGCATGCTCTGGTGGAGCATCCTTCCGTATCGGATTATCAGCTCACGGCTCTGCATACGCTACGTAATGACGCCGGTCGCCTGCAGCACCGCATTCAGGATGGAGCCCCCTGGTACCAGCGCTTTGGTCTGGACCATAACCAACAACTGCTCGACGCGCTGCTGCCGTGGTACGGCGTGGCAAACAACCGCCTGATACGCGATCCGGCAAATACTGCCCTGACGCAAAAACTGACAGCGCTGGTCAATTCAGCGCCCAACAGCGACCAGCGGGCACAACTGGCGAAGCCGGGTTATGACCAACTGAAAGCCTGGCTGATGATGTCCCGTCCGGATAAAGCCGACGGCGCGTATTACGCACAGACCATGAAAACCGTGCAGCCGACGCGAATGGGCATTTCAACCGGCCTGTGGCAAAGCCTGTCGCCAGATCTGTGGGCGTTTTATATTTCCGAACTGCCGAAGCAGCCGCAGTGGAAAATCACACCGGATGCGCAGCTGGTCAGCCAGAGCCGCCAGGTACTGTTGCAGCAGATAGGACGACGTAACGCTGAAAGCACCCTGTATGAGAACATGCTCAAATCTGTGCGTCGTAACTTCGCTGATGTGTCTCTGGAGGACATGACCAGCGGCACCGATGCCCGCCGCCTGTTTACCACCGATGAAGTCGTACCGGGCATGTTCACCCGCCAGGCGTGGGAAGGGGGTATTCAGCAGGCTATCGAAAAGGCCGCAAATTCCCGCCGGGATGAAATTGACTGGGTGCTGAGCGACAGCCGGAAAGCGGTTTCCTCAGACCTGTCACCAGAAGCCTTGAAAGCGCGACTGAAGCAACGTTACTTCACTGATTTTGCCGGTAGCTGGCTGAATTTCCTCAACAGCCTGCGACTTAACCCGGCGAACAACATTGCTGACGTCACCGACCAGCTGACGCTGATGAGTGATGTCCGTCAGTCGCCACTGATTGCCCTGATGAATACCCTCGCCTGGCAGGGACAGACCGGTCAGAAAGTCGACGGCCTGTCTGACTCGATCATTAAATCCGCGAAGGACCTGGTCGCCGGAAAAGAGAAACCGGTAATTGACCAGAGCGCAACTGGCCCCCAGGGGCCGCTGGATGAAACCTTTGGCCCGCTGCTTCAGCTTCTGGGTAAAAACAAAGGCAGCAATGTGATGTCGGCTGACAACTCGCTGAGCCTGCAGACGTATCTGACCCGCATCACCCGCGTGCGTCTGCGCCTGCAACAGGTGGCCAGTGCTTCTGATCCGCAGGCAATGATGCAGACCCTGGCGCAGACCGTATTCCAGGGCAAAAGCGTGGATCTCACCGATACCCAGCAGTACGGAAGTCTCATCTCTGCAAGCCTTGGCGAAGAGTGGAGCGGTTTTGGCAGCACGATGTTTGTGCAGCCACTGACCCAAGCCTGGGAGACCGTGCTTCAGCCGTCGGCGGCGAGTCTGAATGACAAATGGAGCCGCTCCGTGGTGGCGAACTGGCACACCGCCTTTGACGGACGTTTCCCGTTTGCCGCCAGCAAAAGTGATGCTTCTTTGCCGATGCTGGCTGAATTTGTGCGTAAGGACAGCGGGCGTATAGAGCGCTTCCTGACGACAGAGCTCAACGGTGTGCTGCACAAAGAGGGCAGCCAGTGGGTACCGGATAAGGTCAACAGCCAGAGGCTGAGCTTTAACCCGGCTTTCCTGCGGGCCATTAATCAACTGAGCCAGCTGTCAGACATTCTGTTCATCGATGGTAGCCAGGGCATCAGCTTCGAATTGCAGGCACGCCCGGCACCGCAGGTGGTGGAAACTCAGCTGACCATTGATGGACAAAAGCTGCACTACTTCAATCAGATGGCCGACTGGCAGAGCTTCCGCTGGCCGGGAGACACTTACAAGCCGGGGACGATGCTGACCTGGACCACGGTCAACGCTGGTGCGCGCCTGTTCGGGGATTACAGCGGGACCTGGGGCTTTATTCGCTGGCTGGACCAGGGCAAGTGTGCGGAGCTTGACCGCAGCCAGTGGATGATGAGCTTTACCGCCCCGGACGGTCGCACCCTGCAGTGGGTGCTGCGCTCGCAACTCGGAAAAGGTCCGCTGGCGCTGCTGGATCTGCGCGGTTTCACGCTGCCGGATCAGATATTCAGTGTCGACAGCGCGGCCACCGCGCAGGCGCTGATGGCCAGTGCCGGAAACAGTGACATGGAGGGAGTCGAATAATGAGCACTCTGCAAAATCTGGTCGCGGCCTGTCAGGCTGACGAAACTCAGCTGCGGCGGCAGGCGCAGGCACGCACGGAAAACTGGCAGCCCTGGCTTGCTCCGGTAAGTGATGCCAGTCCGACGGGAGAAGACCCCGGCTATGACGATGATTTTCAGCGTATCCGGGAGGAGGTCAATAAACTTTCCGGCATCGATACCGGGTTGATTTGCACGCTTGCCGAAAAACTGCTGACCACCACTGCCAAAGATATCCGGGTCGCTACCTGTTACTGCTGGGCGCGTCTGCACCGGGACGGGGAAACCGGATTTGCCGAAGGGCTTGAACTGCTGGCGGGGTTGATACAGCGCTATGGAACGCAGCTTCACCCTCAGCGCGAGTGGAGCCGTAAACCGGCGCTGGAGTGGCTCGCAGGCTCCCGAGTTCTGGACAGCCTGTCACTCTGGCCGGAAGTGGCACGCGACGATGCACTGCGCACTGCCGGTGCGCTGTTGCTCATCCACGACAGTCTGGAGACAGAGCCGGAGGCGTCACGACCAGAGCTGAATGCCCTGTACAGCGCCCTGGAATCTCGCCTGATAAAAGCCGGTGGCGTGGATGCCGTGGTCCCGCAGAACGCCGGTAATAAGGCTCAGTCCCAGACCTCCACACACACGACCGAGTCAGACGTGCCAGTTCTGAGCCGCATTACCTCCGGTCAGGATTTGCTG
Source organism: Franconibacter sp. IITDAS19 (assembly GCF_023079515.1). Lineage (NCBI taxonomy): Bacteria > Pseudomonadati > Pseudomonadota > Gammaproteobacteria > Enterobacterales > Enterobacteriaceae > Franconibacter > Franconibacter sp. IITDAS19. Next base: position 486,083 of record NZ_JALJCP010000008.1, on the reverse strand, counting down.
GCTCAGGCCCGTACCCTGACCGGATATCTGCGTGAGCAGCCCGATGGCTGGCTCGCCGCACACCGGCTGATGAAAAGCCTGCGTCATGACACGCTGAGTGCTATTCCGGCACCGGATGCCGAAGGGAAAACCCGAATAGAGCCGCCGCGAGCTGACCAGCGGGCGATGCTAAAACGCCTGTATCTGCAGCAGAGCTGGCTGGAGATACTGGAGCAGGCGGACAGCACCTTCTCGCGTGGCGCCAATCACCTCTGGCTGGATTTGCAGTGGTATATCCACCAGGCCCTGGTGAAGTCGGGGCAGGATGTACTGGCTGATATCATCGCCGCCGACCTGAAAGGGCTGCTGCGCCGCCTCACCGGGCTGGAAACCCTGGCCTTTAATGACGGTACGCCGTTTGCCGATGAGGTCACGTTGAACTGGATAAATCAGAGCGTGCTCGACGATATGCCCGGCTGGAAAGATGGGCCGGTCAGTACCACCAGTGATTCTGACAACGATATCCTGGCGCTCGAGCCGGAAGCGCTGGAGAAAGCCGACACAGACGGTCTGGATGCCACTCTTCACTGGCTGCAGACCCGCCCGGGCACCGACGCCACAAAAGACAAATGGTTGCTGCGTTTGCTGATGGCCCGAGTGGCTGAGCAGAAGGGCAAGAATGAACTGGCGCTGCATCTGCTGGGTGAGCTCGACAGTGCCGCACAGTCCATCACCCTCACGCAGTGGACACCAGCGCTGTTGTTTGAAGTGAAATCGCGTCGCCTCAGACTGCTGCGCATGAAAGCCACGCGCAGTGAAACCGAAAAATCACGGCTTCAGCCGGAAATGGACCAGCTTCTGTCCGGTCTGATTGCACTCGATCCGGCCAGCAGTGCTGTGCTTTGTGGGTAATCAGGACTGAATTAAGGGAAAAGGGAAACGTATGGGAGCTGAAGGCTTTTACCTGGTGCAGGGCGACAAGACAACCTGCGGCGGGAAAATCACCACGGGCGCAGAGGATCACACGTTGTTTGATAAACCTGTAGCCCGGGAGCAGGACAGCGTCACCTGCGGTAAACATGCCGGGCTTTACAGGATAGCCGGCGGCATTGATAACGACACCATCCATGGCAGGCGAATGGCTGGCACGCTCGACAGCTACAGTAGCTGCCCCTGCAAGGCGAAGTTTATTCCGTCGATGATGGATGATACGTACGAGAAGAGCGGAGACAGTGCAAATTCCGCAGGAGGAACAACGACAGCGGCAGCCACAGCCACTTCATCAGCAACTACTCCGACAGTAACGACTACCGGGCAGTCGTCAGATCTTAAAAGTAAGCTGCATTGTCAGCATACTGACGGCGCTATAAAGGTTGCTGACTATATACTCAATGAAATCAAAACCAATGTCAGAGGTCGGTTTGCAAATGTTATAAGAGGTTATATCGATGATGAAACTATAAAGAACGCAAAAAAAGAATGGGATAACCTACCGTTTTACGCGAAATTAGCTCCTCGTCCTGAGCCTCATCTATCTGAAGCTATAATTGTTTGGCATCAAACAGTGAAAACAGGTTCAGTGTGGGATCATAAGCCAAAAATTCGTGATATGTTTGGTTCAGTAGCTGTTGCTCGTCCACTCCCACCGCCAAGTAGAACTCCGTCTAAATCGTATTATCATAAATTTAAGCAATATGATTATTTTTATGATGTATGGTCAAATATTCATTATGGTTATGTTGGCTTAAGTGTCGGTTTTAGCGAATGGGAACTGTTAAAAGGTTCATCCTTAGAGCAACATATGACTCCAGGTGCCGAGGGTGATGATACATTAGATGATATAACCAGCATGAAAATCGGCTTTTCGTTGTACCACAGATTTGGGAAAATGGCTGACGCCTTAACAGCCCAGGACATTCTGGACGCACTCGATAACACGCCACAAACATCAATGCCAGTGTCCAAACAGAAACACTGGTGTTGGAATGAAGATAATCCTGATGAAATTGGGAAATAAACATTATGAAAAAAATCTTGATTTTGATGTTTATTTCTTTATTAATTTTTCTCGGTGTGGTTCGTATTATTCCTCTCAAGCCCGTTGTTATTATACAGAATGACACAAATGAAAATTTATATTTGCAAGCTGATGAGAGCTTGTTTGGTATAGAACCAGCGCCAGAAGAAGTTGATAAAATAATGAAAGCCCGCCCTGATATTATTGTTCCTGGAGGAGAGCTGAAGTTAACTACATCTTTCTTTTCTGTAATTTCAGAGGGGTATGAGCTTAATGTCGGCTGGCTAATTGGGGGGCGCTATGCATATAACTCCACTGGCGGTGGTGGTCAGAATTTTCTACTTTCTTCAAAAACAGGCGTGTGTTCGGCACAGTTAACAATAAAACCTGGGCACAATAACTTCGAGATTATTAATGAAGTGGGTGGGGTATGCCTAAAAAAACTTTCCCCTATCAAAGAGAAATATTAAAGCTACCAGAAGCTTCGTTAATATGTTAAATGAAAATGAACAGAATAAGGAAAAAATTTAAATCAGTTGCGGTAACTCGGCCTTTGGAATCAAAACGAATGTCAGAAAGCTACTATCATAAATATAAAGAGTATGATTTTTACCTTGATGTCTGGTCAAATATCCATTACGGATATGTGGGGCTAAGTGTCGGGTTTTCTGAAGATCTATTATTAAAAGGCTCTACTTGGGAACAAAATATGACCCCGGGTGCTATGGGTGATGATACTCTGGATGATGTTACAAGCATGAAGATTGGTTTTGAGTTATACCACCGTTTTGGTAAGTATGCTGAAAAACTTGCTTCTCAGCATATTCTTGATGCGCTTGTAAATACATGAACGAAAGGTTTTTCAGAGTCCAGAACTGACCATTGGTGCTGGAATGGGAAGAATCCTGAGCGGATTAATATGCCTGCGGAGTTTCAATGATAAAAAATACTGTTGTCATTCTCCTTGTATTGTGTTTTTTTTGTTATATTTGCTAATTACCTTAAGCCTTCTGTAAGTATATATAATAATTCTGGTGATGTTGTTTACCTATACAAAGGCACAGGCGTGAAAAATGTTGAACCTGATATTGAACAGGCTGAGAATTCGATGAGGCCTGTTTTGATAAATAATGATGGACATGAGGAAATCATTCTATCTTGGCAGGTTCTTAATTTAAATAATGGTCAATTATACCTTGGGTGGAATACTAAAAACCAGAAGGGTTCAGCTGCTATTGTTAGCGGTGGTACGATTTTTGATATTACTTCAGATGTTGGTTACTGTTCATATAATGTGTACATTGGACATGAAAGTGAAACGATTGAACCATTGAAGGGTGTTATGTGCTTTAAAAAATTAAATGTATCACCAGAAAAATAAATTGAATTAGCCTAAAAAAGTAACAGGGGAAAAGGGGTGAGTTACATTTGGAATCCTCCGTTCAAAAAGCATAGCGTTGGAATGCAGATGACCTGGAGAAGAGTGAGGACTTATTCTGGAAAATAAAACACCTCTGATTTCCATTGCATTCTTTTAAGACGATTGGTGCTAGTTGTTCACTTCGTTTCGGCATAACTTATTGTTACCATTAAAAACAACGTCAATAAACCTCTGTTCGTATATGCAAGTGAGGGTATCTATGTCGTCGACTCTGAGTCTATCAAGGTTGAGCGAATTGCAAGGGCAAAACCTGAAGTGATAGCATTATGAGAGAAAAACAAATTCACCACTTTAATTGTATCTCTGATTAAAAGAAGTTCAGCAATCGATATCAGCTAGCTGTTAGTTTTAATATAAATTAACTGGAGTTGGAATCCCCAGTATTTAATTAATGATAAGAATATAACTTATATGGACGACTTAACCCTGCGTTATTATGACGCTGAAATGCGCTACCTGCTGGAAGCCGGTGAAGAGTTTGCCCGTGCTCACCCCGAGCAGGCGGCAATGCTCAATCTCGATAAAGCGGGCGCGCGCGACCCGTACGTGGAACGCCTGTTCGAGGGCTTTGCCTTCCTGATGGGCCGGCTGCGTGAAAAGCTCGATGACGACCTGCCTGAACTGACCGAAGGGCTGGTTAGCCTTCTGTGGCCGCATTACCTGCGCACCATTCCGTCAATGTCGGTGGTGGAGTTCACGCCTGAATGGCGCGAAATGAAAGAGCCGATGCGTATTGTGAAAGGCTTTGAGGTGAACTCGCGGCCGATCGGTGAGAAGGGCACTCGCTGTCGGTACACTACAACCAAAGAGATTACCCTTCAGCCGTTGTCGCTGGAACACGCCCGCCTGTCGACTGACCCTGACGGGCGTTCGGTCATCAACCTGCGCTTCAACTGCAGCCATCTTGCCGACTGGAGCCGTGTCGATCTCAGCCAGCTCCCGTTCTACTTCAACGCAGACGCACCGCTGGCCTGCGCCATGCATGAAGCTTTTACCATGAACACTGCGCGCCTCTGGTTGCGGATGCCGGGTGACATGGACAGGAGACCGCTCGACGGGTATTTCACCGCGCTGGGTTTTGGCGACGACGACGACCTGTGGCCGAAAGGCAGCAGCAGCTTTAGCGGTTATCAGCTGCTGCTGGAGTACTTCACCTTCCGTGAGAAATTCATGTTCACGGGGTTATGTGGACTGGATACCGTGGCCTTTCCGGCCGAGCTCCCCTGGTTTGAAATCAACGTGGTGCTGGCGGAGCGCTGGGAGCATGACTTCAGCTTTACTGAAAAACATCTGCGCCTGAACTGTGTGCCGGTGATTAACCTGTTCCCGCTGGAATCTGACCCGCTGACACTCAACTCCCTGCAGACTGAATATATGCTGCGCCCGATGCGCGTGCAGGATGGACATACCGAGATATACGCAGTGGATTCGGTGATGTCGTCGAGCCAGCATACCTACGTGCCGTTCTCGAGCTTCCGCCACAAGGGTGGGATGATGCGCCATGAAGCCCCGGAGTATTACTACCATACCCGCGTGCGCCGCGGTCCGTCCGGGCTGCATAACACCTGGCTTATCCTCGGTGGCGAGGCCTTTGATAACCACACGGTGCCGGAGGATGAAAGCCTGTCACTGACGCTCACTGGTACCAACGGACAGCTACCTCGCCGTGCGCTGCAGAGCACCGTGCTCGATACGGTGATGAAAACCACCTCGGCAAGTATTGCCGTCCGTAACCTGTGTGCGCCGACGCTGCCCTGTTATCCCCCGGCGCAGGACCGTTTCCACTGGCGTGTGCTGAGTCATCTTGGCAGCGGTTTTCTGTCGATGATGGACAACGCAGACGTGCTGCGCGGTACCCTGGCGCTGTACGAATGGACCGACAGCGAGATGAACCGCCGTCGCCTGGAAGCCATCATTGACGTTAAGCACAGCGAAACCGAGCGTTTCGAGCAGGGCTACCTGGTGCGCGGCGTGCAGATTGAAGTGACGCTGGACAGCCATGGTTTTGCCGGTCGCGGTGACATCTGCCTGTTTGGCGAGATGCTGAGCCGCTTCTTCGCGCTGTATACCGATATCTATCTGTTTAACCGCCTGATTATTATCCTGCAACCAACCGGAGAGCGCCTGGAATGGGAAGAGAAGCACAACCGCCGTATTCCCGGCTGACCCCGCGCCTGGAGGCTGACCTTAACCGGATAAACTTTTACCGTTTCTGCCAGCTACTGGAGAAACTAAATCCGGACCGGCCGTTGATGGGCTCAACCAGCCATCCCGCAGATGACCCGGTGCGGTTCGCGCCACATCCGGGGATGGGCTTCCCGGCCAGCGAACTGAAGTCTGTCGAATATGACGAGGATGATGACAGCAGGCCACCGCTCATCCGTACGACCTTTATGGGGATGTACGGTGTCGATTCCCCCTTACCAACTGCGTACCTCAATGACATCACCCAGCGTCGCGAAGGGTACGAGGCATTGCAGGGCTTTCTGGATATCTTCAGCCACCGCATCCTGACGCAGTTTTACCGCATCTGGCGTAAATACTCTTACCCGGCGACGTTCGAGCCTGGCGGCACCGACAGCATTTCACAGTCACTGCTTGGCCTGGTGGGGCTGGGCATTCCGGGCACCGCAGAGCACATCGCCACTCCGGTATCACGCTTTCTGTCGCTGCTTGGCATACTGCAGCAGCCGGGCAAAACCCAGGAGGGCATGCAGGCGCTGGTGACCCTGCTGGCCCCGGATACCACCGTACAGGTGAGTCCGTACTGTTTGCGTCCGGTGGAAGTCAGTCAGCCTCTGGGTTTTTATGGCGATGATGATTTTCTCCTGGATGGTAACACGCCGCTCGGTGACGAGGCGATGGATGCCAACAGCCAGTTGCTGGTAGCGTTGTCCACCGATAATGAACAGGAAGCGCAGGGCTGGAAACCGGATGGCCTGCTGTATCAGGATTTTCTGGTGATGCTGAGGGTGTATCTGGGCTGGCGCTTTAAGGCAAAAATCACCCTTACTACCGCTACCCGTCTGTTGGCTCCGCCGCCGCTCGGCGAAGGCCCATTCTGGCTGGGGATGAATGGCGTTCTGGGCGCGGAAGACGAAGACCTCCCGGACGATATCCCGCAGACCTTTACGACGGAACTGGGCTTTTACACCGGCCTGCAGCCCGCGACACCACAACAAGGAAACCGATGTGTTACGTACAAGTTTAACTAAATCTGCCGGCTTACTGTTACCGCTGCTGGCCTTCAGCCTGACGGGCTGCGGGGCGACCCAGGGCATCACCGATGGCGCAAAATCGACGTTTAACAGTCTGTTCTATAAAAAGATTAAGGTGCTGCACCTGGATTTCACCGCCCGTGAAGCGCTGAATACGGATTCCCGCGAAAGTAACTCGCTGTCTGAGCCAGTGGTGGTTCGTGTCTGGCAGTTGAAAGACCGCAAAACCTTCGATAAAACGGTCTACCAGCAGCTCCTCAAGGATGGCGACACCGTACTGAAAGCCGACCTGCTCGCGATCCGGGATGTTGTGATGAAACCTGGCGGTGATGCAAATCTTGATATGCCAATGGAAGAAGACGCGCAGTTTGTCGCTGTGGCAGGGCTATTCCGTCACCCGGATATGGTCAACAACACCTGGAAGCTGGTGATAGGGCGCGAAGACCTTGACCCGGATAAGCCGCGCATTCTGGAAGCCGGTAACAATCATCTGATTCTGCAACCTCTTAAGGATGAATGATGCCCCAGGGACACAACACACCCTCACTGTATGAAATGCTGACCGGCAACTTCATCGGCGGCCTCGATCTTTATCAGGTCAGTGAAGAAAATCAGGTCATCCTCTCGGTGCTCGACAACATGCAACGGATCCTCAACTGCCGTGCTGGCACGCTTAAACATCTGCCGGACTATGGCCTGCCTGACATGACTAAAATCCTCCAGGGTATGCCGGGTACGGCACATGAACTGATGGGCATATTGTCTGCCGTACTGCTCAAATATGAACCCCGTCTGAAAAAGGTAGCCGTTGTCCTGCTTGAACAAGCCGTCCCCGGTGAGCTTCGCTATGCCATTGACGCTGAACTCAAAGGGGTTGGTCTGGTGCGCTACGGCACAGAGTTTATGCCGGAGGGGCGGGTATTGTTACGGCATCTGAAACAACAGCATTATCTCGACGCGACAACCCGCCTCCGTCCCGTTCAGCAGAAAGCGTCAGGTTGATATTGCCGATCGACTGTTTGAAGAAGGTCAACGAACGCTTATAGGGCGAGACTATATGCTGGCCACTAAAACAGAAGCCGCATTCAAGCTCTTACAATATGCTGGAGAAGAATTCAGCGTTCCTGGCTACATTCGGGAGGATCTGGTATGGCTGAGGAGTTGATTTTCGCCTTTGCTGGCTCAGGTAAAACGACACTACTGGTAGACAAACTCACGATAAACAGCCGTACACTAATCCTGATGAATACCGTCAATAACGAGACACATCTGCGCTCCAGAATCATAAGTTTGTTTGCTTTTATGCATGAAGAGATCCGGGTAATGACGTGGTTTGGATTTCTTCAAGGTTTCTGTTTTCGCTCCATTCTTCAGAAACATTTCACTTCTCATGGCCTGGGTTTTCTCCAACCGACAGTAAGGATGCTACGAATTAATCCACTAAATTATCAGTACCATAGCGGCAGCATATAAAACCGGCGGCTTGCACAGTTATTAATAACCAGAGATATGGTGCCAGATATAGGCAATCGTCTTGAACTTACCAATAGCTACTCAAAACCTCGTTTCAGGTCATTACGTCGGCTATTAATCTGTGTAAAATCAGAGCTAACCCAATATCATGGAGTGCTCTGCTATGGCTGGCGTGAACAAAACGCACCTGACTGAAACGGATATCATTAGCAAATTTATCCTTCCTGCGGTTAAGGAAGCTGGCTGGGATGATCTGGCTCAGATTCGTCAGGAAGTGAAACTGCGTGATGGCAAGATTGTGGTCCGTGGCAAACTGGCCTCACGTATAAAGGTAAAATCTGCCGATATCGTTCTGTACCACAAGCCGAACTTGCCGTTAGCGGTTATCGAAGCCAAAGCCAATAAGCACGCCATTAACAAAGGGATGCAACAGGGTCTGGATTACGCCAGTCTGCTTGATGTGCCCTTTGTGTTTGCCTCCAATGGTGACGGATTTATTTTTCACGATAAGACTAATCCACAGAAGCTTGAATCGGAAATTGCCCTCAGCGACTTCCCAACACCAGAACAGCTCTGGCAAAAATATTGCGCCTGGAAAGGGTTCACTCAGGAACAGCTGCCTGTTATCAGTCAGGATTACTACGATGACGGTAGCGGCAAATCCCCTCGTTATTACCAGATGCAGGCAATCAACCGAACGGTAGATGCCGTATCGGCTGGAAAGAACCGCATCCTGCTGGTCATGGCGACCGGTACGGGGAAGACCTATACCGCGTTCCAGATAATCTGGCGACTGTGGAAAGCGAAAAACAAAAAACGCATTCTGTTCCTTGCGGACCGTAACATTCTGGTCGATCAGACTAAACGTAACGATTTTCAGCCATTCGGTAACGCCATGACTAAAGTTACCGGACGCAATATCGATCCGGCTTACGAGGTCCACTTGGCGCTGTATCAGGCCATTACCGGACCGGAAGAACACCAAAAAGCCTACAAGCAGGTGGCCCCGGATTTCTTCGATCTCATTGTAATTGATGAATGCCACCGTGGCAGCGCGTCTGAAGATTCTGCCTGGCGAGAGATTCTGGAGTATTTCGGTAGCGCCACACAAATTGGCCTGACGGCGACACCAAAAGAAACCGAAGAAGTCTCTAATATCGATTACTTCGGTGAACCGGTTTATACCTACTCTCTAAAAGAAGGCATTGAAGACGGCTTTCTCGCGCCTTATAAAGTGGTCCGCGTCGATATTGATATCGATATGCAGGGCTGGCGACCAATCAAAGGCCAGCTGGATAAATACGGTAAAGAGATTGAAGACCGTATCTACAACCTGAAAGATTTTGACCGCACGCTGGTGATTGATGAGCGCACCATGCTGGTGGCGCAAACCATCACCGATTATCTGAAACGCACTAACCCGATGGATAAAACCATCGTCTTTTGTAACGACATCGATCACGCCGATCGTATGCGTCACGCGTTGGTCGTCCTCAATGCAGAAGAGGTGTTGAAGAACGATAAGTATGTGATGAAAATCACCGGCGATGACGACATCGGCAAGGCGCAGCTGGATAACTTTATCAACCCTAAAAAAGCCTATCCCGTCATCGCCACAACGTCAGAACTGATGACCACCGGCGTCGATGCCCAGACCTGTAAGCTGGTGGTGCTGGATCAAAACATCCAGTCGATGACCAAATTTAAACAGATAATTGGTCGCGGCACGCGCATCAACGAAAAGCACGGCAAGCTGTGGTTCACCATTCTCGACTTCAAAAAAGCGACAGAGCTGTTTGCCGATCCACGCTTTGATGGTCTGCCAGAAAAAGTGCTGGTGGTGAAACCCGGCGACATTTCTGACAAAGATTCCGATTTCAACGACCAGCTGGATGCAGAAGAGCATGTTGATGAGGCCAGCCACACTGCCAGCGAAGCGCGGGAAGACGAAGCCGAATATCGTGTGGATCGCAACAAAAAATCAGGCAACGGCGAATTTCATGACGATGATGAAGACAAAGTTCGTAAATTCTATGTGAATGGCGTGGCGGTGAAAGTGCTGGCAAAGCGTGTTCAGTATTACGATGCTGACGGCAAACTGGTTACCGAGTCCTTCCAGGATTACACTCGCAAAACGATGCTCAAAGACAGTGAATACGCCTCACTGGATAGCTTCGTGCGCAAGTGGCAGGAAGCGCCGCGCAAGCAAATCATCATTGAAGAGCTGGAACAACTGGGCATTCTCTGGGATGTGCTGGCCGAAGAGGTTGGCAAAGATCTCGACCCGTTTGATTTGCTCTGTCATGTGGTGTACGGTCAGCCGCCGTTAACGCGTCAGGAACGCGCCGCCAACGTGCGTAAGCGCGATTACTTCACTAAATATGCTGAACCAGCACAGCAGGTGCTTAACACGTTGTTGGATAAATACGCTGATGGCGGTGTTCAGGAAATCGAAGACGTTCAGGTACTCAAACTGAAACCGTTTGATAAGCTTGGCCGCATGCCAGAAATCATCAAAACGCGCTTTGGTGGCAAAGAGGCCTATGAACAGGCTGTACAAGAGCTGGAGAGCGAGATTTATCAACTACCGCCGCGCTCAGCCTGATAACCTATAAATACATTGCCACTGGCCGCGTCTGCGTCCGGTGGCATCTTTTTTTTAAGTATGGAAAGAAAACATGTCGATTAGCTCAGTCATTAAATCCCTTCAGGACATTATGCGTAAAGACGCCGGTGTGGACGGCGATGCCCAGCGTCTGGGGCAGCTTTCATGGCTGCTGTTTTTGAAGATTTTTGATACCCAGGAAGAAGAGCTGGAACTGGAGCAGGATGACTACCAGTTCCCGATCCCGCAACGCTACTTATGGCGTAGCTGGGCGGCGAACAGCGAAGGCATCACCGGTGATGCGTTGCTGGAATTTGTGAATGACGATCTGTTCCCGACGCTTAAAAACCTCACCGCGCCGATCGATAAGAACCCGCGTGGTTATGTCGTCAAGCAGGCGTTCAGCGATGCCTACAACTACATGAAGAACGGTACGTTACTGCGCCAGGTGATCAACAAGCTCAATGAAATCGACTTCAGCAGCAGCCAGGAACGTCATCTGTTTGGTGATATCTACGAACAGATCCTGCGCGACCTGCAAAGTGCCGGGAATGCGGGTGAGTTCTACACTCCGCGCGCCGTAACGCGTTTTATGGTCAACCGCATTGATCCGAAACTCGGCGAGTCGATTATGGACCCGGCGTGCGGCACCGGCGGCTTCCTCGCCTGCGCGTTCGACCATGTGAAAGAGCATTACGTCAACACCACCGAAGACCATAAAACGCTGCAAAAGCAGATCCATGGCGTCGAGAAAAAACAGCTTCCGCACCTGCTGTGTACCACAAATATGCTGCTGCACGGCATTGAGGTACCGGTGCAAATCCGTCATGACAACACGCTCAACAAGCCTCTCTCTTCCTGGGATGAGCAAATTGATGTGATTGTTACCAACCCACCGTTTGGCGGCACTGAAGAAGACGGCATTGAGAAGAACTTCCCGGCAGAGATGCAGACCCGTGAAACCGCTGACCTGTTCCTGCAACTGATTATCGAAGTGCTGGCCGATAAAGGCCGTGCCGCGGTGGTGTTGCCAGACGGCACGCTGTTTGGTGAAGGCGTGAAAACCAAAATCAAAAAGCTGCTCACCGAAGAGTGCAATCTGCACACCATCGTGCGGTTACCGAACGGTGTGTTTAACCCGTACACCGGTATCAAAACCAACATTCTGTTCTTCACCAAAGGTCAGCCAACAAAGGATGTGTGGTTCTATGAGCATCCATACCCGGACGGCGTGAAGAACTACAGCAAAACCAAGCCGATGAAGTTTGAAGAGTTCCAGGCGGAAATCGACTGGTGGGGCAGTGAAGCTGACGGTTTTACCAGCCGCGAAGAGAACAATCAGGCGTGGAAAGTCAGCATCGACGACATCATCGCCCGTAACTTCAACCTTGATATCAAGAACCCGTATCAGGGTGAAACCATCAGCCACGATCCGGATGAACTGCTGACGCAGCACCAGAAACAGCAGGCGGAAATCAGCGAGCTGCGTAACCAGCTACGCGATATTCTCGGTGCCGCCCTGGCGGGTAACAAGGAGGCGAACTGATGACCGTTGAGAAGCTGATCACCGACCATATCGATATCTGGTCCTCTGCGCTGCAAACCCGCTCCATGGCCGGGCGCGGCAGTAACGGCAAAATCGACCTCTATGGTATTAAGAAACTGCGCGAGCTGATTCTGGAACTAGCGGTACGCGGCAAACTCGTGCCGCAGGACCCGAATGATGAGCCAGCGTCAGAGCTGTTAAAGCGTATTGCTGATGAGAAAGCGGAACTGGTCAAGCAGGGGAAAATTAAAAAGCAAAAGCCGTTGCCGGAAATTAGTGAGGATGAAAAACCCTTTGAGCTGCCGGAGGGGTGGGAGTGGGTGAGGTTTGGAGACATCTCTGAAATAGAAAGAGGTGGGTCACCTAGACCTATTAAAGATTATATAACTACTGATGAAGGCGGCCTTAATTGGATAAAGATTGGCGATACCGATATTGGAGGTAAATATATTTCTTCTGCCGATGAGAAAATCAAGCCATCCGGTCTTCACAAAACACGCATGGTATACCCTGGAGATTTTCTTCTTACAAATTCAATGAGCTTTGGACGTCCTTATATAACTCTTATCGAAGGTTGCATACATGATGGTTGGTTAAGAATCTCCCCTCCATCATTATTAGATAAAGATTTTCTTTACCAATTGCTGTCTTCACCATTTATTATAAAAGCTTTTAAAGAGAAAGCGTCTGGCGCAGTTGTATTGAACCTTAATGCAGATAAAGTGCGTGAAACATTCATTCTTATTCCACCATTTGCTGAGCAGCAGCGAATTGTCTGCAAAGTCAACGAACTCATGTCCCTCTGCGACCAACTGGAGCAGCAATCTCTGACCAGTCTGGATGCCCATCAGAAACTGGTGGAAACCCTGCTGGCAACGCTGACCGAGAGCCAACATGCCGAAGAACTCGCCGAAAACTGGGCGCGAATCAGCCAGCATTTCGACACACTGTTTACCACCGAATCGAGCATCGATGCGCTTAAGCAAACCATTCTGCAACTGGCGGTTATGGGTAAACTGGTGCCGCAAGATCCTAACGACGAACCGGCTTCCGAATTGCTTAAACGTATTGAGGAGGAAAAAGCGCAACTGGTGAAAGAAGGAAAAATCAAAAAACAAAAGCCGTTGCCGCCAGTGAGTGATGAGGAAAAGCCGTTTGAGTTGCCGCAGGGGTGGGAGTGGTGTCGGCTGCCTGATCTTGGTGAATTATCTAGAGGTAAATCTAAGCACCGACCTAGAAATGACCCTGCATTATACGTAGATGGTAAATATCCTTTAGTGCAAACAGGAGATGTTTCACGTTCGAATGGGATTATTAAGACCTTTACGGCGTTGTATAATGAATTGGGCGTTAAGCAAAGCCGATTATGGCCGAAAGGGACTTTATGTATCACTATCGCTGCAAACATTGCAGACTCGGGGATATTAGAGTTTGACGCTTGTTTTCCTGATAGTGTTGTGGGCTACTCCCCATTTATTTCAGAGATCCCTGTTGAATATTTCGATTTTTTTATGAGAACAATTAAGTCGTCATTAGAAAAATATGCCCCCTCAACAGCTCAAAAAAATATTAATTTAGATATTCTTAGCCAAGTACTTGTGCCATGCCCGCCACTTAATGAGTTCGAACGAGTTGTTAGAAAAGTGGAAGCATTATTTTCTCTTTTGGATCTACTCAAATCCCGCCTCCAATCCGCCCAACAAACCCAGCTCCACCTGGCGGATGCGCTCACTGACGCAGCATTAAACTAAGGAACAGACGATGCCGGTTCATCATGCTATCTGGCGGGTGGGGGAGAACCCTCAGCCGCTAACTATCAGCAAACTCGCCAGCGAGCAACTGCTGGAGAAGATGATTTTAAACGATCCCACTATCCTCTCTGATCAGTGGATGATCATCGGCCATCAGGAAAATACGCTCGATAAAGGGCGTATCGATCTGCTGGCGATTGCGCCGGATGCGTCGCTGATCCTGATTGAACTAAAACGCGACCGCACGCCCCGTGAGGTGGTCGCGCAGGCGTTGGATTATGCCTCGTGGGTGGATGACTTAACCGCCGATCGTCTGTCGCAGATATACGAGAAATTTTCCGGTGGCGGCAATCTGGGTGATGCCTTTAAACAGCGTTTCAACACTGCGCTTGAAGAAGAGTCGCTCAATCAGTCGCATCAAATCATTATCGTGGCGGCGGAGCTGGACCCGTCTACCGAGCGCATCGTGGATTATCTCAGTAAAAATGGTATCTCGATTAACGTGATGTTCTTCAAAGTGTTCCAGCACGGCGATGAGCAGTTCCTGAGCCGCGCCTGGCTTATTGACCCTGGCGAGACGCAAACCAACGCCGCGCAGGCCACTGCCACAAGCGCCAGTGCGAAGGAACCCTGGAACGGTGAGTTCTATGTCTCGTTTGGCGACCCGCTCAGCCGTGTCTGGGAAGAAGCGCGTCGCTACGGGTTTATTAGCGCGGGCGGCGGAAGCTGGTACAGCCAGACGCTTAAACAGCTCCAGCCCGGCGACCGCGTCTGGGTAAAAATCCCGGCGAAGGGGTATGTGGGCGTCGGTATTGTGCAGAGCGCCGTTGAGCCTGCTCGCAGTTTTACAATCAGCACAGAAGATGGCGAAAAACTGGCGATGGATGCGCTTAAATACGGCAGCCTGTACCGCCGGAATGCAGATGATCCTGACAAGTCAGAGTATTTCGTCCCGGTAAAATGGCTTGAGACCCGTAGTGAACAGGATGCGGTAAATGAGGTGGGCTTCTTTGGTAACCAGAATACCGTCTGCAAACCGACTACACCGAAATGGCGCCACACCGTTGAAAAACTGAAGCGGTATTTCGCGAGGTGGGACGTAACGGCCTGAGACCGAGCGATAAATAGTGCGCTTTGGGTGCGAAATAGTCGCTGAGAAAAGAAGTTAGGCGTGCGGGCAGAATTCCTGAATTGTGCCCGCATTTTTTATGAATTTTCGAGCAAAACAGATTGTTCAGATTAAAAGTGCAGTAGCAAGAAGAGCGCAGAAAGCCAGGCGGGAAAGGGTATAGGGCTTGAAAAATGAAAAGCGGGAAAATCACAAAATGGCGTCCCCTGCAGGAATCGAACCTGCAACTAGCCCTTAGGAGGGGCTCGTTATATCCATTTAACTAAGGGGACAAGGCGGCGTTAGTATACCGATTTTTACCCTCGCGTTAAGGGCCACGCCGCCTGTTTGTTCACTCTGTCGCCAATGCTCAACGCGCCGCGCGTCGCGCCTCTTGCTCTTTTTTCGCGATAACCCGCTCGCTTTTCGCCTGCGCGTTGGCCTTCTCTTTTTTCTGCGTCGCCATGTCGTTGCGAATTTGCGCATGGCTTAACAGCGCAAAAATAAATGTCCCGCCGCAAATGTTGCCGGCAAGGGTCGGCAGGGCGAAAGGCCAGAAAAAGTCGCTCCAGTGAATGGTGCCGTTAAACACAAGGTAGAGAATTTCCACCGTACCCACGACGATGTGCGTTGTGTTGCCCAGTGCGATAAGCCAGGTCATCAGGATGATCACCAGAATTTTCGCCGCGCCCGCCGCCGGGAACATCCAGACCATGGTGGCGATGATCCAGCCGGAAATAATCGCGTTGGCGAACATCTCGCCTGGCGTGTTCTGCATCACTTCCATGCCGATAGAGACGAACGCATCACGCGTCGCTTCGTCGAAAATCGGCATAAACTCAAACGCCAGCGCCGCAAGGCCGGTGCCGATAAGGTTGCCGAACAGCACCACCCCCCACAGGCGAAACAGCAGCTTGAAGTTCGTACTGGTGGGTTTGTGCATCACCGGCAGCACTGCCGTGACGGTGTTCTCCGTAAACAGCTGCTGGCGCGCCATGATGACGATAATAAAGCCGAAGGTGTAACCCAGGCTCTCCAGCAGAAAGCCGCCGGGAATGCCTTCCAGATGCACATGGAAAATCCCTTTCGCCAGCAAAGAGGCGCCCATTGAAAGCCCTGCTGCCACGGCGGACCAGAGCAGCGCCATCGCGTCGCGCTCCAGCTCTTTCTCCCCGTCCTGACGAATATGTTCGTGGATAGCCATCGCTCGCGAAGGCAGCTCTTCCTCATTCACCTCTATCTCTTCGCCGCTCTCTTTCTCTTCGCTTTCCACTTCCAGTTCATCGGTGGATTCGTCGATTTTATCTTCGCCAATTTTGTCCATAAGAGCTCTCCACAGGAAATATCGCTATCACTAAGCGTAGCGCTTTTATGCGTTTTGCCCGCAGATAAGCGAAAATTCGGACGATTATTGATCCTGAAACTAAGATTACTCCTTTTGGAGTAGGCTGCATCGCCGCCCCGGATTTCTGGGCAGCGCCGCAGCTGTGCTATTATGCCGCCTCCCTGTAATAGAAGGAGCCGCGCGCCCATGCTGGAAGCACACCATCTCACCTGCGTTCGTGACGAACGCGTCCTCTTTGAAGCGCTGAGCCTGACCGTTCAGCCCGGTGAGATAGTGCAAATCGCAGGCGCCAACGGGGCGGGGAAAACCTCGCTGTTGCGTATCCTTACCGGCCTCGCTACCCCCGAATCGGGAAACGTCTGCTGGCAGGGCGAACCCATCCGCCGCCAGCGCGACGTTTTTCATCATCAGCTTCTCTGGCTCGGCCACCAGCCCGGCGTGAAGGCGGTGCTCACCGCCGATGAAAACCTGCGTTTTTACCATCCGCGCCTGTCGCAGGATGCGCGCTGGGCGGCGCTTGCTGCGACAGGCCTGGTCGGTTATGAAGATGTGCCGGTAGCGCAGCTCTCCGCCGGTCAACAGCGGCGTGTGGCGCTGGCCCGCCTGTGGCTGAGCGACGCCGTGCTGTGGGTGCTGGACGAACCGTTTACCGCGCTCGACGTCGCCGGCATCGAAACGCTGACGCGCCGCCTGGAGCGCCACGCCTCACGCGGCGGCGCGGTTGTGCTCACCACCCACCAGCCCTTGCGCCCTGTGAACTGTCCACTACGCTGTATTACGCTTAATGCGCCGGAGGCGGCGGCATGATGTGGCAGGTCTTTCAGAGAGAGCTTCGTCTGGCGCTGCGCAAAGGGGCGGAGATAATCAACCCGCTGTGGTTCTTCCTTATCGTCATTACCCTTTTTCCGTTAGGCATCGGCCCGGAGCCGCAGATGCTCTCGCGCGTCGCGCCAGGCGCAGTCTGGGTGGCGGCGCTGCTCGCTTCGCTACTGGCGATGGAGCGGCTGTTCCGCGACGACTGGCAGGATGGCTCGCTGGAGCAGCTTATGCTGCTGCCGTTGCCGCTGCCGGCAATGGTTGTCGCGAAAGTGGCCGCTCACTGGGTGGTCACCGGTCTGCCGCTGATTGTGCTGTCGCCGCTGGCTGCGCTGCTGTTGGGGCTGGATATGCGAAGCGCCACGACGCTCACGCTGACCCTACTGCTGGGCACCCCGACGCTGAGTTTTCTTGGCGCCACGGGCGTCGGATTGACAGTGGGATTGCGGCGCGGCGGCGTGCTGCTGAGCCTGCTGGTGCTGCCGCTTACCGTGCCGCTGCTGATTTTCGCTACCGCGGCGGTGGAAGCGGCGTCAATGCATATGGCGGTGAACGGTTACCTGGCGATTCTGGGCGCGTTTCTGGCGGCCAGCGCCACCTTAAGCCCGTTCGCGACGGCGGCGGCGCTGCGAATCAGTATTCAATAACAACAGCCCGGAGCGGGCATGATAAGTTTTGTGAGCGATAACCATGTGGAAAGCGTTACATCAGTTGGCTAAACCGGAGCGGCTCTACGCGCTCTGCGGCCGTTTTATCCCGTGGCTGGCGTTGCTGAGCGTTGCGCTGCTGGCGGTAGGCTGCGTCTGGGGCTTTGTCTACGCCCCGGCAGATTATCAGCAGGGGCAGAGCTATCGCATTATGTACCTGCACGTACCGGCGGCGATGTGGTCGATGGGCATTTACGCCTCAATGGCGATAGCGGCGTTTATCGGGCTGGTCTGGCAGATGAAAATGTCAGATCTGGTTGCAGCGGCGATGGCGCCAGTCGGCGCGGTTTATACCTTTATCGCGCTGGTGACCGGCTCCGCCTGGGGCAAGCCGATGTGGGGAACCTGGTGGATCTGGGATGCGCGGCTCACCTCCGAACTGGTGCTGCTCTTTTTATATGTTGGGGTTATCGCGCTCTATAACGCTTTTGACGATCGCCGCCTCGCAGGCCGCGCGGCGGGCATCCTGATTCTGGTCGGCGTGGTGAACTTGCCAATTATTCACTACTCGGTGGAGTGGTGGAACACCCTGCACCAGGGCTCTACCAATATGCAGCAGACCATCGACCCCTCTATGCGGATGCCGCTGCGTTGGACCATTTTCGGCTTCCTGGCGCTTTTTGTGACGCTGACGCTGATGCGTCTGCGCAATCTTATTCTTATTCAGGAGCGTCGTCGTCCGTGGGTGGCGGCGCTTGCCAGCCGGAAAGGAGCCGCGCAATGAACTCTGCTTTCAACAGCTGGGGCGATTTTTTCGCCATGGGCGGCTATGCCTTTTACGTCTGGCTGGCGGTCGCTTGTACGCTTATTTCGCTTGCGCTGTTGGTGGGGCATACCCTCTGGCAGCGCCGGGCGCTGCTGGCGCAGGTGCGCCGGCAGCAAGCGCGGGAACGCCGCATTCAGGCGGCGCGGCAGACAAAAGTTAAGGAAGCATAAGTGAACGCTCGTCGTAAAAATCGCCTTTATCTCGCTGTCGCGGTACTGATGGGGTTAGGGCTTACTATCGCGCTGGTGCTCTATGCGCTGCGCTCGAATATCGATCTTTTTTATACTCCTGGCGAAATTCTGTACGGCAAAGGCGAAGCGCAGGAAAAACCGGAGCCGGGGCAGCGTCTGCGCGTCGGCGGCATGGTGATGCCAGGCAGCGTGCAGCGCGACAGCAAAACGCTGGAAGTGCACTTTAAGCTTTACGACGCCCGCGGCGTGATAGACGTAAGCTACACCGGCATCCTGCCGGATCTCTTTCGCGAAGGGCAGGGCGTCGTGGCGCAGGGCGTGCTGGAAGCGGGCAATCAGGTGGCGGCCAAAGAGGTGCTTGCTAAACATGATGAGAACTACACCCCGCCGGAAGTGAAAGCGGCGATGCAGGAGAACCACAAGCGCCCGCCGGAAGCTTATAAGGATAACCACTCATGATGCCGGAGATTGGCAACTACCTGCTCTGCCTTGCGCTCGGCGTTTCGCTGCTGCTGAGCGTCTACCCGCTGTGGGGCGCTGTGCGCCAGGACACGCGCTTGATGGCGCTTGCTCGCCCGCTCGCCTGGCTGCTCTTCTTCACGATCCTCGGCGCGTTCCTTATCCTGGTGCACGCTTTTGTGGTGAACGATTTCACTGTGCAATATGTCGTGAGCAACTCTAACCGCGAGCTGCCGGTCTGGTATCGCGTGGCGGCCACCTGGGGCGCCCATGAAGGGTCGCTGCTGCTCTGGGTGTTGCTGATGAGCGGCTGGACCTTCGCCGTGGCGATTTTCAGCCGCGGCATGCCGCAGGACGCGGTAGCGCGGGTGCTCGCCGTGATGGGGATGATAGCCTTTGGCTTCCTGCTTTTTATCCTCTTTACCTCCAACCCTTTCACCCGCACGCTGCCCGATTTCCCCATCGACGGGCGTGACTTAAACCCGCTGTTGCAGGATATCGGCCTGATTTTCCATCCGCCGCTGCTCTATATGGGGTATGTGGGCTTCTCGGTCGCTTTCGCCTTTGCTATCGCCTCGCTGATGGCCGGGCGGCTGGATACCGCCTGGGCGCGCTGGTCGCGTCCCTGGACGCAGGCGGCGTGGGTCTTTCTCACCATCGGCATCGTGCTTGGCTCCGCCTGGGCTTATTATGAACTGGGCTGGGGCGGCTGGTGGTTCTGGGACCCGGTGGAAAACGCGTCCTTTATGCCCTGGCTTGTGGGCACGGCGCTGATGCATTCGCTGGCGGTAACCGAAAAGCGCGGCAGCTTCCGCGCCTGGACGGTGCTGCTCGCCATTACCGCCTTTTCCCTTTGTCTGCTTGGCACTTTTCTGGTGCGCTCCGGCGTACTGGTTTCGGTACACTCGTTCGCTTCCGACCCGGCGCGCGGCATGTTCATCCTTGCGTTGCTGGTGATTGTGATTGGCGGTTCGCTGCTGCTTTACGCCGTGAAGGGCGGGCAGGTTCGGGCGCGGGTGAGCAACGAACTCTGGTCGCGCGAATCTTTCCTGCTTGGCAACAACGTGCTGCTGGTTGCCGCCATGCTGGTGGTTTTACTCGGCACGCTGCTGCCGCTGGTGCATAAACAGCTGGGGCTTGGCAGCATCTCCATTGGCGAGCCGTTCTTTAACACGCTCTTTAGCGCGCTGATGGCGCCGTTCGCGCTGCTGCTCGGCATCGGGCCGCTGGTGCGCTGGCGTCGGGACGAGCCGCAAAAGCTGGTTAAACGGCTGGCGGTAGCGCTGGCGGTGACCGTGGCGTTTTCCCTGCTGTTGCCGTGGCTGATGCAGGATCGCATTGAGGCCATGACGGTTGTAGGACTGCTGATGGCAGGTTGGGTGCTGGCGCTGGCGCTGATGGAACTGCACGAGCGCGCCACGCATCGCCACGGTTTCTGGCGCGGCCTGGCGACGCTTTCGCGCAGCCACTGGGGAATGGTGCTGGGCCATGTGGGCGTGGCGGTGACGGTGGTCGGCATCGCTTTTAGCCAGAACTACAGCATTGAGCGCGACGTGCGCATGAAGGCGGGCGACAGTATCGACATTCACCAGTACCACTTCGTCTTTCGCGATGTGCATGACGCCACAGGCCCCAACTGGCGGGGCGGCGTGGGCATTATCGATGTTACCCGCAACGGCAAACCTGAAGCCACGCTGCATGCCGAGAAACGCTATTACAACAGCAGCCGGATGATGATGACCGAGGCGGCCATCGACGGCGGCCTGACGCGCGATCTCTACGCCGCCCTTGGCGAAGCGCTGGATGACGGCAGCTGGGCGGTGCGGCTTTATTACAAACCTTTTGTGCGCTGGATCTGGTACGGCGGCGTGTTGATGGCCCTTGGCGGCCTGCTGTGCATGCTCGACCCGCGCTACCGTCTGCGTAAAACCCTGAAGGAGGCGCAATGAAGCGCAAGGTGCTGTTTATCCCGCTTATCCTCTTTCTGCTGCTGGCGGGCGCGCTGCTCTGGCAACTGGTGCGCAACGCGGGCGGCGATGATCCGACCACGCTGGAATCCGCCCTGATTGGCAAACCGGTGCCGGTGTTTCGCCTGGAGTCGCTGAACGAGCCGGGCAAAATTTACGACCAGGCGGTACTGACGCAGGGCAAGCCGCTGCTGCTTAACGTCTGGGCGACCTGGTGCCCTACCTGTCGCGCCGAACACCAGTTTTTAAACGGCCTTGCCGCGCAGGGCGTGCGGGTCGTCGGCATGAACTATAAAGATGACCGCCGCAAGGCGGTGAACTGGCTGAACGAACTGGGCAATCCTTACGCGTTGAGTCTTTACGACGGCGACGGCATGCTGGGGCTGGATCTGGGCGTTTACGGCGCGCCGGAAACGTTCCTTATCGACGGCAACGGCATTATTCGCTACCGCCACGCGGGCGATCTTAACGATCGCGTCTGGCAAAACGAGCTTAAGCCGCTGTGGGAGAAATACAGCAAGGGGGCGGGCGCATGAAACGCGTTTTCGCGCTGTTTGTCGGCCTGCTTTTGAGCCTGAGCGCCTGGGCCGCCATCGACACCTATCAGTTTAAAGACGAAGCGCAGGAGCAGCAGTTTCGCCAGCTTACCGAACAGCTGCGCTGCCCGAAATGCCAGAACAACAGCATTGCCGATTCTAACGCCATGATCGCCGCCGACATGCGCCAGAAGGTCTACGAGCTGATGCAGCAGGGGCAGAGCAAGCAGCAGATTATCGACTATATGGTGGCGCGCTATGGCCATTTTGTGACGTACGAACCGCCGGTCACGCCGGGTACGATTATTCTCTGGCTGCTGCCTGCTTTGTTTGTTCTCGGCGGCGCAGTGATGATTGTTCGCCGCAGCCGTAAAAGAGCCGCGCAGGGCGCGCTCAGTGAAGCAGAACGCCAGCGGCTGGCGAAGCTGCTCGATGAAAAAGGGAACCTGCCATGACGCTACTGATTACTGTCATCGCTGTTTTATTGGCGGCCGTTTCGGCGTTGCTCTTTTTCCCGTGGGCCGGGCGCCCGGCGGTCGATCGCGATACGCTTAACCGCGCCTTTTACCGTTCGCGCCTGCGCGAGCTGGAAGAGGAGAAAATCCCCGGGCGCGAAGAAATGGTGGTGGAGCTGCAACAAAGTTTGCTTGCGGACATTCCCGACCAGCAGCCTGCGAAACACCGCCCCTTCGGCCGTCTGGCGCTGCTGCCAGGCGTCATTCTGCTGGCGGCGGTCAGCATTGGCGCTTTTATCAAAACATCCAGCCTGTCTCACGTGCTGGAATGGCAGCAGGTTACGCAACAGACGCCGGCGCTTATCCAGCGGGTGATGGACCCGGACGCGAAACCGCTGACGATGGAAGAGATGGCGCGCCTGGGGCTTGGGCTGCGCACGCGTCTGCAGGATGACCCGCAAAACGCCGAAGGCTGGATGATGCTTGGGCGCATCGGTATGGTGCTGAACAACGCTTCCACCGCCACGGCGGCCTTTGAGCGCGCCTGGCGACTGGCGCCGGATAACCTTGACGCGAAGCTCGACTATGCTGAAGTGCTTACCCGTTCGTCGGATGCGGAAGATAACCAGCAGGGCGAAAAATTGCTCCGGGAGGTGCTTTCCCAACAGCATACCAATATCCGCGCGCTCGGCCTGCTCGCTTTCAGCGCTTTTGAGCAGCAGCGTTATAAAGAAGCGATTGGCGCCTGGCAAATAATGCTGCGCTTGCTGCCTGCTGACGATGAGCGCCGCGCGGTTATCATGCGCAGCATCGCGCAGGCGAAAGTGGAAAGCGGCATGGACAACGCGAAAGTGGCTGTTAAAATCACGCTGTCGCCGCAGGCGGAAAAAGCCTTACCCGAGAAGGGGATAGTCTTTGTTTCCGTCACTGATGGCGTTTCAGCAGTGCCTGTCGCGGCAAAAAAATTGCCGCTGGGACATTTTCCGCTAACACTTACTCTTGACGATACCAACGCCATGATGCCGGACAGGCTGCTTTCCTCGGTGCGTCAGGGAATTATTAAAGTGCATATTTCGCAGGCGGGCACGCCCGCACCGCAGACGGGGGACTGGACAGGCCAGAGCGCGCTGATTCAGTTCAATGCTTCCACGCCGGTGGAAGTTGAGGTTTCGCAGCCTCAACCCTGAGCGCGACGACTTTACAGGGAGACTGAGATGAAATTTCGCCTGACCGGGCTTGCTCTGGCCGCCACGCTGCTGGTGGGCTGCGCCAGCTCTTCGCAAACGGAGCAGGGACGTTCGGACCCGTTCGAAGGGTTCAACCGCACCATGTATAACTTCAACTTTAACGTGGTAGACCCGTACGTACTGCGCCCGGTGGCGGTCGCCTGGCGCGATTATGTGCCGCAACCTGCGCGCAACGGCCTGAGCAACTTCACTGGCAACCTGGAAGAGCCGGCCGTGATGGTGAACTATTTCCTGCAGGGCAATCCTTACCAGGGGATGGTGCACTTTACCCGCTTCTTCCTCAACACCCTTCTGGGGATGGGCGGCTTTATCGATGTGGCGGGCATGGCGAATCCCAAGCTGGCACGCGAAGAGCCGCACCGTTTTGGCAGCACGCTGGGCTATTACGGCGTGGGCTACGGTCCTTATCTGCAACTGCCTTTTTACGGCAGCTTTACGCTGCGTGAAGATGGCGGCGACGCGGTGGATACGCTCTATCCGGTGCTCTCCTGGCTGACCTGGCCGTTGTCGGTTGGGAAATGGGCGGTGGAAGGGGTGGAAACCCGTGCGCAACTGCTGGATTCCGACGGCCTGCTGCGCCAGTCTTCGGACCCTTATATTCTGGTGCGTGAAGCTTACTTCCAGCGCCATGACTTTATCGCCAATGGCGGTAAACTCAAGCCGCAAGAGAACCCGAACGCCCAGGCGATTCAGGACGATCTCAAAGAGATTGATGCTGAATAAGCGATGGCAGAATGTGAAAAAGGCGAACTCCGGGTTCGCCTTTTTTATCGGCGCCGGTTGAAACCAGGCCGGTTTGCAGGGCAGGTAATATTCCCACGCAAAAGAAAAGGCGAGCCATCGGCCCGCCTTTTTTGATAAGTAAACCGCTATCAGAACGCGTAGTTAAAGTTCACGCCATACAGCCAGGCTTTACCTTCAGATTTGAAGGTATACGGGCCTTCGGTGAATTCCACGTGCTGACCATGCATATAAGAAATGCCGGCGTCCACGGAAGCATCTTTATTGAAGGCGTAAGTAGCGCCGGCGCTCAGCCACAGACGATCCTGGTCCGGAATAGAGATGGAGCGGTGATCGGCCGGCACCGGGCTGTCGTCAAACGCGATACCGGTGCGGAAGGTCCAGTAATCGTCCATGTAATAAGTGGTGCCCAGCGCGATGCGGTAAGCATCCCTGAAGTTCTCTTCTTTCTGGAACAGCGTCTGGCCGTTGCTGTTGGTCGCCTTCAGCTCTTCAAACTGGCTCCAGCTGGTGTAGGTCAGGCTGTAGTGTACGGCCCACTGCGGCGCCACTTTGTTATAACCGGAGATTTCCCACATTTCAGGCAGGTTCAGCGTCAGTGAGCCGCCCGTAGTGCTGCCGCCGGTGCCGTAAGGCAGACCCAGACCATAGGCGGCGTTAATCGGGTTAATCGCCGCAGGCAGGCTGCTCTTATAATCGCCGTCAAAGTCGATTTTTACTTCAGAACGGTAGGTAAAGCCGTAACGGTTATCTTTATCTACTTCATAAAGGATCCCCGCGTTCCAGCCGAAGCCCCACTCATCGCCTTTCAGATAGGCGATTTGAGTATCAGAACTGATGCCAGCCGCCTGGGCTGCAATAGCGCGCGCAGTCGCCGCAGGAATAAGACCCGCCTGCGCTTGTCTTGCAATGCCGCCCGCAAGCAGCTGCGGCAGATCGCCTGCGTAACGTTCAATCTTCGCGCGCGCATAAACTGCGTCGAAGCCCACGCCGAAGCTCCAGTGGTTGTCCAGGCGATAGGCGCCGCTTAAGTTAAGGTTAATGGTTTCGAGGTCAGTCTTGCCGCCCACAGAGCCAGCGGTATAGCTGTCGTTATATTCCGTCGCCAGGCCGTAGTTAGAGGTAACTGACGCGCCCCAGCCAAACTGCTCGTTAATCGGCGCCACGAAATGCAGGTTCGGCACCCAGGCGGTCGGCGCGATGTTGTCCGAGTCCAGGCTGCGGCCTGTCTGCGAACGGCCGGAGACGTTGACGTCCGGGTCTACAAAAATGGCGCCGCCGGAGAAGGTCGGGCGGTCAAACATCATAATCAGCGCCGGGTTGCGGCTTGCGTTGCCCGCATCATCGGCGATAGCGCCTTCCCCTGAATAGGCACGGCCCAGGCCAGAGGAAGAAAATTCGTTTAGCTGGAAACCTGCAGACCAGGCTTGAGAAGAGACGATTGCCACTGCGACCGCGAGAGCAGATTTGGTAAACAGGGTTTTCTGGCTCATGACCATAACCTCATCCATTTATTATTTTTAAATAATGTTACCTAAGGTAACAGGAGCGCGAAGTGTAGGGTCTGAGGTACAGCTTACAAATCAGACCAGTGGCGAGAGTATAGGTCCGACCAGCCGATATGTTGCAAGTATGTTTATAACATTTTTCAATTGTGATCTTCGAAACGCGATCCCGTCTGCAAAATTCGAAGCGGCGTCGATCATCAGGTTGGGTGAATTTTGCGTTAGATCATTTTTAATTGTGATTTCGGTCACTTATCGCCGCTTAAACAAAGTTAATGTGGAGGGTGAATTTCCGGCAGCGTAAAATAACCGCATCGTTTTTGCGTTATTAAAAGAGGAAATCACAATGAGTAAATGCAGTGCTGATGAAACCCCGGTTTGTTGCTGTATTGATGTGGGTACCATCATGGACAATACCGATTGTACCGCCTCTTACAGCCGCGTATTCGCAAGCCGCGCCGAAGCAGAGGAAACCCTGGCGGCCCTGACGGCGAAGGCCCGTGAAGTGGAGTCGGAGCCGTGTCAGGTCACGCCGCGCTTTACCGAGGTGGAAGGCGGCGTACAGATGGATATCGATTTTGTTTTTGCCTGCCAGGCGGAAACCATGATCTTCCAGCTCGGCTTGCGGTAACCCCTTCTTCTTAAAACGCCTTCTTTTTGCCAGGAAGGCGTTTTCTTTTGCCCCTCAATTCGTGTTTCGCCTCGCACTTTTTCCTCTCTCCGATTGGCTCAATGTAAATTTTTGGTTAAGAATGTTATCAGGTCAGACCACTTTTGCGCTTTAACGTTTTTACAGGGGAAGGTTATGAGTCAGGCATTACCGCTGGTCACCCGGCAGGGGGATCGCATAGCGATTATCAGTGGGTTACGTACCCCTTTCGCCCGTCAGGCGACGGCGTTTCACGGCGTTCCGGCGGTCGATCTCGGCAAGATGGTGGTCGGCGAACTGTTGACGCGCAGCGAAATCTCACCAGACGTCATCGAACAGCTGGTGTTTGGCCAGGTTGTGCAAATGCCGGAAGCGCCCAATATCGCTCGTGAAATTGTGCTTGGCACCGGGATGAACGTTCATACCGACGCTTACAGCGTCAGCCGCGCCTGCGCCACCAGCTTCCAGGCGGTAGCCAACGTCGCGGAAAGCCTGCTGGCGGGGACGATTCGCGCCGGGATTGCTGGCGGGGCGGATTCCTCTTCTGTGCTGCCGATTGGTGTGAGCAAAACGCTGGCGCGCACGCTGGTGGATGCGAACAAAGCGCGCACCATGAGCCAGCGGCTTAAGCTTTTTTCACGTCTGCGGATGCGCGACTTGCTGCCGGTGCCGCCAGCGGTAGCGGAATACTCCACGGGCCTGCGGATGGGCGATACCGCCGAGCAGATGGCGAAAACCCATGGCATTACCCGCGAGCAGCAGGATGCGCTGGCGCACCGCTCGCACCAACTGGCCGCAAAGGCCTGGGAAGAGGGGAAACTTGCGCAGGAGGTTATGACCGCTTACGTACCGCCTTACCGCGAACCCTTTAGCGAAGATAATAACGTTCGCAAAAACTCGACAATAGCCGATTACGCTAAGCTGCGCCCGGCATTCGACCGTCAGCACGGCACCGTAACTGCCGCGAACAGCACGCCGCTCACCGACGGCGCTGCGGCAGTTATCCTGATGACCGAATCCCGCGCCAGAGAGCTGGGGCTGCAGCCGCTGGGCTACCTGAGAAGCTACGCTTTTACCGCGGTCGATGTGTGGGAAGATATGCTGCTCGGCCCCGCCTGGTCGACGCCGCTGGCGCTGGAGCGCGCCGGACTTACGCTTAACGATATAACTCTGTTCGACATGCATGAAGCCTTCGCCTCGCAGACGCTCACGAATTTAAAAATGCTGGCAAGCGATCGTTTTGCCCGTGAGGTGCTTGGACGCGATCGCGCGACGGGCGACGTGGATGAGTCAAAATTCAACGTGCTGGGCGGCTCCATCGCCTACGGGCATCCGTTTGCCGCCACCGGCGCGCGCATGATTACCCAAACCTTAAACGAACTGCGCCGCCGCGGCGGCGGCTTTGGCCTGGTGACCGCCTGTGCGGCGGGGGGCCTTGGCGCGGCAATGGTGCTGGAGGCCGAATAATGGAATCGACATCCGCGTTTTATCTTCACGTTCGCCCGGATAACGTGGCGGTGGTAACTATCGACGTGCCGGACGAGAAAATGAATACCCTGAAGGCGGAGTTTGGTCCGCAGGTGCGCGCCATTCTTCGGCAAATTCGCGATAACAAAGCGCTGGAAGGGGTTGTGTTTATTTCCGGCAAGCCGGACAACTTTATCGCCGGCGCTGATATCAACATGATAGCCAGCTGCAAAACGGCCCAGGAGGCGGAAGCGCTGGCGCGCCAGGGACAGCAGATCATGGCGGATATTCATGCGCTGCCGATCCCGGTTGTGGCGGCGATTAACGGGCCGTGCCTCGGCGGCGGGCTGGAGCTGGCGCTGGCCTGCCATCGCCGCGTCTGCACCGACTCCCCTAAAACGCTGCTGGGCCTGCCGGAAGTGCAGCTGGGGCTGCTGCCCGGTTCCGGCGGCACTCAGCGCCTGCCGAGGCTGACTGGCGTTAGCACGGCGCTGGAGATGATCCTCGCCGGCAAGCAGCTGCGTCCGCGCCAGGCGCTGAAAGTGGGGCTGGTGGACGATGTGGTGCCATCCTCTATTTTGCTGGATGCCGCCGTAGCGCTGGTAAAAAAAGGGCGCGGCAACGGGCGGCGTTTGCCGGTGCGCGAACGCGTGCTCGCCGGGCCGCTGGGCCGTGCGCTGCTGTTTAAAATGGTGACAAAGCAAACCGAGCAGAAAACCCATGGCAACTATCCGGCGGCGCGGCGCATCATCGATGTCGTACGCACCGGGCTTGAGCAGGGGAGCGCGAGCGGCTACGACGCTGAAGCGAAAGCGTTTGGCGAGCTGGCGATGACGCCGCAGTCAGCGGCGCTGCGCGGTATTTTTTTCGCCAGCACCGAGCTTAAAAAAGAGACTGGCAGCGAGGCGCAGCCGAGGCCTCTTCGCGCAGTGGGCGTGCTGGGCGGCGGGCTGATGGGCGGCGGCATCGCTTATGTCACCGCCAGTAAGGGCAAGCTGCCGGTTCGCATCAAGGATATTAATGAAAAAGGCATCAGCCATGCGCTGAAATACAGCTGGGATCTGCTTGAGAAAAAGGTGCGCCGCCGCCATCTCAAAGCAACAGAGCGCGACAGCCAGATGGCGTTAATTTCCGGTTCCACCGATTACCGCGGCTTTCATCATCGCGATATCGTGGTGGAAGCGGTCTTTGAAGACCTGGCGCTCAAGCAAAAGATGGTGCAGGAAGTGGAGCAGCACGCCGCGCCGCATACGATTTTCGCCTCGAACACCTCTTCACTGCCGATTGGCGATATCGCTGCGAACGCGGCGCGGCCTGAACAGGTCATCGGCCTGCATTATTTTAGCCCGGTCGACAAAATGCCGTTGGTGGAGGTGATTCCGCACGCCGGCACCAGTGCGGAAACCATCGCCACCACCGTGCAGCTTGCCAAAAAGCAGGGCAAGACGCCGATTGTGGTGGCCGACTGCGCCGGGTTTTACGTCAACCGTATTCTTGCTCCCTATATGAATGAAGCGATGCGCTGCCTGATGGAAGGGGAGAGCATTGAACATATTGATGACGCGCTGGTGAAGTTTGGTTTCCCGGTTGGTCCGATCCAACTTTTGGATGAGGTAGGCATTGACGTAGGCACTAAAATTATCCCGGTGCTGGAAAAAGCGTATGGCTCCCGCTTCAGCGCGCCGCACGACGCCGTTGCAGCAATATTGAAGGACGATCGCAAAGGCAGAAAAAATGGCCGCGGTTTCTATCTTTATCCTGCGAAAGGGCGTAAAAGCAAAAAACAGCCAGACCCGGCTATTTATACGTTAACCGGCGTGAAGCCCGTCAACCGGCTTACCGGGGCGCAAATCGCCGAACGCTGCGTCATGATGATGCTTAACGAGGCGGCGCGCTGTCTGGATGAAGGGGTAGTGCGCTCGCCGCGCGATGGGGATATCGGCGGCGTGTTCGGCATTGGTTTTCCGCCGTTTCTTGGCGGCCCGTTCCGCTATATGGATAGGCTGGGCGCGGGTGAGGTGGTCGCGACGCTGCAACGTCTTACCGCCCAATATGGGGAGCGTTTCGCCCCTTGCGACAGGCTGATACGGATGGCCGAAGAACGCCTCGTTTTCTGGTCTGAATTGAACCAGAAGGAAAAAATTGAGGTCAAACAAGAGTAACATCCGCTGCGGATGAAGCGCCGGTCGGTCAGTTTGTAAACGTTGATTGACTATACTTGCAGCAATAAGGTAAAAAACAGCGTTTCATCTGAAGTACGGATCAGGCACAATGCCCGGCCGCCCTGATAACCTTACTGGTTGTGTTATACCCGAAGGGGAAAAGGGCGATTCTGGTTAACAAAAGCGGTGCAATATGCAAGTTTTTATCATGCGTCACGGCGACGCAGCACTCGATGCCGCCAGTGATTCGGTTCGTCCGCTAACCCATTGCGGTTGTGATGAATCCCGTCAAATGGCGACCTGGTTAAAAGGTCAAAAGGTGGATATCGAACGTGTTCTGGTGAGCCCTTTCCTGCGAGCCGAACAGACACTGGATGTCGTACGGGAGGCAATGAATTTGCCGGAAACACAAGACATCCTGCCGGAGCTGACGCCTTGCGGCGATGTTCATCTGGTAGGGGACTATCTGCAGGCGCTGGCGAAAGAGGGGATAGCCTCGGTGCTGGTGATTTCGCACCTGCCGCTGGTCGGTTATCTGGTCTCTGAGCTTTGCCCTGGCGAAACGCCGCCAATGTTCACCACTTCCGCTATCGCTAACGTTACGCTGGATAACGAAAGCGGCAAAGGGGTGTTCAACTGGCAGATGAGCCCCTGCAATCTCAGAATGAAAAAAGCGATTTAACGCCAGTCGCATGAAAAAAGAGCCGCTCAGTGCGGCTCTCTGCTTTTTTGGCCCGGCGCTATCTTTATATGCCCACCATCTGCTTTGCAGCGCGCAAACGTCGGCTTAGGGCAACTGCGGCGGCTGCCACTCTTCCACTTCAATCAGCACCACCAGCGCGGCGTCGCCGCCATACTCTTTCGGCGCCTGATGAAACGCCATCACGTGAGGATGCTGCGCAAGCCACAGCGGCGTCTGCTGCTTAAGAATATGTTTGCCGTGGCCGTGCATCACGCAGGCGCAAAAAACATGCTCGCGGCGGCAGGCGGCGATAAGCGCGCCCAGTTCCTGTTTCGCCTGCATCTGCGTCAGGCCGTGCAGGTCGAGAAACAGCTCGGGGGAGTAGTCGCCCCGGCGCAGCTTTTTCAGTTCGAAATGATCGACGCCCGGGCGCACGTAGCGCATCGGCCCGTCGCTGTTCAGCAGCGGCTGGAACTCATCGGAAAAATAGTGGCTGTTATCCACTTGCTCCTGCAACAGGCGCTTTGGCGGCACCTCGCTCAGTTTCTTACGCGGCGGCGGATGGACGATGGTGTCTTGCTTTATCTGGCGGGTTCCGCGCATCAACTCACGGAACAGCGCGCTTTCTTCCTCGCTCAGCGATGGCTTCTTTTTCATCTCGTTCTCGTCTTAAGCATTTTGGGGCAGTTTACCTGACTTCGTGCGCGTGCCAAATAAAACGCCCAATTCCCGGCCTGCCGCGTCGGCGAATGCTGATTTATCGCCGTCTTCATGGCAAACTAGCCGCCGAATGTAAACGCGGTGCGGCCTGCGGAGGGCAATGTGGATAAAATTTTCGTCGATGAAGCAGTTAATGAACTGCACACCATTCAGGATATGCTGCGCTGGGCGGTTAGCCGGTTTAGCGCGGCGAACATCTGGTATGGTCACGGCACGGACAACCCGTGGGATGAGGCGGTGCAGCTGGTGCTGCCCACGCTCTGGCTACCACTGGATATCCCGGAAGATATGCGCACCGCGCGCCTGACCTCCAGCGAGCGTCACCGCATCGTTGAACGCGTGATTCGCCGCGTTAACGAGCGTATTCCGGTGGCCTACCTCACTAACAAAGCCTGGTTCTGCGGCCACGAGTTTTATGTGGATGAGCGCGTGCTGGTGCCGCGTTCGCCCATCGGCGAGCTTATCACCAACCGCTTCGCCGGGCTGATTGACCATCAGCCGCAGCACATTCTGGATATGTGCACCGGCAGCGGCTGCATCGCCATCGCCTGCGCTTATGAATTCCCGGAAGCGGAAGTGGACGCAGTCGACATCTCCACCGATGCGCTGGCGGTCACCGAACATAATATTGAAGAGCACGGCATGATCCACCACGTTACGCCGATCCGCTCCGATCTCTTCCGCGACCTGCCGAAAGTGCAATACGACATCATCGTCACCAACCCGCCTTACGTGGATGAAGAAGATATGTCCGACCTGCCGGGCGAATACCGCCATGAGCCGGAGCTGGGGCTCGCTGCGGGCAGCGATGGGCTGAAGCTGGCGCGCCGCATCATGGCCTGCGCGCCGGATTACCTCACCGACAACGGCATTCTGATTTGTGAAGTGGGTAACAGCATGGTACATCTGATTGAGCAATATCCGGATGTCCCCTTCACCTGGCTTGAGTTTGACAATGGCGGTGATGGCGTCTTTATGCTGACCAAAGCGCAGCTTATCAGCGCGCGCGAACACTTCAGTATTTACCGGGATTAATCCGTACCTTGCGGGCCTGCGCGCCCGCATTCACTCCTTTCACATATAACGATGACAACGGTAAGGAGCCGTGATGGCAGGGAACAGTATTGGACAATTCTTTCGCGTAACGACCTTCGGTGAATCCCACGGTCTGGCGCTGGGCTGCATCGTGGACGGCGTGCCGCCGGGCATTCCGCTTACCGAAGCGGACCTGCAGCACGACCTCGACCGCCGCCGCCCCGGCACCTCTCGCTATACCACACAGCGCCGCGAACCGGACCAGGTGAAAATCCTCTCCGGCGTGTTTGAAGGCGTCACCACCGGCACCAGCATCGGCCTGCTGATTGAAAACACCGATCAGCGCTCGCAGGATTACAGCGCTATTAAAGATGTGTTTCGTCCCGGCCATGCTGATTACACCTACGAACAAAAATATGGCCTGCGCGACTACCGCGGCGGCGGGCGCTCCTCAGCGCGTGAAACCGCGATGCGCGTGGCGGCGGGCGCCATCGCTAAAAAATATCTGGCGCAGAAATTCGGCGTGCAGATCCGCGCCTGCCTGACGCAGATGGGCGATATTCCGCTGGAAATCAAAGCGTGGGATCAGGTGGAGCAGAACCCGTTTTTCTGTCCGGACCCGGATAAAATCGACGCGCTGGATGAACTGATGCGGGCGCTCAAGAAAGAGGGCGACTCGATCGGCGCGAAGGTGACTGTCGTGGCGGATGGCGTACCGCCGGGCCTCGGCGAGCCGGTATTCGACCGTCTTGATGCTGATATCGCCCATGCGCTGATGAGCATCAACGCGGTGAAAGGGGTGGAAATTGGCGAAGGTTTCGGCGCGGTGGCGCTCAAGGGCAGCCAGAACCGCGATGAAATCACCAAAGCGGGATTCCAGAGCAACCATGCGGGCGGCATTCTCGGCGGCATCAGCAGCGGCCAGCAGATCGTCGCGCATATCGCGCTGAAGCCCACCTCCAGCATTATGGTGCCGGGCCGCACCCTCAACCGCTTCGGCGAAGAGGTTGAGATGGTGACGCGCGGGCGCCACGATCCCTGCGTGGGGATCCGCGCGGTGCCGATCGCCGAAGCGATGCTGGCTATCGTGCTGATGGATCACCTGCTGCGTCAGCGCGCCCAGAACGCCGACGTCAGCACAACACTGCCTCGCTGGTAAACGCATGAAAAAAGCACTCTGCGCGCTGCTGGCTCTCTGTGCCAGCAGCGCGGTTTTCGCCGCCACACCGTGGCAAAAAATCAGTCATCCTATTCCCGGCAGCGCCCAGTCTATCGGCGCGTTTTCCAACGGCTGTATCGTGGGCGCGCAAGCGCTGCCGCTTAACGACGATGCTTATCAGGTGATGCGCACCGACCAGCGTCGCTATTTCGGTCATCCGGATCTGGTGCGTTTTATCCAGCGCCTCAGCGGTGAAACGCATCGCCTCGGTATGGGCACCGTCCTGGTAGGTGATATGGGAATGCCCGCGGGCGGACGGTTTAACGGCGGTCACGCCAGCCACCAGACCGGGCTTGATGTCGATATCTTCCTGCAACTGCCGAAAACGCGCTGGAGCGCCGCACAGCTGCTCAAGCCCCAGGCGCTGGATCTGGTGGCGCGCGACGGAAAATCGGTTGTGCCTTCATTGTGGAAACCGGAAATCGGTGGGCTTATCAAGCTTGCTGCGCTGGATGATGAAGTGACGCGTATTTTCGTCAATCCGGCTATTAAGCAGCAACTTTGTCTGGACGCCGGGCCGGATCGCGACTGGCTGCGCAAAGTGCGCCCGTGGTTCCAGCACCGCGCCCATATGCATGTGCGCCTGCGCTGTCCGACTGACAGCCTTGAGTGCGAAGAGCAAGCGCCGCCGCCGCCAGGCGATGGCTGCGGCGAGGAGCTGCAAAGTTGGTTTATCCCCGCCAAACCGGGCGGACAGGCGCCAGTGAAGAAAGCGCCACCACCGCCACCACCTTCCTGTCAGGCGCTGCTGGATGAGCATGTACTTTAAGGATAAGTAAATGGATCTCTTTATGGTTTCCCCGCTGCTGCTTGGCGTGTTGTTTTTCGTCGCCATGCTGGCGGGGTTTATCGACGCGCTGGCGGGCGGCGGCGGGCTGCTGACCGTGCCTGCGTTGCTGGCGGCGGGCATGTCGCCCGCGCAGGCGCTGGCCACCAATAAGCTGCAGGCCTGCGGCGGTTCAATCTCTTCCTCGCTCTATTTTATCCGTCGCGGCGTGGTGGATCTCAAATCGCAGAAGCTTAACATTCTGATGACCTTCATCGGTTCGACCACCGGCGCGCTGCTGGTGCAGCATGTGAAATCTGACGTGCTGCGCCAGATCCTGCCGCTGCTGGTTATCGGCATCGGCCTCTATTTTCTGCTGATGCCGCGCCTTGGCGAAGAGGACCGGCAACGTCGTCTCTATGGCCTGCCTTTTGCGCTGGTGGCCGGGGGCTGCGTGGGCTTTTATGACGGCTTCTTCGGCCCTGGCGCAGGCTCGTTTTACGCGCTGGCCTTTGTCACGCTCTGCGGCTATAACCTTGCTAAATCCACCGCTCACGCCAAGGTGCTGAACGCCACCTCGAATATTGGTGGCCTGCTGCTGTTTATTATCGGCGGCAAAGTGGTGTGGGGGACCGGATTTATTATGCTGGCGGGGCAGTTTTTGGGCGCCCGCCTGGGTTCAAGACTGGTGCTGAGCAAAGGCCAGAAGCTTATTCGCCCGATGATAGTGATTGTCTCGGCGGTCATGAGCGCCAAACTTTTATATGACAGCCATGGAACGGAAATTCTGCAAGCCTTAGGGATAAACTAATGAGTAAAGAACACCATTACCAACAGCTAATAGAGATATTCGACGGCTGCTTTGCCGGAGAATTTAATACCCGTCTGATTAAAGGCGACGATGAGCCTGTTTATCTTCCGGCTGACGACGACGCGCCTTACAACCGGGTGGTTTTCGCCCACGGTTTTTACGCCAGCGCTTTGCATGAGATTTCGCACTGGTGTATTGCGGGCAAAGCGCGGCGCGAGCTGGTGGACTTCGGCTACTGGTACTGCCCGGACGGACGCGACGAAGCCACGCAGCACCAGTTTGAAGATGTTGAAGTGAAGCCGCAGGCGCTGGAATGGCTCTTTTGCGCGGCGGCGAATTTTCCGTTTAACGTTAGCTGCGACAACCTGAGCGGAAATTTTGACCCGGATCGCATCGCTTTTCAGCGTCGGGTGCACGCTCAGGTGATGACCTATCTGGAGCAGGGGATCCCGACGCGCCCGGCGCGTTTTATCGCTGCTCTGCAAGATTACTACCAGACGCCGCCGTTTACGGCGGAGCAATTTCCATGGCCGGAAGACTTGTGCTGATCGCCATAGTACTGAAAGAGGAAAGAAGATGATCGCGGAATTTGAAGCACGCATTCTGGCGCTGATTGACGACATGGTAGCGCATGCCAGCGATGATGAACTGTTCGCCAGCGGCTACCTGCGCGGGCACCTGACGCTGGCGGTAGCCGAGCTTGAGCAGGGCGACGACCATTCGCCGGAAGCGGTGTATGCGAAAGTGACCAACAGCCTTGAAACCGCCATTCACGCCGGCGAGCTCTCCCCGCGCGACCAGGCGCTGGTGCTTGGCATGTGGGATAACCTGTTCCAGCAGGCGAAGTTGAAGTAACCCTCGGGGCTTAACTTGCATCGCTCCTCTTCCTGACGGGGAGGAGCGGTTCAGGTATGCGTGAACGCCCCCGGGCTGAAAAGCATAGCGCCTTTCCCACCCACTGCGACACTCACTTCACCGCTTTTCCTTTCAGCAGCTTTCGCACCCACAGACGGTTGGGGTTCAGCGCCGCAAGCGTTGCGCTATCCAGCGGCAGCGGGTCATTGTTCATTTGCGAAGCGAGAATTTCCGCAGCCAGCGGCGCGCTGCACAGGCCGCGGGAGCCAAGCGCGCCCAGCATAAACAGATTGGCATGAACCGGGGCGGGGGCGGCGTTTTCCGGCGCGGCGGCAAGCGTCGCGTATTGCGAAAGCGTGGCTTCGTAGTCCGCCACGTTGCCCACCATCGGCAAATGGTCGCGCGTTGCGCACCTTACGCCGCAGCGCGCTTCGCCGCCGCTGACATCAACTTCCTGCGTCCAGTCAGCTTGCGGCAGGCAGTCAATCAGCCGCTGGCGGTTATGCTGCTGATCCGCCTCGTTATAAACCATTTGCTCGCGTCCGCGATGATAGCTTGCGCCGATACAGTGCATGCCGTTGGCCGGGTTTTGCGGCGTCAGGTAACCGTCATAGCAGAGCACCTGGCGCAGCTTGCCAAGCGCTGGCGCGGTAGGAATATGGCTTACCTGGCCGCCGACCGGGTAAACCGGCAGCGGCGCCGTCTGTTCAAAGCGGCTTATCTGCCAGCCGTTCGCCAGCACGGCGGCCTGATGGTAAGCCTGCTCGCCGTTATCAAAATCGAGCCTCCAGCCGGTTTGCTCCTGCGCGAGCGCAGTAACGCGGCGACGATAACGCGTTTTTAACCCCAGCTTGCAGGCAAGCTCCAGCACGCCCGCCGTGAGTTGGGCGGGGCACAGCCAGCCGCCCTGCGCATATTCAATGCCGCCGCAGCCGGTGCCTACGCCCGCACGCGCTTCCACTTCCTGCGCCGTAACCGCCCGCGCCAGCGGCTGGGGCAAATCCAGGCTCAGCATCTGGTCAATCTTCTGCTGGCTTTTTTCATCGAAGCCGAGCTGCGTGACGCCGCACCAGTCGTGGTCGAATGACACCGGCAGGCTGTCGTAAAGACGACGCGCAAACGTAAAAGCAGCGGGGAAAAAGCGCGCCAGCGCGGCGTCGTGCTGGCTTAGCAGCGGATAAAGCGCGCCCTGGCGGTTGCCGGATGCGCCCTGAGCCGGAGCCTCATCTTCACAATAAAGCGTCACCTGCCAGCCGCGGCGTAACAGCGCGAGCGAGAGCAGGGCGCTGGCGATGCCGCCGCCGATAACCGCGGCTTCCCGGGCGGAGGCAGGCGAACGGGCAAACCAGGGCGTGCGCGAAACGGCGTCGTCTCGCTCTTCAAGGATGCCGGTCAGCATTTCGCGCTTGCGCCCAAAGCCTTTGCGCTTTTGCATGGTAAAACCCGCCTCCTGCAAACCCCGGCGTACAAACCCGGCTGAGGTGAATGTCGCAAGCGTGCCCTCTTTACGCGCCAGGCGCGCCATCGCCGAGAAGAGCTTCGGCGTCCACATATCAGGGTTTTTCGCTGGCGCAAAGCCGTCCAGAAACCAGGCGTCTACCTGCTGGTTGAGCGAATCATCCAGCTCATCGACAAGCGAGTTGATATCCCCAAACCAGAGATCGAGCGTGATGCGCCCGTCGTCCAGCAGCAAACGCTGGCAACCCGGCAGCGGCAGTGGCCATTGCTGCTGCAGCTTTTGCGCCCACGGCGCGAGTTCAGGCCAGTGGGCGTGCGCTTGCCTGAGATCCTGCGCGGTAAGCGGAAATTTTTCGAAGCTGATGAAGTGCAGGCGCTGAAGGGGCGCCTGCGGGTGGGCATGGCGAAAAGCGTCAAAGGCCTGCCAGAGCGTTAAGAAGTTGAGACCAGTGCCGAAGCCGCTTTCGGCGACGACTAACGACGAACGGGGATGCGTGAGGAAGCGTTCCGGCAAGTGATTGCCGCCGAGAAAAACATAACGGGTTTCTTCCAGCCCATTATCATTAGAAAAGTAAACGTCATCAAAATCTCGGGAAACAGGTGTACCCTCACTATTAAAGTCAAGGCTGGCCGGTTGTATCGCGTTAAGTTTCACGTAAGTTGCTCGTCTGACAGGCGGTGGCACGATCTTAACGATGTGTGTAAAGCGGTGCAAATTTCCTGATATTTTGGCTGATCGGACTTGTTCGGCGTACAAGTGTACGCTATCTTGCGACACGAATCTTACAAAGTGCGACTACAGAGGTATTGAATGAAACGTGCAGTGATTACTGGCTTGGGCATCGTTTCCAGCATCGGTAATAACCAGCAGGAAGTCCTGGCATCTCTGCGTGAAGGGCGCTCGGGGATCACTTTCTCTCAAGAATTTCTCGATTCCGGTATGCGCAGCCACGTCTGGGGTAACGTAAAACTGGACACCACGGGCCTGATTGACCGCAAAGTGGTTCGTTTCATGAACGATGCCTCTATCTATGCGTACCTTTCGATGCAGGAAGCCATCAAGGATGCAAACCTGAGCGAAGAGGTTTATCAGAACAACCCGCGCGTTGGCATCATCGCCGGTTCCGGCGGCTCTTCCAAAGCACAGGTATTTGGCGCAGACGCAATGCGCAGCCCGCGCGGTCTGAAAGCGGTTGGTCCGTATGTTGTGACCAAGGCTATGGCTTCCGCGGTCTCCGCTTGCCTGGCGACGCCGTTCAAAATCCACGGCGTGAACTATTCCATCAGCTCCGCTTGCGCGACTTCCGCACACTGCATCGGCAACGCGGTTGAGCAGATCCAGCTTGGCAAACAGGATATCGTTTTTGCCGGCGGCGGCGAAGAGCTCGGCTGGGAAATGGCCTGTGAGTTCGACGCCATGGGCGCGCTCTCGACCAAATACAACGAAACGCCGGAAAAAGCGTCCCGCACCTATGATGCGAACCGCGATGGCTTTGTTATCGCAGGCGGCGGCGGTATGGTCGTTGTGGAAGAGCTGGAGCACGCGCTGGCGCGCGGCGCTCACATCTATGCTGAAATCGTCGGCTACGGCGCGACGTCTGACGGCGCAGATATGGTTGCTCCGTCGGGCGAAGGCGCGGTGCGCTGCATGAAGATGGCGATGCAGGATCTCGACGCGCCAATCGACTACCTGAACTCGCACGGCACTTCCACGCCGGTGGGCGACGTGAAAGAGCTGGGCGCTATCCGTGAAGTGTTCGGCAACAATACCCCGGCCATTTCCGCCACCAAAGCGATGACCGGCCACTCTCTGGGCGCCGCAGGCGTGCAGGAGGCGATCTACTCCCTGCTGATGCTGGAGCACGGCTTTATCGCGCCGAGCATTAACATTGAAGAGATGGATGAGCAGGCGGAAGGTCTCAATATCGTAACGGAACCGACCGTGCGCGAGCTGACGACCGTGATGTCTAACAGCTTCGGCTTTGGCGGTACCAACGCCACGCTGGTTATGCGTAAGCTGAAAGCGTAAAACGCTACCCGATAAAAAGAGCGCGAAAGCGCTCTTTTTTTTTGCCTTTTTACCAGCTTCGCCCGGCGGCATCGCTGCGTCAGGCCCCCCTCAATGCCTGCTATTTTTCGGTACTGATAGTAAAGGAAATCATAAACAGGCTGTTTCAACTGGCTATTAATTCAGGGTTGTGTCTCTTTAAAAGAAATAGCTCCCCGACAGATGGTATTAAAACCCGACGCCTTATTTTTATATTGAGAACCGCCGGGATTTAGATATTAAAAGGAAAGGAAAATACCGCTAATAATAAGTCGGAGGATTAATTCTTTAGTCTGCTAATTAATAAGGCTGCATCACCCTTGTTGTTAAAGGGTTGGATGCTCGTTTTGTCTGTATCACCCTCCGGTTTTCCTCACCGCCCCAGCCCTGGCAAGGGCTCAGGAGACGAGCCTGGCCTGGCGGTCGCCTCCGCCTAAGCAAAATTTATCTCGTTGTATTTAAACTAATTACATAAAAAACATTCTGCTGCATATATCTAAAATTAAAGTTTTACTGAATCAGGCCGATAGAGTTTAGCGCCACTAAAGCAAGCAAAAAGAAATATCACCTGTTTATTTTGATAATTCTTCCTGCAATGAGCAGTGCCATTCTGCTGCTGGCGGCATTTATGCAGACATACGAAAGCCGAAATTTTTAATTTGCGGAATTCAGGGAAAACTTTTTTATAAAGGCGTTAAATCGCCCGGGAGTTGTTATGCCCTCAAAAAAGTCTTTGGGTAAACGGACTTTTTCGATTACAGGGAAATCAGTTTTGATTGTGATGCTCTCTGCTTGCAGCGGTGGCGGCGGCGGTGGCGGTGGCGGTGACCACAGCGGCACCGTTAACGGCGTCACGGGCGACGGCGCCAGTAAGACGAGCGCGCAAAACAGCGGCGGCGCGGGTAATAACGCCAGTCCGGGCAACGACAGCGGCGTTGTGGCAACCCCGCCGGCCAACAAGACGATTTTAAAAGCGCCTGTTGCTCAGCCTGGTGGGCCTGCGCTTTCCGCAGGTGAAACCGTTGTCAGCACGCCATGGAACCAGAACCTTTTCACTACCAACGCGGCGGCGGCGCGCGCGGCAGGCGTGAATGGCGCAGGCGTTACCGTTGGCGTTGCGGATACGGGCATCGACAGCCAGAACCCGGCATTGCAGGGCGCCGTTACGGGCGTGCTCAATTATGTCGACCCGGCAACCAACAACCTTAACGTAGAAGATGTGCGCGGCCACGGCACGTCGGTCGCCCAGACGCTGGCGGGCCGTACAGCCCGCGTTTTCTCCGGCGGCACCGCTTCCGGCGCGTCGCTTATCAGCGCCCGTATTATCCCCGACAGCAGCAACGCCGCCTACAGCCTTTCCCTGGCTCAGGTGAACAGCGACCTGGCGCGCGCGGGCGCGAAAATCATCAACAATTCATGGGAAATCCCGAACTGGGACACGACGAATAGCGCGACAACCAACTATTACGTCAACGCCTGGAAGCCGTTTATCGCCCAGGGCGGGCTGGTGGTTTTTGCAAGCGGCAACAGTTCCGCCGCTAACCCGAGCACCATCGCCAGCCTGCCAGTCGTTTCAGGCTCGCAGGAGCTGGAAAAAGGCTGGCTGGTGGTGACGGCGACCAACAACCTGAATGCTATCGCCTCTTACGCGAACCGCTGCGGCATCAGCAAATACAATTGCCTCGCCGCGCCGGGTAACGTTTATGTGCTTGAGGAAGACGAGCAGGGCAACGCGCAGCTGCGCCTGGTGAACGGTACCTCTTTCGCCGCGCCGCAGGTCTCAGGCGCGGCCGCGCAGGTCTGGCAGCAGTTCCCCTATTTCTCAAACGATCTGGTACGCCAGACGCTGCTTGGCACCGCCGCCGACCTCGGCGCGCCGGGGGTGGATGAGGTTTATGGTTACGGTATGCTCGACGTGGGCAAAGCCATCAAAGGCCCGGCGAAGTTCGACTGGGGCGATGTCAGCGTCTCGTTTGATGGTTACAGCTCGACCTGGCGCAACCCCATCAGCGGCGCAGGCGGGCTGATCAAAAACGGCACCGGCACGCTGGTGATGACGGAAGAAGCCACCTATACCGGCGCGACCCGCGTACTGGGCGGCATTCTCTCCGGCAAGAGCATCGCCTCTTCCGCAAGCGTCGGCAGCGCAGGCGCTCTCGACATGCGCGGCGTAAAGGGCGATGTTGATAACCGTGGATATGTGATCCTGCGCGATGGCGAAACCCGCTTCGGCGGCAACTACACGCAGTATGGCGAAGGGCATCTTGCTTTCATGCTGGGCTCTACGCTTAACGTTGCGGGTAATGCCGCGCTGAATGGCGATCTTCATGTGTTGGGCGTGCCTCAGGGTTACGTTACCAAAAGCCAGCAGGAGGTGATCAACGCCGGGTCGGTGCAGGGGCAATTCAGCAGCTTCACGCAGGAGCCTGGCGTATTCCTGGACGCTTCGGTAGGTTACAGCGCAAACCAGGTCTGGCTGAATATTCAGCGCCTTCAGGCCACGCAGGTGAGCGGCGTAAATTACACGCCAGCCGCCGCTTCCGGCGCAACGCGCCTTGAGCAGGCTTTTGTGCAACTGGATAACCAACCGGCGGACGCGCAACAAACCGCGTTTGCGGCGACGGCGGCGCAAATTCAGCAAGCGCCAACGGCGCAGGCGGCGCAGGCGACGCTTGAGAGCCTTTCCGGGCAGCTTCCGGCGGCGGGCAGCGCGATGGCCTATCAGTCCATCAACCTGAGCCAGCGCCGCGACGCAGAGCATATCGCGCAACTGATGGACGCGCCGCAAAGCCGCCAGTGGGCGGAGCGTTTCTCCTGGAACGGCAGCCTTGGCCACGCCGGTTTTGCGCCAGTCAACTACGCCGCGAACGGCTGGGTAACGGGGCAGGATACCTTTATCGACAGCAATACCTTTATCGGCAGTTCGCTGATGTTTGGCGACACCTCCGGCAGCCTGAGCAGCGGCGGTGAAAGCAGTCGCGGCACGCTGAATGAAGCAGCGCTTTACGGCGGCAAAATCGTTGGCGATTACTATGTGACCGGCCGTATGGCTTCCGGCTACTACGATGGCGATCAGCGCCGTATGCTGTGGCTTGGCAGCCAGTCCGAGCGCGTCAGCAGCCGTCAGAGCGGCAGCTGGTTTACGCTTGGCAGCGAGAGCGGTTACCGCTTCAGCGGCGAGCAGTGGCAGGTTACGCCGTTTGCGGACGCGCAGTATATCAGCCTGCGTCAGAGCGCCTTTGAAGAGCAGAGCCGCAGCGGCTTCGGTCTGAAGGCGGATGACCAGACCACCGGCCGCTGGCAGGCGGGCGTGGGTTTACGCACCCGCTATACGCAGGAACTGCTGAAATATGGTCGCATTGGCGTCGGTTTCCAGACGCATTATCAGCGCACCGTCAGCCAGGAAAGCGGCCGTTATCAGGCAAGCTTTACCGGTGTTGACCAGGCTATGCCGCTGGCGGGCGTCACGGCGCCGCAGGATGTCTGGACGACGGGCGTCAGTGTGATGTGGCAATTTAACGATGATTACAGCCTGTCGTTTGGCGGTGAGCATACCCTCAGCGACGGCCGGAGCGACGCGCAGCTCGAAGCAGGCTTCAGCGTCGGCTTTTAATCACGGTAATAAAGCAAAAGGCTCCCTGCGGGGAGCCTTTTTTATTGCGGCTAGATAACCAGCCAGAGCAGAAGCAGCACGATGACAAACGCGAACAGCGCTAGCCCCGGGCGGGCCGAGAGGTTTTTCATCGGCTCGATAACCGAGGCGATAAGCGGGTTATAGATAGGCTGGATATTACGCACTTCAAGGCTTTCCGGCGAACGTTCGGCGCGGCGGACAAACACCTGGTTGAGGATATCCTGCACCTGGGCGGTGGTCAGCAGAGTTTGCGGCGTGGCCTGATAGCGCTGCTGGGCGTAATCGCTCATCTCTTGCCATTCCCGCGGCTCCATCGGCTGGCGCAGCGCGGCCTGCACGCTGTGCAGCGTGGGCGAAGGCTGCTGGGCGAGCGTCTGGCGCGCCGTAAGCCAGGTCGTCAGCAGGGCGAAATGTTTCGCCGGGATCAGCTCGCCGGTTTTCACGCCGGAGAGTTCCAGCATCGACTGCCAGATGAGCTTCGGCGACTCGCCCGTGGCGGCAGCAAGCTTCGTCACCAGTTGGTTAAGCGTATTGTGCTCGGCAGGCTGCAACGGGCGGTCGGTGGCCGGGCGCTGCTGCGGCTGCGGAATATTCAGCTGATTATTCTGTAAAAGCGTCAACACGCTTTTAAGCTGGTCCGGCGTAAGCTGATTCAGCGCCGTGTGGCCAAACTGCTGGCGAATGTAATCGCTCGCCGCCTGGCGGTTGTTGCCCACGCTCAGCAACTCGGTAAGCTGCGACAACACCTGGCGGTTGGCATGGGTTTGCTGCGCGCTGGTCAGGCGCTGGTTCAGGTTTTGCTCGGCAGCGGGAAAATGGCGCGAGAGCAGGGGGGCGTCGCTTTTAAGCCCTAAATCATGCTTCATGCCCGCCCACACTTCCGCGCTCTGTTGCTGAGTCAGCGCAACAAGGCGGGTAATGAGGCGCTCCAGCACGGTGCGCTGCTGAGTGGAAAGCGGCTGCTCTTGCGGTGGAAGTGCGGAGGGCGGCTCGCCGGGAGGGCGCGCCGTAGCGCCCTGAATGGGTTGCATCATCAATAATCCTTAACTGACCGGACGTTGTCGCGAAACATTACCAGGCTGTTAAGTATGCCTGGCGGCGAGATTATGGCACACTTACCGGTTATCTCCCGCACAAAACAGGTACTGAAACGTGAAAATCCTCGTTGATGAAAATATGCCTTACGCCCGTGAGCTTTTCAGCCGCCTTGGCGAGGTAAAAGCGGTGCCG
Organism: Franconibacter sp. IITDAS19; assembly: GCF_023079515.1. Taxonomy (NCBI): domain Bacteria; kingdom Pseudomonadati; phylum Pseudomonadota; class Gammaproteobacteria; order Enterobacterales; family Enterobacteriaceae; genus Franconibacter; species Franconibacter sp. IITDAS19. The sequence continues at coordinate 441,475 of NZ_JALJCP010000008.1, read as the reverse complement.
GGCCGTCCAATCCCGCAGAGTGAACTGGACGACGCCGAAGCGCTGATGGTGCGCTCGGTGACGAAGGTCAACCGCGACCTGCTTGCCGGTAAACGCATAAAATTCGTCGGCACCGCCACCGCCGGTACCGATCACGTTGACGAAGCGTATTTACGCGAGGCGGGCGTCGCCTTTTCCGCCGCGCCCGGCTGTAACGCCATCGCTGTGGTTGAGTATGTTTTCTCCGCGCTGATGGGGCTTGCCGAGCGCGACGGCTTTGCGCTTACCGACCGCACCGTCGGCATCGTCGGCGTCGGCAATGTCGGCTCCCGCCTTCAGGCGCGGCTGGAAGCGCTGGGCGTGCGCACGCTGTTGTGCGACCCGCCGCGCGCAGAGCGGGGCGACGACGCCGATTTCCGGCCGCTGGACGAGCTGGTTAATGAGGCGGATATCCTGACGTTCCACACGCCGCTTTATAAAGAAGGCGCTTACAAAACGCTGCATCTGGCCGATGAGGCGCTGATCCGCCGCCTCAAGCCCGGCGCCATTCTTATCAACGCCTGCCGCGGGCCGGTGGTGGATAACGCCGCGCTGCTGAAATGCCTGAACGAAGGGCAGAAGTTAAGCGTGGTGCTGGATGTGTGGGAGCCGGAGCCGGAACTCAACCTCGACCTGCTGAATAAAGTGGACATCGGCACCGCGCACATCGCCGGTTACACCCTGGAAGGCAAAGCGCGCGGCACGACGCAGGTGTTTGAAGCATTCAGCGCGTTTATCGGCCAGGCGCAGCAGGTTGCCCTCGATACGTTGCTTCCCGCGCCGGAGTTTGGCCGCATTACGCTGCACGGGCCGCTCGATCAGGCAACGCTAAAAAGACTTATCCATCTGGTGTATGATGTGCGCCGCGATGATGCGCCGCTGCGTAAAGTGGCGGGCATCCCGGGTGAGTTTGATAAGCTTCGCAAGAACTACCTTGAGCGCCGCGAATGGTCGTCTCTGTATGTGCAGTGCGACGACGCCGCCAGCGCTGAACTGTTGCAAAAGCTTGGCTTTAACGCTGTTTATCATCCGGCCCGTTAACCACTTTCTCTCATTCCCCGCCCGTAGCGCGCGGGGAATGCTTTTTTATTGTCTGGAGTAAACCACCATGTCTGAAGGCTGGAATATCGCCATACTGGGCGCCACGGGCGCCGTGGGAGAGGCCCTGCTCGAACTGCTTGCCGAGCGTCAGTTCCCGGTGGGCGAACTTTATCCTCTGGCCCGTGCGGAAAGCGCGGGCGAAACGCTGCGTTTCGCAGGCAAAAGCGTGCAGGTTCAGGATGCCGACGCGTTTGACTGGACTCAGGCGCAGCTCGCCTTTTTCGTTGCCGGCGTCGAAGCTTCCGCGCGCTATGCGGAGGAGGCGACTAACGCGGGGTGTCTGGTTATCGACTCCAGCGGCCTGTTCGCGCTGGAGCCGGATGTGCCGCTGGTCGTGCCGGATGTTAACCCGTTTGTGCTGGCCGATTACCGCAACCGTAATCTGGTGGCCGTGGCGGACAGCCTGACCAGCCAGCTGCTGTGCGCGCTCAAACCGCTGATTGACGAAGGCGGCCTTTCCCGCATTCAGGTCACCAGCCTGCTTTCCGTTTCCGCGCAGGGCAAGGCGGCGGTGGATGCGCTGGCGGGGCAGAGCGCGAAGCTGCTCAACGGCATTCCGATTGATGAAGACGATTTCTTTGGCCGCCAGCTGGCGTTTAACCTGCTGCCGATGCTGCCAGACAGCGAGGGCAGCGTGCGTCAGGAGCGCCGTCTGGTGGATGAAGTCCGTAAAGTATTGCAAGACGAGGGGCTGATTATCTCTGCAAGCCTTGTGCAGTCGCCGGTTTTCTACGGCCATGCGCAGATGGTGAATTTTGAAGCGCTGCGCCCGCTGGCGGCGGAAGAGGCGCGCGACGCCTTCGCGCGCGGCGAGGATATCGCCCTTTCTGAAGAGAGCGAGTTCCCGACGCAGGTGGGCGACGCATCCGGCAATGCTCAGCTTTCCGTAGGCTGCGTGCACAACGATTACGGCATGCCGGAGCAGATCCAGTTCTGGTCGGTGGCGGATAACGTCCGCTTTGGCGGCGCGCTGATGGCGGTAAAAACCGCGGAGAAACTCCTTCAGGAGTATTTCTACTGATGTCGGAAAGTCTGGAAAAGCCGGTAATGAAAATCGCGCTCGGCATCGAGTACGACGGCAGTAAATATTATGGCTGGCAGCGTCAGCAGGAAGTGCGAAGCGTGCAAGAGAAGCTTGAGAAAGCGCTTTCGCAGGTGGCGAACGAGCCTGTCACCATCTTTTGCGCCGGGCGCACCGACGCGGGGGTACACGCCACCGGGCAGGTTGTGCATTTCGAAACCACGGCGCAGCGTAAGGACGCAGCCTGGACGCTGGGCGTAAATGCGAATTTACCTGGTGACATCGCCGTACGCTGGGTAAAAGATGTGCCGGAAGATTTTCACGCGCGTTTTAGCGCCACGGCGCGCCGCTATCGTTACGTTATCTATAATCATCGCCTGCGCCCGGCGGTGTTGCAGCAGGGCGTAACCCATTACCACCAGCCGCTGGACGCTGAACGTATGCACCGGGCGGCGCAGTGCCTGCTTGGCGAAAACGACTTTACCTCGTTTCGCGCCGTGCAGTGCCAGTCGCGTACGCCCTGGCGCAACCTGATGCACATCAATGTAACGCGCTATGGCGCTTACGTGGTGGTGGATATCAAAGCGAACGCTTTTGTACATCATATGGTGCGCAATATCGTCGGCAGTCTGATGGAAATCGGCTGCGGCAACCAGCCGGAAACCTGGATGGCGGAACTGCTGGCGGCGAAGGACAGAACCCTTGCCGCCGCCACAGCGAAAGCGGAAGGGCTCTATCTGGTTTCGGTGGACTACCCGGCGCATTTCGCGCTGCCCAGACCGCCGATGGGACCCCTTTTTTTAGCTGACTGAATGCTGTTGAGGAAGGCAAAACATGATGGATGCTATCCGCTTTATCGTTGATTTTATTTTGCACATCGATGTGCATCTGGCCGAACTGGTGGCCGCCTACGGCGTCTGGGTTTACGCCATACTGTTCCTGATTTTGTTCTGCGAAACGGGGCTGGTGGTAACGCCGTTTTTACCGGGCGACTCGCTGCTGTTTGTGGCGGGGACGCTCTCCGCGCTGCCTTCCAACGATCTCAACGTGCATCTGATGGTCGTACTGATGGTGATTGCCGCTATTCTTGGCGATGCGGTGAACTACACTATCGGGCGTCTGTTCGGCGCGAAGCTTTTCAGCAACCCGGACTCGAAAATCTTCCGGCAGAGCTATCTTGATAAAACGCATGCGTTTTACGAGCGCCACGGCGGCAAGACGATTATTCTGGCGCGCTTCGTGCCGATTGTGCGTACTTTCGCGCCGTTCGTCGCTGGCATGGGCCATATGTCCTACCGCCATTTCGCTTTCTATAATGTGATTGGCGCGCTGTTGTGGGTGCTTATCTTTACCTACGCTGGCTATTTCTTCGGCACCATACCGTTGATTCAGGAAAACCTGAAAGTGGTTATGGTGTTGATTATTCTCGCGTCTGTCTTGCCGGGCGTTTATGAAGTGGTGCGCCACAAGCGCGCCGCGGCGCGGCAGTCAAAATAATGGCCATAAGCGGTTCGACCACTTTTTTATCCAAAGTCGCGGGCCGTTATGGTTTAATGAACAGCATTTATGGTCTGTCGGGGGCAAAAATGGCATTATGCGCCCCCACAGAAAAACTGGCATCGACCAGGTTCAGGCAGAAAGGTCATCAATGAGCTGGATTGAACGAATTCTCAATAAAAGCAATATTACCCCCACCCGCAGGGCGAACATTCCGGAAGGCGTGTGGACCAAGTGCGACAACTGCGGCCAGGTGCTTTATCGCGCCGAGCTGGAGCGCAACCTGGAGGTCTGCCCGAAGTGCGACCACCATATGCGCATGGCGGCCCGCGATCGTCTGCACAGCCTGCTGGACGAAGGTTCACTGGTGGAACTGGGTAGTGAGCTTGAGCCGAAAGATGTGCTGAAGTTCAAAGATTCCAAAAAATACAAAGACCGTCTGGCAACCGCCCAGAAAGAGACCGGCGAAAAAGACGCGCTGATCGTTATGAAAGGCACCCTGCATGGGATGCCGGTTGTCGCGGCGGCCTTTGAGTTTGCTTTCATGGGCGGCTCCATGGGTTCTGTCGTTGGCGCGCGTTTTGTCCGCGCCGTTGAGCAGGCGCTGGAAGATAACTGCCCGCTGATTTGCTTCTCCGCCTCCGGTGGTGCGCGTATGCAGGAAGCGCTGATGTCGCTGATGCAGATGGCGAAAACCTCTGCGGCGCTGGCGAAAATGCAGGAGCGCGGCTTGCCGTATATCTCCGTGCTGACCGACCCGACCATGGGCGGCGTCTCCGCGAGCTTCGCAATGCTGGGCGACCTTAACATCGCCGAGCCGAAAGCGCTGATTGGCTTCGCCGGCCCGCGCGTTATCGAGCAAACCGTACGTGAAAAACTGCCGCCGGGCTTCCAGCGCAGCGAATTTCTGATCGAAAAAGGCGCTATCGATATGATTGTCCGCCGTCCGGAGCTGCGCCTGAAGCTTGCCAGCATTCTGGCTAAGCTGATGAATCTGCCGGCGCCGAACCCGGATGCGCCGCGCGAAGCGGTCGTGGTTCCGCCCGCGCCGGAACAGGGTCAGCAAGAGGCCTGATAGTCTTGAAGGGCAGGCCGCACCGGCGCTGCCCTTTTTCTTTTCTGAACCGTAACCAGGATACGGGCATCATGGAACAGCAATCTATTCCGCAAGCCACGTCGCCTCTGGCCACGTGGCTTTCTTATCTGGAAAACCTGCACAGTAAAACCATCGACATGGGTCTTGAGCGCGTCTCCCGCGTGGCGGCCGCGCTTGGCGTAACCAAACCCGCACCGTTCGTTTTCACCGTCGCGGGCACTAACGGCAAGGGCACCACCTGCCGCACGCTGGAAGCGGTGCTGATGGCGGCCGGCTACAAGGTCGGGGTGTACAGTTCCCCGCATCTGGTGCGGTATACCGAACGCGTGCGCGTGCAGGGCAAAGAATTGCCCGAGGCGCGCCATACCGCCTCCTTCGCGGAAATCGAAACGGCGCGAGGCGAAACCTCGCTCACCTATTTCGAATACGGCACGCTCTCGGCGCTGTGGCTTTTTAAGCAGGCGCAGCTGGATGTGGTTATCCTTGAAGTCGGGCTGGGCGGCCGTCTGGATGCGACTAACCTGGTGGACGCAGATGTGGCTGCGGTCACCAGCATCGCGCTCGATCATGTTGACTGGCTGGGGCCGGATCGCGAAAGCATCGGTCGCGAAAAAGCGGGCGTTTTCCGCCAGGGCAAACCGGCCGTGGTGGGCGAGCCGGATATGCCCCACACCATCGCCGACGTGGCCGCGGAGAAAGGCGCGCTGCTGCTGCGCCTCGGCGCAGACTGGAACTATGAGGTGAGTGAAAGAGGCTGGCGGTTTACTGACGCTCAGGGCGCGCTTGAAAACCTGCCGCTGCCGCAGGTGCCGCAGCCTAACGCCGCCACGGCGCTCGCCGCGCTGCGCGCAAGTGGGCTGGCGATAAGCGAAGAGGCTATCCGCGAGGGCATTGCCCGCGCAACGCTGCCGGGACGTTTTCAGATTGTGAGCGACTCCCCGCGCCTGATCCTCGATGTGGCGCATAATCCTCATGCGGCGGCTTACCTGGCCGAACGCCTGCGTCAGTTGCCAACGCGCGGCCGGGTGCTGGCGGTGATCGGCATGCTGCATGACAAAGATATCGCCGGGACGCTGGCCTGTCTGGAGCCTGTAGTCGATAGCTGGTATTGTGCCCCTCTGGAAGGGCCCCGTGGCGCCAGCGCAGAGCAGTTAATTGAGCATCTCGGCGCAGGCGAGGTTTTCGCAAGCGTGGCCCAGGCCTGGCGTGCGGCGATGGCGCAGGCGCAGGCGTCAGATACGGTGCTGGTGTGTGGGTCGTTCCACACGGTAGCGCAGGTAATGGAAGAGATGGACGCGGGGAGAACCGGTGGCGAGTAAGTTTCAGAACCGATTAGTGGGAACCATTGTGCTGGTGGCGCTCGGGGTAATCGTGCTGCCCGGGCTGCTTGACGGAAAGAAAAAGCATTATCAGGATGAGTTCGCCGCTATTCCTCTGGTGCCGAAACCAGGCGACACGAACGAACCCGATATGCTGCCGGCGGCCACTCAGGCGCTGCCGGCTCAGCCGCCGGAAGGGGCGGCGGAAGAGGTGAGGGCGGGCAACGCGGCGACCTCTTCTATTGATACCACGCGCCTGCCGGCGGAAACCGGCGCGGGCATTGACGAAGTACCGGAAGAGGTGCAGCCGAAGCCCAAACCGAAGCCGGTTGAGAAACCTAAGCCGGTAGAGAAGCCGCAGGGCAAACCGCAGCGCGATAAAACCGATGAGCAGCTGGCGATGCTGAGCGAAGAGGAAAAGCCTGCCGCGAAGCCGACCCAGAACAAACCGGAAGCGCCGCCTGCCGGTAAAGCCTACGTGGTGCAGCTGGGCGCGCTGAAAAATGCCGACAAAGTAAATGAAATTGTTGGTAAACTTCGCGCCAGCGGCTATCGCGTTTATACCTCGCCTTCAACGCCGGTGGCGGGGAAAATCACCCGCATCCTGGTTGGCCCGGAAGCGTCAAAAGATAAGCTTAAAGGTTCGCTTGGCGAACTGAATAAGATTTCCGGCCTTAATGGCGTGGTGATGAACTATAGCGTGAACTGATAAAAGCGCGCCGGCCAGGCGCGTGAATCGGCCAGCCGCCAGCGAAGCGGTCAGGGCAATAAGTAAGCGAAACGGGCCTTAACCGCGGCGCGCGGGATAATGGCGTTGAATCTTTTTTCAACGCCATTTTTTATTGAAGTGGGATAAGGAAACCCTACGCAAACGTTTTCTTTTTCTGTTAGAATGCGCCCCGAACTGGACGTCAGGGCGATTTATCGTGGGACACATTCATGGTCTGGATAGATTACGCCATTATTGCGGTGATCGGCTTCTCCTGTCTGATTAGCCTTATCCGCGGGTTTGTGCGGGAAGCGTTATCACTGGTGACGTGGGGCTGTGCTTTCTTTGTCGCCAGCCATTACTACACTTACCTGGCAGTCTGGTTCACTGGCTTTGAGGACGAACTGGTACGAAATGGGATTGCTATCGCGGTGCTGTTTATCGCGACGCTTATCGTCGGTGCGGTGGTCAACTATGTGATTGGCGCGCTGGTGGAGAAAACCGGCCTGTCGGGGACAGACAGGGTGTTGGGGATCTGTTTCGGTGCTTTACGAGGAGTGCTGATTGTCGCCGCCATTCTGTTCTTTCTGGATACCTTTACCGGCCTGTCGAAAAGCGAAGACTGGCAAAAGTCGCAGCTCATTCCGCAATTCAGTTTCATCATCAGGTGGTTTTTTGATTACCTGCAAAGCTCGTCAAGTTTCTTACCCCGGTAATCGTGCCGGGGGCAGGCTTTGAATTGAGGAAAAGACAACATGTGCGGTATTGTCGGTATCGCCGGTGTTATGCCGGTAAACCAGTCGATTTATGACGCGTTAACGGTGCTTCAGCACCGTGGGCAGGATGCCGCAGGCATCATCACCATTGATGCTAACAACTGCTTCCGTCTGCGTAAGGCAAACGGTCTGGTGAATGATGTATTCGAAGCCCGCCATATGCAGCGTCTGCAGGGCAATATGGGCATCGGCCATGTGCGCTATCCGACCGCAGGCAGCTCCAGCGCTTCCGAGGCGCAGCCGTTCTACGTCAACTCCCCGTATGGCATCACGCTTGCCCACAACGGCAACCTGACCAACGCCCATGAGCTGCGCAAAATGCTGTTCCAGGAAAAGCGCCGCCATATCAACACCACCTCCGATTCCGAAGTTCTGCTGAATATTTTTGCGAGCGAATTAGATAACTTTCGCCACTATCCGCTGGAAGCGGACAACATTTTCGCCGCCATCGCCGCCACCAATCGCCTGATTCGCGGCGCTTACGCTTGCGTGGCGATGATCATCGGCCACGGCATGGTCGCTTTCCGCGACCCGAACGGCATCCGTCCGCTGGTGCTGGGCAAGCGTGACGTGGGCGACGGCCGCACCGAGTATATGGTCGCTTCTGAGAGCGTGGCGCTGGATACGCTGGGCTTTGAGTTCCTGCGCGACGTGGCGCCGGGCGAAGCGGTTTACATCACCGAAAAAGGCCAGCTCTTTACCCGCCAGTGCGCGGATAACCCGGTGAGCAACCCGTGCCTGTTTGAATATGTGTATTTCGCGCGTCCGGACTCGTTCATCGACAAGATCTCTGTCTACAGCGCCCGCGTGGGCATGGGCAAAAAGCTCGGCGAGAAAATCGCCCGCGAGTGGGAAGATCTGGATATCGACGTGGTTATTCCTATCCCGGAAACCTCCTGCGATATCGCGCTCGAAATCGCCCGCATTCTGGACAAGCCGTACCGCCAGGGGTTTGTGAAAAACCGCTACGTGGGCCGCACCTTTATCATGCCGGGTCAGCATCTGCGCCGTAAGTCGGTGCGCCGCAAGCTTAACGCCAACCGCGCCGAGTTCCGCGATAAGAACGTGTTGCTGGTGGATGACTCCATCGTACGCGGCACCACTTCTGAGCAGATTATCGAGATGGCGCGCGAAGCGGGCGCGAAAAAGGTTTACCTCGCTTCCGCCGCGCCGGAGATTCGCTTCCCGAACGTTTACGGCATTGATATGCCAAGCGCCAATGAGCTTATCGCCCACGGTCGCGAAGTGGACGAAATTCGCCAGATTATCGGCGCCGACGGGCTGATTTTCCAGGATCTCAACGATCTGATCGAGGCGGTGCGCGCTGAGAACCCGGACATTCAGCAGTTCGAATGCTCTGTGTTTAACGGCGTGTATGTGACCAAAGATGTGGATCACAACTATCTGGAATACCTGGATTCCTTGCGTAACGACGACGCCAAAGCGGTGATGCGGCAGAACGAAGTGGAAAACCTCGAGATGCATAACGAAGGCTAAGCTTTCCGCTTCACTTTGATAAAACGCGAACTTTTCAGTTCGCGTTTTGTTTTTCAGGGGCGGCAGATTTGCATCTCGCGGCGTCTTGCGGCAAAGTCAGCGCAACATCAAAGCAGGGGCGATAGCATGAAACGACTCATAGTGGGCATTTCCGGGGCGAGCGGCGCGATTTATGGCGTGCGCCTGTTGCAGGTATTGCAGAACCTTGCGGAAATTGAAACCCATCTGGTGATGAGTCAGGCGGCGCGCCAGACGCTGTCGCTGGAAACGAATTTTTCCCTGCGCGAAGTGCAGGCGCTGGCGAATGTGGTGCATGACGCCCGGGATATCGCCGCCAGCATCTCTTCCGGTTCGTTTAAAACCGACGGCATGGTCATTTTGCCTTGTTCGATTAAAACCCTTTCCGGCATTGTTAACAGCTATACCGACGGGCTGCTTACCCGCGCGGCGGACGTGGTGCTGAAAGAGAGAAGGACGCTGGTGTTGTGCGTACGCGAAACGCCGCTGCACCTGGGCCATCTGCGGTTGATGACCCAGGCGGCGGAACTGGGCGCGGTGATTATGCCGCCAATGCCGGCGTTTTATCACCGTCCGCAAAGCCTGGACGACGTGATTAACCAGACCGTTAACCGGGTGCTGGATCAGTTTGACATTACGCTGCCGGAAGATCTTTTCGCCCGCTGGCAGGGCGCCTGATCGCGGTAAGCTGCGCCAACAACGTGCAATACCGTGCGGCGCGCCTCATTTTGGGGCGATTCTGTAACAGCGATCATATCCTGCAAAATTAATCCCACCTTTTTGCTTTTCCCGCTGAGATTCCGAGGCGGGGAGTGCTATCTTTCCCTCAGATAACGTTGTTGCAACCTTCCATTAACATTATTTGGCGCAATTTTCAGGCGCAGAAAAGTGGCATGAGAAGTGCAATACGATAGCTGTTACACACAACAACACAACACAACGCAACAGATAATAAAATCAGCAAACTTGAGGGTAATGTATGAAGAAGAAGGTGCTCGCTCTGTCTTTACTGCTCGGCCTGACTGGCGCGTCGAGCGTATTCGCAGCGCTCCCACAGACGGTTCGTATTGGTACGGATGCCACCTATGCGCCGTTCTCTTCAAAAGATGCGAAGGGCGACTTTGTCGGCTTTGATATCGACCTTGGCAACGAGATGTGCAAGCGCATGCAGGTGAAATGCACCTGGGTTGGCAGCGACTTTGACTCCCTGATCCCGTCTCTGAAGGCGAAGAAAATCGACGCCATTATCTCCTCACTCTCCATCACCGAAAAACGTCAGCAGGAAATCGCGTTTTCCGACAAGCTCTACGCTGCCGACTCCCGTCTGATCGCCGCGAAAGGCTCGCCCATTCAGCCGACCATCGACTCGCTGAAAGGCAAACACGTGGGCGTGTTGCAAGGCTCCACGCAGGAAGCGTATGCCAATGAAAAATGGCGCAACGCGGGCGTGGACGTGGTGGCTTACCAGAACCAGGACTTGATCTACTCCGACCTGACGGCAGGTCGCCTGGATGCCGCTTTGCAGGATGAAGTGGCCGCCAGCGAAGGCTTTCTGAAACAGCCGGCCGGTAAAGGGTACGATTTTGCCGGCCCGTCGGTGAAAGATAAGAAATATTTCGGCGACGGCACCGGCATTGGCCTGCGCAAGGATGACGCCGAGCTGAAAGCGGCATTCGATAAGGCTTTCGCCGAGCTGCGTAAAGATGGCACCTACGACAAAATGGCGAAGAAATACTTCAACTTTAATGTCTATGGCGATTGATACTCATCGGTAACGCGACGGCCCGGTAACACGGGCCGTCAGATTAACTGGCGGTTCGCTTGTAAAGGCGTGCTTTTTCCTGGTGCGCGCCTGGCTAAGTTGCATCATCGCGGTGCAATTGACGCACCAGAATGGGGCGATACTGCATAGTTAAGCATTTGAGAGCGGAAAAGGTGCATGCGCACCGATAATTTTTTGCTTTAGAATGCACAAAAATGGCACGATAACTGCACCTTCCAGGTTATAAAAAGTGTCCATTGCGCGTTTACTGAGGATTAATATGAAAAAACGGCTGTTATCGCTTTCTCTGGTGCTGGCTTTTTCCAGCGTTTCCATTGCCTTCGCCGCGATCCCCCAAAAATTACGTATCGGTACCGACCCCACTTACGCGCCTTTTGAATCCAAAAACGCGCAGGGCGAACTGGTGGGATTTGATATCGATCTGGCGAAAGAGCTTTGCAAGCGTATTCAGACGCAGTGCACCTTTGTGGAGAACCCGCTTGATGCGCTCATCCCTTCGCTGAAAGCGAAAAAAATCGACGCCATCATGTCTTCGCTCTCCATTACTGAGAAGCGCCAGCAGGAAATCGCCTTCACCGACAAGCTTTACGCCGCCGATTCTCGCCTGGTGGTGGCCAAAGGCTCGCCCATTCAGCCCACTCTTGAGGCGCTGAAAGGCAAACGCGTGGGCGTGCTGCAGGGCACCACGCAGGAGACGTACGGCAATGTGCACTGGGCGCCGAAAGGGGTTGAGATTGTCTCCTACCAGGGGCAGGACAATATTTACGCCGACCTGACGGCGGGCCGCATCGACGCCGCGTTCCAGGATGAGGTGGCTGCCAGCGAAGGCTTCCTCAAGCAGCCCATCGGCAAAAACTACCAGTTCGGCGGCCCGTCCATTAAAGACGAGAAACTGTTCGGCGTGGGCACCGGCATGGGGCTGCGTAAAGAAGATAACGAGCTGCGCGAAGCGCTGAATAAGGCGTTTGCGCAAATGCGCGCCGACGGCACCTACGACAAGCTGGCGAAGCAGTATTTTGATTTCAACGTATACGGTGACTAACGTTCGCCTGTAGCAGCACGTTTAAGGAGAAAGGCTTGCGGGCCTTTCTCTTAACGTCAGCGGCAAGGCGAAACGCGTTACCCGCAAAGACCGCACTGACGACAGGACTGGCAGCATGTTGTATGGGTTTTCAGAAGTGATTTTACAGGGGGCCATCGTCACGCTTGAACTGGCGATAAGCTCCGTCATCCTTTCCGTTATTATTGGCCTTGTCGGCGCGGGCGCGAAGCTTTCCCGCAACCGTCCGCTGGCATTGGTGTTCGAAGGCTATACCACGCTTATTCGCGGCGTACCGGATTTGGTGCTGATGCTGCTGATTTTCTATGGCCTGCAGATTGCCCTCAACACCGTTACCGACGCGATGGGAATGGATCAGTTTGATATCGACCCGATGGTCGCGGGCATTATTACGCTGGGCTTTATCTACGGCGCGTACTTTACCGAAACGTTCCGCGGCGCCTATATGGCGGTGCCGAAAGGGCATATCGAGGCGGCGACCGCTTTTGGCTTTACGGGCTCGCAAACCTTTCGCCGCATTCTGTTTCCGGCCATGATGCGTTACGCGCTGCCGGGCATCGGCAACAACTGGCAGGTGATTTTAAAAGCCACGGCGCTGGTTTCCCTGCTGGGGCTGGAAGATGTGGTCAAAGCGACCCAGCTTGCCGGGAAAAGCACCTGGCAGCCGTTCTACTTCGCGATTGTCTGCGGGGTTATCTATCTGGTGTTTACTACCGTGTCAAACGGCGTGCTGCTGCTGCTTGAGCGCCGCTACAGCGTGGGCGTGAAGAGGGCAGACCTGTGATCGAGATTATTCAGGAATACTGGAAATCCTTGCTGTGGACCGACGGTTACCGCTTTACCGGCGTGGCCATCACGCTCTGGCTGCTGATCGCTTCCGTGGTGATGGGCGGCATTCTGGCGCTGTTTCTGGCAATTGGCCGCGTCTCCAGCAATAAGTTTATTCAGTTCCCCATCTGGCTGTTTACCTATGTGTTCCGCGGTACGCCGCTCTATGTCCAGCTGCTGGTGTTCTACTCCGGCATGTATACGCTTGAGGTGGTGAAGGGCACCGAGCTGCTCAACGCCTTCTTTCGCAGCGGGCTGAACTGTACGGTGCTGGCGCTGACGCTTAACACCTGCGCCTATACCACGGAGATTTTCGCCGGCGCCATTCGTTCCGTGCCGCACGGCGAAATCGAAGCGGCGCGCGCCTACGGCTTTTCGCGCGTGAAAATGTATCGCTGCATTATTCTGCCTTCGGCGCTGCGCATCGCGCTGCCGGCTTACAGCAACGAAGTGATCCTGATGCTGCACTCTACGGCGCTGGCCTTTACCGCCACGGTGCCGGACCTGCTGAAGATAGCCCGCGACATCAACTCCGCTACCTATCAGCCGTTCACCGCCTTTGGCATTGCCGCGGTGCTCTATCTGATAATTTCTTATGTTCTGATTAGCCTCTTCCGCAAGGCGGAAAAGCGCTGGCTGGGGCACGTTAAACCCGTTTCCTCGTCGCACTGAGTGATCACGCATGTCTGAGAATAAATTAAACGTTACCGATCTGCACAAACGCTACGGCGAACATGAAGTGCTGAAAGGGGTTTCGCTGAAAGCGAACGCCGGGGATGTTATCAGCATCATCGGCTCTTCCGGCTCCGGGAAAAGCACATTCCTGCGCTGCATTAACTTCCTCGAAAAGCCGAGCGAAGGGTCTATCGTCGTTAATAACCAGAACATTACGCTGGTGCGCGATAAAGATGGCCAGCTTAAGGTGGCGGACAAAAATCAGCTTAGGTTGCTGCGCACCCGCCTGACCATGGTGTTCCAGCACTTTAATCTCTGGAGCCACATGACGGTGCTGGAGAACGTAATGGAAGCGCCGATCCAGGTGTTGGGCTTAAGCAAGCACGAAGCCCGCGAACGCGCGCTGAAATACCTCGCTAAGGTAGGTATTGACGAGCGCGCCCAGGGCAAATACCCGGTGCACCTCTCAGGCGGCCAGCAGCAGCGCGTTTCCATCGCCCGCGCGCTGGCGATGGAGCCGGAAGTGCTGTTGTTCGACGAACCCACCTCCGCGCTCGACCCGGAGCTGGTGGGCGAAGTGTTGCGCATTATGCAGCAACTCGCCGAAGAGGGGAAAACGATGGTGGTGGTGACCCATGAGATGGAGTTTGCCCGCCACGTTTCCACCCACGTTATCTTCCTGCATCAGGGAAAAATTGAAGAGGAGGGGGCGCCGGACGAACTCTTCGGCAACCCGAAAAGCCAGCGCCTGCAACAGTTTCTGAAAGGGTCGCTGAAGTAATATGCAGGCTGCCGGCTTGCCCGGCAGCCTTTATCACAGCGACAGCAGCCGGTTCGCCGTGGCTTCATCCGTCACCAGTCCGTTTACCCAGCGCCCCGCCACAGCCGCGCGAATGGCGGCAAACTTACGCTCGCCGCCCGCGAAGCCGATAATATTTCGTGTGGTGTTCGCCTCAAGCGGCACGCTGGTCAACAGCGCATCCAGTTCACTGTAGATTCGCTCTCCTTGCTGGTTGAAAAAATGGCCGAGCATTTCGCCTGCGGCGCCTTTGCTTTGCAGGTCGCTGACCTGTTGATCGGTAATAAATCCTTCCGCATTCAGGGGGCAGCCTGGCGAAACCTCGCCGATGCCAAGGAAGATGACGCTGGCGTTTAATGCGCGTTGAGTGACGCGCTGATAAACCTGATGTCGGCACCACATTTCACGATCGTCAGGGCTGTCGGCATAGAGCGGCGCGGGAATAAAGAAATATTTTCCTTGCATTTTTTCCGCCATTTTCAGCGGCACATCGTAGCGCGTGCCTGAGTCATCCCGCGCGATAGCGCCAATCATAGAAACGCAGTGATGCTGCGGGCGCTCTGTCCAGGGCAGGGCATCGATAATGGCGCGCAAGGTTTTACCTGAACCGATGCCGAAGGTGTGCGGTGTGTCTTCGCTAATAAACTGCGACATCACTTCTGCGCCTTCTACCGCCAGCATCTGCTGTACGGCGTCATCATCAAGCTGGCCTGAAGGAACCACGCGGCAAAGCGTTAGCCCGAACTTTGCGCTCAGCGCCTGCGCCAGGGCAAGACAATGGGTAACCGGATGCGCAATCTTAACGCTCACCATGCCTTGCTCGCGGGCGGTAGATACTAATCTCTGGGCGACCTGGCGAGAAAGCCCCAGCGACTGAGCAATCTCCTGCTGCGTTAATCCCGCCACGTAATACATCCATGCGGCGCGCGCCGCCAGCTCCTGTTTTTTCTCTTCTTTGTTCATGCCCGCTCCTCAATTTTTCTGCCGCTAGTTTACGGCCTGACGCTATGTTTTGTTAGCCGGGCAATTGTCACGTTAAAGAGCAAATGACCATTTTGTGATGGTTGTCGCTGAATAGTTTCCGGGGTCGCAACTACCATATAACAAACGGGCAAATGCTCAATTAGATGGCAAATGTTTAAATTGGAGGTTGTATGGCTGCTCAGTCTGTCTGGATGCATATTGGCGCCGGGTCTTTTCATCGGGCGCATCAGGCCTGGTATCTGCATAAGCTTATTGAACAGGGCGACGATAGCTGGACTATCGCATTGGGCAATGTGCGTGACGATGCGCGCGACCTGCTGGAGCGGCTCGCGGCGCAAAACGGCGAATACATGCTGGAGACAGTGTCCCCGCAAGGCGACCGCCGCTACGAAAAAATCACCTCTGTACGGAAAGTACTGAAGTGGGATAGCGAAATTAGCGAGTTGGTGAAGCAGGGCGCCAGCGAAGAGACCCGCGTTATTGCCTTCACCGTTACCGAAGGCGGTTATTATCTTACGCCGGAGCACGAGCTCGATAGCGAGCAGGCCGATATTCAGGCGGACCTGAAAGGGGAAATCCGCACTCTGTATGGCGCGCTTACCCGCATACTTAAACAGCGTATGGCCGAAGGCGGCGCGCCCGTCACACTGTTGAATTGCGATAACCTGCGTCACAATGGCGAACGTTTTCGTCACGGCTTTCTCTCATTCCTGAAAGCAAAAGAAGAAACCGCGCTTTATGCGTGGGTGAATCGCCAGACGACCTCCCCCAATACCATGGTCGACCGCATTACGCCACGTCCCACTGCCGATGTAGCGGAGCGGGTAAAAGCCGCGACCGGCATGGCAGACCGTGCGCCTGTCATGGGCGAATCGTTTATCCAGTGGGTGATAGAAGATGACTTTATCGCCGGCCGCCCGGCGCTGGAAAAAGCCGGCGTTGAGCTCGTCGATTCCGTCCTGCCGTGGGAAGAGGCGAAAATCCGCATCCTTAACGCCACGCATAGTTGCATCGCCTGGGCGGGAACGCTGGCAGGGCTTTCTTATATTGACGAAAGCACCCGCGAGCCCGCCATACGGCAAATGGCATGGGACTATGTTTCGCAGGATGTCATTCCTTCTCTCACACCTGGTACGCTTGATTTAGCGCAATACCGGGATGTGGTGCTGGCCCGTTTTAGCAACCCCTACATCAAAGACACCAACCAACGCGTAGCTGCCGATGGGCTGTCAAAAATTCCGGGCATGGTGACGCCTACGCTTATCGCTTGCTATGCGCGAGGCCACGAACCGCGAGCCAGCGCGGTGTTGCCTGCGCTTTTCTTCCTGTTCCTGCGGCGCTGGGCGCAGGGGCAACTGCCTTACGAATATCAGGATGGCGTAATGCAGCCCGCGCTGATGGCCGCGCTTTTCGCAAGCCCCGATCCCTTAAAAGCGTTTACCGCCAACGAAGCGCTGTTCGGCGAGCTGGCGCATCAGCCCTCGTTCCATGCGCTGATGAAACGTACCGTCGCTCGGTTAGAGGAATGGGTAGAAGAAACCACCGGACAACCGCTGACAGCCTGACGGGAGGCGCTATGTACCTCGGCATTGATATTGGCACTTCAGAGCTTAAAGCCTTGCTGCTGGATGAGCAGGGGGAAATCGTGGCGTCGCAGCATGCGACGCTGACGGTACAGCGTCCGCACCCGCACTGGGCGGAACAGGATCCGCACGCCTGGTGGCAGGCGACCTGCCAGGTTGTGGCAGCGTTACGTCATCAGGCGCCGCAGGCCTGGTCTTCTGTGCGCGCCATAGGACTTTCGGGCCAGATGCACGGAGCCGTATTACTGGATAAGCGTGGAAACGTATTGCGTCCCTGCATTTTGTGGAATGACACGCGCAGCGCCCCGGAGTGCGATGACCTGCGCGTGCGCCACCCGGAAATGATGGCGATAAGCGGCAACATGATCATGCCGGGGTTTACCGCCCCGAAGCTGCTCTGGGTGGCGCGCCATGAGCCAGAAATATTCCAAAAGGTTGATAAGGTTCTGCTGCCAAAAGATTACTTACGCTGGCGCCTGAGCGGCGAATTTGTCTCCGATCCTTCCGATGCGGCAGGCACGCTGTGGCTTGATGTAGCAAAACGCGACTGGTCAGAAACGCTGCTGGCGGCAACTGACCTGCGTCGTGAACAAATGCCGCGCCTGGTGGAGGGCAGTGCGGTGAGCGGCGTGTTGCGGGCTTCACTCGCGACGGAATGGGGACTCAGCGCGGATGTCGTGATAGCGGGCGGCGGCGGCGATAACGCCACGTCGGCGGTGGGCGTGGGGGCAATAAACCCTGGTGATGCGCTGATCTCGCTTGGCACCTCGGGTGTCATTTTTGTCGTCAACGATGCGCTTCAGGCGGACCCAACATCCGGAGTACATGCGTTTTGCCATGCTCTGCCGGCGCGCTGGCACCAGATGAGCGTTATGCTCAGCGCCGCAAGCTGTCTGCGTTGGATATGTAACCTGTTGGGCGTTACGGAAAGCCAACTGATGGCGGAGATGGCGCGTCTTTCTGATGAGGAAAAAAGGCGGGCGCCGATCTTTCTGCCCTATCTGAGCGGCGAACGGACGCCGCATAACGATCCCCACGCCACCGGCAGCTTCTTTAACCTGCGACATGAAACCTGTCGCGCGCTATTAGGGTACGCGGTGATTGAAGGGGTTACCTTCGGCCTGGCTGATGGCATGGCGGTGCTGGGAACGGCCCGGGATACCATTACGTGCTGCAGCCTGACAGGCGGAGGGGCGCGCAGCCCGCTCTGGGCGCAACTTATCGCCGATGTGCTGCAGGTGCGCGTGGTAACTCATCCTGCAAGCTCCTCGGGCGCGCTTGGCGCGGCGCGGCTCGGCTGGCTGGCGAAAGGAGGCGAAGAGCAAAAGGTCTGCCGCAAGCCGCCCGTCTTACACGCCTTTGAACCCGATGATGCGCGTCATCCCTGGCTTGCGCAGCGGCTGGCTCTGTTCCGCCTGCTTTATCAACAGCAGCAGCAGGCCCGCGAATTATTACCCGACTAATTAAGACAAACGACCCGGAAACCGTCGTCGTTTCCGGTCTACCTGTACCCAAATTAAGAGGACGGTGTTATGCAATCTCAACAATACTGGTTTGGCCTGCCCAGACATTTGCTGTGGGGGTTTATCGCTATTGCCATCTTCATGAGCGGTGATGGCTTTGAGATGGCGTTTTTATCCAAACACATTACCGATCTCGGGTTCAGCCCGGCGCAATCGGCGATGGTTTTTGCCGTTTACGGCTTTGCCGCCGCGCTGGCGGCCTGGGCATCGGGCGTCGTCGCGGAGCTTATCACCCCGCAAAAAGCGATGCTGATCGGCTTTGTGCTGTGGATTGTGATGCATGCGTTGTTTATGGCGCTCGGCTTAGGACTGCGCAATTATCCTTTAATGCTGCTGTTTTACGGCATCCGCGGGCTGGCTTATCCGCTGTTTATTTACTCTTTTATGATGATGCTGGTACAGGTACTGCCGCGTGAGAAGCTGGCGGCGGCGACGGGCTGGTTCTGGGCGATGTACTCGGTCGGTATTGGCGTGGTGGGAAGCTATCTGCCAAGTTTTACCATTCCGATGATAGGCGAAACCGGCACGCTGTGGATGGCCATTGGTTGGGTTGCGCTGGGCGGCATCACCGCGTTTATTAGTCTGCGCACCGTGCCGGTGGACCGCTCGCGGGTAAATTTGCCGATGAAAGAGAAAATGGCCGAGTTGAGCCGGGCGGCGACCATTCTGTTTACCAACCGCGACATTTTTTACGCCTGCCTGATTCGTATTATTAACACGCTGTCGCTTTTCGGTTTTGCCATCATTATGCCGCTGCTGTTCGTTGACCGTCTTGGCTTCACCATTTCCGAATGGCTGCAAATCTGGGCAGTGTTCTTCTTCGTAACGATTTTTACCAACATTATATGGGGGATTACCGGTGAGTATATCGGCTGGATCCGTCAGGTGCGCTGGTTTGGCTGTCTGGGCATGGCGGTCTCCAGCCTGACCTTTTACTACCTGCCGCTCTGGGCGGGACACAACTTCGCGATGGCGCTGATCCCGGCGGTTATGTTGGGGATTTTCGTCGCCGCCTTTGTGCCGATGACGGCAGTGTTCCCGACGCTTGAGCCGCATCACAAGGGCGCTGCGGTATCGATTTATAACTTGTCCGCTGGCATGAGTAACTTTCTCGCCCCCGCGATCGCATCGCTCATTTTGCCTTTCTTCGATATAGAAGGCGTAGTATGGGCCTATACCGGGCTGTACGTTTTTGCGGGCGTGCTGACTTTCATTATCAACGTTCCACAGCCGAAACGCGCCTCAAAAGCGGCGAAAGCCGCCGACGCCTACGCTGAACAACGTATCTGAATGCCGGGCCACGTAAGTGGCCCTTTTTTCACCGCACCACATCATGCAGCGCTTCTTCCAGGTCATACCAGCGAAAGCCGAAGCCGGACTCTTCAAGCCGCTTCGGCAGCGCGCGCTGGCCGCCCAGCACCAGCACGGCGGATTCGCCCATGATCAGGCGCACGGCGCTTGCCGGCGCGCGCATAAAGGCGGGGCGGTGCAGCACGTGGCCGAGCGCATGCGCGAACTGCTCGTTGCGAACCGGATAAGGGGAGACCATATTGAACGGCCCGCGCAGGTCGTTGTTCAACAGCCAGAGGATGGCGTTGACCATGTCATCAACGTGGATCCAGGCGAGATACTGACGGCCGCTGCCGATAGGCCCGCCGAGACCGGCGCGAAAAAGCGGCACCAGTTTGCCAAGCATGCCGCCTTTCGGCGCCAGCACCGCGCCGGTGCGCAGCAGGCAGACGCGGGTTTTGTCGCTCTGCGCCCCGCAGGCGATTTGCTCCCAGCGGGCGCAGAGTTTATGGGTGAATTCGTTATGCGGCGGCTCGTCTTCATTTACCACCACTTCGCCCAGATCGCCGTAATATCCTGTAGCGGAGCCGGAAATCAACACCTCTGGCGGGTTTTCGCCGGCGTGAAACATCTCCACCAGCCGCTGGGTTGTCTGCCAGCGGCTCTGGCACAACCGCTGCTTTTGCGCCTCCGTCCAGCGCTTGTCGGCTATCGGCTCGCCCGCAAGGTTAATGACGGCGTCAAACTCGTCGAGGTTTTCATGATCGGTAAGCCCCTTCCACAGATTGACGCGGGCGTCGAACGTGGCGCGGGCTTTGTTGAGATCGCGAGTGACGACGGTGACGTGGTGACCCAGCTCCAGCAGGCGCGGCACAAGGTGACGGCCAATCAGGCCGGTGCCGCCAGTTATCAGGATATTCATGCAACCTCCCGGTTGCGCTTAGCGTCGCCAGCTCATGGTCATTGAGACGGAATCGGCGTAACGCAGCGCGTGAAGTTTATCTATCTCCACTTCAGCATAGGTGACCCAGGCGTGATCGCGCGCGATATTGAGCACATCCTGGGTTAATTTCTCCAGCAGGGAGAAGCGGTTGCTCTCGACATGCTGAATTATCTGCTTGGTAATGGTGCGGTAGTTCAGCGCGTCGTTGATGTCTTCGCTGGCGCGCGCTTTCTCCGCCGGATAGTGGATCGTCACGTTAATGACGATATCCTGTCGGTTTGCTATCTCTTCTTCTTTAATACCGATAAAAGTGCGCAGGCGCAGGTTTTTGACGCGAATAATGGCGTCTGGCTGCTGTGTCATGCCGGTTTCCTCCGTGGGGCTAAGTGGCGCCTATCATACAGGAGGAAGCGAAGCGCGCCCATGCCGGGCGCGCATTGTCAGACGGTTTCCGCGCGTTTCCAGGCGCGCTCCGTGGCCGGGCGGTTCTGAATGCGGGTAAACCAGTTATTGACTGCCGGATAGGTGTTGAGATCGATACGCTGGCGCTCGTGAGACATCACCCACGGATAGGCGGCGATATCCGCGATGCTGTAGCCGTCGCCGCCGAGCCAGGGCGTCTTCTCCAGCCGTTTGTTGAGCACGCCATACAGGCGCTGCGTCTCCACCTGATACCGTTCAATAGCGTAGGGCACCGGTTGCGGCGCGAAATGATTAAAGTGGTGATTTTGCCCAAGCATCGGGCCGAAGCCGCCTACCTGCCAGAAGAGCCACTGCAGGGTCGCCTGCCGCTCGCGCAGTTCAGGACTCAGCAGCTTGCCGGTTTTCTCTGCTAAATAGAGCAAAATGGCGCCGGATTCGAAAATGCTCAGCGGGCCGCCGCCGTCGGCGGGGGCGTGGTCGATAATGGCCGGAATTTTATTATTGGGCGAAATGGCGAGAAATTCGGGTTTGAACTGCTCTCCTTTGCTGATATCCACGCGGTGCAGGCGATAATCGAGTTCAGCTTCCTCCAGAAACAGCGTCACTTTGTGACCGTTCGGGGTAGGCGCGTAGTACAGATCGATCATAACAACTCCCGTCAGAACGTAATGAAAATTCCTCTTCCGCCAAGTATAGGCGCAAAGCGTGCGCACGCAGGTGACGTGGGGGGTTCTGGCAGGTGACAGCCCGATGTTTTGCTGTATATTTTTTAATTTTACCCCTGAAGCCTGCGAGGAAATATGTCCACACCTGCTATTACGCTATGGTCCGATGCCAATTACTTTAGTCCGTACGTTATGTCCGTTTACGTGGCGCTTCAGGAAAAGGGGCTTGAT
Organism: Franconibacter sp. IITDAS19; assembly: GCF_023079515.1. Lineage (NCBI taxonomy): Bacteria > Pseudomonadati > Pseudomonadota > Gammaproteobacteria > Enterobacterales > Enterobacteriaceae > Franconibacter > Franconibacter sp. IITDAS19. Next base: position 419,636 of record NZ_JALJCP010000008.1, on the reverse strand, counting down.
TTCTCGCTGAAAACCATCGATTTGTCGAGTGGAGAGCATCTCAAGCCCGGCTGGCGAGGCTTTGACTCAACCCGCCGGGTGCCGCTGTTGCAGGTGGGCGATTTTTTTCTTAGCGAATCCTCCGCGATTGCTGAATATCTGGAAGAGCGTTTCGCCCCGCCGGTCTGGAGCCGCCTTTATCCGCATGAGCTGGAAAAGCGCGCCCGCGCACGGCAGGTGCAGGCGTGGCTGCGCAGCGATCTGATGCCGATACGCGAAGAGCGACCCACGGAAGTGGTGTTTGCCGGCGAGAAAAAAGCGCCTTTAAGCGAGGCGGGTCGCCGGGCGGCGGACAAACTCTTCGCGCTTGCCCAGTCGTTGCTGGTGGAAGGGCAGCAGAACCTGTTCGGCGAATGGTCGATTGCCGACACCGATTTAGCGCTCATGCTCAACCGCCTCGTGCTTAATGGCGATGCGGTGCCGGAACGGTTGGCGGATTATGCGGCGTTTCAGTGGCAACGGGCTTCCGTTCAGCGTTTTATCGCACTCTCTGCGAAGCATCCGGGCTGATAAGCCAGGCGGGATACGCTATCATTCGCCAACCGAATACAGACTTACAAAGGTGAGTTATGAAACTGATGATTGCATCGGATATTCATGGTTCGCTACCGGCTACCGAACGCCTCCTTGCCTTATTCGGGCAGAGCGGCGCCCGCTGGCTTATTCTGCTTGGCGATTTGCTTTATCACGGCCCGCGCAATGCGCTGCCGGAAGGTTACGCGCCAGCGGAAGTGGCCGAACGGCTCAACACGCTGGCGGATAGAATTCTTTGCGTGCGCGGCAACTGCGACAGCGAAGTGGATCAGATGCTGTTGCAATTCCCCATTACCGCGCCCTGGCAGCAGATACTGCTCGAAAAGCAGCGTCTGTTTTTGACTCACGGTCATCTCTATCACCCGGAAAACTTGCCGCCGCTGGGGGCAGGCGATGTATTTGTCTCAGGACACACGCATATTCCGGTGGCGGAGCGCCGTAACGATATCATCTTCTTCAACCCAGGCTCCGTCAGCATTCCCAAAGGGGGCTTCGCCGCGAGCTATGGCATGCTGGAAGATGACGTTTTGAGCATTAATGCGCTGGATAATTCTGCGGTGATTGCGCAGATTTCAATTAACCCGTAAGTTGAGCTATTAATCATAAACGCGCCGTAAGAGCGCTTAGCGAGAAGGTTTCCCGATGGTGGAGCAGAGTCATTTGGCAGGCACGGAATGGGTGGATATTGTCAACGAGGACAATGAGGTGATCGCGCAGTCGAGCCGCGAACAGATGCGCGCCGAACGGCTGCGTCACCGCGCGACGTATATCGTGGTGCACGACGGGATGGGCAAAATCCTCGTGCAGCGCCGCACAGAAACCAAAGATTTCCTGCCTGGCATGCTCGACGCCACCGCAGGCGGCGTGGTTCAGGCGGATGAAGCGCTGCTGGAAAGCGCCCGCCGCGAAGCGGAAGAGGAGCTTGGCATCGCAGGCGTGCCTTTCGCTGAACACGGGCAGTTCTATTTCGAAGATGAAAACTGCCGCGTCTGGGGCGGACTGTTCAGCTGTGTAACCCACGGTCCGTTCGCGCTGCAGGAGAGTGAAATCAGCGAGGTGTGCTGGATGTCGCCGGAAGAGATCACCGCTCGCTGCGATGAGTTCACGCCGGATACCTTAAAAGCGCTGGCGCTGTGGCTCAGCCGTAACGCCAATACCGAATCCAGCAAGGCGGAAGAAGCGTAATCGCGACGTTTTGCAGAAAATAAAAAAGGCAGCCAGGTGGCTGCCTTTTTCGTTGCCGCAGCAGATTACTGCTGGGAAGCCTGAATCGCGGTCAGGGCGATGGTGTAGACGATATCGTCAACCAGCGCGCCGCGGGACAGGTCGTTTACCGGCTTACGCATACCCTGCAGCATCGGCCCGATGGAGATCAGGTCTGCGGAACGCTGTACGGCTTTGTACGTGGTGTTGCCGGTGTTCAGATCCGGGAAGATGAACACGGTAGCGCGACCCGCAACCGGCGAGTTCGGCGCTTTGGACTTCGCGACGTCCGCCATTACCGCGGCGTCATACTGCAGCGGGCCGTCGATCATCAGATCCGGGCGTTTTTCCTGCGCCAGACGAGTCGCTTCGCGTACTTTCTCAACGTCGCTACCCGCGCCGGAGTTGCCGGTGGAGTAGGAGAGCATCGCTACGCGCGGCTCAATGCCGAAAGCGGCAGCGGAGTCAGCGGACTGAATAGCGATTTCCGCCAGCTGCTCTGCGGTCGGATCCGGGTTGATCGCACAGTCGCCGTAAACGTAAACCTGCTCCGGCAGCAGCATAAAGAACACGGAAGAAACGAGCGAGCTGCCCGGCGCCGTTTTGATTATCTGCAGCGGCGGACGGATGGTGTTGGCGGTGGTATGTACCGCGCCGGAAACCAGGCCGTCGACTTCATCCTGCTCCAGCATCAGCGTGCCGAGCACCACGTTGTCTTCCAGCTGTTCGCGAGCCACCGCTTCGGTCATGCCTTTGCTCTTACGCAGCTCAACCAGACGGGCGACATAGCTTTCGCGAACCACTTCCGGATCGACGATTTCGATGCCGGTGCCGAGCTCAACGCCCTGCGCGGCCGCCACGCGGCTGATCTCATCCGGGTTGCCTAACAATACGCAGGTCGCGATGCCGCGCTCGGCGCAGATGGCAGCCGCTTTTACGGTACGCGGTTCGTCGCCTTCCGGCAGCACAACGCGTTTGCCCGCTTTACGCGCCAGCTCGGTCAGCTGGTAACGGAACGCCGGCGGAGAGAGACGGCGGCTGCGCTCGGAAGTGGCAGACAGGGAATCAATCCACTCGGTGTTGATGTGGCTTGCCACATATTCCTGTACTTTCTCGATGCGCTCGTGGTCATCCGCAGGCACTTCAAGGTTGAAGCTCTGCAGGCTGAGCGAGGTCTGCCAGGTATTGGTGTTGACCATAAACACCGGCAGGCCGGTGGCGAAAGCGCGCTCGCACAGCTTGTTGATGCGGGCGTCCATTTCGTAGCCGCCGGTCAGCAGGATAGCGCCGATCTCCACGCCGTTCATCGCGGCCAGGCACGCGGCAACCAGCACGTCCGGACGGTCTGCGGAGGTGACCAGCAGCGAGCCCGGGCGGAAGTGTTCCAGCATGTGCGGAATGCTGCGCGCACAGAAGGTGACAGACTTCACGCGGCGGGTTTTGATATCGCCTTCGTTAATGATAGTGGCGTTCAGGTGGCGAGCCATGTCGATGGCGCGGGTGGCTATCAGATCAAAGCTCCACGGCACCGCACCCAGTACGGGCAGCGGGCTGACGGTCTGCAGATGCTGCGCATCGATGCTGACGACTTTCGCTTTCGTGGAGTCGTCGAAAATCTCAGAGAGATCCGGACGGGTGCGGCCCTGCTCGTCAACCGGCGCGTTCAGCTTGTTGACGATAACGCCGGTAATGTTGCCGTTTTTCGTGCCGCCGAAGCTGCTGCGAGTCAGTTCAATGCGCTCTTTCAGCTGTTCCGGGTTGTCGGTGCCCTGAGACATCACGAACACGATTTCCGCGTTCAGCGTCTTGGCGATTTCATAGTTCAGCGACTGGGCGAACTGATGTTTGCGGGTCGGCACCAGGCCTTCCACCAGCACCACTTCAGCGTCTTTAGTGTTCTCGTGGAAGCGAGCAATGATCTCTTCCATCAGCACGTCTTTCTGGTTGCTGGAAAGCAGCGATTCGACGTGGCTCATACGCAGCGGTTCAGCAGCCGGCAGGTTGCTGTTGGCGCGCACGATAGCGGTGGTCTGATCGAGCTTATCGCCGCCGGTACGCGGCTGGGCGATAGGCTTGAAGACGCTCAGACGAACGCCTTTACGTTCCATAGCGCGGATAACGCCGAGGCTGACGCTGGTCAGACCGACGCTGGTTCCGGTAGGAATAAGCATGATAGTACGGGACACGGTTTATCCTCTTTCGTTCGTTGCGGCCAGAATCCTCTGGCGCGACACAAAACAACACCGCCAGCACAGGCTGGCGGTGGGGTATCAGGCGGTCAGACGGCTGGCGTCCTGAGCGATAACCAGTTCTTCGTTGGTCGGGATGACCACGGCGAGGGTGGTGCCTTCTTTGTTGATGAAGCCAGACTTGCCGAAGCGGGCGGCCAGGTTGCGCTCGTGGTCGACTTCAAAGCCGAGCACGCCCAGCTTGCCGAGGGAGAGTTCACGCACCATGGCGGCGTTCTCACCAATGCCGCCGGTGAAGACCACGGCGTCCAGACGGCCTTCCATCAGCGCGGTGTAGGAGCCGATGTATTTCGCCAGGCGGTGGCAGTAAACGTCCATCGCGCGCTTCGCGTCTTCTTTCGCTTCGTAGTTGTCTTCAACGTAGCGGCAGTCGCTGGTCACTTCAGTCAGACCCAGCAGGCCGGACTCTTTGGTCAGCAGCTTGTTAATCTGATCAACGCTCATGCCCAGCGCATCGTGCAGATGGAATACGATAGCCGGGTCGATGTCACCGGAACGGGTGCCCATCACCAGACCTTCCAGCGGGGTCAGACCCATAGAGGTATCCACGCATTTGCCGTTACGGATAGCGGAGACCGAGCCGCCGTTGCCCAGATGGCAGGTAATGATATTCAGCTCTTCCACCGGCTTGTTCAGCATTTTGGCCGCTTCCTGGGTTACATAGAAGTGGCTGGTGCCGTGCGCGCCGTAACGGCGGATGCCGTGCTCTTTGTACAGTTTGTACGGCAGGGCGTAGAGATAAGACTCTTCAGGCATGGTCTGATGGAACGCGGTGTCAAATACGGCCACGTTTTTCTTAGCCAGTTTCGGGAAAGACTTCAGCGCTTCAGCGATGCCGATAAGGTGAGCCGGGTTGTGCAGCGGGGCGAAAGAGGCTGCATCTTTGATGCCCTGGATGACCGAGTCGTCAATCACGACTGAGCTGGTGTACTTCTCGCCGCCATGTACGATACGATGACCAATTGCGGTCAGCTGTGCGGAGAGTTCAGGTTTTTGTGCCAGAATAGTATTAACGATGAAGTTCAGCGCTTCGCTGTGCGCAGCGCCTGCGCCCAGCGCAGCTTCCTGCTTACCGCCATCCATTTTCCATTTGATGCGGGCTTCAGGAAGATGGAAACACTCGGCCAGACCGGAGAGGTACTCTTCACCATTAACAGCATCGATGATTGCGAATTTCAGTGAGGAGCTACCGCAGTTGAGAACCAGTACTAACTTACTCGACATGGAAGTACCTATTATTGATACGTGGCTAAAAAAACGTCAGGGAGTCTCTGAGCGTAGCGCAAGATGACGCCGACATTTATGATTAACGTCATGCCAGGCGAAAATTCTGCCATGACAAGAAATACACATGAGTTTACGCCATTTTGCGCGTTTTTTCGGCAACGGCGTTTTATGAATTAGTTTGACAGCGTCCGGCGCCCGGTCTACGCCATCACAGGCGCGCACAGGATACTCGATCGCGGCGAGGATTGACAAAATATTTTGAACGTTGTCATGTACAGTTGTTATCTTGCACGATTATTTTATTTTTTATACTTGAAGTTGAGGTGACGCCATGTCTACACCCGAAAATCGCCCGGTGAGTTTCTTCAGTCTGTTCCGTCGTGGGCAGCACTATGCGAAGACGTGGCCTCTTGAAAAACGCCTCGCTCCCGTCTTTGTTGAAAACCGCGTTATCCGCGCCACCCGCCATGCAATCCGCTTTATGCCGCCGATTGCTGTATTTACGTTATGTTGGCAAATTGCCCTTGGCGGGCAGCTGGGTCCGGCGGTCGCGACCGCGCTATTCGCCCTGAGCCTGCCGATGCAGGGGCTGTGGTGGCTTGGCAAACGTTCGGTCACGCCGTTGCCACCTTCGGTATTGCAATGGTTTTACGAAGTGCGCGGCAAGCTGCAGGAGGCGGGACAGGCGCTGGCGCCGGTCGAAGGCAAGCCCGACTATCAGGCGCTGGCCGATACGTTAAAGCGCGCGTTTAAGCAGCTCGACAAAACTTTCCTTGATGATTTGTAATTGACCCCGGGTTGCGCATATAAAGGAAGGCACACTTTTTCTGTGCTCTCAGGCCTTTTATGCGCGCGCTACGCGCTCAGGAGTCAATAATGGAAATGACCAACGCCCAACGTCTGATCCTCTCGAATCAGTACAAAATGATGACCATGCTCGACCCGGATAATGCCGAGCGTTATCGTCGTCTGCAGACGATTATTGAGCGCGGCTACGGCCTGCAAATGCGCGAACTGGATCGTGATTTCGGCCAGCTTCCCGAAGAGACCTGCCGCACCGTTATCGACATTATGGAAATGTATCACGCGCTACGCGTCTCCCGGGAAAACCTGAAAGATAACCAGACGATTGACGAGCGCCGCGTGACGTTTCTTGGCTTTGACGCTGCCACCGAAGCGCGTTACCTCGGCTACGTACGTTTTATGGTCAACACCGAAGGACGCTACACGCATTTCGACGCGGGCACGCACGGCTTTAATGCGCAAACCCCGATGTGGGAAAAATACCAGCGCATGCTGAAGGTATGGCAGTCCTGCCCGCGTCAGTATCACCTGAGCGCCAATGAAATTATGCAAATTACTAACGCCTGACGGGAGCTGCATGTGAAGTGTAAAGGATTTTTGTTCGACCTCGACGGTACGCTGGTGGATTCGCTGGCGACCGTTGAGCGCGCCTGGTGCAGCTGGGCCGATCGTTTCGGCATCAGCCATGAAGAGGTTTTAAGCTTTATTCATGGCAAGCAGGCCATTACCTCGCTGCGCCATTTTATGCCCGGCCGGAGTGAAGAGGAGATTGCCGCCGAGTTTTCCCGACTCGAGCAAATTGAAGCTTCCGATACCGAAGGTATTGTGGCGCTCCCGGGCGCGAAGGCGCTGCTCGCGCAATTGAACGAGGCGGACATTCCCTGGGCTATTGTGACCTCAGGTTCAATGCCGGTCGCCTCGGCGCGCCGTAAGGCAAGCGAGCTGCCGCTGCCGGAAGTGTTCGTCACGGCGGAGCGGGTTAAGCGGGGGAAACCAGAGCCGGATGCTTACTTGCTTGGCGCGCAGCTGCTGGGCCTGGCGCCTGAAGAATGCGCGGTTGTGGAAGATGCCCCGGCGGGCATTCATTCCGGCCTTGCCGCTGGTTCGCCCGTCATTGCGGTAAACGCGCCTGAAACCACGCCGCGTCTGGATGAAGCTGCGCTGGTCATTACGCGTCTGGATGAGCTGACGATTGAAAAAATGCCGGACGGCACCGTTAGCGTCAGTAAAAAGACGCATTCATGATGTAACCCCGGATCGCCTCTGCGCGAACCGGTTATTGTTAACCTTCCATCACGGCGAGAAATGGTTTCTCGCCGTGCTTCTCTTTCAGGCAAACCACTGAACCCGGCATAACCGGGCGCCATGAAAACAAGGACAGGTTGTGAACGGTGAACTGATTTGGGTACTCAGTCTGCTGGCGGTAGCGGTGGCGCTTTTCGCTACCGGCAAGGTGCGTATGGACGCCGTGGCGCTGCTGGTTATCATCGCGTTTGTCTTAAGCGGCACCTTAACACTCAACGAAGCCTTTGCAGGCTTTAGCGATCCTAACGTCATTCTTATCGCCGCGCTGTTTATCATCGGCGATGGCCTGGTGCGCACCGGCGTCGCCACCAAAATGGGCTCGTGGCTGATGAGCGTGGCGGGAAGCAGCGAAACCAGAATGCTTATCCTGCTTATGCTCACCGTCGCGGGGCTGGGTGCGTTTATGAGCTCGACTGGCGTCGTGGCCATTTTCATTCCGGTGGTGCTTAGCGTCTGCTCGCGCATGAAAATTTCGCCTTCGCGCCTGATGATGCCGCTGAGCTTCGCCGGGCTTATCAGCGGCATGATGACGCTGGTCGCCACGCCGCCCAATCTGGTGGTTAACAGCGAGCTGCTGCGCGAAGGGTTTAAAGGGTTTGAGTTCTTTGACGTCACGCCGCTTGGGCTGGCGATTCTGCTTTGCGGCATCGTCTACATGCTGCTGTTTCGCTTCATGCTCAAAGTGAGCGGCGCCGCAGACCAGGCAAGCTGGAAACGCCGCACCTTTCGCGATCTGATTAAAGATTATCATCTTACGGGCCGCGCCCGCCGGCTGGCGATTCGTCCGGGTTCGCCGATGGTCGGCCATCGGCTGGACGATTTGAAATTGCGCGAGCGCTATGGTGCGAATGTGATTGGCCTTGAGCGCTGGCGGCGCTTTCGCCGGGTTATCGTAAACGTGACGGGCGTCACGGAGTTTCGCGCCCGCGACGTGCTGCTGATAGATATGTCCGACCCTGAAGTGGACCTGCGTCAGTTTTGCAGCGAACAGCAGCTTGAACCGATGATCCTGCGCGGCGAATATTTCTCTGACCAGGCGCTGGATGTCGGGATGGCGGAAGTGTCGCTGATACCGGAATCGGAAATCATTGGTAAAAGCGTGCGCGAAATCGGTTTTCGCACACGTTATGGGCTGAATGTCGTAGGGCTGCGGCGAGACGGCGCGGCGCTGAAAGGCGCCATCGTTGATGAGCCGCTGATGCTTGGCGATATCTTGCTGGTAGTCGGAGACTGGAAACTCATCAGCAAGCTAGGGGGCAGGGGCCATGACTTCCTGGTGCTTAATTTGCCGGTAGAGGAAAGCGATGCCTCGCCCGCCCATAGCCAGGCGCCGCATGCTATTTTTTGCCTGGCGCTTATGGTGGCGATGATGTTGACCGATGAAATTCCCAACCCCATCGCCGCGATCATCGCCTGTCTGCTGATGGGCAAATTTCGCTGTATCGATTTGCAAAGCGCTTATAAGGCGATCCATTGGCCGAGCATTATTCTTATCGTCGGCATGATGCCTTTTGCGCTGGCGCTGCAAAAAACCGGTGGCGTCGACTTGGTGGTACGCGGGCTGATGGAGCTCGGCGGCGGTTATGGTCCTCAGGCGATGCTGGCGTGTCTGTTTGTTTTGTGCGCGGCGACGGGGCTGTTTATCTCCAATACCGCGACGGCTGTGCTGATGGCCCCTGTCGCGTTAGCGGCGGCGAAATCCATGGGCGTATCGCCTTATCCTTTCGCTATGGCGGTGGCGATGGCGGCATCCGCCGCCTTTATGACCCCGGTCTCGTCGCCCGTCAATACGCTGGTGTTGGGGCCGGGGCGTTACTCATTCAGCGATTTTGTGAAACTCGGCGTACCCTTTACGCTGATGGTGATGATCATCTGCGTAGTGATGATCCCGCTGTTGTTCCCTTTCTGAAGCGGGCAGCGGATTAAAGCGCGGAGTCCTGGCTTATCTCATCCAGCGAAAGATGGAAGCTTGGGACAAACATCTCAATGAAATAGTCCATTTCGGCGCTGCGCCGCTCATCAAGCGTTTTTTCCAGGCGGCTTTTTGCCAGTAAAAATTCGTTGTTGCCGGCAGAGAGCTCTTCAAGGCATTTCAGATAAGCGCATAGCGCATCCGCCTGTTTTACTACTGCTTTTTCTTCATCGCTGTAATGGTGCTCATCAATCAACGGCGCGAAAAGATCGCGCAGTTCTTCCGGCACCATCTCCACCAGTTTTTGTTGGGCAATCTTCTCGATGGCCTTGTACTCATGGGCGATTTGCGTGTTGAAATATTTTACCGGCGTCGGCAAATCGCCGGTCAACACTTCGCTGGCGTCGTGATACATCGCCAGCAGAGCAATACGCTCAGCATTCAGCTCGCCGCCAAACTTGCGGTTCTTAATCACCGCCAGGGCGTGCGCCACCATCGCCACCTGCAGACTGTGCTCGGAGACATTTTCCGTACGCACGTTGCGCATCAGCGGCCAGCGATTGATAAGTTTAAGACGGGAAAGATAAGCGAAGAAGTGACTCTGATTCATAATGGGCTCTGTCTGTTACCGCGACAAAAAACCATTGTGGAGGGAGGCGGGGGAAGATGCAAATCTTCCCCTGAACGTTTTACTGATGGTAACCCGAAAGGAAACGGCCGAATTTAGTAATGGCTAAATCCAGCTCATCGATACGCGGCAAGGTAACGATGCGCACATGGTCCGGCCACGGCCAGTTGAACGCAGTGCCTTGTACCAGCAGCACTTTTTCCTGCAACAGAAAGTCCAGCACCATTTTCTGGTCGTCGTGGATATTAAAGCGCTTAGCGTCAATCTTTGGGAACATATAGAGCGCGCCGCGCGGTTTCACGCAGCTGACTCCTGGAATATCATTGATCAATTCCCAGGCGCGGTTGCGCTGATCGTATAGCCGTCCGCCCGGCACGATAAATTCGCTGATGCTCTGGTAGCCGCCAAGCGCGGTCTGAATCGCATGTTGCGCCGGCACATTAGCGCACAGTCGCATCGAGGCAAGCATCTCAAGCCCTTCGATATAGCCTTTGGCATGCTTTTTCGGTCCGTTCAGCACCATCCAGCCCTGACGGAAACCCGCGACGCGGTAAGTTTTCGATAACCCGTTAAAAGTGACAGTCAGCAGATCCGGCGCCAGCGCGGCGATAGAGTGGTGTTCTGCGTCGTCATAAAGAATTTTGTCGTAAATTTCGTCCGCAAAAATTATGAGATTATGCTGGCGCGCAATTTCGACCACTTCCAGCAGTAACTCTTTTGAATAGACTGCGCCGGTGGGGTTATTCGGGTTGATGATAACGATGCCGCGCGTGCGGGGAGTGATTTTTGCGCGAATGTCGTCCAGGTCCGGGAACCAGTCGGAGGATTCATCACACAAGTAATGCACCGCTTTACCGCTGGAGAGAGAGACGGCCGCCGTCCATAACGGGTAATCCGGCGCCGGCACTAACATTTCATCACCGCTGTTAAGCAGCGCCTGCATAGCCTGAACGATCAGTTCAGACACCCCATTGCCGATGTAGATATCCTCTACGGTCACATCGCGCATTCCCCGCGCCTGATAATGCTGCATGATAGCTTTACGGGCGGAATAGAGACCTTTTGAATCGCTATAGCCCTGCGCGGTGGGCAGGTTGCGAATCACATCGACGAGTATTTCATCCGGGGCGTCGAACCCGAATGGGGCAGGGTTGCCGATATTGAGTTTCAGGACTTTATTGCCTTCCTCTTCCAGACGCTTTGCTTCTTTAAGCACCGGGCCGCGGATGTCGTAACAGACATTATCAAGTTTGCTGGATTTTTCGATGGGTGACATGGATCTGACCTTCAATGTTATCCCGCGTCCTGCCGTGGAAACGGGTGGCGACAATGTACTCCTCCCGTTACGGCTTTTGAAGTGCGAAGTCGTTAGGTTTCTTCTATTCTTCAAAAGCGGTTTGTTTAAAAAAGAAGCTTTAGCGATTGAATTTTGCGAATTAAATGTCTAAATTATTTTTTGTTTGCAGATTATTAACCTGGTTAATGATGGTTTTATGGTAAGTTATAACAATCGCGGCGGACGCAAGCCCTATTTTCTCTCTTCGGGTCACGTTAAGCGGCGATCACTCTAAAAAAATGAATATTAACCCTGCTCATCAATCCTGGAAATGACCGGTAAAAAGCGGCTATTGTTGTGAATCCTTTGTTACGTTTTGCGCTTTTAATAATAAGAAATAATAAAGTTTATTTAATATAACTTTTAACGTTGCCTTTATTAAGTATGTATTTATAAACAGCTTATTAGGAATACTTCGATAATTTGCGTAGGCTATTAAAAAAATCCTCAATATGAGATAGTATGACCTGGTTACTGATGTCGATTCCCTGGCGTCTCTGCCGGGTATCACACCTGTTTCGCCAGTTTATCGTGATACTTAATTGTTTCTTATCGATATTCCCGAGCGGTGCTTAGCTTCAGCATAACGTGGCTTTCATATAAGAGGAAAGCCCCTAATGGCCTCGCTGTAGCCAATCGGTAAAAATTCAAGTGCACCGCCAGTAATTTAATTAAATATACCGGATGAATGTGCAAAATATTTGAATGTATGGCATTAACTTTATTTATTAAAAGTAAGCTTAGCCGGATTTTCGTGCTGCAATAACCTCGGAAAATAAGAGTAGTTTGCCCTTGTTGATCGAAGCCGGATGCGCACGCCAAATGGAATTGCCTTCTTTACGACACATAGCTTTTAAACCAAGGCCGCCTGGTAGCGTAACCTGACAGTGAATAACAATATGATAAATGCAAATCGTCCGATCCTTAATCTTGACCTCGATCTGCTCCGGACCTTTGTGGCGGTTGCCGATCTGAATACCTTTGCAGCGGCGGCGGCGGCGGTATGCCGAACGCAATCGGCAGTAAGCCAGCAGATGCAGCGCCTGGAACAGCTGGTGGGAAAAGAGCTGTTCGCACGCCACGGTCGTAATAAATTATTGACTGAACATGGCATTCAGTTGCTTGGCTATGCGCGAAAAATTCTTCGCTTCAACGATGAAGCATGCACATCATTAATGTTTAGCAGCCTGCAAGGGGTGCTGACGATTGGCGCTTCGGATGAGTCAGCCGATACCATTTTGCCCTTCCTTTTAAACCGCATTAGTTCGGTTTATCCGAAGTTAGCGCTCGATGTGCGCGTTAAACGCACCCCGTTTATTTTAGAAATGCTCAATCAACAGGAAGTCGACCTTGTTGTCGCTACCGCCTGTCCCCCAAATTTTGAGAGTCTCGTGCTGCGGACGTCGCCGACGATGTGGTATTGCGCGGCGGATTATAATCTGCAAAAAGGGGAGCCCATTCCTCTGGTTCTGCTGGATGAAAGCAGCGCTTCACGTGACGTTATCCTTGAGAGTCTTAACGCGGCGAAACTTCCCTGGCGCATCGCTTATGTCGCTTCTACGCTTCCTGCTGTGCGGGCGGCGGTTAAGGCGGGCCTTGGCGTTACTGCGCGGCCAGTCGAAATGATGAGTCCGGATTTGCGGGTGCTCGGCGCCTCTGAAGGCTTGCCGATAATGCCGGAAACGCAATACTTGCTGTGCCGTAATCCGAAAGGGCAGAACGATCTTGCTCAGGTCATATTCCAGTCCATGGAAAACAGCTACACCCCATGGAATTACGCCGCAACGGCGGATGACGACGATGACTCAATGATGCCTGACGGCGATTTCGAATAATCGAAGCGATAAACTGGTAACAATTTGTAAACTGTCAGAAAGCCCCTTCAGCGCCCTTTAAACTCTTAAAGGGCTTATTTTTACACAATTCACATCGATAGTCCGCAAAGACAAGTGCGCAGAATGTTTAATTCCCGCGATTTTTTACGGGTATTGATTGTGCTTTCCTGCGGCTGACATTTCCACGTACTTTTGCCTAAAAACCCGTCGCCTTGTTAAAAATTGACCAGCATTGTTGTTCTTTTTTGCTAGAAATTAACAAAAGCGTGTCTCAGATCAAGAAAATACCCCTGCTAAGGGGGATGAATAGTTGCCATTTCCTGCCAGAATAAGGAGGCAATTTTAATCAACTCACTTTACGGACACGATTCAACAGCGCTAAAAATGGCGTTCAGGCAACAAAATGGGTTGTAAAACGGCATCAAATGTTAATAGGGTTGCGTGGATGTAAACTAATGTGAGGATTCTTTTGTTAAAGTTGACAAAAGGTTATAGAAAGGAGTAAAAAACCCCATCAATTTGCTGCCTAAATCACAATTCTGGTAGTGATTGTAAGGTTTATTGTTCCTCCCTTTAAATCGATGTGGTGTTCATCTGCCAGCAAGAGCAGGGGTCTTAGCGCCACTTTTTGAGTTAAGCAATGCGTATGTCAACATCCACTGAAGTCATCGCTCATCACTGGGCATTCGCTATCTTTCTTATTGTTGCAATTGGTTTGTGTTGCCTGATGCTGGCAGGCGCCTGGTTCTTAGGCGGACGCGCACGCGCGAGGCACAAAAACATTCCTTTTGAATCAGGTATCGATTCGGTGGGCACCGCCCGCTTGCGTCTTTCCGCAAAGTTCTATCTGGTGGCTATGTTCTTCGTCATCTTTGACGTTGAAGCCCTTTATCTCTACGCATGGTCGACATCGATTCGCGAAAGCGGTTGGGTCGGCTTTGTCGAAGCCGCAATTTTCATTTTAGTGCTACTGGCTGGTCTGGTTTATCTGGTGCGTATCGGCGCGCTGGACTGGACGCCCGCGCGTTCACGTCGCGAGCGTATTAACCCTGAGCAGAGCGGTCTCACTAATCGTCATACGCAGTAACAGCGAGGCAATAAGATGGATTACACGCTCACCCGCATAGATCCCAACGGTGAGAACGACCGTTACCCTCTGCAAAAACAGGAGATTGTCGCCGATCCCCTGGAACAGCAGGTTCACCGCACCGTCTATCTGGGCAAACTCGAGAACGCCCTGCACGACATGGTGAACTGGGGTCGCAAAAACTCAATCTGGCCTTATAACTTCGGCCTTTCATGCTGCTACGTAGAGATGGTGACATCGTTTACGGCAGTGCATGACGTCGCTCGCTTCGGCGCAGAAGTGCTGCGCGCCTCTCCGCGTCAGGCGGATCTGATGGTTATCGCGGGTACGCCATTTACCAAGATGGCGCCAGTGATTCAGCGTCTCTACGATCAGATGCTTGAGCCGAAATGGGTTATCTCCATGGGCGCTTGCGCGAACTCCGGCGGTATGTACGACATTTACTCTGTGGTGCAGGGCGTCGATAAGTTCCTGCCGGTTGACGTTTATATTCCTGGCTGCCCGCCGCGTCCTGAAGCTTACATGCAGGCGCTGATGCTGCTGCAGGAGTCGATTGGCAAAGAACGCCGCCCGCTGTCCTGGGTCGTTGGCGATCAGGGCGTTTATCGCGCCAATATGCAATCAGAGCGCGAACGTAAACGCGGCGAACGTATTGCTGTTACAAACTTGCGTACGCCAGACGAAATTTAATTGCGCCTGCGGGCGGTGGTTCTTCTCTTTGCATATCACTCTATAACAGCGCGAAGCCACTCCCGTCAGTCACCACAGAACCATTGCAATGGTGATTACTATGACCGATTTAACCGCGCATGAAGCCGCCCAGCCAGTCTGGCAAACCCGGGATCATTTAGATGACCCGGTCATCGGCGAACTGCGTAACCGTTTTGGGCCGGATGCCTTTACTGTTCAGGCTACCCGCACCGGGGTTCCGGTAGTGTGGGTTAAGCGCGAACAATTACTGGAAGTTGGCGATTTTCTAAAAAAACTCCCCAAACCCTATGTCATGCTCTATGACTTGCATGGCATGGACGAACGACTGCGCACGCACCGCGAAGGGTTACCCGCCGCGGATTTTTCCGTTTTCTACCACCTGCTTTCTATCGATCGCAACCGCGACATCATGCTGAAAGTAGCGCTCAGCGAAAACGACCTGAACGTGCCGACGTTTACTAAACTCTTCCCGAACGCTAACTGGTATGAGCGTGAAACCTGGGAAATGTTTGGCATCACCTTTAACGGCCACCCGCACCTGACGCGCATCATGATGCCGCCGACATGGGAAGGGCACCCGCTGCGTAAAGATTACCCGGCACGCGCGACCGAATTCGATCCGTTCGAGCTGACTAAAGCCAAGCAGGATCTGGAAATGGAGGCGCTGACCTTCAAACCAGAAGACTGGGGCATGAAACGCAGCACAGAGAATGAGGATTTCATGTTCCTCAACCTCGGCCCGAACCACCCGTCAGCGCACGGTGCGTTCCGCATTATTCTGCAGCTGGACGGCGAAGAGATTGTCGACTGCGTGCCGGATATCGGTTATCACCACCGCGGCGCGGAAAAGATGGGCGAGCGTCAGTCCTGGCACAGCTATATTCCGTATACCGACCGTATTGAATATCTCGGCGGCTGCGTTAACGAAATGCCTTATGTGCTGGCGGTTGAAAAGCTGGCGGGCATTGTCGTGCCGGATCGCGTCAACGTGATTCGCGTTATGCTTTCTGAGCTGTTCCGCATCAACAGTCATCTGCTTTATATCTCTACGTTCATTCAGGACGTAGGGGCGATGACGCCGGTCTTCTTCGCCTTTACCGACCGTCAGAAAATTTACGACCTGGTCGAAGCGATTACCGGTTTTCGTATGCACCCGGCCTGGTTCCGCATCGGCGGCGTCGCGCACGACCTGCCGCGCGGCTGGGATCGCCTGTTGCGTGAATTCCTCGACTGGATGCCGAAACGTCTCGCTTCTTATGAAAAAGCGGCGCTGCGCAACAGCATTCTGAAAGGCCGCTCCCAGGGCGTTGCCGCTTACGGCGCGAAAGAGGCGCTGGAGTGGGGCACCACCGGTGCGGGCTTGCGCGCCACCGGGATCGATTTCGACGTGCGTAAGGCGCGTCCTTACTCTGGCTATGAAAACTTTGACTTTGAAATCCCGCTCGGCGGCGGCGTCAGCGACGCTTACACCCGCGTGATGTTGAAAGTGGAAGAGCTGCGCCAGAGCCTGCGCATTCTTGAGCAGTGCCTCAACAACATGCCGGAAGGCCCGTTCAAGGCGGATCACCCGCTGACCACGCCGCCGCCGAAAGAGCGCACGCTGCAACATATCGAAACCCTGATCACCCACTTCCTGCAGGTTTCCTGGGGTCCGGTGATGCCCGCCAACGAATCTTTCCAGATGATCGAGGCGACGAAAGGGATTAACAGCTACTACCTGACCAGCGACGGCAGCACCATGAGCTACCGCACCCGCGTGCGTACGCCGAGCTTCCCGCATCTGCAGCAGATCCCTGCTGTTATCCGCGGCAGCCTGGTCTCCGACCTTATCGTCTATCTGGGTAGTATCGATTTTGTAATGTCTGATGTGGATCGCTAACTATGCACGAAAATCAACAACCACAGGCTGAGGCTTTTGAGCTGAGTGCGGCAGAGCGTGAGGCGATTGAGCACGAAAAGCATCACTATGAAGACCCGCGTGCGGCGTCCATTGAAGCGCTAAAAATCGTCCAGAAGCAGCGTGGCTGGGTGCCGGACGGCGCCATTTACGCTATTGCCGACGTGCTGGGTATTCCGGCGAGCGACGTGGAAGGGGTGGCGACATTCTACAGCCAAATCTTCCGCCAGCCCGTAGGCCGCCATGTTATTCGCTATTGCGACAGCGTGGTATGCCATATCACCGGCTACCAGGGCATTCAGTCCGCTATTGAAAAGCACCTGCAGATCAAGCCGGGCCAGACCACTTTCGACGGCCGCTTCACGCTGCTGCCGACCTGCTGTCTTGGCAACTGCGATAAGGGGCCGACCATGATGATTGATGAGGACACTCACAGTTATCTGACGCCGGAAACTATCCCTGACCTGCTGGAGCAGTACAAATGAAAACCATTATTCGTACTGCCGAAACCCATCCGCTGACCTGGCGTCTGCGCGATGACAAACAGCCGGTCTGGCTTGAGGAATATCAGAGCAAAAACGGCTATGCGGGCGCGCGTAAAGCGCTGACCGGCATGGCGCCGGACGAGATCGTTAATGCGGTAAAAGACGCCGGGCTGAAAGGCCGCGGCGGCGCGGGCTTCTCCACGGGTCTTAAATGGAGCCTGATGCCGAAAGACGAATCCATGAACATCCGTTACCTGCTGTGTAACGCCGATGAGATGGAGCCGGGCACTTATAAAGACCGCCTGCTAATGGAGCAACTGCCGCACCTGCTGGTGGAAGGCATGCTCATTTCCGCCTTCGCGCTGAAAGCGTACCGCGGCTACATCTTCCTGCGCGGCGAATACATTGAAGCCGCTGAACGGTTGCGCCGCGCTATTGCCGAAGCGACCGAAGCGGGCCTGCTTGGCAAAAACATTCTGGGTTCCGGTTTCGACTTCGAACTTTTCGTGCATACCGGCGCAGGCCGATATATCTGCGGCGAAGAGACGGCGCTGATTAACTCGCTGGAAGGCCGTCGCGCCAACCCGCGTTCCAAGCCGCCATTCCCGGCCTCCAGCGGCGTATGGGGCAAGCCGACCTGCGTAAACAACGTAGAAACGCTCTGCAACGTGCCGGCTATCCTCGCGAACGGCGTGGAGTGGTATCAGGGGCTGTCGAAAAGCGAAGACAACGGCACCAAGCTGATGGGCTTCTCCGGTCGCGTGAAAAACCCGGGCGTCTGGGAACTGCCGTTCGGTACTACTGCGCGTGAAATCCTGGAAGATTACGCGGGCGGCATGCGCGATGGTTTGAAGTTTAAAGCCTGGCAGCCGGGCGGCGCAGGGACAGACTTCCTCACCGACGCTCACCTCGACCTGCCGATGGAATTTGCGAGCATCGGCAAAGCGGGCAGCCGTCTGGGTACGGCGCTGGCGATGGCGGTGGATCACGAAATCAACATGGTTTCGCTGGTGCGCAACTTGGAAGAGTTCTTCGCGCGCGAATCCTGCGGCTGGTGTACGCCATGCCGCGACGGTTTGCCATGGAGCGTGAAAATCCTGCGCGCGCTGGAGCGCGGTGAAGGGCAACCGGGCGATATCGAAACCCTTGAGCAGCTTTGCCGCTTCCTGGGGCCAGGTAAAACCTTCTGTGCCCATGCGCCAGGCGCCGTAGAGCCGTTGCAAAGCGCGATTAAATATTTCCGTGAAGAATTCGAAGCGGGCATCAAACAGGATTTCAGCAATACCCATCGCATCAGTGGTATTCAGCCAAACCTGTTAAAAACACGTTGGTGATTCCCCTCAGGCGGCTGCTTTTCTGATAAAGAAGCGCCGCCAGCGCTCTCCTGCCGGGAGAGGCAAGGGATAAAAGAATTTTGATTAACGCCCGGCGCTAAGCCGGGCCAACTGGAAGCATGCTGACTATGGCTACGATTCATGTAGACGGCAAAGAATACGAGGTGGACGGAGCGGACAACCTGCTGCAGGCGTGTCTCTCCCTCGGCCTTGATATTCCTTACTTTTGCTGGCATCCGGCGCTGGGGAGCGTCGGTGCCTGCCGCCAGTGTGCGGTAAAGCAATATCAGAACGCGGAAGATACCCGTGGCCGCCTGGTGATGTCCTGTATGACTCCGGCATCCGATGGAACCTTTATCTCAATTGATGACGCTGAAGCGAAGCAGTTCCGCGAAAGCGTGGTGGAATGGCTGATGACCAACCATCCCCACGACTGCCCGGTCTGTGAGGAAGGGGGCAACTGCCACCTGCAGGATATGACTGTCATGACCGGTCATAGCTTCCGCCGCTACCGTTTTACTAAACGTACTCACCGCAACCAGGATCTCGGTCCGTTTATCTCTCACGAGATGAACCGTTGTATCGCCTGCTACCGCTGCGTGCGTTACTACAAAGACTATGCCGACGGCAAAGATCTGGGCGTTTACGGCGCGCACGATAACGTCTACTTCGGTCGTCCGGAAGATGGCGTGCTGGAGAGCGAATTCTCCGGTAACCTGGTAGAAATCTGTCCGACCGGCGTTTTCACCGACAAAACGCACTCCGAGCGCTACAACCGTAAGTGGGACATGCAGTTTGCGCCAAGCATTTGTCAGCAATGCTCGCTGGGCTGCAACACCAGCCCTGGCGAACGTTATGGCGAACTGCGCCGCATTGAAAACCGCTACAACGGCACTGTAAACCATTACTTCCTGTGCGACCGTGGTCGTTTCGGCTATGGCTACGTGAACCTGAAAGATCGTCCGCGTCAGCCGGTGCAGCGCCGCGGCGACGACCTTATCACCCTGAACGCCGAGCAGGCGATGCAGGGCGCAGCGGATATTCTGCGCCAGTCGAAGAAAGTCATCGGCATCGGCTCGCCGCGCGCCAGCGTGGAAAGCAACTTCGCGCTGCGTGAGCTGGTGGGTGCGGAAAACTTCTATACCGGTATCGCTGCAGGCGAGCAGGAACGTTTGCAACTGATGCTGAAAGTGCTGCGCGAAAGCGGCATCCATACGCCGGCGCTGCGTGAAATTGAATCTTACGACGCCGTACTGATTCTGGGTGAAGATCTGACCCAGACTGGCGCTCGCGCCGCGCTGGCGGTTCGTCAGGCGGTGAAAGGGAAAGCGCGCGAAATGGCAGCGGCGCAGAAAGTAGCCGACTGGCAGATTGCGGCCATTCTGAACATCGGTCAGCACGCCAAACACCCGCTGTTCGTCACGAACGTTGACAGCACCCGTCTGGATGATATCGCCGCATGGACTTACCGTGCGCCGGTAGAAGACCAGGCGCGTCTGGGCTTTGCTATCGCCAACGCGCTCGACGCTGCCGCTCCGGCAGTAGAAGGGCTCGACCGCGACCTGCAAAACAAAGTGGATATCATCGTTCAGGCGCTGGCCGGGGCGAAAAAGCCGCTGATTATTTCCGGTACTAACGCCGGCAGCGCAGAGATTATCCAGGCGGCGGCAAACGTAGCGAAAGCCCTCAAAGGGCGCGGCGCGGATGTCGGCATCACCATGATTGCCCGTGCGGTAAACAGCGTTGGCCTTGGCATGATTGGCGGCGGCTCGCTGGATGAAGCGCTGCACGAGCTTGAAACCGGCAGCGCCGATGCGGTGATCGTGCTGGAAAACGACCTGCATCGTCACGCTTCCGCGACCCGCGTAAACGCAGCGCTCGCGAAGGCGCCGCTGGTGATGGTTATCGATCATCAGCGCACTGCGATTATGGAACATGCACATCTGGTGCTCTCTACCGCGAGCTTCGCCGAGAGCGATGGCACCGTGATTAACAACGAAGGTCGCGCTCAGCGCTTCTTCCAGGTGTACGACCCGCACTACTACGACAGCAAAGCGACTATGCTGGAAAGCTGGCGCTGGCTGCACTCCCTGCACAGCACGGTACAAAGCCGTGAAGTGGACTGGACGCAGCTGGACCATGTTATCGACGCCTGTATCGCGAAGCTGCCGCAGCTGGCGGGTATTAAAGACGCGGCGCCGGACGCCTCTTTCCGCATTCGCGGTCAGAAACTGGCGCGTGAGCCGCACCGCTACAGCGGTCGCACCGCAATGCGCGCCAACATCAGCGTGCACGAGCCGCGTCAGCCGCAGGATAAAGACACCATGTTCTCCTTCTCGATGGAAGGGAACAACCATCCGGACGCGCCGCGTTCTCAGGTGCCGTTCGCCTGGGCGCCAGGCTGGAACTCCCCGCAGGCCTGGAACAAATTCCAGGACGAAGTGGGCGGCCATCTGCGTCACGGCGACCCTGGCGTGCGCCTCATCGAGGCCTCTGCGGGCGAACTGGAGTACTTTACGGTAGTACCGGAACGCTTCCAGCCGCAGGAAGGGCAGTGGCGCATCGCGCCGTACTACCACCTGTTTGGCAGCGATGAGATGTCTCAGCGTTCACCTGTCTTCCAGACGCGTATGCCGCAGCCGTACATTAAGCTCAACCCGGCAGATGCCGCGAAGCTTGGCGTTAACGCGGGCTCGAAGGTCTCCTTCAGCTATGAAGGGCAGACCGTAAGCCTGCCGCTGCAACTCTCCGAAGGGCTGGCGGCGGGGCAGGTGGGTCTGCCGATGGGGATGCCGGGCATCGCGCCGGTGCTGGCGGGCGCTCGTCTTGAAAATCTGCAGGAGGCTGCGCAATGAGTTGGTTAACACCGGACGTTATTGCCGTCCTGCTCGGGATCCTGAAAGCGGTGGTCATCCTGCTGGTCGTGGTTAGCTGCGGCGCGTTTATGAGCTTCGGCGAGCGTCGTCTGCTGGGCCTCTTCCAGAACCGCTATGGACCGAACCGCGTGGGCTGGGGCGGTTCGCTCCAGCTGGTAGCGGATATGATCAAGATGTTCTTCAAAGAGGACTGGGTTCCGCGGTTTACCGACCGCGTTATCTTTACTCTGGCGCCGATGATCGCCTTCACCTCGCTGCTGCTCGCCTTCGCCATCGTGCCGGTGAGCCCGACCTGGGTGGTAGCCGATCTCAACATCGGGATCCTCTTCTTCCTGATGATGGCGGGTCTGGCGGTTTATGCGGTGCTGTTCGCCGGCTGGTCCAGTAACAACAAATACTCACTGCTGGGCGCCATGCGTGCTTCCGCCCAGACGCTGAGCTATGAAGTGTTCCTGGGGCTTTCGCTGATGGGCGTGGTGGCGCAGGCGGGTTCATTCAACATGACCGACATCGTCAATAACCAGGCGCATCTGTGGAACGTTATTCCGCAGTTCTTTGGCTTTGTGACTTTCGCCATCGCGGGCGTTGCGGTGTGTCACCGTCACCCGTTTGACCAGCCGGAAGCCGAGCAAGAACTGGCCGATGGTTATCACATCGAATATTCCGGCATGAAGTTCGGTCTGTTCTTTGTGGGCGAATACATCGGCATCGTTACCGTTTCCGCACTGATTGTGACCCTGTTCTTCGGTGGCTGGAATGGCCCGTGGTTACCGCCTTTCATCTGGTTCGCGCTCAAAACCGCGTTCTTCATGATGATGTTTATTTTGATTCGCGCCGCATTGCCGCGTCCTCGCTATGACCAGGTAATGTCCTTTGGCTGGAAAGTATGCCTGCCGCTGACGCTTATCAACTTGCTGGCAACCGCCGCGGTTATTCTCTGGCAGGCATCGTAAGGGGTGATTAAGCCATGACATTAAAAGAATTAGTGGTTGGTTTCGGCACCCAACTACGCAGTATCTGGATGATCGGCATGCACGCGTTCTCAAAACGCGAAACGCGCATGTATCCAGAAGAGCCGGTTTATCTGCCGCCGCGCTACCGCGGCCGTATCGTGCTGACGCGCGATCCGGACGGTCAGGAGCGCTGCGTTGCCTGTAACCTGTGTGCGGTAGCCTGCCCGGTAGGCTGTATCTCTTTGCAAAAAGCGGAGACGAAAGACGGTCGCTGGTATCCGGAGTTTTTCCGCATCAACTTCTCACGCTGCATTTTCTGCGGTATGTGCGAAGAGGCTTGCCCGACCACCGCTATCCAGCTGACGCCGGATTTCGAGCTGGGCGAGTACAAGCGTCAGGATCTGGTTTACGAGAAAGAGGATCTGCTGATCTCCGGTCCGGGCAAGTACCCGGAGTACAACTTCTACCGGATGGCGGGTATGGCGATCGACGGCAAAGACAAGGGCGAGGCGGAGAACGAAGCCAAGCCTATCGACGTCAAGAGCCTGTTACCTTAAGGAGTCAGGAATGGAATTCGCGTTTTATATCTGCGCCCTTGTGGCGGTCCTGACCACCGTACGGGTGATTACCCATACTAATCCGGTGCATGCGCTGCTGTACCTGATAATCTCGCTGCTGGCGATTGCAGGCGTGTTCTTCTCGCTGGGCGCTTATTTCGCCGGCGCGCTGGAAATCATCGTCTATGCGGGCGCCATCATGGTGCTGTTCGTGTTCGTGGTGATGATGCTCAACCTCGGTAACTCGGTTATTGAGCAGGAGCGCGGCTGGCTTAAGCCGCAGTTCTGGATTGGTCCGGGCCTGCTCTCCGCCGTTTTGCTGGTGGTGATGGTCTACGCCATTCTTGGCGTTAACGATCAAGGCATCGACGGCACGCCAGTCAGCGCGAAAGAGGTTGGCGTGGCGCTGTTCGGCCCTTACGTGCTGGCGGTGGAACTGGCTTCTATGCTGCTGCTGGCGGGCCTGGTTGTGGCCTTCCATCTCGGTCGTGAAGAGTCGGCAGGCGACGTCGTCAGCGTGCGCGGCGGTTCCCCTGCGGAACAGGCGAAAAGAAAAACGGAGGAGCACGTATGATCCCGTTACAACATGGACTCATCCTCGCGGCCATTCTGTTCGTCCTCGGACTGACCGGCCTTATTATCCGTCGCAATCTGCTGTTCATGCTGATTGGCCTGGAAATCATGATTAACGCCGCCGCGCTCGCCTTTGTGGTCGCGGGCAGCTACTGGGGCCAGACCGACGGTCAGGTGATGTATATCCTGGCGATTAGCTTAGCGGCTGCGGAAGCGAGCATCGGCCTTGCGCTGCTGCTGCAACTCCATCGCCGTCGCCAGAACCTGAATATCGATTCAGTAAGTGAGATGCGTGGATGAACCTCCTCTGGTTAACAATTCTTTTGCCATTGATTGGCTATGTATTGCTCGCGTTCTCGCGCGGTCGCTGGTCGGAAAACCTTTCCGCCACGGTGGGAGTGGGCTCTGTCGGGCTGGCGGCGCTGGTTACCGCTATCGTTGGCTTTGATTTCTTCAGCAACGGCAAACAGGCTTTCACTCAGCCGCTGTGGACCTGGATGTCGGTGGGCGATTTTAATATCGGCGTTAACCTGGTGCTGGATGGCCTGTCGCTGACCATGCTTTCCGTGGTGACCGGCGTAGGCTTCCTGATCCACATGTTCGCTTCCTGGTATATGCGCGGCGAAGAGGGGTACTCTCGCTTCTTCGCCTATACCAACCTGTTCATCGCGAGCATGGTGGTGCTGGTACTGGCTGATAACCTGCTGCTGATGTATCTCGGCTGGGAAGGCGTGGGCCTCTGTTCTTATCTGCTGATCGGCTTCTACTACACCGATCCGAAGAATGGCGCAGCGGCGATGAAGGCGTTTGTCGTCACCCGCGTGGGCGATGTCTTCCTCGCTTTCGCGCTGTTCATCCTCTACAACGAACTCGGCACGCTGAACTTCCGCGAAATGGTGGAACTGGCGCCGCAGCACTTTGCTAACGGCAATGAAATGCTGCGCTGGGCGACGCTGATGCTGCTTGGCGGCGCGGTAGGTAAATCTGCACAGCTTCCGCTGCAAACCTGGCTTGCGGACGCGATGGCGGGCCCAACGCCGGTTTCCGCGCTGATCCACGCGGCGACCATGGTTACTGCGGGCGTTTATCTGATTGCCCGCACCCACGGCCTGTTCCTGATGACGCCGGACGTGCTGCATCTGGTCGGCATCGTTGGCGCCATTACGCTGGTGCTGGCTGGTTTTGCCGCTCTTGTGCAGACCGACATCAAACGTGTGCTCGCTTACTCCACCATGAGCCAGATTGGCTATATGTTCCTGGCGCTTGGCGTACAGGCGTGGGATGCGGCGATTTTCCACCTGATGACCCACGCGTTCTTTAAAGCGCTGCTGTTCCTCTCGTCCGGCTCCGTCATTCTGGCGTGCCACCACGAGCAGAACATCTTTAAAATGGGTGGGCTGCGCAAGTCCATTCCGCTGGTGTACGCCTGCTTCCTGGTCGGCGGCGCGGCGCTGGCGGCGTTGCCGATCATCACCGCAGGCTTCTACAGCAAAGATGAAATTCTGTGGGGCGCAGCGGCCAACGGTCATAACTACTTAATGCTGGCGGGTCTGGCGGGGGCGTTCCTCACCTCCATCTATACCTTCCGCATGATTTTCATCGTGTTCCACGGCGAAGAGAAAATTCACGCTCATGCAGGGAAGGGGATTACCCACCACCTGCCGCTAATCGTTCTGCTGGTGCTTTCCACCTTTGTGGGTGCGCTGATCACGCCGCCGCTGGCGGGCGTGCTGCCGGAAAGCAACTTCGGCCACGAAGGCAAAATGACAGTGGAAATCGCTTCGGGCGCCATCGCCATCATCGGCATCCTGATTGCCGCCTGGCTGTGGCTTGGCAAACGCACGCTGGTCGCTTCTGTGGCCAACAGCGCGCCGGGCCGCTTCTTCGGTACATGGTGGTTCCACGCCTGGGGCTTCGACTGGCTGTATGACAAAGTCTTCGTCAAACCTTTCCTCGGTATCGCCTGGCTGCTGAAACGCGATCCGTTGAATGCGCTGATGAACATTCCGGCTATCCTCTCCCGCTTCGCAGGCCGCGGTCTGCTGTTTAGCGAGAGCGGTTATCTGCGCTGGTATGTGGCATCCATGAGCATCGGCGCGGTCGTGGTGCTGGCGCTGCTGATGGTATTGCGTTGAGTTTGCAAGAATAAGTGAATTTTCTTTGCTGAGAATTCGTTGAAAATCAGGTCCCAGCGGACAGGCGGCTATGGCAGTGAGCCTGTCCGGGACTTTAACAAGGAATATTGATTGCCATGTTATTACCCTGGCTAATATTGATTCCCTTTATCGGCGGCTTTTTCTGCTGGCAGACGGAGCGCTTCGGCGTAAAAATGCCACGCTGGATTGCCCTGATTACCATGGGGCTGACGCTGGCGCTCTCGCTGCAACTCTGGTTGCAGGGCGGCTATTCACTGACGCAGGCGGCAGGGTTGCCGCAGTGGCAGTCAGAATTTGTTTTGCCGTGGATCCCGCGCTTTGGCATTACTATCCATCTCGCTATCGATGGGCTCTCCCTGTTGATGGTCGTGCTGACCGGCCTGCTCGGCGTGCTGGCGGTGCTCTGCTCCTGGAACGAGATTGAGAAATATCAGGGCTTCTTCCACCTCAACCTGATGTGGATTTTGGGTGGCGTAATCGGCGTCTTCCTTGCCATTGATATGTTCCTGTTCTTCTTCTTCTGGGAAATGATGCTGGTGCCGATGTACTTCCTGATTGCGCTCTGGGGCCATAAGGCCTCCGACGGGAAGACGCGTATTACCGCCGCCACCAAGTTCTTTATCTACACCCAGGCGAGCGGTCTGGTGATGCTGATCGCTATTCTGGCGCTGGTGTTTGTTCACTTCAGCGCGACCGGAGAATGGACCTTTAACTACCAGCAACTGCTGAAAACGCCGATGTCCCACAACGTGGAATGGCTGCTGATGCTCGGCTTCTTTATCGCGTTTGCGGTGAAAATGCCGGTAGTGCCGCTGCACGGCTGGCTGCCGGACGCCCACTCCCAGGCGCCGACCGCCGGTTCTGTCGACCTCGCGGGCATTTTGCTGAAAACTGCCGCCTACGGCCTGCTGCGCTTCTCCCTGCCGCTGTTTCCGAACGCGTCGGCGGAGTTTGCTCCCATCGCCATGTGGCTTGGCGTTATTGGCATTTTCTACGGCGCGTGGATGGCTTTCTCGCAGACCGATATTAAGCGCCTTATCGCTTACACCTCCGTTTCCCACATGGGCTTTGTGCTGATTGCTATTTATACCGGCAGCCAGCTGGCTTATCAGGGCGCGGTTATCCAGATGATTGCCCACGGTCTTTCCGCCGCCGGCCTCTTCATTCTCTGCGGTCAGCTTTACGAGCGTCTGCACACGCGTGACATGCGTCTGATGGGCGGTTTGTGGAGCAAGATCAAATGGCTGCCGGCGATGTCGATGTTCTTCGCCGTAGCGACGCTGGGTATGCCAGGCACCGGTAACTTTGTTGGCGAATTCATGATCCTCTTCGGCAGCTTCCACGTGGTGCCGATGATCACCGTCATCTCGACCTTCGGCCTGGTTTTCGCCTCTGTTTATTCACTGGCGATGCTGCACCGCGCTTACTTCGGTCAGCCGAAGAGCGAAGCGGCCCGTCAGGAGATCCGCGGAATGTCGCTGCGCGAGCTGTTCATCATTCTGCTGCTGGTGGCGCTTCTGGTACTGCTCGGCTTCTATCCGCAGCCGATTCTGGATACATCGCATTCCGCGATGAGCAATATCCAGCAGTGGTTTACTGATTCTGTTTCTACTACAAGGCCGTAATTCGCCATGACAATATCACTCCAACAATTGATCGCGCTGCTACCGCTGCTCGTCGTCGGCTTGACGGTAGTGGTTGTGATGCTCTCCATTGCGTGGCGACGCAACCACTTTTTAAATGCCACGCTGTCGGTCATCGGCCTGAACGCCGCGCTGCTGTCGCTCTGGTTTGTCGGCCAGGTGGGGCCGATGGATGTTACCCCGCTGATGCGGGTTGACGGCTACGCCATGCTCTACACCGGCCTGGTATTGCTGGCGAGCCTTGCGACTTGCACCTTCGCCTATCCGTGGTTGCAGACTTATCCGGATAACAAAGAAGAGTTTTATCTGCTGGTGCTGATTGCCGCGCTCGGCGGCATTCTGCTGGCTAACGCTAACCATCTGGCCTCGCTGTTCCTCGGCATTGAGCTTATTTCGCTGCCGCTGTTTGGCCTGATTGGTTACGCTTTCCGCCAGAAACGCTCGCTGGAAGCCGCCATCAAGTACACCATTCTCTCTGCCGCGGCCTCTTCCTTCCTGCTGTTTGGTATGGCGCTGGTGTATGCGCAGTCCGGCAGCCTGTCGTTTGTCAGCCTCGGCAAGAGCCTGGCGGACAACATGCTGCACGAACCGCTGCTGCTGGCGGGTCTTGGCCTGATGATTGTCGGTCTTGGCTTTAAACTCTCTCTGGTGCCGTTCCACCTCTGGACGCCGGACGTTTACCAGGGCGCGCCTGCGCCGGTTTCTACGTTCCTCGCTACCGCCAGCAAAATCGCTATTTTCGGCGTGGTGATGCGTCTGTTCCTCTATGCGCCGGTTGGCGACAGCGAGGCGGTGCGCGTAGTGCTGGGCATTATTGCCTTTATCTCCATCATCTTCGGTAACCTGATGGCGCTGAGCCAGACCAACATCAAGCGTCTGCTCGGCTACTCCTCCATTTCTCACCTGGGCTACCTGCTGGTGGCGCTGATTGCGCTGCAAAGCGGCCAGATGTCGATGGAAACTGTTGGGGTCTACCTGGCCGGTTACCTGTTCAGCAGCCTTGGCGCGTTTGGCGTGGTGAGCCTGATGTCCAGCCCGTATCGTGGCCCGGACGCGGATTCACTCTACTCCTACCGCGGTTTGTTCTGGCACCGTCCGATCCTCTCCGCCGTCATGACCGTAATGATGCTGTCGCTGGCGGGCATTCCGATGACCCTTGGCTTTATCGGTAAGTTCTACGTGCTGGCCGTGGGCGTGCAGTCGAGCCTGTGGTGGTTGACGGCGGCGGTGGTGGTGGGTTCCGCAATTGGTCTCTACTACTACCTGCGTGTGGCGGTGAGCCTCTACCTGAGCGCGCCTCAGCAGCTCAACCGCGACGCGCCGTCCAATTGGGCGTGGAGCGCCGGCGGTGTAGTGGTGCTGCTTTCCGCTCTGGTGGTGCTGGTGCTTGGCGTATGGCCGCAGCCGCTGATTACGCTGGTGCAAATGGCGCAGCCGCTGGCTGGCGCCGTGCAGGCCGCGCAGGTTATGCCATAAGCTTGTCGATGTAAGAAAAAACCGCCGCTTGTCGGCGGTTTTTTTATGGGCGCTATACCGTGATAGTCAGGAAATCTTCCGCCAGTTCGCTCGCCGGGAAAATGGCGCGCGCCTCTGACAGCAGCCGGAGGCAGGCCGCTGCGTCATAGCGGGAGCTGAAATGGGTCATGATGAGCCTGAGCGCCCGCGCCTCGCGCGCCAGTTCCGCCGCCTGATGGGTTGTGGAGTGGCCCCGGCTGTTGGCTTTCTCCGCCATGGCCGCCTCAAGCGTGGTTTCATGCACCATGACGTCTACCTCTTGCGCCAGCCGCAATGCCCCCGGCGTCGGGCCGGTATCGCCGAAAATCGCCAGCTTTTTGCCTTTTTGCGGTTCGCCCAGGTAATCGCGTCCGTCAATCTCGCGGCCGTCTTCCAGCCTTACTGTTTCGCCTCGTTTGAGGCGCTGAAAGAGCGGGCCTGGCGCAACCCCTGCGCGAGTCAGCCGCTGGGCATCCAGCTTGCCGGGTTTATCGTGTTCTTCAATGCGGTAGCCATAACACTCGACGGGATGTGCAAGCGCTACCGCGCTGACCTTCATTTCCCCGTCGTCAAACACCAGCCCCTCTGTGATTTCATGAATGGTCAGCGGAAAGCCCGCCCAGGAGCCGCTGAGCTTAAGCGACATGTTAATAAACTCCCGAATGCCCGCTGGCCCATAGATGGTAAGCGGCGCCTCGCTGCCTGCCATCGAGCGGCTGCACAGCAGCCCAGGCAGACCGAAAATATGGTCGCCGTGAAGGTGAGTAATGAAGATTTTATCGATCCTGCCGGGGTTAAACGCAGTGCGCAGCATCTGGTGCTGGGTGCCTTCGCCGCAGTCGAATAACCATAAACCGGGCCGGGCAAGAAGAGGGTTGAGCACCATGGCCGTTACGTTGCGGTTGCGGGTTGGAACGCCCGCTGAAGTGCCAAGAAAAGTCAGTTCCATAGAAAGGGTGCTCCCGTCTGGCGATAAAAGCCTTTAGTATAGCGATGAACCCCCTGTCACCAAGGAGCTTTTCATGATCCGCTGGCAAGACCTGCACCACAGCGAACTCGATGTGCCCACCCTATATGCGCTGTTGAAACTGCGCTGCGACGTTTTCGTCGTTGAGCAAAATTGCGTTTATGCCGATATTGACGGCGATGACCTGGTGGGAGAAAACCGTCATCTGCTGGGCTGGCGCGACGGCGAGCTGGTCGCTTATGCGAGGATTCTGAAAAGTGTCGAAGAAGAGGCGCCTGTAGCCATTGGTCGGGTCATTGTCTCTCGCGCCGCCAGAGGCGAAAAATTGGGTTATCAATTGATGGAGCAGGCCCTGGCTTCCTGTCAGCGGCACTGGCCGCAGCGGGCGATATACCTGGGCGCGCAGGCCCATCTGCAACCTTTTTACGCAAGCTTTGGCTTCCGGCCGGTGACGGAAATTTATGACGAAGACGGCATTCCTCATATCGGCATGGCGAAGGAATAGCAGTTACGCAAAAAGCGTGGCGTTGTCTATAGTTAGCAGACGGGTATTCACTAAAACACGGAGAACAGTTATGTCCGACTCACAACCGTATGAACCTCGTCTTGATGATGATCTCACTCTGCTGAGCGAAACGCTGGAAGAAGTCTTACGCTCCTCGGGCGACCCAGCCGATCAGAAGTATATTGAGCTTAAAGCCCGCGCAGAGCAGGCGCTGCACGATGTTAAAGCTCGCGTCAGCAATGCTTCAGACAACTACTACTATCGCGCGAAAAAAGCGGTTTACCGCGCGGATGACTACGTGCACGAAAAACCCTGGCAGGGCGTAGGAATTGGCGCTGCCGCAGGCCTGATATTTGGTCTTCTGCTGGCCCGTCGTTAATTCTTTACGCTCCAGCCGCCCTGAAATCACACCGCTGCGGCGGTGTGTCGTTTTATTCGGCCCTGCAGCCACATATAATGCAGGGTTTTTAAGGGAGGGGAGAGGTAGGTAGTGTTATCCATAGAAGATGCGTTACAGCGGCTTGCAGACCGACTGACGACGCCCTTACCAGACCAACCTGGTCTGCGCCGTTTGTGTACGCCTGTCACTCTAAGCGATGCCAGTGACCCGCTCGCCTGGCTTGCAAGCCAACCGTTTTTCCCTCAGTTCTACTGGCAGCAGCGCAGTGGCAGCGATGAAGCCGCCGCACTTGGCGCGCTTAAACGATTCAATTCTTTGCCGCAAGCGCAGGCTTTTCTCCAACAGGCGGATGAGCCTGAATTGCGCATCTGGGGCCTGAATGCCTTTAATCCTCACGAAGGCGACTTGTTTCTCTCTCGTCTCGAATGGCGACGACATGAAGGCCAGGCCTGGCTCTGCCTGCACCTCTGGAGCGAAACGTCGCTGAAAGAAGATGCCCGGCAGGCGACCGCTTTCCTGAACGCGCTCCAGCCTGCCAGACTGCTGCCGCCGCTTAATTCACGGCTGGTAGAAGAATGTCATATTCCCGATAAAGAAGGCTGGTGCGACCGGGTTCGTCTCGCTACCCGCGCCATACATCAGCAGGAGATGGATAAAGTGGTGCTGGCCCGCGCCAGCGATCTGCGTTTTGGCCGACCCGTCTGCGCGGCGGCGCTGATGGCTGCCAGCCGCCGGGTTAACCTCAACTGCTACCATTTCTATATGGCTTTCAGTGAGCACGACGCCTTTCTTGGCTCTAGTCCCGAGCGGCTCTGGCGACGCATCGACAGGGCGTTGCGTACCGAGGCGCTGGCGGGCACTATCGAAAATCATCCCGACGATCATCGCGCCTGGGCGCTTGGCCAGCTGCTGTTGGCCGATGACAAAAACCAGCGCGAAAACTTGCTGGTAGTGGAAGATATTTGCCAGCGTATAGAAAAACTCGGAGACGGCTACGACGTGCTGCCCCCGCAGGTGCTGCGCCTGCGCAAGGTGCAACACCTGCGCCGCTGTATCTGGAGCACGCTCTTTCAGCCGGACGATGCGCTGTGTCTGCAACAGTTGCAACCCACTGCGGCTGTCGCCGGGCTGCCACGCGAAGCGGCGCGGCTTTTTATTGGCGAACATGAACCTTTCACGCGCGGTTGGTATGCCGGTTCCGCAGGTTATCTCTCCCTTCAGCAATCTGAGTTCTGCGTGTCGTTGCGCTCGGCGCAGGTGACGGGCGATACGGTACGCCTCTACGCAGGCGCCGGGATCGTATCGGGGTCCGACCCGGAGCAGGAGTGGCAGGAGATTGAGAACAAAGCGGCAGGTTTGCATACGCTGCTGTGCCGCTAAGCGCCACAATCCCGATTCATATCAAAATACATGATGCCATAATCCTTATAATAACCGGGCAAAATTGATACCGGACAACATCATGTCGATAAGCTCCTTCAACCGACGCTGGGCTGCGGTCATCCTTGAGACGCTGACGCGCCACGGCGTGCGTCATATCTGTATCGCTCCCGGCTCACGCTCCACGCCGTTGACGCTGGCGGCGGCGGAAAATCGCGCCTTTATCGCCCATACCCATTTTGACGAACGCGGCCTTGGCCACCTGGCGCTGGGGCTGGCGAAGGGGAGCGGCGAGCCGGTAGCGGTGATTGTGACGTCCGGCACCGCCGTGGCGAACCTTTATCCGGCCATCATCGAAGCCGGGCTTACCGGTGAAAAACTCATTATGCTGACGGCCGACAGGCCGCCGGAGCTTATCGACTGCGGCGCGAATCAGGCCATTCGTCAGCAGGATATTTTTGCTTCTCACCCTGGCGTTTCTGTCGCGCTGCCCCGTCCCACGGCCGATATTCCCGCCCGCTGGCTCGTTTCTACGCTTGATGAAGCGATGAGCGGCGTGAAAGCGGGCGCGGTGCATATTAACTGCCCGTTTGCCGAGCCGCTTTACGGCGAGCTGGACGACTCGGGGCTGGCCTGGCAGCAGGCGCTGGGGGAATGGTGGCAGAGCGACCAGCCCTGGCTGCGTGTGAGCGAGGGGCAGGCGTGCCTCAAACAGCGCGACTGGTTTTTTTGGCGGCAAAAGCGTGGCGTGGTTATTGCGGGCAGGCTCTCGGCCGGCGAAGGCGAGCTGGTCGCCGCCTGGGCGAAAACGCTCGGCTGGCCGCTGATTGGCGACGTGCTGTCGCAGACGGGGCAGCCGCTACCCTGCGCGGATTTGTGGCTGAGCAATCGCCGGGCGACCGAATTGCTGTCGCAGGCGCAGCTGGTTATCCAGTTTGGCGCCAGCCTTACCGGTAAACGGCTGCTGCAATGGCAGGCGGCCTGCACGCCGGACGAGTACTGGCTGGTGGACTCGCTGCCCGGACGACTTGACCCGGCGCACCACCGCGGCCGCAGGCTGACGGCCAATATCAGCGACTGGCTTGAGCTTCATGCCGCGCAGAAACGCGCCCCCTGGGCGATGGCGCTTAAGGCGATAGCGCAAGAGGCCAGTCAGAGCGTTGAGCAGGCGACGCACGCCTTCGGCGAAGCGCAGCTGGCGCACCGCATTACGGAACTGCTGCCGCAGGCGGGCCAGCTTTTTGTCGGCAATAGCCTGGTGGTGCGGCTGGTGGACGCGTTTGCACAGCTTCCGGCGGGTTACCCGGTCTTCAGCAACCGCGGCGCGAGCGGCATTGACGGACTCATTTCTACCGCCGCCGGGGTTCAGCGCGCCACCGCGCGCCCGACGCTTGCCATACTCGGCGACCTTTCGGCGCTATACGATCTCAACTCCCTTGCCCTGTTGCGTGAGGCCTCTGCGCCAGTCGTCCTTATTGTCGTTAACAATAACGGTGGCCAGATTTTCTCGCTGCTGCCGACGCCCGCCGCCGAGCGTGAAAAATATTACTGCATGCCGCAAAACGTCACCTTCGGGCATGCTGCGGCAATGTTCGGGCTCAACTACGCCCGGCCCGAAAGTTGGCAGGCGTTATGCGATGCGGTGGAGGAGGGGTGGCGCACGCCGGGTGCTACGATTGTTGAACTTATCGTGTCGCCCACTGAAGGCGCGCAAACGCTGCAGCGGCTGGTTGCGCAGGTAAGCCAGGCATGAAGCTTCACGCAAAAGTTAAGCGGAGCGCTTTCGCCAATCAGCCATGGCTGGTCTGGTTGCATGGTTTTTTGGGTAACCATGAAGAGTGGCTGCCTGTAGCGACCCTGCTGCCGCAGTGGTCGCATCTTTTTATCGATCTTCCCGGGCACGGCGAGTCGTCGTGCATAGCGGCGCAGAATAACCAGCAGGTGAGCAAATGGCTCGCTGAAACTGTAAGTAGTTACAACATCCTTAAATACTGGCTGGCAGGCTATTCGCTTGGCGGGCGGATAGCGATGCAGTACGCCTGCCAGCAAGAGATAAGCGGATTACTGGGCGTGATTGTCGAAGGCGGTCATCCCGGCCTGACAAGCGCCGCTGAGCGGGAAGCGAGGCGCGAAGCGGACGGCCGCTGGGCGCAGCGTTTACGCGAGCAGCCGCTCTCCTTGGTGCTGGACGCCTGGTATCGCCAGCCGGTTTTCGCTTCGCTCACCGAAGCGCAGCGCGCCGCGTTAGTTACGCTGCGCAGCCGCAATAATCCGCAGGCGCTTGCCGCCATGCTGGAGGCAACGTCGCTTGGCCGCCAGCCCGATCTGCACGCGCCGCTGGCAAAGCTCGGCTTGCCGTTTCATTACCTGTACGGTGAAAAAGATAACAAATTCGGCGCGCTTGCGACGCAACTTACCGCATCGCGCCACCCTATTGCCGCAGCCGGCCACAACGCCCATCGGGAAAATCCGCAAGCGGTGGCGAACTGCATCACTGACATTTTGCTGCAACATGCTAAGGAAGAACCATGATTTACCCTGATGAACAGCGGCTCTATGCGCCGGTCGAATGGCGGGATTGCTCAGAAGGCTATCGCGACATTCGTTACCATAAATCCATCGACGGCATCGCGAAAATCACCATTAACCGTCCCGAAGTACGCAACGCGTTTCGCCCGCTCACCGTTAAAGAAATGCTGCAGGCGCTGGCGGACGCGCGCTATGACGATAATATCGGCGTTATTATTCTCACCGGCGAAGGGGAAAAAGCGTTCTGCGCGGGCGGCGACCAGAAGGTGCGCGGCGACTACGGCGGTTATCAGGATGATTCCGGCGTGCATCACCTTAACGTGCTCGACTTTCAGCGCCAGATCCGCACCTGCCCGAAGCCGGTGGTGGCAATGGTGGCGGGCTATTCCATCGGCGGCGGTCACGTATTGCATATGATGTGCGACCTGACCATTGCGGCGGAAAACGCCATCTTCGGCCAGACCGGACCTAAAGTCGGCTCCTTTGACGGCGGCTGGGGCGCTTCCTATATGGCGCGCATCGTCGGGCAGAAAAAAGCGCGGGAAATCTGGTTCCTTTGCCGTCAGTACGACGCGCAGCAGGCGCTGGATATGGGGCTCGTGAATACGGTAGTACCGCTGGCGGAGCTGGAAAAAGAGACGGTGCGCTGGTGTCGTGAAATGCTGCAAAACAGCCCGATGGCGCTGCGCTGCCTGAAAGCGGCGCTCAACGCCGACTGCGACGGCCAGGCGGGCCTGCAGGAACTGGCGGGCAACGCCACCATGCTGTTCTATATGACCGAAGAAGGCCAGGAAGGGCGCAACGCGTTCAACGAGAAGCGCCAGCCGGACTTCAGCAAGTTTAAGCGTAACCCGTAATGCGACGCGCTCAGGTTTACCGCTATTCGCTGCCGATGGACGCAGGCGTAGTGCTGCGCGAACGGCGGCTGAAATGTCGTGAAGGGTTGCTGGTTCGCCTTGGCGAAGGCGAGCGTGAAGGGTGGGGCGAGGTGGCGCCGCTGCCAGGCTTCAGCCGGGAGACGCTGGAAGAGGCGCAGGCGGCAACCGTTGCCTGGGCTCAAGCCTGGCGCAGCGGTCAGGCGGTTTCGCTGCCCGGTCTGCCAGCCGCCGATTTCGGCGTAAGCTGCGCGCTGGCGGAGCTTGGCGGCGAACTGCCGCTGAAGGCGGATTTCCGCGTCGCGCCCTTGTGCAGCGGCGACCCGGACGAACTCTTCGCCACGCTTTCCGCGATGCCGGTCGAGAAAATCGCCAAGGTAAAAGTCGGGCTTTATGAAGCGGTGCGCGACGGCATGGTAGTCAATCTGCTGCTGGAGGCGTTGCCCGACCTGCGTCTGCGCCTTGACGCCAACCGCAGCTGGACGCCGCTTAAGGCCCGACAGTTCGCAAAATATGTCAACCCGGCGAACCGCCCCCGCATTGCGTTTATTGAAGAACCCTGCCAGCGCCGCGAGCAGTCGCGCGAGTTCGCCCGCGAAACGGGCATCGCCATCGCCTGGGACGAAAGCCTGCGGGAAGCGGATTTTACTTTTGACGCCGAACCCGGCCTGAGCGCGGTAGTTATCAAACCCACGCTGACCGGAAGCCTCACTAACGTGCGCGAGCAAATCGCGCAGGCGCACGCGCTGGGGCTTGAGGCGGTAATAAGCTCTTCTATTGAATCGAGTCTCGGGTTAACGCAACTGGCGCGCCTGGCCGCCTGGCTCACGCCGATGACCGTACCGGGGCTGGATACGCTCTCTTTAATGCAGGCGCAACTGGTGCGCGAGTGGCCGGGCAGCGCGCTGCCTTGCTGGCCGGTGGAAAATCTGGAGCCGCTGCTATGAGCTTCACCACATGGCCGTGGCGCCACTGGCGAGCAGAGCGCGGGGAAGCGATAGCCCTGCGCACAGCCAGGGAGCACTTTACCTGGCGACAATTATGCGAGCGTGTCGACGCGCTGGCGACGGGCTTTCATCAGCAAGGCGTCAGAGAAGGCGCGGGCGTCGCTTTGTGCGCTAAAAACAGTCCGCAAGCGCTCTTCGCCTGGCTTGCGTTGTTGCAGTGCGGCGTGCGGGTCTTGCCGCTTAACCCGCAGCTCCCTGCGCCTATGCTCGCGCAACTACTGCCTGCGCTTTCACTGGACTACGCGCTGGTTTGCGGCGACGCGCCGCCGCCGCCGGGCCTGCCGCTGCTTGCCATGCGCGAAGAAGCCGCCGCTGCGCATGCGGTTGGCTGGCAGGCTGAACGCTTTGCGTCCATGACGCTCACTTCCGGCTCGACAGGCTTGCCGAAGGCGGCGGTGCACAGCGCCGGCGCGCACCTTGCCAGCGCTGCCGGGGTGCTGGGTGAAATTCCCTTTGCCAGCGGCGATTGCTGGCTGCTCTCCCTGCCACTCTATCATGTCTCCGGGCAGGGCATTTTCTGGCGCTGGCTGCTGGCGGGAGCGGGCCTTGCGACGCGCGAATCGCAACCGCTGGCGCAGGCGCTGGCGGGCTGTACCCACGCTTCGCTGGTGCCTACTCAGCTGTGGCGGCTGCTGGAAGAAGGGCTGGCTATCCCGTCCCTTAAAGCGGTGTTGCTGGGCGGCGCGGCGATTCCGGTGGCGTTAACCGAAGCGGCGCATAAGCGCGGCATTGCCTGCTGGTGCGGCTACGGCCTGACCGAATTCGCTTCTACCGTCTGCGCGAAAAAAGCGGACGGGCAGAGCGACGTCGGTTTTGTTCTGGCAGGACGGGAAGTGAAAATCGTCAACAACGAGATTTGGCTGCGCGGCGCGAGCATGGCGGCGGGATACTGGCGCGAAGGTGGCCTACAGCCGCTGACAAATCGCGAAGGATGGTTCGCCACCCGCGATCGCGGCGCCTGGCTTGGCGAAAGGCTGCGCGTGCTGGGGCGTCTGGATAATCTCTTTTTCAGCGGCGGCGAAGGCATTCAGCCGGAAGAGGTGGAGCGGGTCATCGCTGCACACCCGCATGTGCGGCAGGCTTTCGTAGTGCCGCTGGAAGACAAAGAGTTTGGCCACCGTCCGGTGGCGGTGGTGGAGTGCGACGAAGAGGCGCGCCCAGAGGCGCTTGCGTCATGGGTACGAGATAAACTGGCGCGCTTTCAGCAGCCGGTGCGCTGGCTCCCGCTGCCCGAGAGTATAAAAAACGGCGGGATTAAAATCTCCCGCCGTCAGCTTTCAGAATGGGTGGTTAACGAACTCTCCCCCAGCCATTAATGGAGGAGGCCAGCGCGGTTAGCGTTTCGCTTTCAGCGCCGCCAGCGCGGCCGCCACGCCCGCGCCATATTCCGGGTGAACTTCGCTGAAGATGCCTATCTGGCGCTCCTGAATAAACGCCGGCACGCTCTGGATATCCTCCGCGATGCGGTTGTACATGCGTTGACGCTCTTCCTCGCCGATGAGGTTGAACAGCGCGCGCGGCTGGGTGAAGTAATCGGTATCTTCGCGGTGGTTCCAGTGATCCGCCGCGCCTTCAATGCTCAGCGGCGGCTCGCTGTAGTCCGGCTGCTCCTGGAATACGCCAAAGCTGTTCGGCTCGTAGGTCGGGCCGTTGCCGCTGTTACCGTCGACGCGCATCGCGCCGTCGCGATGGTAGTTGTGGAACGGGCAGCGCGGCTTGTTCACCGGGATCTGGTGATGGTTTACCCCAAGGCGATAACGGTGCGCGTCGCCATACGAGAAGAGACGTCCCTGCAGCATACGGTCCGGAGAAAAGCCGATGCCCGGCACGACGTTCGCCGGCGACATGGCGACCTGCTCCACTTCCGCAAAGTAGTTGTCCGGATTGCGGTTCAGCTCCAGCACGCCCACTTCAATCAGCGGATAGTCGGCGTGCGGCCAGACTTTCGTCAGGTCGAACGGGTTATACGGCGTCTGTGAGGCTTCCGCTTCCGGCATGATCTGCACATAAAACTTCCAGCGCGGGAAATCGCCTTTTTCGATGGACTCGAACAGGTCGCGCTGGGCGCTTTCACGGTCTTCGGCAATCAGGCGCTTCGCGTCGTCGTCCATCAGGTTATGAATGCCCTGTTCGGAACGCAGGTGGAATTTAACCCAAAAACGTTCGTTATTGGCGTTGATAAAGCTAAAGGTGTGGCTGCCGAAGCCGTGCATTTCCCGGTACGAGCGCGGCAGGCCGCGGTCGGAGAAGTCGATAGTCAACTGGTGCACCGTTTCCGGCTGCAGCGAGAAAAAGTCCCATTTGTAGGTCGGGTTGCGCAGGTTGGTGCGCGGGTCGCGCTTCACTACATGGTTGAGATCGGGGAATTTCAGCGGATCGCGCAGGTAGAAGACTGGGGTGTTGTTGCCCACCAGATCCCAGTTTCCCTCTTCGGTGTAAAACTTAATGGAAAAGCCGCGAATATCGCGTTCGGCGTCGGCCGCGCCGCGTTCGCCCGCCACCGTTGAGAAGCGGATAAACAGATCCGTTTTCTTGCCGATCTGCGAGAAGATTTTCGCACGGGTGAAATCGGTAATATCCCGGGTTACGGTAAAGGTGCCATAGGCGCCGGAACCCTTCGCGTGCATGCGGCGCTCCGGGATCACTTCGCGATCAAAATGCGCCAGTTTCTCCAGGAACCAGACATCCTGCAGCAGCATAGGTCCACGACGTCCCGCCGTCATGGAGTTATTGTTATGGGCCACCGGTGCGCCTGACGCCGTGGTTAATCCTTTTTTACTCATCGTTTTTCTCCCGCAACAGGTAAGTCGTTTGATTGTAATTGTCTATTGATTACTGAATTATCCTCGGCGATATTTTTAGATTAATCGTTGATCTTGGGCAATCTGGCTGTTCCTATTGCAGTTATCTTTGCCACCTTTCGTTAAGCAAAAAGATTCATTTTCACCTGGTTACAAGTCCAGGCTAACGCTAAAGCCCTGATACATTGCTTCCCCGCCGGATAGCGGTACAATGCCGCTGCTTTTTTTGGGATCCTTATTTGCTTATTTGAGATACACGGAATGAAAAAATTACTGATTGCGGGCGTGAGCGGGCTGCTCTTCGTGGCTTCCCAGGCGAACGCGCTGAGCGTGGGCGGCGAAGTGGGCGAGCATTACACCAATATTACCGGCGGCTTCGGCACCGAAAGCACTGGCCTTGCGCTGAACGGCAACTGGGCGCACAACGATGACCACGGCGATATCGCCGGTCTCGGACTTAACTTCAACCTGCCGCTGGGGCCGTTTATGCTCTCTCCTGGCGTAAGAGGCGTTTACCTGAATCCGAAAGCGGGTAGCGAAGGTTACGCGGCGGCAGTCGGCGGCGGCGTGAAATTGCCGATCGGCCAGAGCTTCTCGCTGTTTGGCGATTATTACTACTCTCCGGATTCGCTCTCCAGCAGCATTGATGATTATCAGGAAGCGAACGTCGGCGCGCGCCTCTCTGTTCTGCGTCCGCTCAGCATCGAAGCGGGCTATCGTTACATTAACGTCAGCGGTAAAGACGGCGACCGCGACAGCAAACTGGCCGACGGCCCGTACGTCGGCGTCAGCGCAGCCTTCTGATCCTCCAGGCGCGGCGTCCGTCGCGCCTTTTCTTCCCCTTTCTCCCGCCCGCTTGCGCTATAGTGAAGCGTTCCCTTTGTGTGGAGAAAATAATGCTGAAAGTAGAAATGCTCTCGACGGGCGACGAAGTGCTGCACGGTCAGATAGTCGATACCAACGCCGCATGGCTTGCGGATTACCTCTTTGAGAACGGCTTTCCCATGACCCGTCGCAACACGGTGGGCGACAATCTTGAGGCGCTGGCGGCCATTTTGCAGGAGCGCAGCCAGCAGGCGGACATCGTGATTGTGAACGGCGGTCTCGGGCCGACCAGCGACGATCTTAGCGCCGAAGCCGCAGCGAAAGCGGCGGGCGTCGGGCTGGAGCTACATGAAGAGTGGCTCGCGCATATGGAGCAGTTTTTCTCCTCCCGCGGGCGCGTGATGGCCCCGAGCAACCGCAAACAGGCGATGATCCCGGCAGGCAGCGAGATGGTGGACAACCCCGTCGGTACCGCCTGCGGTTTCGCCATGACGCTTAACCGCGCAGTCATTTTCTTCACACCTGGGGTGCCTTCGGAGTTTCGCCAGATGGTGCAGCAGCAGATAGTGCCGCGCCTGCGTCAGCGCTTCCCTGAAGTCGAGCCGCCGGTTTGTCTGCGTCTCACGACCTTTGGCCGTTCGGAAAGCGATCTCGCGCAGAGCCTTGACTCGCTTACGCTGCCGCCGGGTGTGGTGATGGGCTACCGCTCCTCCATGCCGATTATCGAACTGAAACTGACCGGCCCTGCGAAGGCGCGCGAGGCGATGGAAGCGGTGTGGCCGAAGGTTCGCGAGGTGGCGGGAGAAAGTCTGATTTTCGAAGGAACGGAAGGGCTGCCAGCCCAGCTTGCCCGCCGCTTGCAGGAAAAACCGCTGCGTCTGTCGCTCAGCGAACAGTTCACCGCCGGGCTGCTGGCGCTGCAACTGCGTTCTGCGGGCGCGCCGCTGCTGGATAGCGAGGTGTTGACGGACCGCGATGAAACGCTGCAGGAAGCCGCACAGCGGGCTGCGGCGCTGGTGCAGAAGGCGGGCAGCGAGCTGACGCTGGTGGTGGGCGCCATGCGCGACGAGCAATTAAATATTGTGCTGTGCACGCCGGTCGGACTGCACGCGGTGCGCCTCAAATTCAGCGCTAACCGCCATGAGCTGCGCACTCGTCAGGAAGTCTGCGCCATGATGGCGCTGAACATGCTGCGCCGCTGGCTCAACGACGCGCCTGTTACTTCAGAGCACGGCTGGGTGCAGGTGGTGGAAGCCTTCAGTCAGTAACGCCTGCGGCTTACCCTTGTAAAACGCAGCGGGCGGAAGCCTGCTGCGTGACATTGCTTTATTCTCCGCCCCTCAGCATGCGCTCACGCATTACAGTGCTTTTCATTTTTTGCCGATCAGAATCACAAACCTAAATTTTTATGTTGGTTAGCGAGCGTATTCGACCATCAAGCGAAAACAAAAGAACATAAAAAAGGCAATAAATCTTCGTTTGTCATAAAACTGTAACAATAT
This sequence comes from Franconibacter sp. IITDAS19, assembly GCF_023079515.1. Taxonomy (NCBI): domain Bacteria; kingdom Pseudomonadati; phylum Pseudomonadota; class Gammaproteobacteria; order Enterobacterales; family Enterobacteriaceae; genus Franconibacter; species Franconibacter sp. IITDAS19. The sequence continues at coordinate 378,007 of NZ_JALJCP010000008.1, read as the reverse complement.
GTGCGATGTTTCACAGCAATTATGACAAAGCTCCCGTATTCTCCTGCGCGAAAACAAACATAAGCGGCGCAAATGACTTCGTGTCCGCAGATCAATACCTGCCAGGAGAATGTAATGCTAAGTATTTTCAGACCTGCCGCCCATCAGGCGCGGCTTCCCGCGGATCGTGTCGATCCCGTTTATCGCCGCCTGCGCTGGCAGATCTTCATGGGAATTTTCTTTGGCTACGCAGCCTACTATCTGGTGCGCAAAAACTTCGCGCTTGCCATGCCTTATCTGGTGGAGCAGGGTTTTTCCCGCGGCGACCTCGGGTTTGCGCTTTCCGGTATTTCCATTGCTTATGGTTTTTCGAAGTTCATCATGGGTTCGGTTTCGGACCGTTCAAACCCGCGCGTTTTCCTGCCGGCCGGGCTTATTCTGGCGGCGGCGGTGATGTTGTTTATGGGTTTCGTGCCCTGGGCGACCTCCAGCATAATGGTGATGTTTGTGCTGCTGTTTCTTTGCGGCTGGTTCCAGGGAATGGGGTGGCCGCCGTGCGGGCGCACCATGGTGCACTGGTGGTCGCAGAAGGAGCGCGGCGGTATTGTTTCGGTCTGGAACTGCGCCCATAACGTGGGCGGCGGCATTCCGCCGCTGCTGTTCCTGCTCGGCATGGCCTGGTTTAACGACTGGCATGCGGCGCTCTATATGCCTGCTTTCGGCGCTATTTTGGTCGCAATTATCGCCTTCGCTTTAATGCGCGACACGCCGCAATCCTGCGGTCTGCCGCCGATTGAAGAGTACAAAAACGACTACCCGGACGACTACAGCGAAAAAGATGAGCAGGAGCTGACAGCGAAGCAGATCTTCATGCAATACGTGCTGCCGAACAAGCTGCTGTGGTATATCGCTATCGCTAACGTGTTTGTCTACCTGCTGCGCTACGGCATCCTCGACTGGTCGCCGACTTACCTGAAAGAGGTGAAGCACTTCGCGCTGGATAAATCTTCCTGGGCCTATTTCCTGTATGAATATGCCGGGATCCCGGGGACGCTGCTCTGCGGCTGGATGTCCGATAAAGTCTTTAAAGGCAACCGTGGCGCGACCGGCGTCTTCTTTATGACGCTGGTTACTATCGCGACTGTCGTTTACTGGATGAACCCGCCGGGCAACCCGAACGTGGATATGGCCTGCATGATAATCATCGGCTTCTTGATTTACGGCCCGGTAATGTTGATTGGCCTGCATGCGCTGGAGCTGGCGCCGAAAAAAGCGGCGGGTACGGCGGCGGGCTTTACCGGCCTCTTCGGCTACCTCGGCGGTTCGGTGGCGGCGAGCGCGATTGTCGGTTACACCGTTGATTTCTTCGGCTGGGATGGCGGCTTTATGGTGATGGTGGGCGGCAGCATTCTCGCCGTACTGTTGCTGGTGGTTGTCATGATTGGCGAGCGTAAACGCCATCAGGAATTGCAGGAAAAACGCGCTTAAGGGGCACAGATGAAGCTTAAAACAACGCTTATGACGCTGGCGCTTTGCGCCGTGGCGGGGAGCGCGGCGGCGAGCGATAAAATCGTGATTGCGCACCGCGGCGCAAGCGGCTACCTGCCGGAGCATACGTTGCCGGCTAAAGCGATGGCCTATGCCCAGGGGGCGGATTTCCTTGAGCAGGATCTGGTGATGACAAAGGATGACCAGCTGGTGGTGCTGCATGACCACTACCTGGATCGCGTCACCGACGTGGCGGAACGTTTTCCCGACCGGGCGCGTAAAGACGGGCGCTATTACGCCATCGACTTTACGCTCGCGGAGATCAAATCCCTGAAATTCACCGAGGGGTTTGATCTCGAAAACGGCAAAAAGGTGCAGACCTTCCCGGGCCGTTTTCCGATGGGCAAATCAGATTTCCGCGTGCACACCTTTGAAGAGGAAATTGAGTTCGTTCAGGGGCTGAACCACGCAACCGGCAAGCGCATCGGCATCTACCCGGAGATTAAAGCCCCCTGGTTTCACCATCAGGAAGGGAAAGATATCGCGGCGAAGGTGCTCGGGGTGCTGAAGCAGTATGGCTATGTTGCAAAGCGAGATGCTGTTTACCTGCAATGCTTTGACGCTAATGAGCTTAAGCGCATTAAAACCGAGCTTGAGCCGAAGATGGGGATGGATCTGAAGCTGGTGCAGCTTATCGCGTACACCGACTGGAACGAAACCCAGCAGAAGCAGCCAGACGGCACCTGGGTTAACTACAGCTACGACTGGATGTTCAAACCTGGCGCAATGAAAGAGATTGCGAAATATGCCGACGGCATTGGCCCTGATTACCACATGCTGGTGGCGCCAGGGTCGACAAAGGGGAACGTGAAGCTCACGGCGATGGCGCAGGAAGCGCATGCCAGCCGCTTGCCTGTTCATCCTTATACCGTGCGCGCCGATAAGCTTCCGGACTACGTCAGCGATGTGAATCAGCTTTATGAAGTGCTTTACCGCCAGGCCGATGTGGAAGGGGTGTTTACCGACTTCCCGGACAAAGCGGTGCAGTACCTGCACAAAAACCAATAAAAAAGGGGCTTCGGCCCCTTTTGCTTTTCTGTACGAGATTACATTTCTATTTCTATATCCCCCTGCGCTTTGCAGCAGCAGGGGAGAATTTCGCCTGGCTGAATAAACGCCAGCGGCTCGGTAAGCCAGGTGACCTGGCCTGTCACCAGCTTCGTGCGGCATGAGCCGCAGTAGCCTTCGCGGCACTGGTATTCCACCGCCACCTTGTGCGATTCGAGCGCGATAAGCAGCGAAGGATGCTCCTCGTCACACTCAAGCTGTGAACCGGTGAGGCGAAGCGTAACGCGGCACATATCAGAGCTGGAAGCTGCTGAGATCGTCGTGGTCGATTTCAGAATCGATCTGGCCGACCAGATAAGAGCTCACTTCCACTTCCTGCGGCGCCACCTGCACGTTATCGGAAACCAGCCAGGTGTTGATCCACGGGATCGGGTTTGAGCGGGTCTTAAACGGCAGATCCAGACCCACAGCCTGCATGCGGATGTTCGTAATGTACTCGACGTACTGGCAGAGGATATCTTTGTTCAGGCCGATCATCGAGCCGCCCTGGAACAGGTATTCCGCCCACTCTTTTTCCTGCTGCGCCGCCAGCACGAACAGGTCGTAACACTCCTGTTTGCACTCTTCGGCTATCTGCGCCATCTCGGGGTCATCTTCGCCGCTGCGCATCAGGTTCAGCATATGCTGGGTGCCGGTGAGGTGCAGCGCTTCGTCGCGGGCAATCAGACGAATAATTTTGGCGTTGCCTTCCATCAGTTCGCGCTCGGCGAAAGCGAAGGAGCAGGCGAAGCTGACGTAGAAGCGAATCGCTTCCAGCGCGTTCACGCTCATCAGGCACAGGTAGAGCTTCTTCTTCAGCTCGTGCAGGTTCACGGTAACGGTTTTGCCGTTCACGCTGTGGGTGCCTTCGCCCAGCAGATGCCAGTAGCTGGTCAGCTCGATCAGGTCATCATAGTAATGAGAGATGCCTTCGGCGCGCTTTAAGATCTGCTCGTTGGTGACGATATCATCAAACACCAGCGCCGGGTCGTTCACGATGTTGCGGATGATGTGCGTATAAGAGCGCGAGTGGATAGTCTCGGAAAAGGCCCAGGTTTCAACCCAGGTTTCCAGCTCCGGAATAGAGATAAGCGGCAGCAGCGCGACGTTCGGGCTGCGGCCCTGAATGGAGTCCAGCAGCGTCTGGTATTTCAGGTTGCTCAGGAAGATATGCTTTTCATGCTCCGGCAGCGCCTGGAAATCGATGCGGTCGCGGGAGACATCCACCTCTTCCGGACGCCAGAAAAACGAAAGCTGCTTTTCGATAAGCTTTTCGAAAATTTCATATTTTTGCTGATCGTAGCGCGCTACGTTGACCGGCTGGCCGAAGAACATGGGTTCAAGAAGCTGGTCGTTTTTCGTCTGTGAAAAAGTGGTGTAGGCCATGACGTAAATCCTGTGAAACGGCTTTGTTGATAAGAGGCGATTTGAGTATGCCTCTCACCCCGGCCCTCTCCCCGCAGGGGCGAGGGGGAAAAGAGAAACCCTCTTCACCGGGAAGAGGGCTGCTTCAGGTCAACGACCTTCTTAAATCTTACAAGCGCCGCTTTCGCAGCCGTCGTCCTGAATGGACGGCGCCAGGTCATCCTGGGCATCTTCCGCACCGTCGCGGGTGTTCTGGTAGTACAGCGTTTTCACGCCGAACTTGTACGCGGTGAGCAAGTCTTTCAGGAGCTGCTGCATCGGCACTTTGCCTGACGGGAAGCGCTGCGGGTCGTAGTTGGTGTTCGCCGAAATCGACTGGTCGATGAATTTCTGCATCAGACCTACCAGTTGCAGATAGCCGTCGTTGTTCGGCATTTCCCACAGCAGTTCATACTGCTCTTTCAGGTGTTCGTAATCCGGCACCACCTGACGCAGAATGCCGTCCTTCGACGCTTTGATGCTGATGTGGCCACGCGGCGGTTCAATGCCGTTGGTGGCGTTGGAAATCTGCGAAGAGGTTTCCGAAGGCATCAGCGCCGACAGGGTGGAGTTGCGCAGGCCGTGCGTTTTGATCGATTCGCGCAGGGTTTCCCAGTCGTAGTGCAGCGGTTCGTTAGCAATCGCATCCAGGTCTTTTTTGTAGGTGTCGATTGGCAGGATGCCTTTGCTGTAAGTGGTTTCGTTGAACCACGGGCAGGCGCCTTGCTCTTTCGCCAGCTCGTTAGACGCCTTCAGCAGGAAATACTGAATAGCCTCGAACGTTTTGTGCGTCAGGTTGTTGGCGCTGCCGTCGGAGTAACGCACGCCGTGCTTCGCCAGGTAGTAAGCGAAGTTGATAACGCCGATACCCAGCGTACGGCGACCCATCGCGCCGCGTTTTGCGGCCGGGATCGGGTAATCCTGGTAGTCGAGCAGGGCGTCAAGGGCGCGTACCGCAAGAATAGCCAGCTCTTCCAGTTCGTTCAGGTTCTCAATCGCGCCAAGGTTAAAGGCAGAGAGGGTGCAGAGCGCGATTTCGCCATTCTCGTCGTTGACATCTTCCAGCGGTTTGGTCGGCAGCGCGATTTCCAGGCACAGGTTAGACTGGCGCACCGGCGCGACAACCGGGTCAAATGGGCTGTGGGTGTTGCAGTGGTCAACGTTCTGGATGTAGATGCGGCCGGTGGAGGCGCGCTCCTGCATCATCAGCGAGAAGAGCTCGGACGCTTTGATGCGCTGCTTGCGAATACTGTCGTCTTTTTCATATTTCACATACAGACGTTCGAACTCATCCTGGTCGGCGAAGAACGCGTCGTACAAGCCCGGTACGTCGGACGGGCTGAACAGGGTTATCTCTTCACCTTTCAGCAGACGGGTGTACATCAGCTTGTTGATCTGCACGCCGTAATCCATGTGACGCACGCGGTTCGCTTCGGTGCCGCGGTTGTTCTTCAGCACCAGCAGGCTTTCCACTTCCAGATGCCACATCGGGTAGAAGAGGGTCGCCGCGCCGCCGCGAACGCCGCCCTGGGAGCAAGATTTCACCGCGGTCTGGAAATGCTTGTAGAACGGGATGCAGCCGGTATGGAACGCTTCGCCGCCGCGAATGGGGCTTCCGAGCGCGCGAATGCGGCCGGCGTTGATGCCGATGCCCGCGCGCTGGGAAACATATTTCACAATCGCGCTGGAGGTGGCGTTAATGGAGTCCAGGCTGTCGCCGCACTCGATAAGCACGCAGGAGCTGAACTGGCGAGTCGGGGTGCGCACGCCGGACATGATCGGCGTCGGCAGCGAAATTTTAAAGGTGGAGACCGCGTCGTAGAAGCGTTTCACGTAATCCAGACGGGTTTCACGCGGGTAGCCGGAGAAGAGGCAGGCCGCAACCAGTATGTAGAGGAACTGCGCGCTCTCGTAAATTTCGCCGGTGACACGGTTCTGAACCAGGTATTTCCCTTCCAGCTGCTTAACGGCCGCATAGGAGAAGTTCATGTCGCGATGATGGTCGATAAAACCGTCCATCTGCTGGAACTCTTCTTCCGTGTAGTCTTCCAGCAGATGTCTGTCGTATTTGCCCAGCTCAACCATGTTGACGACATGAGCATAAAGCTTCGGCGGCTCAAACTGGCCGTAGGCTTTTTTACGCAGGTGGAAGATAGCCAGGCGCGCGGCCAGGTACTGGTAGTCCGGGGCGTCGCGGGAGATAAGATCCGCCGCGGCCTTGATGATGGTTTCATGAATGTCGGAGGTTGTGATGCCATCATAGAACTGAATGTGAGAACGCAGTTCCACCTGAGAGATGGATACGTTGTTCAGCCCTTCAGCCGCCCAGTCGAGAACACGATGAATTTTGTCCAGATCGATGCGCTCTTTACGGCCATCACGTTTTGTCACCAGCAGACTCTGATTCATGTGAAATATACCTGTCCGTGAAATAGAAATATCCCCCGCTTATTCACAGGGCTAACTTTGTGATTAACTCTGTGGATAAATACTATATATAGGGGGTTTGAGATAAGTGAAACGCTATATGGTGAGTATTCTAGTCTGGATTCTTTTGAGAACAAGGCTTGATTTCAACGTTAATTTGCGGTTACGAAACGATGAAATTATCTAAGTGCGCGTCTTATAAGGGCTGAAGGTCGTGTCAATATCAGAAGAAAAAAAATGAAAATATGATCGAACGCCGATTTCCTGGTCAGCCAAAAAATTGCGCAACAGAACGCTGCGCAATTTTTAATACGAAAAGCTTATATCAGGCAGGGTTTTTGGCTTCAGTATGCAACATATAATTTACATCAACCCCAGGCGCGAGCTTGAAGCGGTTGGTTATCGGGTTGTAGTGCAGGCCGATAATATGGCGCTCTTTTAATCGCTGGGTTTCGTCCACCCAGCCGAGCAATTCCGCAGGTTTGATGAATTTTTTCACATCGTGCGTGCCTTTCGGCACCATGCGCAGCACATATTCCGCGCCGACTACCGCCATCAGCCAGGCTTTGCCGTTGCGGTTTAAGGTAGAGAAGAAAACGTGGCCGCCGGGTTTAACCAGCTTCGCGCACGCCTGAACTACCGAGCGCGGGTCCGGCACATGTTCAAGCATCTCCATGCAGGTCACCACGTCATAAGCGCCCGCGTTCTGGAGAGCGTGCTCTTCCACCGTTTGCTGAACGTAATCCACCTGAACGCCGCTTTCGAGCGCATGCAGGCGCGCCACCTGCAGGGGCTCGAAGCCCATATCGAGTCCGGTCACCGATGCGCCTTCGCGGGCCATGCTTTCAGCCAGAATGCCGCCGCCGCAGCCGACATCCAGCACGTTTTTGCCGAACAGGCCGCCTGAACGCTCGACGATATAGCCAAGGCGCAAGGGATTGATGCGATGCAGCGGTTTAAACTCGCCTTCCAGATCCCACCAGCGCGACGCTACGGCTTCGAATTTGGCAATTTCTTCGTGGTCAACGTTGCGCGCAACGGGGGGTTTTTCAGCATTCATCAGCGCATTTACTCCTTTCTTCGCAAGAGCGTCGAGTATAACAGGCAAAACAGGGGAATAAAGCGCTCTGCGGGTCTATTCCGCTTACTGATAATCACCCGCTTGTGTTATAATTTCCGACCTTTGAATCCGGGACACAGTAGAGGGATAACGGTCAGATGAGCGACCTTGCCAGAGAAATTACACCGGTCAACATTGAGGAAGAGCTGAAGAGCTCCTATCTGGATTACGCGATGTCGGTTATTGTCGGCCGCGCGCTTCCGGATGTCCGAGATGGCCTCAAACCCGTTCACCGCCGCGTACTTTACGCCATGAACGTGTTGGGCAACGACTGGAACAAAGCCTACAAAAAATCCGCCCGTGTTGTCGGCGACGTAATCGGTAAATACCATCCCCACGGTGACTCCGCGGTTTACGACACAATCGTGCGTATGGCGCAGCCGTTCTCGCTGCGCTACATGCTGGTCGACGGCCAGGGCAACTTCGGCTCCATCGACGGCGACTCCGCAGCGGCGATGCGTTATACCGAAATCCGCCTGGCGAAAATCGCCCATGAACTGATGGCCGACCTTGAGAAAGAGACGGTCGATTTCGTTGATAACTACGACGGCACGGAAAAAATTCCTGAAGTCATGCCGACGAAGATCCCGAACCTGCTGGTTAACGGCTCGTCCGGCATCGCGGTTGGGATGGCGACCAACATTCCGCCGCATAACCTTACCGAAGTGATTAACGGCTGCCTCGCTTATATCGAGGACGAAGACATCAGCGTAGAAGGGCTGATGGAGTACATTCCAGGGCCAGACTTCCCGACCGCTGCGCTGATTAACGGCCGCCGCGGCATCGAAGAGGCGTACCGCACCGGTCGCGGCAAAATCTACATTCGCGCCCGCGCGGAAGTGGAAGCGGATGCGAAAACCGGCCGCGAAACCATCATCGTGCATGAAATTCCGTATCAGGTGAACAAAGCGCGCCTGATTGAGAAAATCGCCGAGCTGGTGAAAGAAAAACGCGTTGAAGGCATCAGCGCGCTGCGCGACGAGTCTGATAAAGACGGCATGCGCATCGTCATTGAGATTAAGCGTGACGCAGTGGGCGAGGTGGTGCTGAATAACCTGTACTCCCAGACCCAACTACAGGTCTCCTTTGGCATCAACATGGTGGCGTTGCACCATGGCCAGCCGAAGATCATGACGCTGAAAGAGATTCTGGCCGCGTTTGTCCGTCACCGTCGTGAAGTGGTGACGCGTCGCACGATTTTCGAACTGCGCAAAGCGCGCGAACGCGCCCATATCCTTGAAGGTCTGGCGGTCGCGCTGGCGAATATCGACCCGATCATCGAGCTTATCCGCCGTGCGCCGACGCCAGCGGAAGCGAAAGCGGGCCTGGTTTCCGCAGGCTGGGATCTTGGCAACGTGGCCGCCATGCTCGAGCGCGCCGGCGATGACGCCGCGCGTCCGGAGTGGCTGGAGCCGGAGTTCGGCATTCGCGATGGCAAATACTACCTGACCGAACAGCAGGCCCAGGCGATCCTCGACCTGCGTCTGCAGAAACTGACCGGTCTTGAGCACGAAAAACTGCTCGACGAGTACAAGCAGCTGCTGGATGAGATTGCCGAGCTGCTGCACATCCTCTCCAGCGCCGATCGTCTGATGGAAGTCATTCGTGAAGAGCTGGAAGCGATCCGCGACCAGTTTGGTGACGAGCGCCGTACCGAAATCACCGCGAACAGCGCCGATATCAACATTGAAGATCTGATCAACCAGGAAGATGTGGTGGTCACCCTGTCTCATCAGGGCTATGTGAAGTATCAGCCGCTTTCGGATTACGAAGCGCAGCGCCGCGGCGGGAAAGGCAAATCCGCCGCGCGTATTAAAGAAGAGGACTTTATCGATCGTCTGCTGGTGGCCAACACCCATGACACGATCCTCTGCTTCTCCAGCCGCGGCCGTCTCTACTGGATGAAGGTCTACCAGTTGCCGGAAGCGAGCCGCGGGGCGCGCGGCCGTCCTATCGTCAACCTGCTGCCGCTGGAAGCGAACGAGCGCATCACCGCCATTCTGCCGGTGCGCGAATACGAAGAAGGCGTCAGCGTCTTTATGGCGACCGCCAGCGGCACCGTGAAGAAAACGGCGCTTACTGAGTTCAGCCGTCCGCGTACCGCCGGCATCATCGCCGTCAACCTGAAAGAGGGCGACGAGCTGATTGGCGTCGACCTCACCGCGAAGGATGACGAAGTGATGCTCTTCTCGGCGCAGGGTAAAGTGGTGCGCTTCAAAGAAGACGCCGTGCGTCCGATGGGCCGTAACGCCACTGGCGTGCGCGGCATCCGTCTGGCGGACAGCGACAGCGTCGTTTCGCTTATCGTGCCGCGCGGCGAAGGGGCTATCCTCACCGCCACGCAGAACGGTTACGGCAAACGTACGCCGGTTGAAGAGTATCCGACCAAATCCCGCGCCACCAAGGGCGTTATCTCCATCAAGGTGACCGAGCGCAACGGCGCGGTGGTCGGCGCGGTGCAGGTAGACGAGTGCGACCAGATCATGATGATCACCGATGCCGGTACGCTGGTGCGCACCCGCGTTTCGGAAATCCGTGAAGTGGGCCGTAACACCCAGGGCGTTATCCTCATCCGCACGGCGGAAGAGGAAAACGTGGTGGGTCTGCAGCGCGTGGCCGAGCCGGTGGATGACGAAGAGCTCGACTCCATCGACGGCAGCGTCGCGGAAGGCGACGACGAAATCGCATCTGAAGTTGAAGAAGACGATATCGACGACGCGGAAGAAGACGACGCAGACGAGTAATTCATTTGTTCTGTGTCATAAGGGCCGGGAAACCGGCCCTTTGCTTTGCCGTTGCGACCTTGGGTTTTTACGGCTACCTTAAACGACATTCTTTTTTTATCACCTGTCGACGGCTACCGGTGCCACCTTGAAATACTTCGTCTCTTTTCGCACGACGCTTAAAGTCTCGCGCTATCTGTTCCGGGCTTTAGCCTTACTGCTGTGGCTGCTTATCGCGCTGTTTTCCGTGTTTTATATTGTTGGCGCGCTTCATGATAAAGAGGCGGAAATCCATCAGGAATTCAACCTCAGCTACGACCAGGCGCAGCGCTATATTCAGCGCACCTCGGACGTCATGAAAGAGCTGAAGTACATTGCGGAAAACCAGCTCCAGAACGACGATAAAACCCTGAAAATGACCCAGCGGTCTGACGACCGGCTCGACACGCCGACCTTTGTGCCGCTCTTTCCCGATTCAGACTGCAATACCCTGGGCAACGCCTGGCGCGGCTCGCTGCAGTCGCTCTCCTGGTTTTTACGTTACTGGCACGATAATTTTTCAGCGGCCTACGATCTCAATCGCGTCTTTTTGATTGGCTCAGATAATCTCTGTATGGCCGATTTTGGGCTGCGCGATATGCCGCTTGAGCGCGACAAAACGTTGCAGGCGCTGCACGAGCGCATCATGAAGTATCGCAACGCGCCGCAGGAAGAGCGGGGCAACAGCCTTTACTGGGTAGGGCAGGGGCCGCGTCCTGGCATCGGTTATTTCTACTCCCTGACGCCGGTCTATCCGGGCAACCGACTGCAGGCGCTGCTTGGCATTGAGCAAACCATCCGCATGGAGAACTTCTACACTCCCGGCAGCCTGCCGATGGGCGTGACTATCCTGGATGAGAGCGGCCATCCGCTGCTTTCCTTAACCGGGCCGGAAACGCGCATCGAGCCGGACCCGCGCTGGGTGCAGGAACGCACCTGGTTTGGCTATACCGCCCGCTTTAAGCAGCTCATCCTCAAGAAAACGCTGCCGCCGTCTTCGCTCAGCATTATCTACTCCGTGCCGGTGGATATGGTGCTGGAGCGCATCCGCATGCTTATCCTTAACGCCGTATTGCTGAACGTGCTGGTGGGGATTGTGCTCTTTACGCTGGCGCGCATGTATGAACGGCGCATTTTCATTCCGGCGGAAAACGATGCCCAGCGGCTGGAGGAGCATGAGCAATTCAACCGTAAGATTGTCGCCTCCGCGCCGGTGGGGATTTGCATTCTCCGTACCGTAGACGGCACCAATATTCTTTCGAACGAACTGGCGCACAATTACCTCAACATGCTCACTCATGAAGACCGCCAGCGCCTTACGCAGATTATTTGCGGCCAGCAGGTTAACTTCGTCGACGTGTTGACCAGCAATAACACCAACCTGCAAATCAGCTTCGTGCATTCGCGCTACCGTAATGAGAACGTGGCTATCTGCGTACTGGTGGATGTTTCCGCACGCGTGAAGATGGAAGAGTCGCTGCAGGATATGGCGCAGGCGGCGGAGCAGGCGAGCCAGTCGAAATCGATGTTCCTCGCGACGGTGAGCCACGAACTGCGCACCCCGCTTTACGGCATTATCGGTAACCTCGACCTGCTGCAAACCAAAGCGCTGCCGAAAGGGGTCGACAGGCTGGTGACGGCGATGAACAACTCGTCGAGCCTGCTGCTTAAAATCATCAGCGATATTCTCGACTTCTCGAAAATTGAGTCCGAGCAGTTGAAAATCGAGCCGCGCGAGTTCTCCCCGCGGGAAGTGATGAGCCATATCACCGCCAACTATCTGCCGCTGGTGGTGCGCAAACAGCTCGGCCTTTACTGTTTTATCGAGCCGGATGTGCCGCTGACGCTGCAGGGCGACCCGATGCGTCTGCAACAGGTCATCTCCAACCTGTTAAGCAATGCCATCAAGTTCACCGACATCGGCTGCATTATTCTGCATGTGCAGGTCGAAGGGGATTACCTGAGCTTCCGCGTGCGCGATACCGGCGTCGGCATCCCGGCGAAAGAGGTGGTGCGTCTTTTCGACCCGTTCTTCCAGGTCGGCACGGGCGTGCAGCGCAACTTCCAGGGCACCGGGCTGGGCCTCGCGATTTGCGAAAAACTCATCAGCATGATGGATGGCGATATCTCGGTAGATACTGAACCTGGCATGGGCAGCCAGTTCACCGTGCGCATTCCGCTTTATGACGCGCAGACGCCGCCGAAAGCGAGCATCGACGGTCTGGCGGATAAACGCTGCTGGCTCGCCGTGCGAAACGCCTCGCTGAACCACTATCTCCAGACGCTGCTTGAGCAAAACGGGATTCGGGTGCAGTGCTATGAAGGCGAAGAGCCAGATAAAGAAGACGTGCTGATTACCGACGATGAGCTTGACGGCGCCTGGCGCGGCCGCGCCGCGATTATCTTCTGCCGTCGCCATATCGGCATCCCGCTTGAGCGAGCCGCCGGCGTCTGGCTGCACAGCGTCGCTTCGCCGCATGAAGTCATCACGCTGCTTGGGCGCATTTACAGCATTAATGTCGCGGTGCCTGCGGGCGCGTCTGCGTTGCAGGCTGCCGCCAGCAATACCGAGCAGAACGACGATATGATGATTCTGGTGGTTGACGATCATCCTATTAACCGTCGCCTGCTGGCCGACCAGCTTGGTTCGCTCGGCTATCAGTGCAAAACCGCCAATGACGGCGTGGATGCGCTTAACGTACTCAGTAAAAATCATATCGATATTGTGCTGAGCGACGTTAACATGCCGAACATGGATGGTTATCGCCTGACGCAGCGCATCCGCCAGTTGGGGCTGACGCTGCCGGTAGTTGGCGTGACCGCTAACGCGCTGGCGGAAGAGAAGCAACGCTGTATCGAATCGGGCATGGACAGCTGTTTGTCCAAGCCGGTTACGCTGGATGTGCTTAAGCAGACGCTTGCCGTCTATGCCGAGCGGGTGCGCCGGGCGCGAGGATAAGCGGGAATAAAAAAAGCGCGGCGGGTGAACGTCGCGCTTCGATAAAAAAGCCCTCGCAGAGTAGCGAGGGCTTTTTTTTAGTCTTTGTCCGCAGGCGTCAGGCTTACGGAAGAGAGGTAGTTAAGCAGGGCGATATCGTTATCAACGCCAAGCTTCATCATCGCCGATTTCTTCTGGCTACTGATGGTTTTGATGCTGCGGTTTAGCTTCTTGGCGATTTCCGTCACCAGGAAACCTTCTGCGAAGAGGCGCAGCACTTCGCTCTCTTTCGGCGACAGGCGTTTATCGCCATAGCCGCCCGCGCTGATTTTCTCAAGCAGACGGGAAACGCTTTCCGGCGTGAACTTTTTGCCTTTTTGCAGCGCAGCCAGCGCTTTCGGCAGATCGGTCGGCGCGCCTTGCTTAAGCACGATGCCTTCGATATCCAGATCCAGTACGGCGCTCAGGATAGCCGGGTTATTGTTCATGGTCAGAACGATAATGGACAGGTTCGGGAAATGGCGCTTAATGTATTTGATAAGAGTAATGCCATCGCCATATTTATCGCCCGGCATAGAGAGATCGGTGATAAGGACGTGTGCGTCAAGCTTTGGCAGGTTATTGATCAATGCTGTGGAATCTTCGAACTCACCGACAACGTTCACCCACTCGATTTGTTCAAGAGATTTACGAATGCCGAACAGAACAATCGGATGGTCATCGGCAATAATTACGTTCATATTGTTCATGTATTAGGCTACCTTGCTACAGCAAGCTTTTGACGTAAGCGTCAATGTCGCTGATATATTTTTCTATGGTTGGTGCATCATTCTCGCGAATGTGATGCTCCAGCGTTTCACATAGCTGCTTGCCGGGTATCAGATTCAGCATCGCAAACACCCCTTTCAGGCGATGCGCTGTCAGCGCAAGCGAAGCAAAGTCGCCTGCTGCTGATTCAGTATACAGCCTCTGAACATCGTCCGGTACCGTGTCGACAAACAGCGCGTAATAGCCGCTGGCATGGAGCTGCGTATTCTCATCGCCGCCCAAAGGTGACTCGGGAACTTCTTCCTGTGCCAGCTGCTCCTCTATAAGTTGTAGCACTGCTTCCTGCATAGCATTACTGATGTTGAAATTGACGCGGAACTTACCGTTACCGATTCGCTTCACGCCGTCCTCATCATCGCTTAAAAGCAGGCCATTGGCAGTAAGATTAGACGGATTATCTGTTAAAAAGATATCAAACTCTTGACTTGCCAGTCTTTCATCTGGCGTGATGCAGGTCGCTCCCCACTGTTCAAGCTGGCGAACCACCACATTTCGCACCTCGTTGGAGGTGACATCCACCATCGCTACCACGTCATCCAGCAGGCCTTCTTCACGCTCGGTTTCATCAACCGGCTCCGCCGCCATCGTAACGTGCAGTGAATAGCGGGTGCCGAGATCCTGACGCGATTTAATGTTCAGGCTGCCGCCAAGACGGCGGGCCAGCTGGTTGCACAGCCAGAAGGTCAGGCCGTTTGCCTTGCCGAAGCGGTCGCCCGTGGTGTCATTCAGGAACGGGAAGTGAAGGTTATCGATTTCTGCGTTATGAATGCCGTCGCCGGTATCGAGAATGCGCAGCAGCAGCCGCTCCTTCTCATGCTCTTCGGCGCTAATCTCCAGCGTGATTTTGCCCATCTGCGTGGTGGTCACGGAATAGTGCAGCAGCATCAGTACGATCTTACGCAGCGCTTCGCGGTCGCCATGGCGCTCTTCATTGGCGGGCAACTGGTTATTGATAAGCAGCTGCAACCCCTTGCGTTTGATAACGGGCAATACTTCCGGCACGACTTCGTCAATAAGATCCTGAATGACGAAGGCGCTGCTGTGGCTCTTCCAGTTATCCGCCTCCAGTTGATTCGCCAGCTGGATTTCGTCCACCAGGCGCACAATGCGGTCGGCCTGATCCGCAAGCGCCAGGCTTTCCTGGGTATGCAGCGCGGTAGCCTGCTCTGCCAGTTGCTTCACCGGCGCGCTTAGCGCCTCGCCCATGTGGTGCATAAAGGCAACGCGGCCCTGCTGGTTTTTCTCATACAGACGCTGCGCCTGCTTAAGCTTTTTGTTCACCAGAATTTCGCGGTCCTGATCGCGAATGATAAAAATCTGCGTGCGCGAAGCGACCTGGCTGCGGAACTGGCGAATCTCATAAAGTTCGTTATTCACCGTCGCCTGAATCACCCCCTGGTGCTGGTCCGCCATTGAGGTGATGTTCTGCAGGTTAAGATGCGGTAACAGGTGATCGGCAATCTTATTGCTGATAACCGTACGGTTAGTTTCCTGGTCATGCACCAGCAGGCCGAGCGGCAGCAAAGAGACAATCTCTTCATTTAACGCGCGCAGCATATGCAGTTCTTTATTATTGCCACCCGGCGTTTCCTGGGCGCGGGGCGCAGGCTGGTTGCGAAACGTGGTGTAGCCGAACAGCGCCAGCGCCAGCAGGCCCAGGTTCAGCAGCAGCGGCAGCAAAATGTTTTGCAGCGTGTCCATCATCAGCGTGCCGAACGGCACTTCCCATACCAGCCGCAGACTGGTGGAGCTCAACGGCGAGGCGATTTCGATGCGCGAGCTGTTGAAGTTAATGGTGACGCTATCGGGCGTTTCTTTGTCCGTACCGGACAACGTGGCCTGGCTGTTGTCCTGCTCAAGGCGGAAGCTTTCCAGCGGCATGCCCGGCGGGATCAGATCGTTGATGGGCAAATCAAACGCCACCACGGTCGCGAGGTGCCCGGGCTGGTTGAAGGTGGTGCGCAGCGTAAAGTAAAGGCCGTTTTGCCAGGCAAGACGGCGCAGCGGCGAAAAGCTTTCTCGCTCGTCCAGCGCGTTAGCCTGTTGCAGCATTTCCGCACGGCGAGAATCGACAATAGTGCCGACAGAAGATTCTTTAAAGCCGGAGGAGAGATCTTTCAGCGGCAGGGTAGAGATGAGGATCATGCTGTTATCCTGGCCGTTCAGGTAGTACATCGACCAGGGCACGGTTTCAGCGCCCCACAGCGTATCAAGGTATGTTGAGATGCGCTGAGTCATCTCCAGCGTAGAGCTGTCATGAGAGCCGAAAATCAGCGCTTCGGTCTTCCGGCGCGGCTTTTCCAGATAATAGACATCCTGACGTAACCGGGTTTCCTGAAGATTGGCGCCTTCAGGGGCGGAAGGCGAGGCGGCGATATTGTCATAAATCTGCCAGGTGGCGTAACGCCAGGTATCGACCCGTTTGTGCATGGCGCGGGTGATATCCACTATCTGATAGCTTCGGTCTTTCAGCCAGGCGTTAACCGCGCTCTGCACCATCACGCCCAGCGAGACCAGCAGCACCACGATCAGCAATAAAAAGAAACGGGTAATGCTGCCCGGCATCAGGGAAAACTTGTTGGGGATCATCGCGTCTGACTGACTCATCGTTGTGTGCAATCCACCGGCCATACGCCGTCATCAAAAAGAACTCTGCTTGCTGCCTGTATCGGGAAAACGTCTCACTGTTACAGCACGGGGCGGCAAAGGGCAGGGCGTTTCCGGACGTTCGCCAGTATCGCAAATCATGCAGTATAAAGCGAAACGTATGATTTTCCAGATGGATGATAACTGCGCTAAATAAAAAGCGGCTGCGCAAGGTGTAACGCCTTGGCACGTTGCGCAATAAAAAAACAAAGTGAGGATGAAAAGCGAGCGGTTGCGATTAAGCCAGACGGAAAAGCACTAAATAACAAACAAGCAATTATAGAGTATGTGCAGGAAATTTACCTTAAACCCTAAGTTGATTGTTTAATAGTCGTTAAGATTTATCTCAATATGGCGGGGAAATAACGAGGCGGGTAAATTCAGCAAAAAAAAACCGGATGCGTGCATCCGGATATAATAGGGGTAAAACGAACATTCAGATTTGAATGACGGTAATAAATAAAGTTAATGATGATAGCGAGAGTAATTTTAGTCGCGAACGCGCCAGATGTTTTGGCAATCAGTGCGGTAAAAAATATCATGCACTATGCTCATGATTTATATATTTTATTTTATGTTTTTTGATATTTAGTGCGGATGTTTTTAGCAATTAGTGCGAATAAAAAGTTCCCTCTTATTAATATTTAGTTACACCTGCAGGCACAAAAGATACATCTTCAAAGTTTTCGTATCATATTCGCGTTGGATTCTTCCGATTTTTTGCGGAGAATGGTTTCGCCGGCTGACCTAAAAAGCGTCAGTACGCAGTGGCAAATAAAAAGGCATATAACAATAGAGGGTTAATAAGATGAAAGTTAAAGCACTATCCCTCCTGATCCCAGCTCTGCTGGTAGCAGGTACCGCACAGGCGGCTGAAATTTATAACAAAGACGGCAACAAATTAGATCTGTTCGGTAAAGTTGACGGTCTGCACTATTTCTCTGACGACGCGGGTAACGACGGCGATCAGACCTACATGCGTATTGGTTTCAAAGGCGAAACCCAGGTTAACGACCAGATCACCGGTTACGGCCAGTGGGAGTACCAGGTTCAGGGTAACGATGCGGAAACCGGTAACCGTTCCTGGACGCGTGTGGCTTTCGCGGGCGTGAAATTCGGCGACGCGGGCTCTTTCGACTACGGTCGTAACTACGGCGTTATCTACGATGTGACTTCCTGGACCGACGTTCTGCCGGAATTCGGCGGCGACACGTACGGCGCGGATAACTTCATGCAGCAGCGCGGCAACGGCTTCGCAACCTACCGCAACACCGATTTCTTCGGTCTGGTTGATGGTCTGAACTTCGCGCTGCAGTATCAGGGTAAAAACGGCAGCGTCAGCGGTGAGAACGACGCGGCTGGCGGCCGCAGCCTGCTGAAACAGAACGGCGATGGCTACGGCGCATCTCTGACCTACGATCTGGGCGAAGGCTTCGCCATCGGCGCTGCAGCTACCTCCTCCAAGCGTACCTCTGACCAGAATGCGGCGGGCGTTTACGGTAACGGCGACCGTGCTGATGTGTATAGCGGCGGCGTGAAATACGACGCTAACAACATCTACCTGGCGGCGGAGTACTCTCAGACTTACAACGCTACCCGTTTTGGTACGTCTAACGGCAGCGGTCGTACTGCGGGTTACGGCTTTGCTAACAAAGCGCAGAACTTCGAAGTGGTTGCGCAGTACCAGTTCGACTTCGGTCTGCGTCCTTCCGTGGCTTACCTGCAGTCCAAAGGTAAAGACATCGAAGGCGGTTACGGCGATCAGGATCTGCTGAAATATGTTGATGTGGGCGCGACCTACTACTTCAACAAAAATATGTCCACCTATGTGGATTACAAAATCAACCTGGTGGACGACAACGACTTTACCCGTGCCACCGGCATTGGTACTGACGATATCGTCGCGCTGGGCCTGGTTTACCAGTTCTAAGCTTGTATATCTGCGTAAGGGGCCTGCGGGCCCCTTTTTTATTGCTCCGCCGCCAACGTCGCCCACTTTTGTTGTACCCTGTCGCCGCGTAAGTTTGAGGATATAAAATGAAGTTTCACTCTCTTTGCGCGAGCCTTATGGCCTGCGCATTACTTCTTGCCGGCTGCGACAATTCATCATCAACCGAAGCGCAGCCCCTTGTGCTGGAAGGCAAAACCATGGGCACGTTCTGGCGCGTAAGTCTGGCGGGCGTTGAGCGCGCACGCGCAGAAGAGTTGCGCAAGAAAATCCAGGCGCAGCTCGACGGCGACGACCAGCGGCTTTCTACCTGGAAAAACGACTCGGCGTTGATGCGCTTTAACCATTCCCGCAGCACGCAGCCCTGGCCGGTGGACGAGTCGATGAGCGATATCGTGACGCTGTCGTTGCGCATCGGCGCAAAAACCGATGGCGCTATGGACATCACCGTCGGCCCGCTGGTGAATTTATGGGGGTTCGGCCCCGACAAGCAGCCGGTGAAAACGCCGGATGACAGACAAATCGCGGCGGCGAAGGCGCGCACCGGCCTGCAGCATCTTTCGGTGATAAACCGCGCAGGACAGCAGTATCTGCAAAAAGATCTGCCGGATCTTTATGTGGACCTTTCAACCGTCGGCGAAGGATACGCGGCCGATGGCCTGGCGCGCCTGATGGAGCGCGAAGGGATAAGCCGCTATCTGGTCTCTGTCGGCGGCGCGCTCTCAAGCCGGGGCGACAACCCGCAGGGGCAGCCGTGGCGCGTGGCTATCCAGAAGCCGACCGACCAGCAAAACGCCGTTCAGGCGATTGTCGATATTAACGGCCACGGCATCAGCACTTCCGGCAGCTACCGCAACTACTATGAGCTCGACGGTAAACGGCTTTCGCACGTTATCGACCCCGCCACCGGACGGCCAATCACCCATAAGCTGGTTTCCGCGACCGTTATCGCGCCCACGGCGCTGGAGGCGGATGGCTGGGATACCGGGCTCATGGTCCTGGGGCCGGAGAAAGCCAAAGCGGTGGCGTTGAAAGAGGGCCTTGCGGTCTATCTGGTCACTAAAGAGGAGGACGGGTTCTCGGCCTGGATGTCGCCGTCGTTTCACGCTTTTCTGCTGAGTGATAAAAATTAAAAAGCAAGAAGGCGGGTTTTTCACGCGTGCCGTAAGGGCAGAGTAGGGCTACCTTATAAAAGAGGAGTCTGTTATGAAACGCGACGATTTTACGTCTGAGCAGGCGCGCTGGCAGGCGGTGGAAAGCCGCGATGCCCGTGCGGACGAGCGCTTTGTCTTCGCGGTGGTGACCACCGGCATCTTCTGCCGTCCCTCCTGCCGCGCCCGTCGCCCGCTGCGCGACAATGTTCGTTTTTACCCCGATGCCGCCGGCGCGCTGGCCGCGGGGTTTCGTCCCTGCAAGCGCTGCCAGCCCGATAAGTCGCCGCCGCAGCAGCAGAAGGCGATGCGTATCGCCGCCGCCTGCCGACAAATGGAGACGAGCATCGCCCCGTTAACCCTCGCGGAGCTGGCGCAAAGCGCTGCGATGAGTCCTTACCACTTTCATCGGCTGTTTAAATCGGTAACCGGGCTTACACCCAAAGCCTGGCAGCAGGCGCTGCGGGGGCAAAAGCTGCGTAAGGCGTTGCGCGACGGTGAGAGCGTGACCGGGGCGATTTACGCCTCCGGCTATGCCTCCGGCAGCGCTTTTTATCGCGAAGCCGACGCGGCGCTTGGCATGACGCCGCGGCAATATTTACGCGGCGGCGAAAGCGCCCCGGTCGACTGGACGATAGTTTCCTGCCAGTTGGGCCTGTGTCTGGTGGCGCAAAGCGAACGG
Organism: Franconibacter sp. IITDAS19; assembly: GCF_023079515.1. NCBI lineage: Bacteria > Pseudomonadati > Pseudomonadota > Gammaproteobacteria > Enterobacterales > Enterobacteriaceae > Franconibacter > Franconibacter sp. IITDAS19. The sequence goes on along the minus strand of NZ_JALJCP010000008.1, from coordinate 357,527 downwards.
GGAGTCTGCGCTATTTTGCCTGGCGAAAGCCGCGAGCGGCTTGAGTCTGAGCTATTAACGCTCTTTCCCCATGCGCAACCTTCGCAGGACGCCGATTTTCACCAGCGCGTCGCGCAGGTGGTGGCGTTTCTTGACGCACCGGCAGGAGAGTGGACGCTGCCGCTCGACATTCGCGGCACCGCCTTTCAGCAGCAGGTCTGGCAGGCGCTGCGCGCCATTCCCGCCGGCAGCACGGTCAGCTACAGCGAACTGGCGCAAAAGATTGGCAAGCCTGGCGCCGTGCGGGCGGTGGCGAGCGCCTGCGCCGCCAATAAACTGGCGGTGGCGATCCCTTGTCACCGTGTTGTGCGCAGCGACGGGGCGCTCTCGGGCTACCGCTGGGGCGTTGAGCGCAAGGCCGCATTGCTGGCGCGCGAAGCAAAAATAAAGAAAAAGGAGAGCTAATGGATCTGTTTGCCGACCAGCCACCCTGGCGGGAGCCGCTTGATGACGGCGCGGTGATATTGCGCCGGTTCGCCTTCGCCAACGCCGCTGAACTGCTGGCGACTATCGCGCAGGTGGCGGCGCAGTCGCCGTTTCGCCAGATGGTTACGCCAGGCGGCTATACCATGTCGGTGGCGATGACCAGCTGCGGCCCGCTCGGCTGGACCAGCAGCCGCAGCGGCTACCGCTACGCGCATCACGACCCGCTTACCGGTAAACCCTGGCCTGAAATGCCGCCCGCCTTTCGCACGCTTTGCGACGACGCGGCCCGGGCGGCAGGCTATCCCGATTTCCAGCCGGACGCTTGTCTGATTAACCGCTACGCGCCGGGGGCGAAGCTCTCGCTGCATCAGGATAAGGACGAGCCTGACCTGCGCGCGCCCATTGTTTCCGTCTCGCTTGGGCTGCCTGCGGTGTTTCAGTGGGGCGGCCTCAAGCGCAGCGATCCGCTTAAAAGGCTGCTGCTTGAGCACGGCGACGTCGTGGTGTGGGGCGGGCCGTCGCGCCTTTATTATCATGGCGTCCAGCCGTTGAAGCCTGGCTGCCATCCCGATACCGGGCCCTGGCGTTACAACCTTACCTTCCGCCAGGCGGGCGACGGCGAATAAAAATAAGAATTATTCTTGCCGTCGCGTTCACGCCGTTTAAACTGCTCGCTGTTTTGTTTTCTGTGGGTAGCCGCTTTTATGGAACTTCTGCGCCTTGTCTGGCGCCAGTACCGTCTGCCGTTTGTGCTGGTGCTGGCGTTAAGCCTCGCCAGCGCCGCGCTGGGTATTGGCCTTATCGCTTTTATTAACCAACGTCTCATCGCGACCGTCGATTTATCGCTTGCGGTATTGCCGGCGTTTCTCGGCCTGCTGTTGCTGCTGATGGCCGTGACGCTCGCCTCGCAGCTGGCGTTAACGATGCTCGGCCACCATTTTGTTTATCGCCTGCGCAGCGAATTCATCAAGCGCATTATGGATACGCCGGTTGAACAAGTGGAAAAGCTCGGCAGCGCCACGCTGCTGGCGGGGCTTACCAGCGACGTTCGTAATATCACGGTCGCCTTTGTGCGTTTGCCGGAGCTGGTGCAGGGGATAATTCTGACGATCGGCAGCGCCGTTTACTTAGGCTGGCTGTCGTCGAAAATGCTGCTGGTCACCGCCGTCTGGATAGCTATCACGCTGTGGATAGGCTACCTGCTGGTGCAGCGCGTTTATAAGCACATCGCCACGCTTCGTGAAGTGGAAGAGAGCCTTTACAACGACTTCCAGACCCTGCTGGAAGGGCGTAAGGAGCTGGCGCTCAACCGCGAGCGCGCCGAATACATTTTCGACCAGGTTTACAAGCCGGATGCGCAAAGCTACCGCCAGCACATTATTCGCGCCGACACCTTCCACCTGAGCGCAGTGAACTGGTCCAACATCATGATGCTTGGCGTGATTGGGCTGGTGTTCTGGATGGCGAACGGCCTTGGCTGGGCCGATACCAACGTAGCGGCGACCTACTCGCTGGCGCTGCTCTTTTTACGCACGCCGCTGCTTTCCGCCATGGGGGCGCTGCCGACGCTGCTTACCGCTCAGGTGGCGTTTAACAAACTGAAGCAGTTCCAGCTGGCTGATTACGAGCCCGCCTTTAAACGCCCGCAAAAGTTTGCCGACTGGCAAACGCTTGAGCTTCGCGACGTCACCTTTAAATACAGCGACGGCAGCTTCGGCGTTGGGCCGCTGAATCTCACGATCAAGCGCGGCGAACTGCTGTTTCTGATTGGCGGCAACGGCAGCGGCAAATCCACGCTCGCCATGCTGCTCACTGGCCTTTATGAGCCTGCCAGCGGCGACATTTTGCTCGATGGCGAGGTGATTGCCGCAAGCGAAATGGAGGCTTATCGCCAGCACTTCTCGGCGGTCTTCACCGACGTCTGGCTTTTCGACAAGCTGCTGGGGCCGCAGGGCGAAGAGGCCGACCCGGCGCTGGTGGACGCGTGGCTGAACCGGCTGAAAATGGCCGGGAAGCTGGAGCTGGATAACGGCAAAATTCTTAACCTTAAGCTTTCGAAAGGGCAGAAAAAGCGCGTGGCGCTGCTGCTGGCGCTGGCGGAAGATCGCGATATTATCCTGCTGGATGAATGGGCGGCGGATCAGGACCCTCATTTCCGCCGCGAGTTTTATCAGGTACTGCTGCCGCTGATGCAGCAGATGGGTAAAACCATCTTCGCCATCAGCCACGACGATCACTATTTTATTCACGCAGACCGTCTGCTGGAGATGCGCCAGGGCCATTTAAGCGAGTTGACCGGCGACGAGCGGGCGCTGGCGAGCCGCGATGCGGTGGCGCGCACCGGCAGTTAATCGTAACGAGGCGGCTGGCTGTTAACCGGCCGCAATATCATCCCGATTTATTTATTCACTCTTTCTGAAAGACGAATTCTGCGCTGCTTAATTGTTCCTTTTTGGTTAACTTCTTCTATTAATTAGGGAAAAGGTCCTTTTTTGATTTATTGTGCTGGTGAATGATTCGCTGGCTAATAAAATTCGGGGTTGTTAGAATTCTCTCATTAAATATGACGTCGTAAATCCTCAAGTGAATTACGGCAATAATTCCAGCTTAAATTTAAATAGTGAAGAATATGATGACCCCTGCTATTAAAAAATATTTCGCGCCGGCATTATGCGGCATTATCGCTCTGGCCGGAGTGGCGCAGACCGCCAGCGGCTGGTTGAGCTGGTCGCAGACGCGCGAGCAGCTTGCAGCCGCCCCGGTCGTGGCCAGTACACCCGCATCGCCCGTCACGCTTGCGCTCTTTAACGCGGCGCCGACCACGCCTGACGTTCAGGCAAGTGCGCCGCAGCTGGCGCTGGATATCAGCGGTATTATTTTCAGCGATGATAAAGATCTTTCCGCCACGGTGGTTAAACAAGGAAACGAGCAGGTTATTTATCATGTCGGGGAAACGCTGAAAGGGTACGAAAATGCCCGGGTGACCGGCATCAGCAAAGATCATATTCAGGTGAATTATCAGGGCGTCGATCAGGATATTAAATTGCCGGCGCCGGACTATCAAAAACAGAGCGCATAATCGCTTCTCGCTAAAACTGGTGGCGACAGAAAATTCAGAGAGTGGGTTTTAGCGAGCCTGTTAATAACATAACCGGTGGGGAAATGCTTGCCGGTTATAATCCCTTCAAGCGCTGATAGCGCTGCCACACTTTCCAGGCATAGCGCATACGCAAACCGTGGCGGCTTTCGCTGGTGCCTGCGTTATACGCGCCGATGGCCTCCCAGGTATAGCCGTAGGTTTTTACCATCTGCGATAAGATGGAGGCGCCGACCAGCACCGACACGCACGGATCCTGCATCAGCAAAACTTCATCAACGCCAAGCTTACGCAATCGCGCAAAATGGGTGCTGTTGATTTGCATCAGCCCCACGTCATAGCTGCCGTTCGTGTTGACGTTTATCGCTTCAGGGTTCATGCCCGATTCCACCTGCGCGATGGCGTTAAGCAGCTTCGGGTCGAGATTAAAATAGTAAGCCGCCTCGTCCCAGCAGGTAGCCTGCGCCATCAGGCTCACGGCGTAAAGCGGCAATGCGAAACAGGCTTTCATGCTTTTCTCCTGACTGACAGGGCGCCGCCGCGCGCGGCGCCCTGGGCAGACTTCTGATTAACGTTTGATCCAGGCATCAGCCCAGTTCAGACCTGCGCCCGGCGCGTATGACCAGGCTGCGCCTTTACACCAGCCGGCATAAGGGAACGGTTTACACTCGTAAATATTGCCGTCTTTACCTTTCACGCGAGTGCCCGCCTTGTACTGGCTGATGTTCTGCGGATAAACGTACTGGAAGTCGCCGCCTGAAGGCTGCGGCAGCGGGTTTATCTGCAGCGTGGTCGACGCGTTAGCGCTCAGGCCGCTCTGGTCAGTTACCCTTACCGCCAGCGGGAACGACTGCGTGGCGGTGACGTTCGAAGCGACGATGGTCAGCGTATTGCTGTCCTGCCCCGTAACCTGGCCAATTCCGCTCGGCACCGTCCAGCTCCAGCGCAATTGTTCGCTGCTGCTGTCCGGGTCGGCGGCGGTGGCGGTAACCACAATGGTACTGCCGCTTTGTCCCTGGAAGGAGGAGGCCAGATTAATCGTGGGTGCGACGGGCTGAGACGCTTCCAGCACCGTGACTGAGGTGTCCGCATAGGCGCTGTGCTGCCCGTCGTTGACCGTCAGGCGGAAGCCATACTCGGCATGCTGCGAAGAAGGCGGCGTGAAGGTGCTGCGCGCCTGATTCGCATTGCTGAGCGTTACGCTCGGCCCGCTGGTTTGCTGCCACTGGTAGGTCAGCGTATCGCCGTCCGCGTCGGCTGAGCCGGAGCCGTCAAGGGTAACCGCCTGCGCGCCCTGCACCGTCTGGCTAACCCCGGCGTTAGCCACAGGCGCAACGTTAGACGGTGTTGGCGTTGGGGTTGGTGTCGGCTGGCTACCGCCGCCGCTGCTGCTGCTTGCCGAAGTGAACGGCGAGAAGACGTCGCTGAAGGCATAGAGCGGCGCCTGCTGGGCGGTCAGGCCGCTGTTTTCCGGGCCGACATAACCTTGCTGTCCCGGTTGGTCGCGGGCTATCGACCAGATGCCTATCATCCCAAGCTGCCGCTCCTGCGCCTGCTGCATGACGAGGCGCGCATCGGAGAGGTAAAAAGTTTCACCCTGTACGTCGTTGTAGCCAATCATCGGCGTGGTGCCGAGCATCGCGTTAATCGCGCTGTCGCTCTTCTCCGGCCAGATCTTCTTCACCTGCTGGAACAGGTTGTCGATAGCGGAGGTGGCGCATTTGCCGTGAATATTCTGCCCCTCTTTACCGGAAGACTGACAAACGGTGTTGCCGTAATCCATGGTCATGACGTTTACGCCGGTCAATTCCACGCCTTTGGCTTTCGCGTCTTCCAGCACATAGATGCCTTCCGGCGTCAGGCCGGTCGGCAAAATAGGCAGCGTAAACAGCAGCCCCACCTTGCGGCCTTCCTGTTTCCAGCGCTCCTGAACCATCTTCAGCGCGGTATTGCGCCGCTGGATAGATTCGTGGTCGGCGACCCAGTTGCCTTCGATATCGAAATCCAGCACCTTCAGATTCAGGTTATCGACGATATCGTAGTAGTGCTGTTGCAGGTCGTTGACGTTCTTACAGGCTGCGGCCAGCGGCGAGTTGTTGGCGCCGCCGATAGAGACCTGCACGTCGCCGCCTGCGTCGCGCAGCGCCTTGATTTTGCTGTACTGCGTGTAATCGTTGATATTATAGGCTGTCCCCCAGGTGGGCAGACAGGTGTTCGCATCTTTGGCGACGATAAACGCCAGCGTGTAGTGGGTTATCTTTTTGCTCGACGCCAGCGAGGCGAGATCGGGAATGGTATTCAGGGTGAAGTCGACATACGGGGCGTAAACGTGCGCAGGCCACTCCGACTTCGGCGTGCCGACCCGCTCTTTGGTGCCTGCCCAGTCAATGAAAATGCCCCACGGGGAAGGATCGCTCGGCTGCACATGCTGCACCGTGGCGAGCGAAACGTAAGGCTGCCCCTGGAATCTCACCAGCGATCCGGCCGGGTACAGTTTTTGTACATCCAGCGTCGGCGCGCTCGCCAGCTCCTGATCGGTCCATACCTTCAGCGTGCCAAGCGGCTTCCAGGGCTGACTGTTGTCGCCGGTGGGGTTCTGGTTTTGCTCTTTTGACGGATCCTGGTCGACGTTGTAGAACCAGGCTTTGTAGCCCTGGCCGTTCACCATCACCACATCGCCTTGTTGATACACCTTGCCCGCCTGCCACTGCGGCACGGCGACATACGCCATCCACGGGTTCGGTTCGCCGGGCGCGAACGAGGAGGGCGGAATGGGCATCAGCGCTTTATAGCTCACGCCATCTTTAGAAACTTTGTCATCTTTCTGGTAACTCTGGGCGCTGCTGTAATCGGGCAGCTTTGTCGCGGGCGCGCCGCTTGCAATATCGCAGTTTGAAGGGTTGCCGAATTGGGTAATTTCAATGGCCGTCGCGGCGCGTACCTGACGCCACGGGTTGCTCGGGTCGTCGGAGGTCGGGCAGTTGCTGGCGCCGACCCACCAGGCGTTGCTATACACGTTGCCGGCGAAAATAACCTGATACGTATCGCCGCCTTCCTGTCCATTCCACGCTTCCAGCGCCAGCGCCGGGGCCGCCGCGCCGCACAGGCTCAGTATGCCAATGGCCTGGGCTAATAGTTTTCTTTTCATAGCGAATGACCTTTGTTTGGTTGACTTAACTGCGGGGTTGGCTGAGGTGTTGTGCGTAGTCCGCCCGAAGGGGGCTATACGCGGCAGGGTGACAGGCAACGCTGCGAGACTTCCGCAGCGCCGCCCGCGTCAGACCTGTCATTCACCTTTGCCGGCGCGAGCGCGTCTTCGCGCCGGCGTGCCAACGTTCAGGCGTGTGCTTCGTGGCGCAACACGCCCGGCTGGCAGGTTACTGACACTCCGACGTCCCTGTTTTCACCCAGACATCAGCTTTGCCGGGTTCGTCCCCTTTGGTCCACCACTTAGCACGCCACTGCGAACCGGCGTAGTCGGTGGTCTCGCCGCCGTTGTAAACCACATCTGCCCGCCAGGACATTTTCACCTGGCTAACCAGCTGCCACTGGTCGGCGTCAAAGCCCGGCGCGTTGTTCTGCGTCCAGTATTTAGCTTTCCAGACCAGGTTGTTGTAGCTGACCGTTTCGCCGCCGTTATACACCTTGCTGGCAGACCAGGCCGGGTACTTGCTGGCGTTCGGGTCGGTTGGGGTAGCGCAACTGCCGCCGGAGCCTCCGGTGCCGCCGGTGCCTGTACCGTCATCCGGGGTCGGTTCCGGTTCAGGTGTCGGTTCTGGCGACGGGCCCGGGGTCGGATCCGGCGATGGCAACGGCTCTTCATCGTTCTGGCGTGGCGTAACGGTAATGCTGACCGACTGCTGAGTGCTGGTCTTACCGTCGCTGACGTTAACCGAGATGTTAAACGACTGGTTGGCAGTCACATCCGGCGCGGTAATGCTCAGATCCGCCGTATTGTTGCCTTCCGGCGCAAACTCAGACGGTACGGTCCACTGGTAAGTCAGCGGATCGTTGTCTTCGTCCAGCGCCTGAGCATGGAGGTTCAACTGCTGGCCCGCCTGAAGCGTGACAGCCTCAAACGCATTCACCGTTGGCGCATGGTTTGGCGCAGGCGCCTTATCCAGCACCTGAATATTGGCGGTGCTGCTCAGGCCGCCGCTGTCAGTGACTTTAAGCTGGAAACCATACGTCTTGTCAGTGGTGGTGGCAGGGGCGTTAAAGGTCGCTGTGGCCGTGTTCTTATTGTTAAGCGTCACGGTCGTGCCGGAAGTCTGGCTCCACAGATAGGTGAGCGCGCCGCCTTCCGGATCGTGTGATGCAGAACCGTCAAGCGTAACCTGCGCCGGGCCAGTCACCTGCTGGTCGGTAGCGCTGGCTACCGGTGGCTGGTTGGCCGGGGTTGGCGTTCCGCCGCCACCGCTGCTGCTCATCAGGCTTTCCTGCATTGCGTTGAGGATATCGCCGTTGTCGGCGTCAATTTCCCAGGCAAACAGGCCGCCCAGGCCTTTGCTCAGGGCATATTTACCCTTCGCGGCCACGGAACGGGCGTCGTCATAGGTAATCAAATCGCCGGTTGATTTTTTGAACAGGTAAGGCGCTTCGGCAGTCGCATCGTAGTTATACTCCCAGCCTGAGCCATTACGGTATTCATTAGCAATCTGGCGATAATCCACCACACCCGCTTCCCAGGTCCCTTTCACTGCGCCGGTTGCGGTGCCGCCGGTGAACGGGTTGTTGTTGGTGTAGCCGGAAACGCCGGTCCAGCCGCGGCCATACATCGCCACGCCCAGCACCAGTTTTTTCGGGTCCACGCCCTGGTCGAGCAGCAGTTTCAGGCCGTTATCGGCGGTGTACTGCGTATCCGGCTTCCACGACGGCGCATATATCGCTGTCTGATGACCGCGGTCGGTCATGCTCCAGGCGCCGTAGAAGTCGTAGCTCATCATGAAGATGTTATCGAGATACTGGCTGGCGGTACGGTAATCGACATTGGCAATCTTGTCGTTACCCACCCCGATTGCAGAGGTGAGCATATACGTTTTGCCGGTTTGCGACGTCAGACCGTTAAGCATGGTGCGCAGTTCGCGCATCAGCGCTGTGTAAGTCTCTTTATCCTGTGGCCCGCCAAGGTTGGGGTTCTCCCCGCCGCCGCCCGGGAATTCCCAGTCGATATCCACACCATCAAAGAATTTCCAGGTCAGCAGGAACTCTCTGACGGAGGCGACAAAGCGATCGCGCTTGGTTTTATCGCTCAGGAAGAAGAACGGGTCGGAAAGCGTCCACCCCCCGATGGAAGGCAAGACTTTCAGGTTAGGATGGGCGAGTTTCAGCGCCATCAACTGACCGAAGTTGCCTTTGTAGGGGTCGTCCCAGGCGGTGACGCCTTTTTGCGGCTTCTGAATAGCCGCCCAGGGGTCATGAATCGAAACCTGGAAATCCTGACGCCCGGAGCAGGAACGCTGCAGCGCTTCGAAGCTGTTGCTGATAGATTTCAGGCTGTCGTTAATCCCGTCGCCGCCGCAAATCGGGATAAAGCCGTACAGCAGGTGGGTCAGGTTATCCGCCGGAATTTTGTCCACGGGATAGTTGCGGTCATAGACCCCCCATTCCGGGAAATAGGCGCCGACTATCTTATTGGGGTGAGTCGAGTATTTTTTGTTCTTCTCACCCGGCGTGGCGACGAGCGGCGTCAGGTGGCTGCCGTCGGTGTCCGCCACGAGAATCAGCTTGCTGTCGCTCTTCGTGCAGCCGCTGGCGTTACAGACTTCAACCTGCGTCTGGTAACGTCCGCCTTTGTTTACCGCAAAGGAGGCTCTGCCGCTGGCGCCGGCTGCGCCGCTCCACACCTGCTTACCGTTCATCAGCACTTTTGCGCTGGTGCCGGTATCGCCGCTCCAGATATTCCATTCAATAACCACGTTGACGGAGTCGTTTCGCTTGACCAACTGGTTATAGGCGGTGGCGGACTGGTCCACCTCCACCAGGGCGAATTTATCCGTACCGCTGCTGATGATCGGCTTGCTGGGTAAAGCCGCCCAGGCAGGCCCGGTGACGGAAGCGATAGCCATCGCCAGCAGAGTTAACTTCATTCGTTTCATTAGTAAGCCCCATATTCAGATAAGTTACCGGCCTGCCATTTTCTGAGGGATTCAGAAAAAGCATGCATCCTAACGACTTGCCTGATAAATGCTATAAAACGGAAGTTCTTAATTTAGTGGTGCCTGGCCTCCTTAATATAAAGATGGTGAGGCATTATTAAGACAAGGTTCGTGGCCCATGTCGTAATAAAGCCGTAATAAGTCGAAGCGTTATTACCCGCCGTAGTGATAACAGATAAAAACCCACAGTCCGGCGAAACTTAAATAACTGCCGAAAGGAAAGGGCAGTGCGGTATTAAGCCGTCTCTCTTTCGCCGCGAACAGCAACCCGATGCAGCTTGCTATCAGGCAGATGTAAGGCAGCGACTGCCAGCCCAGCCAGGCGCCAAGCGCCGCCAGCAGCTTGAAGTCGCCATAGCCCAGCGCCTCTTTGTTCATCGCTAAGCGAAAAAACCAGTAAAGCGCCCATAAAAATCCGTAACCTGCCGCTGCGCCGAGAATAGCGTCATGCAGCGCGACGCTGTCGGAAAAGGTATTAAACAATAAGCCGAGCCATAATAGCGGCAGGGTGAAGCAGTCGGGCAATAATAAATATTGCCAGTCAAGCACGCTTAAAATAATCAGGAAGCTCACCAATAACCATCCGGCCATAATATCGCCAGGGTGGTGAAATACCATCGCCATTAAAACAAAGAGCAACCCGCAGCTTATTTCCACGCCGGGCAGCCAGCGCGGAATAGGCTCGCCGCAGTGATGGCACTGTCCGTGCAAAATAAACCAGCTCACCACCGGAATATTTTCCCACCAGCTCAATGAATGATGGCAGTGGTGGCAGTGGGAAGCGGGAAAGCTCAGGTGATACAGCACCGCGCTGTCCGCTTGCGCAAGCCGCGGCCCTCGCGAAATCACCATGCCGAGAAAACTGCCAACAATCGCCCCCAGCAACAGGCACTGCATATAAAAAAGCAGGGTGTACTCTTCGCGCATCAGGAAGAAGAGTTGCTGCGGCGTACTCATGAGCCTTTCCCCCAGAACAGCGTCATCTCTACCTTTAGCGCGTTGTCGTTTTTCGCAAGCGGCGTCAGGGTAATCGACTCAAGCTGAATGCCGCTTGCGCGATTAAGCGCGACATACCACTGAAAGAGCGCGGCGAAGGCGACAGGCTCAAGCGTAAGCGTCGCTTTTTGTCCCTGAATGGCGAGCTGGCTCGGCGCGAGCTTGTTTGCCTTCAGGCTTTCGGTCAACGCCTGCTGGGGGTTTTCAACCAGCGCCCGGCGCACCCGCAGGTCGTGCTGCTGCGCCTGAGTTAGCATCCAGGTCTGGGTATCGCGGGCGCGATTGATGGCCGCTTTGCCCTCGTCGATGGCGTTTTGCAGCGGCAGCCAGACCCCGTACCACAGGATGAGCCACAGCAGGGCGAAGCCCATCAGCAGCACCAGGGTTCTCTCGCGCGCGTTGCGCGCGCTAAACCAGGCGATAAGTTTCTGCTTCATTTTTTCACCGCCTCCCCTTTCAGTACGGCGGAGAACGGTTTGCCCGCCGCCGCGCTTTTTTCTTCAGTAATGGCGAAGGCGAAAGCGGGTTTCGCCTGGTTGACGAAAGCCTCGACGCGCGCCTTGCCGGGGGCGGTCACGTTCAGAGTAAAGGCGCTCTGCGCGGCGTCATAGCGCACCACGCCCAGTTCGATGTCGTTAAACGCGCTTTTTATCTGATCCAGCTGCGCAATATGCTGAAAGAAATCGTGTTGCGGCGTTTTAAGTTGCTGTGTGAAGTGATACTTCAAATTACTGGTAAAGGACGACTGGGGAAAATAAGCCTTGAACAGCGCCTGCACGCTCGCTTCCGCCGCTTTTTGCTGCGTTTTTATCTGCCATAAGTTGGCAAGCTGCGGCAGCAGGCTTAACAGCAGCGCGAGGGCCACCGCGCCGATAAGCGGTTTGCGCCAGCGGCGCACCTCTTCTTTAATATCCGCCTGCTGGCTGAACGCGCCGTGCAGCAGGGTAAATTTTTTCGCCCGCAGTTCCGGGACGATAAGGCGCAGCGGGTGCTGCCAGGGCTGCGGCTCTACCGAGTCGCGCCAGGCGGGGATCATGTCGCCATAGCACTGGTGATTTCCCTCGCCAAGGCGCGCCATGACGGCGGGCAACAGCGTGTCGCTGACTACGGTCGCTTGCGCCTCGCCCGGGCGGATCCACCACTCCTCTTCCAGTGAAGCAAAGGTTGCGCCATCGGGATTAAAGGGCAGCAGCAGGGCGTCTGGCACGGCTTTCACTACCTGCAAACCGGCGTCATGGCAGGCATCCAGCATTTGCTGGAGCAGGGTGGCGTTGATGGCCGCCGCGGTGACTTCATTGCCCACTTTACGCACCACCGTCCAGTGCAGGTCTTCCACGTCGCCCATCAGCGACTCTTCCGCCAGCCAGCTAAACTGCGGCAGCTGGGCGAACGGGCCTTTTTTTGTCAACGTGAAGTCGCGAAACACCACCTCGCTTGCCGGAATAAGCAAGCAGACCGCGTTCGCCAGCGGATGGGACGCCAGTTCGCTAAGCTGCGCCCAGCCTGCAAGCTTAGCGGGTTCGTCCGCCGCGCCCATAGGCCACCACCAGACGGCCTGTTCAGGGTTGGAGCCCGCTCTTATTATTAATGCGTTTTTCATCAGCGCATTCCTTTTAATCGACGAGGCGATAGCGGCGGGACCAGAGCAGCTGGTTGCCCGAGGCGGTATCGACATAAAGGGCGTCCGCGCTGCGAAGCGTTAACGCCTCTGTGTTCCCCGTGTGATACAGGGTGTAAAACTGGCTGTTTAAGGTGAGGTACTTATCAAGGCTCGCCGCCTGGCTCTTCACCGGAAACTGCTGTTCAAGCTGTGTCTTAAACGCCTCGAGCGACTCCCAGCCCGCTTCCGGGCGCTGGTCGATAAGGCGCATCACATCTTCCGCCGTCAGGCTGCCGAAAAAGAGCGCCGAAAGCAGAGGGGCTTCGTCGCGCGTCAGCGTATTGACGTTAATCGCCGTTTTGGTGGCGGGCAGCGCGCACAGCAGCGTTTTGACTTTCGCGTAATAGGTCAGCGGAAAATCGGGCAACAGCTTCAGCTCGCTGATGGAAAACATCATCTGGCGCGCCGGAACGCGGGGCGGCTTGCGCGCGGCGTAGGCCGGAGCGAAATCCCGCGGCGCGGCGTTCGGGGCGCTGTTCTCCACACCCAGGTAATCCTCCAGCTGTTGATAAACCGTCTCCGCGCTCGCCGGGTTAATGCCGGCGCTGGTGAGCAGGGACTGCACGATTTTCGCCTGCTGCGCTTCGGGCGTTAGCGCCCCCGCATCGTTCGGCGCGCCGGACGCTTCGCCAGCGGCGCTGGCGGCGGGCGCGGCGCTATCGGTCGCCAGCAGCGAATTCACGTTAAAGCAGTTTTGTCCGTCCACCAGTTCGCTCTTCAGCGTCACTTCGCCGTCGATACGTTCCAGCGGCTCTTTCCAAAGCTGCTGGATGGAGCCCGCTTTTTGCGGGTCGGCGATATCTTTCGCCAGTGCGTTCAGCACCTGTTTATCCGCGCCGAGGATGGCCCAGCGCAGCTGCTGTTGGCTCAGCTGATACTGAATGCGCTGCAGATTGCCGCTAAATTGTTGGCTGATTTTCGCCGCCATTACCGACATCAACACCAGCAGGATCAGCACTACCAGCAGCGCCACGCCGCGCTGGCGCCGGTCGCTTCTCAGCTTCATGGTTGCGCTCCTGTGTTGGTGGTGGGTTGAGCGGGCGCGTTGCCCGCGGCATCTGGCTGTTGAGTTTCCTGCGGGCTGGCGTTCGGATCCTGCGCAGGCTCTGTCGGCGTATCCCCTTGCGCGCCTGCCGCCTCGGTCGTTATCGGCCAGCCGTCGGTGACGACAAACACCCAGCGCCACTCTTCGTTATTTTCCAGCGTGACGGTCAACTCCACGCCCTGCGGAATGGCGGTTTTCGAGGTCCAGTCACTACGCCAGCCCTCGGCGAAAAAGCGCCATTGCCCGCTTTTCACATGCTCCAGCACCGGCACCTGCACCCCTTCGACGGGGCTGGCTAAGTCGAGCGCCGGCGCAACCTCGCGCCACAGCGTGTTGTCTTTCAGCCGCCAGGTGACGCGCAAAATATCTGGCTCCTGCGGCCTGCCAAAACTCGCCAGCCCGTCCTGGGTAGTAAAGGAGAGTGCGTTTTCGCTAAGACGCAGCGCCTGGTCATCGCCGTTGACGGCGCGCGGCAGCATCTGGGTGAGGTCGCGCTCAAGGCGGCTCCAGGTCAGCTGCAGCTGGCTCAGGTTCGCCGTCTGTTTATCGGTGAACGCCGAGTTCTCCATCGCGCCATGGATAATCTGCCAGGCCATCATGCTGATAAGCGCGAACACCATCAGGGCGATCATCACTTCCAGCAGGGTGAAACCCTGTTGCAGGCGCAGGCGGCTATTCATCGCTGCTCCAGACGGAGGCGTCCGTTAACGTCGCCAGCGGGCGCGTTTTCTCCTCCGGGATATAAACCGTGACCTGGTTTTTGCTGGCGCCGTCGGCGTCTTTTACCGCCTGCGTGCGCCACAGCCACATTTGTCCGCCCATTTTCACCGTCCCCTCCTGCGGCTGCTCGCTAAAACGGTTGCTGGCAAGGTGGGCTTCAGCAATGACGTTCTCCGCCACCCAGCTTGCGCGCAGCACGTCGCCAAGCCGCCCGGTGTAATTGCTGCTCACGCTGATGGTGTTCATCAGCGCCAGCGCGGCGGTTGAGAAAATGGCCAGCGCGACCATTACCTCCAGCAGCGTCATGCCCGTTTCACGGTGTGCCATGTTCATTCCTTAATGCCAGCGTTACCGGCATCGCCCCTTTTGAAATCACATCAAAACTCTGCTGATCGCCAGTCGCGCTCAGGGTGAGGGTAAAAACGCTGCTCTCCCCATCCGGCAAAAAGAGGATCTGCGGCGGCGATACCAGCGACTCCGCGAGCCTTTGCGGCGCAAGCGATACGCGCAACTCTTCCGGAAAATCGCCCCGGGTGGTAACGCGTCCGGCATCAAGCGGCTTCCACGCCGCGGGCTGTTCCGCCGACGCCTCGCTGGCGTTAAGCACAACCAGCCGGAACTCGCGGTCGGTTATCACCATGCCAATCACGTTCCCCTCCATAACCGCGCGGGTGGAGGCATACTCCAGCAGCGTTTTAAACTGCTGGCCGAAGATGCCAGGCCCGCTGCGCTCCGGCAGGGTCATCACCACCAGCAGGGCGCTGCTGGCGAAAATCATGATGGCGAGCATCACCTCCAGCAGGGTGAAGCCCCGTTGCCGCGCGCGCATCATTTTTGCTGCGATTCATCAGCGGACTTCTTATCCAGCGTCCAGTTGGAAACGTCATCCGGGGTGTTTGGCTCCGCGTCGGGACCGGCGGAGAAAATGTCGATAGGGCCGTGCTCGCCGGGGCTGACTATCAGGTAATCGTTGCCCCAGGGGTCCTGCGGCAGCCGTTTGATGTAGCCGTCCGGGCGATAATTTTCCGGCACCGGCGACAGCTCCGGCTTGGTTATCAGCGCCTGCAACCCCTGTTCGGTGGTGGGGTAGCGATGGTTATCGAGCTTGTACATGTCGAGCGCGTTTTCCATGGCGATGATGTCGCTCACCGCTTTTTGCTTATCCGCGCGCTCTTTGTTGCTCATCAGGTTCGGCACCACCATGCTGGCGAGAATGCCGAGGATGACGATGACCACCATGATCTCCAGCAGGGTGAAGCCGCGCTGGCGGAACATTGTCTGAAGGCTGGCTGTTTCTCTGTTCATACCGTTTCTCTCACCCCACCATGTTATTAAGTTGCAGTATTGGTTGCAGAATCGACATCACGATAAAAAGCACGATGCTTGCCATCGAGACCACCAGCACCGGCTCGAAGATAGAGAGCGTCAGGGTAATGCGGTGTTGCAGCGCCTTGTCCTGGTTATCCGCCGCCCGCGCCATCAGCGGTCCGAGCTCGCCGCTCTCCTCACCGGAAGCGACCATGTAAAGCATCATTGGCGGAAAGAGCTGGGTCTGTTCTAAAGAGGCGTTGAGCGTCGCCCCCTGGCGCACTTTGTCGGCGGCCTCCATCAGCCGCTGGCGGACAAAGAGGTTCTCAAGCCCCTCCACCGAGATAATCATCCCCTCCAGCAGCGGCACGCCGCTGGCCTGCAGGATACTCAAGGTGCGGATATAGCGGGCGCTGTTGGTCGCCCGGGAGAGCTTCTGCAGGGGCGAAGACTGGATCTGCCAGCGGTGATAGCGCAGCCGGTTATCTCCTTTTTTCAGCCAGAAGCGAAAGCCCACCAGCGAGCCGACAATCGCCGCCACGATGAACAGCCCGTACGCCTGCAAAAAGTCGCTCACGGCGATAAGCGTGCGGGTGGTGACCGGCAGCGTCTGCTTCATCTGCACAAACTGGCCCACCACCTGCGGCACCACTGCCACCAGCAATATGGAGATAACCGTGATAGCCACTATCGTCAGGGTGATGGGGTAGACCATCGCCTGAGTCAGTTTGCTTTTCATCTGCTGGCGAATTTCGTTGTAATCCGCAAGCTTATCCAGCACGCCGCCGAGATGGCCGGTTTTTTCCCCGGCGGTGACCAGCGTGCGGTACAGGTTGTCGAACGCCTGCGGATATTCTCCCAGCGCTTCGGAGAGCGAATGGCCTTCCACCACCTTTTCATGGATCAGGGTGAGCGCCTGGGCGAGCTTCTTATCCTCGGTCTGGCGGGCGATAACCCGCAGGGCGCTCTCCAGCGGCAGCGCGGCGTTGGTCAGGGTGGCGAGCTGGCGGGTAAAAAGCGCCAGCGAATTGCTGGAAAACTTCTTGCCGCTGCCCGCTTTGCTTGCACCGGGCGCGCTGCTCTCCTGAATGCTGACCGGCGTTAAACCCTGCTCGCGCAGCTGCTGGCGCACCTGGCGCGGCGTGTCCGCCTGCATCGTTCCGCGCTCGGCTTTGCCGTTCGGCGCCGTGGCTCGCCACGCATACCAGGCCATTACGCTTCATCTCCCTGGCCGGTGGTGGTAACGCGCATCACTTCATCAAGCGACGTGATGCCCTGGACCACTTTAAGCAGCCCGTTCTGGCGCAGGCTGCGGGTACTTTTGCGCAGAATCGGCTCCATGGACATCTCATCCAGGTTGTCGTTGATGGCGCGCCGCAGTTCCGGGTCCATCACCAGCAGTTCGTGAATGCCGGCGCGGCCTGCATAGCCGCTGTTGCGGCACTTCTCGCATCCGCCTGGCCCCCAGACGCGTTCGGGCGGATTGGGCAAAAAGGTGAACATCTCCGCC
This sequence comes from Franconibacter sp. IITDAS19, assembly GCF_023079515.1. Classification (NCBI taxonomy): domain Bacteria; kingdom Pseudomonadati; phylum Pseudomonadota; class Gammaproteobacteria; order Enterobacterales; family Enterobacteriaceae; genus Franconibacter; species Franconibacter sp. IITDAS19. Next base: position 340,568 of record NZ_JALJCP010000008.1, on the reverse strand, counting down.
TCCTGGGGCGTGAGTTCCACTTCTTGTTTGCAGTGCGGACAGAGGCGGCGGACCAGACGCTGGGCGACGACCCCCAGCAGCGATGAACCGATAAGAAAGGACTCAAGGCCCATATCGCGCAGGCGGGTGACCGCGCCGCTGGCGCTGTTGGTATGCAGCGTCGACATCACCAGGTGGCCGGTAAGCGAAGCCTGCACCGCGATTTGCGCCGTTTCGCTGTCGCGGATTTCCCCCACCATCACCACATCCGGGTCCTGGCGCAAAATGGCGCGCAGGCCGCGGGCGAAAGTCATATCCACGCGCGGGTTGACCTGCGTCTGGCCGACCCCTTCCAGTTCATATTCGATAGGGTCTTCCACCGTCAGAATGTTGCGCTGGTTGCGGTCGAGCGAGGAGAGCACGGCGTAAAGCGTGGTGCTTTTCCCGGAGCCGGTCGGGCCGGTGACAAGAATAATGCCGTGCGGTTTGTCGATAAGCCCGCGCATGTAGTTCAGGTCCTGCTCCGACAGCCCGAGCTGATTCAAATCCATCTTCATTTTCGATTTATCGAGCAGACGCATGACCACGCGCTCGCCATATTGCGAGGGGATGGTGGAGACGCGCACGTCGATGGCGCGTTTGCCGATACGCAGCGAGATGCGCCCGTCCTGCGGCAGACGTTTTTCTGCTATATCCAGCTTCGCCATTACCTTGATGCGCGATACCAGCAGCGGGGCGAGCTTGCGCGCCGGTTGCAGGATCGACTGCAATACGCCGTCCACGCGAAAGCGGATGCTTAACGTTTTCTCAAAGGTTTCAATATGGATGTCCGACGCGTTCTCTTTTACCGCTTCGCCAAGAATGGCGTTGATCAGGCGAATAACCGGCGAGTTTTCGTCGTTTTCCAGCAAATCTTCGTTATCCGGGATCTCCTCCGTAAGCGCCATCAGATCGATGTCGGCATCCATGTCTTCCATGATTTGTTGCGACATGCCGCTGCTCTGCTGCCAGATGCGCGAGAGCATTTCATCAAACGCTTCGGCGCTGAGTGTGACCGGTGCGAAAGGGCGGTGGATCATGCGCTGCATCTCCAGCACGGCGCTAAGCGGCGTGTTCTCGCGGATGTAGATCTGCTCATCGGCCATCACTATCCCGTGCTCCCGGGCATAGCCGTAAGAGCAGAATGATTTGCTGGTCGTCTCCATATCTCCCCCAGAAAGCTAGTTACGGAACGGGTTGCGGCCGCGCGGCGTCGCGGACGACGTCGGCGTTACCGTGGGTGAAACGGTAGCAGGCGCGTTGTCGGGGTAAGTCGGCAGCGTTTTCGGATCCGTTGGCGGCAGAATGCCTAATTTGCGATCTTCCAGCCGCTGAAGCTGCGCATCACGCGTGCTGTTGTATTGGGTACGGGAAGAGGTGCGGTAATCGGTGTCGTTACGCAATACGGTCGGGCGGATAAATACCATCAGATTACGCTTGCCCTTGGTGTTGCTGGTGTAGCGGAACAGTTGGCCAATCAAAGGGATATCGCCAAGCAGCGGCACTTTTTGCACCGTCTGGGTGGTGAGGTCTTCCACCAGGCCGCCCAGCACCACCGTCTGGCCGTCGCGCACCAGCACTTCGTTGCTAATGGTGCGGGTGTTAAACGTCGGTCCGAGCGCGCTGTTGCTGGAGGTGGGGTCTACGCTCGACACCTCCTGCTCTATCTTCAACTGCACGGAGTTATCGTCATTGATTAACGGCGTTACCTTCAGCTTGGTACCGACGGTTTTACGCTCAACCGTGTTGAAGACATTGTCGCCGGTGGTGCTGGCCTGCGAGCCAGAGAGCACCGGCACATCCTGGCCGACGTTAAACGACGCCTCTTTGTTATCGAGCGTCACCACGCTTGGGGTGGAAAGAATGTCGTTTTTACTGTCGGAGGCGATAGCGGTCAGCAGCACGCCGAAGTCGCCGTTGAAAAAGCCGGTGGCGATGCCGTTATAGTTGTTCAGTACGTTGGTTAAGGGGTTGGTGACCGTCAGCCGCCCATCCTGATCGCGCTGATCAAGCCCCATCTGCACGCGATTAATGCCAAGACCGGTGCCGGTGAACTGGGCGATGCCGTGCTTCTGGATCCACTGCACGCCAAGGTTGAGCCCTTCGCCGTTCTGCACCTCGACGATAATTGCCTCCACCAGCACCTGCGCCCGGCGAATATCAAGACGGGCGATGACCTGCTCCAGCGACTGCATGACATCCGGCTGGGCGCTAATGACCAGCGCGTTGTTCTGATCGTCGGCGGTGATATTTAAGTCGTTTCCCGCAGTACCACCCGCCGGGGAGCCCGGCCCTTTGGCGCCGCCCGCTTTGCCTTTCTCCGCCTGGATCTTGTCGCCGATGCCGTTCAGCACGTTGGCGATTTTGGTGGCGTTTGCGTACTTAAGGTAGAAGACGCGGGTTTTGCCTTCGCTCACTTCGTAGCGGTCAAGCTGCGTAATCAGCCGCCGCGTGCGGTCACGCGCCTGCTGCGAACCGCTTAAAATCAGCGTGTTGGTACGGTTATCGGCCACCACTTTGGCGGCAAGCTGCGGCGCGCTCTGGCCTTTTTGCTCTTCGTTGGTGAGGTTGTTGAGCATATCGGCAATTTCTTTCGCCGTGCCGTAGCGCAGGGTGTACGTTTCCCGTTGCTGTACCCCGGAGGCGTCGACGCGCCTGACCAGATCCACCAGTCGGTTTACCACCGAGGCTTTACCGGTGAGCAGCAGCACATTCGAAGGCTCGTAGTTCACCACGTTGCCGATGCCGGAAGAGTCATTAAGCTGACGAAGCAGCGGCGCCAGATCGCGAACCGGGACGTTTACCATCTGCACGACGCGAGTGATAATTTCATCCCCTTTGCCCGGGTTCTGGCTGTCGGCAATCGGCACCCCGGCGGTTTTCGCCATTGACGAGCGCACCACTTTCAGCATGCCGTTATCCATCGGAATTGCGGTAAAACCGTAGAGATCCAGCACGCTCAGGAAGAACTGGTAATACTGCTCTTCCGTTAATAAATCATAAGTGCGCACGGATATGGTTCCCTGAACTGAAGGGTCGACCAGAATCGTTTTATTCAGATTGCGGCCTGCAATATCGATGAATTCATGAATGTCAGTGTTTTTAAAACTGGCGCTAAAGTCAGCTGCAAAGGCGGGCGAAGAGCAGGAAAGCGCCGCCATGCAGAACAGAGTAATTCGTCTGAATTTACCGTTCATAATGGGTGACATTGCGTAAGTTGAATGTAAAGATTTTTCTAGCTGAAGTTTATTTGGCTGTCTACTTAATAAATTAACTTTCGCTTCGCTTACGCGCTATCTTGCTGATTTAAACGAAATTAAATTTTCGGATTTTTTACTTTCTCTGCTTATTAATATCACGATAAAAAATTAACTTGTACAACAAAAAGACGTTGTATAACTGTTTTTTATTCAGCTTTATAAGCGGGTTAAATAGTTTTCAAGTGTGTTTTTTTAGACGGTTAATAGATATCTTAACGTTTAAGTTGATGATTAATTAACCGCGTCTGGCGAGACGGCAAGTTTTTTTTAATGACATGCGCAGTTTTTTTTTCGATCTTTCTAAAAAGGACGAAAAATAGCGGCCTAAGGCTGGGTTTATAAGGGGTTTGCCGCGCTTTTTTAACAAAAAAATAAACCTGAAAAAAGGCGTTACGGCCAGTGATATAAATCACGTATTTGTATAGTTTATTGATAATTATCAATTTTTATTTGACGTGACATTTCTTGACACACCTTTTCATTGCTCCTATAGGTACAAGGGGTTTCGCTTTCAAAACATCACCCGGCCTGGCTGTTCTTCTCTTCTGAGAATGGGAGGGGGAGGCTTTGCCTGTAGAAAACAAAATGAATTAAGCGCGTTAATTTAGCGTTTTGTTATTCGTCGTTTTCAATAAATGTTCGCGAGGTAAAAACGATTATGTATCTTACACATTTCGGTTTTACTGATACGCCATTCAAAGAACTGGTTTATCACAATCTTAAGCAGCGCTGTTTTATTAATTATTTTGCGGGTGTGGAGTTGATGCTGGCGCACGCCTGCAATAATCCAGGCGCTGTTGGGCTTTTTAGTAATGATGATGAGGTTATTTCCGCCTTCATTACAATGCTTCGCCAGCAAAATGATAAGCAAAGCTGCTTGATGGTTATCAATAAAGGGTTGCAGATTCGGGAGTTTGAAAAACGTATTTCCGAGTTTTTACTTGATGTAATGAAACGTGACAAAAATGCAAAGCCAAAAAAACTGCTGATATTACAGATACAGGATGAGCTTACGTCGTTGCACAGGCGCATTTTACGAAAAGTTATGGATAAAGCGCAGGAGCAGGGCGTTGAGATAACGCTATTGCTGGCGGGAAATCCTTTATTGGCAGAAAAAATAAATAGTCTGGCAGGCATCGGACCGCTGCGCTCGCAGATTATTATCCGGCCCCCCACTTATCAGGAAATACGCGACTGGTTTCATCATCAGCAGTTATGGAACGGGGCCACCACTTCGCGCTTTTCCACGCTGCAAATCATGAGGATCGCTTCACGCTGCGAGGGACGGCTTTCACAAATGGCCCAGGTGGCGCACTACGCGCTGCTCGCCGCTTTCGCTGAACGCAGCAGGAAGGTGAAATTTCGCCATGTAAAAATGGCGCTTGCGGAACTCACCGCGCCGCGGCGGAACGTTGCGCTGCCTCTGCTGGCGGGCTCACTGTGGCTGGGTGTGTTTATCGCCGTCGGCTGGCAGACGCTGCCGCATACCTCGCCGCTGCTGCCGCTCCCCGCCGCCTGGGCGCAGAGGCCCGCGCCGCCGGAAGAAAAACCGCTGGTCAGAATTGAAGATTCCCTCGACAAGCCCGTTAACGCCATGCGCCAGCTTTACCGCGTCTGGGGCTATGACGTGCCGCTGGAAGAGGCGTTCTGCGAAGAGGCGAACCGCGCGAAGCTGCAGTGCAAGAGAGGGGAGAGCCCTGTTTCGACGCTGGAGAAAAACGGTTATCCGTGGATTGCGGAGCTGAAGGTGGGTGGTCGCATCGGCTACGCAAGCGTGGTACGCAGCGGGCCGCAAGATATGGACTTGCTGATGGGCAACAAAACCTGGCAGGTCTCTCGCGACTGGTTCAAAAACGCCGCCACCGGCAACTATGTGCTGCTTTATCGCCTTACCCCGCAGGGCAACAGCAAAGTAGACGCGAAAAGCGACGCCAGCGAAATCAACTGGCTTAACAAAATGCTCAGCCGGGCGCTGATGAAGCCGAAAAACAGCGCGCCCGGCTGGTCGCAAGCGCTGGTCGACAACATTAAAGAGTTTCAACGCAAGGTGGGGTTAAAAGCGGATGGCCAGATTGGCGAAAGCACGCTAATGCGGCTGCTTATTTTGTCTGGCGAATCGCCGGGGCTTATCCGCGATAAAGAAACCGAAAACACTATTCAGAAAGTGCAGAACCGCGAACCCGCAGCGCAGCCGCCCGGCACGGCGCTCGCAGAAGCGCTGCCCTTGCAAAAGGCCACGGTCGCTATGACCACCAGGCAGTGAGGAGCCACCATGTCTGAAATTTTCACCGCCGCCTATGAGAGCGTGCAAACCAACCAGCGCGTGCGCTTAAGCCGCCGCCGTCCCGTTAAGCGTCTGGCGCTGGCGCTGCTGGCGTTTGGCGCTGGCGCTATCGCCGCCGGCGTCGGGGGCAGTTATCTCCATCTTTACTGGAATTTTCGCAATCCCCCGCCTGCGCCGGTGGTGAAAGTGGAGCAGCCGGAAACGTTTATTTCTGAGGTTCACTACGTCTACACCACCAAAGCGCTGCCCACCACGCAGCCGCAGGTCGATGAGTTGAAAAACGCGCTTTTCGCCCGCTCGCCGCTGCAAAACCCGCTTAACACGCCGCCGGAGAGCGAACCGCTGTTCCAGGAAAGCGCGCTGATGCTGCCGCCGGAAGGGGGCGCAGACGCGGCGAAGCTGCGGGAAAAACTGGCGATGGCGCTGCGCGAGCAGAGCCGGGAATTCAACTCTGATGTCCCGCCAGGGGCGATGGACGAATCGCAGCCGCAGGCGGAGCGTGAACCGGACAAAGCGCGCGACGACGACCAGACGGTGCTGCGCCAGCGTCTGCCTTACCTCAAATATCAACAGCACATGTATTCATCTGACGGCGTAAACAGCCGCGTGAAGCTCAATAACCATTTTTATAAAGAAGGCGACAGCCTCGCGCGCAACGTGGTGATAAGCAAAATCGCCACCGACAAGCTCATCGTTAACATCGACGGCAAACCCTATAGTCTGCCTTCGCTGAAGGACTGGAAGCCTTAAAACGTCAACCGTTACGAACACAACAGTTAAACGCGCATAGCGGCTGCGGACGTATCGGGCTCGCGTGCTGGCGTCACTAAAAATTAGCGGCATAACGCACCGCGCCAGGCGGCCCGGTGCGATTTTAAGGAGAGATCTATGGCGACCTTTGTGAGTGATGCAGTTCAACCTTCCCCTGTAACCATCGAGACGCTGGCCCGCGACGGGGGGCAGACTATCAGCACGCTGCAAAGCGGCGGCACGCGGACGTTGCTGTTGACGCAGCCCTCCATTGTTCGCGTGCACGCCACGTCGCAAAGTGTGGTGCGCTATGAGCGACAGGGCGACGACCTGATCCTGCATTTGCAGGATGGCTCTACGGTCATCTGTAAAAACTATTTTCTGGAAGCGCAAGGGCAAACCAGCGAGCTGGTTTTTGACGACGGCACGTCAGTCGCTCATGCGACGTTTCCGACCGCAGGCGAGGGCGTCGTCACACCGCAGTTTGAGGTGCTGCCCAACATCGAGCCTCTGCTTATCTCTCACAGCCATACGATGACGTACCTGACCAGCGCCCTGGGCGCGCTCGCGCTTGGCGGCATCGCCGCCGCGGCAGGCTCGGGCGGCGGCGGGGGAGGCGGCGATGGAGACAGCAACCCTACGCCGCAGCCGCCTGCTCCTGAACCGCCAACGCCTGCAGGCGTGCTCACCCCTGGCGTTATTGCTGGCGACAACGCCCTTAACGCGGCGGAAGCGGCGAGCGGGTTCGTTATCAGCGGCACCAGCGCAAATCTCAAACCCGGTTCGCTGGTGACCATTACGCTTGGCGATAAAACCTATACCGCGCCGGTGCAGCAAAATGGCGACTGGCAAGTAACCATCTCGCCTGAGGATGCGCAGGCACTGGCCGATGGCACGTTACCGGTAATCGTCAGCGCCACCGATGAATCGGGCAAAACGGTGACTGCCGAAAGCTCGCTGCTGGTGATAACCCATACACTACCGGCGCCCACCATCGATACCGCATTTGGCGATAACCTTTTAAACCTGGCGGAGAGCCAGACGGCGCAGCCGCTCACCGGTTCGACCGGCGTCAGCGGCGCGGGGCAGACGGTGCTTGTTTCCCTGAACGGGACAACCTATACCGCCACGGTAGATAACGACGGCCGCTGGTCGCTAACGCTGCCGCCAGAGGTGCTGAGCCAGCTGGCGCAGGGAGGACTCGCGGTGAGCGTGACCGCAACCGACGCCGCTGGCAACAGCGGGGGCAACAGCGCCTCGCTGCTGGTAGATACCCTGCCGCCGCCGGTGACGGTGACGGCGCTCACCAATGATAACCTGCTCAATCTTGTTGAAACGCGGCTGCCCATTGATGTTACCGGCACCGCTGAACCCGGGGCGCAGGTTGTCGTCAGCTATAACAACCAGAGCTGGAGCGCTACGGCGGATGGCGAAGGCAACTGGCTGGTAACCATACCGGCCGATACGCTGAGTGAGATGGCCAACGGGCTTTATCCTTTAACCGTGAGTGCGACCGATGCCGCAGGCAACCGCGCCGCGGTCAGCGAAACCATTACTATGGCGCTGACGCCGCCTGAGCCCACGCTGAACACGCCCTTTGGCGACGGCGCGCTTAACAGCGCCGAGGTGCAACAGCCACAGTTGCTGACTGGCACCTCCGGGGCGTTTGGCGACAGCCAGCAGGTTCTGGTCAATATCGGCGGGTTTAACGTGCGCGAGCATACCTCGTCGCTGCTGGGCAGCGACGGCCGCTGGCAGCTGGTGGTGGATGTGGCGGCAGGCGGAAATAATTATATCGCTACCGTAGACGCTAACGGCAACTGGGTGCTGGAGCTGCCGCCTGACGTGTTGCAGCAGCTAAACAATGGCGAGGTTTCCATTACGGTGGTGGCGGCGGATGGCGCGGGCAACCTCGGCGCGGCGCCGCAAGCTGAGTTTGAGGTCGACACCACGCCGCCGGAACTCACCATTAACCCCGTTACCGGCGACGATATCCTCAACGCCGCCGAGAGTCAGAGCGACCTTCTTCTCAGCGGCGGCAGCATCGATCTTGAGAGCGGCCAGCCGGTGACGGTCACCTTTAACGGCGTGGTTTACAACACCACCGTGGACGCCAGCGGCAACTGGAGCGTGACGGTGCCCAACGCCGCTCTGGCCAGTTTGCCGCAAGGGGTAATGGAGATAGTGCTCGCCACCCAGGATGTGGCGGGCAATGCCAGCAGCCTGAATCACGTAATTACCGTCGATACCGAACTGTCGCTGAGCTTTAACCCGGTAGCGGGCGATGACATCATCAACGCGGTGGAAAGCAATTCCCCCATTACCATTAGCGGCGCAGCGTCGGCGGATGCGGCGGGACGCACGGTGACGCTGACGCTGAACGGCGTGAACTACACCGCCAGCGTGCTGAGCGATGGCACCTGGAGCACCGTCGTGCCGGCAGAAGATCTGGCCGGGCTGACAGATGGCGTTTACACCATTAATGCAACGCTCAGCGACCTTGCCGGCAATACGCTCACCGTGCCGCATAGTTTTACGCTGGATGCTGACCCGTCAACCTTGCCCACGCTCACGCTTAACCCGGTTTCAGGCGACAACATAATTAATGCTGCCGAGGCGGGCCTGCCGCTGCTCTTAAGCGGCACGACCACCAATGTGGAGGCGGGGCAGATTGTGACGCTTAATGTGGCTGGCACTACGTTCACCGCCGTCGTAGGGGCCGACGGCGGCTGGAGCGTGGAAGTGCCCGCCGCTATTGTCAGTGCGCTTGGCCAGGGGGAGCAGACCATCTCAGCGCAAGTGAGCGACACCAGCGGCAACCCGGGGGTGGCCGCCCGCAGCTTTCTTGTGGACACCGAGGTAACGCTTACCGTTAACCCGGTGGCGGGCGACGACATTATCAACGCCGCCGAGGCGGGCGCAGGCGTGGCGGTGAGCGGTACGGCAAACCCGGCGGACGCCGGGCTGACGGTTATCGTCGCGCTGAACGGCGTGAACTACAGCGCCACGGTGCAGGCGGACGGAACGTGGAGCACCACCATTCCGGCGGCGGATCTGGCGGCACTTGCCGACGGCGCGTACACCCTGAACGCCAGCCTCACCGACGCGGCGGGCAACAGCACGACCGTACCGCGCAGCGTGACCCTTGACGCTGCCGCCGCGACCCTGCCGACGCTCACCATCGCGCCGCTCTCCGGCGACGGCTACCTGAACGCGGCGGAGGCCGCTTCGCCGCTGCTCCTGAGCGGCGTCACCACCAATGTGGAGGCGGGGCGGACCGTGACGCTGACGCTGAACGGCATCACTTACAGCGCCACGGTGCAGGCGGACGGCAGCTGGAGCGTGGAGGTGCCGGTGGCTGACCTGGACACTATCGCTGACGGGCTGCAGACGGTGCAGGGCAGCGTCACGGATGCCTCCGGTAACCCGGCGACGGCGAGCGGCGACATTACGCTGATTACTGATGCCGCCAGCCTGCCGGTGCTGACGGTCAATGCGGTGACTGCCGATGACGTCATCAACGCCAGCGAGGCGGGGGCAGGCGTCACGCTCAGCGGCGCCAGCGTCAACCTTCAGCCCGGCCAGCCGGTCAGCGTGGTGCTGAACGGCATCACTTACAGCGCCACGGTGGGCGCAGGCGGCAGCTGGAGCGTGAACATCCCGGCGGCGGACGCCCAGGCGCTGGCGCAGGGGAATGTGCCGTTCACCGTCTCCTCCGTCGATATCGCCGGCAACCCGGCGCAGCTCAACGACAGCCTGACGGTGGACACCGAGGTGACGCTCACCGTTAACCCGGTGGCGGGCGATGACATTATCAACGCCGCCGAGGCGGGCGCAGGCGTGGCGGTGAGCGGTACGGCAAACCCGGCGGACGCCGGGCTGACGGTGACCCTTGCGCTGAACGGCGTGATTTACAGCGCCACGGTGCAGGCGGACGGAACGTGGAGCACCACCATTTCGGCGGCGGATCTGGCGGTGCTTGCCGACGGTGCGTACACCCTGAACGCCAGCCTCACCGACGCGGCGGGCAACAGCACGACCGTACCGCGCAGCGTGACCCTCGACGCCGCCGCCGCGACGTTGCCCGTACTGTTTATCAACGCCGTTTCTGGCGATAACTACATTAACGGCAGCGAAATCAGCCAGCCGCTGACGCTCAGCGGCACGGCAACGAACGTTGAGGAAGGACAGACGGTCACGCTCGATTTTGCGGGTAACAGCCTGAGCGCGGTAGTCGGCGCGGATGGGACCTGGAGCGTGGAGGTGCCAGCGATCATTATCAGCGCGCTGGGGCCAGGCTTATACGCTGTGACTGGGCAGGTCAGCGATGCCAGCGGCAACCCGAGCAGCGCGACGGGCGAGTTTATCGTCGATACCACGATCAGTCTGACGATCGATGCTGTCGCCACAGACGACATTATTAATGCCGCCGAAGCGGGCGCAGGCGTGGCGGTGAGCGGCACGGCCTCGGACACCGACGTCGGGCAAACCGTTACCGTGACGCTGAACGGCGTGAACTACAGCGCCACGGTGCAGGCGGACGGAACGTGGAGCACCACCATTCCGGCGGCGGATCTGGCGGCGCTTGCCGACGGACCTTATACGATAAACGCCAGCCTGACCGACATGGCGGGCAACAGCACGACCGTACCGCGCAGCGTGACCCTCGATGCCGCCGCCGCGACCCTGCCGACGCTCACCATCGCGCCGCTCTCCGGCGACGGCTACCTGAACGCGGCGGAAGCCGCTTCGCCGCTGCTCCTGAGCGGCGTCACCACCAACGTGGAGGCGGGGCGGACCGTGACGCTGACGCTGAACGGCATCACTTACAGCGCCACGGTGCAGGCGGACGGCAGCTGGAGCGTGGAGGTGCCGGTGGCTGACCTGGACGCGGTTGCTGACGGGCTGCAGACGGTGCAGGGCAGCGTCACGGATGCCGCCGGTAACCCGGCGACGGCGAGCAGCGACGTCACGCTGATTACCGATGCCGCCAGCCTGCCGGTGCTGACGGTTAACGCGGTGACTGCCGATGACGTCATCAACGCCAGCGAGGCGGGGGCAGGCGTCACGCTCAGCGGCGCCAGCGTCAACCTTCAGCCCGGCCAGCCGGTCAGCGTGGTGCTGAACGGCATCACTTACAGCGCCACGGTGGGCGCAGGCGGCAGCTGGAGCGTGAACATTCCGGCGGCGGACGCCCAGGCGCTGGCGCAGGGGAGTGTGCCGTTCACCGTCTCTTCCACCGATATCGCCGGCAACCCGGCGCAGCTTAACGACAGCCTGACGGTGGACACCCAGGTGACGCTCACCGTTAACCCGGTGGCGGGCGACGACATTATCAACGCCGCCGAGGCGGGCGCAGGCGTGGCGGTGAGCGGTACGGCAAACCCGGCGGACGCCGGGCTGACGGTGACCCTTGCGCTGAACGGCGTGATTTACAGCGCCACGGTGCAGGCGGACGGAACGTGGAGCACCACGGTTCCGGCGGCGGATCTGGCGGTGCTTGCCGACGGCGCGTACACCCTGAACGCCAGCCTCACCGACGCGGCGGGCAACAGCACGACCGTACCGCGCAGCGTGACCCTCGACGCCGCCGCCGCGACCCTGCCGACGCTCACCATCGCGCCGCTTTCCGGCGACGGCTACCTGAACGCGGCGGAAGCCGCTTCGCCGCTGCTCTTAAGTGGCGTCACCACCAACGTGGAGGCGGGGCGGACCGTGACGCTGACGCTGAACGGCATCACTTACAGCGCCGCCGTGCAGGCGGACGGCAGCTGGAGCGTGGAGGTGCCGGTGGCTGACCTGGACGCGGTTGCGGACGGGCTGCAGACGGTGCAGGGCAGCGTCACGGATGCCGCCGGTAACCCGGCGACGGCGAGCGGCGACATCACGCTGATTACCGATGCCGCCAGCCTGCCGGTGCTGACGGTCAATGCGGTGACTGCCGATGACGTCATCAACGCCAGCGAGGCGGGGGCAGGCGTCACGCTCAGCGGCGCCAGCGTTAACCTCCAGCCCGGCCAGCCAGTCAGCGTGGTGCTGAACGGCATCACTTACAGCGCCACGGTGGGCGCAGGCGGCAGCTGGAGCGTGAACATTCCGGCGGCGGACGCCCAGGCGCTGGCGCAGGGGAATGTGCCGTTCACCGTCTCTTCCACCGATATCGCCGGCAACCCGGCGCAGCTTAACGACAGCCTGACGGTGGACACCGAGGTGACGCTCACCGTTAACCCGGTGGCGGGCGATGACATTATTAATGCCGCTGAGGCGGGGGCGGGCGTGGCGGTGAGCGGTACGGCAAACCCGGCGGACGCCGGGCTGACGGTGACCATCGTACTGAACGGCGTGATTTACAGCGCCACGGTGCAGGCGAACGGGACGTGGGCCACCACGATCCCCGCCGCTAACCTCGCGGCGCTTTCTGATGGTGCTTACACCCTGAACGCCATTCTTACCGATGCCGCAGGCAACAGTACTACCGTGCCGCATACCGTGACGCTGGACGCCGCCGCTGCGTTACCCACGCTGACCATTAATGCCGTTTCTACTGATAACTACATTAACGGCAACGAAATCAGCCAGCCGCTGATTCTGAGCGGCAACACCACCAATGTGGAAACTGGCCGGATAGTAACGCTGTCCTTTTCCGGCAACCCTTTAACCGCTGTGGTGGGGGCGAATGGCGCATGGAGCGTGGAAGTGCCGGCGAGCATCGTCAGCGCGCTGACGCCTGGCGTTCACCTGGTGATGGGGCTGGTGAGCGATGCCAGCGGCAACCAGTCAAACGCAACAGGCGGATTTATTGTCGATCTCACCGCCGATCTGACCATCAATCCAGTCGCTACGGACGATATTATCAATGCCGCTGAAGCCGGGGCCGGGGTCATAGTAAGCGGTACGGCGGGGATTCTGGATGCAGGGCGGGTGGTGAACATAAGCCTGAACGGTAAAACCTACACCGCCACCGTACAAAGCAACGGCAGCTGGAGCGCCACGCTTGCGGCCGCTGATTTAACCGCGCTCGCCGACGGGCCTTATACGCTGAACGCCAGCCTGACCGATGCCGCTGGCAACAGCATCTCTGTGCCGCGCACTATTACGCTTGACGCTACGGTTGCGCTCGCCATCAACACGGTCGCCACCAATGACATTGTTAACGCGACTGAGAGGGATGCGGGTATTACGATCAGCGGTACGGCAAGCCCTGCCGATGCCGGACTAACGGTAACGGTAGACGTGGGAGGCGTTGATTACCCCGCGGTGGTGCAGCCGGACGGGAGCTGGAGCGTTGGCGTAGCGGGGCAGGATCTACGTTTACTGGCGGATGGGCTATGGCAGTTTACCGCCGCGCTGACGGATGCGGTGGGCAACAGCATAACGGTTTCACGCGACGTTGAGATAGATACGCATGCCAGTTTGAATATTGATGCTATTGCAGCCGATAACATTATCAACGCCACGGAAGCGCAGGCCGGGATAACGATAAGCGGCACCGGAGAAACGAAAGATGTCGGTTCGCCGATAACGCTCCTGCTAAACGGCGTGACTTATACGACAACGCTGCAAGCCGACGGCACATGGCGTATTGAGCTTCCTTCTTCAGTGTTGCTGGCATTACCCGACGGGGCATATCAGGTTACTGTCGATTTAACGGATAACCAGGGAAATACGGGCGAGGTACAACCCAATCTTATAGTCGACAAAACGGTAACGCTCACGGTCGATCCTGTGGCGTCGGATGACATCATCAATGCCGCTGAAGCGGGATCTGATGTGGCGATAACCGGTACGGCGGACAGTGCGGATGTCGGCCGCACCGTCACCGTATCGCTCGGCAGTTTCGTCTATACCGCAACGGTGCAGAGTGACGGCAGCTGGAGCGCAACGCTGCCTTCCACAGATTTAGCCACGCTTGCCGACGGGTCTTATACGCTGAACGCCTCGCTCACCGATGTCGTCGGCAACAGCATTAGCGTGCCTCATAGCTTTACCCTGGACGCCGCCGCCGCCACGTTGCCGACGCTGCTTATCAATGCGGCTTCTGACGATAATTACATCAATGCTATCGAAGCGAACCAGCCGCTGGCCGTCACCGGCATCGCCTTTAATGTAGAAGAAGGACAAACGGTTACGCTCTCTTTAAATAGCAACACGTATACCGCGACGGTTGGCGCGGCTGGCGTCTGGAGCACCGTTATCCCTGCGGATGTTATCGCCGCTCTGGACGATGGCGTTTACACGCTGGTCGGCTCGGTCAGCGACGCCAGCGGCAACGCTGTTGATGCTGGGGGCGGTTTTACCGTAGACACGCAGATAACGCTTGCTATCGATCCCATCGCCTCAGACGACCTTATCAACCAGGCGGAAAGCCTGGCGGATGTGACGGTGAGCGGCAGCGCTTCGCCGGTGGATGAAGGCGGCGAGGTCGTCGTTACCTTAAACGGCCAGTCATGGACCGCGACTATTCAGGGTGACGGCAGCTGGAGCACCATCATACCTGCCGCCAGTCTGAACGCCCTGGCTGATGGCACCTATCCGTTGCAAGCCTCTTTGACCGATGAAGCGGGCAACAGCATTTCGCCTGCGCGGAATGTGACGATTGACCGCACGGCGGCCGCGCCTGCGATTGAGAGCGTTAGCGCTCTCGCGCAGGAGGACTGGCAGGCTGAGGCGCTCCCCACAAGCGAATCCGACCAGGCGATTACGCCGCAAAATCCTGGCTACAGCATCGGCGGGATGAGTGTTATCCAGGCCGACGGCGCTTCGACAGCGGCAGGCGCCGACGACGCGGTTTTTATGCCGGACGAGCCGCAAACGGCCGCGCAACGCTATGGCTTCAGCCTGTTGGGGCTGGAAAGCGCCACAGAGGAAAGCGGCGCGATCGCGCCTGGGGGGGACAGCGCGCAAGAAGAGAGCCAGAGCCCGACGTTCAGCGCCTCGCAGGGCGAGAGCGTGACGCTGCTGAATGCGCCGGAAGGAATGTGGGACTTCAGCAGCCAGCGGACGGTGGACGTTCAGTTGACCGACGTCTGGCATAACGGCGCGTTAAGCAACGGCGATCCGCTGGGCGACGCGCTCCTGGAGCAGAACATGCATGTGCGAGTCCAGTAAAGGGCGAGGCGTATGATGAAGCTACCTCTTTCTTCCCTCTGGCTGCTTCTGCTGGCTCTGCCGCTGCCAGCGGCGAGCGGCCTGCTGACGACCTCTGCTGAACCCGCTTTCAGCGCGCCGCCGGCAGAGCCAATGCGCGCCGACGACAGCGGCCTGCGCGAGGCTATCCTGCGCGCCTTCGCCCGGCATCCCCGTATTGCCGAGGCGGCGGCGCAAATACAAGTCAGCCGCGCCCGGCTCGATGAGGCGAAAAGCGGCTGGTACCCGCAGATAGCGTTGCAGGGCAGCGCCGGACACGCCGACAGCACCCGCAGCGACGGCGCCGGCGGCGTGACGCTCAGCCAGCTTTTATATGATTTTGGCAAAACTCGCGGCCGCGTTGACGAACAGGAACGGCTGACGGAAGCGAACCGCTTCGCCCTCTACGACACGCTTACCCGCGTGGCGCAGGAGACGCTGCTCGCCTGGCTTGATGCTAAGCGGCAGCAGACGCTGGCGCAGGCCAGCCGCGAGCAGCTCAGCGGGCTTGAGGATATTGCACGGCTGGCGACGCTGCGCGCCGAGGCCGGGCTTAACTCCGACTCCGATAAACTCCAGGCGCAGACGCGCATCGACGGCATGCGGGCCAGTGAAGCGCAGTATCAGGCGCTGGAACAGGCGGCGCTGGCGCGCCTCTCGGTATTGACCGGCGACGCGAACCCGCAGCTCGGGCCATTGCCGCCGCTGTTCGCCCGCGAACCGCTAAAGCGTATTGATTACGAAAGCACGTCGGCGGTGCGCAGCGCCCGCGAAAAACAGCGCGCCAGCGACGAACGGGTGCGCCAGGCGCAGGCCGACCGCTGGCCGACGTTAAAAGCGGAGGCGGGACGCACCCGCTACATCAATAACGGTGATGGCTGGTGGGATGACAGCGTGCAGCTGCGCGTCAACGCGCCCCTCTATCAGGGCGGCGCCATCAACGCGCGGGTGCAGGCGGCCGAAGGCGAGCGGGAAGCGGCACGGGCCGAGGTAGAGCAGGCGCAGCGGCTTATCGATCAGAGCGCTGCAAATGCGAATGCGGCGCTGACCGGCGCTAAGGCCCGTCTGCGAGCGGGCGAGCGGCAATACCAGAGCGCCGTGCGTACCCGGGAGGTTTACCGGAACGAATATCAGTTGGGCAAGCGCAGCCTGAACGACCTGCTCAGTAGCGAACAGGATCTTTTTCAGGCGCAAATCACCCGTGAAGAGGCGCGTTTTGACGCCGCCGTGGCGAGCGTTAACTATGCGGCGGCGGCAGACACGCTGCTCGACTGGTTCGACATCGACAGAAGCGCGCAGAGCGGCGACACGCTGCCTTCACTCTGACCCAGGCGAGAGCATGAGGATGGATTATGACGATATCCATAAATGAAAACGAATGCTGGCTGCAACTGCTCGCCCGAAGCGCCGCCGCTTTTGGTCGTCCGGTGAATGCTGAACTTATTCGCCAGCAGATGCGCTGGCACCACGCGCCGCATGATGGCGAGGCGCGGGAAAAGCTGGCGGCGCTAATGGGGTTGCAGCTAAGCCAGGTAAGCCCGGGTGAGATAAGCTGGCACGATGAAATATTGCCCGCCGTGCTGATGCTGAACGACGGCACGCCTGTCCTTATCGAGAGCATAAACCGCCAGGGGCTGGTCAGCTACTGGCTCTGCCGGGGTGGCGATGTGGTGCGCCAGGCGCCGCTGCGTAAACTATTGAGCCACGCCCGGGACGAAGTGGTATTGATAGGGCTGGTGCAGCGCGTGCGCGATGAGCGTATCGATGCGTTTCTTAAGCCATGGCAGCGCCACTGGTTCTGGAAGCATTTTCGCGCCATGAGCGGGGTCATGGGCGATATTGTGCTCGCCTCGCTGGTCGCCAATACCCTGACGCTGGCGGGCATTCTCTTTTCTATGCAGGTTTACGACCGGGTGATCCCGGCGCAGTCCTGGCCTTCGCTGTGGGTGCTGGCGGGCGGCGTGCTGTGCGCCGTGATAATGGAGTTTGTCCTGCGGCTGATGCGCAATCGCCTTGCGGACGTCACCGGCAAGCAGATAGATCTGCGCATTTCGGCGATGCTGTTTGCCCGCACGCTCGCTATTCGTAACGAACATCGCCCCAAAGCCACCGGCTCTTTTATCTCCCAGTTGCGGGAAATCGACCAGTTGCGTGAACTGCTGACCTCCACCACCCTGGGCGCCGTGGCGGATATTCCTTTTATCGCGCTGTTTTTACTGCTGCTGGCGTTTATCGGCGGCGGGCTGGCGTGGATCCCGCTGCTGGCGCTGCCGCTTATTCTCATTCCCGGGTTGCTCATCCAGCTGCCGCTGGCGCGCCTGACACGCGAGGGGATGCGCGAAGGGGCAATTCGCAACGCGGTGCTCGTGGAGGCCGTCGAAGGGGTTGAGGATATCAAAGCGCTCCAGGCGGAGCCGTGGTTTCAGCGCCAGTGGGAGCAGACCCATGAAGTGAGCGCGCAGATAGCCATTCGGCAGCGGGAATGGGCGGCGCGTTTTAATGGCTGGGTGTCGGCGGTGCAGCAGATGACCTACGCGGCGATGCTGGTTTACGGCGTATTTCTGATTATCGACGGCACGATAACCACCGGAACGCTGGTGGCCTGCAGCCTGCTTTCTTCGCGCGCTATCGCGCCCTTATTACAACTCACGCTGCTCTTCTCGCGCTGGCAGCACGCCCGCAGCGCGCTGCAGGGGCTTGATGAACTGCTGAAAAAACCCCTCGATACGCCGGAAGAAGAGCGGCGGGCGCACTGTCCGGCGCTGCCCGGTCATTATCGGTTGTGTCAGGTGCAGTACGCCTGGGCGCCGGAAAGCGGTAAGCAGGATCTGCATATCAATCAACTGCAAATTATTCCCGGCCAGCGCGTGGCGGTCCTGGGGCGCGTCGGCGCGGGCAAATCCACATTGCTGAAGCTGCTCGCAGGCCAGGTGCAGGCGACGCAAGGCAAGGTGTTGCTTGACGGCGTGGATATGCGCTGCCTCGACCCGCTGGAGGTGCGCCAGGCGGTAGGCTGGCTGTCGCAGGAGTCGCGGCTCTTTTTCGGCACGCTGCGCCAGAACCTGCTGCTTGGCAACCCCTGCGCCAGCGAGCAGGCGATTCTCGACGCGCTGCGCATCAGCGGCGCGCTGAGCCTGATTGAGCAAGACGCCGCAAGCCTCGACCGCATGATTCTGGAGGGGGGGCGCGGGCTTTCCGGGGGGCAAAGGCAGATGATTTTGTTAAGCCGGCTGATACTGCGCAACCCGCGCATTGTGCTGCTTGATGAGCCGACGGCTTCTATGGATGAGCAACTGGAGCAGCAGGTGATCCATCGCCTTGGCGGCTGGCTTGAAGGGCGCACGCTGGTGCTGGTAACGCACCGTCCCGCGCTGCTGCGGCTTACCAACCGGGTGGTGGTGATGGATAACGGTCACATTATCGCCGATGGCGCTCGCGAGGAGGTGCTGAACAGCTTCCTGCCTGCGAAGCCCACCGGCAAGGAGCATGCAGCATGAGCAAATTTATTCTCTATCGTAAGCTGCGCCATGAGAGGCGCAACGCCACGCGCATCATCTGGGCGTGCAGTTTGACGCTTGCGCTGTTTCTGGTCTGGGCCTGGTTTGCGGTGCTCGACGAGGTGACGCTCGGCAGCGGCAAAATTACGCCTTCCAGCAAAGCGCAGGTTATTCAAAGCCTGGACGGCGGCGTTATCGACAAGGTGTTTGTTCAGGAAGGGCAGATGGTGGCGCAGGGTCAGCTGCTGGCGAGGCTGGACCCGGTGCGCTTTCAGTCAAATTTTGGCGAGGCGCAAGCGCGAGCGCGCAACCTGCAGGCTTCCGCCGAGCGGCTGCGCGCCGAACTAAGCGGCGAACCGCTGCGCTTTAGTCCTGAGATTGAGCAGGACGCCGCGCTGGTCGCCCGTGAACGGCAGCTTTATGAATCACGCCGCCGCAACCTTGAGGAGACGCTAAGCCATCTTCAGCAGTCGGCACGGCTTGTGGAGGATGAGCTGCGCATGACCGAGCCGCTGGTGACGCAGGGCGCAGCGGGCAAGGTGGAGGTTATCCGGCTGCGTAAAGAGCTCAGCGCGTTGCAGGGCAAAATGGACGAAGCGCGTAACGACTACGCGGTGCGCGCCCGTGAGGAGCAGGTGAAAAACAACGCTGATCTCGACGCCCAGCGGCAGATCGTGGCGGGCAAGCGCGATCAACTTACACGGGCGACGCTCCATTCGCCGGTGCGCGGCATCGTCAAAGATATCCAGCTTAATACGCCAGGCGGCGTGCTGGCGCCGGGGGACAAGCTAATGGAGATCGTTCCGGTGGAAGACCGGCTTTTAGTCGAAACGCGCATCAGCCCGCGCGACATCGCCTGGATTCGCCCGGGGCTTGCAGCAAGCGTAAAGATTACGGCCTACGATCCGGCGATTTACGGCGCGCTGCCAGGAGAGGTAGAGATGGTTTCCGCCGACACGCTGCAGGATGAGGTCAAGCGCGACCAGTGGTTTTATCGCGTCTATATCCGCACCCAACGCGCGGCGCTGATCAATAAAGCGGGCAAAAGCTTCCCGATACTGCCGGGCATGGTGGCGGACGTGGAGATAAAAACCGGCCAGAAATCGGTGCTGGATTACTTAATCAAACCGCTCAACAAGGCCCGGGAGGCGCTGCGCGAACGCTAGCGCCGCCGGGCTGCTGATTAGATTTTGCCGCTCAGGCGCTGGTGGAAATCGTGGCTGCGCAAATCCAGCCCTTCGATTTTTACTTTTGCGCCGTGGTGGCGATAGCGGGTTTCAATGGCGTCGAGCGCCGCGACGGTGGAGGCGTCCCAGATTTGCGCGTGGGTGAGGTCAATGGTTACGCACGAGGGATCGTCGGCATAGCGAAAATGCTCGTAGAGATCGTTGCTGCTCGCAAAGAACAGCGGGCCGCGCACGGTATAACGCACCGCTTTATCCTCGTCGACCACTTCGCGGTCGGCATGTACCACATGCGCGACGCGGCGGGCGAAAAGCACCATGGCGAAGATAACCCCGCCTGCGACGCCCACCGCGAGGTTGCCGGTCCAGACGGTGACGACTACGGTCGTCGCCATCACCAGCGTTTCCGAAAGCGGCATGCGCTTGAGGGTGGCTGGCGCAATGCTGTGCCAGTTAAGGGTTTTCACCGCCACAATCATCATGATGCCCGCCAGCACCACCATCGGGATTTTCGCCATCACGGCGCTGAGCCCGGTCACCAGCAGCAACAGCACCAGCGCTGCGGCGATGGTGGAAAAGCGCGAACGCGCTTTGCCAAGCTCCACGTTCACCACCGTCTGGCCAATCATCGCGCAGCCCGCAATGCCGCCGTAAAAGCCGGCGAGAATATTGGCGATGCCCAGGCCCCAGCATTCGCGACGCTTGCTCGATGGGGTATCGGTAATGTCATCCACAAGCTTTGCCGTCAGCAGCGACTCCATCAGCCCGACAAACGCCACGCTGAGCGCGCAGGGCCAGATAATTTGCAGCGTTTGCAGGTTCAGCGGCACCAGCAGTTCGGTAAAGCCTGGCAGACCTGCCGTCATCGGCCCTTCGTCGCCAACCGTCGGCAGCGTATAGCCGCCATATACGGCGATAAGCGTAACGGCGACAATGGCGACCAGCGGGGAGGGGACGCTTTTCAGCACGCGCGGCAGCAGCAGCACGATAACCAGCGTGAGGGCGAACAGCAGCAGAACGGTGGTGTTTTGTCCCCATACGTGCGGCACCTGGGCCATAAAGATGAGGATACCGAGCGCGTTCACAAAGCCGGTCATCACCGAGCGGGGGATATAGCGCATCATGCGCGCAAGGCCGAGTACGCCAAACAGGATCTGGATAATCCCGGCCAGCGCCACCGCGGGCAGAATGTAGCCGACGCCGTGCTGGTGCACCATCGGCCCAATCACCAGCGCAACCGAACCCGCGGCGGCGGTCACCATCGCCGGGCGGCCGCCCAGCAGCGACATGCAAAAGCAGAGCACAATCGAGGCGATAAGGCTCACTTTCGGGTCGACGCCCGCGATAACCGAAAAGGAGATAACTTCCGGGATCAGCGCCAGCGCGGTAATCACCCCCGCCAGGGTTTCGCGCAGCAGCAGGCGCGGTGTACGCACTACGTGCGCAAAGGAAAGCTCGCGCGCGTGCGGCGCGACAGTATGAGTTTCAGCCATAGGAATTCGCAGGTGTTGTTGTCAAACGCCCATTCTGTGGGGCGGCGTGAAGGGTAGGGATAGTAGCGGCACAGGCGGGCGATTTCCAGCGGTTATCCACGCTTAGATACTGGCGAAAGCGGTCGGACGAATTTCATCCGCGCGCCGATAGCCGCTTTTCGGCCGCATCGCAGATATAAAAACAACCGCAACGGGTGAGTGTCGTTGGGCGTTTTTGGTCGGCATGAAAAGGCTTGAATCAATCGCATAACCAACTCTTTTAAATGCAACAAATATTTTTCGATATTGTTAGATATAACTTAACGTATAACATCAGCAAAAAGTCATCTCTCTTTCGCTCCAGTTATCGCCTGCAGCCTTTCGTGCAAAATTCGTCCGTGATCCGATGAAATGGGCGTCGCACTTTGCACATTTTCATGGACTGAATGATCAATCTTGACCAGAATCCGGGCATTTTTTGCAATCTTGATCACTTTGGTTTTCGCACTACTGCCCTGCGAAAATGATCACCTCCTCCTGTACTAGCAAATGATAATGAACAAAAAATATATAAATCATCATCCGGGTAAAACCAATCTCCACAGAATCAAACAATTAGTCAGATGATGATGACGATGAAACACGAAAAATCAGCCTTTCCCCGCGCGTCCGTGCCTCCGTGGCGAGGCCATCTCACCAGAAGTACCTTTGAAAACATTGCACAACCGTAAGTTAAAACACGCAAAAGATTCGGAAAAAACCGGTCAGACCCGTTAAACCCCGAAATTCTTGCTGTTTTAATCTTCGCCTGTAGGGGCTGGTGGTTGCACGGCTTCGGAAATTTGCAGCGCATTGTGGACAATAACAATTTCCCGCTCCGGTGGCTGGGGCTTGTTCTGCCAGTATTCACCCCGGCGGTTCTTCAGCCAGAAAATACAGGCGGCGGTATCTGGCGGGTAGTGCCGGACGGTTTGCGTTTTCACCACTTTACCATTGATAACCCGTATATCGTCTTCCGGATGCTGGTAGCCTGTGGTTTTCTGGTACAGCGCCTCGACCACGAGCGCATCTGCAAATAACTTTCCTCTTTTGGGACTGAAAAAAAACTGTGGAAAGCGCTTTTTAAAGTGATTTATCTTGCGCTCATCGACACCAGGCACTGTACCCATTTCCGCATCGGTCAGCCCCATACGGCACAACCTCAACGCCATATCGGCAAATTCATCACGGTATTTTGTCGGTCTGCTCATCGTCTGCCCCAGTAATGACGATCCAGCACCACCAGCAGACCACGAAAATAATGGTCTTCACTCTGTACTATCTGTTTGCACTTTTTCTCATAGGCGCGCCAGTGCATCCCTTTGGGCTTCGGGAAAGAGCTTGGTCTACGTAACAGATTATTTACTTCCGGTTCATCCTCGCCCCACAGGGCAGTGCACAACCCCCGCACCCGGCGTAATTCTCGCTCGCGGGGTGCTTCACTCTGGCATAAAACCGGGGTTTTTCATGCGATGCTGACAGGCGGCGCACCTCGAGCGACCTTCACCGGCTGCTGGACCAGCGCAATGTCTGCACTTCGCGGCACTGCTCAGGGTCATAAATGGCTATCCCTGTGATATGTTCTTCATCGCCTTTAATATCCAGCGTTTTGATCCCAAGCCCAAGCGCGTCCACAGCATCAAAAATGCGGGCCTGTAGTTCCTCGTAGTCCGTTGCTGGTGGATAAATGTCATCGAGCGCCAGCACGATTGCCGCCGCTTCGTCAGGGTTAACGGGGATCATCTGATTTTTCTCTTCCAGATAATCGCTATCCTGAGAAAACAGCGCAGCCTTCGATGAAATGTTTACCCGCTTGCTATCGTCACACCATGCAGCAGGGGCAACTAATCCTGTTGCCTTTTGTTGTATGGCAGCACCATCGATTTTACTGCCCACCAGCACAACCTCACCTTTAGCTATCCAGTCCTAGACGGTCTGGCGGCTTACACCTTTGTGGCGGGCGTAGGCGGCTTTAGTCATTAGCATGTAATTGCTCCGGGTTGCCTTTCTGTCAGCTTAACGCGCTGTATGAAGAACGGCCAGAGAGCGCGGGGGCTATGTTAAATAGTATCCGGTGAAAGGCATAAAAAAGCCCCGCAGGGCTTTAGGATTCAACGGCGGATACATCCGCAATACCGGCTTTAATCCCCTCGCGATAAGGGGGCTACATCAATTTACTTGATATCAGAAAGCGAGCCGTAGTCGATGTTACAGTCTATTGAACTAATAATGTCTTTATTTTTCGATACATCCAGCCATGCAGATGCCTCATGTTCATCACTAACTCTGTTTAAACTTTCGTTTATCGTGTAGCTATAGATACCATTTTTAAACTCTACTGAGCTGTTTAGCCCCGTACCAACAGGAATTTCTTGCGTAATACTTAGGTGTTTTTTGTTAAATCCATTTCTGGTTTGGAATTTTTTTCCGAATTTATACGTTAAGTTATACCCATCTTGATAGATAGAGATTGATTTATTATTTTGTGTTGAGCATTTAAATATTAGCTCATTCGCTCTTGCATTAATCGATAAGGAAGATGCAAGTATTGCAATTAATGAGATTAATAATTTCATATTTCTCTCCGAAGCTAGTTTGATTCTGGTTTTTCATTTGCTAATTCACCACGAACGTTGGGGAACCTCTGTTCAGTAGGTATTGAAATAACACCACCGTCAAAAAAGCCCCGCAGGGCTTTTTAATAATGACTCTATCGGAGCGACTTGCTTACAGATTTGACGGGAGGCCCATTTCAATAGTCTCAAGGGATTTGAGCACATAGGGGCTGAAATCAACATCCTTGCCGTCAAACGTGTAAACCATCGGGCCAGAGCCGCACAGAGCATCACCATCGTGCATCAGGCAGAATGAAATTGTTTTGCCTTTTACTCCGTGGTCCCTGTCTTCTTTGGGGATGTTGCTGTTAATGACGGCATACCCTTTGGCGTTTACGGACTCGATGTTGTACAAAGCCACTGGTTGCAGGTCGCTTATATTACTGATCCCGTAACGGCGTAATGACTCTTTCGTTTCGTCCTTGCTCAGGTGGTATTTCTTTTTCTTCCAGGTCCCACTTTTTTTATCAAAATAGACCTTTTCCGGGAGCAGTCGGCCAGGGCCGAAACCATCTTCTTTCACAGTGTTCTCAAAATCGCAGACCCAAAAAGTTATCCCCTTATATACAGGGTTATTTTTCTTATCTTTTTGGGAGCGATAGGGTTCTGGCGTGAAGTCTTTGAAGGTGACATCGCCGCAACCGCTGTTAGTAATAGCGTTATAATCGCTATACTGTTCCTCTAATCTGTTCATGACAGGTTGCGTTTCGCTGATGTTATCCGGCATATTTACTTCTGGTGTTATTTCTCCCCATACAACAGAAGGACAAATCACCAGTATAAGTAGTAGAAGTTGTTTATTCATTTTGCTCTCCTTAGCTGACCAGATTCTGGCTGGTCATTCACTGTCTTTTGATTTTCTGCTGGGAGCTTCATTTCAGTTAGTACCGATATGGCATTACCATACACACAGCAACGGGCTTCAAAACCATTCAGGGCGGTTGAATATAAATCATCTCTCTTTCCGGGTAGATTCACCGTGGCGCAGGCTTTCCAGAATGCCGGGCTGCGGTAGTAAATTCGTGTTCGCATACCGGCGCTGACGATGCATCGTTCCAGAGTGTGTTCTTCATCTGCGTAAGAAGCCATTGGATTCATAGACCAGTAGAACCCTGCACTATCTGCCACTGTTTCGTCAGAACTGGCTACTGTATCTCTCAACTCAATCACATTTACAGGTAAGGCAGGATGATCTGTATCAGCCAGCTTATTACCTTTATGTCGTTGTTCTCCCGACAGTCTCGATAATCGGATGTATTCCGTTATCAGGTCCTGACTGACCTTTTCCGGATATGATTTACCGCAGAAGGTGAAATAACGGAAATAGTTGCGCGGGTTCGTCAGTTGTAGCAGTCCGCGGCCGTGCCACGGGTAGTACCAGAGTTGGGTGCTTCCACCTTCTTCCGTACGGGTTAACCATTGGGTCTCCTGAATGGCATTTCCCAGGAAACAGGCGACACGCAGAGGCGTAGTTATAAGGTATTTCTGCATCGCCTGATTAAGTGGGACATTGATGCGCTCAGCCAGATTTTTTTCCCCGTCATGATAAGGGATGGACTCCCATACCATGCCTTTTGCTTTCCCTGCGTTGCGGATGCCGTGCATGGGAACAAGCTGTTTCAGCTCCTGTTTGCTCAGCCAGCCACATTTGCGAAAGTGGCTGATAAATTCTGCCGGGTGAAAATGCCACAAGTGACCTGAGCCAAGCGCTCCCGGGTCGAAACACAGCGCGGATGCATGGGTTTTAATTTTTTCATAGTCCGCATCCTGCATGGCCGGAATATCGTCATTACCTGATTTTAACCACGAATAACGCTGGTCAAAGGTGGCTGCGTTCCATTCCAGCGGGAACCGGCAAACCAGCCGGCTGCTTATCGCACTGAAATGCCCGTCTTTCTGTAATGACTTCACAAATAACGAATTGCACTGGCTGTTGTTGTCGGTGTCGTCGTCCACCATCCACCACCCTGTCCAGTGGGGGAAATCCGCATCGCTGAATTTTTTTATCTCAGGGACGGCCAGATTGACCATGCCTGTGCCACCGGGGAAGCTAACGGTTCGCCATAACGGGGCATTTACGGGTGTCAGAGTGGTATCTGTGCTGATAACTCGACCAAAGCGTAGTAACTCAAACCCGGCAGATGGATTTTGCGGGTATAGATGAAGCGCTGTGCGGTATAGGCTGTATTCGTATCCCTCAGAGTTACCGCTATGTTTAACGTAGTCAGTATCCACTAAGGGATCGCCAACTTTGTCATAAACAAAATCATAGGTCGCATTTTTCCTGCGTGTGACCATCGTACAGCTACCTTTTTCGAAGGTCATACTGACGTACAGCGGCTCGGTGCTGATATAAACGACTTTGAGCTGAGAAACATTCGGGGAAGCCATGTCCGGGATCTGATCGTAAAATACCGTCCCGGCAGGCAGATAAAAATGAATATCACCGTATACGGTGTCCGTTCTGCCATCTGCCGCAATATTCAGCCCCGGAGTGGTTCGTCCGGTCAGCTTCATCATGTTCTCGTCGTCACAGAATACCTGAAAATGGAAGGCATTCGCGCCGTCCACCATGCCACTCTGTCCAATAACATCCTTACGCCAGATTTTGGCCCCTTCCACGATGGCCGGATCCAGCCGGTTCTGAAGATGCATGTAAAGGGAATAGAAAACAATGCTGCCGCTGTCTCCGCTACCAATGGCGGTTTCATGCTTCAGCAGCACATAACCGTCATCGGTTTTTCCGTTGTAGTTCAGCGGGAACGCATCGCGTTTTTCCAGCGCTGAAGGTTTGCGAAAGGAGACCACCACCCCGTCGGCAATAGCCCGAAGCATTTCCGGGCGGCTGGTCGCGTCGGTATGAGTGACGTGTACGCCACCATGCCAGGAGCCATGCGCGTTGAGCGGAAAACTCCGGCGTGCATCGATGGGAAGCATACTGTTTACCCAGGCATAATCACTGTCACTGGCATTCTGTTCGCGGATAAATGGCGGGCTGATTATCATAATCCCCTCCCTGCAAGTTGCAGCAGGATGTATTGCCAGGAGATATTTCGGGAAGGGGGAACGCGGTTGTATATGTACGAATGGCTCATTCTGTATTCCTTTCAGAAAGCATTAACAGTCAATACATTAGCCGTGCCGAAAGAATGTACAATGGCTTTACTGTAATGAAAATTAACAGGAATTGAATTAAATTATGTTTAACGCGTCGTTCATATTTTCAATGAATATATCTAGTGGAATTTTTTAATTCCGCGGGGTAAAAATTCGTCCGCCTGGTCATTCAGATTCACATTGGTCTGCGTTCTGCCTTTGATGCGCCAGGTCAGATACTGGCTGCGGTATTCCTTTGCGACCTGCTTTATGGCTCGGGCGTCAGTTCCCTGTACCGGAACCAGACCGGGTGTGGTGCGGAGATATTACGTATGTCCAGGCCGGAAACTGCTGGTGCTACCTGGCGGTTGTCATGGATCTTTTTGCCCGCAGAGTTATCGGTTGGAGTCTGTCAGCAAATGCCGATACCGCACTGATAAGCAGCGCTCTGCGGATGGCATATGAGACGCGTGGTTAACCACGTGATGTCATGTTCCATAGCGGTCAGGGAAGCCAGTATACAGACTAGCAATATCAACAACTTCTCTGGCGTTACAGAATAAAACAAAGCGTTAGTCGACGGGGAAACTGCTGGGATAATAGCCCCATGGAGCGCTTCTTCCGCAGCCTGAAAACAGAATGGGTACCAGTGACTGGTTACGCAGGTAAGGACGAGGCCCGGCAGCAGATCAATGATTATATATTGAACTACTACAATAGCGTCAGACCTCACCATTATAACGGTGGGCTGACGCCGGAAGAGTCAGAGAACGGATACCATTTTTACTGTAAAACCGTGGCCAATATTACTTGACCACTTCACTTGAGGAAGAGAACGCCAGACTCAGGAAGCTGCTTGCCGAAGCCATGCCGGATAAGGAGGCACTTTAGATGGCTCTGGGGCGAAAGTACTGACGACAGACCAGAAGCGGGAAGCCGTTGAATTTATGTGTGATGCGACCGGTCTGTCGCAACGTCGTGCCTGCAGGCTTACAGCTTTGTCTCTGCCGACCTGCCGCTACGAGGCTCAGCGTCCGGATATATCAGGGCGCATTATTGAGCTGGCACTGGAGCGCAGGCGTTTTGGCTAGCGCCGCATTCTAAAGACGCTTCGATCATCTCACCTGCTGTGCGTGTGGCAACTAAGCAAGTTCTAAATACGGGGTATTCAGGAAGAAATTACAGAGGTGTTACCATCATTTTGCCATTGCCAAATCGCAGGCATAAAAAAACCAACCGCAATGGGTTGGTTTTTTTTGGGATTTTTTGGTCGGCACGAGAGGATTTGAACCTCCGACCCCTGACACCCCATGACAGTGCGCTACCAGGCTGCGCTACGTGCCGACACGTGGAGGCTTATACTACCCGTTTCTTCGCTGATTGCAAGGGTGCGGCTGGCTGACTGATTTATAAATAATCAATCAGTTAGCGATAAAGCGTTTTTCTTCCGTCAGCACCTGCAGCAGCAAGCCCAACTGCGGTTTATCTTCGTTCATGCGCTCGCCGCTCAGGTCATAGAGACGGTAGTTGCCGTTATTATCCAGCACTAAAGTCATCTGCGGCGTCGTCACCGCCAGCGTGTTGCTGTCGGCGCTTACGACCCAGTTATTGCGGCGCACCGGCGCAAACAAGTCTTCACCCTGTGAATATTCATAAGAGGGCGTGCGCACATGCAGCAGACGCTGCATCAGCGTTGTCATCACATCCTGATGCGTGGTGAGCTTGGTTACGCGCTGGGCAGGTGTGCCCGGCCAGTGGATAACCAGCGGCACCTGAATGCGCGGGCGGCTCCAGCCGAAGCTCTCCTGCTGACTGCCCAGCGGCACGCCGCGCCCGGCGGTAATAATCACCACCGTATTATCAAGCTTGCCGGTGCTCTGCAGGGCCGACAGCACGCGCTGAATCTGCGCATCGACGTTTTCAGCCGCGCGGCTATAGCGGCGCGTGAAGTTAGCCTGCTGAGTATCTTCAATCGCCGTGCCGTTGAACGCGACCCAGGAGAACCAGCGGTTATCTTCGGAGGCGAATTTATCAAGCCAGCTTATCCACTGCGAGGCGGTCTGCTCATCGCTCTGGCGACGGGACGCAGGCAGCGAGAAATCTGAAAGCAGCGCCTGGCGATAGAGGGGGCTGTTGAAGCCGTCCGACGAGAACAGGCCAAGCTGGTAGCCCTGCTGGTTCAGCGCGGTAATCAGCGCCGCCGGAATACGCGCCGACAGCACGCCATCCATATAAGACGGCGAAATGCCATAGAACAGGCCGAAGATGCCGTTATCGACATAGTTGCCTGAGCTCATGTGCTGGGTGAAATTCACGTTCTGTTGGGCGAACTGCGCAAGCCCTGGCATCTGCTTTTCAAAGCGCGAATAGTTAAGACCATCCACGGTAATAAACAGCACGTTATGACCTGCGCCCATATCGGTATAACGCAGGTCGCTTAGCGGATATTGCACCGACACCGCTTCCGGATCCCCCTGTTCCACGAGGCGGCGCTGGTACTCCTGCGCGTCCAGCAGACCATGTTTTTCCAGAAAACGGCGCGCCGTCATAGGATAAGAGAGCGGCAGGTTAGCGCGCTGCATGGTGATGGGGCGGTAGAAGTTGGCGTCCGCCCAGATATACATCACATGAGTGGCGATAAACGCCGCGAAGAATAGTCCCGCCACGGGTCTTGCGTAGCGCCGCCGCCGCGTAAGGCTGCGAAGCTTCTGCCAGCTCCAGGTAGCGAAGAGCATCTCAATAAGGAAAATAACCGGCACGCCGATAAACATCAGCTGCCAGTCGCGGGCCATTTCGCCCTGTTCGGGGTTGACCACCAGTTGCCACACCACCGGGTTCAGGTGCAGGTGGAAGCGGGTAAAGACCTCGCTGTCGATTAACAGCAGCGTCATCCCGACGGTCGCGAGCAGGGCGGAGAGAAACCGCATCAGCCGCTGCGACATCACCACAAAGGTGAGCGGGAAGAGAATTAACAGATAGGTGGCGAAAACCAGAAAACTGAAGTGGCCGACCAGGCTTACGTAAGAGTAAACGCGACCCGTAAGCGTAGTCGGCCAGTCGGCGATAAACAGGTAGCGGCTACCCATCACCATGGCCAACAGAATGTTGAACAGGGCGAACCAGTGCCCCCAGCTTATCATCTGGGAGACTTTTTCGGCGTAGCGCTGACGGTTAGTCACCATGCTTGTTTACGGTATCCCTTAATGCGCATTATCTTCGCGGACGGAGGACTGCAGCGCCTCGGCGAAGGAGCGAGCCAGCGCCTGACGCTGCGCAGGCGCTACGCTGGTGTTAATCAGATTGGTGACCATATTGCCAAGCACCATCAGAGACAGATCGGTGGGCGCTTTGTGCTTTTCCAGCACATTCACCAGTTCACTCAGCAGTTCTTCAACGCGTTCATCACTATAGCGGGACAGTTGTGGCATAACTCGACATCAGTTTAATCAGTAAAGTGCGATATCTTACCGTAGCAACCGCCATTTTTCCCGCATTTTATCAACGGTGGACGTCAGGAAACATCTGCGGTTGCGCAGCGCGACAGGCAGTGGTTGAATACCGTCCTGTCTGACAGGAGAGTTTATCATGAGTCTGGATATCGACCAGATTGCCTTACATCAGTTAATTAAGCGCGACGAGCAGAACCTGGAGCTGGTGCTGCGCGACTCGCTGCTTGAGCCAAACGTAACGGTTTCCGAGATGATGGCCGAGCTGCACCGCGTCTATAGCGCGAAAAGCAAAGCTTATGGTCTGTTTAACGAAGAGAGCGAGCTTGCCCAGGCGCTGCGTCAGTGCCGCAAGGGGGAAGATGATTTTCTCGCCTTCAGCCGCGCGGCCACCGGCCGCCTGCGCGACGAGCTGGCGAAATACCCCTTTGCCGACGGCGGCGTAGTGCTGTTTTGCCAGTATCGTTATCTGGCGGTGGAGTATCTGCTGGTTGCCGTGCTGAATAACTTAAGCAGCATGCGGGTCAATGAAAATCTGGATATCAGCTCCACGCATTATCTGGATATCAACCATGCCGATATTGTGGCGCGCATCGATCTGACCGAGTGGGAAACCAATCCGGAGTCGACCCGTTATCTGACGTTCCTGAAAGGGCGGGTAGGGCGCAAAGTCGCCGATTTCTTTATGGATTTCCTCGGCGCCAGCGAAGGGCTTAACGCCAAAGCGCAAAACCGCGGCCTGTTGCAGGCGGTGGACGATTTCACCGCCGAAGCGCAGCTGGATAAAAACGAGCGACAAAACGTGCGGGCGCAGGTGTACACCTACTGCAACGAGCAGCTGCAGGCGGGTGAAGAAATCACGCTTTCCGAGCTGTCAAAAGAGCTGTCCAATTTCGGCGAGAAGAGCTTTGAGGCGTTTACCGCCGAGCAGGGTTATGAGCTGGAAGAGAGCTTCCCGGCGGATCGCAGCACGCTGCGCCAGTTGACGAAATATGCCGGCAGCGGCGGCGGGCTGACGATCAATTTTGATGCGACGCTGCTTGGCGAGCGGATTTTCTGGGATCCGGCTACCGACACGCTGACCATTAAAGGCACGCCGCCGAACCTGCGCGACCAGCTACAGCGCCGCACCAGCGGCAAATCGTAACCAGCCTTATCCGCCGCAAGGCGGGTAAGCTAAACCGCAGCCATAAAAAAACGCCGCATTAAGCGGCGTTTTTTCTGAACATCATTGCGGCAATTAAGCGCGAACGAAGTCCATGTGCTGCAGTTTCGGCTTGTAAGCGTGACGCTGAACAGCCTGAACTTTAACTTTTACTTCTTTGCCATCAACAACGAGGGTCAGAACTTCGCTGTAGAACTCAGGTTTAGCCTGCATGTTCATCAGTTTGTCGTGATCCAGTTCGATAGCGATTGCAGCTTCTTCGCCGCCATAGATGATGGCCGGGAATTTGTTAGCTGTGCGCAGGCGGCGGCTCGCACCCTTACCCTGCTCTTTACGTGCTTGTGCTTCGATAGTAAACATGACTGTCTCTCTATAAATAATCCTGTTACAGGCGACCCAGCAACAGGTAGATGATCGGCTTTGCGGATGCAAAAGCGGGCGGCATTATAGCCGCGAACGACGCCGGTGACAATCAAAACAGCGGTTTCGTTACCTCTGCGCGGCGGCTATCAGCGCTTCAATGCGCCGCTGGCTCTCTTGCGACGCGGGATTAAAAACCATCATTGTCAGGTCGGGACGGCTTTCGACCACAAAGGTGGAAAACTCAAGCGCAATCTCGCCGATATCGGGATGCTGCAATTGCTTAAGGCCTTCACCGTGGCTTGTCACATCATTACGGCGCCACAGGGCGGCGAATTCAGCGCTGCTCTGGCACAGCTCATCCACCAGCTTCGTCATGGCTTGCGAGTCTCCGGCCCGCGCGATATCGGCTCTGAAAGCGCTGACGACCAGACCTGCGACGCGCTCCCACTCTTTTTGTCCATGCCGGACGCGAGAGTCGCTAAACAGCAGGCGCAAAATATTGCGCTGTTCCCGCGTAAGCCTGGCGTAATCGGTCAAAATGACGGCGGCGGCGCGATTCCATGCCAGCACATCCCAGGTCACGTTTTTGATAATGGCGGGGCTTGTCGGCAGCGCATCCAGCACGCGCTGAAGGCGGGGCGTTATCGTTTCTGAGCTCGGGTAGCGCGATTCAGGCGGATGACCGAAGGCGAGCAGAAAGAGATGCTCACGCTCGGCCTCGGTGAGCCGCAGGCCGGCGGCGATGCGGTTAAGCACCTCTCTCGACGGCGTGCCGCCGCGCCCTTGCTCAAGCCACGTATACCAGGTGGGACTGATGTTCGCCATCAGCGCCACCTCTTCACGACGCAGGCCAGGCGTACGGCGGCGTTGCGCCTGGAAGCCGAACGCTATGGGGTCGCGCCGCGTCCGGCAGGCCTTAAGAAAATGGCCGAGTGGATTCTGGTTATCCATAGGCTTCGTTATCCTGTTAAGTTTTATACCCTGATAATGTCACTACTTTTATCGTATCAGCGGTGGTATAGCCTGTCCTGACGATTCCTTCAGGAGGTCTGCTATGCGTCTGTTCATCACCGGAGCGACAGGGTTTATCGGCTCCCATCTTATCCCTGAACTGCAAAAGGCCGGACATCAGGTAACGGGCCTGGCGCGAACGGATGCCAGCGCCCGGGCGCTCAGGGCGGCGGGCGCTGGGGTGCATCTCGGCACGCTGGAGCAGCCCGAAAGCCTGCTTGCTGGCCTTGAAAGCGCCGACGCCGTTATTCATACCGCTTTCGATCACGATTTCAGCCGTTTCGCTGAAAATTGCGAAAAAGACCGGCGCGTGATTACAACGCTTGGCGCGGCGCTGAAAGACAGCTCCCGTCCGTTAATCATTACCTCCGGCACCGGCATGGGCGACGGGGCCGATGGGCGCCCGGCGACGGAGGCGGTATTTAATCCTGCGCATCCTAACCCGCGCATTGCATCGGAACAGGCGGGCAAAGCGGCGCTGGAGAGCGGCGTAGATGTGCGCGTCGTTCGCCTGCCGCAGGTGCATGATACGCGCAGGCAAGGCCTTATCTCTTACTATATTGCGCTGGCGAAGGAGAAAGGCGTAGCGGCGTACAGCGGCGACGGCGCAAACTGTTGGTCGGCGGCGCACGTAAGCGATGTGGCGCGCCTTTACCGGCTGGCGCTGGAGCAGGGGCGCCGCGGCGAGCGTTATCACGCCGTGGCGGAGCAGGCGGTGGCGTTTGTCGATATCGCCCGGACGGTGGCGAAAGGGCTCGGCGTTGAGGCGGTTTCCTTGCCGCCAGCCGCGGCGGCGGAACATTTTGGCTGGTTCGCCGCCTTCGCCTCGCTCGATCTTCGCGCCAGCAGCGACTGGACGCAGCGACAGCTTGGCTGGACGCCGCAGGGGCCGTCGCTTATCGAGGATTTGCAGGCGATGGATTACACCGCCGCGCTGCGTTAATCAGCCTGTCAACGCAGTTCGTTTGCCCGCCGAAAGCGCCCTTCGTAATCGAAGACTTTTTCACGCACCTGCCAGTACTGGCCTTTAAGACGCGCCACCACAAAATCGGGGTGGCGCAGCAGCGCCTGCTGGGCCACGATATCCGCTACCTTATTCCAGCGCAGCGGGATGCCCGGCGCGCGGGTATGAGGGCGGATAAAGAGCTGTTCGAAAGCCGTGCGCTGGGCGGGCGTTTGCAGGCGAAAACGCTCAGAAACGTCCGCGCCGTCTTCATCGTAATAGGTAATTTTCAGCCATTCGCCTTTTTCATCGCCGCCCGGCTGCAGCTGCATGCCGCCGCAGCGCAGCACCAGCGCGTCTTTAAGCTTCAGCGCCGCTTTCAGCATATCGTCCGGGTCCACCAGCACGTGATCGCATTCACGGCAGCGGCGGGCGGCGATGTCATTTTCCGCATTGCACTGCGGGCAGTTTTTGAAGCGAAAGCGGTAATCGCACTGTTCCCGGCGCCCGTCGTCATCTTCAAACCAGCCCTGGCAGCGGCGGCCGAAGTGCTCGATGATGGTGCCGTCGGCGGTCGTTTTACCCCAGAACGTATTGGCGAAGCCGCAATCGGGGCAGAACACCTGCACAGGCACGTTGTCGCTCTTTTTCTTCGGGCTTCCCACTTCGGGCGTGTAAAGGTCATGCGGGTTGCCGGCGTAATCCAGTATCAGGCAGTCGGTTTTGCCCGGCGCCAGGCGCAGGCCGCGCCCGACGATTTGCTGGTAAAGACTCACAGACTCCGTAGGGCGGAGAATGGCTATCAGGTCCACGTGCGGCGCATCAAAACCGGTAGTAAGCACTGACACATTAACCAGATAGCGGAATTTCTGCGCTTTAAACGCCTCTATAAGCTCGTCGCGCGCCGGGCCGGGCGTTTCGCCGGTAATCAATGCCGCGTCGCTGGCGGGCAGCAGGCCGGTTATCTCTTTGGCATGCTCCACCGTGGCGGCGAAAATCATGACCCCTTTGCGCGTTTGCGCAAACTCCTCAATCTGGCTGATGATATGCGGCGTAATGCGCTTCTGCTTTTTCAGTTCGCGGTTGAGATCCGCCTCGCTGAACAGGCCGTTGGACTGCGCCTGCAGGCGGCTGAAATCGTACTGCACCACGGGCATATCAAGCCGCTCCGGCGGCGTGAGGTAGCCATGCTTAATCATATAGCGCAGCGGCAACTCATAAATGCAGTCGCGGAACAGCGCGTTTTCGGCGCCGCGCACCATGCCGTGGTAGTGAAACTGGTAAATCCAGCCTTTGCCGAGGCGGTAAGGCGTCGCAGTCAGCCCCAGCAGACGTAAGTGAGGATTCACCTTTTTCAGGTGCGTCAGGATTTGCTGATACTGGCTTTCGTCATCGTCGCTGATGCGATGGCACTCATCGACAATCAAAAGTGAAAATTCGCCCTGAAAATGGTCCAGGTTTCGGGCAACGGATTGCACGCTGCCAAAGACCACCTTGCCATGGCTCTCCTTACGGGCAAGGCCGGCGGCGTAAATATCCGCCTCGAGTCCGAGCGCGCAATACTTGGCGTGGTTTTGCGCCACCAGCTCTTTAACGTGCGCCAGCACCAGCACGCGGCCGCGGGCAACGCGCGCCAGTTCGGCGATAACCAGGCTTTTGCCTGCGCCGGTCGGCAGGACAATCACGGCGGGATCGCGACGACGGCGAAAGTAGCTGAGGGTGGCGTCCACCGCTTCTTGCTGATAGGGGCGTAGGGTAAACATTGGCTTACTGAATAAAGGAATCACGCTAATATTATGCCATGAATTAATTTCGTCTTGTGAGACGGTTACAGCCCGTTATACTGAGCGGCTTGCTCCGCCGCTCACTCACCAACAGGCGTTAGCTCAACCAGCCCAGGCTGGATTTTCCAGATAAGACAGGCAATTAAAACGCATGCGACTCGATAAGTTTATCGCCCAGCAGCTTGGCGTCAGCCGCGCTATTGCTGGCCGTGAAATTCGCGCCAGCCGGGTAACGGTAGATGGCGACATCATCAAAGACAGCGCTTTTAAACTCTCCCCCGACCATGATGTGGAGTATGACGGCAATGCGCTAACGCAGCAGACCGGCCCGCGTTACTTCATGCTCAACAAGCCCCAGGGCTACGTTTGCTCAACGGATGACCCGGATCATCCGACGGTGCTCTATTTTCTTGACGTGCCGGTGGCCCACAAGCTGCATGCCGCAGGCCGCCTGGATATCGACACCACCGGGCTGGTGCTGATGACCGATGACGGTCAGTGGTCGCACCGCATCACTTCGCCGCGCCATCACTGTGAGAAAACCTATCTTGTAACGCTGGAATCGCCGGTCGCGGACGATACGGCCGAGCGCTTTGCGCAAGGCATCCAGTTGCACAATGAAAAAGATCTCACCAAACCGGCGCAGCTTGAGGTCATCACGCCCACCGAAGTGCGGCTGACCATCAGCGAAGGGCGCTATCACCAGGTGAAGCGGATGTTTGC
The DNA here is from genome assembly GCF_023079515.1 of Franconibacter sp. IITDAS19. Lineage (NCBI taxonomy): Bacteria > Pseudomonadati > Pseudomonadota > Gammaproteobacteria > Enterobacterales > Enterobacteriaceae > Franconibacter > Franconibacter sp. IITDAS19. The sequence continues at coordinate 303,792 of NZ_JALJCP010000008.1, read as the reverse complement.
GGCGGTTGGCAACCATGTGGTGGCGCTCCACCGCGAGCGCATCGGCGAGATTGCGCTGGATCCGGCGCTGGAGCCTGGCGAATACCGCCCGCTTACCGAAGAAGAAATCGCCAGCGTCGGCGCGCCGACACGCTAATTTCAGGAGAACCTTGTGACCGCGAGGCAAAATTCATCGCTGGGTATTGTGCTGATCCTTGGCCTGTTGGCCATGCTGATGCCGCTTTCTATCGATATGTACCTGCCTGCGCTGCCGGTGATTGCGCAGGAGTATGGCGTTGACGCAGGCAGGACGCAGATGACGCTAAGCTCTTATATTCTGGGCTTCGCTATCGGCCAGCTCTTTTACGGGCCGATGGCCGACAGTATCGGGCGCAAGCCGGTGATTCTCGGCGGCACGCTGATTTTCGCCGCGGCGGCGGTCGCCTGCGCGCTGTCGCAGTCCGTTGACCAGCTTATCGCCATGCGTCTGCTGCACGGTCTGGCTGCGGCGGCGGCAAGCGTGGTGATAAACGCCCTGATGCGCGATATCTATCCGAAAGAAGAGTTCTCGCGCATGATGTCTTTCGTTATGCTGGTTACCACTATCGCGCCGCTGGTGGCGCCGATGGCGGGCGGGGCGGTGCTGGTCTGGTTTAACTGGCATGCAATTTTCTGGATCCTGGCGCTACTGGCGCTGCTCGCCTCCGTCGCCATCTTCTTTCTTATACGCGAAACGCTGCCTGTCGAACGTCGCCAGAAGTTTCACTTTCGCACCACGCTTGGTAATTTCGCTACGCTGTTTCGCCATAAGCGCGTGCTTAGCTATATGCTTGCAAGCGGTTTCAGCTTTGCGGGAATGTTCTCGTTTTTAAGCGCCGGGCCGTTTGTTTACATTGAGCTTAACCATGTTTCGCCGCAGCACTTTGGCTACTATTTCGCGCTGAATATCGTCTTTCTGTTCCTGATGACCATCGTTAACAGCCGCTTTGTTCGCCGCGTTGGCGCAGTTAAAATGTTTCGCAACGGGCTGTACGTGCAGTTCTTAATGGCGTTGTGGATGGTGGTCAGCGCCGAGTTGAACCTCGGTTTCTGGGCGCTGGTGCTGGGCGTGGCGGCCTTTGTCGGCTGCGTATCGCTGGTGGCCTCTAACGCGATGGCGGTTATTCTGGATGAGTTTCCTCATATGGCGGGAACCGCCTCTTCGCTTGCGGGCACCTTCCGCTTTGGCATTGGCGCCATTACCGGCGCACTGCTCTCTTTATCAACCTTTACCTCCGCCTGGCCGATGATTTGGTCTATCGCGTTTTGCGCGACCTGCTCCATGCTTTTCTACCTTTACGCCAGCCGGCCGCGCCGCACGTAAACGGCTTCATCAAAGTGACACAGAGGGCGCGAAACGCGCCCTTTTTTATTTGATATCAACGCGCGCGTCTTTTGTATGCGGTAATTTGTTTCGCGAATGTAAAAGTAAAGCGGTGAAAAAGTCACAACCCTGTAGTAAAAAAGGTTGAGTTAGATCGCAGAAAGGGGTACATATAGCGCCAAAATGCGATCTGTCGCACATAAAATAGTACTTATGAATGAAAGAGTAATGTCGCAGCGGTAAGACATGTAAGCGGTTTCTTTGTTGATTTGATCACCTTTTTTCAACATTGTGTTAACCTGTATGTAAACCGTTTGTGAAATTTACTGGCTTCGGGGAACAAAATTTGAACATGTTACAACTCTCCATCGTCCATCGCTTGCCGCAAAGCTATCGTTGGCGGGCAGGTTTTACGGGTTCAAAAGTTGAACCGATTCCGCAGCAAAACGGCCCGTGCGAAAATTGCCTTGTGGGTCTGAAGCTGCTGAGTCCGGATGGCGAAAAAGCCTGGCCGGTGATGCACAAGTTAAGCCAGGCGCTGAGCGATATCGAAGTGGATTGCTCCGTAGTGGAGTGCGAAGGCGAACCTACGCTGTTTGTAAACGGTCAGGATGAATTTGCCGCTACCTGCCGCCTGAAGAATTTCGGCGTGGCTATTGCAGAGACGTTTTCTGGCCAGAATCCCTTCTGAACGCGTCAGCGCAGCGTAAGCAGCTGACGCGTATAGTCCGCCTGCGGGGCGGTAAAAATTTGCTGGCAGTTTCCTTGTTCCACCACTTCACCCTGGCGCAGCACCACCACCTGATGGCATAGCGAGCGCACCACCTGAAGATCGTGACTGATAAAAATGTAAGCCAGGCGATGCCGGGCCTGCAGCGTTTTGAGCAACGCCAGCACCTGCGCCTGCACGGTGCGGTCAAGCGAAGAGGTCGGCTCGTCGAGTACGATCAGGTCGGGTTTAAGAATAAGCGCCCTTGCAATCGCGATACGCTGGCGCTGTCCGCCGGAAAATTCCGCCGGGTAGCGCTGACGCGTTTGCGGGTCCAGCCCCACTTCCTGCATAACGGCTGTGACGTGCGCTTCCCGCTCAGCGGCGGATAAACCGGGCTTATGTACGCGTAATCCTTCTTCGATTATTTGCAGCACATTAAGCCTTGGGTTGAGTGAGGAATTAGGATCCTGGAACACGACCTGGATGCGATGGCGCACTGGCAGCATCTGTTTGCGATTCCACGCATGCAGCGGCTGGCCGTCAAAAATAATTTCTCCTTTAGAGGGCAGCAGCCGCAGCAGCGCGAGCCCGGTAGTGCTTTTACCAGAACCCGATTCGCCCACCAGCCCAAGGCTCTCGCCGGGGCGCAGCGTAAAGCTAATCTCTTTTACCGCGTAGTGATTATCCACCACTCGCTTTAGCAAGCCGCGCCGGATGGGAAAGGCGACCTGAAGCTTATCCACGGTTAACAGCGGCGCGGCTGGCGCCACCGGCACCGGTTCGCCTGCGGGCTCGGCATCCAGCAGGCGGCGCGTATAGTCGTGCTGCGGCGCAAGAAAGAGTGCGGCAGTGCGGTTACGCTCCACACATTCGCCGCTCTGCATTACCGCCACATTGTCCGCCAGCCGCTTCACGATATTGAGGTTATGCGTAATGAACAGCAGCCCCATATTCAGCTCGCGCTTCAGCTCATCCAGCAGCGTCAGGATTTGCTCCTGCACAGACACATCCAGCGCCGTGGTGGGTTCGTCAGCAATCAGCAGCTCGGGACGGGTCAGCAGCGCCATCGCTATCATTACGCGCTGGCGCTCGCCGCCTGAAAGCTGGTGTGGAAAATCATTGAGCCGCTTAGCAGGCTGACGGATGCCGACGCGCTCAAGACAGGTGATAATTTCCGCGCGCGCCGGCTCGCGGCGCATTCCCCGGTGCAGCGAAAGCACCTCATAAAGCTGTCGCTCGACGTTGTGCAGCGGGTTGAGTGAAACCATCGGCTCCTGAAAAATCATTGCGATGCGGTTGCCCCGCACGCTGCGCAGCTGTTGTTCAGAAGCGGTAAGCAGCGACTGGCCGTGAAAGAGAATATCGCCTTCTGGATAAACAACGGGCGGCGAGGGGAGCAAACGCAGCACGGAAAGCGCGGTCACGCTCTTGCCGGAGCCCGATTCCCCCACCAGCGCCAGCGTCTCACCGGCGTTGATGCTCAAGGAGAGCGTATTCACCACCCGACGTTCCGTTTCCTGCTGGCGAAACGCGATGGAAAGCTGTTCGATGGAGAGTAAAGGTTGCGCCATATCAGACCGCCTTGCCCGGATCGAAGGCGTCGCGCACCGCTTCGCCAATAAAGATTAACAGCGAAAGTAAAATCGCCAGCGAAAAGAAGGCGGTAATGCCAAGCCAGGGCGCCTGCAGATTGTTTTTGCCCTGCAGCAGCAGTTCACCCAGCGAAGGAGAGCCGAGCGGCAGACCGAAGCCGAGGAAATCGAGTGAGGTGAGGGTGGTAATCGACCCGCAAAGGATAAACGGCAGAAAAGTGAGGGTCGCCACCATCGCGTTAGGCAGCATATGCCGCCACATAATAGCTCTGTCGCTGACGCCCAGCGCCTGGGCTGCGCGGATATAGTCAAAATTGCGGGTGCGTAAAAACTCAGCGCGCACCACGCCCACAAGGCTCATCCAGCCAAACAGCACGGTGATGGCAAGCAACCACCAGAAACCCGGCTGCACCACGCTTGAAAGCAGGATAATTAAAAACAGCGTCGGCATGCCGGACCAGACTTCAATAAAGCGCTGGCCCCACAGGTCCACCTTGCCGCCGTAATAGCCCTGCACCGCGCCCGCCAGCACGCCGATAACGCTTGAGCTTAGCGTCAGCATCAGACCGAACAACAGCGAAATGCGCGTGCCGTAAAGAATGCGCGCCAGCACGTCGCCGCCGTTCGCGTCAGTGCCCAGCCAGTTTTGCGCTGAAGGAGGCGAGGGGAAAGGGCTCGTGGTTGCGTAATTAATGGCGTTGGCGCCAAAGCGGACAGGCGCCCACAGGGTCCAGCCGGACGCCAGCTGCTGGCGGAGCCAGGGATCCTGATAGTCGGCGCGGGTGGCGAGCGGGCCGCCGAAATCGCTTTCGCTGTAATCCACCGCTACCGGGAAATACCAGCGGTCCTGAAAATGGACTATCAACGGTCTGTCGTTGGCGAGCAGTTCAGAAAACAGGCTCAGGGTGAAGAGTATTGCAAAGATCCAGAGCGACCAGTAACCGCGACGGTTACGACGAAACCGCGCCCAGCGCGCCTGGTTTACCGGGCTTAATCGACTCATCCGCGTCCCTCGAAATCGATGCGCGGATCGACCAGCGTATAGGTAATATCGCTCAGGATATTCAACAGCAGGCCGATCAGCGTGAAGATGTAAAGCGTGCCAAACATCACCGGATAATCGCGTGAGACGGTGGCTTCATAGCCCAGCAGCCCCAGGCCGTTGAGCGAGAACATCACTTCAATCAACAGCGAACCGGTAAAAAACATGCTGATGAAGGTGGCCGGAAAGCCCGCGATGACCAGCAGCATGGCGTTGCGAAAGATATGTTTCCAGAGGATCTGCTTTTCCCCTACGCCCTTCGCACGGGCGGTCACTACGTACTGCTTGCGGATCTCGTCCAGAAACGCGTTTTTCGTCAGCATCGTCAGTGCCGCGAAGCCGCCAATGACCGTTGCCAGCACCGGCAGGGTGATATGCCAGAGATAATCGGCGATTTTCTTATACCAGGGGAGGGTATCGAAATTCGCCGACACCAGGCCGCGCAGCGGGAAAATATCAAACCAGGTGCCGCCCGCAAACAGCACAATCAGCAGAATGGCAAACAGAAATGCCGGTACGGCATAACCGACGATAATAAACGCGCTGCTCCAGATATCGAACCCGCTGCCGTTATGCACCGCCTTGCGAATGCCAAGCGGAATGGAAACCAGGTAGATAATCAAAGTGCTCCATAACCCAAGCGTAACGGAAACCGGCAGGCTATCGCCAATCAGTTGCACCACCGACGCGCTGCGAAACAAGCTGTCGCCAAAGTCGAAACGCAGATAATCGCCGAGCATCTTCAGGTAACGCTCGTGAAGCGGCTTATCGAATCCGTAACGATGGGTAATTTCCGCGATGATTTCCGGGTCCAGCCCGCGCGCGCCGCGATACTGGCTATCCCCAATGTTGCCGACGCCCGTTTGCGCATGCGTGGCGCCTGCGCCTTCCGCGCTCACCCCCGGCACGCCGCTGCCGTGGCCAAACTGAATTGCGGCGATAGCCTGGTCCACCGGTCCGCCGGGGGCTATCTGCACAATAAAAAAGTTAAGGGTAATGATGGCCCACAGCGTCGGGATAATCAGTAGTAAACGCCGAATCAGATATGCGCCCATGTCGTTCCTTAGCGCCGCGCCGCAGGCAGCTTCGCCGCTTTGTTTACGTCATACCACCAGGTATCGAAACCCAGCGAATAAACAGGATGGATGCCGGGACGGGAGAATTTATCCCAGCGGGCAAAACGGTCGGCGGAGGTATACCACATCGGCAGCATGTAATAGTTCCAGGTCAGCACCCTGTCCAGCGCGCGGCCCAGCGGCAACAGTTTCTCTTTGTTGCCCTGGTTTTCGAGAATTTGCGCGATAAGTTTATCCACCGCCGGGTTTTGAACACCGGGGGAATTATAGGTGGAATCAATGTAGGCGGAAGCCCATGAGATCTGCAAGTCGCCGCTCGGCCATGGCATGGCGCGATAAAGCGTGGGGATCATGTCGTAATCGCGCTTGCGCAGGCGATTGGTAAGTTGTGAATTATCCACCTGACGAATAGACATGGTGATGCCAAGCCGCTCAAGGTTGTGCTGGAAGGGCAGCACCCACTGGTTATTGCCTGCCGCCGAAAGCAATAACTCGAAGCTGAAAGGCTGCCCCGTTTTCTCGTTAACCAGCTTTTGATCTTTCAGCGTCCAGCCTGCCGCCTTCAGCAATGTAAGCGCTTTCAGCAGATGGTTGCGGTCAAAGCCATCGCCGTGAGAAACCGGCGGCTGGTAGATGGTAGTAAAGACCTCCGGAGGCACGTCGTTTTTCAGCGGCGCGAGTAAGGTGAGTTCGGCGGCATCCGGGTAATTTCGCGCGGCGTATTCGGTATTCTGGAAATAGCTGACGGGGCGGCTGTAAGCGCCATAAAACAGCGCCTTGTTCATCCATTCAAAATCAAAGGCGAGGGTTATCGCTTCCCGCACCCGACGGTCGGCGAACAGGGGGCGCTGGATATTAAACGCCAGCCAGCGGGTATCCTGCGCCGATTCGTTTTTTTGCTCTTCCTTGACAATATAACGGCTGTCGAAGTTTTTGCCGTTATAGCGTGTCGCCCAGTTTTTGGGGCTGCTTTCAAGTCGAAAATCAAAGGCGCCCGCTTTGAACGCTTCAAACGCTACGTTATCGTCCAGGTAATAGTCGTAGCGCAGGGTATCGAAGTTCCAGCGGCCCTGGTTTACCGGCAGGTTTGCCGCCCAGTAATCTTTTACGCGTGAATAAACCACGTACTGGCCCATGCGAAAATCGGTGATTTGATAGGGGCCGCTTGCCAGCGGCGGACGGGAGAGCGGGTCGCTGAGCTTATGATCTTTCCAGTATTTATGCGGCATTACCGGCAGCGAAAGCAGTCCCAGCATATCCTCTTTGCCCGGTTTCGCCAGCTCAATCCGCACCGTCAGCGGCGCGATGGCTTTTACCGTCGCCCCTTTATAATAAAGACGGAACTGCGGCACCCCTTCAGTCATGAATTTGTGAAAGGTAAAGGCGACATCATCCGCCGTGATGGACGAGCCGTCATGAAAGCGCGCGCGCGGGTTAATTTCCACCTCCGCCCAGGCGAAGTCAGGCGAGTAGCGCAGCATTTCGCCGACCAGCGGATAGTAACTTCCCGGCTCGTCATCCGAGGTGGTAAACAGCGGATCGTAAAGCGCCTCGGTGCGTATGGCCGCGTTGCCGCGCAGGGCGTAGCGGTTGAAGTTATCAAAGGTGCCGATGGCTGAAAGCGTGACGTTGCCGCCTTTAGGCGCTGCCGGGTTGACGTAATCGAAGTGGGTAAAATTTACGGCGTACTTAGGCTCTCCCAGAATGGCCAGGGAGTAGCTCTCTTTTATCGGTTCGGCCTGACAAACCGCACCATACAGGATCAGCAGTACTACAAGCGCGCGTGCAAACATGAGATAGCCTGTTAAAAAATCCTTATTATCGCCAGCCCGGGGCCTTAACCGCAGACTGGCGGGTCTGAGCATAATAAGGGAGGGCGCGGATGAGGGAAATACTCTGACGGTTAATCGTCTTCTGAGAATGTCACGCCTTCGGTAAGCTGCGCAAGGCGCAGCGGGCGGCTGAAATAGTAACCCTGTAAATAGGTTACATGCTGCTCGCGTAGCCATTTCGCCTGTTCTGCGGTTTCAACCCCTTCGGCTACGGTGTTCATATTAAGCCGTTTCGCAAGGGTAATCACCGCATCCAGCACGGGTGAAGTAACGGTCTCCGTGCCGATGGCATTAACAAAACCACGGTCAATTTTTAAGTAATCAAGCTTAAAGCGCTCAAGATAAATCAGGGCGCTGTGGCCGGTGCCAAAATCATCCACCGCAATCTCAAAACCTTCATCATGCAGCCACTGAAACAAGCCCAGCGCCTCTTTTTCCTGAATCATGTCGCGCTCAGTAATTTCAAAGACGATATGAAAGTAATCGGGCGGCAGCGAGGCGGCAAACTGGCGTATGTCCTCTTTAAAAGTGGCGGAGTGCAGATGACCTGGCGCGATGTTTACGCCAAGCTTGGCGCCGCGCGGCAGCACTTTTTGCAGCTGCGGCGCATCGGCGGCAATCAGCTTAAACAGGTGGCGAGTGAGCGGCACAATCAGCTGCTGCGCTTCGGCGAAGCTGATGAATGCGTCTGGCGGGATCATGCCCGCTTCGGGATGCTCCCAGCGCATCAGCGCTTCCACGCCCGTCATGCGCAATTCACGGGATTCCACCACCGGCTGATACATCACAAAGAACTGGTGACGTTTGATGCCGATTAAAATCTCTTTGCCCGAGCGGGAGCGGGTGTAAAGCAAATAGCCGGTCAGCACGCCACCGAGCAGACCGCTCAGGATCCCGAGCAGCACGGAAAGCTGAATGTCCTGCGCAGGCCAGACGTTGCCGTAGAGGTAAATCTGCATGGGATAGCCTGCGATGCTGGCGGTACGCAAGGGCTCAGGAGGAAGGTCTTTGGTGCCCCTGAGTCCGTTTTCGAACGTGGTCAGCGCTTCGTTGCCCACCACCAGCGCGATGCCGGTAATGTCGCGCTGGCGAGCGGTAAAGAGCAGGTAGGGGGTGAGGTTAACGTTAAGGATAGTGAAAACGCCGCGCCCGCTGTCCGTCGGATTGCGAAACCACATGGCGATGGCCGGTTTGCCGGGCAACATTGGCGTACCTTTAACGATATCCATATCAACCTCTTTATCAGGATCGATATCCGTCATGAGGTCCATCAGAGGTACGCGTATCGCGCCAATAGCCGAAGAGCAGTAGGCGATTTCGTCACGAATCAACAAGAACGCCCGCACGTTGACGTTAAACGCGGCGCGGGAGGTGAGGTCGGCTGAGACCATCGAGCAGTCAGCCAGCGTCAGCGGCTGTAAACTGTCCGCGGTGGTTTTAAGATCGTGAAAATAATGGGCGAGGTAATGTTGAATGTCGCTTGTCAGCAGCGTCCAGGCTTGTTCACGCTTATGATGAAGATAGATTGTGTAAAGGCTGCTCACCAGCAGGGCGATAAGCAACCCTGCGGCCAGGCTGGTCGCTGCTATCTTTTTTGGCGTCGACAGCCTTGAAGAAAAGTGGGGTAACGGCATTGGGTCTGGCTCCCGCAAAGACAAGGCTGGCGCTTAGCGTAATGCTGATGACTGTGGCCGGATAAAGGGACGTGCGGACCATCTTACACAGCCGCAAATAATAAAAAAACGCTGCCGGAGCAGCGTTTTTTTATTGTTCGTCAACGTTGGCCATCAAGGGGGAAAGCAACATTAACTGCGGCTTAATACTCTTCGCGCTTCATTGTAGCGCTTCTTCCAGTACGGTTCGTCCATGCTGGAAATCATGACGCCGCTGCTGGTGGAGGCATGTACAAACTGGTTATTGCCAATGTAAATACCTACGTGGCGGCCGGTAGAGCCTGCCCGGAACAGCACCAGATCGCCGGTCCGCAATTTTGTGCGGTCAACGCTTTTGCCCATTTCCTGCTGTTCGTAAGTAGAACGCGGTAATTCTAAGCCAAACTGTTCACGAAAAGTACGCTGTACGAAACCGGAACAGTCGATGCCGCTTTTGGTGCTGCCGCCCAGACGGTAGCGGACGCCTTTCCAGCTGGCATATTGATCCATAAGTCGCGATTTAACATCGAGATTACGAACCATATTTTCAAATTCATCCTGAGAGGCTTGCAGTAAAAAACCATCATTATTGCCAACTGCATGCGTCTCAGAATGCATATTTTTTGCGGTGTTAGTGGAGCTACATGCTGACAGCAGTACCGCGACTGCGACTGCGGGTACGAACCGCAGAAAATATCTCAAAATCGGCTGAGATTTGACCATATTATTTATTTTCCCTTGATGTCCTTAACGATAAATATCGTTATAAAAATGCCAAACGTGACGAGACTAAATACCCGCGCGTGTTGAGACAATTCCGAATGAACGAAATTGTGCAGAAACGCACATTTTTATTTTCAGCGCCGCGGACGCGGTCTTGAAAGCAAAACGAGACCGAGATTACCCGATCAAACCCTGTATGGCGAGTGGTTTTATCGCTTTTTTTATAAGAAATTGTGATGTGAAAAGAGGAAAGTGTGTAGTTGTGTAACAATGGCCTGAAAAGGGTAAAAAACAGGCTATTCATTGCGTTATTAAATAATCATTACGCTGGTAATGATATTTAACCGAAATTAACCTCCCGGAAACAATCAGGGATCGAAAACGATCCCTGATGAAACGGTTTTAATATTTTAATTAAATGTTATCAAATTGTTTGTTTTTTACCGGGGAGCGTGCGGTCAAACCACGCAATAACCTTGTCGGAAACAGGGGTTAATAAACACCAGGGCAACCCTGTCAGCACCACACAAAGTGAACCTACAAATATATCGGTAAACCAGTGCGCGCCAATCATCATGCGGGGAAGGGCAAACACGGCAAAAATAAGTAAGGCGATAGCAAACGCTTTTTGACCAAAATATCGCCACATAAATCCCGCAAAAATAAGCAGCATCATGCCATGGTCGCCAGGGAAACTGTCCGTCGACGCATCTTTGGTCGAAATAGATAAAAGTTCGCTGACGCGGTTAATGCCGGTAAACGTTAACGTCGGGCTGGGACGGGTAACGGGCAGTAAACGCTGACCGAGTTGGTTTAGCACCACTGCCGTCAGCAGCATCACCAGACCCATCAGTACGATGCGGCGTTGCTGCGCAGGCGCGGCGCGGCGCCAGTGCCAGAGCATCAGTGCCCCCATCGCCAGCAATGAGCAGCCGTCAAAAGCCCGGTTATTGGTAATAGCCACAAACCACAGAAACGGTCGGTTCACCGCCAGCTGCTGGTTAAAAAAGGTAAAGACGCCCGTATCAATGGCGTACCAGAAACCATGGTTAGCTGGCAGGAACCAGGAAAGGAATAACGCTACGCCCGCGACGTTCAGCAGCAGGATAAGCGGCAAACGAATCTTCATGATCGGAGTCACAGTTTATTAGAAAAAGGGCAACGTTAGACCTGTGAACTTAAACGAAGCTTCAACAAAGCGGCTTGCAGGCTGTTCCAGTCCGCTTCATTCTGCGTAATCAGTTCAATTCTGCTGTCAGGCGGCGCTACGTTCTGGGTTTCAATATTCAAGTCGAGACCCTGTCGGTTGATTCGCACCAGCCCTTCAGGAATGCGCAGCACGCCCTTTACGCGGTCTACTGGCGCGAGCCGCGCCCATTCCAGCAGCCCAATGGTATCGAACACCGTGTCGGCATCAAAAATCCAGCCGCAGGCGTGATAGCCCTGGCCATGATTAAGGTTGCGCCGCCAGCGCTGGTTTTGTGCGAGGCTTAACGCCGCAAGCCCCCGGCTGCTGGGATGAGCATGGCTGTGTTCCACGCTTGCCGGCAATTCACGCTGGTTTTCGCGCGGTTTATCGAGCCACGCGCCGTCGATATTTCCCTGCGTGGCGAAAACCACTTCGCGGCCCTCTCCCTGTTCCACCCGCCATTTATCCAGCGCCTGACGGCTATCCTCGTCCGCGTGATCGCTTTTATTGGCGATAATAATGTCCGCCGCCGCTAACTGATCGCGGAAGTTTTCATTGCTCAGGCACTTTTCATCCAGCAACTGACGTGGGTCGAGCAGACAAAGGGTGGCGCGTAAATCTATCCACGGCTCGTAGACCGGCGCGGTCAGCATATCCAGAATCTGTTTGGGATGTCCCAGGCCGGTGGGCTCTATCAACAGGCGATCCGGTTTGCCCTGGCGCAGCAGCGTGTTAAGCCCTACCTGCATCGGCAGGCCGTTGACGCAACACATGCAGCCGCCGGGAATTTCTTTCAGCAGCGCGCCGCTGTCGGCGAGCAGGGCGCCGTCAATGCCCACTTCGCCAAATTCATTGACCAGCACGGCCCATTTTTCCGCCGGATCTTTTTGCGCCAGCAGATGCAAAATGGTGGTGGTTTTACCGCTACCGAGAAAACCGGTAATGAGATTGGTTTTAGTCACGCGCGCTCCCGGACAAAAGAGAAAACGCCAATAGTGTCTAAAAACCTTAGCAAAGAGAAGAAAGAAGAGGGGGCGACGCTGAGCGCCGCCCCCTATAAAGCATGGATAGTTAAAACTTAACGACCGGCAAGACGGGCGACCGCCTCTTTCGCGCCATTGCGGGAAAGGCTTTGCCAGGCCGCTTTCAGGCTATGCACGAAAATCGGGTTCTGCGGTAAGTCGGCGCCGAAAATTTCCTGTAAAGAGAGCAGCGCTTCAACGCGGTTTTCCTGCGGGCAGTTCTCAACCAGCCCGCGAATTTTTTCGCTCAGCGGGTCGCGCACGTCGATGGCGTCGCCTTGTTCATCCACGCCGCTGACGTAGCGCATCCAGCCTGCCACACCCAGCGCAAGCAGCGACCAGTCGCCGCCGTGTTGCAGATGCCAGCGAATGCTCTCCAGCATGCGCTGCGGCAGCTTCTGGCTGCCATCCATCGCAATCTGCCAGGTGCGGTGTTTAAGCGCCGGATTGCTGAAGCGGGCAATCAGGCTGTCGGCATAGGCCGTTAAATCCACGCCGGTGATGCGAAGCGTCGGCGCCTGCTCTTTGAGCATTAACTGGCGCGCCGCCTGGCGAAAACGCGCATCCTGCATGCAATCGCTGATATGCTGATAACCCGCCAGGTAGCCCAGATAGGCCAGAAAAGAGTGGCTGCCGTTCAGCATGCGTAGCTTCATCTGCTCCCAGGGCTGCACATCCTCAACAAGCTGGACGCCCGCCGTTTCCCATGCGGGCCGGCCGGCGACGAAATTATCTTCGATAACCCATTGAATAAACGGCTCGGCGCTGATGGCGCACGGGTCTTCCACGCCCAGCGCGTCGGCGATTTCCGCAAGCGACTCCGGCGTGGCGGCAGGCACGATACGGTCCACCATCGTCGCCGGAAATGTCACATGTTCGCCTATCCACTGCGCCAGTTCGGGGCTGCGCTTTTGCGCCATGCCGAGCACCGCCTGACGCACGACGTGGCCGTTATCCGGGATATTGTCGCAGGAAAGCACGGTAAACGGCGCGAGACCCCGCTCGCGGCGGCGGTGCAGCGCTTCCACCAGTAGACCGGGTGCGGAATGCGGCTGGTGCGGGTTTTCGAGATCGTGAACGATGCGCTCATTGCGCGTATCCAGTTTGCCGGTCGCCGGGTCGATGCAATAGCCTTTCTCGGTAATCGTCAGGGAGACGATAGCCACCTGCGGTTCACAGAACTTTTCGACAATCGCTTCCATACCGTCAAGCTTTGCGTTCAGGCACTCTTTCACGGCGCCAATGAGGTATGCCTGGTTGCCGTCCGCGCCTTTTTCCAGCACGGTATAAAGATGGTCCTGGGCGCGAAGATCGCTCATTAGCTTGTCGCCGCTGAACAGGCTGATTTCGCAAATTCCCCAGTCGCCGCCCTGTTGATTCAGCACGCGATCGGTTAACAGCGCCTGGTGCGCGCGGTGAAAAGCGCCGAAGCCGAAATGCACGATGCGGCTTTGTAAACGATGACGATCGTAGCGGGGGCGCTTAACCGAATCGGGCAGCGTTACGGAGGCAATTGTATTCATTTAGTACATACCTTATTAACCATCATTTAACAAAACCAGTGTAAAGTTATATGACAGCAAATTGAATTGGTATGCCGTAAATATCCGGGGTTTGTGAGCTGGATCAATCAATGGTGGCGGGCGGTTTGATCGCTTAGTGGAAACCTGTATGGTAGTCGTCATTGGTTCTGGTATGATTGGTATAACAACTTAACGAGGGGATGGTCATGGAACAAACCTGGCGGTGGTATGGCCCAAACGATCCGGTATCACTGGATGATGTGCGTCAGGCAGGCGCGACCGGCGTCGTTACCGCGCTGCATCACATTGCAAATGGCGACGTCTGGCCGGTGGAAGAGATCCGCGCGCGCCAGGCGCTGCTGGCGGAAAAAGGGCTGGTCTGGTCGGTAGTGGAAAGCATTCCGGTGCATGAAGAAATTAAAACCCACACCGGTAATTACGATAAGCACATCGCTAACTATCAGCAAAGCATCCGCAATCTCGCAGCCTGCGGCATCGACACCGTTTGCTATAACTTTATGCCTATTCTCGACTGGACGCGCACCGACCTCGAGTACGTCCTGCCGGACGGCTCAAAAGCGCTGCGCTTTGACCAGATAGCCTTTGCTGCGTTTGAACTGCATATTCTCAAACGTGAAGGGGCGCAGGCGGATTACAGCGAAGAAGAGCAGCGTCAGGCGCAGGACTATTTCACTAACGCGAGCGAAGCGGAGATTGAGAAGCTGACGCGCAACATCATCGCCGGCCTGCCAGGCGCGGAAGAGGGCTATACGCTTGACCAGTTCCGCGCGCGCCTTGCGGAATATCACGGCATCGATAAAGCCCAGCTTCGTGAAAACATGGCTTATTTCCTGCGCGCCATTGTACCGGTAGCGGAAGAGGTGGGCGTGCGGCTGGCGGTGCACCCGGACGATCCGCCGCGTCCTATTCTTGGGCTGCCGCGCATTGTCTCTACCATCGACGATATGCAGTGGCTGAAAGAGACGGTGAACAGCATTAACAACGGCTTCACCATGTGCACCGGCTCCTACGGCGTGCGCGCTGATAACGACCTGGTGCGGATGATAGAAACGTTCGGCGATCGCATTCACTTTACCCATTTGCGCTCCACCTGCCGTGAAGCGAACCCGAAAACCTTCCACGAAGCGGCGCATCTGCAGGGTGACGTGAACATGGTGGCGGTAGTTGACGCTATTCTGAGTGAAGAGCTGCGTCGTAAAAAGGCGGGCGATCGGCGTCCTATCCCGTTCCGTCCGGACCACGGCCACCAGATGCTTGACGATCTGCGCAAGAAAACCAACCCGGGTTATTCGGCAATCGGCCGCCTCAAAGGCATGGCGGAAGTGCGCGGCGTTGAGCTGGCGCTGAAGATGACGAAATACCCTGAGTTGCTGTAACTCTGATGGGAACGGCGTAGCTCGCCGTTAACGCAGATAAAAAAACCGGCATGCTTGCCGGTTTTTTTGGGGGCCTGACAGCGAAGCGCCGCCAGGTGAGCAGGCCTGTTAGTCTGCGCGGCCCATATAGCGTTTCTCTTCGATATGAATGCGGATTTTCTCGCCCGCCGAGAGGTATTCCGGTACCTGCACCACCAGACCGGTCGTCAGCGTCGCCGGTTTGTTGCGCGCGCTTGCGGAAGCGCCTTTGATGCCCGGCGCCGTTTCCACGATTTCCAGGTCTACCGTCTGCGGCAGCTCCAGCGCCAGCAGCTGGCCGTCCCACAGCAGCACCTGCATATCGGGCATGCCGCCTTCCGGCATGAACTGCAGCTCTTCTTCAATCTGATCTTTCGTGAAGGTATAGGGCGTATAGTCTTCTTTATCCATGAACACATATTCGTCGCCGTCTACGTAGGAGAAGTCCACAAAGCGGCGGTTCAGGGTAACGGTATCGACAATGTCGTCGCCTTTAAAACGCTCTTCCACCTTCAGGCCGGTGCGCACATCGGAGAAGCGCATTTTATAAAGCGTGGCCGCGCCGCGAGCGCTGGGTGACTGAATATCAATGTCTTTTACGAGCAGCAGTTTGCCGTTGTAATTGAGCACCATACCTTTTTTGATTTCGTTAGCTCTTGGCATCGAAGTGTCCTGTTAATTTGGGATAGCAAAAATATCGCGACAAATTACTCGCGAGGCGTCAGCCAGGCAAGCGGATTTCACCGCTTTCGCTGCATGGCGCGAAAAAGTCGTTAGTGTTTCCAGGCGGCGCCTGATAAAGTCCGCGCCTGTCTGCCTGGCCGAGGTCATTATGGAATGTCGTCCCGACTGCGGTGCCTGCTGTACCGCGCCTTCAATATCGAGCCCCATTCCGGGCATGCCAGACGGCAAGCCGGCGAACACGCCTTGCGTGCAGCTTGATGAGCATAAGCGCTGCAAGCTGTTCGGCTCGCCGCTGCGGCCAAAAGTGTGCGGCGGCCTGCAACCCTCCCCCGAGATGTGCGGCATACATCGCCAGCACGCGATGGACTACCTCATCCATCTCGAGGCGCTTACCGCGCCCTAAACATCCTTAATCCGCCACAGGCACCAGACAGCGGCGGCCGTCATGACCAACGCCACGTAAAACACAGCGTGATAGTTCCAGATTTCCGCAATCACACCCGCAAGCGAACCGGCGATAATCCAGCCCACGCGCGTCGTATTAGTATAAAGCGTGGTCGCGGCGCCCGCCTGACCCGGCATCAGATCCTGAAAATAGAGCATGCCGATGCCGGCCAGGATGCCGATGTAAATGGCGTTAAGCAACTGCAGGCCGAGCAGCATGACGGGGCTGCTGAGCATCAGCATGCCGAGATAAAACAGCACGCCGCCCACAATCGCCACACGCATTAAAAAGCGTTTGCCGAACCGCTTTGCGTAGTAGCCCGCCACCAGCATGGTCGGAATTTCCAGCCCCGCGGCGGTGCCCATCATCACGCCAGCCAGCTTCTCCGACAGATGCAGCTCATTAATGATGTAAAGCGGCATATTGATGATGTAAAGGCTGTTGGTGCCCCACATCAGGGTGCAGATGACAAACAACAACAGGGCGTCGCGACGGTTGCGGCGCGGCGCCTCAAGCGTCGTGGAGGTGGCTACCGGCTCTTTGCGCATCGAAGGCAGGAAGCCCCACACCATCAGGCCGCAGACGATAAACGCCGCCGCCGCGCTCAGGTACATCACCTGAAAGCCAAAGCCCATCGCCAGGGCATACGCCAGCGGCGGCCCGACAACCCACGCCAGTGAAACCTGAGCGCGAAGAATTGAGCTGAACATGACCGCTTCCCGGCCGGTGCGGTCGGCATGCTCACGCGCCAGGGCAAACATCTGCGGGTTGGCGGTAGAGCCGAAGCTGCTCAGGAACACGCCGATAAACAGCAGAATGAAATAGTTGCGGTTCCAGGCGAACAACACGCAGGCCAGCGCCCCCAGCAGACAGCAGACGAAGATAAGGGATTTGCGGTCGCCTTTTTTATCCGAACGGCCCGCCAGAAACTGGCTGACCAGAATGCCGATAATGGCGCTGCCGGTAAAAAAGAAGCCGACCATCGCTGGTCGCGCATGCACCTCTTCAGTGAGAAACAGGCTGAGCGTAGGCGTTTGCAGCGCCCCGGCGATGCCGGTTAAAAAAGCTACAATTAAAAAAGAGGCGGAAGCCATGTCAGGCATTCGCAAGCGGGACGCAGCAGGAAGGTTTTGCATAACAAATGAACGCTTTCAAAAGGGAAGGCGAAGTTTACGCGCCTCGTGCGCAAATAAACAGCGGCCTGTATTAAACGCCACACGAATAATCAAAAAGCTGTTTTATTTTTTGCTGACGGAGCGCTGAACCCGGAGCTGACCAGCCTGAAAAAGGCAGAAGTAACTTCAGCAAATGGGACCTGAAAGGTATGAAATGTGCGACACATCTAAAAATGTACATCCCGTTTACGGCTTTTCTTGCGCCGCGCAGCAGAAGTCCTCACACTTCTTGAAACGTTTCAGCGTTATCTTCGGGTTTTTTCAGCCGTCAGGTAACGCCTTTTTTCTCAGAAAGGCTGAAACGATTCACTTTCAGCAAGCGAGGAGACCATGTTCCAGTTATCTGTTCAGGATATCCATCCCGGCGCCAGCGCCAACAATAAAGAAGAAGCCATCCGTCAGGTTGCTGACGCGCTGGTGAAAGCGGGCAATGTAGCTGACGGCTATGTTAACGGCATGCTTGCTCGCGAACAGCAAACCTCCACCTACTTAGGCAATGGCATCGCCATTCCGCACGGCACCACCGATACCCGCGACCAGGTGCTGAAAACCGGCGTGCAGGTCTTCCAGTTCCCGCAGGGGATCCGCTGGGGCGACGATCAGGTGGCGTATGTGGCTATCGGCATCGCCGCCAGTTCAGACGAACACCTCGGCTTGCTGCGTCAGTTAACGCACGTGCTGAGCGATGACGCCATCGCCGAACAGCTTAAAACCACCAACAGCGCTGAAGAGTTGCGCGCGCTGCTGATGGGCGAAAAACAGAGCGATGCGCTGAAGCTGGATAACGAAATGTTCAGCCTTGATGTAGCGGCAAGCGACCTGGTTACGCTGCAGGCGCTGAACGCCGGTCGTCTGAAGGCGGCGGGCGCGGTGGACGCCGCTTTCGTCAGCCAGGCGATTGTCGACGCGCCGCTGAATCTGGGGCAGGGCGTGTGGCTGGCTGACAGCGCGCAGGGCAACCTTGCGAGCGCCGTCGCGGTGAGCCGCCCGGCAAACGCGTTTGAAGCGAATGGCGAAAAAGTTGGCCTGCTGATGACCGTCGCCATGGTTGACCAGCAGCCGCTGCCGGTGCTCAAGCGCCTGGGCGACCTCCTGCTGAATCAGAAAGCGGACCGCCTGCTTAGCGCCGACGCTTCTACGCTGCTTGCGCTGTTGACCAGCGACGAGGCGTTAACCGAAGACGTGCTGAGCGCCGAGTTTACCGTGCGCAACGAGCACGGCCTGCACGCTCGTCCCGGCACGATGCTGGTAAACACTATCAAGCAATTTAACAGCGATATCACCGTCGCTAACCTCGACGGCACCGGCAAGCCGGCTAACGGCCGCAGCCTGATGAAAGTGGTGGCGCTCGGCGTTAAGAAGGGGCATCGCCTGCGCTTTACCGCACAGGGAGCGGATGCTGAAGCGGCGCTGAAAGCGATTGGCGAAGCCATCGCCGCCGGTCTTGGGGAGGGCGCAGCATGAGCAGACGTGTTGCCACCATTACGCTAAACCCGGCTTATGACCTGGTCGGCTTTACGCCGGAAATCGAACGCGGCGAAGTCAACCTCGTACGCACCACCGGCCTGCACGCTGCGGGCAAAGGCATTAACGTTGCGAAGGTGCTCAAGGATTTAGGGATTGATGTCACCGTCGGTGGTTTCCTCGGCAAAGATAATCAGGATGGCTTTCAGCAACTCTTCAGCGAGCTTGGCATCGCCAACCGTTTTCAGGTGGTGCAGGGCCGTACTCGCATTAACGTGAAGCTGACGGAAAAAGATGGCGAAGTGACCGATTTTAACTTCTCCGGTTTTGAAGTCACCGCGGCGGACTGGGAACGTTTTGTTAACGATTCCCTGAGCTGGCTTGGGCAGTTTGACATGGTCTGCGTCAGCGGCAGCCTGCCGGCGGGCGTCAGCCCGGAAGCGTTCACCGACTGGATGACGCGCCTGCGCAGCCAGTGCCCGTGCATTATTTTCGACAGCAGCCGCGAGGCGCTGGTGGCGGGCCTGAAAGCCGCGCCGTGGCTGGTGAAACCGAACCGCCGCGAGCTGGAAATTTGGGCAGGCCGCAAGCTGCCGGAAATGAAAGATGTTATTGATGCCGCCCACGCGCTGCGCGAGCAAGGCATCGCCCACGTGGTGATTTCACTGGGTGCAGAAGGGGCGCTGTGGGTCAACGCCTCTGGCGAATGGATAGCCAAACCGCCCGCCTGTGAAGTGGTCAGCACGGTAGGCGCCGGGGATTCAATGGTCGGCGGTCTCATCTACGGCCTGCTGATGCGCGAATCCAGCGAGCACACGCTACGTCTTGCTACGGCGGTGGCGGCGCTGGCGGTCAGCCAGAGCAATGTCGGCATCACCGACAGGACACAGTTGGCGGCGATGATGGCGCGCGTCGACTTACAACCTTTTAACTGACAGCAGGAGAGGCATAATGAAAACGCTGCTGATTATTGACTCCGCGCTCGGCCAGGCCCGCGCCTATATGGCGAAGACCCTGCTCGGTGCGGCGGCGCAGAAAGCGCATCTGGAACTTACCGATAACCCGAACGACGCGGAGCTGGTCATTGCGCTGGGCAAAAACCTGCCGGCGGATAGCGCGCTCAACGGCAAAAAGGTGTTTGTTGGCGAAATCGATCGCGCCGTAGCGCACCCGGAGCTGTTCCTTGGCGAAGCCAAAGAGAAAGCGCAGTCGTACAGCGCGCCGGTTGCGGCGGCTCCGATTGGCGCGCCGACGGCGGGCGGTCAAAAACGCATTGTGGCGGTTACGGCCTGCCCGACTGGCGTAGCGCACACCTTTATGGCGGCGGAAGCTATCGAAACCGAAGCGAAAAAACGCGGCTGGTGGGCGAAAGTGGAAACCCGCGGCTCCGTGGGGGCAGGCAATGCCATCACGCCGGAAGAGGTGGCGCAGGCGGATCTGGTTATCGTGGCGGCGGATATCGAAGTGGACCTGGCGAAATTCGCCGGCAAGCCAATGTACCGCACCTCTACCGGCCTCGCGCTGAAGAAAACCGCGCAGGAGTTCGATAAAGCCCTCGCCGAGGCTAAGCCCTATCAGCCTTCCGGCCAGGCGGCTTCCGCTTCCGCAGGCCAGAAAGAGCAGGGCGGGGCAGGCGCCTATCGTCATCTTCTGACCGGCGTTTCCTACATGCTGCCGATGGTGGTGGCGGGCGGTCTGTTAATCGCGCTCTCTTTTGTGTTCGGCATCGAAGCGTTTAAACAGGAAGGCACGCTTGCCGCGGCGCTGATGAAAATCGGCGGCGGTTCCGCCTTCGCCCTGATGGTGCCGGTACTGGCTGGTTTCATCGCTTTCTCTATCGCTGACCGTCCGGGCCTGACGCCGGGCCTGATTGGCGGCATGCTCGCTGTCAGCACCGGCTCCGGTTTTATCGGCGGTATTCTTGCGGGCTTCCTCGCAGGCTATGTTGCCAAAGCGATCAGCGGCAAGCTGAAGCTGCCGCCAAGCATGGAGGCGTTGAAACCTATCCTGATTATTCCGCTCTTCTCCAGCCTGATTGTCGGTCTGGCGATGATTTACGTTATCGGCACGCCGGTCGCGAAAATCCTGGCGGGCCTGACCGCCTGGCTGCAGGGGATGGGAACCGCCAACGCGGTGCTGCTGGGCGCCATTCTTGGCGGCATGATGTGTACCGATATGGGCGGCCCGGTGAACAAAGCGGCTTACGCTTTTGGCGTGGGGCTGCTGAGTTCCCAGGTTTACGCGCCGATGGCGGCTATCATGGCGGCCGGTATGGTTCCGCCGCTGGCGATGGGCATTGCGACGATGGTGGCGCGTCGTAAATTCGACAAAGGCCAGCAGGAAGGGGGCAAAGCGGCGCTGGTGCTGGGCCTGTGCTTTATCTCCGAAGGGGCGATTCCGTTCGCCGCCCGCGACCCGATGCGCGTTATTCCCTGCTGCATCGTGGGCGGCGCTATCACCGGCGCTATCTCTATGGCGGTAGGCGCGAAGCTAATGGCGCCGCACGGCGGTCTGTTCGTGCTGCTGATTCCTGGCGCTATCACGCCGGTGCTGGGCTACCTTCTTGCTATCGTCGCCGGTACGCTGGTGGCGGGTCTGGCTTACGCTTTCCTTAAGCGTCCGGAAGCGGAACTGGCGGCGAAAACCGCCTGAGCGTTACGGTAAGAAAAAAGCTCCCTGCGGGGAGCTTTTTTTATTGCTGAAAACAGCGGTTATACCGTTGCCGTAGTCGTTTGCTGCGCCTTAAGCCAGGCGATTTCTTCAGCCCAGATATCCGGGTTAATGGTCTCAAGCACCATCGGGATGCCGTCGAAGCGGCTGTCGCGCATCAGCCAGCGGAACGGCGTATGGCCGATGTTCCCTTCGCCGAGGCTATGGTGGCGGTCCACCCGGCTGGCGAAAGCGCTTTTCGCGTCGTTTAAGTGCATGCCGCGTAAATACTGAAAGCCGACAATACGGTCAAACTCAGCGAAAGTCTCTTCGCACGCCTCTTCCGTGCGCAGGTCGTAACCCGCGGCGAAGGCGTGGCAGGTATCAATACAGACCCCGACACGGCTCTTGTCGTCCACCTGGTCGATAATCGCCGCCAGATGCTCGAAGCGAAAGCCGAGGTTGCTCCCCTGGCCTGCGGTGTTTTCAATGACCGCCGTCACGCCTTCCGTTTGCTCCAGCGCGATGTTCACCGATTCGGCGATGCGCGAGAGGCAGGCCTCTTCGCTGATTTGCTGTAAGTGACTGCCCGGGTGAAAGTTCAGCAGCGTCAGCCCAAGTTGCTGACAGCGCGTCAGCTCGTCAATAAAAGCCTTACGGGATTTCTCCAGCGCTTCCGCTTCCGGATGGCCGAGGTTAATCAAAAAGCTGTCGTGTGGCAGGATCTGCCCCGGCCCGTAGCCATGTTTTTCACAGGCGGCTTTGAATTCATCGATAATCGCCGGGGTGAGCGGGGCGGCACGCCATTGACGCTGGTTCTTGGTGAACAGCGCGAAAGCTGTCGCTTCCAGCTCGGCGGCGCGGGTGGCGGCATTGGCGAGCCCGCCGGAGGCGCTGACATGCGCTCCAATAAACTTCATCTTTCTCTCCTGTCATACCCGCAAAGGGGGAACGTTTTATCATAGCGGCAACGTCCAGGAAAGCGCGTGCCGGTTTATGCCATTAGCCGCTCAACGATAACGTTAATCACCCCGCCGCCTACAATCAGCCAGAAAAAGAGGAGGAGCGCCATCAGCAGCGGCCGTACGCCCGCTTTTTTCAGCGCGCTGAGGTGCGTTGTCACGCCAAGCGCCGCCATCGCCATTGCCAGCAGAACGGTATCGAGCGTCACCAGCGCATCCACCAGCGGTTTCGGCAGCAGATGGAAGGAGTTGAACACCGCCACCAGAATAAACAGGATAGCGAACCAGGGAATAGTGATGGCGCTGCGCTTGCCGTCATTTGCCGGCGCCAGCTGTTTTACCCGCGCCGCCAGAAAAATCAGGAACGGGGCGAGCATCATCACGCGCAGCATTTTAGCAATAACCGCCGCATTTTCCGCATCCGGCCCCACCGCATGGCCCGCCGCCACGACCTGCGCCACTTCATGCATGGTAGAACCCATATAGACGCCGTAGGTTTCTGGCGAGAAAAAGGCGTTTAGCCACGGCCACATCAGAGGATAGAGAAAAATCGCCAGCGTGCCGAAAATTACCACCGTCGCCACCGCCACGGTCACTTTACTGGCTTGCGCTTTGATAACCGGTTCGGTGGCGAGAATCGCCGCCGCGCCGCAAATGCTGCTGCCGGCGCCAATCAGCCAGCTCGTTTCGCGATCGAGCTTAAAAACGCGCTGACCAAGCCAGCAGGCAAGAAAAAAAGTACTGCTGAGCGTGAGCATATCCACCAGCAGGCCGCTTGCGCCCACCTGCGCGATTTGCGCGAATGTCAGGCGAAAGCCATAAAGAATAATGCCCAGTCGCAACAAATGCTGTTTGGCGAACAGCACGCCGCCGTCGCAGGATTGCCAGAGGCGAGGGTAAACCGTATTGCCGACAAGCATGCCGGCAAGGATAGCAAGCGTCAGCGCGCTAAGCCCTGCGCCAGCGACCGCCGGGATAGCACCAGCCCACAGGGCTGCGCCTGCCACCAGGGCAGTGAGCGCCAGACCGGGCGCATAATGCATCAGGTGATGCTGCGGTTTGCGTAGTGTGAGTATTGTCATAGCCTTCTCCTTACTGTGTGGAAAGCGTAAGGCGAGGCGACTTAAAAATAAAATTGATTATATATTTATAATTAATCATCATAAGTGGTAAGAGAGCTCTTACTATTGAGGCGAGTCATGCATATCACCCTGCGTCAGCTGGAAGTGTTTGCCGAAGTGCTGAAAAGCGGTTCCACCACCCAGGCATCGCAAATGCTGGCGCTGTCGCAATCGGCGGTCAGCGCAGCGTTAACCGATCTGGAAGGCCAGCTTGGCGTGCAGCTTTTTGACCGGGTGGGCAAACGGCTGGTGGTCAATGAGCACGGGCGGCTGCTTTACCCGCGCACCGTGGCGCTGCTGGAGCAGGCGGGAGAGATAGAGCAGCTTTTTCGTGAAGATAACGGCGCTATCCGCGTTTATGCCAGCAGCACTATCGGCAACTATATTTTGCCGGAAGTGATTGCCCGCTACCGCCGCGACTTTCCGTCATTGCCGCTGGAAATGAGCGTTGGCAACAGTCAGGATGTGATTAACGCCGTCGCGGATTTTCGCGTCGATATCGGGCTTATCGAAGGGCCGTGCCATATGGCGGAAATCGTCACTGAACCCTGGCTTGAGGATGAACTGGTGGTCTTCGCCTCTCCCGCAAGCCCGCTTTTAAACGGGGAAGTAACGCTGGCACGCCTTGCCGCCGCGCCCTGGATCCTGCGTGAGAAAGGTTCCGGCACGCGGGAAATTGTCGATTACCTTCTGCTTTCGCACCTGCCGCAGTTTGTGCTGGCGATGGAGCTTGGCAACTCTGAAGCGATTAAACATGCGGTGCGCCACGGGCTGGGCATCAGTTGTCTTTCACGCAGGGTGATAGCCGAGCAGCTGGAAACCGGCTCGCTGGTCGAAGTGAAGGCCCCGTTGCCGCGGCTGACGCGAACGCTCTACCGGATCCATCATCGCCAGAAGCACCTGTCCAACGCCCTGCAGCGTTTTTTACGCTACTGCGAACCCTGAGCGAGTCGGCAAATCGGGCGTCAGTCATAAGAAAAAATTTTCGCTCTCCCGCAGGCCCGCTGCTTTACTTATGATCCAGCGGCTATCATGAACGTCTCTTATAACTGCGTATTTCCACCAGGCGCTTCGGTTTGAGTCTGCTACAATCGCGCCTCTTTTGATGGATGGGCATTATTTTTATATGGTTTCCGAATCTAAAACCACACAAGCGCCTGCGCTACGTCGCGAATTAAAGGCGCGTCATTTGACGATGATCGCCATCGGCGGCTCTATCGGCACAGGGCTGTTTGTCGCATCCGGCGCGACGATTTCTCAGGCGGGCCCGGGCGGCGCGCTTTTTTCCTATATTCTTATCGGCCTGATGGTCTATTTCCTGATGACGAGCCTTGGCGAGCTGGCGGCCTATATGCCGGTCTCCGGCTCGTTCGCTACCTACGGGCAGAACTACGTAGAAGAGGGATTCGGCTTCGCGCTGGGCTGGAACTACTGGTACAACTGGGCGGTCACCATCGCGGTCGACCTTGTGGCCTCGCAGCTTGTGATGAGCTACTGGTTCCCGGATACGCCAGGCTGGATCTGGAGCGCCATCTTCCTCGGCATCATGTTCCTGCTGAACTACATTTCCGTAAAAGGCTTTGGCGAAGCGGAGTACTGGTTCTCGCTGATTAAAGTGGCGACCGTGATTATCTTTATTCTGGTCGGCATCGCGATGATTGTCGGCATTTTCAAAGGCGCTGAACCGGCAGGCTGGAGCAACTGGAGCATTGATGAGGCGCCATTCGCGGGCGGCTTCTCGGCGATGATTGGCGTGGCGATGATTGTCGGCTTCTCTTTCCAGGGCACCGAGCTTATCGGCATCGCGGCGGGCGAATCGGAAGACCCGGCGAAGAATATTCCGCGCGCGGTGCGTCAGGTTTTCTGGCGTATCCTGCTGTTCTATGTGTTCGCCATTCTGATTATCAGCCTGATTATCCCCTACACCGACCCGAGCCTGCTGCGCAACGACGTGAAAGATATCAGCGTCAGCCCGTTCACTCTGGTGTTCCAGCACGCGGGTCTGCTCTCTGCGGCGGCCATCATGAACGCGGTGATCCTGACGGCAGTGCTCTCTGCGGGCAACTCCGGCATGTACGCTTCCACCCGCATGCTCTACACCCTGGCCTGCGACGGCAAAGCGCCGCGTATTTTCTCAACGCTGTCTAAAGGCGGCGTGCCGCGCAACGCGCTTTATGCGACGACCGTGGTCGCGGGCTTGTGCTTCCTCACCTCCATGTTCGGTAACCAGACGGTTTACCTGTGGCTGCTGAACACCTCGGGGATGACCGGATTTATCGCCTGGCTCGGTATTGCCATTAGTCATTATCGCTTCCGTCGCGGTTATGTCATGCAGGGCAACGATATCAACGACCTGCCGTACCGCTCCGGCTTCTTCCCGCTGGGCCCGATTTTCGCCTTCGTGCTGTGTCTTATTATCACGCTCGGCCAGAACTATCAGGCATTCCTGGAAGATACGATTGACTGGACGGCCGTTGCGGCAACCTACATCGGCATTCCGCTGTTCCTGATAATCTGGTTTGGTTACAAGTGGACCAGAGGCACGCATTTCGTGCGTTACAGCGAAATGACGTTTCCTGACCATCTGAAGAAATAACGAAAAGGGCGCCTTAAGCGCCCTTTTTTATTGCCGGTTTGGCATGGATGCATCAGCGCAAATGCTGCGCGTGAAAGCGCAAATGCTCTTCAATAAAGGTGGCGATGAAATAATAGCTGTGATCATAGCCCGGCTGCATGCGCAGCGTCAGCGGCCAGCCTGCCTTGCGCGCCGCGTCATCAAGCCGCTCCGGCTGGAGTTGCTCGCCAAAGAACGGGTCGCTGTCGCCCTGGTCGACAAGCGTGGGGATAGCGTGCGCCGGATCGGCCTTTTCCAGCAATGCGCAACTGTCCCACTGGTGCCACTGGCTTTCATCTTCGCCAAGATACGCGGTGAACGCTTTTTTCCCCCACGGCACGGCAGACGGGTTGACGATTGGCGCGAAGGCGGAAACCGAGCGGAAACGCCCGGGGTTCTTTAGCGCCATGATAAGCGCCCCGTGGCCGCCCATTGAGTGGCCGCTGATGGCGCAACGGTCCGCTACCTTAAAGTTTTCCGCAATCACTTTGGGCAGTTCATCGCGCAGGTAATCATACATGCGATAGTGGGATGCCCAGGGCGCAACGGTGGCGTTAAGGTAGAAACCGGCGCCTTTGCCGAGGTCGTACCCTTCCGCGTCCGCCACCTCATCACCGCGCGGGCTGGTGTCCGGCATCACTAACGCAATGCCCAGTTCAGCAGCCACGCGTTGCGCGCCCGCTTTGGTCGTGAAGTTTTCATCGGTACAGGTCAGGCCGGAGAGCCAGTAAAGCACAGGCGGCGGCGCGTCGGTTTCAGGCGGCAGAAAAATGCTGAAGGTCATGGCGCAATTGAGCGCCTGAGAATGATGTCGCCAGCGCTGCTGCTGGCCGGAAAAACAGCGATGCTCGTCGAGCAGTTCCATAGGCGGCTCCTTATAATTGGCTGAACAGAATAGCGCAAACGCGCATTAACGAGTGAACAAGTTTCACTTCACCTTAGAAAACTCATGCCGCATCATAGCCATAACTTTATTTTAACAAATGGAGGCGCTGTGGCGCTGCGTATTGCACTGACCGGGTTTCTCGCGCTGATTGTGGTAATGGGGATTGGGCGTTTCGCGTTTACGCCTCAGGTGCCGTTGATGGTAGGGGAGGGGCAGTTAACGCTCACCAGCGCCGGACTGGTCGCCGCTGCAAACTATCTTGGCTATCTGGTCGGCGCATGGGATGCGATGCGCGCGCAGCGTCACGTTGAGCTTCGGCTCTGGGCGGGCGTCGGCGGCGCGGTGCTGCTGACGCTGCTTTCCGCTTTTGTCGACGGACCCTGGCCGCACGCCGTATTGCGCTTCGTTATCGGCTGCATGAGCGGCTGGGGGCTGGTGCTGATGGCCGCCTGGACCAACGAACAGCTCGCCCATTTCGGCAGGCCGGGCCTTAGCGCCGCGGTGTTCGCCGGGCCGGGCGCCGGCATCGCCATCAGCGGCCTGCTGGCGGTCTGGATCCACGGCGCCGGGCTCAGCGCGCAGCAGGGCTGGCTTATCTACGGCGCGCTGGCGCTGCTGTTTATCGCGCTGATTGCCCGCAACCTGCCGCGCCGGGGGCATCTCCACCGCCCGGGCAACCAGCCTGAGCCGCTGCGCCTGACGCGCGGACTGAAAAAGCTGGTCTGGAGCTACAGTCTCGCCGGGTTTGGTTATATTCTGCCCGCGACGTTTCTTTCCCAAATGGCGGCGGCGCGCTTTCCAGGCAGCCTGTTTGCACAGTTTGTCTGGCCTGTTTTTGGCGGCGCTTCGGTTATCGGCATTGCGCTTAGCATCCTGCTTCGCGGGGTGCTGCAAAGCAATCAGCGGCTGGCAATAGTGCTGTGGCTGCAGGCCGCAGGCGTGGTGGCCGCCGCATGGCTGCCGGGTATAAACGGGTTGGTTATCGGCGCGCTGCTGGTAGGCGGCGGCTTTCTCTGCGCCGTGCAGCTTTCGTTGCACTACGGGCGAGAGCTGGCGCCGGAGCACACCCGCTATCTGGCCGGGCTGCTCACGACCGGTTATGCCGTGGGGCAGCTTGTCGGCCCGATGACCTCTGCGGTTGCCAGCTTTCTCACCGGCAGGCTGGAGCCGGCGCTGTGGATAGCTGGCGTGGCGCTGGTTATCGGCGGCGCGCTGGTCTGGCGGCGCGACGAAGAAAGGAATCAACAATCCCAATAATTATCGGTCCCGCTACTGGATTATGTGCGCCCGCTCACGCACAATGAACGCTCACTTTGCCCCCTGCGGTAAAGGCTGGTTACACCTGCTGGAGAAAAAATAAGATGTCATTACTCTCAAAAGAAGCTGCCCTGGTACATGAGGCGCTGGTTGCGCGTGGCCTGGAGACGCCGCTGCGTCCGCCGTTGCACGAGCTTGATAACGAAACCCGCAAGCGCCTTATCGCCGGTCATATGACCGAGATTATGCAGCTGCTTAATCTTGATCTGAGCGATGACAGCCTGATGGAAACGCCGCATCGCATCGCCAAGATGTATGTCGACGAGATTTTCTCCGGCCTGGACTACGCTAATTTCCCGAAAATCACCGTCATCGAGAACAAGATGAAAGTGGATGAGATGGTCACGGTTCGCGACATCACGCTGACCAGCACCTGCGAACACCACTTTGTAACCATCGACGGCAAAGCCACGGTGGCCTACATTCCGAAAGACTCGGTGATTGGGTTGTCGAAGATTAACCGCATTGTGCAGTTTTTCGCCCAGCGCCCACAGGTGCAGGAGCGTTTAACGCAGCAGATCCTGGTGGCGTTGCAAACGCTGCTTGGCACGAGCAACGTGGCGGTGTCCATTGACGCGGTGCACTATTGCGTAAAAGCGCGCGGCATTCGCGACGCAACCAGCGCCACCACGACGACGTCGCTTGGCGGGTTGTTTAAGTCCAGCCAGAATACGCGCCAGGAATTCCTGCGCGCGGTACGCCACCCCAGCTAATTGATAAGGCAGGCCGCCATGGCAAGAAACGTCACGCTGGACGTGGTTCGCGGCGTCGCCATCCTGGGCATCCTGCTTTTGAATATCACCGCCTTCGGTCTGCCGAAGGCGGCTTACCTCAACCCTGCCTGGTATGGCGAAGCGACCCTGCGCGACGCCTGGACCTGGGCGCTGCTGGACCTCTTCGCGCAGGTTAAATTCCTCACGCTTTTCGCATTGCTGTTTGGCGCCGGCCTGCAAATGCTGCTCGTCCGTGGCAAACGCTGGATTCAGGCGCGCCTGAGCCTGTTGGTGATTTTCGGTTTTTTGCATGCGGTTTTTCTGTGGGATGGCGATATCCTGCTTGCCTATGGGCTGGTAGGGCTTATCAGCTGGCGAATAGTGCGCGACGCCTCGGGCGTTAAATCGCTGTTTAACACCGGGGTGCTGCTGTACCTGATGGGCGTGGGCGTGCTGCTTCTGCTCGGCGCTATCACTGGCGACCAGATCAACCGTTCGTGGGTGCCGGACGTCGCGCACCTGCAATATGAGCAGTTCTGGAAGCTGAACGGCGGAGCGGAAGCTATCGATAATCGGCTCGATCTTCTCTCTTCAAGCCTGCTGGCGCTCGGCGCGCAGTACGGCTGGGAGCTGGCGGGAATGATGCTTATCGGCGCGGCGCTGATGCGTAGCGGCTGGCTGCGCGGCGAGTTCAGCCTGCAGCACTATCGCCGTACGGGCCTCATCCTGGTGCTGGCTGGGCTGTTGATTAACCTGCCTGCGGTTATCGCGCAGTGGCGAATCGGCTGGGATTACCGCTGGACCGCGTTTTATCTGCAGGCGCCGCGTGAACTCAGCGCGCCCTTGCAGACCATCGGCTACGCGGCGCTGATTTATGGTTTCTGGCCATCACTTGCCAGGTTCAGGTTAACCGGCGCGCTGGCCTGCGTTGGCCGCATGGCACTCACCAACTACCTGCTGCAATCGTTAATCTGCATTACGCTGTTTCATCGCTTCGGGCTGTTTATGAAGTTTGACCGCCTGCAATTGCTCGCCTTCGTTCCCGCCGTCTGGGCGGTTAACATATTGATCTCCGTACTCTGGCTGCGTCGCTTTCGCCAGGGGCCGGTGGAGTGGCTCTGGCGGCAGCTCACGGCCAGAGCGTCAGGCGTGCCGTTATCGCAAACAACAAGATAACGATCTGGATCACAATCGTTAACATTTCGTATGTAACCGTTTCCAGCGCTGTGATGTGCTTCACGTAGCGCCTTTCTGCTCGCTGCCAGAATAGCCCCCAGGCTTACACAGGGGGTATTTGTGAACTGCTGCCAACTACTTAAAGGTGATCGTTATGATCACTATTCGTGACGTCGCAAGACTTGCGGGCGTCTCTGTCGCTACGGTCTCCCGCGTTCTGAACAACAGCGCGCTGGTAAGCCCTGAAACGCGTGAAACCGTTATGCAGGCGGTCAGTCAGCTAGGCTACCGGCCGAACGCCAATGCCCAGGCGTTGGCCACCCAGGTCAGCGATACCATTGGCGTGGTGGTGATGGACGTTTCCGATCCCTTCTTCGGCGCGCTGGTAAAAGCGGTGGATACTGTGGCCCAGCAGCATCAAAAATATGTGCTCATCGGCAATAGCTACCATGAAGCGGAAAAAGAGCGCCATGCCATAGAAGTGCTGATTCGCCAGCGCTGCACCGCTTTAATCGTTCATGCCAAAGCGCTCGGCGACGCAGAGCTGGCAAGCTTTCTCGACCAAATCCCCGGCATGGTGCTGATTAACCGTATCGTGCCCGGCTACGCGCATCGCTGCGTCGGTCTGGACAATGTCACCGGCGCGATGATGGCGACCCGCATGCTGCAAAGCAATGGCCATCAGCGCATCGGCTATCTGGCTTCCGCTCACCGTATTGAAGATGATGACCAGCGTAAAGAGGGCTGGCTGCGGGCGTTGGCGGAGCAGGGGATAACGCCGCCGGAAAGCTGGGTCGGTACGGGCAGCCCCGACATGCAGGGCGGCGAGGCGGCAATGGTGGAGTTACTGGGGCGCAACCTGCAGCTCACGGCGGTGTTTGCCTACAATGACAGCATGGCGGCAGGCGCGCTAACGGCGCTTAAAGATAATGGCATCGCCGTGCCGCAGCATTTGTCACTCATTGGTTTCGATGATATTCCAATCGCCCGCTACACCGATCCGCAACTCACCACGGTGCGCTATCCCATTGTTTCCATGGCGCGACTCGCGACCGAGCTGGCGCTGCAGGGCGCCGCAGGAGAGCTCGATTTGCAGGCCAGTCACTGCTTTATGCCGACGCTGGTGCGCCGCCATTCCGTCGCCGGAAAGCAAAGTGTGGGGCCGATCACTAGTTTATAAATGAGAGTGATGTAACCGCTTTCAATCTGTGAGTAAATTCACAGTATATTAACATTGCGCTGGTCTATGATGTCAGCGTTTTAAAGGCTGAAACACTATGTAACAGCAACGTTGCGCTAAGAGCATGGGTTAAGGGCCGAAAACAAACAAAAAGACGCAGTACTGGAGCGTTACCGATCAAGGAAGAAAATTTTAAAGTGAGCTTCGGTGGTCAGTAACACTTTTCTAACATTACTACCCCGCCGCCCGTTTTTCACAAGAACTACCCTGCATAAAACCGGAGATACCATGAATAAGAAGGTCCTTACTCTGTCTGCCGTTATGTCCTGCATGCTGTTTGGCGCCGCAGCCCAGGCCGCTGACCGTATCGGCGTGACTATCTATAAGTATGACGATAACTTCATGTCCGTAGTACGCAAGGCCATTGAGAAAGAAGCAAAAGCCACGCCAGACGTTGAGCTGCTGATGAACGACTCGCAGAACGACCAGTCCAAGCAGAACGACCAGATTGACGTGTTGCTGGCGAAAGGCGTGAAGTCCCTTGCCATCAACCTGGTTGACCCGGCCGCTGCGGGTACCGTCATCGAAAAAGCGCGCGGGCAGAACGTACCGGTTGTGTTTTATAACAAAGAACCTTCACGCAAAGCGCTCGACAGCTACGACAAAGCTTACTACGTAGGGACCGACTCCAAAGAATCCGGCGTTATCCAGGGCGACCTGATCGCCAAGCACTGGGCTGCGAACAAAAACTGGGACCTGAACAAAGACGGCCAGATCCAGTTCGTACTGCTGAAAGGCGAGCCGGGCCACCCGGATGCCGAAGCGCGTACTACCTACGTGATTAAAGAGCTGAACGATAAAGGCATCAAAACTCAGCAGCTGCAGTTAGATACCGCCATGTGGGATACCGCTCAGGCGAAAGACAAAATGGACGCCTGGCTCTCTGGTCCGAACGCCAACAAAATTGAAGTCGTGATCGCCAACAACGACGCGATGGCGATGGGCGCGGTAGAAGCGCTGAAGGCGCATAACAAATCTTCAATCCCGGTATTCGGCGTTGACGCCCTGCCGGAAGCGCTGGCGCTGGTGAAATCCGGTGCGATGGCCGGTACCGTGCTGAACGACGCCAACAACCAGGCGAAAGCGACGTTCGATCTGGCGAAAAACCTGGCGCAGGGTAAAGGCGCCGCTGACGGCACGAACTGGAAAATTGAAAACAAAGTGGTTCGTATTCCTTACGTCGGCGTTGATAAAGACAACCTGGCGCAGTTCAGCGATAAATAATAGTTAAATGCTTTTCCGGGGCGCGCAAGCGCCCCTTTTAAACCGTGCCATGCTCAGACAATACTCTCGCAGCCAGGTGTAATTATGGTCAGCAATACTACGCAGACGTCAGGCGAATACCTGTTGGAAATGACCAATATCAACAAGTCATTCCCCGGCGTTAAGGCACTCGATAACGTAAATTTAAAAGTTCGTCCTCACTCCATCCACGCGTTAATGGGGGAGAACGGCGCAGGCAAGTCAACGTTATTAAAGTGCCTTTTTGGGATCTACCAGAAAGATTCCGGCAGCATTCTTTTCCAGGGAAAAGAAATTGATTTTCATTCGGCCAAAGAAGCGCTGGAAAATGGTATTTCCATGGTGCACCAGGAGTTAAACCTGGTTTTGCAGCGCTCTGTTATGGACAATATGTGGCTTGGTCGCTACCCCACCAAAGGGGTATTTGTCGATCAGGACAAAATGTATCGCGATACCAAAGCGATTTTCGACGAGCTGGATATTGATATCGATCCGCGCGCGCGCGTGGGGACGCTTTCTGTCTCGCAGATGCAGATGATTGAAATCGCCAAAGCGTTCTCCTATGACGCGAAAATCGTCATTATGGATGAGCCCACCTCTTCACTAACGGAAAAAGAGGTGAATCATCTCTTTAAAATTATCCGTAAGCTGAAAGAGCGCGGCTGCGGTATTGTTTATATCTCCCATAAAATGGAAGAGATATTTCAGCTGTGCGATGAAATTACTATCCTGCGCGACGGGCAGTGGATCGCCACCCAGCCGCTTGAAGGGCTGGATATGGATAAGATCATCGCCATGATGGTGGGCCGTTCGCTCAATCAGCGGTTCCCGGATAAAGAAAACAAACCGGGTGAAGTTATCCTTGAAGTGCGCAACCTGACCTCGCTGCGCCAGCCCTCTATCCGTGACGTCTCCTTTGATCTGCATAAAGGGGAGATTCTCGGCATCGCGGGACTGGTGGGCGCCAAGCGCACTGATATTGTGGAAACGTTATTTGGTATCCGTGAAAAATCGGCGGGCACCATTACCTTGCACGGCAAACAGATTAATAACCACACCGCCAACGAAGCCATTAACCACGGTTTCGCGCTGGTGACCGAGGAGCGTCGCTCAACGGGGATTTACGCTTATCTGGATATCGGTTTTAACTCCCTGATCTCCAATATTCGCAACTACAAAAATAAAGTCGGTCTGCTGGATAATTCCCGCATGAAAAGCGATACCCAGTGGGTTATCGATTCCATGCGCGTGAAAACACCAGGGCACCGGACGCAAATCGGTTCGCTTTCCGGCGGCAACCAGCAAAAGGTGATTATCGGTCGCTGGCTGCTGACGCAACCGGAAATATTAATGCTGGATGAACCGACGCGCGGTATTGACGTAGGCGCGAAGTTCGAAATTTATCAGCTTATCGCTGAGCTGGCGAAAAAAGGCAAAGGGATCATTATTATCTCTTCCGAAATGCCAGAGCTGTTAGGGATAACCGATCGTATTCTGGTAATGAGCAATGGCCTCGTCGCTGGAATTGTTGACACTAAAACGACAACGCAAAACGAAATTTTACGTCTTGCGTCTTTGCACCTTTAATATCAGGGGCTCCTCATGAGTGCGTTAAATAAGAAGAGTTTTCTCACTTATCTGAAAGAAGGCGGTATTTACGTCGTTCTTTTAGTGTTGCTGGCCATTATTATTTTCCAGGATCCCACTTTTTTAAGTCTGCTTAACTTAAGTAACATTCTGACCCAATCCTCGGTGCGTATTATTATCGCGCTGGGCGTCGCGGGGCTTATTGTTACCCAGGGCACGGACCTTTCGGCCGGTCGTCAGGTAGGGCTCGCGGCGGTAGTCGCGGCGACCTTGCTGCAATCAATGGAAAACGCCAACAAGGTGTTCCCGGAAATGGCGACCATGCCGATTGCGCTGGTTATCCTGATTGTCTGCGCTATCGGCGCCATCATCGGCCTGATTAACGGCATCGTTATCGCTTACCTGAACGTAACGCCGTTTATCACCACGCTCGGCACCATGATCATCGTGTACGGCATCAACTCCCTGTACTACGATTTTGTGGGCGCTTCGCCGATCTCTGGTTTCGACAGCGGTTTCTCAACCTTTACGCAAGGGTTCCTGGCGATAGGCAGCTTCAGGCTCTCTTACATCACTTTCTATGCGTTGATCGCCGTCGTGTTTGTCTGGATCCTGTGGAACAAAACTCGCTTCGGTAAAAATATCTTCGCCATCGGCGGAAACCCGGAAGCGGCGAAGGTTTCCGGCGTGAACGTGGCGCTGAACCTGCTGATGATTTATGCGCTCTCCGGCGTGTTTTACGCCTTCGGCGGGATGCTGGAAGCGGGCCGTATCGGTTCCGCCACCAACAACCTCGGCTTCATGTACGAACTCGACGCCATCGCAGCCTGCGTGGTGGGCGGGGTTTCCTTCAGCGGCGGCGTGGGTACGGTGCTCGGCGTGGTAACTGGTGTGATAATCTTCACCGTTATCAACTACGGCCTGACTTATATCGGCGTGAACCCGTACTGGCAGTACATCATCAAGGGCGCCATCATTATCTTCGCGGTAGCGCTGGATTCATTGAAATACGCCCGTAAGAAGTAATAAGGCATTATTCGTCCAGCCTCCGAAAGGCTGAGGCATCCTCAGAAAAAAGACCGGCATAGAGTTTTGTGATCTACTGATTACGCTGACAAATTCCAGGTGATCACCTCTATGCCTGCTCGAACATTACGCCAGAAATTTTCCGTGGCGCTCTGAACCCGTTTCATCAATTCCTTCCTGGTTTATCACAAGTCAAAAACAAGATAGTACTGCCCAGTTTTTTATGAGATAAGATCGATGATATTATAAAAATACATCTCATGAAGCGTCATAATTTTATTGTGCCTTTCTCTTTAAGTATTTTTAGAGGCTATACCACATTAGATGGTTTTTTAATCTAAAAAGATGTTTTAGCATTGCTAAATTGATAGTCAATTTTGTATGTCTATAATCGCTTTTATAAATCATGGCATTTCTAAATGCTTTGTTATTGAGCTGTGATTTCTAAGGTAATTAATAAAGGTTTTGTGTTTGTTCACTTAAATTAATAGTAGAGCTAAGATTTTTATGAAGAAAAATTTTAAGGTTAATGCCTTAACTGAATCATTATGTGTTAAATTTCCCATATTGCTTGCCGGTTTGTTTTCTGTTAGCGCTATGGCCTCCCAAACCGTAATTGATAGTAATACCAATCAAACCTCTACGGTTACCATTAGCGATACCACTTCATCGCTTATTATTACCGAGGATGGCGTATTAACAGATAATACAAATAACTGTATGTATGACGTTGATGCGAGTTGGTCATTTACTAATAATGGTACATTTAAAAGTTCTGAGGCCAGTGGCCATTCGTTACACATTCGTAGGTCGGGTGATTATGATATTGTTAACACTGGCACTATAGAAATTACCGGCGGGAAAACTTTTTTAGATGCCACTGCAGCCTCCCAAAATTTCAATATTTCGAATAGTGGTACAATAACAAGTAAAAGCGCAACATTATTCGAGATTGGAACCTCGGGAAGTACGACTTTAAACTTTGATAATACCGCTACAGGCAAAATATCTTCAGAAACCGGAACGGTTTTGGATTACTCAAACTCTTCTGGAGTTGTCGCTATTGATAACCTTGGGGAAATTAGCTCTGGAAATACCGCGATTAAATCCCAGGGTAAAACAACTATCCATAACGCGGGGAAAATTTCTGGTACTGATGCTATTGTGTTAGGTAGTCAGAATGACGAATTACAGCTTGAAACGACGTCACAAATTACAGGTAACGTTAAAGCTGGTGGCGGTACAGACAAACTGACCCTTCAGGGTGATACAGGTGAAGGGTCTATTAATCTTTCCCAGTACACGGGTTTCGAAACCTTCAATAAAAATGGTAAAGGAACTTGGGAGTTGACCGGCACAAATGCGTCAGGTGAGACTTCAGACTGGAACTTGAACGCGGGTACGCTTAAGGTCGCAAAAGATGCGGTTGTAAAAGGCAGTGTTCTGGTTTCCAAAGACGTGACTGAAAATACCACTCTGGAAATGAACGGTAAAATTGATAACGGTGATGACGCCGCGATTGATTTTGAAAGCAACACAGATAACCAGCTTATTTATAATACCGGTGCCTCTCTTGGCAAAGGCGGGGTAAAAGTCGGTGCGGGTAACGTTTATTTAACGGGTACTGGCGCAATTGACCAGGCAGTCAATATTGATAAGGGCACCCTTTATATTGGTGATGGCCAGGAAGGTACGGGTGGCGCGATTGCTAGCGATGTCACTAACAATGGTACTTTAGTCTTCGATCGCGCTGATAACTATACCTATGACAACGTCATTAGCGGTACCGGTGCAGTTGAAAAACAAGGCGCAGGCAACGTAATTCTGACAAAAGATCAGACTTATACTGGCGACACGACAATTAAATCGGGCGCGATGATCCTCACTAATGATATTGAGCTTCAATCGGCAAATGTCACTGTCGACAGCAATGCCACGTTAGGCGGTTATGGTAGCCTTGCCGGTAATGTTATTAACAACGGTTTAATTGCCGTCGCTGATGCAGCGCCTGGTTATGAAAATGATCAAAGCAGTAATTTCATTATTGGTGGTGACTTAACCAACAATGGTGAACTGCGCTTGGGCAGCGCTAATCCGGGCAGTACATTAACGGTGCAAGGTAATTACACCGGTAATAATGGCTTATTGACCATGGACATGGTGCTTAATGACGACACGACCTCTAGCGGCGATCTGATGGTGGTTGAAGGAGATACCGCAGGGACGACGTATGTCACTGTGAATAATGCTGGCGGAATGGGTGGCCAGACTATCGAAGGCATCAAAGTCATTGATGTCAATGGTCAGTCAAACGGTGATTTTATACAGCAAGGCCGTATCGTTGCGGGTGCTTATGATTATTACCTGACTAAAGGAACGACCAGTAATCCAGAGGATGGTAGTTGGTATCTTCGTTCTGAAACTGAGCCAGCGCCAACTCCGGCACCTGAGCCAGCGCCAACTCCGGCGCCTGAGCCGGTACCGGTTCGCCCAGAAGCTGGCGCTTATATGGGCAACCAGGCTGCAGCAAAATCAATGTTTATGAGCACCATGCATGACCGAATGGGTGAGCAAAACTTTATGCAAGCTCAATCATCTGACGATGTAATGCCGTCGACATGGGTTCGTACCTCCGGCTCTCGTACTAAGAGTAAGACTGCTGGCAATATCGATAACTCAACCGATTCAACGATGTTCCAGTTAGGTAATGATATTACCGCATGGTCTGCGAATGGTTCGGACAGAGGCCACCTTGGGTTTATGTTCGGTTATGGTTATGCGAAAACAGACTCTTATTCCGCTAAATCTAAGGCTGGCTCTCGCAACGCGACCGGTAAAGTAAAAGGATATAACGCCGGGCTTTACGGCACCTGGTATGCCGATGCAAAAGAGATGAAGGGACTGTATCTTGATTCTTCACTGCAATATTCCTGGTTCGATAATGAGACCAAAGGTGAGCAACTGGCATCAGAAAAATACAACAGCGATCTGTTACAGGCTTCTATGGAAGCGGGTTACACCATGCTTGCTCTTCAGAAAGCTGAAAAATCACTGTATGTAGAACCTCAGGCACAGGTCATTTATTCATCGATGAATACAGATGACTTCCATGAAGCAAATGGTACCCGGATTCATGATGCGGATGCTTCAGGCTATACCACTCGTTTAGGGATGCGTGTATTTGGACGTGTACTGAACAATAACACGGCAATTGAGCCGTTTGTTGAAGCGAACTGGTGGCACGATACTGCAGAAAACTCGATTAAAATGAATGAAGATAAGCTGAATGATAAAACGCCTGCCAACCGTTATGAAGTTAAAGGCGGCGTGGAAGGTAAAATCAGCGATAATTTCCATTCATGGGTAAATGTCGGCTACCAGACGGGTGGTAATGACTTCAGCGAAGTTACCGGTATGGCTGGTGTGAAATACGTCTGGTAAGAAAGCGTGTGTTCCGCTAATACCAGGGCGTTAACGTTGTGAAAGAGGCCGCAGTGCATAGCATTGCGGCCTCTTTTTTTGCGATTATCGTCGTTACTTCTTCTTTTGTAACTCTAACAGCTGCTCCGGCGTTACCGCCGGGTATCCCTGCGCGTCATCCGGGACTTCATGCAGCGAAGGAATCGGGATGAGCGGCCCTAAGAAGCGCGGTTCGCGCTTGAAGATATAGAGGTCCGCCAGCGCGCCGAGGCGAGCGCCGAACTCGCGAATGCGCACCGGGAGCATATTTTTAGGCGAGGGAACGGCGTAGCACTGCGCCTGGATGCCCATATGCAGCGCAATAAACAGCGCCCGCTCGCAGTGAAAGCGCTGGGTGATGATGATGAAATCGTTGGTATCAAACACTTTGCGGGTGCGAACTATCGAATCCAGCGTACGAAAGCCCGCGTAGTCCAGCACGATGTCCGCCGGGTCGACGCCTGCGGCGATGAAATCTTTGCGCATCGTCATCGGCTCGTTATAGCTCTGCTGCGCGTTATCGCCGGAAAGCAGCAGGTAGTTCACTTTGCCGCTGTTATACGCGTTCAGCGCGCCCTGAATGCGGTAGCGGTAATACTGGTTGATGACCCCGGTGCGGTAATACTTGGCCGTGCCCAGCACCACGCCAACCTGACGGTAGGGCAGGTCCTGCAGTTCATCATAAACGTAGGGAGAGGTCTTCCAGCTGATCCAGCGGTCAAGCCCCAGCGCAGTTAACAGCAATAAGCTAATCAGAACCAGCAGGCTGTATAACAAACGCTTCAACATTCAGGTACTCGGAGCAGGGGTGAAATTTCATCCAAGGCTACTTTACCCGTTGGACAAGAGCAAGAATCAGCGTATCGGTTGAAGCAATTTTCACCACTGCGGATGTTTTATCCGCAGGGTGGGCATCAGGCGAGTTCGATGCGTTCGACGGCGTTGCAACCAATGGCGCGAAGCGTAGCAACGGTTGCGTCCCATTGAACGATATTGGCCTGCGCTTTTTCTGCAAGCGACGCCCGCTGAATATCACGCCAGCCATAGCCGTTCAGGCTCAGCAGATTCAGCGCCGCCTGCAGGGGAGGCAGCGAGGGATTAAACGCGGCGTTTTCAGCATAGCTGCCGGTAAAAATCTGCCCGTCATGAGTTTGCAGGGCGACGCCGGAAGGCGACTGGCTGTAAGGCGCGTGGCTGCGGTTAGCCGCTTTTATCGCCGCGTCGCCGAGCGCTTCGCCTTTTAAGGCGAATGCATGATCCTCGGCGTCGAAAATCAGCGTTTTAATATCAAGGTCGCGTGGGCCGAAAGCGTCGGGCAGATAGTCGCCAAGCTTAGAAGGGGCGCGTCCCGGCAGGTTAATGCGCAGGGTCAGGCCGCTGTTCAGCTCGTTCATAAACTGGCGGCAGTGGCCGCAAGGGGTGTAGTTCACGGTGATGGCGCAAAGGCCGCTTTCGCCGCGCATCCAGGCGTGGGTAATTGCGCTTTGCTCCGCATGCACGGTCTGCTGCATCGCCACGCCGGAGAACTCCATGTTCGCGCCGAAATAGAGCGCGCCGCTTAGGCCGCGGGCTACGGCGCCGACATTGAAATGGGAGATGTCAGTCTGCGCGCAGGCGGCCGCCAGCGGCAGCAGCGCGAAGGCGAGCGCTTCATCATCCAGCCCGCTGTGGCGTTTTACCTCTTCAACCTGACTTGCGCTCAGCATGGCCGGGAAATGCGCATCGGCGAGCCACGGCGCCAGGGACTCCTGGAGCGCGGCGGGAAGCTGTGCAAAAGCAGATTCAAAACGTGAATGCATGGGCTAAGCCTCTTATCAGTTTACTGGAGCCGTAGTTTACGGGCCTCGCTGGGCTTTATATGTGATTTTCGTCTCACTGCCTATGCAACAAATGAAATTTAAAATGAATTTGCGCGACGTATCGCAACTTTTAGCCAAAAACGGCCAGAATAACCGGGAATAAAAAGGGCGCGATGAGCGAGGTGATAATGCCGCAGATCACCAGCGCCAGAGAACTGAACGCCCCTTCCTGGTAATCCAGCTCCGCGCAGCGCGCCGTACCCAGGGCGTGCGAGGCAGTGCCCATCGCCAGTCCGCGGGAGGCTTTGGTGCGAATACGCATTAAATTCAGCAAACTGTGGCCGAATACCGCGCCGAGAATCCCCACAAAGATAACGCACACGGCGCTGATAGCCGGAATGCCGCCGATGCTGCCGCCTACCGCCATCGCAATAGGCGTCGTTACGGATTTCGGCAGTACCGACGCGGCGATTTCGGGGGTTGCGCCCATCAGCAGAGCGACAGAGGTGCCGGTTATCATCGCCACCACGCTGCCGATAAAACAGATGGTGATAATCGATTTCCAGCGCGCGCGGATCTGGTGCAGCTGTTCGTAAAGCGGAAACGCTAACGCCACCACCGCCGGTTGCAGAAGGTCATTCAGGATCTTGCTGCCCGCGAAATAGCGTTCATAGGAGATGCCGGTCGCCACAAGAAACGGAATGATAATAACCATCGACACCAGCAGCGGATTAAGCAGCGGCGATTTGAGTTTCGCCGCCAGCCTGCGTGCGCCGAAGAAGACCACCAGCGTCAGCGGCAGCGACCACCAGATATTCTCAAGCATCACTTTTTCTCCTTCTGCCCGATGACCTTGCGCTCGCCGTGGACCAGGTGCGAGCTCCAGCTCACCACCAGAAACACCAGAAGCGTGCTGATAAAGCAGGAGACGACTACCGGGCCAAACTGGGCGCGCAGCACATCCACATACTGCATCACGCCAATGCCGACCGGCACAAACAGCAGCGCCATATAGCGGATAAGCACATGGCAGCCAGGCTTAACCCACTTCGCGGGAAGGATCTGCAAAGAGAGCAGCAGGAAGAGAATCAGCATGCCGATAATGCTGCCGGGAATGGTTATCGGCAGCAGGGCGGCGATAGCGATGCCCGCATATAAGCAGGCGTAAATTAACAAAAAAGCGCGTATGAATTGCCAGAGAGTCGTCAGCGTAATACTCATGAAAGTCACCCTTTGCGGAATGCATTCATCATACAATTAAAGCGTAAACTGTGCTACCGATCACACCATGAATTGTCAGCATACTTGATATTCCCGCAAGGCACAGTGGTGAACAGC
Source organism: Franconibacter sp. IITDAS19 (assembly GCF_023079515.1). Classification (NCBI taxonomy): domain Bacteria; kingdom Pseudomonadati; phylum Pseudomonadota; class Gammaproteobacteria; order Enterobacterales; family Enterobacteriaceae; genus Franconibacter; species Franconibacter sp. IITDAS19. The sequence goes on along the minus strand of NZ_JALJCP010000008.1, from coordinate 261,775 downwards.
GTTACGGCTTCGCTAAATCGCGACAGGTGTGCAAAGCGTGTCTCTTCGCACTCGTTATTACAACAAACGAAACCGAAAAAAGCGTTACGTAGAAGCGCTGGGCGGTACGCTGCGCCTGGACGGGCGATTTTCTGATGGCAAACACGCTGGCTTAACGGTCTGAGCAACCGCAACGCGGCGCGGTTAGCCTCTTTCAGCCAGCCGCCGCAGGCGCTACCATAGCGCCTCTTTTTCTTACGGGTAACGATATGCGTGTTTTACTGGCGCCGATGGAAGGCGTGCTCGATTCGCTGGTGCGCGAACTCCTGACGGAAGTGAACGATTACGATCTCTGCATCACCGAGTTTTTACGGGTGGTGGACCAGCTGCTGCCGGTGAAATCCTTCTATAAACTCTGCCCGGAGCTGCATCAGCAAAGCCGTACGCCTTCCGGCACCCGGGTGCGGGTGCAGTTGCTTGGCCAACATCCGCAGTGGCTGGGCGAAAATGCGGCGCGGGCGGTGGAGCTTGGCTCCTGGGGTGTTGATTTAAACTGCGGCTGCCCGTCAAAGCTCGTGAACGGCAGCGGCGGCGGGGCGACGCTCTTAAAAGATCCGGAACTGATTTACCGCGGCGCTAAAGCGATGCGCGAAGCCGTACCAGCGCACCTGCCGGTAACGGTAAAAGTGCGTCTTGGCTGGGACAGCGGCGAGCGGCGTTTTGAAATCGCTGACGCCGTGCAGCAGGCGGGGGCCAGCGAGCTGGTGGTGCATGGCCGTACAAAAGAAGATGGCTACCGTGCCGAGCGCATTAACTGGCAGGCCATTGGCGAAATTCGCGAGCGGCTTGCCATTCCCGTTATCGCCAACGGCGAAATCTGGGACTGGCAAAGCGCTCAGGCGTGCATGCAGGCTACCGGCTGCGACGCGGTGATGATAGGACGCGGCGCGCTGAACGTGCCTAACCTGAGCCGGGTCATTAAATATAACGAGCCGCGTATGGCCTGGCCGGACGTCGTAAAGCTGCTGCAAAAATATACCCGGCTGGAAAAGCAGGGCGACACCGGCATGTATCACGTTGCGCGCATCAAGCAGTGGCTCGGCTATCTGCGTCAGGAATACAGCGAAGCGACCACGCTTTTCCGCGAAATTCGCACCTTAACCACGTCAACGGCCATTGCCGACGCCATCAACCGCCATTAACCAAAACGCTGGCGAATAAATTCCCGCAGCCACATTAGCGCCGGGTCGCTGTTATGCCGCTGATGCCAGAGCATCGCCACCTCGATGCAAGGCACGTCCAGCGGCACGGGACTTGCGGCAAGGCCCCAACTGCGCTGCCAGTTTTCCGATAGCCCGGCGGGAACGGTGGCGAGCGCGGGCATCTGGCGCAGCAGGCCGGGCAGAGCGGCGAAGTGCGGCGTGGTATAGCACACCGTGCGCCGCCGCCCCTGTTTAGCCAGCAGCGTATCTATCTGACTGCTGGACGCTTCGCGATAGGTGACTAAAAGATGAGGATGAGCGGCATAGCTTTCCAGCGAGAGCGGGGCGTTCAGCGTAATTTGCTCCGGGTGCCAGAGGGTAACGAACGGCATTTGCGTCAGCGCCTCGCGCTCCTGCCAGCGGGCGGAAGCCTGCGCCACGCTTATCGCCATATCCAGTTCGCCGCCTTCCAGACGCTGGGCGTCGGTGAAGGGATCGCTCGCCACCACGTTCAGGCGCAGCCCTGGCGCGGCGTCGCGTAATGCCGGAATCAGTTGCGGCATCAGCCACATCTCTACCCAGTCGGTCATGCCAAGCGTGATGGTGGCGTTGGCCTGTTGCGGATGAAACTCCGCCTGCTGAAACAGCGCGCTCTGAAGCTGCTCCAGCAGGGGCATTAGTTCGCTGTGCAGCGCCTGGGCCCGGGCGGTAGGCTGCATGCGGTGGCCGCTGCGCACAAACAGCGGATCGTCGAACATCTCCCGCAGCCGCGACAGCGCGCCGCTTACCGCCGGCTGGCCGAGATGCAGCTTATCCGCCGCCAGCGAAACGCTTTGTTCACGAAAAAGCACGGCAAAAGCGATAAGCAGGTTCAGGTCGATTTTACGAAAATCATTTTCTTTGATAGTCATAATCTCTCCAATCAATTGGATTGATATTAGCGCCGGGCAGATACTTCGACAAGGTAAATCAACCCGGAGAACCCCAATGAAGCTTGCGATAGCGCTTTCCACTTTTCTGCTTTGCGCCTTCACCACCAGCGCGCAACCGGTGCCGATTGCGGATAAACAGGCGCCAGGCTATTACCGGATGATGCTGGGCGACTGGCAGATAACCGCCGTTTCCGACGGCACGGTGGTTATTGACAGTGAAAAACTGCTCACGCACATCGACCCGGCGACCCTGTCGCGCCGGATGGCGGAGCAGGCGATGACGCCCCGCACCGAAACCTCCATCAACGCTTACGTCATTAATACCGGCAAGCGGCTTATCCTGGTCGACAGCGGCGCCGGGCCGCTCTTTGGCAAGGCGGGCGGCCATTTGCTGGAAAACCTGCGGGCGGCGGGCATTCCGCCTGAACAGATTGATACTGTGCTGCTGACCCATATTCATGCCGACCATTCCGGCGGCGTACAGCACGACGGTAAACCCGCTTTCCCTAACGCAACGGTGCGGGTGGATAAGCGCGACGTCGATTTCTGGCTGGATCCGGCGCATGCGAGTGACGTGGAGCCAGGCCAGCGGCACACGTTTGAGGAGTCGGAACGGTCGCTGCGTCCGGTTATCGATGCCGGAAAGCTTGAACCCTTCACGGCGCCTGCGAAGATTATGCCGGATATCGAAGCGCTGCCCGCAGGAGGGCATACGCCTGGCAGCGTAATGTATAAAGTCAGCCGCGGCGGTGAAACCTTGCTGCTATGGGGCGATATTATCCATGTACAGGCGGTGCAGATGCCGCAACCGGAAGTGGCTATTCACTTTGATGTCGATCAGGCAAAAGCGGTGGAGCAACGCCAGACAGCGCTCGACATGGCCGCACGGAGCAACGCCTGGGTAGCCTCGGCGCATATCGCGTTCCCGGGCATAGGCAAAGTGAAGAAAGCGCAGGAGGGATACCGTTGGGTGCCTGTTAACTACAGCAGCCTGCAGGTGAAGGAGTAAGGACGCCGCCGCGCAGGCGGCGCCCTTCGGGTCAGAAGATCATCTTAAAGACGCCTGTGACCACCAGTAACCCGATAATAAAAATAATCAGAATGGCCCACAGCAGTAGCTTCATCATCTCTAATTCTCCTTGTGGTAATGAGCAAAATATTGATGCTACAAGGAAAGCGTAGTCTTTCATGGCGAGCTTGCCGTGTCGGTGCGGCCTGGTTGCGCGAAAAACAGACAGATCTGACCCACGCTGCCCTGCCAGATTAACGTCTGTTTTTACGCGCTCCGGTATTAAAACCCGCATTCGCTCAGGCCCGGATGATCGTCCGGGCGACGACCCAGAGGCCAGAAAAAGCGGCGCTCGCTTTCTGTTATCGGTTGGTCGTTGATACAGGCGAAGCGGCGCGCCATCAGTCCTTGCTCGTTAAACTCCCAGTTTTCGTTGCCATAACTGCGATACCAGGTGCCGGAGTCGTCGTGCCATTCGTAAGCAAATCGCACCGCGATGCGGTTGCCTTCGAACGCCCAGAGCTCCTTGATCAGCCGGTACTCCAGTTCCCGGGCCCATTTGCGTTGTAAAAACCCGACAACCCGATCGCGACCGATGACGGTTTCATTGCGGTTGCGCCAGCGCGTATCGGGCGTATAAACCTGGGAAACGCGCAGCGGATCGCGGCTATTCCAGGCGTCTTCCGCCAGACGGGTTTTCTCAATAGCCGACTCGCGGGTAAAAGGCGGCAAAGGCGGGCGGATTTCCATGATGGTGCTCCTCTTTAGTGTGGTAGACAGGTCTGTCTACATCTAATCTGGCACATGTAGACAGAATTGTCTACATGCGTGATACTCTTTACACAAGGAGCCAAAATGACCAGTGAAAACGTAAGCGCTCGCGAGCGCATCCTCGCAACGGCGCACGATCTCTTCTACCGTGAAGGCATTCGCGCCACAGGCATCGACCGCATCATTAAAGAGGCGGGCGTAACAAAAGTGACTTTTTACCGGCACTTTCCGGCAAAAAATGACTTAATCCTCGCTTTTTTGCAGTATCGCCACGAGCGCTGGATAAGCTGGTTTCGCCAGTCGCTTGCCGCGCAGCGACAGCAAGGCGGCTCGCTTGCCGCCGGGCTGTCTGCAACCCTGGAACAGTGGTTTGCCGACGAGCACTACCGGGGGTGCGCCTTTATTAACACGACGGTCGAGCTTGCCCAGGCGTTGCCGGAGAGCCTCGCGTTGATACGCGCTCATAAAGAAGAGATGACGCAGGCGCTTGCCGCTCACCTGCCGGATACGCCGCAGGGCAGGCAGTTGGCGCAGCGTGTGGCTCTGCTGGTGGACGGAGCCATTGTCATGGCGCAGCGCGAGGGTAACGGCAACGCGGCCGTCGCTCTGCTGCGGGAATGGCTGGCGCTTGAGCCCCTGCTGCAGGCGGGCTGAAACGCGTATCTTCCCTTTACCCGGTCAGTTCTCATCGCTCTCCTATACTTACTCCTTCTATGGAAAACACCGGAGGTCGCAATGAGTTCTGCAAACAAGGTGGCGATTGTTACCGCGTCAGATTCGGGTATAGGCAAGAAGTGCGCGATTTACCTTGCAAAGCAGGGGTATGACGTTGGCATCACCTGGCATAAAGATGACGCCGGGGCGAAGGAGACGGCGAAAGAAGTGGAAAGCTTTGGTCGGCGCGCCGAGCTTATCCAGCTCAACCTGAGCAACCTGCCGGAAGGGGCGAACGCCATTCAGGAGTTGATTGACCGCTTTGGTCGCATTGATGCGCTGGTGAACAACGCTGGCGCCATGAACAAAGCGCCCTTCCTTGAGGTGGATTTCAACGACTGGCAGCAAATATTTACCGTAGACGTGCATGGCGCTTTTCTTTGCTCGCAAATTGCCGCCTGGGCGATGGTGAAGCAGGGGCAGGGCGGTCGTATCGTTAACATCACCTCGGTGCATGAACATACGCCGCTGCCGGAGGCGAGCGCTTACACCGCCGCGAAACATGCGCTTGGCGGTCTGACCAAATCAATGGCGCTGGAGCTTGTTAGTTACAACATACTTGTGAACGCGGTGGCGCCGGGCGCGATTGCGACGCCGATGAACGACATGGATGAAGGGGACGCCGAACCGGGTTCGCTGCCGAACGTGCCGCTGGCGCGTCCGGGCGAGACCAAAGAAATCGCAAGTCTGGTGGCATGGCTTTGTTCTGAAGACGCCAGCTATACCACCGGCCAGTCGTTTATCGTCGATGGCGGCTTTATGCTCGCCAACCCGCAGTTCAAACCTCAGTCCTGATTTTCCCGCCGTCTGCTGCGCCGCTTTAAGAAGAGGCGCAGCAGCACCACAATCGCGACCGCCAATGCCACCCAGATATAATGCTTCAGATGCTGGTCGACACGCGCAAGCCAGGGGGCTATCACCTCGCCGCCCAGGTAGCCAAGCGTGGTGAAAATCAGCGCCCACAGCAGCGCGCCTGCAATATTCAGCGGAATAAACAGCTTCGGCGGCACGCGGCTGGCGCCAATCAATAGCGGGCCGATAACGCGAAAACCATACATAAAGCGCGTGCCGATAACAAACCACACCGGATAACGCAAAATCAGCCGCTGGGCGCGATCGATCTTTTTCTGATGACGTGAGAAGCGCGTCAGCGCGCGGTTGCCGAAGCGGCGGCCGAAAAGGTAAAGCGCCTGATCGCCAATCATGCCGCCAAGCGCCACCGCCAGCACCGCCAGCGGGAACTTAAGCAATCCCTGATGCGCGGCCACCCCGCCTAAAAGCGTAATGGTCTCGCCTTCCGCAAGGCTGCCAATCAGCAGCGCCGCGTAGCCGTACTGGGCAATTAACGCGTTGATATCCATGAGTGTAATCAGCTCTCCTCGTAAGGCTTTCTTTAAAGCATACACCCTGATATTCACTGCGCCTTCAACGAAGGGTCTGCCCGCCTGGAAAATGCGCTCTGTTTATTTTTTAATCGCCGCGTGCGTTATACTTAACAGCGCGTTGCTTAAGCAACTAAGGGGGCTATATGAACCATGTCTGGGGACTCTTCTCCCATCCCGATCGTGAAATGCAAAGTATCCGGCGCGAAAACGAAACCGTTTCGCATCACTACACCCATCATGTTTTGTTAATGGCCGCAATCCCGGTGGTCTGCGCCTTTATCGGCACGACGCAGATTGGCTGGGATTTTGACGATGGCAACATCGTACGGCTCTCGCTCGGCACCGGCTTCGCGCTGGCGATTCTCTTCTACGCGCTGATGCTGGCGGGCGTGGCTGTCATGGGCCGCGTCATCTGGTGGATGGCGCGCAGCCTGCCGCAACGTCCTTCGCTGGCGCGCTGCATGGTCTTTGCCGGCTATGTCGCCACGCCGCTCTTTTTAAGCGGCATAGTGGCGCTTTATCCGGTCGTATGGCTGTGCGCTCTGGTAGGCACCGTTGCGCTGTTTTATACCGGCTATCTGCTTTATGTCGGCATTCCAACCTTCCTTAATATCAACCGGGAAGAGGGGCTTAATTTTTCCGGTTCGACGCTCGCCATCGGCGTGCTGGTACTGGAAGTTCTGCTGGCGTTAACCGTGGTGCTGTGGGGTTACGGCTATCGGCTATTCTGAGGGGGCGCGTTGCTGGCTTCATCGCCAGCAACGTAAGCTTTCGACACGATTCTCCAGTAGCGGTGTAGCGGTACGCCGGAGTATCATGCGGCGCCTGCTGCCGTTATTGATTTTCTAAACGGTTGCGGTGTGCGTCATTACGCTTGTGAATAATAATCTGAACAAACACCATGCCGATAAAATTTCGCCTTTCGCTGTTTACACTGACGCTGATGCTGGCCGCGCCTTTTGCGCCGCAAGCTGTTGCCGCTAAAACGCCCGCCGCCGTAACGGCGGCCCAGCCGGAGATCGCCTCCGGCAGCGCCATGATCATCGATCTTGATACCAATAAGGTGCTCTATTCGAGCCATCCCGATCTGGTTCGCCCGATAGCTTCCATTACCAAAGTGATGACCGCGATGGTGGTTCTGGACGCCCGTCTGCCGCTGGATGAGAAGCTTAAGGTCGACATCAGCCATACGCCGGAAATGAAAGGGGTCTATTCCCGCGTGCGCCTCAATAGCGAAATAAGCCGCAAGAATATGCTGCTGCTGGCGCTGATGTCCTCGGAAAACCGCGCGGCGGCGAGCCTTGCGCACCATTACCCGGGGGGCTATGACGCGTTTATCCGCGCCATGAACGCCAAAGCGAAAGCGCTGGGGATGACGCACACCCGCTATGTGGAGCCTACTGGCCTTTCCATTCATAACGTCTCTACGGCGCGCGACCTGACTAAGCTGTTAATCGCCAGCAAGCAGTATCCGCTGATAGGCCAGCTCAGCACCACGCATGAAGATATGGCGACCTTCTCGAATCCGGCCTATACCCTGCCGTTTCGCAACACTAACCACCTGGTGTATCGCCCGAACTGGAATATTCAGCTGACCAAAACCGGCTTTACTAACGCGGCGGGCCACTGTCTGGTGATGCGTACGGTGATTAAAGGCCGACCGGTGTCGCTGGTGGTCATGGACGCCTTTGGCAAATATACCCACTTTGCCGACGCCAGCCGCCTGCGCACCTGGCTTGAAACCGGCAAGGCGACCCCGGTTCCCGCCTCGGCCCTCAGCTATAAACGGCAAAAAGCGGCGCAGATGGCAAGCAACAGCGCCGCGGGTGGTGACGCCCAGGACGATTAATTGCCCGGCAGCGTCCAGTCGCCTTTATTGAGTGGACGCTGCATGATAAGCGTATCGCGCCAGTCGCCATGCTTGAACCCTACGCTCTTAAGGTGTCCCACCACCTCAAACCCCTGCTGCAGGTGTAAACGATGCGATCCGTGATTGTTCTCGCCATCGCCAATAACGGCAATGATTTGCCGCCAGGGGCCTTGCTCGCAGCGGTGGATTAACGCCGCCAGCAGCTCGCTGCCGATTCCGCGTCCGCGCATACTGTTTTCCACATAAATGGATTCTTCCACCGTATAGCGATAGGCGGGGCGGGAACGGTAAAGGGTAGCGTAACAGTAACCTACCACCACCCCGTGCAGGGTGGCGACCAGCCAGGGCAGCCCCTGACGCTGGATCTGTTGTATGCGTTCGGCCATCTGCACGGCGTCCGGCGCCATCTCTTCAAACGAGGCGCGCCCGTGGCGTACGTGCCAGCCATAAATTGCGGTAATAGCATCTACGTCTTCCGCTGTAACGTCGCGGATTGCTATCTCAGTCGTCGGCAGGATTTCGACAACGGACATATTATGCTCCTTCCCTTGCTGTGTGAGCCGCAGACAAGGCGTCTGCGGCAGGAGCAGTTACTCTAGTATGAAAAATACGCGGAAAACAGCGCGAACGCTGCCGGGAGCACTATATCGCCCCAGTTTTCTCAGCACCTTCAGAGCCTGTAGCCTCTTCACCCCAGTATTTCTGTTTGCTGGTCTTGCCGATGCCGGGATTCATGCTGTTTGTCGGATCGTTCGCCTTATAAAATTGTTTTAAGCTCGCCGGAGCTTCATAAAGGTGGCCAACGTTATGTTCGGCAGGGTATTGCGCGCCGCGCTCGCGCAGCAGGGCGAGCATCTGCTCTTTAAGCTCATGCACATCCACCCCTTTTTTCACAATGTAATCCTGGTGGAAAACGTGGCAGAAAAAGTGGCCATAGTAGAGCTTATGCACCAGCTTGCTGTCGATTTCCGGCGGCAGGGTTTCAAACCAGTCGGTATCGTTACGCCGCAGGGCGATATCCAGCGCCAGAATATCCTCCACTTCATCGGCATGTACCGCGTGGTAGCGCACCGCCGCGCCCGCCGCCGCGAAGCGGTGCAGGAACGCTTTACTGCCTTCTTCCGCCGTACAGGCGAACACGTCGCCTTCGGCGGTTTTGAAATAGTCCGCCAGCCAGTCGCGCGCTTCGGTAATGCCGTCGCCCGCCATTTTCAGCAGCAGATGATGTTCATATTTATCCCGCCAGCTTTTCATGCGCGGCGGTAAATGGCGCGGGAAGAGATTGCCAAGCGTCTGCATCACGCGGTCGGTGAAGTGCGGCTTCACGAACGGCACCCTTTCCAGCCAGGCGTCGGTGCGGCCTTTGGCGGTAAAGAAGAACGGCATTTTGTCGGTCCCGAGCTTGTCTATCATCAGGAACGTGTCTTTGCCGTAACGCTCGGCGATGTCATAGATGTCGCGATGCATGTATTCGCCGGCCACCGGCAGGTTTTTAAAGTTCGCCAGAATATGGCGGCGAATTTCGGTCAGCACTTCCGGCTGGTTGGTGCCGATATAAAAGACCCCCTGGCGCTTCTCGGCTTCAAACGTGTCCAGACGCACGGCGAAAACCGCCAGCTTGCCGGCGCAGCCCGAGGCTTCAAACAGGCGATCCGGATCGGCGTTGTAGCGCGCCGGAGTGTCAGCCTCAATGTTGCGCACGCGCTCGATATAGTGATGATCCGACGCCTGGCGGTTGTCATAGCGCACCGCGTCCTCTTTCAGGCGATCGTCATCCAGTGCGCCGAGGATCTGCTCCGGCGTCGCGCCCAGATCGATGCCAAGATGGTTGACCAGGTGCAGTTTCCCTTGCGCGTCGATTTGCGCGTAAAGCGACATTTCAGTATAAGCGGGGCCGCGATGCACCAGCGCGCCGCCGGAGTTATTGCAAATCCCGCCAATCACCGACGCGCCGATGCAGGAGGAACCGATCACCGAGTGCGGCTCGCGCCCGAGCGGCTTCAGGGCTTTTTCCAGCTGATAGAGGGTGGTGCCGGGGTAAGCCAGAACCTGTTTGCCGTTATCCAGCAAGTGCAGTTTGTCCAGGCGCAGCGTACTGATAATGACGATTTCACGGTCATAGTCGTTGCCGTTCGGCGTGGAGCCTTCCGTCAGGCCGGTATTGGCCGCCTGCATAAGAATAATTTTGTCATGTTGCACGCAGGCGTTCAGAACGCGCCATAATTCGAGCAGCGTACCCGGAAAAACCACGGCCAGCGCGTCGCCCTGGCCTGAGCGGAAGCCTTTGCGATAGCGGGCGGTTTTCGCCGGGTCGGTCAACAGTTGGTTGGCGCCAACGAGACGGGTTAATTCGGTGATAAAGGGATGCGGATTGTGCTGTGCGCTAAGGGACATGTTCCACTCCTTGTGGCGGGTAAAAATCATCGTCTCTAAGCATAGCGCTGAATTTGGTCAGGAGTCTTAAAACGTCGAAAAATCAGCGTACAAATCGAGAGGAATCTTCTTACCTTGTTATGCTTATGGCACACTGCGTGTCTGATTTTCACCGCCTCGGTTCGCGAGGCGGATGTTTACCTAAGAGAGTTAATCCTATGAAATGGCTTTGTTCTGTAGGTGTGGCCGTAAGCCTTGCGCTGCAACCGGCTCTGGCTTCCGATATGTTCGGCAACCACCCGCTGACGCCCGAAGCGCGGGATGCGTTTGTAACCGATTTGCTCAAAAAAATGACGGTCGATGAGAAAATCGGCCAGTTGCGGTTAATCAGCGTCGGTCCGGATACCCCAAAAGAAGCCGTTCGAGAAATGATTAAAAATGGCCAGGTGGGGGCGATTTTCAACACCGTCACCCGCCCGGATATTCGCGTGATGCAGGACCAGGTGATGGAACTGAGCCGCACCAAAATTCCGCTCTTCTTCGCCTATGACGTCGTGCACGGCCAGCGCACCGTTTTCCCGATTAGCCTTGGCCTCGCTTCCACCTTTAACCTGGAGACGGTGAAAAATGTAGGCCGCGTTTCTGCCTATGAAGCGGCGGACGACGGCCTGAACATGACCTGGGCGCCGATGGTGGACGTTTCGCGCGACCCGCGCTGGGGCCGCGGCTCGGAAGGATTTGGCGAAGACACTTACCTTACCGCCATGATGGGCAAAACTATGGTTGAGGCGATGCAGGGCAAAAGCCCGGCGGACCGCTACTCGGTCATGACCAGCGTGAAGCACTTCGCCGCCTACGGCGCGGTGGAAGGGGGGAAAGAGTACAACACGGTAGACATGAGTCCGCAGCGCCTTTTCAATGACTACATGCCGCCTTACAAAACGGCGCTGGACGCGGGCAGCGGCGGGGTGATGATAGCCCTTAACTCGCTGAACGGTTCGCCTGCCTCCTCCGACCCGTGGTTGCTTAAAGATCTGCTGCGCGGCGAGTGGGGCTTTAAGGGCATCACCATTTCCGATCATGGCGCTATTAAAGAACTCATCAAGCACGGTACTGCCTCCGACCCGGAAGACGCGGTGCGCGTGGCGATTAAATCGGGCGTCGACATGAGCATGGCCGACGAGTACTACAGCAAGTATTTGCCGAACCTTATCAAGAGCGGAAAAGTCACCATGGCGGAGCTGGACGAAGCCGCCCGCCATGTGCTGAACGTAAAATATGATATGGGCCTGTTTAACGACCCCTACAGCCACCTCGGGCCGAAAGCGTCCGACCCGCAGGACACCAATGCGGAGAGCCGCCTGCACCGTGACGACGCCCGCAAGGTGGCGCGTGAAAGCATGGTGCTGCTGAAAAACCGTCTTGAAACGCTGCCGCTGAAAAAATCGGGCACCATCGCGCTCGTCGGGCCGCTTGCCGACAGCAAGCGCGATATCATGGGCAGCTGGTCCGCCGCGGGCGTGGTCGATCAGTCCGTGACCCTGCTGACCGGGATGCAAAATGCGGTGGGCGACAAGGCGAAAATCATCTACGCCAGGGGCGCCAACCTGACCAACGATAAAGACATCGTCGCCTTCCTCAACAAATATGAAGAGGCGGTAAAGGTGGACGAGCGCACGCCACAGGCGATGATTGACGAAGCGGTGAAAGCGGCTGAGCAGGCGGATGTGGTAGTGGCCGCTGTGGGCGAGGCGCAGGGCATGGCGCATGAAGCGTCGAGCCGCACCGACCTTACTATTCCGCAAAGCCAGCGCGACCTGATAGCGGCCCTGAAAGCGACCGGCAAGCCGCTGGTGCTGGTGCTGATGAACGGCCGCCCGCTGGCGCTGGTGAAAGAGAACCAGCAGGCGGACGCCATTCTGGAAACCTGGTTTGCGGGCACTGAAGGCGGCAACGCTATCGCCGACGTGCTGTTCGGCGACTACAACCCTTCCGGCAAGCTGCCGATGTCCTTCCCGCGCTCCGTCGGGCAGATCCCGGTTTACTACAGCCACCTGAACACCGGTCGCCCGTATAACCCGGAGAACCCCAACAAATACACCTCGCGCTACTTTGACGAAGCCAATGGTCCGCTTTATCCGTTCGGTTACGGCCTGAGCTACACCACTTTCAGCGTCTCTGACGTGAAGCTCTCCGCACCGACCATGAAGCGCGACGGCAGCATTACCGCAAGCGTCACGGTCACTAACACCGGCAAACGGGAAGGGGCGACGGCGGTGCAAATGTATCTGCAGGACGTGACCGCCTCTATCAGCCGTCCGGTCAAGCAGCTGCGCGGCTTTGAGAAAGTGACGTTGAAGCCTGGCGAAAGCCAGACCGTCAGCTTCCCGATTGACGTCGAAGCGCTGAAGTTCTGGAATGCGCGCATGAAGTACGACGCCGAGCCGGGCAAATTCAACGTCTTCATCGGGCTGGATTCCGCCCGCGTGAAGCAGGGCGCTTTCGAGTTGCTTTAATTTCACGCTCAACGTTAAGGCCGGTTAATCCGGCCTTTTTTATTGCGGTTTTTCAGCGATATAACCGCTTCGTCTAACCTGAAACCGCAAATTATGAGCTGAAAATATCTTCCCGTGCGATTCTCAACTACGCTTTTTGCAAAGCCCCGAATCCAGGGGAGACAATAACAAAGAGGAATCGACATGAAATCACTTCAGCAATGGAGCGCGGCAGGACTGCTGATGCTGGCTGCGAGCGCGCAGGCGGCGGAGCCGGTCAAGGTTGGCTCTAAAATCGACACCGAAGGCGCGTTGCTCGGCAACATCATTTTGCAGGTGCTGGAAAGCCACGGCGTTAAAACCGTTAATAAGGTCCAGCTTGGCACGACGCCTGTCGTGCGCGGCGCTATTACGTCCGGCGAGCTGGATATCTACCCGGAGTACACCGGCAACGGCGCTTTCTTTTTCAAAGATGAAAACGACCCGGCGTGGAAGAACGCGCAGCAGGGCTATGAAAAAGTGAAAAAGCTCGACCAGCAGCAAAATAAGCTGACCTGGCTTGCCGCGGCGCCCGCTAATAACACCTGGACCATCGCCGTGCGCGACGATCTGGCGAAGAAAAACAAGCTTACGTCCCTTGACGATTTAAGCCGCTACCTGAAAGCGGGCGGCGACTTTAAGCTCGCCGCGTCGGCGGAATTTATCGAACGCCCCGACGCGCTGCCTGCGTTTGAAAAAGCCTACGGGTTTGATCTTAAGCAGAACCAGCTGCTGTCGCTCGCCGGCGGCGACACGGCGGTGACCATTAAAGCCGCCGCGCAGCAAACGTCCGGCGTTAACGCGGCGATGGCCTACGGCACCGACGGCCCGGTCGCGGCGCTGGGGCTGCAAACGTTGACCGACCCGAAAGGCGTTCAGCCTATTTACGCGCCGGCGCCGGTCGTACGCGATGCGGTGCTGAAAGCCTATCCGGAACTGCCGACGTGGCTGGACCCGGTTTTCGCGTCGCTGGATGAAAAAACGCTGCAGAAGCTTAACGCCAGCATCGCGGTGGAAGGGCTGGATGCGAAAAAAGTGGCGGCGGATTACCTGAAACAGAAAGGCTTCGTGAAGTAAGCGAACGTACAAGGAACGGCTTTTGTCTTTACGCTGCTATAACCGGGTGGCGCTGCTGTTGGCTTTACTGCTGGCCGCAGCCGCCCTGTTGCCCATTCTTACTTACGCGCCGAACCGGCTGGTCTCCGGCGCCGCCTTAAGTTTGCCGCAGGCTTTTCCCGCTTTTTATGGCGGGCTCGCGATACCCGTGGCGCTGCTCTTGGTCCTCGCTTTTACGCCGGGCCGGGCGGCGCTCGCGGCAACGCTTGGGGTCTCGCAATTGCTTTTTATCCTGCTGTTGTTTCTCGGCGGCGCGTCGGCGACCAGGCTTGCGCAGGAGGGCAGCGCGCTGGCGCGCACCTCATTTGGCAGCGGGCTGTGGTTGATGCTCGCGCTGACGCTTTTACTGTGCAGCGACGCTATTGCCCGGCTGACGACGCGGCCGCTGCGGCGCTGGCTGCTGCAAGCGCAGCTCTGGATTATTCCCACCTTCTTGCTGCTGTCTGGTCACTTTCACGATCTGTCGCTGCTAAAAGAGTATGCCAACCGTCAGGATGTTTTTAATGACGCGCTGGCGCGCCACCTTACGTTGCTTTTCGGCACGCTTATCCCGGGGCTGCTTTTCGGCGTGCCGCTGGGACTTGCGGCTTATCGCAACCGACGCCTGCGACCCGCCATCTTCGGCGTGCTGAATGTGATTCAGACGGTGCCTTCGGTCGCACTGTTTGGCTTGCTTATCGCGCCGCTCGCCGGGCTTGCGCGGGCGCTGCCCTGGCTTGGCGAACTGGGCGTTTCCGGCATCGGCATGGCGCCGGCGCTGATTGCGCTGGTGCTCTACGCGCTGCTGCCGCTGGCAAGGAGCGTGGTGGCGGGCTTGAATCAGGTGCCGGAGACGGTGCGCGAAAGCGCGCGCGGCATGGGCATGACCCGCAGCCAGATATTCTGGCAGGTAGAAGTTATGCTGGCGCTGCCGGTGCTGCTGCGCGGCCTGAAGGTGGTGGCAGTGCAAACTGTCGGCATGGCAGTGGTAGCGGCGCTTATCGGCGCAGGCGGCTTCGGCGCGCTGGTCTTCCAGGGGCTGCTCAGCAGCGCCCTTGATTTAGTGTTGCTCGGCGTGATCCCGACGATCGCGCTGGCGGTTATTGTGGATGCGCTATTTAACCTGCTGATCGCAGGGCTGGAGGCGAAGCGCCATGATTGAGTTTGATAACGTCAGTAAATATTTTCAGGGCCAGCCTGCGGTAAAAGATCTGTCGCTCACCTTTCGCGAAGGCGCGTTTTCGGTGCTTGTGGGCACCTCCGGGTCCGGCAAATCCACTACGCTCAAGATGATCAACCGGCTGGTGGAACACGATGAAGGGCGCATACGCTTTGCGGGCGAGGAGATCCGCCGCTTTTCGCCCGAGAGCCTGCGCAGGCGGATGGGCTACGCCATTCAGTCTATCGGCCTCTTTCCCCATTGGACGGTGGCGCAGAATATCGCCACCGTACCGCAGTTGCTGAAATGGCCGAAGGCGCGCATCAACTCGCGGGTGGATGAACTGCTCGACCTGCTGGGCCTGGCGCCGGATGCGTTTCGCCATCGCGCGCCTCATGAGCTCTCCGGCGGACAGCAGCAGCGCGTCGGCGTGGCGCGGGCGCTGGCGGCGGACCCGGAAGTCTTGCTGATGGACGAGCCCTTCGGCGCGCTCGACCCGGTCACCCGCAGTGCGCTGCAGCAGGAGATGCGCCGCATTCACCGGCTGCTTGGCCGCACTATCGTGCTGGTGACGCATGATATCGACGAGGCGCTGTTGCTGGCGGAACATCTGGTGGTGATGGATAAAGGCCAGGTGGTGCAGCAGGGAAAACCGCTGGAGATATTACTGCGCCCCGCCAACGGCTTCGTCAGCGACTTTTTTGGCCGCAGCGAACGCGGCGTGCGGCTGCTCTCTTTGCGCACGGTGGGCGACGCGATGAGGCCCGGCGTTTGCGCCGGAGACGCTATTGAGCAAAGCCTCTCCCTGCGCGAGGCGCTGTCCGTTTTTGTCGAACGTCAGAGTGAACAGCTGCCTGTGCTATCCGCGCCGGGCAAACCCGCAGGCGTGCTGCATTTTCGCGATCTGCTGAAAGACGAGCGGGAGAACGCCGATGCGCCGCTATCTTGATCCGCTGTTATGGCTTATTGCGACTTACGTTGCGCTGCTTTTCCTGCTACCGCACAGCGGCGCGCTGTTTGGCTGGCTGTTCCCTGAACAGCCGCGTCCGCTCTATCAGCAGGAAAGTTTCGTCACGCTGACGCTGGCGCATCTGCTGCTGGTGGGCGTTTCAAGTCTGGCGGCGACGCTTCTCGGCGTGGGGCTTGGCGTGGCGGTCACGCGCCCGGCCGGGGCGGAATTCCGCCAACTGGTGGAGACCATCGCGGCGGCGGGGCAAACTTTTCCCCCGGTGGCGGTGCTTGCTATCGCGGTACCGGTAATGGGCTTTGGCCGCGAGCCTGCGATCATCGCGCTTATCCTCTACGGGCTGCTGCCAGTGCTACAGGGCACCCTTGCCGGGCTTGCCAGCGTGCCGCAAGGCGTAAAAGAGGTGGCGAAAGGGGTGGGCATGAGCGATACGCAGCGTCTGTTTAAGGTTGAGTTGCCGCTCGCCGCGCCGGTGATACTGGCGGGGATTCGCACCTCTACGATTGTAAATATCGGCACCGCCGCCATTGCCTCTACCGTGGGGGCGAATACGCTTGGCACGCCAATCATCATGGGCTTAAGCGGTTTTAACACCGCTTATGTGGTGCAGGGAGCGATTCTGGTAGGGCTGGCGGCGATTATCGTCGACCGCGCCTTTGACCGGCTGGAGCGGGTTATGACACGGAATGCAGGATAATTGTGTAGCCTGCCAGCATTACGCCGCCGATACCGCCAATGGCCATGAGGACCATGCCTGTGACCAGGCTCATTCTGACTAATTTCATCCTGTGCTCCTTTGTTAGCCGGATGATTATAAGGTGAAGCGGGGCTGTTAATGAACCCTTAAATGGCGCTCAGCTCATGCAACGGGATCAGCGCATGGCCCTTTTCGCGCCAACGTTCGAGCTGGACGAGCATCTGCTGGTTTGGCGCTTCGCCGCACCATACCAGCAACGTTCTGCCGTTAAAGGTCTCCGGGCGTAACTGCGAAAGGGGATTGGCCAACACATCAACGCGCCAGCCTTGCTGCGCGGCGACCCACGCCGCAAGCCACAGTCGCGTACCGTCGTTAACATTCCATCCCACCACCAGCGCGTCTTTGCCGGGCTTCTTGCGTGAGGAGTTAAGGCACAGGGCGATGTAGTTAATAAGCGCGCCGTCAAGCAGGCTCAGCAGCGCCAGCAGCGTGCCTTGCTGGCACTGCAGGCGGCGGCGAAGCGGGTTAAAAAGATGGTTGACCAGCGCATCGGCGGGATAATCGCGCCCGATGTCGCTTATCCAGTGGCGCAGTTGAGCGGGGCTGCCTTCGCGCAGCAGGTGCAACAACGCTTCCTGGCGCTCGCGCCAGCCGTCATCGTGGGCGTCCTGGGTTTCGCTGCTGAGCAAGGCTTTGACTTTACTGACCTGAACGCCGTTATCGATCCAGTGTTTGATTTCGCGGATGCGGTCAATATCCTGGTCGTTGAATAACCGGTGACCGCCGTCCGTTCGCTGCGGTTTGAGCAGGCCATAACGCCTTTGCCACGCGCGTAAGGTGACAGGATTGACCTCACAAAGTTCCGCCACTTCACCGATGGTGTAAAGCGCCATATTGGTTTCTCGTTTCGCCCGGGACACCCCTCTTTAACTGTAGACGGTTGTTTGTGTACCAGGAAAAAAGCTTAATTTTTTGTAAGAAGTGCCAAAAAAGCGCCTCCGGAATGGGGGCGCTGGCAAGAATGTGACGGTTTTATTTCACCTGTTGACCAGGTTGCGCGCCGCTGTCCGGGCTCAGCAGGAAGATATCTTTCCCGCCGGGGCCTGCGGCCATCACCATGCCTTCAGAAATGCCGAAGCGCATTTTACGCGGCGCAAGGTTCGCCACCATCACCGTCAGACGGCCAATCAGCGCCTGCGGGTCCGGATAGGCGGAGCGGATGCCGGAGAAGACGTTGCGCTTCTCGCCGCCAAGATCCAGCGTCAGGCGCAGCAGCTTGTCGGATCCTTCCACAAACTCGGCGTTTTCAATCAGCGCAACGCGCAGATCCACTTTGGCGAAATCGTCAAAGCTGATGGTTTCCTGGATAGGATCGTCCGCCAGCGGGCCGGTTACCGGGGCCGCCGCCGCTTTCACTTCTTCTTTGGACGCGTCCACCAGGGCTTCCACCTGCTTCATATCAATACGGTTATAGAGCGCTTTAAAGCTGTTGACTTTGTGGTTCAACAGCGGCTCGGCCACGGCGTTCCACTCAAGTGTGGTATTGAGGAAGGCTTCTGCGCGCTCGCTCAGGGAAGGCAGCACCGGCTTGAGGTAGGTCATCAGCACGCGGAACAGGTTAATGCCCATGGAGCAGATAGCCTGCAGGTCAGCGTCGCGGCCTTCCTGCTTCGCCACGACCCACGGCGCCTGCTCATCGACATAGCGGTTAGCGAGATCGGCAAGCGCCATGATTTCGCGGATAGCCTTACCAAACTCGCGGCTCTCCCACGCCTCGCCAATCACCGACGCGGCGTCGGTAAAGGTTTTGTAGAGCGCCGGGTCGGCCAGTTCAGCCGCCAGCTCGCCGTCAAAACGTTTGGCGATAAAGCCTGCGTTGCGCGACGCCAGGTTCACCACTTTGTTAACGATGTCGGCATTCACGCGCTGCACGAAATCTTCCAGGTTCAGGTCGATGTCGTCGATGCGGGAAGAGAGCTTCGCCGCATAGTAGTAGCGCAGGCTGTCGGCGTCGAAATGGTTCAGCCAGGTGCTGGCCTTGATGAAGGTGCCGCGCGATTTAGACATCTTCGCACCGTTCACCGTCACGTAGCCGTGAACGAACAGGTTGGTCGGCTTACGGAAACCGCTGCCTTCCAGCATTGCCGGCCAGAACAGGCTGTGGAAGTAGACGATATCTTTACCGATAAAGTGATACAGCTCGGCGTCGGACTCTTTCTTCCAGTACGCATCGAAGCTTTCGGTATCGCCGCGCTTGTCGCACAGGTTTTTGAACGAACCCATGTAGCCAATCGGCGCGTCGAGCCAGACGTAGAAATATTTGCCCGGCGCGTTCGGGATCTCAAAACCGAAATACGGCGCGTCGCGGGAGATATCCCACTGCTGCAGGCCGGATTCAAACCACTCCTGCATTTTGTTCGCCACCTGCTCCTGCAGCGCGCCGCTGCGGGTCCACGCCTGCAGCATTTCGCTAAAGGAGGGCAGGTCGAAGAAGAAGTGCTCAGATTCACGCATCACCGGCGTCGCGCCGGAGACCACCGACTTCGGCTCGATAAGCTCGGTCGGGCTGTAGGTAGCGCCGCACACTTCGCAGTTATCGCCATACTGATCCGGCGATTTGCAGCGCGGGCAGGTGCCTTTTACGAAACGGTCCGGCAGGAACATCCCTTTTTCCGGATCGTAAAGCTGGGAGATGGTGCGGTTTTTAATAAAACCGTTCTCCTTCAGGCGTGAGTAGATAAGCTCCGACAGCTCGCGGTTTTCGTCGCTGTGGGTGGAGTGATAGTTGTCGTAACTGATGTTGAAGCCAGCAAAATCGGTCTGATGCTCCTGGCTCATTTCGGCAATCATCTGCTCGGGGGTAACGCCAAGCTGCTGGGCTTTGAGCATGATTGGCGTGCCGTGGGCATCGTCCGCGCAGATAAAATTCACCTGATGGCCGCGCATTCGCTGGTAACGCACCCAGACATCAGCCTGGATGTGCTCCAGCATATGACCGAGGTGAATGGAGCCGTTGGCGTACGGCAGCGCGCACGTTACCAGAATTTTTTTTGCGACCTGATCCATAGTGAATATTGCATCTTCAGTTGTAAAAAGGGCTTTCGATGTTACCCGAAAAGGGGCGCGTTGGGTATGCAAAGCGAGGGGAAAATGCGTCGCGGCGTGCCTTGCGGGCGATGTTATCCTCGACGCGGCACTTTTTTCTCTCCAGACCCTGGCGCATTCTTTGGTATGCTTAACAAATTCGTAGCACAACCCCAGAACAAGCCTAAAACAAAGGAGACGGGATGAGTTCGCAATCCCAGACCACTTCACCGGAAGCCCTGCGCGCCATGGTTGCCGGGACGCTGGCCAATTTTCAACACCCGACTTTGAAGCACAACCTCACGGCGCTGAAAGCGTTGCACCATGTGGCATGGCTCGACGATACCATTCACATCGAGCTGCAAATGCCCTTCGCCTGGAACAGCGCTTTTGAAGATCTCAAAGAGCAATGCAGCGCCGAACTGCTGCGCATGACTGGTGCGAAAGCTATCGACTGGAAGCTTTCTCACAGCATCGCCACCTTAAAGCGAGTGAAAAACCAGCCGGGCGTGAACGGCGTGAAAAATATCATCGCCGTCAGCTCCGGCAAGGGCGGGGTGGGGAAATCCTCCACTGCCGTTAACCTGGCGCTGGCGCTTATTGCGGAAGGGGCGAAAGTCGGCATTCTTGATGCCGATATCTACGGTCCGTCCGTGCCGACGATGCTTGGCGCGGAAGGACAACGCCCGACGTCGCCGGACGGCACGCACATGGCGCCGATCGTGGCGCATGGGCTTGCCACTAACTCCATCGGCTATCTGGTCACCGACGACAACGCCATGGTGTGGCGCGGGCCGATGGCGAGCAAAGCGCTGATGCAGCTGCTCCAGGAAACCATGTGGCCGGATCTCGACTATCTGGTGCTGGATATGCCGCCGGGCACGGGCGACATTCAGCTGACGCTTGCGCAGAATATTCCGGTCACCGGCGCGGTGGTAGTGACAACGCCGCAGGATATCGCGCTGATCGACGCCAAAAAAGGCATCGTGATGTTCGAAAAGGTAGAAGTGCCGGTGCTCGGCGTCGTCGAGAACATGAGCATGCACATTTGCAGCAACTGCGGCCACCACGAGCCGATTTTCGGCACCGGCGGCGCGCAGAAGCTGGCGGAAACCTACCATACGCAGCTGCTCGGCCAGCTGCCGCTGCACATTTCGCTGCGTGAAGATCTCGATAACGGCACGCCGACCGTTATCGCCCGTCCGGACAGCGAGTTCACCACCCTCTACCGCCAGCTGGCGGGACGCGTGGCGGCTCAGCTTTACTGGCAGGGGGAAGTCATCCCCGGCGATATCGCCTTCCGCGCGGTGTAACCTTCGCGGCTGCCCTGGCTTCAGGGCAGCCGGTAATGCATCAGCACATACTCTCCCTGTTCGCTCTCCCCCCGCGCCTGCGGCTGCCAGCCGTGTCGTTCGTAAAAAGCCAGCGCCCGTTCGTTTTTCGCGAGGCACTTCAGCGCGCCCGTGCCGCTGAACTGGCGCTGCACGTGTTTAAGCAGCGCGCTGCCCACGCCGCGACGCTGGGCGTCCGGGTCGACAAACAGGCAGTGGAGGAAATTGTCGCTTTCAAGCACGGACGCAAACCCCACCCGACGCCCCTCGTCCAGCGCCACCCAAATTTTCTCTCCCAGCGTTTCGGCATCAAAATCCTCAAGCCGCCAGCGCTCCCCCTGAAGCCAGGGCCAGCTTTCACGTCGCGCATGCAGATAAAGCGTGCGTAAAAAAGGTCTGTCGCTCTCCTGCCAGGCTCTTATCTCCACAACCACTCCTTTTTCTTAAGTGAGGCGTAATGACATCAATTTTTTGTATACCTTCATAGAAAGTTATAGCGCGGCGGAGTATTTTACGCCCTTTCGAACGAAGGGGTGGGATGATGTACGAGTTCAATCTGGTGCTGTTGCTGCTTCAGCAGATGTGTGTCTTTCTGGTCATCGCCTGGCTGATGAGCAAAACCCGCCTGTTCATTCCCCTGATGCAGGTGACGGTACGCCCGCCGCACAAGCTGCTCTGCTATGTCACCTTTTCCATTTTCTGCATCATGGGCACTTATTTCGGCCTGCATATTCAGGATTCCATCGCCAACACCCGCGCCATCGGCGCCGTGATGGGCGGCCTGCTCGGCGGCCCGCTGGTGGGCGGCCTGGTCGGGCTGACCGGCGGGCTGCATCGTTATTCCATGGGCGGCATGACGGCGCTGAGCTGTATGGTCTCCACCATTGTAGAAGGGCTGCTCGGTGGGCTGGTGCACAGCTTTCTGGTGCGCCGCGGGCGCAGCGACAAAGTCTTTACGCCGTTGACCGCGGGCGCCATCACTTTCGTGGCGGAGCTGGTGCAGATGGGGATCATTTTGCTGATAGCCCGTCCGTGGGCCGATGCGCTGGAACTGGTGAAAAACATCGCCGCGCCGATGATGGTCACTAACACCGTCGGCGCGGCGCTTTTTATGCGCATCCTGCTCGACAAGCGCGCCATGTTTGAAAAATACACTACCGCTTTTTCCGCCACCGCCCTGAAGGTCGCCGCCTCCACCGAGGGGATTTTGCGCCAGGGGTTTAACGTGGAGAACAGCATGAAGGTGGCGCAGGTGCTGTATAAGGAGCTGGATATCGGCGCGGTGGCTATCACCGATCGCGAAAAGCTGCTCGCCTTCACCGGCATCGGCGACGATCACCACCTTCCCGGCAACCCCATCTCTTCGCGCTGGACGCAGCGCGCGCTGGAAACCGGCGAGGTGGTTTACGCTGACGGCAACGAAGTGCCGTACCGCTGCTCGCTGCACCCGAACTGCAAGCTTGGCTCGACGCTGGTTATTCCGCTGCGCGGCGAAAACCGCCGGGTTATCGGCACCATCAAGCTTTATGAAGCGAAAAACCGCCTGTTTAGTTCTATCAACCGTACGCTGGGTGAGGGCATCGCGCAGCTGCTTTCCGCGCAGATCCTGGCCGGGCAGTATGAGCGGCAAAACGCGCTGCTGGCGCAGTCTGAAATTAAGCTGCTGCACGCTCAGGTGAACCCGCATTTCCTGTTTAACGCGCTCAACACGCTCATGGCGGTTATCCGCCGCGACAGCAACCAGGCGTGCCAGCTGGTGCAGTATCTTTCGACCTTCTTTCGTAAAAACCTTAAGCGTCCGGCGGAAATCGTCACGCTGGCCGATGAAATTGAGCATGTGAACGCTTACCTGCAAATTGAGCAGGCGCGCTTTCAGTCACATCTCAAAGTGCGGCTCGACCTGCCGCAGGAACACGCCCATGTGCGGCTGCCGGCCTTTACGCTGCAACCGATCGTGGAAAACGCCATCAAGCACGGCACGTCGCAACTGCTCGGGCCGGGAGAGATCAGGCTTAACGCCCGCTGCGAAGGCGGCCACTTGCTGGTGGAAATAGAAGATAACGCCGGGCTTTATCAGCCAACGCCCGGCCAGAGCGGCCTTGGGATGAGCCTTGTGGATAAACGCCTGCGCGCGCGCTTCGGCGACGAGTGCGGCATCTCAGTGGATTATAAAACCGACTGTTTTACCCGTATTACCCTACGTTTACCTCTGGAGGAGACAGCATGATAAAAGTGCTGATCGTGGATGATGAACCACTGGCGCGCGAGAACCTGCGCCTGTTGCTGCAGGACGAGAGCGATATCGACATCGTCGGCGAATGCGCCAACGCGGTGGAGGCTATCGGCGCAGTACATCGCCTGCGCCCGGACGTGCTGTTTCTGGATATCCAGATGCCGCGCATTTCAGGGCTGGAGATGGTCGGCATGCTCGACCCGGAGCAGCGCCCCTATATCGTCTTTTTAACGGCGTTCGATGAGTACGCGGTGCAAGCGTTCGAAGAGCACGCTTTTGATTATCTGCTGAAACCGATTGAGACTAAAAGACTCTCCCGCACGCTGAACCGGCTGCGCAGCGAGCGTCATACGCAGGATATTTCGCTGCTAAGCCCTGGCGAAGAGGGGCTTAGGTATATTCCCTGTACCGGACACAGCCGCATTTACCTGCTACAAATGGAAGAGGTGGCGTTTGTCACCAGCCGGATGAGCGGCGTGTTTGTCACTAACAGCGAAGGGCAGGAGGGGTTTACCGAACTCACGCTGCGCACGCTGGAGAGCCGCACGCCGCTGCTGCGCTGCCATCGTCAGTATCTGGTGAATATGTCGCACCTGAAAGAGATTCGCCTTGAGGAGAACGGCCAGGCGGAGCTGCTGCTGCGCCATGGGCAGACGGTGCCGGTAAGCCGTCGCTACCTGAAAAAGCTCAAAGAGACGCTGGGGCTAAAAACGGCGTAGTAGTATTTCGCTGTCATGGGGCTATACTGCCGCCCCCCGGCAAAGCTAAAACGGTGAGACACGCCCGCAATGATTAATAACGATGTAATACGTAGCCTGCGCTACATGCTGAAACTCAACAACAATGACATGGTCGCTATTCTGGCGCTGGCGGACAGCGTCGTGCCGGTGGAGCAGATGGTCGGCTTTGCCAAAAAAGAGGAAGAGCCCGGCTTTTTGCGCTGCCCGGACGTGGTGCTGAACGCCTTTCTCAACGGGCTTATTTACTCCCGCCGCGGCAAAGATGAGAGCAAACCGGCGCTGCGCGCCGAGCGTAAGACCAATAACAACCTCATTCTCAAGAAGTTGCGCGTGGCGTTCGCGCTGAAAACCGACGATATCGTCGCTATCATGCTGGAGCAGAAATTCCGTATCTCCCTGCCTGAAGTGACCGCCATGATGCGCGCTGAAGACCACAAAAATTACCGTGAGTGCGGCGACCAGTTCCTGCGTAACTTCCTGCGCGGTCTGGCGGCGCGGCTACGGCCAGCCTGAGACGATAAAGCCGCTGTTTAGCGGCTTTATCGCATTTTTTACAGCTCGCCCAACAGCGTCGGCTCGCTTTTCGCAGGCTCAGGCTTCAGCCGAGAGGGATCAATCTGGCAAACCATCTCCGCGACGATACCGATAAGCGACTCTTTAGGAAAAGAACGCCACTGTCCGATGGCGTCTTTACTGGACGCGGCGATGGCTTCACCCTGCGCATACGGTTGTGAAAAATAGATACGCTCAAACAGGGTGCGCTCCTGCGTATCGCAGTTAATCACGTTATTTGCGCGTGAGCTGGTGATAACAAGCCGTGGGTCCTTGTTGAGAACGGTCTGCTCACTGTAATTATTGATAAGATAAAACCGGCGCAGGCGGGCGTTGCCCTGCCAGGTGGAGACGGCGCGCAGATCGGCGTACGTGCCGCCTTTATCATCAAGCAGCAGTTTAATCACGCCGTGCGGCGGATCGCCTGCCACGACCGGCTGCGGTTTGCCTGCCCCTGCGCACGCGGTCAGTAACGCGACGGCGCTACAGAGTAAAAGGGGTTTAATCATTTTTTGCCTCCAGTTAAATCCGGGCGTAGCGGCAGTAAAATTTCCTCGGTAACACTTCCCTGCAACGAACACAGCAGCGTCGTTTTGCCTTTGGTCACGCTCAACATCGCCAGTTTCTCCACGCTGCCTTTAGCGGGCGCGATGCCGCTTACCGCCGTGTTGTTCACCTGCCATGCGCTGTCGCCCGGGCGTTTGATCATTGCGTTGGTGATATAATCGTCGCCTGCCGATTGCCAGTGCGCCGCGGGAAGGGCCGCCATCACCGCCTGCGGCGACTCTTCAATAACCCATCCCCAGAAGAAATATTTGCCAAACTCATCCAGATCGGACTGCTGCGTGTAGTAGCCCGAAAGCGTTAACTGCTGTAGGTGGACTGGCTGGGCGAACCAGACTATCCCGGCGTTATCTTTGGGCGGGGCAAACCAGGCGTGGCCCTGGTTGTCTTTTACGAGCGGGGCGGCATGGGTGAATTTCGCCTGTTCGGCATAAAGCGCATTAAAAAACTGGCTGTCGCAGCGCAGTAAACTTTCGGTAAGCGGTTTCGCGGCGGCGGTGCTGGCAGCGCCAGACAGCAGCGCAAGGAAAACGAGCACGCGTTTCATAGAGCATCCTTACTGTTAATCATTTAAAACGTATCGGCATTTTAACGATTTGCTTTAATGGAAAAGGAAGGTGCAGCAGCGAAGGAGGAGAGAGGATAACGATAAGGCCGCGCTTTAATGAGCGCGGCCTGAGGAGGGAGGCTAAACGCGTAAAGCCAGACTGGCCCGGTTAGTGGTGATAAAAAATATCACCGTTCATCGCCTTAAGGATTTTGCCTTCGGCGTCGGTTATCAGCACATAGTTGCCGCCCATGTAGGTCCAGTGGCTTCCGGCTTCCGGCGCAGGCAGGTTGCGAAGCTGCCATTTTTTGATGTTGTACTCTTCGGTGCGATACATGTCCGGCACAATGTCGCCGATGACGAACTTGCGCGAGTCAGAATGAAATTCTTTGACTTCATAGGCGTCCAGCCCCTTTGGCGCCGCAGGCTGCGCGGCAAAAGTGGTTCCCGCTACGGTCAGCAGCGCGCCCAGAATCATCATTTTAGTTTTGTTCATATACTCTCCACGTTGTACAGGGCTTGTTTCACGGTTCGCAAGACAGCGTATCTTTCCTTGCCATGCCAAAGCGTTGCAAGGGCTTCTGTGTATAGAAATATGACATAAAAAAGTGAAAGGGATATTTACCACGGCCGGCGGGCTCTGCGCTGCGCTGTCGCTCCCTTTTGAGAGTTATCCTGGCGGCGGACGAGTGCCAGCCGCGACCGCGCCTTTACTTCCCGGGTCTTCGCGAATATCCTGATTCACCACGGCAAAAAGCCGGAACAATAAGCTGTTTTAATGACTCGGGGTGCCCTTCTTTGTGAAGGCTGAGAAATACCCGTACCACCTGATCTGGATAATGCCAGCGTAGGGAAGTCAGATGCCTGCCCGGTATCCCTTCTTTTAAGCCTGGCAGGAGAGCGTGATGCAACCTGACCTGCTGTCCGGCCCGCAAGCGGCCGCGGTTTTAACCCAATTTCGTACCCGTTCCCCGCTCGTTCACTGCATGACCAATGAGGTAGTGCAAACCTTTACCGCAAACGTGCTGCTCGCCCTTGGCGCGTCGCCGGCGATGGTCATTGAACCTGATGAAGCCGCGCAGTTTGCTCGTCTTGCCGACGCCCTGCTGATTAACATCGGCACGCTTACCCGCGAGCGGGCCGGGGCGATGCTCGCGGCTATCGAGAGCGCAAACCAGGCGAGCCGACCCTGGACGCTGGACCCGGTCGCCGTCGGCGCGCTCGATTTTCGCACCGGTTTCGCCCGCGAAGCGTTGGCGCTGCGCCCGGCGGCGATACGCGGCAACGCCTCTGAAATCCTCGCGCTGGCGGGGGAGCGCGGCGGCGGACGCGGCGTTGACAGCACGCACCGCGCAGAAGCGGCGCTAAACGCCGCGCGGGAACTGGCCGGGCGCAGCGGCGCGGTCGTCGCCGTGACGGGCGAGGTGGATTATGTGACAGACGGCGAACGCACGCTGGCAGTACGCGGCGGCGATGTGCTGATGACGCGCGTTGTCGGCACCGGCTGCGCGCTTTCCGCCGTGGTCGCCGCCTGCGCGTCGCTGCCCGGCAGCCAGCTTGAAAACGTGGCAGCAGGCTGCTGGATGATGAAGCGCGCTGGCAGCCTGGCGGTTACACGCTGCGCCGGGCCCGGCTCGTTCACACCCGCTTTCCTCGACGCGCTATACCAGTTGAATAGGGAGGCCTGCGCATGAAACGCATCAACGCCTTAACTATCGCCGGCACCGACCCGAGCGGCGGCGCGGGCATCCAGGCCGATTTGAAAACCTTTTCCGCGCTGGGCGCTTACGGCTGCTCGGTCATTACCGCGCTGGTGGCGCAAAACACCTGCGGCGTGCAGTCCGTTTACCGTATCGAGCCTGCGTTTGTTGCCGCCCAGCTTGATTCGGTGTTCAGCGACGTGCGTATCGATACCACCAAAATCGGCATGCTGGCGCAAAGCGATATTGTGGAAGCCGTGGCGGAGCGGTTGTCGCGCTATCAGGTGAAAAACGTGGTGCTGGATACAGTAATGCTGGCGAAAAGCGGCGATCCGTTGCTCTCGGCTGAAGCGGTGAAAACGCTGCGCGAGCGTCTGCTGCCGCATGTGTCAATCATCACGCCGAATTTGCCGGAGGCGGCCGCCTTGCTTGGCACCACGCATGCGCGCAATGAACAGGAGATGCATCAGCAGGGCGAGGCGCTGCTCACGCTGGGCTGCGAAGCGGTATTGATGAAAGGCGGGCATCTGGACGATGCGGAAAGTCCCGACTGGCTGTTTACCCGCGAAGGCGCCCGCCGGTTTACCGCGCCACGCATTGTTACCAAAAATACGCACGGCACCGGCTGCACGCTTTCCAGCGCGTTAGCGGCGCTGCGTCCGCGCTATCCACGCTGGGAAGAGACCGTGGCGGCCGCGAAAACGTGGCTTTCGCAAGCGCTCGCGCAGGCGGACACGCTGGAAGTCGGCGAAGGCATCGGGCCTGTTCATCATTTTCATGCCTGGTGGTGAAGCGTGCCAGCAGAATGAACTGAAAAACTTCTTTCGTATGGCAATTCTTGCTGTTCAGTATCATGATGATTCTGCCCATGATTGCGTGGGCGGGAACCATCATGCCGACGGGTATGGAGCCCGTCGAAATTACGGGAGAGAGTTATGACAGATATTGCGCAGTTGCTCGGCAAAGATGCCGAAAGCCTGTTACAGCATCGTTGTATGACTATTCCGGCAGATCAGCTTTACCTGCCTGGCGAGGATTATGTTGACCGGGTAATGATCGACAACAACCGTCCGCCCGCGGTGTTGCGTAACATGCAAACGCTGTACAACACCGGCCGCCTGGCGGGAACCGGCTACCTTTCAATCCTGCCGGTCGACCAGGGCGTGGAACACTCGGCAGGCGCGTCGTTTGCCGCTAACCCCCGCTACTTCGACCCGAAGAACATTGTTGAGTTGGCTATCGAGGCGGGCTGTAACTGCGTCGCGTCCACTTATGGCGTGCTGGCCTCCGTATCGCGCCGCTACGCCCACCGCATTCCCTTCCTTGTGAAGCTTAACCATAACGAAACCCTGAGCTACCCGACCCAGTATGACCAGACGCTGTATGCAAGCGTTGAGCAAGCGTTCAACATGGGCGCGGTGGCGGTAGGCGCGACCATCTATTTTGGCTCTGAAGAATCCCGCCGCCAGATTGAAGAGATCGCGAGCGCCTTCGAGCGCGCGCATGAGCTTGGCATGGTGACGGTGCTGTGGGCGTACCTGCGTAACTCATCGTTTAAAAAAGATGGCGTGGATTACCATGTGAGCGCCGATCTCACCGGCCAGGCGAACCACCTTGCCGCCACTATCGGCGCCGATATCGTTAAGCAGAAAATGGCCGAAAATAACGGCGGCTACAATGCGGTCAAATTCGGTTACACCGACGAGCGCGTCTACAGCAAGCTGACTACCGATAACCCTATCGATCTGGTGCGCTACCAGCTGGCGAACTGCTATATGGGCCGGGCGGGGCTGATTAACTCAGGCGGCGCGGCAGGCGGCGATACCGACCTGGAAGAGGCGGTGCGTACGGCGGTTATCAATAAACGCGCGGGCGGCATGGGCCTTATTCTCGGCCGTAAAGCGTTTAAGAAATCGATGGCCGACGGCGTGAAGCTGATTAACGCGGTGCAGGATGTTTACCTCGACGCTAAAGTAACGATTGCCTGACAGACCTGCTCAGAAGAAAACGCGCCTGTGGGCGCGTTTTTTTTGGCGATGAAACAGGATGCGTTACGCGCCTGCGCAGCGCTCCTCCCGACGGGGAAAGCGGCCGGGTATTCAGACGCGCCACCCGCCAGACAACAGGATTACTTTAACAGTTCGCAATCAGGCGGCAGACGGCAGCTCAGCGCGCCGGGCTGCACCTGGATGCGAAAATGCTGGCCGCTTAGCGGCTCGCCGTCGAGATTAAAGGTAATCTCATGCGGCGCGGTGATTTCAAACCACGACGATATGCCATCAATAATATTTGGGCTCTCTTCCGGGCGGGTAAGCGTCGTCAGCAGCGCCGGCAGCAACTCTTCGCCCGTGAAAATCCGCAGATGCAGCAGGCCGTCATTAATAAGCGCCTGTGGGCAAAGCTGCTGGCCGCCGCCCGCCTGACGCCCGTTGCCGATGCCAATCACCAGCGCGTCGCCCTGCCACTGAAAGTTATCGCCGCGAATCTCGCAACTGTCCGGCTTAAGGGTATCCATGCGCATCAGACCATGGATTAAATAAGAGACGCCGCCCAGCGCGGCCTTGAGTTTTTCCGGCGTTTCGGTGGTGATGCGGGTGCCAAAGCCGCCGGTCGCCATGTTGATAAAAAAGGCGTCGTCGTTAACCTGCACGATATCAATCGGCGTCGCTTTGCCGATAATCGCCAGCTGTAGCGCTTTATCCAGCTCAGCGGGAACACCGGTGCTGGTGGCGAAGTCATTGGCCGTGCCGAGCGGGAGGATGCCCAGCGCCGGACGCTTATCCGCAGGGAGCTTCGCCAGCGCCGTGGCGATTTCGTTGATAGTGCCATCGCCGCCGCCGGCAATAACGGTATCGACGCCGAGCCTGGCCGCCTCGGCGACAAAGCGGATAGCATCGCCTTTTTCCCACGTTACGCGAACGTGCAGCGTAAAGCCCTCTTCACGGAGCATTTCAACGGCGCTGCGCAGCAGGTCGTTATCGGCGCTCTTGCCGTTAAGAATAATGAGTGACACCGGGTAATTTTCCATTGCGACCTCTGAAAGCCCACTGAAAAGAGTCTACCGCAGAGTTTATCGCAGCCAGTCAGAAGAGGCTGAAAATGGAAGAAAAAAATAAGCCTGCGTAAGGGAGATTACGCAGGCGAAGGAGGTGGTTCCTGGTACTGCTGGCATTTATCGGTTATGTTTTTCAGCGCTGGGATAATAACCGGATCAATCGTAACCGTGTGTGATCCGATTCTAAAATCATTCACGCCGAAAAAATAACTAAGATTAATTATTTACCGTGCGGATTGCGGGTGGTCTGTCCAGCGAGATTGCGCATTAATAACGCATATTCCAGCGTCATATCCTGCGGAACCGGCAGCCAGACGGTATAACCATCCCCCGGCGCCACCTCCATTTTCTCGCCTTTCGCGTTTTCCAGGTGCTCCAGCGTAAAGCTCACGTTGCCCTGCGGCGTCATCAACTCCAGGCTATCACCCAGGGAGAATTTATTTTTCACCGCCACGGCGGCGAGGTCGCCTTTGCGCTCGCCGGTAAATTCGCCGACAAACTGCTGACGGTCGGAAACCGAGTAGCCATATTCATAGTTCTGGTAGTCGTCATGGGTGTGACGACGCAGGAAACCTTCGGTGTAGCCGCGGTGCGCCAGCCCTTCCAGCGTCTCGAGCAGGCTTGGGTCGAAAGGCTTGCCAGCGGCGGCGTCGTCGATAGCGCGACGATAAACCTGCGCGGTGCGGGCGCAATAGTAAAACGACTTGGTGCGACCTTCGATTTTCAGCGAATGCACACCCATTTTCGTCAGCCGCTCAACGTGCTGGATAGCGCGCAAGTCTTTGGAGTTCATGATATAGGTGCCGTGCTCGTCTTCGAATGCGGTCATGTACTCGCCCGGACGCATCGCCTCTTCCAGCATGAAAACCTTATCGGTAGGCGCGCCGACGCCAAGCGTCGGTTCAACGGTTTGTACCGGAATCGGCTCGTGGATATGCACGATATTGCCAATCTCATCCTCTTTGCCTTCCTGCACTTTATATTCCCAGCGGCAGGCGTTGGTGCAGGTGCCCTGGTTCGGGTCGCGCTTGTTGATATAACCCGAAAGCAGGCAGCGGCCGGAGTAGGCCATGCAGAGGGCGCCGTGGACGAAGATCTCCAGTTCCATATCCGGCACCTGCTCGCGGATTTCGGCAATCTCTTCCAGCGAAAGCTCGCGGGAGAGAATAACGCGGGTCAGGCCCATCTGTTTCCAGAACTTCACCGTCGCCCAGTTAACGGCGTTCGCCTGCACCGAGAGGTGAATATCCATCTGCGGGAAATGCTCGCGCACCAGCATGATTAACCCCGGGTCGGACATGATTAGCGCGTCCGGACCCATATCCACCACTGGCTTAAGATCGCGGATAAAGGTTTTCAGCTTGGCGTTGTGCGGGGCGATATTCACCACCACGTAGAATTTCTTGCCCAGCGCGTGCGCTTCATTAATGCCGAGCTGTAAATTCTCGTGGTTGAATTCGTTATTGCGCACGCGAAGGGAATAGCGCGGCTGGCCCGCATAGACGGCGTCGGCGCCGTAAGCGAAGGCGTAACGCATATTTTTCAGCGTGCCCGCAGGCGAAAGGAGTTCCGGTTTAAACATGGCGTTCTCGTTCTGATGACAGGTCAGACCCGCCTGAAATAAGGCGGACGGGGGCACCTTTACCCCCACGTTAAGGGCGGGAATTGTAGCGCCAGGCGCAGCGCGGTGCAAACGGGGCTTCGGTTAGCCACGGTTGTTGTAGATTTATAACGCTATGGGGCTATGGGGCTATGGGGCTATGGGGCTATCACTCTATGCTGGGGCAGTTAGTGTTACGTTCGCGATGCGCTGTTTCACTATGTAAGTGCTACTCCTGCGAACGTGCCAGGGGGCTTCGCCGCCAGCCCCCTGGCGACCCCGGCTCCCGGCTCGCAAAATTGCCCGCTAAGCGGGAAACCTCATCTTTTTTTCGTTGGCTTCGGGTCGGGCATGACGGCACATCCTTGTGCCGACATGCCCTCACGCCGGGTCCAGCCGGCGTGACCCGGCCACCGTAAAAAAGCTGAGGCAATTTTGAGGCCGGATAACGTCCGCGCTTCAAGGGCCGATAATGAACAGGCCGAAGTTTTCGCTGAAGGCTGAAAGGGGGAAGGGCTGAAAGGGGGAAGGGCTGAGAGGGGGAGGGGCGGGTAGTACCGTGCTGCCCGCCTTTGAAGCACCGCTGTCGAAGAGGGCGCGTCACCCCATCCGACAGGCGTCCGCCTCCCATCGATACCCCACGCCGTACACGGCGCGAATAAACGACTGCTCGGCGTCCAGCGCCTCCAGCTTGCGGCGCAGGTTTTTAATGTGGCTGTCGATGGTGCGGTCCGTTACCACGCGGTAATCATCATACAGGTGGTTTAATAACTGCTCGCGAGAGAACACTTTGCCCGGTTCGCTGGAGAGTGTTTTCAGCAGGCGAAATTCCGCAGGCGTGAGATCCAGCGCTTTCTCGCACCAGCTGGCCTGAAAACGGCTCTCGTCGATAACCAGCGGGCTTTGGGCATCCAGTGCCTGCACCTCGCGCTGCGGACGGCAGCGGCGCAGAATAGTCTTCACGCGCGCCACCACTTCGCGCGGGCTGTAAGGCTTGCAGATATAGTCATCGGCGCCAATCTCCAGCCCCAGCAGGCGGTCAATCTCTTCAATCTTCGCCGTAACCATCACAATCGGCACCTCAGAGAAGCGGCGGATTTCACGGCACAACGTCAGGCCGTCGGTGCCCGGCAGCATCAAATCGAGCAGGATAAGGTCCGGCGGCGTCTGGCGCACCCAGGGCAACACCTTGTCGCCGTGGCTGATGAGCGTCGGCGCATAGTTCGCGGCGCGTAAATAGTCGATAAGCAGCTGCCCGAGCTTGGGTTCGTCTTCCACAATCAAAATACGCGGCGCATTGTCGTCAATCGGCATATCGGTCATACATCTCTCGGCAGGTCAGAATCGAGCGGTAAGGTTACTGTAATGCTTACACCGCCCAAAGGCGAATGCGCGGCGGAAATGGTGCCGCCATGCGCTTCAACGATATTGGTGCAAATGGCAAGCCCAAGGCCGGAGCCGCCGCTGGCGCGGTTGCGCGACCCTTCGGCGCGGTAGAAGCGCTCAAACAACAGCCCGAGTTGCGCGTCGCTCACGCCCGGCGCGCTGTCGGCAAAGGTCAGCACCAGCCGCCCTGGTTGCGCTTCGCCCTGAATCAACAGCTGGCCGCCCGCGTCGGTGTAGCGCAGGCTGTTCTCAAGCAAGTTATTGAAAAGCTGCATCAGGCGATCGCGGTCGCCGAAGACCTGAGCGCTGTCTGGCAAAGAGAGCGCAATCGTAAGCCCGCGCCCTGCTAAGCGCTCACGAAACGCGCCAGCGGCCATCTCCAGCAGGTTCACCACATCCACCGGGGCTTTCTGATAAGCCAGCGCCCCTTCGTCAGAAAGCGAAAGCTGATGCAGATCGTCCACAAGCTTCGTGAGCGTGCCTACTTCCGCCTGCAGCGAGGCGACCGATTCCGGCGTAAACTGCCGCACGCCGTCCTGTATCGCTTCCAGTTCGCCGCGCAGCACGGCGAGCGGCGTGCGCAGTTCATGGGAGATGTCGGCCATAAAAGCGCGGCGCATGGTCTGGTTTTTTTCAAGCGTACTGGCGAGCTGGTTAAAATCGTTCGCCAGCTTGCCAAGCTCATCCTGGCCTGTAGAGGCCACGCGGGTGGTGAAATCGCCCGCCGCCAGCCTGTGGGTGCCTTCCACCAGCCGTTTTACCGGCGCCAGCAACCCCCGCGCCAACAGGAAGGTGGCGAGCGCGGCCAGCAGCGTGGCGAGCGCGACAATCAGCCAGCTGGTGCGCCGCTGTTGCTTGTCGAAGTTAATATCCGTGCTGCGTGTCAGCCGCTCGACCGGCGAGGCGATAACCCAGCCTACCGTGGCGCCATTCACCTGGATTGCGTGGCGCGCGCCGTCCGGCGGCACCGGCGCGCGCGGCCCAACCAGTACGTTCTGATCCTGATCGACCACCCAGAACTGCGTGCGCCAGCCGTGAGGCGGCAGGTCCGGCGGCGGGCGATCCGGCGGCGGACGGTCATCATGTTCATTTTCCCGATCGAACGAGCGGAGGATCTGAAACACGAAGCGATCGTTATGGCGCAAAAATTCCCAGTTGCCGTGCGTGGTGTATTGCTCGGCAAGGGCGTCACTTAACATCGACATTCGCTGTTCGTTGCCGTGTTTAATGTAGTCAATAAAGCCGCGCTCAAAGCTCAACCGCACCGCCCAGTGCATGGTGATAAGCAGCAGAATGCAGGTGGCGAAAATCGCTAAAAACAGCTTGCCGGTGATGCCGGGCCGCCAGAATTTCATTTACTTGTGGCTCCTTTTACGCCGCGCAATAACGACGTTTTTCATGGTGTCCTTAGGCACGCGGGCGAAAACCAGCGCGGGCAGGGCGATGATCGCCGCCATGCAGAAATAGGTGTAGAGGAAAACCTCATGCGCGATGCCGCTGTCGGCCGCCAGCTGGTTATGGCCGAAGGCGCCGAGCAGGATCCCGGCGACCGAAACGCCAATACTCATGGAAAGTTGCATCACCATCGAAAGCAGGCTGTTGCCGCCGCTTGCCAGCTCGTCCGGCAGGTCGCGAAGCGTCAGCGTGTTCATGGAAGAAAAGCGCACGGAGTTAACAACGCCCTGGAAGAAAAGCACCACCGGCAGCAGAGAATACCAACCCATCAGCCCCACCCACATAAACAGCAGGCTGATAAGCGCCAGCGCCAGCGTGGAAACCACCAGCGTGTTGCGGTAGCCAAAGCGGTTCACCACCTGCACCACGATGCGCTTCATCCCCATGCTGCCAAGCACCATCGGGATCATCATCAGCCCTGCGTGAAACGGCGAAAAGCCGAGGCCGATTTGCAGGAAGATGGGCGTCATGAAGGGCAGCATGCCGCTGCCGATGCGTCCGCAGAGGCTGCCGAACAGGCCAAGCGAGAAGGTTCGGGTGTCAAAAAGCCGCAGGTTAAAGAGCGCCGACTCATTACCGCGCGCGTGCCAGAGATAAAAGATAAGGGCGGCGGCCCCCGCCGAGATGAGTAAACTGAGCGTCACCGGCGAGATGCCAAGCCCTTTTTGCCCGTCGAGCGCGATAGTCAGCGCCGCCATGCCCACCGCGAGCAGCAAAAAGCCGGAAAAATCGAAGCGCCGGGTCTGCATGGTGTAATTCGGCATCAGCCACAGGGTGGCGATGGCGCCCACTACGCCTACCGGCAGGTTGATTAAGAAGATCCAGTGCCAGGAGGCGTACTCCACCAGCACACCGCCGAGCGCCGGGCCAAGCAGCGGCCCGACCTGGCCTGGGAGCGTCACGAACGTCATTGCCGCCATGTACTGCTCGCGCGGGACGATTTTCATTACCGTCAGCCTGCCCACCGGCACCATCATCGCCCCGCCGATCCCCTGCACCACGCGCGCCGCCACCAGGCCGTTGAGCGTATTGGCCATGGCGCAAAACAGCGATCCGAGCGTAAAAATGACAATGGCGCAAAAGAAGATATTGCGTACCCCAACCCGGTCCGCCAGCCAGCCGCTGGCGGGCAGCGTCACCGCTACCGTCAGCACATAGGCGACGATCACCATGTGCATATGAAGCGGGCTCTCCCCCAGGCTTTCCGCCATGGAGGGGAGGGCGGTATTGACGATGGTGGTGTCGAGCGACTGCATAAAGAAGCCAAAGGCGACTATCCACAGTTGCCAGCGCACGCTGTTGGGCAGGTCTGTCATAGGCTTACTCACTTATCGATAGCGTTTTATCCTGTTTTGGCGTGCGCGCAAAGCGCAGCCGTAAGCGGTCAAAGAAAAGGTAAACCACTGGCGTGGTGTAAAGCGTTAACAGCTGACTCATGACCAGCCCGCCGACAATGGTGATGCCGAGCGGCTGACGCAGTTCCGAACCGTCTCCGCCGGAAAGCACCAGCGGCAGCGCGCCGAACAGCGCCGCCAGCGTGGTCATCATGATGGGGCGAAAGCGCAGCAGGCTCGCCTGGAAAATCGCCTCCTGCGGCGTCAGATTGCCGTTGCGCTGCGCCTCGATGGCGAAATCGACCATCATGATGGCGTTCTTCTTCACTATGCCAATCAACAGCATAATACCGATGAGCGCGATCAGGCTAAACGGCGCGCCAAACCACTCCAGCGCCAGCAGCGCCCCCACGCCCGCCGAGGGAAGGGTGGAGAGAATGGTGAGCGGATGTACATAGCTCTCATAGAGAATGCCGAGCACGATATAGACCGTGGCGATAGCGGCGAGGATCAGAATCACCTGCGAGTTCATCGTCTGCTGGAACACCTGAGCGGTGCCGGCGAAGCTGCCGCGCACCGTTGAGGGCACGCCAAGCGTGACCATGGCGCGCTCGATAGCCGCGCTCGCTTCAGAGAGCGACACGCCGGTCGGCAGGTTAAACGCGATGGTGGAGGAGGCCGACAGCCCCTGGTGGTTCACAGAAAGCGGCGCGTTCGCGGGCTGCCACTTTGCGAAATAAGAGAGCGGGATCGGTTTGCCTTCGCCGTTGACCACAAACATCTGGTCCAGCGCGCTGATATCCTGGGTATAACGCGGGTCCACCTCCATCACTACCTTGTACTGGTTAAGCGCTTCGTAGATGGTGGAGATCTGCCGCTGGCCAAAGGCGTTGTTCAGCAGGCTGTTGGCGTCCTGCACGCTGATGCCAAGGCGCGACATGGTCTCGCGGTCATAAATCAGGTTCATCTCCGCGCCGTTGTCCTGCTGGTCGGAGTTAACGTCGGCAAGCTCGGGCAACTTAGCGAAGGCGGCGCGAATTTTCGGCTCCCATTCCCGCAGCGCGGCGAGGTCGTCGGAAAGCAGCGTGTACTGATAGCTGGCGTTGGCCTGGCGCCCGCCGACGCGGATATCCTGCACCGCCATCAGAAACAAACTGGCGCCGGGCTCTTTGGCGAGCTTTTTACGCAGCCGGTCAATAACCTGCTGGGCGCTTTCGTTGCGCTCGTCGCGCGGCGTGAGCGTAATAAACATCATGCCGCTGTTCACCCGCGAGCCGCCGGTAAAGCCGGTGACGTTATCCACCGCCGGGTCGTCGCGAATAATCTTCATAAAGTTTTGCAGCTTGCCGCGCATCGCCTGGAACGAGATGCTCTGGTCCGCCTGAATGCCGCCCATCAGCTGGCCGGTATCCTGCTCGGGGAAGAAGGTTTTCGGAATGGCGATATAAAGCCAGACGTTCAGCGCGAGGGTGGCGATAAAAATAACGCCCACCAGCCGCGCATGGTTAAGCACCCATTTCAGCGAGCGGGCATAGCCGCCCTGCAAGGCGATAAGCAGTCGGCCCACGCCGCGCTTGCGGGCGGGGCGGTGTGGTTTTTCGCTTTTCAGCAGCCAGCCGCACATCATCGGCGTCAGCGTCAGCGAAACGACCATGGAGATGCCTATCGCCACCGAAAGCGTGACGGCGAATTCGCGGAACAGCCTGCCCGGCAGGCCGCCCATCAGCAGCAGCGGCAGAAAAACTGCCACCAGCGACAGGCTCATGGAGAGCACCGTAAAGCCGACCTCGCGCACCCCCTGCAACGCCGCCTGCAGCGGCTTCATTCCCGACTCCAGGTGGCGGGCGATATTCTCCAGCACCACGATAGCGTCATCCACCACGAAGCCAGTGGCGATGGTCAGCGCCATCAGCGACAGGTTATTGAGGCTAAAGCCGCACAGATACATCGCCGCGCAGGTGCCTATCAGCGAAACCGGCACCGCTACCGCCGGGATAAAGGTGGCGCGCCCGTCGCGCAGGAACAAAAAGACCACCAGAATGACCAGCGCGACGGAAATCGCCAGCGTCTGCTCCACCTCGGCGAGCGAGGCGCGGATAGTCGGGGAGCGATCCTGCGCTATCTGCAAATCGATAGCGGCGGGGATGGTGTCGCGAAGCTCCGGCACTTTGGCGCGAATGCGGTCCACCGTCTGGATGATATTGGCTTCCGGCAGCTTGCGGATCATCAGCAAGATAGCGGGCTTCGCGTTCGTCATCCCGGCGTTACGTACATCCTGCACCGAGTCGGTGATGGTCGCCACATCGCTTAAGCGCACCGCCGCGCCGTTGTTGTAGTGCACAATGACCGGCTGGTACTCGGCGGCGGTTTTCAGCTCATCGTTGGTCTGTAACTGCCAGCGGCGGCTGGCGTCTTCCACCGCGCCCTGCGGACGGCGAACATTGCTGTTGCTGATGGCGCTGCGCACGTCGTCAAGCGAGACGCCCTGGTTAAAGAGCGCCTGCGGGTTAAGCGCCACCCGCACGGCAGGCAGCGAACTGCCGCCGACGTCCACATCGCCCACGCCATCAATCTGGGCGATGGTTTGCGCAAGCTGCGTCGACGCGTAATCGTAGAGCTCGCCCTGGGAGTAGGTCTCCGAGGTGAGCGTCAGAATCATAATGGGCGCGTCTGAGGGGTTTGCCTT
The DNA here is from genome assembly GCF_023079515.1 of Franconibacter sp. IITDAS19. Taxonomy (NCBI): domain Bacteria; kingdom Pseudomonadati; phylum Pseudomonadota; class Gammaproteobacteria; order Enterobacterales; family Enterobacteriaceae; genus Franconibacter; species Franconibacter sp. IITDAS19. Next base: position 222,821 of record NZ_JALJCP010000008.1, on the reverse strand, counting down.
GCGGTAGGTTGGGCGCGAAGGCATGCCGCTTGGCAGCAGGCTTTGCGCGGCGTTAATCGCCGCCTGCACGTCGCGCGCCGCGCCGTTGATGTCGCGGTCAAAATTGAACTCCAGAATGATGCGAGTGCTGCCAAGGGAGCTTGACGAGGTCATCTCGTTAACGCCCGCGATGCGCCCGAGTGAGCGCTCAAGCGGCGTCGCCACCGACGAGGCCATGGTTTCCGGCGACGCGCCCGGCAGCGACGCGCTGACCATGATAACCGGGAAATCGACCTGCGGCAGCGGCGCGACCGGCAGCAGGCGAAAGCCCAGTACGCCGCAGAGCGTCAGGGCGGCGGTTAATAAAATCGTCGCCACCGGGCGGTAGATAAAGAGGGCGTAAAACTTCACCTACGCCTCCTCTTCACGCTGCGGGAAGCGGCTGCGGGCTGCGTTCGCAAGCCGGTCGAAGAGCAGATAAATCACCGGCGTGGTAAAGAGCGTCAGCACCTGGCTTACCAGCAGGCCGCCCACCATGCCGATGCCGAGCGGGCGCCTGAGCTCCGCGCCCACGCCGGTGCTGAGCATCAGCGGCAGCGCGCCAAGCAGCGCCGCCAGCGTAGTCATCAGAATGGGCCTGAAGCGCAGCAGGCAGGCCTGGTAAATGGCTTCATAAGGCGACATCCCCTGTTCGCGCTCCGCCGCCAGCGCGAAGTCGATCATCATGATGGCGTTTTTCTTCACGATGCCGATGAGCAAAATGATGCCGATGATGGCGATAACATCCAGCTCGCTGCCAGCCAGCAGCAGCGCCAGCAGCGCGCCGACGCCTGCGGTGGGCAGCGTTGAGAGAATGGTTATCGGGTGAATAAAGCTCTCATAGAGCACGCCAAGGACGATATACATCGCCACGACCGAGGCGACAATCAGCCAGATGGTGCTGCCGAGCGCCGCCTGGAACGCCAGCGTGCTGCCCTGGAAAGAGGTGGTAATGTCGGTCGGGAAGGCGAGCGCCTGCTCCGCCTCGGTTACCGCCTGCACCGCGTCGCCCAGCGAGTAATCCTCCGGCACGTTGAACGAGATAGTGGTGGACGGGAACTGGTCGAGATGGTTTATCGACAGCGGCCCGAAGCGCTGCTCCACTTTCGCAATGCTGCTTAGCGGCACCGCGCCGCCCTCGCTGCTGGCGAGGCGAATGTTGTCCAGCGCCGCAAGGCCGGGCGTCGCCGCGGCATCATGCTCCAGCACCACGCGATACTGGTTCGCCTGAGTATAGATGGTGGAGATAAGGCGCTGGCCGAAGGCGTTATAGAGCGCGTTATCCACGTCCGCCATACTGATGCCAAGGCGGCTGGCGCTGGCGCGATCGACGTTGACGTAGGCCACCAGCCCCTGATCCTGCCAGTCGCTGCTGACGTCCGCCAGTTCCGGGCGCGTGCGCAGCTCATCCATCAGCTTCGGCACCCAGACGCTGAGCGCGTCAAGGGAGTTCGCCTGCAGCGTGAACTGGTACTGGGTGCGGCTCACCTGGGTGTCAATCGTCAGGTCCTGAATCGGCTGCAAATAGAGCTGCACGCCGGGCACCTTCGCCACCGCCTGTTGAAGGCGCTCGATAACCGTCTGCACGCGGTCGTCGCGCTCGTCCAGCGCTTTGAGGTTGATTTGCAGGCGGGCGCTGTTGAGCGACGGGTTCGTGCCGTCCACGCCGACAAACGAGGTAAGGCTCTCTACGGCCGGATCCTTAAGGATAACGTCCGCCACCTGCCGCTGGCGCTGCGCCATGCTGGAGAACGACGTAGACTGCGGCGCCTGCAGCGTTCCCTGAATGATGCCGTTGTCCTGCACCGGGAAAAAGCCTTTCGGGATAAGCACCCACAGCAGAACGGTGAGCGCCAGCGTGCCCAATGCCACGCCGAGCGTGAGCCACGGATGGTTAAGCACCCGTTTCAGCAGTCGACCATAACCCGCAATCACCCGGTCAAAGAAGCGTTCAGAAGCGCGCGAGAAACGGTTCTGCTTGCGCAGCGAGGCATGGCTTAACATGCGCGCGCACATCATTGGCGTCAGCGTCAGCGAGACGACGGCGGAGATCAGGATAGCCACCGCCAGCGTAACGGCGAACTCGCGGAACAGACGGCCGACGATATCGCCCATAAACAGCAGGGGGATCAGCACCGCTATCAGTGAGAAGGTCAGGGAGATAATGGTAAAGCCGATTTCGCCCGCCCCTTTCAGCGCGGCGGCCAGCGGTTTTTCGCCCTTTTCGATATAGCGCGAGATGTTCTCAATCACCACGATGGCGTCATCCACCACAAAGCCGGTGGCGATGGTCAGCGCCATCAGCGTCAGGTTGTTGATGGAGAAATCAAGAAACACCATTACCGCAAAGGTGCCTACCAGCGAGAGCGGCACCGCTACCGCCGGGATAATGGTCGCCGGCACGTTACGCAGAAACAGGTAAATAATCATGACCACCAGCGCGATAGCCAGCATCAATTCATGCTGGGTGTCATCCACCGAGGCGCGGATATTGGTGGTGCGGTCGGTGAGCAACTCTACTTTCACTGACTTCGGCAGGCTCTGCGTGAGCGTCGGCAGCATCTGACGGATGGTGTCGGCAGTGGTGATGATGTTGGCGCCCGGCTGGCGCTGCACGTTCATTACTATTGCCCGCTGTTTGTTAGCCCAGGCGCCAAGCCAGCTGTTTTCCGCGCCTTGCTCCACCGTTGCCACGTCGCCCAGGCGGATCGCCGCGCCGTTCTGGTACGCGATGATGAGGTTGCGATACTCGGCGGCGGAGGTCATCTGGTCGTTGGCGGAGAGCGTGATCGCCCGCGTCGGGCCGTCCATACTGCCTTTCGCCGAGTTGACGTTGGCATTGCTGATGGCAGTGCGCACCGTTTCGCTGGTCAGCCCCAGCGAGGCCAGCGCCGGGGCGTTAAGCTTCACCCGCACCGCCGGACGCTGGCCGCCTGAAAGCGTCACCAGTCCCACCCCCGCCACCTGGGAGATTTTCTGCGCCACACGCGTTTCCACCATATCTTCCACCTGCGTCATCGGCAGGGCGGAGGAGGTGACGGCGAGCGTCATGATGGGTGGGTCCGCCGGGTTAACTTTGTTGTAGACCGGCGGGTTGGGCAGGTCGCTCGGCAACAGGTTGGTGGCGGCGTTAATCGCCGCCTGCACTTCCTGCTCGGCGACATCCAGCGGCAGCGTCAGCTGGAACTGCAACGTCACCACCGAAGCGCCGCCGGCGCTTTGCGACGCCATCTGCTTTAAGCCCGACATCTGGCCGAACTGCCGCTCAAGCGGCGCGGTAATGGCGGACGTCACCACATCCGGGCTGGCGCCCGGGTAGAGGGTCACCACCTGAATGGTGGGGTAGTCCACTTCCGGCAGCGCCGAAACGGGTAAAAAGCGGTAGCCGATAATCCCGGCGAGCAGGATTGCCACCATCAGCAGCGTGGTGGCGACAGGACGCATGATAAACAGGCGCGACGGGCCGCCTGTAGACCCCGGAGGTAACACCTGCATCAGGACGCGGCTCCCGTGCGCGAGGCCTCACTGCGCGGCCCGGCGTGAGAGCCGGTGGCGGGCGCTTTTTTCTGTTCACCGCTCGCCTGCGCCTGAGGCTCAACTACCTCTACGTGCGCCCCTTCGGTCAGACGGTCAATGCCATCGGTGACTACGCGGTCGCCCGTCGACAGTCCGGCGGTAATCACCACTTTTTCGCTGTCCTGAATGCCGGTGGTGACGGTGTGCTTGCTGACCTGGTTTTTGTCGTTCAGCACCCAGACGAAGTTGCCTTCATTGCCCATTTGCAGCGCGGCGGTAGGGATAACCACGGCGTTCTCTTCTTTAGCCACCAGCATGCGGGCGTTAACAAACTGATTAGGAAACAGCGCGTCGTCCTGGTTTTCAAAACGCGCTTTCAGCTTGATGGTGCCGGTGGTGGCGTCTATCTGGTTATCAAAGCTCAACAGCGCGCCGGTGCTGAGTTTCTGCTTGTTGGTGCGATCCCAGGCTTCCACCGTCAGGGTCTGGCCCGCTTTTTGCGCCTGTACGACCGTGGCGATTTCGCTCTCCGGCAGGGTAAAAACGAGGTCAATAGGATGGGTTTGCGTCAGCACCACAATGCCGGTGGTGTCGCTGCTGGAAATCTGGTTGCCGATATCCACCTGCTTTAAACCGACCCGGCCGTCAATCGGCGCCGTAATGCGGCTCCAGTTGAGCTGCAACTGCGCGCTGGCGACCGCCGCTTCATCCGCTTTGATGGTGCCTGCGGTTTCGCTCACCAGCGCCTGCTGGGCGTCAAGCTCCTGACGTGAAACCAGATTGGTTTTTGAAAGCTGCTGGTAGCGCGCCAGGTCGCGGCGGGCGTTGGCGAGGGTTGCCTTATCGCGGGCAAGTTGCCCCTGCGCCTGGGCGAGCGCGACATTAAACTGGCTCGGATCGATCTCTGCGAGCAGATCGCCTGCTTTTACCTGCTGGCCTTCCTTGAAGTGGAGCGCCATCAGCTGGCCGTTGACGCGGCTTCGCACCGTAACGGTATTGGCGGCGGTAATGGTACCAAGGCCGGTGAGATAGCGCGGCACGGTCTGGCTGGTGGCGACGGCGGCCTGTACGGGCGCAAGCGCTCCGCCGCGCATCCCTTTACGGCCGCCAGCCGTCGGGCGCTGCTGCGCGGAAGCTTGCGATGACTCAGGCGGGCTCTGATGCGCGTTGCGCCAGTACAGCACGGCGGCAATCACCACCACGACAACGCCAGCCCACAGCCACCAGCGGGAATGCTTATTGCCTTTCATAAGTTAAACGTCTTCTTTTCCTGAAACGATTAGGCGTAATGATACTAGTTTAGTGACGCGACGCCGGAGAATAATGGAGGAAATATGAAACAAGGTCAGGATAAGTCTGAATGGCGCGGGTTGCGGGAAATACCTCGCAAAGTTATGCCGACAGGCTCGTGGTGATGGTTATCCGCGCTTAAAGTGTGGTTTATCGATAAAATATAAACTACAATTTATGGAGCAGGCATGACATGGACTGTGCTTTTTAGCCCTGAATTTATGCAGTGGTATCAGCAGCAACGCCCTGAGTTGCAGGATAAAGCTATTGCGGAACTGGCGAAGCTTGAACAGTATGGTCCCCTGTTAGGCCGCCCCTGGACCGACCGGGTAAAAGGTTCGGCTTTTGTGAATATGAAAGAGTTGCGTTTTCTTTTTTCAGGCGCGCCTTATCGACTGTTTTATGCATTCGACCCGCAGCGTCGGGCTGTGGTTTTGTGCGGTGGCGATAAATCGAATCAGAAGCGTTTTTACGAGACCTGCATTCGTCTTGCCGACGAGGCGTTTTCGCGCCATCTGCTTTCAGTGGAGAAAACAAAATGAAAACATTGCAGGATGTCATCGCGCAAATGCCGCCAGAACGGCGCAAGCGGGTAAAAAAGATGGCGGAAGAAAGCGTGCTGGAGGTTGAACTTCAACGGCTGCGTGAAACACTTGCTATCTCTCAGCAGCAGGTTGCGGAAATCATGGGCGTGACTCAGCCTGCGATCGCGGCCCTGGAGCAACGCGGCGTGGATATCAAACTCATTACGCTCAAACGCTATATTGAGGCGCTGGGCGGCAAACTTTCGCTTAAAGTGGAAATGAACGGGGAAACGTCGACGTTTCCCCTTTAAGCCTTAGCCAAACACCACCTGCGCCCAACGCGCGAGCCCGGCGGTAACCGAGCCGAAGTCGTCGCCGCCCATGATGGGAATGCCGGGCAACTGCTGCGCCAGCGCCGTTTTAATCAGCGGAGAACGGGCGCTGCCGCCGGTGAGATAAATCACATCCGGACGCTCGCGGTTCTCCTCCAGCGCCAGGGAAACCTGCTCAAGAATGCGCTGCAACGGCTGGGCAAGCGCAGCCTCCAGCGCTTCCTGGGTGATATCGGTTTGCAGCGCCTCGGCGATAAACGGCAGCATCGCGCGGGTCTCGCGGGCGCCGGAAAGGGCGATTTTGCTCTCTTCCGCCGCGCGCACCAGCCGGTAGCTCAGACGCTGACGCCAGACTTTTTGCAGCCGCGCCACCTTTTCGCTTTCCCGCGCGTCGCGCGCCAGGTCCGCCAGCAGGCGACCATTGGCTGCGCTGTAAAAATCGCTCTGCGCCGGGACGTCGTTAATCGCGCAGGCGTTCCACCAGGGCAGCGCCGGCAGGGCGGTGCCTTTTTCCGTCAGGCCGCCAAGCCCCAGCAGCGGCATGAGCTGTTTGAACGCCAGCGCGATATCAAGATCGTTGCCGCCCACGCGACAGCCGCTGTGGCCAAGCAGGCTCGCCTCGCGGTCGCGGCGTCCACGCCACTGCGGCCCCATCAGCAGTAAAGAGCAGTCGGTGGTGCCGCCGCCGATATCCACGACCAGCACGCGCTTCTCTTCTTTGAGCGTCGCTTCGAAATCAAGCCCGGCCGCCACCGGTTCAAACTGGAACACGACATCGCGAAAGCCTGCGCGTTTCGCCGCGCGCTCCAGAATGCCCTGCGCCTGCGCGTTCGCTTCATCGCCGCCGAGCCCCTGGAAGTTAACCGGGCGGCCAATTACCGCCTGGTCTATCGCTTCCTGCGTCTGAGTTTGCGCCGTGTCGCGGATGTGCAGCATCATGGAGCAGACCAGGTCTTCAAACAGCGCCACCTGCTGCGGCTTCAGGCCGCTTGCGCCGAGGAAGGATTTCGGCGACTTGACGAACCAGACCTCTTCCGGGTCGACCATATAGTGCCCAAGCGCGTTCAGGCCAAACAGCACGCTGCCTGGCGTCACCTCAATATCTTCTTCGCGGTTGTAAGCGATGGCGCGTCTTAATAGCGCCTGCGTCTCTTTTTCCTGCGCGGCGACGCCGTGGTGGCGATAAAGCCATTCGCTGACGGCTTCGCGCGTCGGCGCGCTTATCATGGAAGGCAGAAGCGGCGAGCCGTTTTCCAGCGTCAGCAGCTGCGGCGAGCCCTCGCGCATCACCGCTACCGAACAGTTGGCGGTGCCGTAGTCAAAACCAATAAACATCGTTATCCCCATGCCGGTGAAGAAGGGGGGCGACTTTAGCCGAATGCGGCCTGCCGGGCAAACAGAATATGTGGGCAAGGCGAAAAGCGCGATTACCCATTATGCTAAGGAAATCATTAACAAAGGAGACGCCATGATAATCCTTAGCTATCAGCCGCCCTATGACTGGACGTGGATGTTCGCTTTTCTGGGTGACCGCGCCGTTGAAGGCGTAGAAACCGTCACGCCCGAGCGCTACCGCCGCACGCTCGCGATGGAAGGGCATCACGGATGGCTGACGCTGACGCCGCGTGCGGAAAATCATCATCTGGAGGTGGAGATAAGCGAAGGGTTGCAGCCTGTCGTCGATAAGGTGGTTGAACGCGTGCGTCGGCTGCTGGATCTGGATATGAACCCGGCTATCGTTCACCAGACGCTGGGCGAATTGGCAAGCAACCGCCCCGGCCTGCGGTTGCCGGGCTGCATGGATGTGTTTGAGCAGGGCGTACGCGCCATTCTCGGTCAACTGGTCAGCGTCAAGCAGGCGGCGCGGCTGACCGGCAAAGTGGTGGCGGCGTATGGCGCGCCGCTGGATGCGCAGGGAGAATGGCGGCTTTTTCCCACCGCCGCACAGCTGGCGCTGGCCGACCCGCTGGTGCTGAAGACGCTGGGGATGCCGCTTAAGCGCGCCGAGGCGCTTATTCATCTGGCCCGCGAATGCGAAGCGGGGCGCTTCCCCCTGACGCGGCCGACGGATGTAGAGCATGGGATGAAAGCGCTCATGCAAATGCCCGGCATAGGCCGCTGGACGGCGAACTATTTCGCACTGCGCGGCTGGCAGGCGCCGGATGTTTTTCTGGCTGACGACTACGCCATCAAACAGCGCTTCGCCGGTATGACGCCTGCGCAAATTCGCCGTTATGCGCTGCGCTGGCAGCCGTGGCGCTCCTACGCGCTGCTGCATATCTGGTTTAGTTACGGCTGGCGGCCTGACGATCAGTTGATGGCGAAATAGCTGCTGTTGAGCAGCAGGCTGAGCGGCTGCCCTGGCGCCAGGGCGTCACCGTAAACCATGTCGACGCCGATGCCCGCCAGCGTCTCCATCATGACCGGATGGGCCACGGGGCCGGCGATGCAGGCGACCTTGAGCCGCCGCGCGTGGCCCAGCACGATGGTAGCCAGCATTTCGTCCATCAGATTGGTATGGACGTTCATCACCACTTCCGGATCGAGCATGACATAATCCGCAACGGCGCGGCTGATGTGGTTAAAGACCTCCAGGTCGCGGCCGACATGGCTCAGGATGATATGGCAACCCGCCTGGCGCAGCCTGTCAAGCTGGCGGCTGGTCATGAGCGGATCTTTTTCAAACGCGTCGCTATTGATGACCAGATGCAGCAGGCGAGGCGGGAAGGGACCGGCGTCGAGCAAATCCAGCAGTTCATCAACCAGACGCGGGCCGGTTATTCCCGCGGAGAGCGGCAGCGCGACGCCAAAGCCTTTGCGCGCCGCGTCGGCGGCGTGCTCGTTAAAGAAGTCGTGCAGTACGCGGCGATCGAGCGCATGCAACAGTTCCGTTTCGTTGATGGTGGAACGAAACGCCTGCTCTTCCACTACCGTGCCTTCGCTGGTCCACAGTCGGACTGAGAGCAGCAAAAAGCTGGTGCTTTCCGGTATGCGGGGCGATGCGACAGGGCGCGCGACTAACGCCATCGGGTTCTCTTTTATCATGCGCCACTGTTCATCGAGCGGCAGCGCTTCGCGGCTTTGCTGTAGCCGTTGCTGTTGCGGCTCATACAGCGTCACTACGCCGCGACCGTTATTTTTTGAGGCGTAGCAGGCAATATCCGCCTGCGACATCACTTCAGAGGCCTGATTATTGCTGGCGTCAATCATGGTAATCCCGGCGCTGGCGCCGATACGGTGCAGCCGGCCTTCCCAGATAAAATGGTAATCATTGACGGCGGCAATCAGGCGCTCGGAAATGGTGCGGGCGTTATCCACGCTGCAATCAGGCAACAGCAGGCCGAATTCATCGCCGCCAAGGCGCGCCAGCACATCGGTGGTGCGCAGCATGCCAAGCATCATTGAGGCAAGCTCGCGCAGCAGCGCGTCGCCCGCCGCGTGGCCGGCGGTATCATTAACCGCTTTAAAGCGATCGAGATCGATAAACACCAGCGCGTGACGCTGATGGTTGTCATTTACGCTTTGCAACAAGCGCTTGAGGTGGTTTTCAAAGCTGACGCGGTTGGAGAGATGAGTCAGGGCGTCATGCGAGGCGTTATAGCTGAGCTGGCGCAGCATTTTGCGCGATTCAGTGACGTCATGGATAACCATTACCGAGCCGATATTCTGCCCGTCGAGCGTGCTGAGCGGCGTGATGGTGTAGTGGATGTCGTAAGCGCCGCCGCTGCGGCAGTGTAAAACGATATCCTGTTCAATGGCGCTGGTGCGGGATGAGTCGCCGCTGTGGATGTTATCAAGCAGCGGGCCGTTATCCCCCACCGTAATGCGCAGCACGTTTGCGAGCGGCTGACCCAACGCCTGCTCCTGCGTCCAGCCGCTCATTTTTTCCGCCACCGGATTCATGAAGGTGACGTTCAGCTCCTGATCGGCGCAGATAACCCCCTCGCCAATGGAGTCGAGCGTAATGTGCAAACGCTCTTTTTCCTGAAACAACGCTTCGTTAAGCTGTTTTACTTCGGTCATGTCCATGTTGATGCCAAGCAGGCGTTCCACTTCGCCGTTTTTATTCAGCACGCGGTTGGCCAGGGCGCGGATATGACGAATACGGCCCTGAACCTGAATGCGAAATTCAAGCTTAAAGGGAATGCGGTTGCGCAGCGCTTCCTGAACGGTCTTCTCCGCAAGCGGCCTGTCTTCTTTAATGAGCCGTTCACGCCAGAGCTGCCAGGTCGGTTTGACATGCAGCGGCACGTCATAAAGCTCAAACATCCGTTTGTCCCAGGTAATCACGTCAGGACCCAGTTCCCACTCCCAGATGCCGATGCCGCCCGCTTCGTTGGCAAGGGTAATGCGCTCCATCAGACGCTTATTAACCCACTCGGTATGCTTGAGATCGGTAATATCCTCCACCTGGGCGATGAAGTAGAGCGGCGAGCCGTCGGTGTGGCGCACGACCGAAACCGCCAGCAGCGCCCAGACGATATCCCCATTGCTGGTGTAATACCGTTTTTCCAGAGAATAATTATTGATAATGCCCTGCGTGAGCTTGTCGAGTTGTTCGAGGTCGCCGTGCAAATCTTCCGGGTAGGTCAGCTGTTGAAAGGTCAGCGAGCGCAGTTGCTCCGGGGTGTAGCCGAGAAAACGGCACAGCGCTTTGTTGACTTGCAGCCACTGACCGTCTGTCGAGACCAGCGCCATGCCGATAGCGGAATACTCCATGGCGTTGCGAAAACGCGCTTCGCTTTCAGAAATATGCTTACGCTCTTCGCGAAAAGCGTACATCACCATCGTCATGATATTAGCTGGTAGCAAAATCATCAAAAAGGGCAACCAGGGCGCATTCGCCATCGCATTAGGCTTCGGCAACTGCACCAGCTCTGGTTGGGAGGCGAGCATAAAGGAAACCGCCATTACCGTTGCGAGAAAAACGACGAAGGCCTCCAGGCGCGGCAGCCGGAGAGCGCTCCACATCAGCAGCACGATAACGATGGTAAAAGGCCAGGGGAGATAATGCAGCGCGAACCAGCTCAGGAAAAGCGTAGCGGCGAGCGTGCCCAGCGTTTCCAGCAACAGGCGCGGGTCGCGATGGCGCAATAAATAGTGCGATTTATAAAGTAGCCCCAGCGGCACCAGCGACAGCGCGCCGATAGCTTCAGAAAGCACCCAGACGCAAAAGCTGCGCAGCGGGTCGGCCGGGTGAGTAAAGGCGAGTAACAGCAGGCCGCCGAGAAGCGGAGGAATAAGCGCGCTGCCAAGCGCCAGCCGCAGCCAGTTATTAAGATTCTGCAGCGGGTTGTAATAAGGCAGTAACTTTCGCAGCAAAACCGCGCCGACCAGCGCTTCGAACAGGTTAATAAAGGTATACCCCAGCAAGACATGCTGGACGGAAAAAAGCGCGATGGTCGCCGCTATGCTGCCGAGCGAACAGGCGACGGCGATGCCGGGCCACAGCCGCAGCGGGTGGCGATAAAACGCCACAATCATTAAGGACGTGGGAAACCACAGCGGCGCCAGCATCGTGCCGAGCAGCGTCAGCTCCAGCGAAAATAGCGTAAAAATAAAGGAAAGCAGCCCAAGCGTCAGGCAGCGCAACAGGGGCTGTGGCGTAGCAACTAAAGCGCGCTTATTCTTTTTATTGGTCATTACCGCATAATCCGCAAAAGCATTGCCGTCAGGAGCAAGGCCCGGACGCATCTTAAAAAGAGTTTTCGGTATGCTAGTACAAACAATTTACAATTCCTATGGCGCACGATCAGAAATTGCCTTTCCGCCGTCATAATTATTTCGTAGAGATTTATCTGCGCCTGCGACTTTTGGCTTATTGTTTTTTCAGCAGATTTTATGGCGCACCCAGACGCGATTAAGCTCTTGCTGGTATCACCACAGGGAAATCCCTATAATTGCGGCGTTTGACGCCCCCCGCGTCTCCCTTCCTTAACAATTAAGTAAACCAGGTCGCTAATTTATGACTGACAAGTCCCATCAATGCGTCATTATCGGTATCGCCGGCGCATCGGCTTCAGGTAAGAGTTTAATCGCCAGTACGCTCTATCGGGAGTTACGTGAACAGGTAGGTGATGAACACATTGGTGTAATTCCGGAAGACAGCTATTACAAAGATCAAAGTCATCTGTCGATGGAAGAAAGGGTTAAAACCAACTACGACCATCCAAGCGCGATGGACCACAATCTGCTGTTTCAACATCTGCAAATGCTGAAGGCGGGCAAGCCCATCGAGCTGCCGGTGTACAGCTATGTTGAACACACCCGCATGAAAGAAACCGTTCATATCGAGCCGAAAAAGGTCATTATTCTGGAAGGGATCCTGCTGTTGACCGACGCGCGCCTGCGTGAAGAGATGAACTTCTCTATTTTCGTCGATACGCCGCTTGATATCTGCCTGATGCGCCGCATCAAGCGCGACGTGAATGAGCGCGGCCGCTCAATGGACTCGGTGATGGCGCAGTATCAGAAAACGGTGCGCCCGATGTTCCTGCAGTTCATCGACCCTTCCAAACAGTATGCCGATATCATCGTGCCGCGCGGCGGAAAAAACCGCATCGCGATTGATATCCTGAAGGCTAAAATCAGCCAGTTTTTTGAATAACGCAGATTTTGCGTGTAACGTTCAAAGAGTTACCTCCGCTCCCGGCCTGCAGGCCGGGACAACAGCACAACAGGAGAGCGTGCGATGCGTCTTTGTGACCGAGATATTGAAGCCTGGCTTGATGAAGGCCGTTTGTCGATCACCCCGCGTCCACCGGTGGAGCGCATCAACGGCGCGACCGTGGATGTGCGCCTCGGCAATAAATTCCGTACTTTTAGCGGCCATACCGCCGCGTATATCGATCTCAGCGGACCGAAGGATGAAGTCAGCGCCGCGCTCGATCGCGTTATGAGCGACGAGATAGTTCTTAACGACGGCGAGGCGTTTTTCCTGCATCCGGGCGAACTGGCGCTGGCGGTAACGCTTGAATCCGTCACGCTGCCTGCAGATTTAGTCGGCTGGCTTGACGGGCGCTCATCGCTGGCGCGCCTGGGGTTGATGGTCCATGTGACCGCGCACCGAATCGACCCGGGCTGGCAGGGCTGCATCGTGCTTGAGTTTTATAACTCCGGCAAGCTGCCGCTGGCGCTGCGCCCCGGCATGGTTATCGGTGCGCTCAGCTTCGAGCCGCTTTCAGGCCCCGCCGCGCGGCCTTATAACCGCCGTCAGGATGCTAAATATCGCGATCAGCAGGGTGCGGTCGCCAGTCGAATTGATAAAGACTGAGCCTGTCGGCACAGTCAACTGAGGATGACATGAGACGACTTCTGACCGCGCTGATGATTCTGCTGGTGGTCTTTTTCGCCGGCCTTTCCGCGCTTGTTCTGCTGGTCAATCCTAACGATTTTCGCGCGTATATGGTTCGCCAGGTCGAGGCGCGCAGCGGCTATCAGCTCAAGCTCGACGGCCCGTTGCGCTGGCATGTATGGCCGCAGTTGAGCATTCTGTCCGGCCGCATGAGTCTTACCGCGCCGGGCGCGAGCGTGCCGATGGTGAGCGCCGACAATATGCGCCTTGACGTAGCGCTCCTGCCGCTGTTCTCGCATCGCTTAGAGGTGCGCCAGGTGATGCTGAAAGGCGCCGTGGTGCAACTGACTCCGCAAAGCGAAGAGCGCCACCCGCAAGGGGCGCCGGTTGGGCCGAAAGGCGGCGTGGCGCCGCAGGAAAGCGAGCGCGGCTGGTCGTTTGATATCTCTCGTCTGAAAGTGGCCGACAGCCTGCTGGTGTTCCAGCATGAAAACGATGAGCAGGTCACGGTGCGTAACCTTAACCTGCAAATGGAGCAGGATGAGAAAGATCAGGCGCAGCTTGAAATGAGCGCCAGGGTGAATCGCGATCAGCGCGATTTAACCTTCTCGCTAACGGCGCATCTGAACGCGGCGGACTATCCTCAGCGGCTGCTCGCCTCGGTTTCGCAGTTCAGCTGGCAGCTTCAGGGTGCCGATTTGCCGCGCCAGGGGATAAACGGCCAGGCGACGCTGCAGGCGCAGTGGCAGGAAGCGTCAAAAACCCTCTCTTTCTCGCAGCTTAATCTTAAAGCGAACGACAGCGCGCTGACAGGGCAGGGGAGCGTAGTGCTGGCGGATAAGCCGCAGTGGACGCTTGATTTGCAGTCTGATCGGCTTAATTTCGAAAACCTGCTGGTCTCTGACGCCGCCACCGATTCAGCCGCGCCCCAGCAGGGGCAGCAGCAGGCTTCGCTGCCGCGCCCTGTCGTCGCAAGCGAGGTGGAGGAAGCGCAGTATCATGAGCTGCGCGGTTTTACCGCCAGGGCCAATCTTCACGCCCGCGTAGTGCGCTGGCGCGGGCTCGAATTCACCAACGTTGGCGCCCAGCTTGCCAATGACGCGGGAATGTTGACGATTTCGCAACTGGAAGGCCATCTCGGCGACGGCAAACTTTCGCTGCCGGGCAGCCTGGACGCGCGAAACGACGAGCCGCACGCCGCGTTCAAAGCGCAGTTAGAGAACATTGAAGTCGGCTCGATTCTTAAAGCCTTTGATTACCCCATTGCGCTGACCGGCAAGCTTTCCCTGAATGGCGAGTTTGAAGGCGACAGAATTGATGCCAGAGCCTTCCGCGAGCGCTGGGTCGGCGACGCTTCCGTGATGATGAGTCACTCCCGGCTTGAAGGCATGAACTTCCAGCAGCTTATTCAGCAGGCGGTGGCCCGCAGCAACGGCGACGTAAAAGCGCAGCAGGATTACGATAACGCCACCACTCTTGAGCAGTTCAGCGCGGCGGCGACGCTGGATAACGGCGAGCTGACGCTTAACGATATGCAGGGGCGCTCGTCTTTGCTGACGCTTACGGGCGAAGGGGCGCTGGACCTGGTTCGCGAGCAGTGCGATACGCGCTTTAAGGTGCTGGTCAGCGGCGGCTGGCAGGGCAATGACAAGCTGATCGCCTGGCTGAAAGAGACGCCGGTGCCGCTGCGGGTTTACGGCCCCTGGCAGAAACTTAACTACAACCTTGAAGTTGACGACCTGCTGCGTAAGCGGCTGCAGGAAGAGGCTAAGCGTCGGCTGAACGGCTGGGTGGAACGCCATCAGGACAGCAGCAAAAGCAAGGATTTGAAGAAGCTGCTTGATAAACTCTGATAAAAAAACCGGGAGCCTGTCTCCCGGTTTTTCTTTTCTACATGTCGTAATTATGCTCCGGCTGCGCCAGCGGCGTGATATGCACCTTCTGCACCCGGTGGTTTTCTACCTGCACGGTTTTCAGCCGGTAGTCGCCCACCTGCACCTCTTCGCCTTCCTGCGGAACGCGCTGCAGGTATTCCATTATCAACCCGGCAAGCGTGTGGTAATCGCGCTTCTCCTCCAGCGGCAGCGGCACGTACTGGATAAGATCCTCCAGCGGCATGTGGCCGTTCGCCGTCCAGCTGCCGTCCGGGTTTTTCTGGATGTCGTGCCGATCGTCCAGGGTATCGACTTCATTTGGCAGGTTGCCGGCGATGGTTTCCATAACGTCGCTCAGCGTGACAACCCCCTGCACCGAGCCAAATTCGTCCACCACAAAAGCGAAGTGAGTACGCGCATTGCGAAACTGCTCCAGCGCCTGCAACAGCGGCAAGTACTCCGGAAAGACCAGCGGCTGGCGAATCAACGCGCGCAGGTCGAGCCGTTGTCCGTGTAGCGCCTGTTGCAGCAGGTCAATAATATGCACCACCCCCAGCAGGTCTTCCTCGCCGCCGGTCACGACCACGCGGGTATGCTGGTTTTTATCCAGCAAGGCGCGCACCTGCTCTTCGGGCGCGCTGAGGTCGATATGCTCAATATCGTGACGCGGCGTCATAATGCTGCCGACGCGCCGCTGGTTGAGGTGCAGCACGCGCGCAATCATCCGCCGCTCCTGCGGGTCGAACACCGGGGTGTTGTCATAATCGGCGATCAGGGATGAGGTGTGCGGGTCCAGATCCGCTTCCTCTTTATTGCCGCTCAACAGACGAAGCACCGCTTCCGCCGTACGCTGGCGCAGGTTCTGGCTGGTGGCGGAAAGAAAGCGGCGGCGGTTAAAGATAGCAAGCTGGTTCAGCGCCTCGATAATTATCGAGAAGCCGATAGCGGCATAGAGGTAGCCTTTCGGAATGTGGTAGCCAAAGCCTTCGGCAATCAGGCTAAAGCCTATCATCAGCAAAAAGCTCAGGCAGAGGATAACTATCGTCGGGTGGCTGTTTACAAAGCGGGTAAGCGCCTTGCTGGCGAGCATCATCAGCGAGATGGCGATAACGACCGCCGCCATCATCACCGCAAGCTTATCCACCATGCCGACGGCGGTAATCACCGAATCCAGCGAGAAGATAGCGTCGAGAATGACGATTTGCGTAACCACCGCCCAGAATTTCGCGCCGCGCCGCTGCGTGGTTCCCTGCGCGTCTTTCCCCTCCAGCCTTTCGTTGAGCTCTACCGTCGCCTTAAACAGTAAGAAAAGCCCGCCGACGAGCATTATCAGGTCGCGGGCGCTAAACGCGTGGCTGTAAAGCGTAAAAAGCGGCGTTGTGAGCGTCACCAGCCAGGAGATAGAGGCGAGCAGCAGCAGCCGCATCCCCATTGCAAGCAGCAGGCCGGTGATACGGGCGCGGTCGCGCTGAGCGGGGGGAAGTTTCTCGGCGAGGATGGCGATAAACACCAGATTATCAATACCGAGCACCAACTCGAGGACAATCAGCGTCACGAGCCCGGCCCAGATTGACGGATCGGCAATCCATTCCATAAAGGGTTATTTACCTGTGTTGTCTACAAATGTCTTTGATGATCATGGTTAAAGGCGTCCTGAAAAGCAATCACTACTGAGATTTATCTTATTATTTCGGGACGGCTGATTGTTTTGTCATTATTTAATCACTGATATGCCATGAACCCTTCATTATTATTTCATAGCGCTTTCTGATGGCTCCTTTTTTTTAAGAATTTCCGCATGTAGCACTTCATTAAATATTGGGGCTTTAATTTATCAATGCCATTTCGTCAAGATGAAGAAAATCCTAAAACCAGAGGGGTATTTACCGGGATTTTCTTAAAATGAATCGTTCCCGTCCGCATGCCTTGCCTGAAAGAGCAGGAACTGCAAAACTAACTTTCGATATTCATCAACGCCGCGCCGGCTATTCTTTTTCCGCACGCTTTGCGGGGCCGGATACTGCTGTTTTGCTGATGGTATTAATAAATAAGATTATTCTGGTTTAACTCATACTCTCTAAATTATCTGCGTTATTTCAGTGGGTTGGTTGCTGTAAGCCAAGGGCGGTAGCATGCCCGCGCCCGGAGATGAGCCGATAATTTTTCTGTCAACGATATGCGGTTTAATAAGCAATTTTAGGACTGATTCTGTTTATTAACTTCGCCCGCAGGCATCACTATTGCGGGCAGTGAAAAACAGGGTTGCTTATTTAAAACATCCTGGATAATAACTTTGCCTAAGTGATAAATATTCAATGATGAGATCCAGACTGAAACTGATGCCTTTATTGGTGTCTGTAACCTTGCTAGGTGGTTGCACCGTCTTTCCCGGTAGTAATATGTCCACAATGGGCAAAGATGTGATCAAACAACAGGATGCAGACTTTGACCTTGACCGGATGGTAAATGTTTATCCTCTTACGCCAAGGCTGGTTGAGCAATTAAGACCCCGGCCCAATGTCGCGCAGCCCAATATGTCATTGGATCAGGAAATCTCTAATTATCAGTATCGGGTAGGGCCGGGCGATGTGCTTAACGTCACCGTCTGGGATCACCCTGAACTGACCACGCCAGCGGGGCAGTACCGCAGCTCCAGCGACACCGGCAACTGGGTGCAGCCCGACGGCTCCATGTTCTACCCCTATATCGGTCGCGTCCATGTCGCGGGTAAAACCCTTTCGGAAATTCGTAGTGATATTACCGGCCGTTTAGCGCAATACATCGCTGACCCGCAGGTGGACGTTAATATCGCCGCGTTCCGTTCGCAAAAAGCCTATGTATCAGGCCAGGTGCAGAAGTCGGGGCAGCAGGCTATCACCAACGTGCCGCTTACCGTTCTGGATGCGATCAACGCCGCAGGCGGTCTGACCGAAGACGCCGACTGGCGCAACGTCGTGCTTACCCATAACGGACGTGAAAACCGCATTTCTCTGCAGGCGCTGATGCAAAACGGCGATCTCAGCCAGAACCGCCTGCTTTATCCGGGCGATATCCTCTTCGTGCCGCGTAATGACGATCTCAAAGTGTTCGTCATGGGTGAAGTGAAGAAACAGAGCACGCTCAAGATGGACTTCAGCGGCATGACGCTGACCGAAGCGCTCGGCCAGGCGGAGGGCATCGACCTCAATACCTCCAACGCCAGCGGCATCTTCGTTATTCGTCCGCTCAAAGGCGAAGGGCAGCGCAACGGCAAGATTGCCAACATCTACCAGCTGGATATGTCGGATGCCACCTCGCTTGTGATGGCGACCGAGTTCCGCCTGCAGCCGTACGACGTGGTTTACGTCACAACCGCGCCGGTGGCCCGCTGGAACCGCCTTATCAACCAACTGCTGCCGACCATCAGTGGTGTTCGTTATATGACGGATACGGCAAGCGACGTTCACAACTGGTAACGGCCTATGTTTAACAAAATTCTTGTGGTGTGCGTGGGGAACATTTGCCGTTCCCCCACAGCGGAGCGCTTGCTTAAGCGCTACCAGCCGGAACTGACCGTCCACTCAGCGGGCCTTGGCGCGCTGGTGGGAAAGCCGGCCGATGCCAATGCGGTGAGCGTGGCGCAGGCTAACGATCTGTCGCTTGACGGGCATAGCGCCCGTCAGCTTACCGCTCAGATGTGCCGTGAATACGATCTGATCCTGACGATGGAGCGGCGGCATATTCATTCGCTGTGCGACATCGCGCCGGAAATGCGCGGCAAGGTCATGCTGTTTGGCCACTGGGATGGCGAGAGCGAAATTCCGGACCCTTACCGTAAAAGCCGCGAAGCGTTTGAAGCGGTCTATTCACTTCTCGATCGGTCGGCCCGTAAGTGGGCGCAGGCACTGAATACGCAGCAGGGATAACGATGACAGAGAAAGTAAGACATTCTGCCGCCTCGTCTGAGGGCAGTGACGAAATTGATATCGGGCGCCTTATCGGCACGGTGATTGAAGCGAAGTGGTGGGTGCTTGGCATCACCGCGCTGTTCGGCCTGCTGGCGCTTATCTATGTTTTATTCGCCACGCCTATTTACAGCGCCGACGCGCTGGTGCAGATAGAACAGGATGCCGGCAACTCGCTGGTGCAGGATATCAATAGCGCGTTGACCAACAAGCCGCCCGCATCCGATGCGGAAATTCAGCTGATCCAGTCGCGCCTGGTGCTCGGCAAAACGGTGGACGATCTTGACCTTGATATCGCGGTTGAGAAAAACACCTTTCCCGTCTTCGGCGCCGGTTGGGATCGCCTGACAGGGCATGCCAATGACACGGTGAAGGTGACGACCTTCAACCTGCCAAAAGGCATGGCGCAGGATACGTTCACTCTGGAAGTGCTGGGGCCGCAGCAGTATCAGCTTACCAGCGATGCGGGCTTTAGCGCGCGCGGCACCGTAGGCCAGATGCTGTCCAAAGATGGCGTGCAGATGATGGTCAGCGCCATTCAGGCTGGCGAAGGCAGCGATTTTACCGTAACCAAATACTCCACGCTCGGCATGATTAATCAGCTGCAGGGCAACCTGACGGTGACGGAAAACGGTAAAGATACTGGCGTGCTGAGTCTGACCTTCACCGGCGAAGACCGCGATAAGATTCGCGACATTCTTAACAGCATTACCCGCAACTACCTTGAGCAGAACGTGCAGCGCAAGTCGGAAGAGGCGGCGAAGAGCCTGGCCTTCCTTGATAAACAGCTGCCGGAAGTGCGCGCGCGCCTGGATGATGCAGAGAACAAGCTTAACGCTTACCGCCAGGAAAAAGACTCGGTCGACCTGCCGCTTGAGGCCAAGTCGGTGCTGGATTCCATGGTTAACATTGACGCCCAGCTCAACGAGCTGACCTTTAAAGAGGCGGAAATCTCCAAGCTCTATACCAAGGCGCACCCGGCGTACCGCACGCTGCTGGAAAAACGTCAGGCGCTGGAAGATGAAAAAGCGAAGCTGAACAAGCGCGTGACCGCGATGCCGAAAACGCAGCAGGAGATTGTTCGCCTGACGCGTGATGTGGAATCGGGCCAGCAGGTTTACATGCAGCTGCTGAACAAACAGCAGGAGCTGAAAATTACCCAGGCGAGCACCGTGGGCGACGTGCGCATCGTCGACCCGGCTATCACCCAGCCGGGCATCGTGAAGCCGAAAAAAGCGCTGATAATCCTGGGCAGCCTGATTCTTGGCCTGCTGCTCTCGGTCGTGGTGGTGCTGCTGCGCTCGCTCTTTAACCGCGGCATTGAAAGCCCGCAGGCGCTGGAAGAGGCGGGTATCAATGTTTACGCCAGCATCCCGCTCTCTGAATGGCAAAAAGAGCGCGACAGCGTGAAAATCGTCAAAGGCGTTAAGCGTTACAAGCAAAGCCAACTGCTGGCGGTGGGCAACCCAACCGATCTGGCGGTTGAAGCGATCCGCAGCCTGCGCACCAGCCTGCACTTCGCCATGATGCAGGCGCGCAACAACGTGCTGATGCTGACCGGGGTAAGCCCTTCTATCGGTAAAACCTTCGTTTGCGCCAACCTGGCGGCGGTTATCAGTCAGACCAACAAGCGCGTGCTGCTCATCGACTGCGATATGCGCAAGGGATATACCCACGAGCTGCTCGGCACCACTAACGTCAACGGTCTTTCCGACGTGCTGGCAGGGCAGGGGGATATCTCCCGCTGCGCGCAGAAAACCTCTATCCCCGGCTTTGACCTGGTGCCGCGCGGGCAGATCCCGCCGAACCCGTCTGAACTGCTGATGAGCGAGCGTTTCGCTGAGCTGGTGAAGTGGGCGAGCAGCCAGTATGACATGGTGCTTATCGATACGCCGCCTATCCTCGCCGTCACCGACGCCGCCGTGGTGGGCCGCCATGCGGGCACCACGCTGATGGTGGCGCGCTACGCGGTCAACACCCTGAAAGAGGTGGAAACCAGCCTGAGCCGCTTCGAGCAGAACGGCATTCAGGTTAAAGGGGTGATTCTGAACTCCATTTTCCGCCGCGCGACCGGGTACCAGGATTACGGCTATTACGAGTACGAGTATAAGTCCGACCACAAATAACCCCCGATCGTCCCTGAACCCGCCCTCTCCCGCAAAGGGAGAGGGAAAAGCGCCTGCCCGGGAGAGGGGGAATACGACAAAGAGAACGCTTCTGGTTTTCCTCCCTGAGCGAAGCCGGAAGTCAAAGGTAGTCGCCGCTAACGTGCATAACTTCCATCTGCATTCGGAGAAACAACAATGACCCGCACAGCGCGCCCATTAATTTCCATTTATATGCCGACATGGAATCGCCAACAGCTGGCCATCCGCGCCATCAATTCGGTGCTGCGCCAGGACTATGAGCATTGGGAGATGATCATAGTTGATGACTGTTCGTCCTCTTATGAACAATTGCAAAGCTTCGTGGAGGGGCTGAACGACCCTCGCGTGCGTTATACCCGCAATGATTACAACTCCGGCGCCTGCGCGGTACGCAACCAGGCTATTTTGCAGGCGAAAGGGGAGTTTATTACCGGTATCGATGACGATGACGAGTGGATGCCGGATCGCCTTTCCACGTTTCTTGAGCATAAGCACCAGCTGGTCACTCATGCGTTTTTATACGCCAACGATTACCTGTGCGAAGGGCAGGTCTATTCGCAGCCAGCCAGCCTGCCGCTCTATCCCAAATCGCCCTGGTCGCTGAAGCTTTTCTTCAAGCGCAATATCGTCGGCAACCAAGTTTTTACCTACGCCTGGCGTTTTAAAAGCTGCCTGTTCGATACGGAGCTTGCCGCCGCGCAAGATTACGACATCTTCCTGCGCATGGTGGTGGAATACGGCGAACCGTGGAAAGTGGAAGAGGCGACGCAAATCTTGCACGTAAACCACGGCGAGATGCAGATAACCAAATCGGCGAAAAAGTTTGCCGGCTATTTTCACTTCTACCGTAAACACAAAGATAAATTCGACCGTGCGAGCAAAAAGTATCAGCTCTTCACGCTCTACCAGATCCGCAACAAACGCATGACCTGGCGCACGCTGCTGACGCTGCTCTCCGTTCGCAATACCAAGCGACTGGCTGACGGACTGCGGGGGAAATAATGCTGCTTGAGGATCTACGCGCCAACTCATGGAATCTTCGCCCCTGCTGCATGGTGACCGCCTATCGCGTGGCCCATTTCTGTTCAGTCTGGCGCAAGAAAAACGTACTGAACAACCTCTGGGCGGCGCCGGTACTGCTGCTTTACCGTTTTGTTACGGAATGCCTGTTTGGTTATGAAATTCAGGCGGCCGCCACCATCGGGCGCCGCTTCACCATCCATCACGGCTACGCGGTGGTGATTAACAAAAACGTGGTGGCGGGCGACGATTTCGTTA
Source organism: Franconibacter sp. IITDAS19 (assembly GCF_023079515.1). NCBI lineage: Bacteria > Pseudomonadati > Pseudomonadota > Gammaproteobacteria > Enterobacterales > Enterobacteriaceae > Franconibacter > Franconibacter sp. IITDAS19. The sequence continues at coordinate 200,604 of NZ_JALJCP010000008.1, read as the reverse complement.
TCCGTCACGGCGTAACCATTGGCAACCGCGGCGCCGAAAACCTCGCCTGTCCGGTTATCGGCAATAACGTCGAACTGGGGGCGAATGTCGTCATGATTGGCGATATCACCATCGGCAATAACGTGACCGTTGGCGCAGGCAGCGTGGTGCTGGACAGCGTGCCGGACAACGCGCTGGTGGTAGGCGAAAAAGCGCGGGTAAAGGTAATTAAATGAACATTCTGCAATTTAATGTTCGCCTCGCCGAGGGCGGGGCGGCGGGCGTGGCGCTGGATCTTCACCAGCGCGCGCTGCAAAAGGGACTGCGTTCTCGCTTTATCTACGGCTATGGCAAGGGCGGCAAAAAAAGCGTCAGCCATGACCGCTTCCCGCATGTTGAAAAACATACGCCGCGTTTAACGTCAGTCGCCAATATCGCGCTGTTTCGGCTTTTCAACCGCGACCTGTTCGGCAATCTCAACGGCCTTTATCGTCGTCTGACCCGTACCGAAGGACCAGTGGTGCTGCATTTTCATGTGCTGCACAGCTACTGGCTGAATCTGGAAGAGGTAGTGGATTTCTGCAAACGACTGAAAGCGCATAAAGCGGACGTCACGTTTGTCTGGACGCTGCATGACCACTGGAGCGTGACCGGCCGCTGTGCCTTTCTCGACGGCTGCGAAGGCTGGAAGAGCGGCTGTCGCAAATGTCCGACGCTCAGCAACTATCCGCCGGTAAAAATCGACCGCGCCCACAGCCTGGTGGAAGGCAAGCGCCAGCTCTTTCGTGACATGCTGGCCCTGGGCTGCCGCTTTATTTCGCCAAGCCAGCATGTGGCGGACGCGTTTAACGAACTCTACGGGGCAGGGCGTTGCCACATCATCAACAACGGCATCGACGTTGCCACCGAGGCGATTCTGGCGGAGCTGCCGCCGGTCCAGGCGGCGTCAGCCAGGCCGAAGATTGCCGTGGTGGCGCATGACCTGCGCTACGACGGAAAAACTAACCAGCGCCTGATGCGTGAACTGGTGGCGCTGGGGGATAAAGTGGAAGTGCATACCTTCGGCAAGTTTTCCCCCTTCGAAGGCGGCAACGTGATTAATCACGGCTTTCTGACTGACAAGCGCCAGCTGATGAGCGAGCTGAATCAAATGGACGCGCTGCTGTTTACCTCACGCGTGGATAACTACCCGCTCATTCTGTGCGAAGCGCTCTCTATTGGTGTGCCCGTTATCGCCACCCACAGCGACGCGGCCCGTGAAGTGCTGCATAAATCGGGCGGTAAAACCGTGGATGACGAGACCGCGCTGCGATTAGCGCAGCAGGGTAAGGCGCAAATCGCTCAGGCTGTCTTTAACGCCTCTCTTGAGGACTTTACCGCGCGCAGCCGGGCGGCATACAGCGGCGAACAGATGCTGGAGGAATATGTCTCGTTCTATCAGAGTCTGTAGCTATCTGCTGCTGCCGTTCATCTACCTCGTGGTGAACGTTAAGCTGCTGCAGCTCGGCGAAAGCTTCCCCATTACCGTTGTCACTTTCTTGCCGCTTATTTTGCTGCTGTACGTGGAAAAAATAAGCGTTAAGAAATTACTTATTGCACTGGGGATCGGGACCGGGCTGACGCTGTTTAACTTCGTTTTTGGTAAGTCGCTCGACGCCAGCAAGTATGTTACCTCGACGATGCTTTTTGTTTATATCGTCATCATTATTGGCATGACCTGGAGCATCCGCTTCAAAACCATCTCGCCGCGAAACTATCGTAAGATATTACGTTTATTTTACATCGTGGTGGGGATTATTGTGGCGCTCGCGGCGATGGAAATGGCTCAGATTATTCTCACTGGCGGCAGCAGCCTGATGGAGAATATTTCTAAATTTCTTATCTACAGCAATAGCTATGTACTGAATTTTATCAAGTTTGGCGGGCGGCGAACTACGGCGCTCTATTTTGAACCTGCCTTCTTCGCTCTGGCGTTAATCTCAATTTGGCTCAGTATCAAACAGTTTGGTATCAAAACACCGAAAACGGATGGTATGATTCTGTTGGGGATAATTTTATCCGGGTCGTTTTCAGGGGTAATGACGTTTATTCTCTTCTATCTGCTGGAATGGGCGTTTCAGTATCTCAACAAAAATGCGATCCGTAAAAAGTTGCCCCTGGCAATTATTTCACTGGCGGTGTTCATTGTCGGCGTTGTGTTTGCTTTTCCCTATATTGCGACGCGTCTCGGCGACCTCGGAACGGAAGGATCTTCCTCTTATTACCGAATTATCGGTCCGCTGGCGATGGTCGGGTATTCGCTGACAAACATCGATGGCGTTGTGCGTTTCGGTTCGCTTTATGAATATGTCGCATCATTCGGAATTTTTAACGGTGCGGACGTCGGTAAAACCATAGACAATGGGCTGTATCTGCTAATCATTTATTTTTCATGGTTCGCGGTTTTATTAACGTGCTGGTATATGTACCGGGTTGTGAAAATGATGCTTAACGCGTTTGGTAATAATCAGAATTTTCGCGTTCAGCTTTGGTTGTTCACGCCGGTATCGCTGTTCTTCACCGGTTCGATATTTAGCCCGGAATATGCGTTTTTAATAGTTTGTCCGTTTATTCTGCGTAAAGCGTTAAACATTACAGCTTCCTGATGAGGTCAGCCATGATGCTTTTGAGTGTAATTACTGTCGCCTGGCGCAATTACGAAGGGGTGGTGAAAACCTGGCAGTCGCTGGCCCATCTGGCGAAAGCCAAAGGGATTGAATTTGAATGGATTGTCGTCGATGGCGGCTCTAACGACGGTACTGAGGAATTTCTGAAAAATCTGCACGGCCAATATAATTTACGCTACGTTAGCGAAAAGGATAAAGGCATTTATGATGCCATGAATAAAGGCATCGCAATGGCTAAAGGCCGTTACGCTATTTTTCTGAATTCCGGCGACGTGTTTCATTCGGAAGTGGCGGAGGTCGCGCATCAACTCGCCGCTACGCCGACCACTGAACGCGCTATGTATATTGGCGACGCGCTGCTCGATTTTGGCGATGGCAATAAAGTGCGCCGCGGCGCGAAACATGGCTGGTATATTTATCACAGCCTGCCAGCCAGCCATCAGGCTATCTTCTTTCCGGTAGAAGGGCTGCGCAATTATCCTTATGACCTGCAATATAAAGTCTCATCCGATTACGCTTTAACCGCTCGTCTCTATAAAGCAGGCTACGGTTTTAAAAAATTAAAAGGTCTGGTTTCGGAATTTTCGATGGGCGGCGTGTCAACCTCGAATAATCTGGAATTATGCCGCGACGCCAGAAATGTTCAGCGTAAAATATTAGGCGTGCCCGGCTTCTGGGCGGAATTATCTTATTTATTGCGCCTGCGTACGACCGGCAAAGCCAAGGCGATGTATCACAAAGCATAACGCCTGAAGCATAAGGAAAAACTATGCAGGATTTAAGCGGATTCTCGGTGCCGAAAGGCTTCCGGGGCGGGCACCCTATTAAGGTTCAACTGTGGTGGGCGGTTCAGGCGACATTATTTGCCTGGTCCCCGCAAGTGCTTTATCGCTGGCGCGCCTTTTTATTACGGCTTTTTGGCGCGCGAATCGGCAAAGGGGTGGTTATTCGCCCTTCGGTAAAAATAACGTACCCCTGGAAATTAACGCTTGGGGATTATGCCTGGGTCGGCGACGACGCCGTTTTATATACCCTTGGCGATATTACCATCGGAGCCAATTCGGTGGTTTCGCAGAAATGTTATCTCTGCACCGGCAGCCACGACTATATGTCAGACCATTTCGATATTAACGCCACGCCAATTGTGATTGGCGAGAAATGCTGGCTGGCGACAGATGTTTTTGTCGCCCCTGGCGTGACCATTGGCGACGGCACGGTTGTCGGCGCCAGAAGCAGCGTATTTAAGCCGCTGCCGGCGAATGTGATTTGTCGCGGCAACCCGGCGCACATCGTTCGCGAGCGGGTGGCGCAAACCACCCCCCTGGATCCTCTCCATCAGGAGCGGAAGAAAGCGGCGGGCATGAATTAACGCGGCGGCGTCACGCCGCCAGATAAGAAAGATTTTCCCCTCTCCAGGCGAGAGGGCCTGAGTAAGGGGAACAGGCGACTGAACCCTGAATGATTAACGAGCCTGGTGGGCAGGCAAGGTCCGATTTAAACAGAGGAAATAGACATTATGAGTAAAGTTGCTCTCATTACCGGCGTAACCGGACAAGACGGCTCTTATCTGGCTGAGTTCCTGCTTGAGAAAGGCTATGAAGTACACGGCATCAAGCGTCGCGCCTCATCGTTCAACACCGAGCGCGTTGACCATATCTATCAGGATCCGCACGCCGCTAACCCGAAATTCCACCTGCATTACGGCGACCTGACTGATACGTCTAACCTGACCCGCATCCTGCAGGAAGTGCAGCCGGATGAAGTGTACAACCTGGGGGCAATGAGCCACGTAGCGGTCTCTTTTGAATCGCCGGAATACACCGCGGATGTAGACGCCATCGGCACCCTGCGCCTGCTGGAAGCCATCCGTTTCCTGGGTCTTGAGAAGAAAACGCGCTTCTACCAGGCCTCTACTTCTGAGCTGTATGGTCTGGTGCAGGAGATCCCGCAGAAAGAGACCACGCCGTTCTACCCGCGCTCCCCGTATGCGGTGGCCAAACTTTACGCTTACTGGATTACCGTCAACTACCGCGAATCCTACGGCATGTACGCCTGCAACGGCATCCTGTTCAACCACGAATCTCCGCGTCGCGGCGAGACGTTCGTTACCCGCAAAATCACCCGCGCAATCGCCAACATCGCCCAGGGCCTCGAGTCTTGCCTGCACCTTGGCAACATGGACTCCCTGCGTGACTGGGGCCATGCCAAAGACTACGTGAAAATGCAGTGGATGATGCTGCAGCAAGAGCAGCCGGAAGATTTCGTTATCGCCACCGGCGTGCAGTACTCCGTTCGCCAGTTTGTCGAAATGGCCGCCGCACAGCTTGGCATCAAACTGCGCTTTGAAGGCAAAGGCGTGGAAGAAAAAGGCATCGTGGTTTCTGTAACCGGCCATGACGCGCCGGGCGTAAAACCGGGCGACGTTATCGTTCAGGTTGACCCGCGCTACTTCCGTCCGGCTGAAGTGGAAACCCTGCTCGGCGACCCGACCAAAGCGCATGAAAAACTGGGCTGGAAACCGGAAATCACGCTGCAGGAGATGGTTTCTGAGATGGTAGCCAAAGATCTTGAAGCGGCCAAAAAACACTCGCTGCTCAAATCTCACGGCTACGAGGTGGCCATCGCGCTGGAGTCCTGAGGATGAAGAAACAACGTGTTTTTGTCGCCGGCCACCGTGGAATGGTGGGCTCGGCCATCGTCCGCCAGCTTGAGCAGCGCGACGACGTTGAACTGGTTCTTAAGGGGCGCGACGAGCTGAACCTGCTGGACGGCGCGGCGGTGGATGCTTTCTTCGCCGACGCGAAGCTCGATCAGGTTTACCTGGCGGCGGCGAAAGTGGGCGGCATTGTCGCTAACAACACTTACCCGGCGGATTTCATCTACGAGAACATGATGATTGAGAGCAACATTATTCACGCGGCGCATAAGCATGACGTGAATAAGCTGCTGTTCCTCGGTTCATCGTGCATCTATCCGAAGATGGCGAACCAGCCGATTAAAGAGAGCGAGCTGCTGCAGGGCACGCTTGAGCCGACCAACGAGCCGTACGCTATCGCCAAGATAGCGGGCATCAAGCTGTGCGAGTCTTACAACCGCCAGTATGGCCGTGATTATCGCTCCGTGATGCCGACCAACCTCTACGGGCCGAACGATAACTTCCACCCGAGCAACTCGCACGTGATCCCGGCGCTGCTCAGACGCTTCCACGAGGCGACGCAGGAGAACGCGGCCGACGTGGTGGTCTGGGGCAGCGGCACGCCGATGCGCGAATTCCTGCATGTGGATGATATGGCGGCCGCCAGCATTCACGTGATGGAGCTGGCGCATGAGGTGTGGCTGGAAAATACCGAGCCGATGCTTTCTCACATCAACGTCGGCACCGGCGTGGACTGCACCATTCGCGAACTGGCGCAAACCATCGCCAAAGTGGTGGGCTACAAGGGCCGCGTGGTGTTCGACGCCTCGAAACCGGACGGCACGCCGCGCAAGCTGCTGGACGTGACGCGTTTGCACAGCCTGGGCTGGTATCACGAGATAACCCTGGAGGCGGGCCTCGCCAGCACTTACCAGTGGTTCCTTGAAAACCAGCACCGGTTCCGGGGGTAAGCGATGTTTTTAAGCCAGGAAGACTTTGCCACCGTGGTGCGTTCCACGCCGCTCATCTCCATCGATTTGATCGTGGAGAACGAGCGCGGGGAGTTCCTGCTGGGCAAACGCACCAACCGACCGGCGCAGGGCTACTGGTTTGTGCCGGGCGGGCGCGTGCAGAAGGACGAACCGCTCGCGCTCGCCTTTGAGCGCCTGACGCAGGCCGAGCTCGGCAAGCGTTTCGCCATGGAAGAAGGGGAGTTTTACGGCGTCTGGCAACATTTTTACGACGACAACTTCTCCGGGAAGGATTTCTCCACGCACTACATCGTGCTGGGCTTTCGCCTGCGGGTGAAAGAGGCGGCGTTAACGCTGCCGACCGAACAGCACAATGCCTACCGCTGGATGAAGCCCGAACAGCTTACGGTAAGCGAAGAGGTGCATGACAACAGCCGCGCCTATTTCCTTCCCGAACGCAAGGCGGAGGTGCCGGGGCTATGAAGATCCTGGTCTACGGCATCAACTACTCGCCGGAGCTGACCGGCATCGGTAAGTACACCGGCGAGATGGTGGAATGGATGGCCCGTCAGGGCCATGAGGTGCGGGTCATTACCGCACCCCCTTATTACCCGCAGTGGCAGGTGGGGGAGAATTACTCCGCCTGGCGCTACCGCAAAGAGCAGGGCGCCGCCACCGTCTGGCGCTGCCCGCTTTATGTGCCGAAGCAGCCTTCGACGCTGAAGCGTTTGATTCACCTGGGCAGCTTTGCGGTGAGTTCGTTCTTCCCGCTGCTGGCGCAGCGCAACTGGAAGCCGGACCGCATTATCGGCGTGGTGCCGACGCTGTTCTGTACGCCGGGCATGCGCCTGCTGGCGAAGCTCTCCGGCGCGAAAACGCTGCTGCATATTCAGGATTACGAAGTGGACGCCATGCTGGGCCTTGGCATGGCGGGCAAGGGAAAAGGCGGCAAAATCGCCCGTCTGGCGACCCGCTTTGAGCGCAGCGGCCTGCATAACGTGGACAACGTCTCGACCATCTCTCGTTCAATGATGAATAAAGCCAGAGAGAAGGGCGTGCCGCAAGAGCGCGTGATTTTCTTCCCCAACTGGTCGGAAGTATCCCGTTTTCGCGACGTGACGCAGGAAGAAGCCGCAACGCTTCGCCAGCAGCTTGGCCTGCCAGCGGATAAAAAAATCATTCTTTACTCCGGCAACATCGGGGAGAAACAGGGGCTGGAAACCGCCATTGAAGCGGCGGAACGCCTGAAAGATAAGCCCTGGGAATTTGTGATAGTAGGTCAGGGCGGCGGCAAGGTGCGCCTTGAAAAGATGGCGGCGGAGCGAGGCCTTTCTAACGTGCGTTTCTTCCCGCTTCAGCCTTATGACGCCCTGCCGGCGCTGCTAAAGATGGCCGACTGCCATCTGGTGATTCAAAAGCGCGGCGCGGCGGACGCGGTGCTGCCTTCCAAACTCACCAACATTCTGGCGGTGGGCGGCAATGCGGTGATTACCGCAGAAAACGAAACCGAGCTCGGCCAGCTTTGCCTGAACTACCCGGGCATCGCCGTCTGCGTGGAGCCGGAATCAACACCCGCCCTGGCGCAGGGCATCGAAGCCTGTCTGGAGCTTCCCAAATTCAACACGGTGGCACGTGAATATGCCGAACGCACGCTCGAAAAAGAGAACGTGTTAAGTCAATTTATTGCTGATATTCGGGGTTAAGCCATGAGTCAGTCGACACTCTACCCAGTCATTATGGCAGGCGGCTCCGGCAGCCGTCTGTGGCCGCTCTCCCGCGTGCTTTACCCAAAACAGTTCCTCTGCCTGAAAGGGGAGCTGACCATGCTGCAGGCGACCATTGCTCGCTTAAACGGCGTGCAGTGCGAAAGCCCGGTGGTTATCTGCAACGAACAGCACCGTTTTATCGTCGCCGAACAGCTGCGCGAGCTGAACAAGCTGACTGAAAACATCATTCTTGAACCCGCCGGGCGCAACACCGCGCCGGCCATCGCCCTGGCGGCGCTGGCGGCGAAGCGCAACAGCCCGGACAGCGACCCGCTGATGCTGGTGCTGGCGGCGGATCACGTCATTCAGAACGAAGAGGCGTTTCGCGACGCGGTGCGCGCGGCGATGCCGTTCGCCGAGAGCGGCAAGCTGGTGACGTTCGGCATCGTGCCGGATCAGCCGGAAACGGGCTATGGCTATATTCGCCGCGGCGAGGTGGTCAACCCCGAGCAGAATGTCGACGCCGTGGCCTTCAGCGTGGCGCAGTTTGTGGAAAAACCGAATCTGGAAACCGCCCGCGCTTACGTTAATACCGGCGAATACTACTGGAACAGCGGCATGTTCCTGTTCCGCGCGGGGCGTTATCTCGAAGAGCTTAACAAGTACCGCCCGGACATTCTGGACGCGTGTGAAAAAGCGATGCGCGCCGTTGACCCGGATCTCGACTTTATTCGTGTGGATGAGGCCGCCTTCCTGGCCTGCCCGGAAGAGTCGGTGGACTATGCGGTGATGGAAAAAACCGCCGACGCGGTGGTGGTGCCGATGGACGCCGGCTGGAGCGATGTCGGCTCCTGGTCGTCGCTGTGGGAGATCTCCAGCCGCACGCCGGAGGGCAACGTTCATCACGGCGACGTCATCAGCCACAACACCGAGAACAGCTACGTCTATGCCGAATCGGGTCTGGTGACCACGGTGGGCGTAAAAGACCTGGTGGTGGTGCAGACCAAAGACGCGGTGCTGATAGCCGATCGCAACCACGTGCAGGATGTGAAAAAAGTGGTGGAGCAGATAAAGCAGGACGGCCGCCGTGAGCACCATATCCACCGCGAGGTTTACCGTCCATGGGGCAAATATGACTCCATCGACGAGGGCGACCGCTATCAGGTGAAACGCATCACCGTGAAGCCGGGCGAGGGCCTCTCGCTGCAAATGCATCATCACCGCGCTGAACACTGGATTGTGGTGGCGGGCACCGCGAAGGTCACCATCAACGACGAGGTGACGCTGCTTGGCGAGAACGAGTCGATTTACATTCCGCTTGGCGCCACCCACTGCCTGGAAAACCCGGGAAAAATTCCCCTCGACCTGATTGAAGTGCGCTCCGGCGCTTACCTGGAAGAGGACGACGTGGTGCGGTTCGCAGACCGCTATGGCCGCGTCTGATCCCGCTTTGTTTTTCACGCCGCAGGCGCGCTGACCGCCCTTGCGCGCCGGGCGCGTGGCGGACCATGCGCCCGGGAGTGCACGCGGCTGCCGCCTGTCCGCAACGTGAAAACCGCAGGCAGACGCCTTACTGATTTGGATTTTCCGAAAAAAGATTAACCAAGAGATAAAAATGGAAAAGTTAACCTGTTTTAAAGCCTATGACATTCGCGGCCGTCTTGGCGAGGAGCTGAACGAAGATATCGCCTGGCGCATCGGCCGCGCCTATGGCGAATTCCTGAAACCGAAAACCATTGTGCTGGGCGGCGACGTGCGCCTGACCAGCGAGGCGCTCAAGCTGGCGCTGGCGAAAGGGCTGCAGGATGCGGGCGTCGACGTGCTGGATATCGGGCTTTCCGGCACCGAGGAGATCTATTTCGCCACGTTCCATCTGGGCGTGGACGGCGGCATTGAAGTGACCGCCAGCCACAACCCGATGGACTATAACGGCATGAAGCTGGTGCGCGAGGGCGCACGCCCGATCAGCGGCGACACCGGGCTTCGTGACGTGCAGCGTCTCGCCGAGGCCAACGACTTCCCGCCGGTAAACGAGGCGAAGCGCGGCGGCTATAAACGCATCGACCTGCGCGAGGCCTATATCGACCATCTGTTCTCCTATATCGACGTGAACAACCTCAGGCCGCTGAAACTGGTCATTAACTCTGGCAACGGCGCGGCGGGCCCGGTGGTGGACGCTATTGAAGCGCGTCTGAAGGCGATGAACGCGCCGGTGAGCTTTATCAAGGTGCACAACACGCCGGACGGCAACTTCCCGAACGGCATTCCCAACCCGCTGCTGCCGGAATGCCGCGACGACACCCGCAACGCGGTTATCGAACACGGCGCCGACATGGGCATCGCCTTTGACGGCGACTTCGACCGCTGCTTCCTGTTCGACGAAACCGGGCAGTTTATCGAGGGCTACTACATTGTCGGCCTGCTGGCGGAAGCCTTCCTCGAAAAACACCCCGGCGCGAAAATCATTCACGACCCCCGTCTTTCCTGGAACACCGTGGACGTGGTGAAGGCCGCTGGCGGCACGCCGGTGATGTCGAAAACCGGCCACGCCTTTATCAAGGAGCGCATGCGCCATGAAGACGCCATCTACGGCGGTGAGATGAGCGCGCATCACTACTTCCGCGATTTTGCCTACTGCGACAGCGGGATGATCCCGTGGCTGCTGGTCACCGAACTGCTGTGCCTGAAAGGCCAGACGCTCGGCGAACTGGTTCGCGATCGCATGGCGGCGTTCCCGGCGAGCGGTGAAATCAACAGCAAACTGGCGGAGCCGGCGGCGGCGATTGCGCGTGTGGAAACGCATTTTGCCCCGCAGGCGGACAGCATTGATCGCACCGACGGCATCAGCATGGAATTTACCGGCTGGCGCTTCAACCTGCGCAGCTCCAACACCGAACCGGTGGTGCGCCTGAACGTGGAGTCCCGCGGCGACACGGAACTCATGCAGGCTAAAACGCAGGAGATCCTGGCGCTGCTGAATCAGTAACCAGGCGGTAGAACCTTCGCCCCGGCAGCAAAAGGGGAGAGCGCCTTCTGTAGCGAGGGATAAAAGAATCACGGTCCCGCAAGGGGCTAAAGGAACAACCTCCTCCCGGTGCATGGGAGGAGAAGAGGAGGGGCATTAAGGTGAGATCGCTTAACAGCGCCTTTGGGCGCCCTACAGGTACGACGATGGCAAATCTAAAAAAGCGCGAACGAGCTAAAACGAATGCATCGTTAATCTCCATGGTGCAACGGTTCTCTGATATCACCATCATGTTCACCGGGCTATGGCTGGTGTGCCGGCTCAGTGGGTTGCCTTTCTTCTATATGCATCTGCTGATGGCGCTGATAGCCCTTGTGGTATTTCAGATGATTGGCGGCATGACCGACTTCTACCGCTCCTGGCGCGGCGTGAAGATATCAACCGAACTGTTGCTGCTATTGCAAAACTGGACGCTGGCGCTCGTTTTCAGCGCTGGCCTGCTGGCCTTTAACGATGATTTTAACGTCAGCTTCGGCACTTACCTCGCCTGGTATCTGCTTTCCAGCGTCGGCATGGTGGTATGCCGCTCCTGTATTCGCATCGGCGCGGGCTGGCTGCGCAACCACGGCTACAACACCCGTCGGGTGGCGATTGCCGGGCCGTTGCCGGTAGGCCAGGAGCTGGCGGAAAGCTTTCGCAACGAGCCGTGGCTGGGCTTTGAGGTGATGGGCGTTTATCACGACCCGCTGCCGGACGGCGTGCCGTCGCAGTGGGCAGGCACCACGGAACAGCTGGTGGAAGATGCGAAAGCGGGAAAAATTCATAACGTCTATATCGCGATGTCGATGAACGACGCCGCGAGCATCAAAAAGCTGGTGCGCGATCTCTCCGATACCACCTGCTCGGTGATGATGATCCCGGATGTATTCACCTTCAATATCCTGCACTCGCGTCTTGATGAAGTGAACGGCGTGCCGGTGGTACCGCTGTTTGACACGCCGCTTTCGGGCATTAACCGCGTACTCAAGCGCATTGAGGACATCATTCTCTCGTCCTTAATCCTGCTGCTGATTTCGCCGGTGCTGCTGTGCATCGCGGTGGCGGTGAAAGTGAGCTCGCCAGGCCCGATTATTTTCCGCCAGACCCGCTACGGGATGGACGGCAAGCCGATTAAGGTCTGGAAGTTCCGCTCTATGCGGGTGATGGAGAACGACGCGGTCGTAGTGCAGGCGACGCAGAACGATCCGCGCGTCACCAAAGTGGGCAGTTTCCTGCGCCGTACTTCGCTTGATGAGTTGCCGCAGTTTATTAATGTGCTCACCGGCGGCATGTCGATTGTCGGCCCGCGCCCGCATGCGGTCGCGCATAACGAGCAGTATCGTGCGCTGATTGAAGGTTACATGCTGCGTCATAAAGTGAAGCCAGGCATCACCGGCTGGGCGCAGATCAACGGCTGGCGCGGCGAGACGGATACTCTGGAGAAGATGGAAAAACGTGTCGAATTTGACCTCGAGTATATTCGCGAGTGGAGCCTGTGGCTTGATATCAAAATCGTCTTTCTCACTATCTTCAAAGGCTTTGTGAACAAAGCGGCATATTAAGGATTTGTCATGAGCCTCAGAGAAAAAACCATCAGCGGCGCCAAATGGTCCGCTATTTCCACCGTCATCATCATCGCCCTCGGCTTGTTGCAGATGACGTGGCTGGCCCGCCTGATGGATAACCACCAGTTCGGGTTGCTGACCATTTCGCTTGTGATAATCGCCCTTGCCGATACGCTTTCCGACTTCGGTATCGCCAACTCGATTATCCAGCGTAAAGAGATTAGCCATCTTGAGTTAACAACCCTCTACTGGCTAAACGTCGGGCTTGGCGTGCTGGTGTGCGTGGTGGTTTTCTCGCTGAGCGGCGTTATCGCCGCGCTGCTGCATAACCCGGATCTCGCGCCGCTTATCAAAACGCTGGCCTTTGCTTTTGTGGTCATCCCCCACGGTCAGCAATTCCGCGCCCTGATGCAAAAGGAGCTGGAATTTAACAAGATAGGCATGATAGAGACGCTGGCGGTGCTGTCGGGCTTTACCTTCACGGTGATTAGCGCGCATTACTGGCCGGTGGCGATGACAGCGATTATCGGTTATCTGGTCAATACCGTGGTGCGCACCGCGCTGTTTGGTTTTGCTGGACGTAAAATCTACCGCCCGGGGCTGCACTTCTCGCTCCCTTCTGTTGCCTCTAACCTCAAGTTTGGCGCGTGGCTCACTGCCGACAGCGTAGTGAACTACATCAACACCAACCTCTCGACGCTGGTGCTGGCGCGAATTCTTGGCGCGGGTGCGGCCGGGGGCTTTAACCTTGCCTATAACCTGGCGGTAGTCCCGCCTGCCAAGCTCAACCCGATTATTACCCGCGTGCTGTTCCCGGCTTTCGCCAAAATTCAGGACGATACCGAGAAACTGCGCGTGAACTATTACAAACTCATCTCCATGGTGGGGATTATTAACTTCCCGGCGCTGCTGGGGCTGCTGGTGGTTGCCGACTCTTTCGTGCGGGTGGTGTTCGGCGAGCGCTGGCTGTTTATTACGCCGGTGCTGCAACTGCTGTGCATCGTCGGGCTGCTGCGCGCCATCGGCAACCCTATCGGCTCGCTGCTGATGGCGAAAGCGCGCATGGATATCAGCTTTAAATTCAACCTGTTTAAAACGGTGCTGTTTGTGCCCGCCATTATCGTCGGCGGTCATATGGGCGGCGTTTTGGGCGTGACCATCGGCTTTTTGTCGGTGCAGATAATTAATACCGTACTGACCTATTTTGTTCTTATTAAACCGATACTTGGACCGAGTTATCGCGACTACATTTACAGCATCTGGTTACCTTTCCGCTTATCTTTGCCCACCGTTCTGGTGAGCGGCGGGCTGGGGTATTTCCTCCCGGGGCAACTCCCTTTCGCGGCGTTGCTAATTCTTCAGGTGGTTGCTGGCGTCGCGGCATTTGCGCTGACCTTGCTTTTTTCTCGTGAACCGCTGGTGCTTGAGATTAAGCGACAGCTGTGCCGTAGCGACAAGTTGAAAGCCTTATTGCGCGTGAGCTGAATTTTAAACACGCGCTGTTGTTAAGATGACGAGGTCATAATGAAGATTTTAATTTTGGGTAACCATACCTGCGGTAACCGTGGCGACAGCGCCATTCTCCGCGGCCTGATTGACGCCATCCATTCGCTGGATAAAAGCGTAAAAATCGATGTGATGAGCCGCTACCCGGTAAGCTCCGCAAGCCTGTTAGGCCGCCCGGTAATAAAAGATGGCCTCTATGAACACATGAAAAAGGCGAATAACGCGGCGGGCGTGATGGGCCGCATGAAAAAAGTGCTGCGTCGCAAGTATCAACATAAAGTGTTGCTGGCGAAAGTGACCGAGCGCGGCAAGCTCAGTAAGGTCTCGGTACCGAAAGCGTTTACGGATTTCGTTAATACGCTTGAGCAGTATGACGCCATTATTCAGGTGGGCGGCTCGTTTTTTGTCGACCTGTATGGCGTTTCCCAGTTTGAACATGCGCTGTGCAGCTTTATGGCGAAGAAGCCTATCTACATGATTGGCCACAGCGTTGGGCCGTTCAACGACCCGCAGTTTAACGAAGTGGCTAACCATGTGTTTAGCCATGCCGATGCGCTGGTGCTGCGCGAAACGGTAAGCCGCGATCTGATGGAAAAGTCCGGTATTAATACGGAGAAGGTAGAGCAGGGCGTGGATACCGCCTGGCTGGTGGACCGCGAGGCTAACGATATAACGCTGGAATACGCCGTTGACCACTGGCTGAACGTGATTCGCCAGCGCAAAACCGTGGCGATTACCCTGCGTGACCTCGCGCCGTTCGACAAACGCCTTGGCACTACGCAGCAGGCTTATGAAAAAGCTTTCGCCATTATGGTCAATCAGCTTATCGCCGACGGTTATCAGGTGCTGGCGCTCTCCACCTGTACCGGCATCGACAGCTATAACAAAGATGACCGCATGGTGGCGCTTAAGCTGCAATCCCTGATTGAGCAGCCGGAACACTATCATGTCGTGATGGATGAACTTAACGACCTGGAAATGGGCAAGCTGCTCGGCGCCTGCCAGCTCACTGTTGGCACCCGTCTGCACTCCGCCATTATCTCTATGAACTTCGGCACGCCAGCCATCGCCATCAACTATGAACACAAGTCTGCGGGCATCATGAAGCAGCTCGGCATGCCGGAAATGGCGGTGGAAATTCGCAACCTGCTTGATGGCTCTCTCCAGCAGAAGGTGAGCGAAACGCTAGAGAAGCTGCCGGAGATTAACCAACGCCTGGAGACGGCGGTGCAGGCTGAGCGCGAAAATGGCCTGCGCATGGTGGAGGCTGTGCTGCAACGCGCGCGGGAGGGGAAATGAAGGTTGGTTTCTTCCTGCTAAAATTCCCGGTGGCGTCGGAAACGTTCGTACTCAACCAGATTGTCGCGTTTATCGACATGGGGTATGAGGTGGAGATTGTGGCTCTGCAAAAAGGGGACATGCAGAATACGCACGCGGCCTACACCCAGTACGGCCTTGCGCAAAAAACCACCTGGCTGCTGGATGAGCCCGAAGGCAAGCTGGCGAAGCTGCGCTCGCGGGCGGGCAACACCTTAAAGGGGGCACTGCGCCCCCGCACCTGGAAAGCGTTGGATAAAAAACGCTACGGCGATGAAGCGCGTAACCTGATCCTCTCCGCCATTTGTGGACGGGTAAAAGAGCCGCTCGTGGCCGATGTGTTTATCGCCCATTTCGGCCCGGCAGGCGTTACCGCCGCGAAGCTGCGCGAGCTGGGGATTTTGCAGGGCAAAATCGCTACCGTCTTCCATGGCATCGATATTTCGCACCGCGACGCGCTCGCGCACTACACGCCCGAATATCAACAGCTTTTTCGCCGTGGCGACCTGATGTTGCCCATCAGCGAGCTGTGGGCCAGCCGGCTGAAGGCGATGGGCTGTCCGGACGAGAAAATTGCGGTGTCGCGTATGGGTGTCGACATGGAGAAATTCTCCCTGCGTCCGCTTAAAGTGCCCGGTTCGCCGCTGGAGATTATCTCTGTCGCCCGGCTTACCGAGAAAAAAGGGCTGCATGTGGCGATTGACGCTTGCCGCCTGTTAAAAGCGCGCGGCGTGAACTTTCGTTACAACATTCTGGGTATCGGTCCCTGGGAGCAGCGCCTGCGCGCGCTTATCCAACAACATGATTTGCAGGATCGCGTTTTCATGCCGGGCTTTAAGCCAAGCCATGAGGTGAAAGCGATGCTCGATCAGGCCGATCTCTTCCTGCTGCCTTCCGTCACTGGCGCTGATGGCGATATGGAAGGTATCCCGGTGGCGTTGATGGAGGCGATGGCGGTCGGTATTCCCGTCGTTTCAACCCTGCACAGCGGCATCCCGGAACTTATCGACGCGGGCAAATCGGGCTGGCTGGTGCCGGAGAATGACGCTGCGGCGCTGGCTGAGCGCCTGCAGGCTTTCGCAAGCCTGCAGGAAGCGGAGCTTCGTCCGATGCTAAGCCTCGCCCGCCGCAAAGTGGAAACCGACTTCAATCAGCAGGTCATTTATCGTGAGCTTGCCGGTCTGCTGCAAGCGCTATAGAGCCTGAGGTATCATGCGTAAAGAGATAAAAACTTCACTCCTTCTTTCCCGCCGCTCCCTTCTGCAAGCCAGCTCCGCGCTGGCGCTTCTTCCGCTCTTCCCCTTCGCCGCTCGCGCGCAAAGCCGCGCCGACAGCGTCAGTATTGCCCGGTACAACCGCAACGACATGCCTGCCGCGTTTAAACAGGCTTTCGCCGAGGCGCAGACGGTAGAAGTGCCTGCTGATATGGTGTGCGATAATTTCAACAGCGCCGTCTTTATTCCGGCGGGAAAAACGTTGCTGGTGCGCGGCGGCATCAAGGGCAACGGGAAAGGACGTTTCGTGTTGCAGGATGGCTGTCAGGTTGTGGGAGAGCAGGGCGGCCGCCTGCACAATATTACGCTGGATGTCCGCGGTTCCGATTGTGTTATCAAGGGGATAGACTTAAGCGGTTTCGGCCCGGTAGCGCAGATTTATATCGGCCAGAAGGAGCCGGCTACGATGCGTAACCTCCTGATTGATAACATCACTGTGCACGATGCCAATTACGGCATCCTCCGCCAGGGGTTCCGCGACAAAATGGAGGGCGTGCGCATTACCAATGGCCGCTTTACGCACTTACAGGGCGACGCCATTGAATGGAACGTGGCTATCAACGACAGCGATATCCTTATCTCAGACCATGTGATTGACCATATCGACTGCACCAACGGCAAAATCAACTGGGGGATCGGTATTGGGCTTGCCGGCAGCACCTATGATAACGACTACCCTGAAAGCCAGGCGGTGAAAAACTTCGTTGTGGCAAATATCACCGGCAGTAATTGTCGCCAGCTGGTGCATGTGGAAAACGGCAAACATTTTGTGATTCGCAATATCAAAGCGAAGAATATTAATCACACCTTCAGTAAAAAAGCGGGTATCGATAACGCCACGGTGGCGATTTATGGCTGCGATAACTTTATTATCGATCAAGTAAATATGACCAACAGCGCAGGCATGTTGATTGGTTATGGCGTCGTTAAGGGTAACTACCTTTCCATCCCGCAAAACTTCAAGCTCAACGATATCCACCTCGATAATACCCACATGCCTTATAAGAGCCGGGGCATTCAAATCTCGTCTGGCAACGCGACATCGTTCGTCGCTATCACCAACCTGACGATGAAGCGCGCTACGCTTGAGCTCCATAACAAGCCGCAACATCTTTTCCTCAGAAATGTCAGCGTCATGCAGGATTCCGCCGTTGGCCCGGCGCTAAAAATGCACTTTGATTTGCGCAAGGATGTGCGGGGGCGCTTTATGGCGAAGGAAGATACGCTGCTTTCGCTGGCTGATATTCACGCAATCGATGAAAGAGGCCGGCAGTCGGTAGATATAGATCGGGTGGATCAGCAGCATGTTAGCGCGCAAAGGTTGAATTTTAAGCTGGCGGTAGCCCAGAAGTGAGCCTTTATCAACTTTGCGAGGATTCTGAGTCCTCACCTAATCAAAGCGTCATATTTTATGTAAAGGGAAATTAGTTACACCTCGGTTAAGCGTCAACTTTTGACAATTCATGCTGGCTTTGAGATTCCAACAGTCTATAATTCATCAACCCAATTTTGAGGTGACAGAGTAAATGGTTAATTTGAAAGCGGTAATTCCGGTAGCGGGTTTGGGTATGCACATGCTGCCTGCCACGAAGGCCATTCCGAAAGAAATGCTGCCAATCGTCGATAAGCCAATGATTCAGTACATTGTCGATGAGATTGTGGCTGCAGGCATCAAAGAAATCGTACTGGTGACCCATTCTTCAAAAAACGCAGTGGAAAACCACTTCGACACCTCTTATGAGCTTGAGGCGCTGCTTGAACAGCGCGTTAAGCGTCAGTTGCTGGCGGAAGTTCAGTCTATCTGCCCGCCGGGCGTGACCATTATGAACGTACGTCAGGCGCAGCCGCTTGGCCTTGGCCATTCCATTCTCTGCGCTCGCCCGGTCGTTGGCGATAACCCATTTGTGGTTGTGCTGCCCGATATCATTCTTGACGATGCCACCGCCGACCCGCTGCGCTATAACCTGGCCGCTATGGTGGCGCGTTTCAATGAAACCAGCCGCAGCCAGGTACTGGCGAAACGGATGTCGGGCGATCTTTCCGAGTACTCTGTCATCACTACTCAGGAAGCGCTGGACAGCGAAGGTAAAGTAAGCCGTATCGTTGACTTCATTGAAAAACCGGATCAACCGCAGACGCTGAACTCCGATCTGATGGCCGTTGGCCGTTATGTCCTCTCGGCGGATATCTGGGAAGAGCTGGCGAAAACCGAACCGGGCGCCTGGGGCCGTATCCAGTTGACCGACGCCATTGCGCGCCTCAATGAGAAGCAGCCTGTAGAAGCGATGCTGATGACGGGTGAAAGCTACGACTGCGGCAAGAAAATGGGCTACATGCAGGCGTTTGTAAACTATGGCCTTCGTAACCTGAAAGAAGGTCAGAAGTTTCGCGACAGCATCAAGAAGCTGCTGGCGTAATGGCAATTGCCAGCATTGAGGCTGGCGAGGAAGTTAAAGTGAGAAACGGCAATCTGAGCGTTCGGGTCTGAGACTCAATACTCGTTGCCGTTTTTTTATTAAAGCTTTTAAAACAAAGGATTAAAAGTGGACAGGGGCTTTGTAGAACCAACATTCTTCTTGTTTCTACTGTCCGAAGCGCGCAAAATTAGCATCCATTTAGCGCTAATTATGCAGTAAAACGGTTTTTTTGATGGGAATTCGTGACGGCAAAACCCAAGCCAACCCTCAGTGCACTGGTAGCTGTAGAGCCAGGGGCGGTAGCATTGTTGAAATATTCCTCGAAAACAGTCATGTGTAAAAGTAGAGCAAGGAATATTTCTACAGAGCTAAAAATGAAAGTTAAATTTATTTAATCAGCGAGACTATTTCACGTGAAAATACTTGTTACCGGTGGGGCTGGCTTTATTGGCTCAGCTGTGGTTCGCCATATTATTAATAATACTCCGGATGAAGTGATTAATGTTGACAAGTTGACCTATGCAGGAAACCTCGAGTCGCTTGCTGAGATTGCCGGTCATCGTCGTTATAGCTTTGTACAAGCCGATATTTGCGACCGTTTAACGCTTGAAAAAATCTTTGTTGAGCACCAACCTGATGCGGTCATGCACCTTGCAGCGGAAAGCCATGTTGATCGTTCCATTACAGGTCCAGCTGCTTTTATCGAAACGAATATCGTAGGTACGTATACCCTACTTGAAGTTGCACGTACTTATTGGACGCAGTTAGACGCAACGCGTAAAGCAGCTTTTCGTTTCCACCATATTTCCACAGATGAAGTCTATGGTGATTTGCCGCACCCGGATGAGTGGCATCAAAATAAGGTTTTGCCGCTTTTTACAGAAGAGACGGCTTACGCGCCTAGTAGCCCTTATTCCGCTTCTAAGGCTTCAAGCGACCATCTGGTCCGCGCGTGGTTACGCACTTATGGCTTACCGACAATTGTGACTAATTGCTCAAATAACTATGGTCCATACCATTTCCCAGAAAAGTTGATTCCGTTGGTCATTCTTAACGCCCTGGAGGGCAAACCGCTGCCCATTTACGGGAAGGGCGATCAAATTCGCGATTGGTTATATGTCGAAGACCATGCACGCGCACTCTATACCGTAGTAACTAAAGGCAAGGTTGGCGAGACTTATAATATCGGTGGCCATAATGAGAAGAAAAACATCGATGTGGTACAGACTATCTGTGACCTATTGGATGAAATGGTGCCTAAGGCAAAGCCATATCGTGAGCAGATTATCTATGTAGCGGACCGTCCTGGTCACGACCGACGTTATGCAATTGATGCCGATAAAATTAATCGCGAGCTTGGCTGGACACCACAAGAGACGTTTGCGACTGGTATTAAAAAAACGATTGTATGGTATTTAAAAAATCAAGAGTGGTGCCAAAGGGTGCAGGATGGCAGCTATCAGCGCGAACGTTTAGGATTAGAATAATATGAAAGGTATAATACTGGCGGGTGGTTCAGGAACTCGTTTATATCCCGTAACTATGGGCGTCTCAAAACAGCTCCTCCCTATTTATGATAAGCCTATGATCTACTATCCACTGTCAGTATTAATGTTGGCAGGGATACAGGATATACTTATTATTACGACTCCAGAAGATCAAGATAGCTTTAAACGGCTCCTGTCCGATGGAAGTCAGTTCGGTATAAAATTATCCTACGAAATACAAGAAAAACCGGACGGTCTTGCTCAGGCTTTTATCATTGGAGAAGCATTTATTGGCAAAGACCCTGTTTGCTTAGTGTTGGGCGATAATATTTTCTTCGGCCAAGGTTTTAGCCCTAAACTCAAAAGCGTGGTTGAGCGTAATGATGGGGCTACCGTATTCGGCTATCAGGTTATGGATCCTGAACGTTTCGGCGTAGTTGAATTCGATGAAAACAATAAAGCAATTTCTATCGAGGAAAAACCGAAAGCGCCCAAATCAAACTGGGCGGTGACTGGTTTATATTTTTACGATAACAACGTAATTGAAATTGCTAAAAATGTAAAACCTTCTGCACGCGGCGAATTAGAAATTACAACCGTAAATGAAGAGTACCTGAAAAGAAATAAACTTCATGTTGAGCAACTTGGCCGTGGCTTCGCCTGGTTGGACACCGGCACGCATGACAGCTTAATTGAGGCTGGCAGTTTTGTTGAGACAGTTCAGAAGCGACAAGGCATGATGGTGGCCTGTCCCGAAGAAATAGCCTGGCGTAATGGATGGTTAACAGTAGACGAACTTCGCGAGCGCGGGCAAATGCTTAAGAAAAACCATTACGGCAAATATCTACTAAAACTTATTAATTAATATGAAAATAGAAATTATCAATTTCCCTAAGCATGGTGATGAGCGAGGCGCGTTAGTTGTTCTGGAAGAACAAAAAAGTGTTCCTTTTGATGTAAAACGAATTTATTACATGTTCGATACAAAAAAGGATGTCAGACGCGGTTTTCATGCTCATAAAAAATTACGTCAGCTCGCCATACCTGTACAAGGTCATTGCAAATTTTTGCTTGATGATGGTAATGAATCTATTGAAATTTTAGTAGATAATCCCACTCAAGGGCTGATGATAGAACCTATGATCTGGCATGAAATGTTTGATTATTCCGAAAACTGTGTACTCATGGTATTGGCGGATGATTATTACGATGAAAGTGATTATATTCGCAACTATGAGGAATTCAAACAGCGAGTAACAAATGGATAATTTAAAGTCAAAAACTATTCACTTACGTTTTGCTGACGCTTCTGATGCCGAATTCATCTATTCACTCAGAATAAATGATTCGTTGAATCAACATATTTCAAAGGTTTCAGGCTCTGCAGAAACGCAAAAGGAATGGCTGCAGGAATACAAAAAGCGTGAGCTTCTTAATGAAGAGTTTTACTTTATTATCGAAAAAAATGAAGGGAATTGCGAGGTTGGCACAGTTAGAATCTACGGTTTGACTAACGATAAGCAATTTTGTTGGGGTAGTTGGATACTGAATGAACATAAAACAAAAAGTGCTGCTATAGAGAGCGCCTGCCTCGTTTACAAATTTGCTTTTGAAGATAAACAGTTTAAGTCATCTTATTTTCAGGTCGATAAAAAAAATGTGGGTGTGATTTCTTTTCATTTAAAAACAGGCGCTAAGATTGTATCTGAAGATGATATAAATTTTAACTTCATTTTTGAATATGAAGACTACATAGAGCTTAAAAATAAATATTACAAATATTTAGAGGCATAATGACATGGTGACTTTTTTAAATCTAAAAAAAATAAATGAGCAATATCAGAGTGAAATATTGCTGGCATGCGAACGCGTAATTAAATCTGGCTGGTATATTCTGGGCGAAGAAGTCAAAAACTTCGAGAAACAATTCGCTGAATATTGTGGCGTAAAGCATTGTATCAGTGTTGCGAACGGCCTTGACGCACTGAATCTTGTATTACGGGCTTGGATCGAAACAGGCCAGCTCAAAAAAGGTGATGAGGTTATTGTTCAAGCCAATACATACATTGCCTCCATACTTGCAATTACTGAAAATGAACTTGTTCCTGTTTTGGTTGAGCCGGACCCCCAAACGTATAACCTTTCAGCCAAAACAGTAAAACAGGCTATCACAGAAAAAACCAAGGCTATTCTGCCGGTTCATCTGTACGGCCAGATCTCTCCGATGGATGAGATTATGGAAATAGCAGACAAGCATAATTTGCTTGTGTTGGAGGATTGCGCTCAATCGCACGGAGCTGAGCTTAAGAATAAAAAAGCAGGGAGTTGGGGAGACGCGGCTGCTTTCAGTTTCTATCCGGGCAAAAATCTAGGCGCGTTAGGCGATGCGGGAGCTATTACTACTAATGATGATAATCTGGCTGATGTTCTCAAAGCTCTCCGAAACTATGGTTCCCACGTAAAATATCAAAATAGATATAAAGGTGTGAATAGCCGTCTCGATGAGATGCAGGCAGCTATATTGAATGTTAAATTAAAATATCTTGATAAAGAGAATGAAATCAGAAGAGCGATCGCTCAGAAGTATACAGGTGGAATTGAAAATAGCCATATAAATTTGCCTGTTGTCGCTCAAGGAAAGGATTCTCATGCCTGGCATCTTTATGTTATCCGCACAACAGAAAGAGAGAATTTGCAATCTTATTTAATGGAAAAAGGTATTCAAACTCTTATCCATTATCCGCTCGCTCCACACCATCAGATTGCATATAAAGAATATAATCATATCCATTTGCCGCTCACAGAATGTATCCATAAAGAAGTTTTATCATTACCTATGGATCCAACAATGAGCTCTAAAGATGTCGATGCTGTTATTGAAGCGGTTAATGGATGGAAAAGTTGAATTTTGCAAAAGTTACAATCCTTAGCGGGATTGTAACTTGTTTGCGTTTAGTTTGCGGACTGCTTATTTCAAAAGTTGTTGCAATTTATACAGGCCCAGCTGGAATTGCTAACCTTGGGCAACTACAGAACTTTGTCACCTTTGTTAATGGATTCATTTCTTCCCAAGTCTCTCAAGGAGTAAATCGTTATTCTGCTGAGAATAAAAACGATTACTCTAAAGCTCAGCCTTATTGGCGTGCTTCGGTAAAACTTTCTACGATAGCTTGCTGTTTTATCATTAGCATCGGCGTCTTGTTTTCAGGAAAACTCTCAGCATATCTTTTTCATCGGACCGATCTTTACTGGCTGATAATAGTAGCGTTATGCGTGCTTCCATTAAATATTATTAATAATATATTTTTGGGCGTGCTTAATGGGTTAAATGAGTATAATAAATTTTTCCTGGCTAATATTTTTGCTATCATATCATCTCTCTTGTCAATGACCGGATTAGTATATTTTTTCGGCCTCAAGGGCGCGTTGATATCGGCAGCTCTAAATAATGCAGTAGCGGGGACATGGCTTATATTCATTATAATGAAAAGGCCGTGGTTCAAATGGAAATATTGGGTTGGCCAGGTTCCAACACATCATATCGCAGAAATGCGTAAATACTTCCTTATGGGAATCATAGGTGCTTTGACAGGCCCAATATCCCTGATTGCTGTACGTACGATATTAACAAATGATTTTTCATTAGAGGATGCAGGTTACTGGCAGGCTGTGGCAAAAATTTCTGAAGCTTATCTTGCAGTTTTAACAACAGCATTAACGGTATACTATTTCCCCAAAACAGCCGCAGCTAAATCATACAATGAATATATATCAATATTAAAAACCGGCGCTACCGTTGTTGTTCCTCTTGCTTTGATTATGGCTTTTTCAATTTTCATTTTAAAAGACATTATTATTAAAGTGTTGTTTACTGCAGATTTTACAAAGGCACGAGATCTTTTTTTATTTCAAAATATTGGTGATTTTTTAAGAATATGCAGTTGGCTTTTTGCCACCATTCTCCTGGCTAAAGGTTATTTCAAAATAAATGCCATTCTGGAAATTATTTTTTCAATAATGTTCCCGGTTTTAGTTAAAATGTTTGTTAGCCATTTCGCATTGGAAGGTGTAAGCATCGCTTACTGTATAACTTATTCATTGTATTTTATAGTGACAGCGTGCATTTATTATTGGCATCTAAAAACTAAGGTGACTCATATTAATGATTGTATCCAGTAATGGCTTGAGTGTTATTGTACCTGCCTATAATGAAGAAAAAAATATACTTAAAATACTGCAAAATCTGAATGAGCAAACGCTGAGTGGATTTGAAGTGGTGGTTATAGACGATGGCTCACAGGATAATACCGCCTCCATAGTAAAAAATTATACCTCTTCAAAATACAAATTAACTCTAGTGCAGCAGCAAAATATGGGCGCGGCTCAGGCAAGAGAGAAGGCAATCAATGCGGCGACAAGTACTTATATCGCATTCGTTGACTGTGATGATGCGCTCAGCGCCGATGCGCTGGAACAAGCAATAAAGCCGATGCTTGAAAATGATGATATAGGGATATCATTATTTGAGCTTATACATACTAAATCGCACGCTGATCTTAATCGAACTTCATTTAAATATTATACGGATTCGACATTGATCAAAGGCGAGGATGCATTAACTCACTGTATATCTTCATGGGGGTTACACGGCTTTGGGATTTATAAGAAAAAAATCCTGACTAAAGCGTATAATACTTATTACAAATATAATAAAGACAGAATTAATTATATTAATAATGACGAAATAATTTCACGAATTTGTTTTGGTATGGCCAGATTGATTTTTTTATCTTCTGGAAAATATTATTTTATCCATAATCTTGAGTCGACAACCAGGAAAGTAAATATTAATTATTACAAAGTGATTAATAACGCTTGTTATCTTAAAGGTTATTTGGCTGCAGAGAAAAAGTCAGGAAGTTTTGACTATATAAGTGAAGCGTACAAATTACTTGTCAGTACTGTCTGGGGTGTATCGGTTCGCTATATTAGATGGAGACATCTTTTCAACAAGGAGGTTAAAGCAGAATGGCGCAAGGCTATTAAAAAAGCGGTTGACGATTTACGGTTGGACAATATTAATCACAGTGTTCGTTTAAATAAAAAATCTACTGTGCAATTATTTATAATTTATTATTTACTTGTGAGAATATGAATAAACCGCTTGTAACGATTGTTGTTGCGTCTTTTAATGCAGAGAAATATATCTTAGAAACGCTAGAGTCATGCATTAATCAGACCTATCAGAACATTGAAATTATTATTGTTGATGACTGTTCAAACGATAACAGTGTGCAGATAATAGAACAATGGTGCGATGAAAAGAAAATTAG
The DNA here is from genome assembly GCF_023079515.1 of Franconibacter sp. IITDAS19. NCBI lineage: Bacteria > Pseudomonadati > Pseudomonadota > Gammaproteobacteria > Enterobacterales > Enterobacteriaceae > Franconibacter > Franconibacter sp. IITDAS19. The sequence continues at coordinate 174,744 of NZ_JALJCP010000008.1, read as the reverse complement.
TCATCCTTCGATTCCTTGTTCTTTAGTGAAAAGTGAAAGGAATAGTGGTATCCCTGCAAATTTGAATAATAGCCTGCCCTTAATAAAAGGTAAGTGGATAAAGTGTATCGGGTCAGACGATATTCTTCTACCCGAGGCAATTTCTGAGTTCATTAAACGCCTAAACTTATATGCGCACTGGGATAATATTGGAGCGGTATTTACCTATTTCGAAACTTTTGGTGCAAACGTAAAGAAATCCAGTCGCTATCCTTTATCCTGGACTCGTGACATATGCAAAATGCGAGCATCGTGGTTAAAACGGCAACTTGCCATGCTCCATTTTAATAATGTCGCCCCCTGCGCTTTTATTAATAGAAGTCATTTCGATGGATTTGATACTTCCTATAGATTACTTGAAGATCTTCCTTTATGGCTAAAATTAATTGAGAAGAATGCAGTTACATTATTTTTTGACTATACAACAGTGTTATATCGATTACATGATTCGCAGATTACTTCTTTAGCTAACCCAAAAGTAAATAACGTTCTGATTAATGATTTAAAACATCTGAATGAATTTCGCTTAATGCGGAAGCATTACTTAGCTTATTTACATCACAAGTTTAATCTACATTGCTCACTAAAAAGAACAGCTTTTTATAGGTATCTGAAAACAATAAATCCTTTTAATCTGGTTATTCGTTTGTATGAGAGCTTAAAGCAATAATATGTTTATATTACTTCTTACATCGCCATTGCTATTATTATCTCTGATCTGGAATAAGTTCGCTTTTAGTTCGCAAACAATTCTTCGGTTTCTATTTGTCATTCTATTTAGTCTGTTTTTTACATCGTATTACTTAAATGGAATGGACTGGAGCATTTATTATTTAAAATTCGTTGATGAAGGTGATCCGTATTCATCTTTTGAATTCGGCTTTGTTCTTTTTTTTGAAGGGATTTTATTTTTAACAAATAATAACTATGGTTTGGCTATACTCCTGTTTTATTTGATTACTTTTAGCATTCTTTGCCTCATTATAAAGAGATTCAAAACGAACGAACCGCTTTTTTGGGCATGTTTATTTTTGATATTTGGTTATAACTTGATATTGGAGCAACTTCGTCAATTCATAGCATGTATTATCATTTTTTATGCATTGCTCAAATATAATAATGACGGAAAAATAAATTGGTTGATTTTTTGGATTTTTCTCGCGGCTTGCTTTCATGTATCTTCACTGATTGTTTTCCCCGCTATAGCTTTGGCATCATTCCGTAATGTCACGACTTTTACCCTGCTGACGCTAGTTTCGATTGTAGGTTTTATAGGGTTCTTCTTTACCGGAGCTGCTATAGTGACTGCATTGGCGAATGCCAATCTTGCCTTTACAAAAATTGCGTATTATCTCCAGCAAAACCCTATTAGCCTAAGTTTTGGCTGGTTAAATATCCTTGACTTAATATTCGTCCTGTTTTATTTCATCTATCGTGCAAGTATTGATCGTGTTGCGTCAGTGAGATTATTAACACGGCTAATTTTCGTAGGGGCAACCATTCACTTATTTAGTGGTTCAATTACTTTCCTTGCAAGGGTTTGTTTCTTTTTCTATTTTATTGCTATTTATGTATTTTGCGTAGTACCAAAAGGAGAATCTACAAGATTATTCTCTATTAGAAGCTACAATACACTCATATTGGCATTATTCTTTTCAGGCATGTTGACCCTAAACTTTATTTCTTACTTTAGAAATGATCAGGCGCCTGTACAATTTAGTAACATGACTTTCAGATTGCTATCCTTTTTTGAAGATGATTATGTCCGGAAACTTGCAAATGATAAGTATTATGATGCCACGCAGGATATGAATAACATTTTATGAAAAAAAAAGTATTATTTGTTATCACCGGCCTTGGTCTGGGCGGTGCCGAAAAGCAATTATGTCTACTTGCTGATAAGTTAGTTCAACGCAATTACGACGTGGCTATAGTCGCTCTTAACGGTGAAATAGAAGTTACCCCTCAGAGTAACGAGGTTAAGCTTATCAATTTACGAATGCAAAAGAATCCATTGGGTTTGCTAAACGCCGTACTGCGCCTCGCTAAGATTATTAGAGATTCTAAGCCGCAGATCGTGCATGGGCATATGTTCCACGCAAATATTATTGCAAGGCTGGCCAGACTGGTCGCACCGGGAAATTATAAACTAGTCTGTACCGCGCATAGCAAAAATGAAGGTGGAAAGGTTCGTATGTTGGCTTACAGGGTTACCGACTGCCTGTGTGACATAACTACGAATGTCAGCGATGAAGCACTTACTGATTTTATTAAAAAAAATGCTTTTCGAAAATATAAATCACGAGTGGTTTATAACGGCATCGATACGGATTTATTCAAATATGATGAAAATATAAGAAACGAATTGCGTAAGCAGCTCAATATCAATGATAACTGTTTTCTTATATTAGCTGTAGGGAGACTTACAGAGGCGAAAGATTATCCTAATTTGTTAAGCGCAATGCAAAAATTGCCTGATAATTACAAGCTCGTCATTATAGGAGAAGGAGAAGCCAGACATCAAGTTGAACGGAATATTATTGATCTGCAACTTCAGAGCGCTGTCATGCTACTCGGCAGAATAATGGATGTTGCTCGATATTATTCAGCATGTGATATCTATGTTTCTTCATCGCAGTGGGAAGGATTTGGTCTGGTTGTTGCGGAAGCAATGTCTTGTGAACGTCTTGTCGTCGCTACTAACGCTGGCGGAGTTGCTGAAGTTGTCGGCGATAAACGTTTTATTGTACCAATTTCGGATGCAAATGCGTTGGCTAGCAAAATAATTGAAGTGACGAATTCTGATGCGAATACTAAAACGAAAATTATGCAGCGAAACCGAAATCACATTGTCGATACCTTTTCTATCGATTCCATTGTTAATAATTGGCTGGATATATATTCACTTAAGCAGGTTTGAAATATGCAAGTGCTATTAATTGGTAACCAGACAAGTACCATTTTGCTTTTCAGAAAGCGTCTTATAGAGAAGTTTATTGAAGAGGGGGCAGTTGTTCATACCTTAACGATGGACAGTGACGTCAATGCATTCAAAAAAATAATTGAATTAGGCGCACATCCGGGCTGTTATCGATTTTCACGTTCTGGTATGAATCCTGTCTCGGATGCGATTAATACTATCAGGCTCGCTAAAACAATAAAAGAAATTAAACCTGATGTCGTTTTTTGCTTTTTTCCCAAGCCTGTTATTTTTGGTACATTGGCAGCACGTCTCGCTGGCGTAAAAAATGTTAATGTGTTATTAGAGGGATTAGGGTATTGTTTTACCAAAGGCGCTACTCAGGAAAACTTCAAAAAGAGAGTTGTCAGAAAAATACAAACATTACTCTATAAGTTATCGTTGCCTTTGACACGAAAAGTATTGTTTCTTAACAGCGATGATTATAAAGATTTACTAATTGAACATCGTATTCAGGTCAAGTCGACTGAAGTTGTAGGCGGAATTGGAGTTAATCTTGAACAATACAGTTATGTGCCTGCGCGTACAGATGTCATTCATTTTACTATGGTCTCCAGGCTACTAGTTGAAAAGGGTGTCAGAGAATACGTTCTCGCTGCTGAGAAAGTAAAACGTCTATATCCTGATGTGCAATTTAGTATTGCAGGGACGTTTGATGATAACCCTGGCGGCATTACTCGTGAGGAATTTGAAGCCTGGATTAAAAAAGGTGATGTGAATTTCTTAGGTCAGGTATCGGACATTAAAAGTCACTTAATTAATAGCAGCATTTTTGTTCTGCCCTCTTACCGTGAAGGGGTCCCACGTAGTACACAAGAAGCGATGGCAATAGGAAGACCAATTATTACTACAGACGTGCCGGGTTGTAGAGAAACCGTCATCGCTGGATACAATGGCTTTTTGATTCCGCCCTGGGATGCAGATGAGCTTGCTAACAAGATGATATCTTTTATTAAGCAACCCGAGCTGATTGTTCAGATGGGATTGGCAAGCCGTACTATAGCGTTAGAAAAATTTGATGAAGAACAAGCCTGCGATAAATTGATAAACCTTCTTTCTTCATAACGAACACTTTCTATGGGCAAATATAGCTATACTTATTTTTAAGGAATAGATATGTCAATACTGGTGACGGGCGGTGCCGGTTATATTGGATCACATACAGTATTATGCCTTCTGGAGCGAGGTTACAATGTTGTGGTTTTAGATAACCTCAGTAATTCTTCATATGAATCTTTACGTCGAGTACAAGCGATCACGCAACGTGATATCGTTTATTATCAAGGCGATATCACCGATCGAATCTTCCTAGGGAAAATTTTTTCAGAGAATACAATAGAAGCGGTAATCCACTTTGCTGGTTTGAAGTCTGTGAGCGAGTCGATAAAGTACCCTACTAAGTATTACGAGAATAATGTTATGGGAAGTATTATTCTCCTTGAAGAAATGATGAAGCATGGTATTTATAAGCTGATTTTTAGTTCATCGGCAACCGTTTACGGTGAACCAGAGCGTATCCCTCTTACAGAAGATTGCAAAACAGGCGGTACTACTAATCCCTATGGTACGTCAAAACTTATGGTTGAGCAGATTTTATCGGATACAGCCAAAGCGCAACCGCAATTAAACATTACCATTCTTCGGTATTTTAATCCGGCTGGTGCCCATCCTTCTGGTTTAATTGGTGAAGATCCAAATGGTATCCCTAACAATTTATTGCCGTATATAAGTCAAGTTGCTATTGGAAAGCTTAAAAAGCTTTCTATATACGGTAATGATTATCCCACTCATGATGGAACGGGAGTAAGGGATTATATCCATGTGATGGATCTTGCTGAAGGTCACGTCGCAGCAATTGAAAAAATGAATGCTGATAGCGGATGTAACATATATAACCTGGGTACTGGCAAAGGGTATTCGGTTTTAGAGCTGATTTCTGCTTTCGAAGCGCAAAGTAATGTAAGAATTCCCTACACGTTTACTGAACGCCGTCCGGGCGATGTCGCTGAGTGCTGGTCCGATTCTTCCCTGGCGCATAAAGCGCTGGCGTGGCGCGCCACAAGAAGTCTGGATGAGATGATGCGTGATAGCTGGAATTGGCAACAGCAAAACCCTAATGGCTATAAGCCGTTAGTTTGATCCGCATTTGTTTGTAAGCAATTATTGTTGAAGACGTAATCCTCAGACGAAAGGCTCCCACATTTGTCCATCCTGAGTTAACATCGTAGCTACATTTACCTGCGTGATGATTCGCAGTGACCACACCTGACAGGAGTATGTAATGTCCAAACAGCAGATCGGCGTTGTTGGTATGGCCGTGATGGGGCGCAACCTGGCGCTTAACATTGAAAGCCGTGGCTATACCGTATCCGTATTCAACCGCTCCCGTGAAAAAACCGAAGAAGTGATTGCAGAAAACCCGGGCAAAAACCTGGTTCCTTACTATACGGTGCAGGAGTTCGTTGAGTCCCTGGAAACGCCCCGTCGTATCCTGTTGATGGTTAAAGCAGGCGAAGGTACTGATAAAGCCATTGAATCTCTCAAGCCTTATCTGGATAAAGGCGACATCATCATTGATGGCGGTAATACTTTCTTCCAGGATACGATTCGTCGCAACCGCGAACTGTCTGAAGAAGGCTTCAATTTCATTGGCACTGGTGTTTCCGGCGGTGAAGAAGGCGCCCTGAAAGGGCCATCTATCATGCCTGGCGGTCAGAAAGAAGCTTATGAGCTGGTCGCGCCTATCCTCAAGCAAATTGCTGCTGTGGCGGAAGGCGAGCCGTGCGTTACTTACATTGGGCCGGATGGTGCTGGTCATTATGTGAAAATGGTGCATAACGGCATCGAATATGGCGATATGCAACTGATTGCAGAAGCCTACTCTCTGCTGAAGCACGGCCTGAATCTTTCCAACGAAGAACTGGCGAAAACCTTCTCTGAATGGAACGAAGGTGAGCTGAGCAGCTATCTCATCGATATCACTAAAGACATCTTCACCAAGAAGGACGAAGAGGGCAACTACCTGGTTGATGTGATTCTGGATGAAGCGGCTAACAAAGGCACCGGTAAATGGACCAGCCAGAGCTCACTCGATCTCGGGGAGCCGCTGTCCCTAATCACCGAGTCTGTTTTTGCGCGTTATATCTCTTCCCTGAAAGAGCAACGTGTTGCCGCTTCCAAAGTACTGAGCGGCCCGCAGGCCAAACCTTTCGCAGGCGATAAAGCTGAATTTATTGAGAAAGTACGCCGCGCGCTGTACCTCGGTAAAATTGTCTCTTACGCTCAGGGCTTCTCCCAGCTGCGTGCGGCTTCTGAAGAGCACAACTGGAATCTGAACTACGGTGAAATTGCGAAGATCTTCCGCGCTGGCTGCATCATCCGCGCTCAGTTCTTGCAGAAAATTACCGATGCGTATGCTGAAAACCCATCTATTGCGAACCTGCTGCTGGCGCCATACTTTAAGAAAGCGGCTGATGATTACCAGCAGGCGCTGCGCGATGTAGTGGCTTATGCGGTACAGAACGGTATCCCGACGCCGACCTTCTCCGCAGCTATCGCTTATTACGACAGCTACCGTTCTGCTGTACTGCCAGCAAACCTTATTCAGGCGCAGCGCGACTACTTCGGGGCGCATACCTACAAGCGCACCGATAAAGAAGGCGTGTTCCATACCGAATGGCTGGATTAACTCTATCTTTTACTTTTTGAATGTTAAAGCCCGGCCATGGCCGGGCTTTTTTCTGGATAAATAGATATAAAAAGAGCCTTACAATCAACAAACTTTACAGGTAAATTGTGCCGCTACGTGCAGTTTCATCTTTGTCTTATCAACATAAGAAATGAATTTGGCAAACTAAGCGCTGCAGGCTACACGTAAAGTTGTTTATCTGTTTGATAACAAATAAATTTATTATAAGGTTTGTATGGTGCACACTTCTTCTACTGCTAATAACAGGCAACCGGACGCCAACGAGCAAATTGACCTGTTAGATCTACTGCTTCAGTTATGGCGCGGAAAGCTGACCATTGCTGCGTGTATTGTCGTTGCGATCCTGCTTGCTGTTGCTTATTTATTCGTCGCGAAAGAAAAGTGGACTTCTGAAGCGATAGTTACTCTGCCTGACTCCGGGCAGATAGCCAATTACAACAACTCAATGGGCATACTTTATGGTCAAAACCCCACAAACGCGCCTACCGTTGTGGATGTCCAGGAGCGTTTTTTTGGCCGTTTCAATTCAGCCATTTCTGCTTTGGCCGATGAGTTGCAAAACCAGCCTGAAAAAGAGAGCCTGAAAATTGAACAGACGGTGAAAGGACAGCAGGTACCTTTGACTATCAGCTACACAGCGAATGGTGCTGAACAGGCGCAGAAGACATTAGATAAATATATCCAGCAAATTAATAAACAGGTCGTGCAAGAGTTGGATGCTGACTTGCAAGTCAACATCGACAGTAAGCTGGAAGACCTGAAAGCCTCCCTGGCGACGCAGATTAAAGTGGCGCAAGAGCAAAAAGATAAACGCCTTGCCGTACTTAATCAGGCATTGCTTGTAGCGCAGCAAGCGAATATTAAAGATACGCTAGTTCAACAGGCCGAAACACTTTCTGAAGACACCTTATTTGTATTAGGTAGCGACGCGCTTTCTTCAATAATCAAGAACGAAGGAACGCGTCCACTGCCGCTTTCAGATTATTACTACCAGACACGTCAGTCTTTGCTTGCTGTCAGTGCGCTTAAGTCAAAACCTGATTCGCTCTATTCGTTCCGTTATGTCATGAAGCCAAGCTTGCCGATTTATCGAGATAGTCCGAAGAGAGCATTAACGCTTATTCTGGCAGTGCTGATTGGTGGCATCATTGGCTCAGGCGTTGTACTTCTTCGTCATGCTGTACGCAACCATCGACCGGGGTAATCTCTCTGGCGGGTTGTTTGATAAAAGGCCGGTTAACCCGGCCTTTTTTATGCTTACTTATGCCTGCCGCGCAGATTCTCTATCACCGCGCTTAAATCCAGTTCCTGATCCTGCAACAGCACCAGCAGGTGATAAACCAGGTCAGACGCCTCGTTAACCAACTCTTCTTTGTCGCGTACCGTCGCGGCAAGCGCCGTTTCCACGCCTTCTTCTCCCACTTTCTGCGCAATCCGTTTGGTGCCGCTGGCATACAGCTTTGCAGTATAGGAGCTTTCCGGCGAGGCGGTTTTACGCGCCGCCAGCAGCGCTTCCAGTTGGTAAAGAAAATGCCACTGGTGATGCGCCTCGCCAAAACAGCTCGAGGTGCCAAGGTGGCAGGTTGGCCCAATTGGGTTAACCAGCACCAGCAGCGTATCGTTATCGCAATCCGGTGTTATGCTCACGACATTCAGAAAGTGACCGGAAGTTTCGCCTTTGGTCCACAGCCGCTGTTTAGTGCGGGAGAAGAATGTCACCTTGCCGCTTTCTTCTGTCCGGCGCAGCGCCTCGTCGTTCATATAACCCAGCATCAGCACTTCGCCAGATACTGCGTGCTGCACCACGACCGGCAGCAGCCCGTCGGTCTTCACCCAGTCCAGTTGGGCCCGCTGTTGTTCTGTTAACACGCTCGAATCTCCACGCCTTGCTGAATCAGAAATGCTTTCAGTTCGCCAATATTAATAATCTGTTTGTGAAATACCGATGCCGCCAGCGCGCCATCCACGTCCGCGTCGCGAAATGCTTCCAGGAAGTGCTCCATGGTGCCGGCGCCGCCGGAAGCGATCAGCGGAACGCGGCAGACCTCGCGCACTTTTTTAAGCTGCGTCAGGTCATAACCGTTGCGCACGCCATCCTGGTTCATCATGTTAAGGACTATCTCGCCGGCGCCGCGCTTCTGCACTTCCGCTACCCAGTCCAGCGTTTCCCATTGGGTGACGCGAGTACGGCTTTCGTCGCCGGTATACTGGTTCACGTGATACTTGCCCGTCTCGCTGTCAAACCAGGTATCAATGCCTACGACAATGCACTGCACACCAAAACGGTCTGCAAGACGGGTGATGAGTTCCGGGTCCGCCAGGGCAGGGGAGTTGATGGAGATTTTGTCCGCCCCGAAAGAGAGGATCTGCGCCGCGTCGTCCAGGGATTTGATGCCGCCCGCTACGCAGAAAGGGATGTCTATCACTTCCGCCACGCGGGAAACCCAGCTTTTGTCTACCACGCGGCCATCGCTGGAGGCGGTGATATCGTAAAAGACCAGTTCATCGGCGCCTTCCTGCGCATAGCGTTTTGCCAGCGGCACGATATCGCCAATAATCTCGTGATTACGGAACTGCACGCCTTTGACAACCTGGCCGTCTCGCACGTCCAGGCAGGGGATTATCCGTTTTGCCAGCATTGAATCGCCTCCGTCACAGTAAATTTGCCTTCCAGCAGCGCGCGCCCGACAATTACGCCCTGAACGCCAGTGCCGCGCAGGGCGCGAATATCATTAAGTTCGCCAATGCCGCCGGAGGACTGGAACGCCACCTGCGGATAGCGGGCGCATACTTCTTCATACAACGCCACGTTGGAGCCGGAAAGCGTGCCGTCGCGAGAAATATCGGTGCAGAGCACATGCTTCAGGCCGAACGGCAGATAACTTTCCACCAACGCCTCCAGCGTAACGCCGGAGTTTTCCTGCCAGCCGCTGACCGCCACCTGCTTGCGGCCCGCTTCATCGATACGCACATCCAGCGCCAGCACCAGCGCATCGGCGCCGAAGCGTTTAAACCATTGCTGCACCGTTTCAGGTGATTTCACGGCGGTGGAACCCACCACCACGCGGCTGGCGCCCGCTTCAAGCAGCGCGGCCACGTCCTCTTCCGTACGCACACCGCCGCCGACCTGCACCGGCACGCTCACGCCCGCCAGCAGCTTTTGCAGCAACGGGATCTGGCGCTTCGCCGGGTCTTTCGCGCCGGTTAAATCCACCAGATGCAGCACCTGCGCGCCCTGCGCTTCGTAATCCTGCAGACGCGGCAGCGGGTCGCTGCCATAGTCGCGCTGCTGGCCATAATCGCCCTGATGGAGACGCACCACTTTTCCGTCAATCAAATCTAATGCCGGGATAATCATTTACATCTCCAGGAAATTTTTCAGCAGCTGCGCGCCCGCGGCGCCGGAGCGTTCCGGGTGAAACTGCACGCCCCAGAAGTTATCTTTCTGCACCGCGGCGGTAAACGGCTCGCCGTAATTACACTGCGCGATAGTGCAGGGGTTCACTGGCATGGCGTAGCTGTGCACGAAGTAAAAATACGCGCCGTCTTCAATGCCGCGGAACAGACGGTCGCCCGCTTTCGCGTAGACGCGGTTCCAGCCCATGTGCGGCAGCGGCAGGCCGTAGTCGGTCATATGCGGCACGGGTTCATCGATAATGCCCAGCGTCTCGACGCCGTTGTTCTCTTCGCTGCGCGACCCCAGCAGCTGCATGCCGAGACATATCCCCAGCACCGGCTGGGTGCAGGCTTTAATCAGGTCAATAAGTTCGCGCTCGCGCAGCTGATCCATTGCCGCCTGAGCGGTGCCCACCCCCGGCAAAAAGAGCTTATCGGCACGCAGCACCACATCCGACTCGCGGCTGACCAGCGGTTCGTAACCCAGGCGCTGCACCGCCCACTTCACGGAAGAGAGGTTGGCGCAGCCGGTATCCAGAATCACCACGTTCATTACAGCACTCCTTTTGAGGAGGGGAGGGTGTCGCCTTCCACGCGAATCGCCTGGCGCAGCGTGCGGCCAAAGGCTTTAAACAGGCTTTCCACACGATGGTGGTCGTTTTTACCCTTGGTTTTCAGGTGCAGCGTTACGCCCATGGTGTAAGAGAGTGAACGGAAAAAGTGCTCCACCATTTCCGTGCTGAGATCGCCTACGCGCTGGTAAGTGAACTCGGCGCGGTACTCAAGGTGCGGACGTCCGGAAATATCCAGCGCGCAGCGCGCCAGACACTCATCCATCGGCAGCACGAAGCCGAAGCGGTTAATGCCGCGCTTGTCGCCAAGCGCCAGTTTCAGCGCTTCGCCCAGCGCAAGGCCGGTATCCTCCACGGTGTGGTGATCGTCGATATAAAGGTCTCCCTTCACTGCAATCTCCATCCGGAAGCCGCCGTGGGTGGCAATCTGGTCGAGCATATGGTCAAAGAAGCCGACGCCGGTGTTAATTTTGCTGCCGCCTTCCTGGTCGAGCCAGACTTTCACATCGATCTGCGTCTCTTTAGTGTTGCGGGAGACCTGTGCGAAACGGTCGCGCTTTGTCAGCTTCTCGCCAATCATCGTCCAGTTCAGGTCGGCGCGGTTATAGCGCAGCCCCTGAATGCCCATGTTTTCCGCAAGTTCAATGTCAGTGGCGCGGTCGCCAATCACATAGCTGTTGGCTGTATCCAGCACGCCCTCTTCCAGATAGCTCCGCACCAGCGTGGTTTTCGGCTTGCGGCAATCGCAGGCGTCATCGGGGAAGTGCGGGCAGATCAGCACGTCATCAAAAATCACCCCCTGAGAGGTGAAGATCTGCATCATCAGGTTGTGCGGACCGTCAAAATCGGCCTGCGGAAAGCTGTGGGTGCCAAGCCCATCCTGGTTGGTGATCATCACAAGCTTAAAGCCCGCTTTTTGCAGCTTCAGCAGAGTGGGGATCACGTCTGGCTCAAAGGCCAGCTTATCAAAGCGATCCACCTGAAAATCTTCCGGCGGCTCGGCAATCAGCGTACCGTCACGGTCAATAAAGAGAGTCTTCTGGCTCATACACGCTCCGTGGCCGCAAGGCCGGGTTGTTCACGCAGGGCGTCAATCACGCGCTGACACTCTTCGCGGGTGCCGACGCTAATACGCAGACAGCCGCTCAGCGAGGGCTGTTTGTTCTGGTCGCGTAAGATAATGCCCTGATCCCATAAGGATTTAAACACCGCGCTGGAAGCGGTAATGCGCGCCAGCACGTAGTTAGTTTCACTGTCAAAAACGCGCTCAACGCACGGCACCTCTTGCAGCGCCGATACCAGATACTGGCGGTTGCGTTTAATTTCCGCCACCCGCTCACGCATCTGCACGATGCCCTGCGGGCTCAGCGCCTGCGCGGCGATATCCGCCACCGGCGTGGAAAGCGGGTACGGGGCGATCACTTTCAGCAGCAGGTTGATTATCTCTTCACTGGCAAGCGTAAAGCCGCAGCGTAGCCCTGCAAGCGCGAACGCTTTTGAGAGCGTACGCAGCACGACCAGGTGCGGGTATTCCGCCAGCCAGCCGGCGACGGTCGCCTGCGGGCAAAATTCGATATAGGCTTCGTCGGCGACCACCAGCGCTTTGCCGCGCGTCATCTCCAGTAGCGTGCGCAGATCCTGCGGGTTGATAAGCTGTCCGGTCGGGTTATTGGGACTGCAGACAAACACCACCTTCACGTCGTCGAGTTTTTCGGCGATGGCGGGTAAATCAAGCTGCCAGTCTTCCAGCGCCTGAACGGTGCGGTACTCAACGCCGAACGCTTCCGCGCTGACGCTGTACATGCCGTAAGTCGGCGGACAGTAAAGCACGGCGTCCTCTCCCGGCTCGCAGAAGGCGCGGATCAACAGTTCAATGCCTTCATCGGCGCCGCGGCTCACCAGCACCTGTTCCGGTTTCACGCCGGCGTAGTCGGCGTAGCGTTCAATCACCTGCTTCGGCTGGCATTCCGGGTAGCGGTTGAGGTTTTGCTGCGTTAGCTGAAACTCCACCGGCAGCGGGTATTCGTTGGCGTTCAGCCAGACATCGCCGCTGCCGCCGAGACGACGGGCGGACTGGTAGGGCGTCAGCGCGCGGACATTGGCGCGGGCCAGTTCTTCAATGCTCATTCCATCTCCTTAAGGGCGGCGACACGCAGCGTGACGGCGTTTTTATGGGCGGTAAGCTGTTCAGCGGCCGCCAGCGTCTCAATGGTTTTCGCAAGGCTCGCAAAGCCCTGCATGGAAAGCTCCTGTACGGTCATACGCTTCTGAAAATCCGCAAGCCCAAGGCTTGAGCAGGTAGCGGTGTAACCGTAAGTCGGCAGCACGTGGTTAGTGCCGGAGGCGTAATCGCCGGCGGACTCGGGAGACCAGTCGCCCAGAAACACGGAACCGGCGCTGGTGATGCGCTCTACCAGCTCGCGGGCGCTACGGGTCTGGATAATCAAGTGTTCCGGGCCGTACTGGTTGGAAATTTCCACGCACTGCGCCAGATCGCGCGCAACGATAATGCGGCTGGCGGAAAGCGCCTGGCGCGCCGTCTCGGCTCGCGGCAGAGCGGCGAGCTGGCGCTCTACGGCCTCTGCGACCGCCTGCGCCATCTCGCGGTCCGGCGTCAGCAGAATCACCTGCGAGTCCGGGCCGTGCTCCGCCTGGGAGAGCAGGTCGGAGGCGACGAAATCGGGCGTAGCGCCGCTGTCGGCAATCACCAGCACCTCGGAAGGACCGGCGGGCATATCGATAGCCGCGCCATCAAGACGCTGGCTCACCTGGCGTTTCGCTTCGGTAACATAAGCGTTGCCGGGGCCGAAAATTTTATCCACCTTAGGCACCGTCTCGCTGCCAAAAGCGAGCGCGGCGATAGCCTGCGCGCCGCCCGCGTTGAAAACCTCCTGCACGCCGCAAAGCTTCGCCGCATAAAGAATTTCATCCGCAATCGGCGGAGGGGAGCAGAGCACCACTTTGGCGCAGCCCGCGAGACGCGCAGGCGTCGCCAGCATCAATACAGTAGAAAAAAGCGGAGCGGAGCCGCCGGGAATATAGAGGCCTACGGAAGCCACCGGGCGCGTTACCTGCTGGCAACGTACGCCCGGCATGGTTTCGATGTCTACCGTCGGCAGGCGCTGGGCGAGGTGGAAGGTCTCGATGTTGGCGACCGCTACCGCCATCGCTTCTTTTATTTCCTCGCCAAGGCGCGCTTCGGCGGCGTTGATCTCTTCAGCCGTAACTTTCAGCGCCGTCACGTCGGTTTTATCAAACTTCGCGCTGTATTCGCGCAGCGCCGCATCGCCCCGGGCTTTTACGTTATCAAGAATGTCGGCGACGGTGCGGGTAACACTTTCAGATGCGGAAATGGCCGGGCGCGTCAGCAGCGCGCGCTGCTGCGCGCTGTTGCAGTTATTCCAGTCGATTATCGTGCTAAAGGTCATGGCGCTTACTCCATCATCTTCTCAATCGGCAGCACGAGGATAGAGCTGGCGCCGAGGGCTTTGAGTTTTTCCATGGTTTCCCAGAACAGGGTTTCGCTGCTCACCATGTGCATCGCCACACGCTGCTGGTCGCCCGCCAGTGGCAGGATGGTGGGACGCTCGGCGCCCGGCAGCAGGGCGATAACCTCTTCCAGGCGCTCGGTCGGCGCATGCATCATGATGTATTTTGACTCACGGGCCTGAATTACGCCCTGAATGCGCACCAGCAGTTTGTCGATAAGCTTTTGCTTCATTTCCGGCATCTCGCCGTCACGCTGGATAAGACACGCTTTGGAGCGGTAAATGACCTCCACTTCACGCAGACCGTTAGCCTCAAGCGTGGCGCCCGTGGAGACAAGGTCGCAGATGGCGTCGGCAAGGCCTGCGCGCGGGGCGACTTCCACCGAACCGTTAAGCAGACAGGATTTAAACTGCACCCCTTTCTGGTCGAGGTAGCGCTTGAGCAGGTGCGGATAAGAGGTGGCGATGCGCTTGCCGTTCAGGCAGGCCGGGCCGTCCCAGGGTTCGTCCACGGCGGTCGCCAGGGAAAGGCGGCAACCGCCGAAATCGAGGCGACGCAGCGTGAAATAACGCGGGTCTTCGCCCTGAGCGCGGCGTGTGAGCAACTCCTCTTCCAGCACATTTTCGCCAATGATGCCGAGATCCACCACGCCATCCATCACCAGGCCCGGGATGTCGTCGTCGCGTACGCGCAGGATATCGATCGGCATATTCTCCGCCAGCGCAATCAGACGCTGAGTGTGGAGATTAATTTTTATGCCGCAACGGGCGAGCAGTTCGCGTGAGTCATCGCTTAAGCGGCCAGATTTTTGCATAGCTATGCGTAAGCGGGTGTTATCGGTCATGTTGATGTCCTCGTGATCCTGTCTGTAAACGGTCCATAAAAAAAGCCCCCGGAAGTGGATCTTCCGGGGGCTTTTTCTGCGTTCATGCACCACTGGAAGAACCGATCGTCTTCCAGCACACATCGCCTGAAAGACTAATCAGGATGATGGTGATGGTGGTGGTTTTTAAACTGAACGCGCATTGTAAATTTCTCGTGTGAATGACTATTCATTAACTGGCTTTAACCGTAAACCATACGAGGCGAAGAATGCAAGCGCTTTTTTTCATCATTAAAAATCATCATATTGCGCCCGTGAATTGTCAGCCAGACGCCGCTGGCGTAGCCTAAACTTAGTAAGTTCGCAAGATGACAGTCTCCAGGAGAGAAGGATGAAAAAGGTCGCAATTGTCGGGTTGGGTTGGCTGGGTATGCCGCTCGCGCTGTCGCTTTCGGCAAAAGGGTGGGAAGTCACGGGCAGCAAAACCACTCAGGATGGCGTAGAAGCGGCGCGCATGTGCGGCATTGAGAGTTACCCGCTGCTGTTGCAACCTGAGCTGGTCTGCGACAGCGATGACCTGGACGCGTTGCTGAACGTCGACGCGCTGGTGCTCACGCTGCCCGCCCGCCGCACCGGCGGCAACGGGGATTTTTATATGCAGGCAGTGCAGGAAATTGTCGACAGCGCGCTGGCGCACAACGTTAAGCGTATTATTTTCACCAGCTCCACCTCCGTTTATGGCAATGGCGAAGGCGTAATGAAAGAGACCTCGCCGCGCAATCCGGTCACGGAAAGCGGAAGGGTGCTTAAGGAGCTGGAAGACTGGCTGCATAACCTGCCGGGAACCTCGGTCGACATTTTGCGCCTGGCGGGGCTGGTAGGGCCGGGGCGACATCCGGGCCGCTTTTTTGCCGGTAAGCACGCGCCGGACGGCCAGCACGGCGTAAACCTGGTGCATCTGGAAGATGTTATTGGCGCCATACAGTTACTTTTACAGGCGCCGAAAGGGGGACATATCTATAATATCTGTGCCCCCCAACATCCGGCGCGCGCCATATTTTATCCGCATATGGCGCGTTTGCTCGGCCTTGAGCCGCCTCGCTTTAGCGAAGCGGCAGGCAATGGTGAAGGAAAGCGGGTGGATGGCAACCGTATCTGTAATGAACTTGGTTTTGAATATCTTTATCCCGATCCGTTAGTGATGCCAATGGAGTAGCTGCCGTTCCTGACGCCGGTAAACGTGCTGCACAGCGCAAGAGGCGACAATGAGAGCATTGCTCGATGTATTAATTATTCTTGATGCATTAGATAAAGAGGGCAGCTTTGCCGCTGCCGCTTCCCGGCTTTATAAAACACCTTCCGCTCTGAGCTACACCGTTCATAAACTTGAAAGCGACCTGAATATTCAGGTGCTGGACCGCAGCGGGCATCGCGCCCGTTTTACCCCAACCGGCACGATGTTGTTGAATAAAGGGCGCGAAGTGCTGCAAACCGTACGCGATCTTGAAAAGCAGGCGGTCAAGCTTCACCTGGGCTGGGAAAACGAACTGGCCATCGGTGTTGACGATACTTTTCCCTTTACGCTGTTGTTTCCCCATATCGAGGCTTTTTTACAGCTTCATGAAATGACACGGCTGAAGTTTATCAACGGCGTGCTGGGCGGCTCCTGGGAGTCGCTGACGCAGGGGCGCGTTGATCTGGTTATCGGCGCGATGCGCACGCCTCCGCCGCTAAGCGGGTTTTCTTTCACGCTGCTTGGCCATCTGGCCAGCGTTTTTGCGGTCGCTCCCCACCATCCGCTGGCGCAGGCGCAGGAGCCGCTATCAAGACGCCTTATCAAACGCTACCGCGCCGTGGCGGTGGCCGACCCGGCAAGTACACACCTCTCTTTTGCCTCCGGCGTTCTGGAGGACCAGGACGCCGTCACCGTTTTTGATTTCAAAGCCAAACTGGAACTCCAACTGCGCGGCATCGGCTGCGGCTGGCTGCCGCGCTATCTCGCCCAACAGCATCTTGACAGCGGCGCGCTGGTGGAAAAAGAGGTGGCTTCACACGTCTCTTACGAGCCGGTATGGATTGGCTGGAATGAGCAGACCTCGGGGCTTGCCTGCGCCTGGTGGCGCGAGCAGATCCTGAGCAACAGCGAAATTACCGCGCTTTATTCCGCTCCCGCCCCTCATGACGGAGGCTGAGTTAATTTCATACTTTCGACTTTATAACCTCGTCTATGTTTAAAGCAGGCAGATCCCTGCCGAAACCGTTTTTCTTTCACCACTGTGTTGTTAACGCAGGGGTTTTATGCGCAAGGAGGTTGTATGAGTCAGACTAACCAGCAATGGCAGCAGCGGCGCGTCGACGCCGTGCCGCAAGGGGTGGGTAATGCGCTGCCGGTTTATATTGAGCGGGCAAAAAATGCAGAACTCTGGGATGTGGAAGGGCGGCGTTATATCGATTTCGCTTCGGGCATTGCGGTGCTTAATACCGGCCATAATCATCCGGCTGTTATTGAAGCCGTTAAAGCGCAGCTTGAGCACTTTACTCACCCCTGTTTTCAGGTCACCCCTTATGGCAACTATATTGAACTGGCTGAGCGTCTGAATAAACTTGCGCCCATAAGCGAGCCGTGCCAGACGCTGTTTCTCACCACGGGCGCGGAGGCGGTGGAGAATGCAATTAAAGTGGCGCGCATCGCCACCGGTCGCTCCGCCGTTATCGCCTTTCGCGGCGCGTTTCATGGCCGCACCCTGCTGGGAATGGCGCTGACGGGTAAAGTGCAGCCCTACAAAAAGGGCTATGGTCCGTTTCCGGCGGGAATCTACCATGCGCCTTATCCAGCCTCTTACCTTGGCGTAAGCGACACGCAGGCGCTGGCTTCGCTGGCGGGCATCTTCGCGGCTGATGTCTCCCCCGACGAGGTGGCGGCGATTATCATCGAACCGGTACAGGGAGAGGGCGGGTTTTACGCCGCGTCGCCGGAGTTTATGAAGCAACTCCGCGCGCTATGCGATAAGCATGGCATAGTGCTTATCGTCGATGAGATCCAAAGCGGCTTTTGCCGCACCGGCAAAACCTTCGCTATCGAGCATTCTGGCGTCGAACCGGATCTGGTCACGATGGCCAAAAGCCTGGCGGGCGGTTTTCCTCTGGCGGCGCTGGTGGGTAAGAAATCGCTGTTTGATAAAGCGCTGCCCGGCGGGCTTGGCGGCACCTATGCCGGTTCCCCCGTCAGCATCGCCGCCGCGCTGGCGGTCACAGAGCTTATCGAAAAAGAGCGGCTTAACGAGCGCGCGCAGGCGCAGGGCGAACGGCTTATCAGCCGCCTCAAAGAACTGGCCGAACGCTATGACTGTATTGGCGACGTACGCGGCCCTGGCGCGATGGTGGCGATGGAGCTGGTGGAAGGGCGAGACAGCCACCGCCCGGACAAAACGCTAACCCAACGGCTGGTCCAGGAAGCGGGACGACAGGGCCTGATTTTGCTCTCCTGCGGGGTGCGTGCTAACGTTATCAGGTTCCTTATTCCGCTCACGGCGGAAAAAGAAATTATCGATGAAGGGCTCAACATCTTGTCATCGAGCCTCGAAATGGTGCAAAATACGCGCCCTGCAAAATGAGATAAATAACCGACGTAAAACGCGTCGGTTATTTTTTTGCAGTTTAGCAACGTCATTAAATTCAAGAGGCCGGGCTTCGTACCGGATAGATACTTACTAAAAATCGACAGTCGTGTCGCTGAGGAAGAATATAAGATGGGGCAATTCCTTGCTTTTGCGCTGGCTTTCGCCGTAGGGGGAAATCACCATGTCGCATAACGTCAATAACGTTAACACCCCTCGCGTGGAATTACGTAAAACGCTTACGTTAATTCCGGTTGTAATGATGGGCCTGGCCTATATGCAGCCGATGACGCTGTTCGATACGTTTGGTATTGTTTCTGGTCTGACGGATGGTCACGTGCCGACCGCCTACGCCTTCGCACTGGTAGCGATTCTGTTCACCGCGCTGAGCTACGGCAAACTGGTGCGTCGTTACCCGTCTGCGGGTTCTGCCTACACTTACGCCCAGAAAGCGATTAACCCGACCGTGGGCTTCATGGTGGGCTGGTCTTCGCTGCTTGACTACCTGTTCGCGCCGATGATCAACATTCTGCTGGCGAAAATCTATTTTGAAGCGCTGGTGCCTGGCATTCCATCATGGATCTTCGTGATAGTGCTGGTCGCCTTCATGACCGTTTTCAACATGCGCACCCTGAAAGGCGTGGCGAACTTCAACACCATTATCGTGGTGCTGCAGGTGGCGCTTATCGCCGTTATTCTGGGCATGGTGATTTACGGCGTTTCTCATGGCGAAGGCGCGGGTACGCTGGTGAGCTCCCGTCCGTTCTGGTCTGAAAACGCGCACGTGATACCGATGATTACCGGGGCGACGATTCTGTGCTTCTCCTTCACCGGTTTTGACGGCATCAGCAACCTGTCTGAAGAGACGAAAGACGCAGGCCGCGTTATTCCGCGCGCTATCTTCCTGACGGCGCTGATTGGCGGGCTTATCTTTATTTTAGCGACTTACTTTATCCAGCTCTATTTCCCGGATATCTCGCGTTTTAAAGATCCAGACGCGTCGCAGCCGGAAATCATGCTCTACGTGGCCGGCAAAGCGTTCCAGGTCGGGGCGCTGATTTTCTCCACCATTACCGTGCTGGCTTCCGGTATGGCGGCGCATGCAGGCGTTGCGCGCCTGATGTACGTTATGGGCCGTGATGGCGTATTCCCGAACCGCTTCTTCGGCTACGTTCATCCGAAATGGCGTACCCCAGCGCTGAACGTGGTGCTGGTAGGCGCTATCGCGCTGATGGCGATTAACTTCGACCTGGTGATGGCGACGGCGCTGATTAACTTCGGTGCACTGGTGGCGTTTACCTTCGTCAACCTGTCGGTGATTTCTCAGTTCTGGATCCGCGAGAAGCGCAACAAAACGCTGAAAGATCACTTCACTTACCTGATTCTGCCGATCTGCGGCGCGTTGACGGTAGGCGCGCTGTGGCTGAACCTGGAAGAAAGCTCCATGGTGCTGGGTCTTATCTGGGCGGGCATCGGTGTGGTTTACCTGGCCTGCGTAACCCGCAGCTTCCGCAACCCGGTTCCGCAATACAACGAAGATATCGCGTAATTCAGGCGAAAAGAAAAAGGCTCCCGTCGGGAGCCTTTTTAATGTCTGGCGTAGCTGGAAAGCCGCGCCAGACAAGGCTTCACATTTTACTACTAGCAGCCAAAAGCCATAAAAAGCGGCTAGGGTGTGGACACATTGTGGACACTCTTACCACCATTAGCACCCTTCAGCGGGTTAAGCGAAATCGCGTCCTGCAGGTACTGAGGAGCGAAGTGCGCATAGACCATTGTCTGCGCAATTTTCGTATGACCTAAGATCCTCTGCAGTGTGATGATATTGCCCCCGTTAATCATAAAGTGCGTGGCGAAAGAGTGTCTTAGTGCATGTGTTGCTTGCCCCGCCGGTAAGTCGGGCTTAACTTCTTTGAGGATTCGCCTGAATTCAGCATAACTGGCATCAGGAAACAGAAAGCCTCGTGCTTTGCCGACTACGTAAGCCGCAACGTCATCAGAGATCGGGACCGTGCGCGGTGTGTTGGTTTTCGTCTTAACGAAAGACGCCCGGTTATGAATCACGTTCTCCGCTTTCAGCCTTGCAGCCTCACCCCATCTTGCCCCGGTACTCAGACACAAGACGGCAATTTTACGATTATCTCCTGATAGCGCTGCCAGTAAGGTGTCAATTTCCTCAAGAGTGAGATAGCCCGTTTCGGCAGTCTGCTCTTTCAGTTTTTTGAACCCCCTAAACGGATGCTCGCCGTTATACATTTCTGACTCAATCAGGGTAGTAAACATTCCACCTAATGTAATCAGGTCGCGGTTGATGGTAGTTGGCTTAATACCTTCAGCCCGGCGTTGAGCACAATATTGCGTTATCAGGCTCTTGGTGATCTGGAAAGCGCATGGGTTACCGGTCATCGTTTCGAAACGCTCAATTTTCCTGAGATACGATTGACCGTGTTCCTCGTGTTTACCTTTCAGCTTCCACCATAACTCTTTCAGTTCTGACAGTTGGCGTTTGTCCGTGGGTTTTGAAAGCCATTCCTTTGAGTGATGGTTATATTGAGTATGCTTTTCAAAAGCCATCGCCTCGCTTTTCTTATCGAACTTCCGACGGATGCGTTTTCCTTTACGCCCAGCCGGTCTAATGTCCACTTCATATCGACCATCATCGAGCTTTTTAACAGACATAAAGCCTCCCGATGATGTTACTGCGTACTTCAATTTCCTGATTTAAATAGCAAAAACTCACTGTGCATTTACTGCACAAAAAAGCGCTGTAAATGGTTAGCCAGTTTTCTGGTCTGAGTGGGGTGACGTTGTTGTCTGCTGCCCAAAGTGCGCGAGAGCCGGTGCAATCTGCCCAGCTTCAGGTGATATTGTCTCTGTCATGAACCACATCGTATATTTTTTGAACTGAGGATGATTCAAAATCTTCATCACCGCCTGTATGCCCATATCTTTTACACCCTTCTCGTAACTCGAAAGAGAACTGTATGGAACACCGGTTAAGTCACTGAATTCTTTCCTATTCATACGTTCAGACTCACGCATGATCGCTAGCTTTTCATTTACGGGCATCATCGTAATTAACACTCCACTATTGATAGAAAAACGATAACGGAGTAATCTTTGATTCGTTATCGCAAAACAATGGCTCCAATATGGCAATTAATAGCCATTAGGAGCAATTAAAACACTAACGAGGAATACTCACAAATGAATAGGGTCATTGATAGTGTGAGCGACGCCGTTCCATACCAGGAATTCGCGCGCCTTATTGGTAAAACACCTGCAGCCGTTAAAGGCATGATTGAGAAGGGCAAGCTGCCTGTAGTCGAGATGACTGATCCGCAGTCAACGAGTGGGCGCGCAGGGGAATATTGGGTCTACCTGCCAGCATGGAACAAAGGAATGAAGATGGCGTATGACAGCCGTCCTAAAGAGATTCGCGATGGTTGGCTGATGTGGCTCGGATTAGGGGGGCCAGTATGAAGAATGAACCTCGTTGCATTGCACAGTTGCTTCGAAGAGAAAGCCCTAATCCGATTAACTTCACTATCACTCACGGTCGCGGACGCAAGGGCATCATCATCCGAACCCGTAAGAAGGGTGTTATCGAGAAGCTTCGTCGTTTGGTCAAAAAAAGAGGACTGTGGTTATGACGGTAATGACACTTGATGTGATCCAGAAACAACCAACAGCACTTCGCGGTCTGGTCTGCAAGTATCTGGCTCAGCCTCGCTGGCAGGATACCTGTGATTTTTACAATCAGATGATGGAGCGGGAGCGTCTAACGGTTTGTTTCCACGCTCAATTAAAACAGCGTCACTCTGTGATGCGCTTAGAGGAAATGGCTGAAGCCGATCGTGAGCGTCTTGTTTGTGCACTTGATGAATTGAGAAATGCATTCACCCGGTATCGTCAACTTGGCGCGTCAAAAGCAACTTTCATCAGCCGCCTGACCGTCAGCCAAAGGCGTTCATTGTTTCTTCATGCCGGACTGACAGAGCAGGAATTTATGATGCCGCACTGGCGTTTGAATGAAGAGGACTGTTACTGGCGTGACAAACTTTTCCGCGCTCTGCGAGAGCTGTTCAGCCTTTTTGAATACGCACCAACTATTTTAACCTCGGTAAAACCTGAGCAGTATTTACATTAATTAATCTGGATTCGACTAATTACGCGCCTTACAGCGTGGGGACTCCTTTTGCCCGGAGATAGGCAAATGCAAGAACAAAATACAGCGCAGCGGGGGATGTATTCGGCACATCTGGCGCAGGCAGTAAGTGAGGCACAGCGCGATACGGCGACCCGTTTCTCTTCTCAGTTTGACGGGCTTATCGCGCACATCAGTAAGTCAGAACTTAATCGTACCGAGATTATCGAGTTATTAGGTCAGGAGTCTGAAAAGTTACACAACTCAATTTTTGGTAGGGCTGGCTAACCACTTTTAACAGGAAGCAAAAATGTGCATACGCATCGAGATTAATAACCAGTACGTCATCACCAGTGACCGCTATCACTTCATATTGCAGGAAAAAAAGACCGCTACATCCGGGAAGAATGAAGGTAAGGAATGGTTGGACGTTGTGGGTTACTACCCAACTATCCCTAAGCTTATCTCAGGCTTGGTATTGCATGATCTTTTGACCAGCGATCTTACTGGCTTCTCAGCTCTGGAAGCTCGGATTGAACGAATGGGGAAGCAATGTCTGGACGCTTTTAAATAATATGTCCAACGAACCTCGGGGGCGTGTTGCCCCCTCGCCACCACCACCATTTTTGAAGGGCACTAGTGATTCATTCGTCGGTGCTTACCCATGGAATGCTCCACGTCCTGCAATTGGCCGTGAAAGACCCCTTACACGTGGCGAATTCCGTCAGGTGCAAGGCGTTTTAGTTAAAGTTAATCGCCTGCCATATGTCTTAAAAACGTTGTTTAACTCGCGGTATGACTTCATCCGTCGTACAAAAAGCCCACTTCATGGTTTCTATTTCCTCAAGAATACCGTTGAGCAAAGGGTGGGGCCGCGTCTTGAGCGGGTTAATCAGTTAAATGGAATGAACGAGACTGCATCGCTTCTCTTTCTGAGCGAGCGCGAAAGCTATTCACGATTAGCGGGTATGAGTGACAAAGCGCTCAAAAAATTTGCTGCTCGTATTGCTTCGCAGCTCTATGTTGCTTATGAGGAACTTAGCGACGCATGGGCAGATGCTCATGGCGGTAAAGAAACCCTTTTCACCGATGAAGCGCAGGCGCACTTATATGGTCACGTTGCCGGTGCAGCTCGTGCATTCAACATTACCCCAATGTTCTGGAAGAAATACCGCAAAGGGCAAATCACGATCCGCCAGGCATTTTCCGCCATCTCTCGTCTGATTAACGATGAATGGTGGATTAACCAGTTTAAGGCGCAGCGTATGCGCTGGCACGAGGCTTTGCTGATTGCCGCCGGTGAGGTGAATAAAGACCGCTCCCCATACGCCAGCAAAACGGCGATCCGTGATGTACATTCCCGCCGTCAGGCTAACTTCGAATACTTGAAGTCGTGTGACTTGGAAAACAAAGTCACCGGTGAGCGCATCGATCTCATCAGCAAAGTCATGGGAAGTATTTCAAACCCCGAAATCCGTCGTATGGAACTGATGAATACTATCGCAGGAATTGAACGCTATGCGGCCGGTCAGGGTGACGTCGGGATGTTTATCACTATCACCACGCCGTCGAAGTATCACCCGACACGTCAGGTTGGAAAGGGCGACAAAAAGACGGTGCAGCTTAACCACGGATGGAATGACACTGCCTTTACGCCCAAGGATGGACAGCGGTATTTGTGCCGTATCTGGAGCCTGATGCGTACAGCTTTTAAGGATAACGGTCTGCAGGTCTACGGGATGCGTGTTGTTGAGCCGCATCATGACGGGACTCCGCACTGGCATATGATGCTTTTTTGCAAACCAGAGCAACGCAAACAGGTCACCGAAATCATGCGCCGTTATGCCTTAAAAGAAGATGGCGATGAAAAAGGCGCTGAAGCACAGCGCTTTGAAGCTAAGCACCTCAATCAAGGTGGCGCAGCCGGTTACATTGCAAAATACATCGCGAAGAATATCGATGGTTACGCGCTCGATGGTCAGGTCGATCACGACACCGGCAAACCTCTAACCGATACCGCAGCAGCTGTAACCGCATGGGCATCAACATGGCGTATCCCGCAATTCAAATCAATTGGTCTGCCGACGATGGGCGCATACCGCGAACTGCGCAAACTGCCTCGCGGGGTAAGTATTGCTGATGAATTCGATGAGCGTGTCGAGGCAGCCAGAGCTGCAGCTGATAAAGGTGAATTTGACCGGTATATCGCAGCGCAGGGTGGGGCGAATGTTCCACGCGATAGCCAGACCGTCCGTGTGGCTCGTAACGTGACTGATGAGGTCAACGCCTATGAAGAGGATATAGAGAGAGTTGTGGGCATCTACGCCCCGCACTTGGGCTCTGAGCTGGTACGTCTTACTCGGACAGCCGAATGGCGCATTGTTCCAAAGCTTTTGGCCGTTGAGCCTTTGACTTTAAAAAGCGGCATTGCCGCGCCTCGGAGTCCTGTCAATAACTGTGGAAAGCTTACTGAAAACACGGCTCAAGTCATGGAGCCTACATCCTTTGAGTGTGCAGATATGATGCTAAATCCGATTGATAACATTATTTGTTTGAGTGATACAGGAGTTATGAAAAGGGTCAGAGTTGAGTTAAAAGATAATATATTTTAGCAATATGGGTAACAAAGGCCGGAAGATCTATGGAGTCTAAGAAAAACTCTTTGAAGGCGACTCATAGAATTTTAATGATTACTAATTAGTTATATCTCTAATGCCCTCAAGAAGCATAACCTTGAAAAAGCAATTGAAAACTAATAGTTTCTTTTTAAGATGATGTAGAGGCTCATAATTTGAGTTCGCATGATCACCATTAGTGATTAAAATGATTTTTAGTGATTACCATGCTAACTTGTTTCTTGCGTATTTTTCTATAACTCTTTGTTTGCTCATGGATATTTTGTGTTGTATATTTAATTTGAGACTGTTCTCTATTTATCATATTTCTAATAATTGATGGGTTTTTTCAATGACTACACAAAGTTTGCCGAAGCAACTAAAAGCAGTTGGTTTTATAGATACCAATGTTGGCCGTTTTGATTACAAAGGGGTAATTGGTGAAGGTGGGAATAGTAATGTTTTTCTCTATTCTCATTTAAAGCACGAATTTGCGATTAAGTTTTTAAAGCAAGAAAGTGAAGATAGTAAAATAACAAGATTCAAAGATGAGTATTTTTGCGTTGCACAAATGCCTACTCATAAAAACGTAGTCAAATATTATCACCTAGACAAAATTAAAGTTGCTGAGAATGATTATTATGTCATTATTATGAAGCGTTATGCAAGGAGTGTGAAAAAAGATTATGCAAATCAAGAGTCAGCTGAAACGTACTATGACTCAATGCGTAAATTTTTTACGGCCCTTTATAATGGGATTAGGTTCATTCATCATCATGAGATCATTCATAGAGACCTTAAGCCAGAGAATGTGTTTGTTGATGAGATTAATGATACATATGTTATTGGTGATTTCGGCATATCCAAATTTGACGATGATGTCTATGCGCGGTTTTCAAGAACACAAGATGGCGAAAGGTTGGCAAACTTCAAATTCTCGGCACCTGAGCAATCGTCAAATACTTATGAAGTAACAAAATCTAGTGATATTTACTCTTTCGGACAATTGCTGCAGTACTTTGGTACAGGAGATGTTAGCAAAGGACCCGGTCGAGCACCTTTACTATTTCGTAATGAGTCAGAGTTCTTAACTATTCTGGATAAAGTTATTAATAAATGTATAATGCATAACCCTAGTGATCGATTTTCAAGCATGGAGGACATTAAAATATTCTTTGACACTGAATCCGAATCATTTAAAAATCAAGAAAAAATGCGTGAGCAGTCGAAAAGAGATTCAGAACGTTGGCTTTTTTTACATGACCTAGATGATGCTATAGTCCGCAGCATACCTCATATAAATAGATTGGCTAAAATTTCAACCGAAAATGATATAAGCCAGTTCTTATCGAATGTTGATGCTCTTATCATGGATGAAGAAAGAAAAGATCATCTTTGGATGATAGATTCTACTGGTGGTGATCTTAATTATCATGGGGCAATTCTTAAAAGCGGTCGTCTCTACAACGTCATGTACGGCGTTTTTCCACATCAAATTACTATTGATGAAATTTATGCCTATAATGACAGGAACTATCCGTATAAAAATTTCTTTATAGTTTTAACTCACGGCATGCCACAATTTGAATATTCTGATATAAATGATCTTTCTAAGTATAAAACTCGAGGCAATATAACTTCTAAGGTAGATTACGCAATAGAATGGCGTGGACATTACCTCGATCCAGACGATGTTAGGAACCAGTATGTCAGAATTGAAGGAGAAACGTACGCGGTAAATCGTGATGAGTTTAAAGATACATATCGATTTATCAAAAGAGATGCTTTTTTAGTCGTCCCAACTGGTACGCCATCATCACATATGAATGACCGAACGGTGGCAACAGATTTGATTGCAGCGAGTGTGATAAACCCTAGTGGTTTGACAATTTCTGATGTCGATTCTTATCTATATAAAATTAGACGCTATTATGAATCGTGGATCCGTGATGCACTATAATCAAAATCCTTAAAAGTTTAAATTTAAACCGGTACCTTGCGTCCGGTTATTTTATTACATTTTACCGTGACGCTTCAGTTTTCGGGAATGCATGCATATCATGCATGATTTTGCATGCGCTCGGTATGCCTTATCTGCAAGAGTGCTTCCATAGCTGGTGGGGGCCAAGCGTGATCATGCTGCTGCATCAAAACCGCTCCATCAAGCGGGCAGGCGAGGCGGGGATAGCACTGCGCGCCAGACGTGGTGACAGGATTTATTTTACGCGTCTGTGCGCGTCGTGGTGGCGCGCTGTGATGTGAAGTCGTCAAGGTCATGTCGGGGCGCTTGCGTCGCGTGTGCGGCGTCTGGCTTGCTCTGAGGATGTGCCGCCCGCAGGCGGCATTTTAGGCGGGGTTATTCGGTATCGATGTTGTAATCCTTAAAGCGGATCACCTCCATCCCGAGCCAGTCGTTTATCTCTTTAAACCGCTCCTGCAGCGGCGTCAGCTCGTTACGCACAAACACCCGCGCCACCTTCTCGATGTCGCCCATCGAGCCGATATTCTCAGGCTTGCCGCCCATGAGCTGGAACGGTACGCGGTGCGCATCGAGCAGGTCAGCGGCGCTCACCTTCTTGATGTTAAAAAAATCATCCTTCGTGGCGACTTCACTCAACGGCACGATCTTAATGCCATCCGGCTTCCCGTTCGGGGCGTAGAAAAACAGGTTTTTGAAATTACCGAGTCCTTTCGAGTCACGCATGGCGGAGCGCAGCGCCTCAACGTCGGTGCTGCTCTGCGCCGCGTCGGTCACGTACATGATGTAACCCGCGTGCGCGCCGTTCTGGTAATACTTGCGACGAAACAACGTGGCGGATTCATTCAGCCAGGCGGAATTGAGCGCGCTCAGGTATTCCGGCATCCCGTAGAGCTCCTGATTGATATCGGGCTCAAGCAGGTGAAACACCGAACCGGGGGTGAACTGGTGCGGGTGCGTATAGTCCGACACGTACCAGTAAACGCCATCCTCGACACCGCGGCGGGTGTATTTGGCCGGGGAGGTTTCCAGTTTAAAGAGCTGGCCGGTCACGCTCATGCGCTTTTCGAGATAGCCGTTTGCAAAGACCAGATAATCAAGCACAAGGCGGCTGAAGTCCTGACGGGACAGCAACGGGTGCGGGATAAAGGTGCTGGTCAGAATGTTGCGCTTGACGTAAATCGGGGAGCTGTGGTGTACGGCTGCGCGCAGGCTTTTTGCCAGTCCCGAGAAGTTGACCGGCGGCTCGTACCATTTGCCGTTATTGATACACTCGACATAGTCGAGGATGTCGCGGCGATCCAGAACGGGTGACGGCTCACCAAAGGTGAACGCCTCCATTTTCTGAGGCGCGCTGGCGGTCATGCTGGTCTGTTTTGGCTGTTTGTTTTGGCGTTTTTTCATCTTAGTTAATATCCAGAATTGAACTTGATTGCATACCGCTACCGGCGGAAAGCGGCTCGTTTAACAGGGCGTGCATGGTCGCCCACGCGATATCCGCGTGGCTGGCTTCCTCGCTGCGGCTGGCTTCATAGGTCGCGCTGCGGCCGCTGCTGGTCATGGTTTTGCGGATAGCCATAAATGACTGCGTGATGTCGGTTGCCCCTGCGTCGTATTCCAGACACCCGCGGCGAATGGTGTCTTTTGCTTTCAGCACCATTGCGGTTTTCATTTCCGGCGTGTAGCGGATGGCGCGCGCCGCCGGGAAGAATGAGCGCACGAGCTGGTAAACACCCTGGCCGATGCCGGTCGCATCGATGCCGATATAGTCGACGGTGTATTTTTCGGTCAGCGCCCGGATGGCCTCGGCCTGCGCGGCAAAGTCCATACCTTTCCACTGGTGACGCTCAAGGATGCGGAACTTGCCACCGGCAACCACCGGCGGAGCCAGCACCGCGCACCCGGCGCTGTCGCCGGTGTGTGACGGGTCATAGCCAATCCAGACCGGTCGCCAGTTAAACGGTCGGTCGGCGAACGGCTCGAAGTCCTCCCATTCTTCCATCGCATCGACCATGCAGCGCTGCAGCACCCGAAAGCAACCAAAGCCCCGGCAAAGACCAAAGCTAAAAAAGAGCAGGAAGCGCGCGAGGGTGAATATATGGCCGGTGAGGCTGACAACGTGCTGGAACTGACGACCATCTACGCGACAAAGGCGCAGGCCATGCGCGCCGCTCAGGCTAAGTGGGACAAGCTGCAGCGAGGCGTTGCGGAGTTTTCAATCTCGCTGGCGATTGGCCGGGCAGATTTATTTCCTGAAACGCCCATCGCGGTGAAAGGCTTTAAGCGCGTTATAGACGAGCAGGCGTGGATAATCAGCCGGGTGGTGCATAACCTCAACGGGAGCGGCTACACGACGGGCTTAGAGCTTGAGGTTAAGGTTTCGGATGTGGAGTACGAAAGCGAAGAATTAACGCAGTGATTTATTTTTAAGTGTTTGTTATATAATGATAAATTGAGTAAAATTAGCGCATCGGAAAATAAATGAGGTGCTCGCCATGTTTCACTGTCCAAAATGCCATTTCGCCGCTCATGCCCGCACAAGTCGCTATTTTACTGACACGACCAAAGAGCGGTATCACCAGTGTACAAACATCAACTGCAGCGCGACGTTTGTGACCACCGAAACGGTCGAGCGCTTTATTGTATCGCCGGGGATAGTAGTACCAGCGGCACCGCACCCGACATCATCCGGCCAGCAACAAATTCACTGGCAGTGACTAAAAAGAAGCCCCGCAAACGCGGGGTTTTAGTTTCTAGTGATAATTCAATGGACTCACAGCCAGAAGCGGACGTGTGTCCATAAACGGCTGATCAACACTCAGTAGCTTTAAGCCAATGTCGCTATTATTTCACTTTCACTAATGATTGATTTTGGTTCTAGTAGAAGACATAATATAAAAAATGTGGTTTCGAGAAAAAAATAATTAGTTTTCAATGCATTTGTGTGGTCGAGTGTTTAATAACATCAAGAGGTAGTTTTTGATGACAACCTGGGTGGAAGTTGTTGATACGGCTGTGAAGATTGGATTTGGTGGTATAATAACGCTGGCAGGTACATTTATTATTTCAAAAATGAATCACAAACATGAATTTGATAAAGATAAAAGTCGTCGCTATTATGATTCATTAGAATCTGTAAGCACTCAGGTTGAGGATATGACACATATATCCTTACGCTATTGGGCTTTGATAATTGAATGGGTTAGAAATAATGAACAGAAGGGACTGGATCTTACTAAAGAAAGGCAAGAAGAGTTAAAGAAAACAAAATTAGATTTATTTGACAATTTTAAAAGTTTGACTGTTGCAGAGTCGAAGCTTTTGCTTTTAGGTTTAACTGATACATCAGTTGCTTTAAGAGACTACGGTGATTATTTAAAAGCAATGCGGAGAAATTATTATGATGGCAAAAGTGACATTAAAGAGTCAGATCTTGAAAATGTAAGGGCTACGTTGCTTTATAAACGTAAAGTCCTATTTGATTTTTTATCTAGGGATTATAAAAAAGGAATATAGGAGCATAGGATTTAATTTTAGAGGTGCTATCTCCTCCCTATTTAGCAACCTAGCTTCAAGTTAAGATGATAATTTTAAATCTGAAACCTAGTTTATCATAGGTATATGAGATTACTAATGGTATAAATTATGATGTTTAGTTGAGACTTGTAAATAGCCTTTCCAAGTGTAATGGAAATGCTTACTATTCGTACACTGAAGACTTCATGCCTATCGCTTGTGGCTGGAGCGGGCAAAGGAACATTTTATATTCATTTTTTCTAGTGGTTTAAAATAGCACTTTATGCTTTTTATTATCAAATAATAGATGTGTTAAGAATTATATGAACATCTAAAATAGAGCATTAACACAACATCGTTGCTTTATAACAAATAGAATAAGGATTCGGTTTTATGCCATCACTAGAAACTATAGTTTTAAACCTCCTAAGAGGGGCTGTCCCCGAGAATGCTGATGAGCTCTGTCAGACCTGGAAAAGCTATAAACACACGGTCGAGCTTGCAAAGGATGCCCATGGATCAACAATGAATGCAACTAGTAGGCGCATCGAGTTCGACTCTAAAACTATCGATTTCTTTTGGTTATTTGGGTTTAGTTCATGGTTAACGATTGAGACATATTCTCCAGCCCTAGTAAAAGCATGCTTAGAAGGTATGACGTTAGAGTCGGCTTTAGAATCTGATGAAGAACGTGGCCAATATGAACTAAATTATAAACAGCATTTCCATACTACAAAGTCTTTGCTAAGCGTTGCCAATACATCTGATATTACATGGCCTCAAGATATTCCTTATCCAACAGAAACGCGAGATAGTTTGAATAATGCTCAAGAGCAAACTGTTTTTGATCTAGTAGCATTAGCATTGTCTTTTTCAATACTTCATGAATATAATCATGTCCAAGCACGAGCTGAAGAAAAAAAACATGAAAATCTCCAAGAGAAGAATGAAGAAGAGTTAGCCTGTGACACTTGGGCTCGTGAATATATAACTAAGGGGGCCGGAGACTATGCTAAAAATGCTGGACATACTTATGAAGAGGTCATGCAAAAACGAGCAATGGGGATAGCTCTTGCCGCCTTTACTATACATGCATTAACACCAGATACCGATAAATGGGGTAGTGAAGAGTACCCATCTATAGCAATGAGGATTCAAACAATGATAGGGGGATACAATCTTTCAGACTCATCGCATTTTTGGTGTTTTACCGCTTGTCTTCTCATCGCGGTGATGAGACAGGACAGCCGTAAGCTTGATTATAAAGCTTCAACATGTAAAGAGTTTGTTACCATAATCCTATCGGAATTACACTAAATAATTGTGAAAGAATAATAGGCAGAACAGAATGATATCTGTCTATTATTCGTAATAGTCGTAACTTGATCTGACACATAGCCTTGAAAGATTGATAGTTAGCGGTTTTGGTATGGGTGTCGAAGTTTTATACAAAACACAAGGTAACTCTCCTCTTTCATACTAACAATCCTGTCATCATACACAACGCCGGTTTACTTAAGGTGGCTGAGGAACTCAGCAAGATATCTGAAGCTAGCAAAGCTATGGTCGTTTCGCAGTATGTTGCGTAAACAAGTTGTTTTTATCTCTTGAAGCAGCGTTCGTTCTTTTACAAAGTCAGCTCTTCGCTCACAGCAGACAGTCGTAAGAATACTCCTTACTGGCTAAATGTGTTTTTACCCATCAGCATCAGTTCAAACAAATGCCCCGCATTCACGGGGCTTTTTATACGATGTGGTCAATATGTGGACGCCACCTGAAATAAATCCTTTTATTTCATTATGTTGAAGCGTTAAAAAAAGCTCCTGCGGGAGCCTTTTTTGTATGTGGGCCAGCATGAGAGAAAAACCCGGCGGGAGAGGCCCTTCTTTGCCCAGGCGGGCGGCGCTGTGCTCACCCGCGTGTGAAAATACCAAACCGCGTAACGCAGGCAAGCGAAGCGCAACGCGCGTCACCTCAGCCCACGATTTCCTGCGCGTACTGATACAGCGCCTTAATCAGCGCGATTTTCTCTTTATCCCCTTCGTACTGGTTGTAGAGCATCTCCAGCTCCTGGGCATAGGCCTGCAGGAATTCAGGTGTGAAGCGGTCGCGGCGGTACTGCAGCCAGCGTTGCTGCTCGGCTTCATCCAGCGTGCCCGGGAAATTACGGGCGCGGAAGTTAAACAGCAATTTCTCAATGCGCTTGTCGGCAAACGTGATATCCAGCGCCGGCAGATTCTGCGGCGGCGTTTGCAGGATGATGCGCATGCCCGCGCGGTCGGCGTCGCTGAAAAAGCCGTCATAAAGCTTCGCATCGACGTTATCGCTCGGCGGAAAAGGCGGCGCTTCGGCAAACAGCGCGACCACTTTTTCCCGCACCTGCGGGGCTTCTCGCAGCAGCTTCAGGTTCGCCAGACACTGCTGGCGGTCGATGCCTAAACGCTCCGCGTCTTCCGGGCGCAGCGTGTTCGCCTGGGCCAGCACCGGGCATTTATTCAGATGAATCAGCTTAATGGGCGCCGCCGGGTCGTCGCCAAGGCTGGCTTTTGGCGTATAGAGCCGCTCGCGCAGCGCGTCGTGGTCGAGCTCCAGCAACGGACTAATATCGCCCGCCAGATCCGCCACAATTACCGCGTTCCGGTTTTCCGGGTGCCAGGCGAGCGGCGCAATCCAGCTGGTGTTGCCACGCCAGGCGCCGAACATGCCGGAGACATGCACCAGCGGTTTCATCTGCGGAATATCGATAAGCGTCATCAGCTTCTGCTTGCTTCGATAGCTGTAAAGATACTCAAACAGCCGCGGCTGGCGGGTTTTCACCAGTTGCGCCATGGCGATGGTGGCGTGAACGTCCGCCATCGCGTCATGCGCATTGCTGTGCTCAATGCCATTGGCGGCGGTAAGGTGCTCCAGGCGGAAACTCGGCAGCCCGTCGTTGTTCTCCGGCCAGACAATCCCTTCCGGGCGCAGCGCGTAGCAGGCGCGCATGACGTCGAGCAAATCCCAGCGGGAGTTATCGTTCTGCCAGCTCCAGGCGTAAGGGTCGTAGAAGTTGCGATAGAAAATATTGCGCGTCACTTCATCATCAAAGCGGACATTGTTATAGCCCACCACGCAGGTTTTCGGCACGGTGAAGAGGGCGTGGATGCGCCGGGCGAATTCCGCTTCGTTCTCGCCTTTCGCCAGCGCTTCCTGCGGCGTAATGCCGGTTATCAGCACCGCTTCAGGCTGCGGCAGGTAGTCGTCGGCCGGTTTACAGTAGAACACCTCGGGTTCGCCAAGCGCGTTGAAATTTTCGTCGGTTCGCAGGGCGGCGAACTGGGCAGGCCGGTCCAGCGACGGGCTGGTGCCGAAGGTTTCATAATCATGAAACAGAAAAGTGGGTTGCGCCGAAGGCTCAGACACGGGGATTTTTCCAGTCAGTAATACACTGTCTTTAATGGTAAACCATCCCCCCGACAAGCAGAAGAAAAAGGGCGCCGAAGCGCCCTTTTATCAGGGTAAAACCTGCTCCGGCCGGACATTCTTGCCGGTAATAACGCGCCTGCCGAGCGCAATGCCCGGTTTTTCCACCCGGTGGAACAGCCCCCAGGCGCACAGGTAAACCACAGGCGTGCAGAGCGCCGCCACCATCAGCATGCGTACGGGCGAGGGGAGATGCTCAAAATTGCTGTAGTTCACCAGCAGCGCGATAGTCGGGATGACAATCATCAAATGCAAAAGGTAAACGGAATAGGAGACATCGCCCAGGAACTGGCTTATCCGCAGCGTCAGCAGGCGCTTTGGCAGGCGCATGGCGCGCTCAAGGCGCGAGCCTTCCGCCGCCTGCCATAGCAGCGCCGTCATGCCGATTATCATCACCCACTGCGCTGCCAGCCGCACCGGCGTAACCGCAATGCCCATCCAGGCGGCGCAAAGCGGGGCGAGGAGCGCCACCAGCCAGAGCCGCAGGTTGCTTTCGCGCACCGCCTGCGCCATCACCATGCCCGCCAGAAACAGCGGCAGCTTAATTAAAATCATCGACGGCATCGGGAACGCGTCGAAGTAATCCGCCAGCAAAAAGCGCGCCGCGAGGCAAACCACCATGACTACCAACGCGCTGAGCATAAAACCCCAGCGCATAACCATCAGCATGATAAACGGAAACAGGACGTAGAACTGCATCTCCAGACCAATGCTCCAGTCCGGCAGCACGGTACGGAAGGAATAGTCCGGCAATGCGCCGAAAATAAAGCTCAGGTGGGTAAGGATATTAAGGAATGAATGATCGGCGTAACGGCTGGCGTCGGTCTGGGTGGAAATCCAGGCGCTGGCGATAATATCACGACACTCGCCAAACAGGCCGCCGAAAATAAGCGCGACGATAAGTAACAAATAATAGAGCGGAGCGATCCTGAAAAAGCGTCGTAGCCAGAACTCCCGGATGGTCGTCAGGCTATTCCACGGCGCTTTTTCACGCCGATCCTGATAATTTTTCGCCATCAGATAGCCCGACAGCAAAATAAACAGATCAACCCCCATACCCGGGTCGTAAAGCAGCGGAATACGGCACTGCACCAGCAGACAAATATGCCCAAAAAGCACCCACAGCGAGGCGATGCCCCGTAGCCCCTCCAGCTCCGGCGACCAGTTTTTGCCCTGCGCCATAACGTTTTTCCTCTGGTTAAAATAAGGATGCATGAAACCAGGAAAAAAGCATTCAGGGCAATCGGAACAGCATGAGAATGTCTGATTATCAGAATTACCGCAAATCAATGGAAATAGCGGCGTACAGATTTTGAGAAATATTTCCTTGCAATTTGCCCGCGCAACGAAATAAGAACTCCCGTAAAACAGGCGACGAAAAATATGTCATTGAGGATATGCTGTTGAAACTTCGCCCTTTATTTGCCGCTTCTTTGTTCGTTTTTCTTGCGTGCCCCGCTTTTGCGGATACCCCAATAAGCGGTTCGCCGGTGCCGCCACCCATTCAGGCGGGCGCCTGGGTATTGATGGATTACACCACGGGCCAAATTCTTACGGCGAATAACGAGCACCAGCAGCGCAACCCGGCCAGCCTTACCAAACTGATGACCGGCTATGTCGTGGATCGCGCCATTGACAGCCACCGTATTACCGCCGACGACATCGTGACCGTAGGGCGCGACGCCTGGGCAAAAGACAACCCGGTGTTTGAAGGCTCTTCGCTGATGTT
Source organism: Franconibacter sp. IITDAS19 (assembly GCF_023079515.1). NCBI lineage: Bacteria > Pseudomonadati > Pseudomonadota > Gammaproteobacteria > Enterobacterales > Enterobacteriaceae > Franconibacter > Franconibacter sp. IITDAS19. Next base: position 138,672 of record NZ_JALJCP010000008.1, on the reverse strand, counting down.
TCTAAAAGCAGGCGATCGCGTGACGGTACGCGATCTGAGCCGTGGGCTGATTGTCGATTCCGGCAACGACGCCTGCGTGGCGCTGGCGGATTATGTGGCGGGCGGCGAGCAACAGTTTGTCGCCATGATGAACAATTACGCGCAAAAGCTGCATCTGGCGGATACGCATTTCGAAACGGTGCACGGCCTCGACGCTCCCGGCCAGCACAGCTCGGCGTATGACCTGGCGGTGCTTTCCCGCGCCATTATTCACGGCGAGCCGTCGTTCTACCATATGTACAGCGAGAAAAGCCTGACCTGGAACGGCATCACCCAGCAGAACCGCAACGGTCTGTTGTGGGATAAGAGCCTGAACGTGGACGGGCTGAAAACCGGCCATACTTCCGGCGCCGGTTTTAACCTCATTGCCTCAAGCGTTGACGGCAACCGCCGCCTGATTGCGGTGGTCATGGGCGCCGAAAGCCCGAAAGGGCGCGAAGATCAGGCGCGCAAGCTGTTGCACTGGGGCCAGCAGAATTTCGACACTGTGCAGATCCTGCATAAAGGCAAAAAGGTGGGAACCGAGCGAGTCTGGTACGGCGATAAAGAGCAGGTGAACGTCGGCACCGATCAGGATTTCTGGCTGACGCTGCCGAAGGCGGAAGTGGCGAATATCAAAGCGCGCTACGTGCTGGAAAAACCGGAGCTGGACGCGCCGCTGGCGGCCAACACGCGCATTGGCGAAATTCAGCTTTATGACCGCGATAAAGTGGTGGCGCACTGGCCGCTGGTTACCCTGGATAACGTTGAAAAGGGCGGCATGTTCTCGCGTCTTAGCGACTACCTGCATCAAAAACTGTAAGGCGCGCTTGCGCGCTATCGCACGGCTTGTTGGTGAGAACTATCTATACTCGGTTATTTAAACCGTGAGGAGAGAGCATGAACTACACCATTGAGCACGTACCCGAGCGCGCTATCGCAGGCTTTCATCTGGTTGGCCCCTGGGAGCAAACGGTGCCGCAGGGGTTCGAGCAGCTAACGATGTGGGTGGATAATAAAGCTATCCAGCCTAATGAATGGATCGCCGTTTATTACGATAATCCGGAAAAAGTGCCCCCGGAGAAGCTGCGGGCGGATGTTGTCGTTTCTGTGCCGGAGGGCTTCAGCCTGCCGGAGAACAGCGAAGGCGTGATCCTGACGAAGCTGCCGGGCGGCGAGTATGCGGTGGCGAAAACCAAAGTGGTGAACCAGGATTTCGCCTCCGCCTGGGATGAATTTTTCGTTAAGCTGCACCACGACGGTATAAATCGGGTGGCGGATAAACCCTGCTTTGAAATCTACCTCAATGATGGGCAGGCCGATGGCCACTGGGATATCGCCATGTATATTCCTGTCGGGCCGAACGCCACGGAATAAGGCGTTTAGCCAGTAAAAAGGCCACCCCGGGGGTGGCCTCTGTTTTTCTGCGCATCATCACGCCTTACGGCGTTAAGCGTTCGCGCATTTTCTTCACATCGTCTGCGCTAACCGCCGGCGCCGAGTTGCCCCAGCTATTGCGGATATAGGTCAGAACGGTCGCTATCTCTTCATCGGTCATGATGCTCGCGAAAGCCGGCATCGCCGGTGCGGTTGGGCGCGCGTCGGTATCCACGCCGCGGCTGCCCGCCAGCACCACGTGCGCCAGCGAAACCGGCTCAGAGGCATTGACCAGCGCGTTGTTCGCCAGCTGCGGGAAGATGTTCTTCTCGCCCTTGCCCGACGAGCCATGGCAGGCGGAGCAGCGGTCGAAGTAGATGTGGCGCCCTGCAATCATCTGCTTGTCGTCGCCTTTAAGCGGCGCCGGCACCTTCTCATCTTTCACGCCGAGCGATTTCAGATAGACCGCCACCGCCTGCAGGTCTTCCTCTTTCCAGTATTGGGAAGAGTTTTTCACCTGCTCGGCCATCGGCCCGGAGGCGATGTCGTAGCGGTTTACGCCGGTGCGCAGGTAATCCTTGATATCCTGCTCGCTCCAGCGGCCAATGCCCTGGTGATTGGCGGCGGTAATATTCGGCGCCCACCAGTTTTCTATCTCCGTTCCCTGCAGGAAGTTGTCGTTCTTATCGCCGCCTATCATGTTTTTCGGCGTATGGCAGGTGCCGCAGTGACCAAGGCCCTGCACCAGATAGGCGCCGCGGTTCCACTCAGCGGATTTCGACATATCCGGCTGGTAAACGCCCCTGTCGAAGTTCAGCCAGTTCCAGCCAATCAGGCTGGTGCGGATGTTGAACGGGAAGGGCAGTTGGTTGGTTTCCACCGGGTTATGGATGGGCTCCAGCGTTTGCAGGTACGCCCAGATAGCGCGGTTATCCTCATCGGTGACTTTGGTGTAAGCGGTAAACGGCATCGCGCCGTAGAGCCGCTTGCCGCCGTGGCCGATCCCTTCGGACATGGCGCGCTTAAAGTCATCGTAAGTCCAGTTGCCGATGCCGGTTTCGCTGTCCGGTGTGATGTTGGCCCCCACCAGCTTGCCGAACGGGGTGCTGATTTCCACACCGCCTGCGAACGGTTTTTGCGGATCGCTGGTATGGCAGGCCGTACAGTCGCCCACGGTCGCCAGATAGCGCCCTTTTTCAACCTGCTCGAACTCCGGCTGCGCCTGCGCGCCAAACGACGCGAGACCGAGAGCGAGAAGCGATAAAGCAGCTAGTCGTTTCATACGCTTATCATCTCCCCCGGGTTTTTCAGGTAGAAGTTGCGGATGGCGTGCGCCGCTTTAAACGCCAGCGCGCCCACGGTGCCGGTCGGGTTGTAGCCCGGGTTTTGCGGGAAGGCGGAAGCGCCCACCACAAACAGGTTCGGCACATCCCATACCTGGAGATGCTTGTTCACTGAGCTGGTGGAAGGATCGGCGCCCATGATAAAGCCGCCCACCACGTGGGAAGACTGGTACGGCACGCTGTTCCAGTGGCCGGTAGTCGGCTTGGCGACTATCTCGCGCGGCCCCATCGCTTTGGCGATTTCCGCCACTTTGCCGGTGCAGTACTGCGCCATTTTCAAGTCGTTTTCCGGGAAATCGAAGGTGATGCGCAGCAGCGGACGCCCCAGATGATCTTTGTAGTTCGGGTCGAGCGACAGATAGTTGGTGCGCGTGGTGTAACTGCTCGCCTCGCAGCCAATCGACATGGTGCTCTGGTAGTTTTTCACCATCGCCTCTTTCCAGCCTTTGCCCCATTTCGGCGAGCCCGGCGGTGTCGGGTGATAGTTAATCGGCGCGCCGCCGATTGGCGTTACGCGGATGCTGCCGCCGCCGAAGAAGCCAAGGCCGCTGTGGTCGAAGTTATCGTTATTGAAGTCGTCGATGCCCATGCCCACCGCGCCCGCGCCGATGAACGGGTTGAACTTCTTATCATCAAAGAAGAGTGTCACGCCGTTGGCGGTCTGGTAGGCATAGTTACGCCCGGTGGTGCCGGAGTTGGTCACCGGATCGTAAGGCTTGCCGATGCCGGAAAGCAGCATCAGGCGAACGTTTTCAAAGGTAAACGCCGCAACGATAACCAGGTCAGCCGGTTGCTCCCACTCGTCGCCGGAGGAGTCGATATAGGTTACGCCCGTCACCTGCTTGCCGGTGTTGTCGGTATTGACCTGCAACACTTCGCAGAAGGTACGCGCTTCAAAGTTCTCCTGGCGCAGCAGCGCAGGGAGCACGTTGACGATGGCGCTGGCTTTGGAGTAGTTGGCGCAGCCGTAGTTGGTGCAGAAACCACAGAAGGTGCAGGGGCCCATGGTCACGCCATACTGGTTGGTGTAAGCCTCTGAGACCAGCGAAGAAGGCACCGGGAAAGGGGTATACCCCATGTTCTTCGCCGCGTCGGCGAACAGCACCGGGCCGTAGGGCTGGCGCAGCGGCGGCGTAGGGTATTCGCCGCTGCGGGTGCCTTCGAACGGGTTGCCGCCTTCCTGGCGCTGGCCGTTCAGCACGCCCGCTTTGCCGGAGGTGCCCGCCACGCGCTCAAACGCCATGTAGTGAGGCTCCATCTCCTCCCAGGTGGTGCCCCAGTCCTGCAGCACCAGCTCGTCAGGAATACTGCCGTAGCGCTCAAGCAGGTGGCTTTTTAAGCGAAACTCTTCCGGCTGGAAGCGGAAGGTGATGCCCGCCCAGTGGTTGCCCGCGCCGCCGGTGCCGTTGCCCGGGTGGAAAGAGCCCCAACTGCGCATCGGCAGCGCCGTCTGCGACGGATTGTTGCGCATGGTGCAGGTGTTTTGCCGGGTGCGCAGCATCAGCTCCTGGCGCTGCACGTAGCGTAATTCGTCCGGGACGGTGTTGATATTGAAGTCGCGCGCGGTGTCGCGCCACGGGCCGCGTTCAATGCCGACCACGTTAAGACCTTCGTCGGCAAGCTCTTTTGCGATGATAGAGCCCGCCCAACCGAGGCCCACCACGACCACGTCGGTTTTAGGTAATTTCTTCGCCATGTTTTATGCCTTTTTGTTCCATTGAGGTCCGCCCTGAATGCTGACCGGCGGGAATTTCAGTTCTACGTTGTGTTTCTCAATGAAATCGCGGTAGTCGTAGCGCGCGCCGGGAAAACCGAGCATTTTCCAGGCCGCCATGTCGCGGTTGCCGCCATAGACCGGGTCGGCGAAGAAACCTTCGGTGGTGTTGCTGAGCACCTGAGCGAAGAAAAGGGTGCCCGCAATGCCTTCCAGTTCAATATCGCCTTTCTCAAGGCCCGCCAGCACCTTGTCCTGGTCGTCGCCGGAAAGCTCGCGGAAGGGTTTTTGAAATTGCTGCTGAGTGTATTTGTTCAGCGCGGCGAGGCCTATGCGGTAGCGCTGACGAGGCGTCAGCTCAGACTGGTCGCCTTGCTCCGGCGTACCTTCCTGAAACGGGCCTTCCATGTACAGGCGTTCGAAGTTGCCATAAAAACCGTGAAGCTGACGGTCGATAAACACCGCGCAGCCCATCTCTTTGCCGCCGGGGCTGAGATCGTCTGCCGGGATCAGGCGGTCAACTATCGCTTCAAGCGTGGCCGCTTCATCAGCGGTGAGGAAAAGCCAACCCTGCGCGTCGAACGTTTCGGGAGGATTATCGGCGAACGGCTGCCAGCCGGGTGTACCAGTTAACGTGATTGCTTTTGCGGAACCGGCACCCAGGGTTAGCGCCGCGCCAGACCATTTCAGAACCTGCCGTCGGGTGACCCCAGGCAGCGTTTTTTGTGGCTTGCGCATTATTGCTTCCTTAGATGTGCATAAAAAAACCACCGCGTGAAATGATTACGCAGCGAAGTATTTAAAGGGTAGCTCGCTTTGCATTGTTAAGAAAAGGTTTATCTCCTGTAATGAAATGTCAGAAATGTTAAGAAATATGTATTTGTGTGTTTTTTTAGACTAAGAAGACAGTAGTACAGGGGGTGAAAAAAGGGCAAATAACGCGGTAAAAAACAGGGTTATATGGCCTGGAAGCGCGAAAAGCGGGTACAATTAGCCTTTTGGCAGGTGGAGAACGGGTGTGCGTCCCGACAAGACTTTAACGCCTTTCGAGGTGCGCATTTATCGTCACTATCGCATTGTGCATGGCGTGCGCATCGCGCTGGCTTTTATCCTCACTTTTTTGATTGTGCGCCTCGTTCAGGTGCCGGAAGGCACCTGGCCGCTTATCACGCTGGTGGTGGTGATGGGGCCTATTTCCTTCTGGGGCAACGTCGTGCCCCGCGCCTTTGAGCGCATCGGCGGCACCATTTTAGGCGCCGCGCTTGGGCTGGTGGCCCTCCGGCTGGAACTGTTTTCATTGCCGCTGATGCTTATCTGGTGCGCGCTGGCGATGTTTCTGTGCGGCTACCTGACCCTTGGCAAGCGCCCCTACCAGGCGCTGCTGATAGGCATTACGCTTTCTGTGGTGGTGGGTTCGCCGAGCGGCGATATGGAAGTGGCGCTATGGCGAAGCGGCGACGTAATTTTCGGCTCGCTGCTGGCGATGCTTTTTACCAGCGTACTGCCGCAACGCGCCTTTATCCACTGGCGCATCCAGATGGCGAAGCTGATAGGCGACTTTAACCGCATCTACCAGGCGGGCTTTTCGCCTAACCTGGTGGAGCGGCCGCGGCTCGATAAACCATTGCAGAAAGTGCTTAGCGACGTGGTAAAGATGCGTGCGCTTATCACGCCCGCCAGCAAAGAGACGCACATTCAGAAAGGGATTTACGAAGCGATCCAGACTACCAGCCGCAATATGGTCTGCACGCTGGAGATGCAAATCAACGCCTACTGGGCCTCGCGCGAAAGCCATTTCCTGATGATTAACGCCCGGACGCTGCGCGACGTGCAGTTGATGACGCAGCGCACCTTCGAGGCCTTGTCGCAGGCGCTGCACGAAGGCAACCCTTCGCCCGCGCTGGCCAATAACGAAAAGCTGGCGGAAATTGTGCAGGAGCTGCGTACGCTGATGCGTGACGAACAGTACGGCGAGCTGGTGGAAACCTCCATACACGGCTATGTCTGGTTGAGCATGGAGCTGGCGCGCCAGCTTGAGCGGCTCTCGCAGCTTATCTGCCGGGCGTTGCGCAAATAAGAATCAGACGACGCGGGCGCGCAGGCAGGTTGTTTCGATTCAGCCGCGTTTAAGGTTATGATACCGGCAGGGTATTTATCCGGCGTAAGCCATTGTCATCCGCAGCCCTGAAAGGCTATGTTTAACCAGGTCGCGGTTGTTTAACGAATCCGAGTCTCAAAATTAGCAGGGGTGTAAAAATGGAAAACAGCAAACCTTCATTCCAGGACGTGCTTGAGTTTGTCCGCTTGTTCCGTCGTAAAAACAAACTTCAGCGCGAAATTCAGGACGTTGAGAAAAAGATCCGTGACAACCAGAAGCGCGTGCTGCTGCTCGACAACCTGAGCGACTACATTAAGCCTGGTATGAGCGTAGAGGCCATTCAGGGCATCATCGCCAGCATGAAAAGCGACTATGAAGACCGCGTGGATGATTACATCATCAAGAATGCGGAAATCTCCAAAGAGCGCCGTGAGATCTCCAAAAAGCTTAAAGCGATGGGCGAACTGAAAGCCCACGAGCCGAAAAGCGAATAAGCAATAAACCGCCTCCGGGCGGTTTTTTTACGGCCGCATTCCGCAAAAGGCGTTCAGTCAGTGCGCGTTCCTCGCGCTTCCCGCTTGCCGCTGCCCGAAACAGGCTATCCCCGTGCCTGTGCTAAAATTTATCCTGTCCTCGCCAAAAGCCGTCTTTTGGTTTCCTGACGTTAACAAAAACATACCGTGGCATGATGGCTTTAACAGACGGCGCGGGTAATGACTTAACTCATCCCCCGGATACAGGAAAACCTATGACCAGAGTGTTGTTGCTTGCCGTTTTGCTGATGGTCGCCGCCATGCGCGCCGGGCTTGCTGTCACCTGGTTGCTGCCGCCGGAAGGCAGCCGCCTGGTCGGCAACACGTTTAGCGTGGTGGTGCCGCAGGGCAATACCGAGCCGTTAGAATCTTTCGCCGCGACTTACAGCCAGGGGCTGAGCAATATGCTGGAAGCGAATCCGGGCGTCGATCCTTTCCTGCCTGCCGCAGGCACAACGCTGGTCATTCCGCAGCAGCTGATCCTGCCTGATACAAAGCGGGAAGGCATTGTTATTAACGTGGCGGAGATGCGGCTTTACTACTATCCGCCCGACACCAATACGGTGGAAGTGCTGCCCATCGGCATCGGCCAGGCGGGCCGTGAGACGCCGCGAAACTGGGTGACACGCGTGGAGCGCAAGCAGGAGGCCCCCGCCTGGGTGCCAACGGCCAATACCCGACGTGAGTATGAAAGCCGTGGTGAGACGCTGCCGGCGATGGTGCCGCCAGGCCCGGAAAACCCCATGGGACGCTATGCGATTTATATCGGCAGGCTGTATGCCATTCACGGCACGAATGCGCGTTTTGGCATTGGCCTGCGGGTGAGCCAGGGCTGCATTCGTCTGCGCGACGCCGATATTAAATACCTGTTTGATAATGTGCCGGTTGGCACTCGCGTACAGATTATCGACCGGCCGGTGAAGTTCACCACCGAGCCTGACGGCTCACGCTGGCTGGAAGTGCATGAACCGTTGTCGCGTAACCGGGGGGAGTTTGAATCGAACAAGCGGGTACCGCTCTCAGTGCAGCCGGTATTGCGAAAAGCGATGCAGGAGGGAAGCGTGAACGCGGCGGCGGTAACCGAAGCGATGGAGCGAAGATCGGGAATGCCGGTGCAGATTGGCGTCGACCCTGCCGGGGCAAACGGGTTATAAAAAAAGCCCGCTGTTTAGCGGGCTTTCGAATTTGGCTCCTCTGACTGGACTCGAACCAGTGACATACGGATTAACAGTCCGCCGTTCTACCGACTGAACTACAGAGGAATTGTGGAGGCTAATCTTAGCGTCGCCGCGGAATTTGTCAAACACGATTTCATCGCTTCGCGTTCAGTTGCTTTAAAACCACACAGCGCCCCCTGTTTTTTAGCAATTTACCGGAAAAACTTTGCAGTTGTTTACGAACTAACCCATTATTTGAAATGGGGTTTCAACTTTAAGTGAAGGTTATCTTGAGCTTAGCGACCAGGTTGAACCAGGCGGTGAAAGGCACCCCCTGGTATGTCAGAAGAAAAAGTTATCGGGTACTGTTCTGGCGCGAAATCACGCCGCTCGCCGTACCTATTTTTCTGGAAAATACCTGCGTACTGCTGATGGGCGTGCTGAGCACCTTCCTCGTCAGCTGGCTTGGCAAAGAGGCGATGGCGGGTGTGGGGCTGGCGGACAGCTTCAACATGGTCGTGCTCTCGTTCTTTGCTGCGGTTGACCTCGGCACTACGGTAGTGGTCGCTTTTAGCCTCGGCAAGCGCGACCGACGACGCGCCCGCGCCGCCGCCCGGCAGTCGCTGGTGCTAATGACCATTGTGTCGATACTGCTCGCGGCGCTGATTCATCTTTCCGGCAAATACATCATCGATTTCGTGGCGGGCGAGGCCACGCAGCAGGTGAAAGAGCTGGCGCTGACCTACCTTGAACTTACCGCCTGGAGCTACCCTGCCGCCGCCATTGCCCTTATCGGCAGCGGCGCGCTGCGCGGCGCCGGCAATACCAAAATTCCGCTGCTCATTAATGGCGGGATGAATATCCTCAATATCGTCATCAGCAGCTTTCTCATCTACGGGCTTTTCTCCTGGGACGGGATGGGGTTTGTCGGCGCCGGGCTGGGGCTGACCATTTCGCGCTATATCGGTGCCATCGGCATTATTTATGTGCTGATGATTGGTTTTAACCCGGCGCTGCGCATCACGCTGAAAAGCTACTTTTCGCCGCTGAAGCTCAATATTCTCTGGGAAGTGCTGGGCATTGGCCTGCCCGCCAGTATTGAATCGGTGCTGTTTAACGGCGGCAAGTTGCTGACGCAGATGTTTGTGGCTGGCATGGGCACCGATGTGATTGCAGGGAACTTTATCGCGTTCTCCATCGCTTCGCTCATCAACCTGCCGGGCAACGCGCTTGGCTCTGCTTCCACCATCATCACTGGCAAGCGGCTGGGGAAAGGGCAGATAGGCCAGGCCGAGCGGCAACTGCGCCACGTATTCTGGCTTTCCACCATTATGCTGACCGCCATCGCCTGGCTTAGCGCTCCGTTCGCCGGGCTGCTCGCGTCGTTTTACACCCATGAGGAAGATGTAAAAGAGGTGGTGAAGGTGCTTATCTGGCTGAACGCTGCCTTCATGCCCATCTGGGCGGCCTCCTGGGTGCTGCCTGCCGGGCTCAAGGGCGCGCGCGACGCCCGTTTCGCCATGTGGGTTTCGATGCTCGGCATGTGGGGCTGTCGCGTTATCGCGGGCTATGTGCTGGGGATAATGCTCGGCTGGGGCGTGGTCGGCGTCTGGCTGGGTATGTTCCTCGACTGGGCGGTGCGCGGCGCGCTCTTCTACTGGCGCATGGCCAGCGGCAAATGGCTACAGAAGTACCCGCGCGTGCGCTCAGAAACCGCCCTCAGCGCTGAAAGTAAAGCTAGTGAAGCAGGTTAAGCAGCGCGAACAGGATTAACAGCGCGCCGCCGCCCATGTTAATGGCTCGCTTAAGCGCTCGCGTATTGATTTTGCGCGCGGAGGTTATCAGCAGCAGGCTGAGCGCGATAAGCCACACGGCCATGACCGCTACATGTACCGAGGCGAGGGCTAAGTAGTGGCTCACCTCGCCCTGACGGCCAGCAAACTGCGACACCACAGTCAGGTAAAAGAGTATCGCCTTCGGGTTAAGCACGTTGGCAAGCCAGGCATCCTTTAGCGTGATTACCTTCTCGTTTTTACTGAAAGCCAGCTCCTGTGCGCCCAGGCCGCTGCGGATAAGCTGTGCGCCCAGCCAGAGCAGGTAGAATATCCCTGCTATTTTCAGCAGGCCGAACAGGGCGGGGGAGGCCACCAGCAGCGAAGTCACGCCAAGGCCAATCAGCAGCGCATGGGTGTAAATGCCAAGCGCCGTTCCCGTTAGCGTGACCAGAAGACCTTTTCGGCCCTGCGCCAGCGCGCTGTTCATCGCAAGCGTAAAGCTCGCCCCCGGCGAGAGCGCCACCGGCAGCAGCGCCGGAATAAAACCCACGATGTTGATATCCATTCAGATGACCGTAACCCGCTCTTTTTTCAGTAGTGCGCTCAGTTCGGCATCCAGTTCCCCGTCCACTACCAGCGTGCTGGCAAGCGAGAGCGGGCCAATGGCGAAGGCGGAGGCGGAATTGAGTTTTTCCTGCGAGGCCATCACGACTGTTTCCGCCGCGCGCGCTGACAGCGCCCGCTTAACGGAGGCCTCTTCATAATCGCCCGTCGTAAAGCCCGCGTTTTTGTGTACGCCGGTCACCCCCATAAAAAAGAGATCGGCATTGATGCGGTTAATGGATTCCAGCATCGAAGCGCCCACGGTAACAACGGAATGCTTGTAAAGCCTGCCGCCGATAAGAATGACGTCGATCCGGGGAAAATCGACCAGCCCGACCGCGATGCCGGGACTGTGAGTCACTGCCGTAAAAGGGAGATCGGTGGGCAGCTGTTTGATCATCTCTGTGGTCGTGGTGCCGCCGTCGATAATCACCACCTGGCCTGGCTGAATCAGCGCGGCGGCTTTGCGTGAAACTGCACGCTTTGAATCTATTTGCACGTTTTTTCTTGTTTCGAACGGGGCGAGGGCGGCGGAAACCGGCAGCGCGCCGCCATGCACCCGCTGCAATAAGCCTTCTGCCGCTAACTCTCGTAGATCCCGGCGGATGGAGTCTTCCGAAACGCCGAAGCGCTGGCTTAATTCCCCGGAAAGCACCTGCTTCTCGGCGCCTAAAATATCCAGAATACGTTTTTTTCGCTGGCTGGCGAGCATGCGTTTTTGTTCCTGTTTTTGCTTGACTGTGCACGATTATCCATGCCAGAGTCTTTTTTGTCACGACGGGAGGGCAAAAAATGCTTCTGGAATCGCAAAAAGTACGCAATGTTCACGAGACGTTGCTCTCGGATAACTGGTACACGCTAAAGAAATATCGCTTCGAACTGCTGCGCCGTGACGGCAACTGGCAGCAGCAAGAGCGCGAAGCCTATGACCGCGGCAACGGCGCGGCGATCCTGCTTTACAACAAAGCCAAAAAAACGGTGGTATTGACGCGCCAGTTTCGCTTCCCTGTTTATCTTAACGATCGCCAGGGCATGCTGATTGAGGCCGCTGCCGGCCTGCTCGACAACCTTTCGCCGCAAGAGCGCATCAAAGCGGAAGCGCAGGAAGAGACTGGCTTTCGCGTGAGTCATGTCGAAAAGGTCTTTGAGGCTTATATGAGCCCGGGTTCGGTCACAGAGAAACTCTATTTTTTCATCGCCGAATACTCGGAGCGGGACCGCAGCAGCAACGGCGGCGGGGTGGAAGAAGAAGGGGAAGATATCGAAGTGCTGGAATGGCCCTTCGCCCGCGCCCTGGACGCTATCAGAACCGGGGAAATTGAGGATGGGAAAACGATCATGCTGCTCCAGCATCTTGCCTTAAGCGCCATCTTTGAGGAGACGATATGAAAATCATGCAGATCCTGATTGCCGGCCCGGTAAGAAGCGGCACAGACGATCGCCCCGAACTTATCGACGCCAACCTGAAGCGGATGCAACAGGCTGCGCTGGAGGTCTGGCAGAAGGGCCACGTGCCGGTTATCGGCGAGTGGCTGGCCTTACCGCTGGCGCAAGCCGCGGGTTCAACCCGCATTGGCGATGAAATCAGCGAAGCGTATTTATACCCGGTGGCGCACCGGCTCATTGGCCGCTGCGACGCGATTTTGCGGCTGGATGGCGCTTCCCGCGGCGCCGACAACGACGTGCGCATCGGCCAGTCGCTGGGGCTCACGATCTACACAAGCCTCGACCAACTGCCGCAGAGTGGTGTTCAGCAATAAACGTTTGATACACAAAGCGAAGCCTGCATCCGGCGGGCTTTTTGAATCGGGCGAACGCCTTGCTCGGTCAATTAATTTGAAGCTTTATGTTAAACAAATGGCATTTATTCGTATCAGGGAACGCGTAAAGTAGACCCCACGCAAGGCAGTCCCTCAGGCGAATTTCATTACGTGTTATGAGAAACGCGCCGCCTGCCGATTATTTCCCTGAAGATAAGGTAAAAGGTCATGAAAAAGATCGGATTTTTGTCATTTGGTCACTGGACGCCTTCGCCGCAGTCCGGAACGCGTACGGCCGCTGACGCGCTGTTACAATCCATCGATCTGGCCGTCGCGGCTGAAGAGCTGGGCGCGGACGGCGCTTATTTCAGGGTTCACCATTTTGCTCGTCAACTCGCGTCTCCTTTCCCGCTGCTGGCGGCGATTGGCGCGAAAACCCGCACTATCGAGATTGGCACCGGCGTTATCGACATGCGCTATGAAAACCCGCTCTATATGGCGGAGAGCGCAAGCGCTGCGGATTTAATCTCCGGCGGGCGGTTGCAGCTTGGCATCAGCCGCGGTTCGCCGGAGCAGGTGATCGACGGCTGGCGCTACTTTGGCTATCAGCCCGCGGAAGGGGAAAACGAGTCTGACATGGCGCGCCGCCACACGGAGGTGCTGCTGGATGTGCTGCGCGGCGAAGGCTTTGCGAAACCCAACCCGCAGCCGATGTTCCCGAACCCGCCGGGGCTTTTGCGCCCGGAACCTTACTCGGAAGGCCTGCGCGAGCGCATCTGGTGGGGGGCGGGCTCGAATGCGACGGCGGTCTGGGCAGCAAAACTCGGCATGAACCTGCAAAGCTCCACTCTGAAAGATGATGAAACCGGCGAGCCGTTCCATATTCAGCAGGCGAAGCAGATCCGCGCTTACCGCGAAGCCTGGGCGCAGGCGGGGCATACCCGCACGCCGCGCGTCTCCGTTAGCCGCAGCATTTTCGCCCTGATGGATGGCCGCGACCGTGCTTATTTCGGCGCCAGCCGTGACGAAAGCGATAAAGTTGGCTACCTGGATGAGAAAACCCGCGCTATCTTCGGGCGCAGCTACGCGGCTGAGCCGGATAAGTTAATCGAACAGCTGAAGCAGGACGAGGCGATAGCCGAAGCCGATACGCTGTTGCTGACCGTGCCGAACCAGCTGGGCGTGGATTACAACGTACACGTGATTGAGTCCATTCTGAAGCACGTCGCTCCGGCGATGGGCTGGCGTGAATAGCCTGATAAGGTCAGTCTGAAATAAAAAAAGCCCCGCATTGTAAAAGATGCGGGGCTTTTAATTTTGGGTGAGTCACGAAGCGGCTATGGCAAGCAAATACGCCTGCCTTTATTTCTTCTTATTAAGCATCGACTTTAAATCGGCAAAGGGGTTATAGGTTGCCGCAGCCACATCTTTTTGCGCGTCTTCGCCCGCTACAACGGTTGTGCCGTACTGGTCCGCTTCCGTGTACTTCGAGTGTTCGTGGTCATGGCAATAAAGACACAGTAACTCCCAGTTACTGCCATCTTCCGGGTTATTGGTATGGTCATGATCGATATGGTGGACCGTTAATTCACGCAGGTTAGAGTAAACAAACTCACGCGAGCAGCGCCCACATACCCACGGGTAGAGTTTTAATGCTTTCTCACGGTAGCCGCTTTCCAGCCGTGAGTAGTTTTTTGGGATCAGAGCCATGCCGGTGTTACCTGTTACAAGGAGATAATTTACATGTGGTTTGAGCAGGCTAGCCTGCCTGGCAGGCCACCGCAAGCGTCATTTACCGTCCGCTCCTCGCTCTGCAAAGCGAGGGCTACTTTTAAGATTAGCGCTCTCCTGGCTCCTCAGTTGCTGGAACACGTTTATTTTACTCACTCGCTGCTCGCGCCCTGTTTTTTCACGCCGTGTCGCCAGCATGCGCGCTTAAAAATCATTGAGCGAAACGCAGCCTCAGGCAGACGAGTGCTCCCGTGTTGCGCCTGATGGCGGCCAAAGTTGATAAACGCCTCAAAAATACCCTTAAAGTTATCATGGCTTAACCCACCTACCATAATTAGTAGGGTTAAGCCAAAAGAGGAAAGCATCATGAACGGGTTATCAGAGGTAAATATCGGCGAGTTCAAAAAGCAGTTCACGGGAGAGGTGATTGTTCCTGAAGATGCAAATTATGACGAGGTGCGCCAGATCTGGAACGCCATGATCGACCGTAAACCTGCGCTGATCGTCCGCTGCACGACGCCTGAGGATATCATCCAGGCCATCGAATTTGGGCGCACGCAAAATCTCCTCATTTCTATCCGCGGGGGTGGACATAACATCGCGGGCAATGCCGTGTGCGACGATGGTCTGATGATAGACCTGTCGTTGATGAAGGGCGTGGAAGTGGACCCAACCACCCGCAGGGCAAACGTTGAGCCAGGCTGCACCCTTGGCGACTTCGATGCGGTGGCGCAGGCCTGGGGCCTTGCCACGCCCCTTGGCATCAATTCAACCACCGGCGTGGCTGGCCTGACGCTCGGCGGCGGATTCGGCTGGCTGAGCCGCAAGTATGGCATGACCATAGATAACTTACTCTCGGTGGAGATTATTACGGCAGATGGCAGACAGCTGCACGCCAGCGAAGCAGAAAACGCCGATCTCTTTTGGGGGGTGCGGGGCGGCGGCGGCAACTTCGGTGTGATTACTCGCTTCGAATTCCAGCTTCATCCCGTCGGGCCGAACGTACTGAGCGGGCTGATCGTCTTTCCGTTTGAGCAGGCAAAATCCGTTATCTCGCAGTTCGCCCGTTTCACCGAGACGATGCCGGAAGCGCTCAATGTCTGGATGGTTACGCGCAAGGCGCCTCCGCTGCCTTTCCTGCCGGAAGCGGTTCACGGGAAAGAGATGGTTGCGCTCGCACTATGCTATGCGGACGACCCGGAAGAAGGCGAGAAGCTCATCGCACCGCTACGCGGGTTCGGCACCGTGCTCGGCGAACACATCGGCGTGCAACCCTATACGGCCTGGCAGCAGGCGTTCGATCCGCTCTTAACAAAAGGGGCGCGCAACTACTGGAAGTCGCACAACTTCTCACAAATCAGCGAAGGCGTTATCGATACCATCATTGAATATGCGGCCAGATTGCCGTCACCGCATTGTGAGATATTTATCGGCACAGTTGGCGGCAAGACGACCAGCGTAGCGCCCGAGGCCATGGCTTACTCAAGCCGGGACGCCAGGTATGTGATGAATGTGCACGGGCGCTGGGAGACCGCCGCCGAGGATGAGCGCTGCATCACCTGGGCGCGTGAATTCTTCGCTAAATCACAGCCGTTTGCCAGCGGCGGCGCCTACATCAACTTCCTCACCCACGACGAGACTGACCGCATCGTCTTCGCATACGGTACAACCTGGAAGCGGCTGGTGGAGCTTAAAAATAAATACGACCCGATGAACCTCTTTCGGATGAATCAGAACATCAAGCCGGCATGAGACCAGGGATGCGCCTGACGACGGGATGTAGCCAGCACGCGATGCACACTGCGGGCGCTCAACGTCAGGCGCGATAACGGCGCGCTTTATTGACCTGTCGGCAGCTGTACAGGGCGCTTGCGCCGACGCCTGTAAACGCCAGGCTAGCGCGTTTACGGTTTTTTACTCCTCCACTTTATCGCTCCTTGAGCATCCAGACGTAAACTAAAGACGTAGTCTGCGCGGACATTGTGCTTTACACTGCGCGCTGCAAAAACTGAGTAGATAAACGATTAGCAGGCGATAATGGCGATGAACGGAAAGATCACAACCTGGTTTAAAGAAAAAGGGTTTGGGTTTATCAAAGATGAAAACGGCGATAACCGTTATTTTCATGTGATTAAGGTCGCCAATCCGGAACTGATTAAAAAAGATGCCGCGGTGACGTTCGAACCCACCACCAATAATAAAGGGTTGTCAGCTTATGCGGTGAAAGTTGTACCGGAGAGCAAATATATTTATATCGCAGGCGAGCGCCTGAAGCTCACGTCTATCAAATCTTACGTGGTTTTCAGCGAAGAGGTGCCTGCCAGCACGCGCATTGATAAAGAAAATGCGGTGCTCTCTGTCGGGGCGTTAATGAACAGCATTAAGCCGAAAACCGCCGCTAAGCCTGGTGAAATGCGTTCGCTGAAAAAGCTGGCTATCACCACTTTCCAGGGTACGACATTAATCTTTTCGGAAGATGAGATTGATGTGGATGCCACGGTGAAACTGCTTAAAGTTTGATATGCCTTGCGCCGGGTTCCGGACAGGGTATACGCCCATCGGCTACCGCACCCGGGCATAACTGCCTGAATACAACCTCACCCATGACTGGCGGGTTATAGAAACGAAAATGACGAAACTTACCTTACAAGAGCAGATGCTAAAGGCTGGCTTAGTGACCAGCAAAAAAATGGCCAAAGTGCAAAGAACGGCGAAAAAATCACGGGTTCAGGCCCGCGAGGCGCGAGAAGCCGTGGAAGAGAATAAAAAAGCGCAGCTTGAGCGTGATAAGCAGCTAAGCGAACAGCAAAAACAGGCGGCTTTATCTAAAGAGTATAAAGCTCAGGTTAAGCAACTCATTGAAATGAACAGAATTACCATTTCAAAAGGCAACATCGATTTTAATTTCACCGATAATAACCTCATCAAAAAAGTTGTTGTGGATAAGCCCACTCAGACGCAGCTGATAAACGGCCGTCTCGCCATTGCGCGATTAGTGGTTGATGGCAAGGGAGAGTGTGAATACGCCATTATCCCGGCGAGCGTTGCCGATAAAATCGCCCAGCGAGATGCGAGCAGCATTGTCGTCAATCACGTGCTGAGCCAGGAAGCGCAGGATGAGGACGACCCGTATGCTGATTTCAAAGTCCCTGATGATTTGATGTGGTAATGAGCAGTATGGCGTGCAGAGACTACGGCGTTGGGTTAATGCTGATGCCAGCATGAAGTCTTTCAGGCGTCCAGCTTGCAGGGATGACAGCAAGCCGCAGGGAAGCAGGATATTTTCAGGTCTGCCGGGGCAGGCTATAACTTACTAAAGACGTTAATCTAGGGGGGCTGCTTATGAGCGCTGAAATACCACTTAAATATTATGATATCGCGGATGAGTACTCGACCGAATGCGCGGAGCCGGTAACGGAGTCCGAACGCGAACCCCTGGCGCGCTATTTCCAACTGCTGATCACCCGGTTAATGAATAACGAGGAGATCAGCGAAGAGGCGCAGCGAGAGCTGGCCAGTGAAGCCGGGATTGATGAAGAACGTATCGACGAGATAGCGATGTTTCTGAATCAGTGGGGCAACGAGTAACGCTATTTTCAAAGGGCGCAAAGCAAGCAGAGTTGCGTCCTTTTATGCGTTTAACGCTCTGAACCAGCAAAGCAAAAAGCCCGCTTAAGTTTCCTTAAGCGGGCTTTTTTGAATTTGGCTCCTCTGACTGGATACAATATGTCACATCTCCATTTGAATTTTTAATTATTTCTATTTTCGGTTTAGAACGAAGCCCTCAATAAAGTCCCCAATCTTATAATTGATTGGAATGTGATGCATATCATAAATTTAAAACATCATATTGATTTTTGCACCCGGTTTAACCGGGCGCATTTTGATTTATTTTTTATGCTTTTTTGCTCAAGCCTCACCAACCACAGCAGGTAAATTTTCTTCAACGTATATCGACTAACAGTACAAGGATGAATAAATATGTCTATTTCAATCAAAACAACAATCTATGACTGTAGTGAAGGTAGTGATGGTTTCGGCATTCAGGATTCAGGAATGGGTTATATCTACGGAACCTTTCCTGTATTTAATGGCGGAGAAGAGGGGGCGATATATCAACTTAATGTGGCAACCTCAACAACCCGTGCCATTACCAGCGGTTTCACTCCGCAGGGAGAGCTTGGTAAAATGACTCTGGGCAATGACCAGATGATTTACTTTTCTGAGAGAAATATAAATTATCATATTGGCAAAATCGCCCCCACATCTGGCTCAATATCCGAAATACCCATTCCCGGTACAGTGACATCAAGAATGCTGGGAGGGATAACTACTGACAAAACGACCGGACTCATCTGGCTGACCAGCCGTGTTTATGATATTAAAACCGATCCCGAAAACGTCAGGCAGGGCATTATCAGCTATAACCCTGCTACCGGAGAAATCTCAGAATACCTCACAGCATCGTTCAGTCCTGATAATCCCGGAGATATTACTGTCGATAATGCCGGGAATATCTGGTTTGTCGAACTCTCTGGAGCAGGGCTTATCCGATTTACACCCAACACTCAGGAGTTCTCATACTATCCCGCCCCATTGAATGAAGATATCAATATTAACGCCTTAACTACCGATACTGACGGAAACATCTGGTATACCAACACCTACTATAATAATAACGCCGGAGCAATCGGTAAGTTTACTCCCGAAACAGGGGAATATACCCAATACAGCGAAGGCATTCTGAATGGCCCACCATCTGATATTGTCATTATGAATAATGGTGCAATCTGGTTTAACGAACATTCAGGCCAGTATCTGGGAACCCTTGATCCTGACACTGGCTATATTGAAGAAATTTCAGTGAATATTCCGGCAGAACAGTCATTATTTGGCCAGGGCGATTTATGCCTGTCTCAGACATCATCAAATATAATTTGGGGATGTTCAGCGTATGCCATCACGTCTTATGAAATCATTGACCAGCAATAACAAACCTGGCATTGCATAAATACTGGGTCTTCGCGCCTGGAGAATCGGGCGCTATTTTTTTACCAAAAAACAGTTGTCGCTATCCCCCTCATTTTCAATCCCCATGGGGAGGATGCGATGAAACAACTGCTGATAGCTCTACTCCTGTTCATTCTCAACGGCGTGGCCGCAGCTGATTGGTGTTACTCTTTCCGGAGTGTATGCTTGATCAGATCGTACAATCCGCACTGAATCTCTTTCTGGTGCGAAACGACTAATAACAGCTATTTAGCCCGCGGAGATCACCACTTCAATCAGATTCGTCTTCCCGCTGGCTATACCTATTTTAACCGCCGCTGTGATATCAGCAGCCTGGGTGACACGGCAGGCGCTGATGCCCATCGACGTCGCAAGCGACTGAAAATCAATGCAAGGGTTCACCAGAACCATGCCGATGAATTTCCCCAATGCAACGGAGGAGTAGCCAGCCTGATTCTTCATGAAATTTTTCAGCACATTGTACTCAAAATTATTCATGACGATAAAAGTACCAGAGTTTTGATCCGTTGGGTTTGATCAGCAGGTACAGTCCGGCACTGTCGCCGAGTTTGAAGGGTTTGTCTGTGGGTCTGAGCTTGCGGATAGCGGTATCTGTTAATGCCATAGCGGGGGGCTCCATTTGTTCACCGAACCGTAAGGCCCCCGATTAAGCCCCCAAAAACTATGGATGCAAAGAAACCCGGCAATCCTTATTTGGACAGCCGGGTATAGATAACTTCTTGTTTTTTTAACAGCCTTAAGACGCATAGAGATCTCTTAAGACTAAAATTTGGCTCCTCTGACTGGACTCGAACCAGTGACATACGGATTAACAGTCCGCCGTTCTACCGACTGAACTACAGAGGAATCGTGTGAACGGGGCGCATAGTAACGAGATGACCCTGGGTTGTCAAAAGCTCTTTTAAAAAAACGCGCCGTTTGCCGATTAATTCCGCAAGCTGCGCTTTTTTTGACACTTTTCTGGGCGAAAGGCCGCATATCGGACGCGCCAGTGAAAAGAAAACGCCGCCGCGAAGGGAGTACGCGGCGGTGTTTTTTCAGCCGGGGGATCAGCGGAACGGCGGTTCGTTGAAGGTGCGCAGCTTACGAGAGTGTAAGCGCTCGCCCTCGGCGCGCAACAGGTCGATAGCGCGAATGCCAATCTGCAAATGCTCTGAAATGGCCCCTTCATAAAAGCGGTTCGCCTGGCCGGGCAGCTTTATCTCTCCGTGCAGCGGCTTGTCGGAAACGCACAGCAGCGTGCCGTAAGGCACGCGGAAGCGATACCCCTGGGCGGCGATGGTGGCGCTCTCCATATCAATCGCCACCGCGCGACTTAAATTGAAGCGCAGCGCGGAGGCGGAGTAGCGCAGCTCCCAGTTGCGGTCGTCGGTGGTGACAACGGTGCCGGTGCGCAGCCGTTGTTTAACTTCTTCGCCCGGCATGTCGCTCACCAGTTTGGTGGCGTCATACAGCGCGCGCTGCACTTCTGCAATGCTCGGGATAGGGATATCCGGCGGCAGTACGGCATCCAGCACGTGATCGTCGCGCAGATACGCGTGCGCCAGCACGTAGTCGCCAATCGCCTGGCTTTCACGCAGCCCGCCGCAATGACCAATCATCAGCCAGACATCCGGGCGCAGCACGGCGAGATGATCGCAGATGGTTTTCGCGTTCGACGGTCCAACGCCGATATTGATAAGCGTAATGCCCTGACCGTCAGCGGTAATCAGATGCCAGGCGGGCATCTGGTGCTTTTTCCAGGCGAGATCGGAAATAACCTCTTCCGGCCCTTCGGTATCCGCGGTGATCCAGACACCGCCCGCACAAGAGAGCGCCACGTAAGGGCTTTCCGGGTCGAGGATCTGGCTGCAACCCCAGCGCACAAACTCATCCACGTAACGCGTGTAGTTAGTGAACAGCACGAACGGCTGGAAATGCTCGGCGGGCGTGCCGGTGTAGTGCCGCAGGCGCGCCAGCGAAAAATCCACGCGGCGGGCGTCGAAATGCGAGAGCGGGTAAAACTCCGTCGGATGGAAGATGCCGTCGGCGGTCTCATCGCCAATCTGCGCAAGCTCAGTGGTCGGGAAATGGCGGGCGAGACCGGCGCTCATTGAGCGGTCCAGCGTCAGCGTGGAGCCGTCTATCACATAAGGGTAGGGGATCTCATGCTGAGAAGGCGAAACCTCGATCGCCGCGCCGTAATCTTCATACAGCAGCGTCAGCTGTTCCGCCAGATAAGGCCGAAAAAGCGAAGGGCGGGTGATGGTGGTGGTATAGCAGCCCGGGTGAGTAAAGCGGGCGTAGGCGCGGGTTTTCTTCGGGTTGCGGGCGTTGCCGTCCCAGCTTACCCGCAATTGCGGGTAGACGAACAACCCTTGCGAACGGCGAGCCTCTTGCGGCGTTTCGCCGTTTTCAATAAAGGCGGCGATGGCTTCGCGCAGGGCGTTAACCGCCGCGTCGTACATGGCTTCGAGTTTATCAAGCGCTTGTTCTGGCGTCAGGTGAGTTCCGGCTTCGTTATGCATATTTTCTCCTTATCCCGCATGACAGGCGGGTGTTAGCCATGCCGTTAGTATGTCACAGGATAAGGAAAGCGCAGTGAAGGAAAGATGAAACGCTGAAAAGCAAAAAGCCCGCTTAAGTTTCCTTAAGCGGGCTTCTCTGAATTTGGCTCCTCTGACTGGACTCGAACCAGTGACATACGGATTAACAGTCCGCCGTTCTACCGACTGAACTACAGAGGAATCGTGTGAACGGGGCGCATACTAACGGCGCAGGCCGGGATTGTCAAAGGGCGAATTAACGTTAACGATTCGTTTGCCGACAAATTAGCCATCCCGCGCGCAGGCCCTTCATAAAATCCGCTCTCGCACCGTTG
This sequence comes from Franconibacter sp. IITDAS19, assembly GCF_023079515.1. NCBI lineage: Bacteria > Pseudomonadati > Pseudomonadota > Gammaproteobacteria > Enterobacterales > Enterobacteriaceae > Franconibacter > Franconibacter sp. IITDAS19. Next base: position 116,672 of record NZ_JALJCP010000008.1, on the reverse strand, counting down.
TGGTGCAACCGCCGTTCGAAACGGGGCATCAGAAAAACGCTGTTTCAATAATGGTTCAACGCGTTGTGATTGGTTTCTCTTATTATCCAGCCGGTTAGCGTCCCTGGTCGGAGCAATCTGAAAACTGGCAAGCATATTGCAACACATCCTGCGACTATCTTGCTGGCTTTACTACCGGCGTTCCGTACAGGAGGCAAAATGAACTTAAGACGACTGAAGTATTTCGTAAAAATCGTCGACATCGGGAGCCTGACGCAGGCCGCTGAAGTGTTGCACATTGCGCAACCCGCCCTTAGCCAACAGGTGGCAACCCTGGAAGGGGAGATGAATCAACAGCTGTTGATTCGCACCAAGCGGGGCGTAACCCCGACGGAAGCCGGAAAAATACTCTATGCTCATGCGCGCACCATTTTACGCCAGTGCGAGCAGGCGCAGCTGGCAGTGAACAATGTCGGCCAGACGCTGAGCGGCCACGTCTCTATCGGCCTTGCGCCGGGAACGGCGGCCTCTTCTATTACCATGCCGCTGCTGCAGGCCGTGCGCGCGGAATTGCCGGACGTGCTGGTCTATCTGCATGAAAACAGCGGGTCGGTGTTAAACGAGAAAGTGCTCAACGGCCAGCTCGACATGGCGGTGCTCTATGACCGTTCGGCAACCTCCGGGCTCACCAGCCAGCCGCTGCTGAAAGAAGATCTTTACCTGGTCGGCACCCGCGACTGCCCGGGCCAGAGCATCGATCTCGCCGCCGTTGCGGAGATGAACCTGTTTCTCCCTCGCGATTACAGCGCGGTGCGCAAGCGCGTGGATGAGGCCTTCTCGCTGCGTCGCCTGACGGCCAAAATCATCGGCGAGATTGAGTCTATCGCTACGTTGACAGCGGCTATCGCCAGCGGCATGGGCGTAACGGTATTGCCGGAATCGGCGGCGCGATCCCTTGCGGGCTCCGCGAACGGCTGGATGGCCCGCATAACGGCGCCGTCCATGAACCTGCCGCTGTCGCTGAATCTCTCGTCAACGCTGCCGCTTTCCCCGCAAGCGCAGGCGGTGAAAGAAATTTTGCTGTCGCTGGTGACGCGCCCGGCGCTCGAAAGCCGTGAGTTGATGCTGGTGGGCTAGCTTATATTCCATCCAGGAATATATTGCTGGTTTTTATTATTTGTTCTGTCCATCGGGTGACTTTAACAATAGCGTCATGTTGAATGTCTCCCGGGGGCGATGTGAATTTCCAGCAGCTTAAAATTATCCGCGAAGCGGCAAGGCGGGATTACAACCTGACCGACGTCGCTAATATGCTCTACACCTCTCAGTCTGGCGTCAGCCGTCATATTCGCGAGCTGGAGGAGGAACTGGGCATTGAGATTTTCATCCGCCGCGGCAAGCGCCTGCTTGGCATGACGGAGCCGGGCAAAGCGTTGCTGGTTATCGCCGAGCGTATTCTCGACGAAGCCAGCAATGTGCGCCGTCTTGCCGACCTTTTCACCAACGACGCCTCCGGCGTGCTGACTATCGCCACCACGCACACCCAGGCGCGCTATAGCCTGCCTTCGGTTATTAAAGAATTTCGCGCGCTTTTTCCTGAGGTGCGTCTGGAATTAATTCAGGGCACGCCGCAGGAGATAGATTCCCTGCTGCAAAGCGGCACGGCGGATATCGGCATCGCCAGCGAACGGCTTAGTACGGACCCGACGTTAGTGGCTTACCCCTGGTTTCGTTGGTATCACAATCTGCTGGTGCCGCAGGATCACCCGCTTTTACAGGCAAACCCACTGACGCTGGAAGATATTAGCCGCTGGCCGCTTATTACCTATCGTCAGGGCATTACCGGGCGCTCGCGTATTGATGAAGCTTTTGCGCGTAAGGGGCTGGCGGCAGACATTGTGTTAAGCGCGCAGGACTCGGACGTTATCAAAACCTATGTTGAGCTGGGGCTTGGTATTGGCCTGGTGGCGGAGCAGGCGAGCGGTGAAGCGGGGCAACTGGTGCGCCTTGATACGCGCCATCTTTTTGACGCCAATACCGTCTGGCTGGGGTTAAAGCGCGGACAGCTGCAGCGCAACTACGTCTGGCGCTTTATCGAGCTTTGCAATCCGGGTCTTTCGGTTGATGAAATCAAACGTCAGGCGCTGGAAGCCGCCGAACCGGTGATCGATTTTCAAATCTGAGGCCGAGAGAAACAAGAAGCCCGCATTAAGCGGGCTTAGTTGAATTCTGTACCTTAAGCTGAGCTTATTACGCCTCACTCAAAAGAAGAGTTTTATTCAGAGAATTAATAAACCTTGCAATCAATTATTTATTCTTCTTTTATCTGTTGTTCTTTTATTGTTCCATCCGGCAGTTGAATATATTGCCTGTCACCGATGTAGATAAATATTTTCTTTGTTACGTCACCCATGATTGACATAAGCTCATTTTTCTTAACGCATTTGGTTTCGCTTTTGATTGAATCAAAACATAGATAATCGTCTTGTGAAATGCCAGATATAAAATCTTCTGCAGGCAATTTTTCGTAACCTTTTCCAAAGTCCATAATAGACAACGAAAAATAACCTTGATCAGGTATCAGGGCATGATCTTTTTCTAAAAGATGCTTATTTTGTTTCCACCATTGCAGCCTGAGTTTGTCAGAAGGAGGGAGGTCTTTTACTAATACTACGCCATCTCCGGTACGTTTTATTTCGGTGTTATAAAAAAGCGGCCAAAAATAAAGTAGTGCGATTATGATCACCGCTGCTATTATAGATAAAAATACTACTGGCTTACGCATGATTCTCTCCAGTAATAGTGATGCGGGCTTCCATATTGGTAAAAAAGGGCTTGTAGGCCAGTTTCTCAAAACGCTGAATAACGAACCATATACCAAATACCTTCAAATATTTGAACAGGGTTTTAGTCATGTCATCGGTATCCAGTCCAAAGTGATCCTGGCCTTTGAAATGTAATACTGCAGTATATCGGTTATTATCAAAGTTGAGAGATTCAAGGGTGATTTTAGTGCTGTTTATTTCGTGGATGCTAATACCTAAACCATTAATGCGGTCGGAAAATCTATCAAATTTAGGAAGATGAGATTTGTTTATTTCATTGGCAAAGTGCCTTGTTTGTAACCCGGAATCCCAGTCTGAAAAGGTATCTAGCGTTCGTTTTATCCTGTTGATAGTGCTTCCCGAAGAGTGATCACCTTCAATCATTTTCTTATAGGCCTGGTTCATCTGCACATCGTGAAAATCTTTACCATTGCAATACTGCATATGAGTAAAGAGTCTGTGGATAATACCAGTATACGGCCCCCAGAACGCAAATCTTCCGGCTTCGAACCGAAGCCTCTCGAAGAGGATTGCGGCGGCCTGCTCCTTGCTCAGTTTCGGCATGTTGCCATAGGCCGGAATAGTCATCTTCTGGAAGGTATAGCAATCTACCCGTTCAGAGACCTGGAAAAGGCCAAAGCGCGCTTTAAGCATTTTTTCAGTTAAATCGCCATATTTCATGTCATCTGCGCAGCGATCGTTGAATGGTTTGCGGCTCTTAAAAATTATCAAAGGTTGGTCGATACCGCGCATGTCAAGCAAATCCTTTGGCTATGCGGTTTAACGATACGCTAATTATACAGATACGTTCGTCTGGCAAAATAGCGGACGTGGTATCAGAGCGACGCGTTGTCAGATAACAGGGGATAGGTGAGCAATAATGCAGTCAGTGGTGAAAAGCAAAAAGCCCGCATTAAGCGGGCTTTTTTGAATTTGGCTCCTCTGACTGGACTCGAACCAGTGACATACGGATTAACAGTCCGCCGTTCTACCGACTGAACTACAGAGGAATCGTGTGAACGGGGCGCATATTAATGGCGCCCCTTTCAGGTGTCAATGTTAAATTTAACGCGTTGATTCAACTGGCTATTTATAAGGCAGTTTGCTGATTTAATGCACCTGCCGCTGAACGTGGTCGCTGCCTGTATCAGAAAGCCGCAGCCGGCGCAGCGGGTCCTGGCCATAGAACTGCGTAAAACGCTGCCAGAGCGATGGGAAGCGCGGCGCAAACAGCTCCGGCGCGCTGAAGAAATATTCCGACAGCACGGCGAAGCATTCCGCCGGATCCGTTGCCGCGTAGGCGTCAATACTGGCCGCATTCTCACCCACCAGATCGATCTCGTCCTGAATATTATTCATGGCGGCATGCAGATCGTGCTCCCAACCTGCCACTTCACGCAGCGGAATGAACGGAATGCCGCTAGCCCGGTCGCCGTTACGCGTATCGAGTTTATGCGCGACTTCATGGATAACCAGATTAAAACCGGAGGCGTCGAAAGAATCCTGAATATCCAGCCAGTTAAGCACTACCGGCCCCTGTTGCCAGCTCTGGCCGGCGTGTACGACGCGCTGGCTGTGAACGAGACCAATATCATCTTCCCACTCGTCATCGACGATAAAGGGCGCCGGGTAGATAAGCACTTCGTGAAAACCATCGAGCCAGTCGAGTCCCAGTTCCATCACCGGCAGGCAGAAGAGCAGGGCGATACGGGCGGTCTTGAGGGAATCAAGCTCAAAGCCCTGTAACGGAACCAGGCGTTTTTGTTGAATAAAGCGTTCGGCGAGCCGCACCAGCTTGTTCTGTTCATCCGCGGATAAACCCGCCAGCAGAGGGATAGCGAGCGCCTTTTCCCAGGGCATCGGGTCATCATGCGCGTCGTCGTTTGCTTTCCAGGGCCACTTAATCATCTTATCTGCTCGCAAAGTCGTCACTTGAACAAAATCGAAGGGGCAGGGTCTGTTAAAATGCCAAATTACCTGGCATCATGGCAACCACCAATACGGAGAGATGCCGGAGCGGCTGAACGGACCGGTCTCGAAAACCGGAGTAGGGGCAACTCTACCGGGGGTTCAAATCCCCCTCTCTCCGCCACTATTCAAGCACTTACCGCCTTAATTTTCAGTGATAAAACTCTCGTTGAGAAAAACTGCAGAAATCCGCTAAACAGCAATTCTCGCCCCATTTGTCCTGCTATCTTATTCCCTGGTTGTATTCTCTTCCATCATTCAGGTTTATGTTTTATCGCTACGGGCTACCTTCGGCTAACAGTCCACGTGCGCACGCCTTGTAGTGGCAACCTTACGGCCCTCGTTTTTTGGTTAAATCTGGTACTAAAGTGCCAGTAGGTGTATTATTTTGGACGCAAAATGGCGCCGGCGACACCGCTTTTACGCTTTTAGTATGCGTTGAAATAGTTACGCCATGAAATAAATATCACGTTGCAGCTGATGCGGCGGCTATATGAATGGGCGTTTTAGAAATGCGCCATAGAGATTATTTTTGTGCGGACAATGCGTGCTCTTTTAAATAAAAATGTGAATATCATTAAAAATGAAAAGTAGCCTGATAACACTAAAAAAATGGATTGCGCATAATTCCATTCATATCGTACAGGGTGTCTCAGCATGAATGGACTGGTTGATATTTTTGCGACCTATCTTTATGGCTTAAAGTTTATCGCCATCGGGCTGGCTTTAATGATGCTTATTAGCGGCCTGGACGATCTCTTCATTGATATAGTCTATTGGGTAAGAAGAGCAAGGCGCGCCGTCACTGTTTACCGGCGGCATAAGCCTATGGATTACCAGGCGCTTTATGAGCCTGATGAAAAACCTTTAGCCATCATGGTGCCTGCATGGAATGAAACTGGCGTCATCGGTAATATGGCAGAGCTTGCCGCTACCACGCTGGATTATGAAAATTATCATATTTTTGTGGGGACTTATCCAAACGATCCTGATACCCAGCGCGATGTAGATGAAGTCTGTGCGCGTTTCCCGAACGTGCATAAAGTGGTGTGTGCTCGACCCGGACCTACCAGCAAAGCGGATTGTCTGAATAATATTCTTGATGCCATCACACAATTTGAGCGTAGCGCTAAGTTCGCCTTTTCTGGCTTTATTTTACATGATGCTGAAGATGTTATTTCACCGCTTGAGTTGCGCCTTTTTAATTATCTTGTCGAGCGTAAAGATTTAATTCAAATTCCTGTTTATCCCTTTGAACGGAAATGGAACCATTTCACCAGCATGTCTTATATCGATGAGTTTGCCGAACTTCATGGTAAAGATGTGCCGGTGCGTGAAGCCATTGCCGGCCAGGTGCCAAGCGCAGGCGTTGGCACCTGCTTTAGCCGCCGAGCCGTTATGGCGCTTCTGGCCGACGGGGACGGCATCGCCTTCGACGTGCAAAGTCTTACAGAAGACTACGACATTGGCTTTCGTCTTAAAACTAAAGGAATGACGGAAATTTTTGTTCGCTTTCCGGTAGTGAGCGAATCAGAGGGTAATCAGCCGCGCCGCTTTCTCCAGCGGGCCCGCTCATCGAATGTTATCTGCGTACGCGAATATTTCCCTGATACCTTTTCTACCGCAGTGCGACAGAAGTCGCGTTGGATAATTGGCATTGTCTTTCAGGGGCTCAAAACGCATAAATGGAGCGCCAGCCCGACGCTGAATTACTTCCTCTGGCGTGACCGGAAAGGAGCAATAAGCAATTTTCTGAGCTTTACGGCAATGCTCATCATGGTTCAACTGGTGGCGCTATGGCTCTACCAACACCTCTGGCCGGATGCGTGGCAATTTCTCTCTATTTTCACCGGCGGCCCGTGGCTGATGACGCTACTGTGGGTGAATTTAGGGCTGATGATTAACCGTATTCTTCAGCGCGTTATTTTCGTAACGGTCTACTACGGGCTCGGACAGGGATTACTTTCTGTCATCCGTCTTTTCTGGGGCAACCTGGTTAACTTCATGGCCAACTGGCGCGCCATCAGACAAGTTATTCAACACGGCGATCCCAGACGAGTAGCATGGGATAAAACCACGCATGATTTTCCAAGCGTAACCGGCGAGACTCGCGCCCTGCGACCGTTGGGTCAAATCCTTATAGCCCATCAGATAATTACTGAAGCGCAACTTGAGCAGGCGTTAATGAACCGTATACCGGGTTTGCATTTGGGCGGCTCGCTTATGTTGCAGGGTGTTATTACGTCAACCCAACTGGCGCAAGCGCTGGCAGAACAAAATGGCGTACGCACAGAGTCGATTGACGCCTGGGAAATTCCTGTCGCGCTGATTGCTAAGGTGCCCGCTTCCATCGCGCTGCGCTATGCCATACTGCCGCTGCGAATAGAGCGGGGCGTAATGGTGCTTGCCAGTGAAAATGGTATCGATCCGGTCTCTCTGGCAGCGCTTTCCCGTAAACTTAATTGCGAAGTGGAATATGTCATCGTGCCCCGGGGACAGGTTGTCACAGGCCTGAGGCACTGGTACGCGCGTTATCGCGGCCAGGACGATCGCAGCCTTTTGCAGACGGCGGTGAAAGAAGGGTGGATAAGCGAAGCGCAGTCAGAGGCTATCTGGCATCGTTTTGTGCCCCATCAGTTCCTTTTCGCCGAAGTACTCACTACGTTAGGGCATATTAATAGCTCGGCGATCAACGCGTTGCTATTGCGTCACGAGCGTAGCCACTTACCGTTGGGTGAATTTCTGGTGAAGGAGGGCGTTATTAGCCAGGAGACGCTCAGCCGGGTATTGTCGCGGCAACAGGAGTTGCAATTGTCAATGCAGACATTGCTGAGTGAAGCGGGTCTGACGACGCAGCAGATGGCAGCGCTGGAGCAGGCAGCATGATAATGCGTATCCATTCTCACCGCCTGTTAACGTTTTTTATTGCTTCACTTCTCAGCGGCAGCGTACTGGCGCAGGAGGACGCCACCGAAACCAGCGCCGCAGCGCTTGGGCTGAGCGATTATCGCTATTTCATCATCTATCCTCATCTGGAAAAGGCTTTAAGGGCGCAAAAGCAAAATGATGAAAAAACCGCGCTGCGTGAATTTGAAGAGATACGTCGGCGTGAACCCCATAATGTTCAGTTAACGCTTTATCAGGCAGAAGCGCTTCGCCATTTTGGTCACAATAAGCAAGCATCGAGTCTGCTTTCGCAGCAATTAAAACAGCACCCCGACAATAAAAAACTGGCGCAAAGCCTGGCGGCGATACCTGTTGAGCCTGTGTTGGTAACATCTGTGCCGGAGTTACTGGCGCAACAGCAGCGATGCGATGAAGAACCTTCTGTTCGCTGCCGCAGCGAAACAGGACAAAATGCGTTGCGACTCGGTGAGATTCAGATTGCCCGTCAGCAGCTTCGCGATCCGGTGTTTGCCGCGCATTCGCTCGGTGAGGCGCTGCGTAATGACACGCTGCAACGGGCAATCTACCTGAAACAATGGGACATAGCAGACACGCTTTTCTCTGAACGCTTTCAGCAGCAACGCCTGAGCCCCGCTGAGCAAGAACAATGGTTTACTGTATTACTTGCCGCGCATCAGGATGAGAACCTACAGGCTCGGCAATCGCAGGGGCTTTTCAACAGTCCTGAAAATCATCTCGCTTATGCCGCAACGCTTGTGCAACGGGGCGAGACAGCGCTTCTGCAACGCTTCCTCGCGCAGCGACAGCCTGTTTTCCATACGGCTGAACAGGAAAAACGGTGGATTTATTTACTGTCACGTTTCAGTGTTCATCCGCAAGAGGCGCTGGCGAACTATAACGCGCAGTTTAGTGAAAATCGGTCATACATAGCGGGTGCAACGCTGCCAGGGCTGCTGAAGTCTGGTCATTACGCCGCTGCGCGCCAAATGCTGGCCGGACTGCCCCAGGATGCGTTTCTGCAAGCGCGTTATGAATTGAGCATAGCAAGTCATAACAGCCATGAAACGCTGCAACTGGCTCAACGTCTCTATGCGCGCTACCCGCATGATTTGCAGCGCCTGGATGCGCTTAGCTGGCAATTGATCCAGGCGGGGCAATCGCAGGAGGCGGCGCAAATTTTACTGCAGCGCTATCCGTTCCAGGGTGATGAAAAAATAACGCTCAGGTTATTGATGCGGCTCGTTGAGCTATTGCATGAGCATCCCCAATGGGCATCTGACGCGCAGAAAACAGAACTCTCGAAGCCGCTTCACTCTTCCGTTCAACGGCGCTTGCAAAGCCAGTTGCCGTGGCTCGTGGAGGATTGTTCAGCCCTGAGTAGCCTGCTTGGTGATATGTCTCCAACCTATGACGCGGCGTCGTGGAGCAGGTTGGCGGCCTGTTATCGCGAAACGTTACCCGGCGTGGCGCTCTATGCCTTTCAGCAAGCGGCAGCCCATTCGCCCGATGTCTGGCACCACCGGGCGGTGGCGTATCAAGCCTACCAGGTTCAGGATTATGCTGCTGCTATGCGCGCCTGGAGGAAAATACCTGTTAACGAGATGAGTAATGCGGATCTGGTTGCGGCGGCAAATACAGCTCACGCGGCGCAAGAGCGGGATATGCTCTATCGCTTGTTGGAGGAAGAGAAACAGCGTGGGTTGGATAACAGCGAGCATTACTGGTGGCTTCATGCACAACGCTACCTGCCAGGAGAGCCTGAAAAAGCGTTAGCTGATTTCAATCGCGCATTGGCAATCAGGCCTTCGGCGCAAGTTTATGTTTCCCGTGCCAGTATTTACCGTCTGCAGGGCAACACCCGCGCAGCGATTAGTGATTTACGCCAGGCGCTGACAATGGAGCCGCAAAACGCATCGCTTCAGGCGGCTTTGGGATATGCATTATGGCAAGACGGTAACGCGGTTCAGTCGCGTGTTTTGCTTGAGCAAGCTTATAAGGCGATGCCGGACGATCCCGCGCTTATTAAGCAACTCGCTTATGTGAATCAGCGGTTACAGAACGTCTCGGCGGCGCAATATTATGCCCGCCAGGTTATTGATGAAATGAATGACGACGCGGAACTCGCACCGCCGACAGCTGAGCAAAAGCAGCAGCGTTTTGCTTTCAGACGACTGCATGAAGACATTGCGCGACGCTGGAGTTTTACGTATGACAGTTCCGTCGGCCTGCGCTCTGGCACTCTTAATTCAGTGAATAATAAGCTTAACGACGTATCGCCAGGGAAGAGCTACCGAAGCTACGGCCAGCTTGAAGCGGAATATCGTGTCGGCCGAAACCAGTTGCTGGAAGGCGACTTGCTCTCTGTATATAGCCGCCTGTTTGCCGATACGGCAGGATCAGGCGTAGCGATGCCCGTAAAAAACCCCATGATTGGGGCAGGCCTGCGCTGGAAACCGCTGCGGGAATCGGTTTTCTTTCTTGCCATTGAGCAACAGGCGCCGCTTGATAGCCATCACGGTGAATCGGATGCCATGCTTCGCGCCAGCGCCTCGTTTTTCAATAATGGTCGTTTCAGTGATGAGTGGCATCCGAACGGGCCAGGCTGGTTTGCGAACAATCTTTACCTTGATGCTGCACAGTATGTACGGCAAGACATTCAGGCATGGACCGTTGATTATCGCGTCAGCTGGCATGAAAAAATAACCGATGGGCAGACGCTGGAGCCCTATGCGCATTTGCAGACCAACGGTTACCGTAATGGTGAAACGCGGGGGGCGCAGACTGGCGGCGCGGGCGTACGATGGAACATCTGGACCGGCGAAACCCGATACGATGCCTGGCCGCATAAAGTAAGCCTGGGCCTTGAGTATCAGCATATCCTGAACAGCGTTAATCAACGTTCGGGCGAGCGCAACAATGTCTTTGTTACGGTTGGAGTTCACTGGTAAATGAATAAATGCCTCTTTTTGTTATTTCTTTTACTGGTGAACGCGCCCTCATTTGCAATGACAGGCATTTTCTGGCAACCGCAATTGCGAGATAACCTTGCAAGCGACACGAGCTGGCAGTCATTGATGCAAACGCTGCGTCAGCAAGGGTTTGATACGCTGGTAATACAGTGGACGCGCTATGGCGAGGCGTTTGCTAACGAAACCGAACGCGCTCTTCTGTTAAAGAAAGCGCAGGCGGCGCGTCAGGCGGGGTTGAAGGTTATCATAGGCTTAAATGCCGACCCCGATTTCTTTACGCGTCAGAAGCAGCCGCTTGCCGCGCAGGCTAACTACTTAAATCGCTTACTCGTACAGGATCGTCGCCAGGCGAGGTTATGGGCCAAAACCATGGGTTTTCAGCCGGATGGTTGGTACATCAGCGCGGAAATAGACGATAGTAACTGGCGTGATAAAGCGGCGCGGGGGCAGATGACCCAATGGTTGAGCGATACGCGTCGCCAGTTGGCCGCCGTTCTGCACAAGCCCGTTTATATCAGCAGCTTTTTTTCCGGCAACATGTCGCCGGAGGGCTATCGTCAACTGGTCGCAGATATAGAAGAGACAGGGGTAAACGTTCTTATTCAGGATGGCGGCGGCGTAGGCAAACTTAACACAGTACAGCGCGAACTTTATTTACAGGCCAGCGCTGGATGCGAAGTAAAAACACCTGGCAGCGGCATCGTTTATGAAATCTTTACAGCCAATCCTGGCAAGGTTTTTAGCGCGCAACCCAAATCGGCAGGACAAATTCGGGAGCTGCTGGAAAGACGTTCGTTGTGTGGGAAAAACAGACTTTATTTCTCGCTACGCTATTTGCCAGCCGCAAAAAATGTTCTCCGTAATGATTAACGCGTCGTCAAAAAAACATTAAAAAGCTCGCTAAAGGCTGGCAATAAAAAAGCCCGCACGGCGGCGGGCTTTGGCGTCAGCTGATTGTCAGAACTGGTAAACCATACCTACGCCAACGATGTCATCGGTGGCGATGCCATTGTTGCGGTAGAAGTTATCGTCTTCTTCCAGCAGGTTGATTTTGTAATCAACATAGGTAAGGAAGTTTTTATTCAGATACCAGGAGGCGCCAACATCGGCGTATTTGACCAAATCTTTATTAAAATATCGGCCATCATACCAGACGTCTTTGGCTTTTGATTGCAGGAAAGCCAGCGACGGACGCAAGCCAAAGTCGAACTGGTATTGCGCTACCACTTCAATGTTCTGGGTTTTGTCTGCGATACCGCCGCCAAGACGGCTGTCGCTGCTGCCATACGGGGTCATGTTGCGCGTTTCAGCAAAGGTTGCGGCCAGATAAAGGTTATTCGCGTCATATTTCAAACCGGCTGCCCATGCGTCCGCACGCTCGCCGCCAGCATAAGCGCTCTTTCCACGGCCAGCATTAGCCTGAGCGGTAGTGCGGTCGGCAGAAGAGTAAGCGGCTGAGGCGGCAAAACCCATGCCAAAATCATATGTGGTCGATATGCCGAAGCCGTCGCCGTTCTGGCTGGCAAGGCTGTTGTGACCCACACCTGCGCCTTCGTTGCCTTGACCTTCGCCTTCGTTGTTGCCCTGGTATTGCAGCGCGAAATTCCAGCCTTCCACCAGGCCAAAGAAGTCGGTATTGCGATAAGTCGCCATGCCGTTGCCGCGCCCTATCATGTAGTTATCGTGATAGGTGTAAGAATCGCCGCCAAAGACCGGCAGCATATCCGTCCAGGCTTCCACGTCGTAGATGACGCCATAGTTACGACCATAGTCGAAGGAGCCGTAGTCGCCATACTTCAGGCCGGCGAAAGCCAGTTTGTTATAAGAAGTGTTGTCGCTTTCAACGCTGTTGGCCATGAGCTTATAGTTCCACAAGCCATAGCCGGTAAGATCGTTGGAAATTTGCGTTTCGCCTTTAAAACCCAACTCTATATAGGTGCCGTCGCCATCATCTCCTGGGTTGTCGGAGAAAGTGTGTCGCGCGTCGACTTTACCAAAGAGGTCTAATTTATTGCCGTCTTTATTATATATTTCTGCAGCGTGAGCCGTGCCCATCGCTAATAAAGCGGGGACGAGCAATGCCAAAACTTTTCTCTTCATTATCAATATCCTTATAATCATAAATACCATGAATGGCACTTTTCATTTAATGCCGAGCAGGATTCTATCCTTAATTCTTATAATTTCCGAAAGAGAATCTGTGAGGGGAAAGAGTGAAAACAATAATTAGGAAAAAGTTAAGAAGTCATTTAGATAATAAATGATTATGCTGCTGTTATTCGTAGCGGAAATTAGAAATAAAGTTAAGCTCTGGTGGTTTGTTAACTTGGCTTACATATCAATAAGTTGAGTTTGTTAAAGGCGCTCCTGCGCGAACGTTTTTTTGTCAGATAAATGTGTCTGCTCAACACTGTTTCTGCCTTTATTTATTCCCTGAACCGACACTGCTGTGTAAAAGACAGTGTTGCCAATAAGCGGCAGATAAAAATAACCGGTGCGTTTTAACCGCTTTTCTGAATAACTTTTCTGTAACAAAGCGCTTTTATCCTCCGTGATGCCGGATGACGCGTAGGTTAGCGTAGACGTCCTGGTTGATCAGGAGCATTAGCGTCAATAGTGATGATGTATGAAGCCGTCGCGTGGACTACGTCTTGATAAATTTGTGATCTGCGTTACAAATAATAAACGGGCCCGCAGCGCAATCAGGAGTACCTATGACCCTATCCCACTGGCAAGAGCGTTTCGAGGCCTGGTTCAACCAGAGCTGGTTGCAGGATGATAAGGCGCATGACGTGGCGCACTTCAGGCGCGTATGGAAAACCGCGCAGCAAATTATGCAGGGCACGGAAGCCGACCGTCTGGTGGTGCTCGCCGCCTGCTATTTTCACGATGTCGTTAACCTGCCTAAAAATCACCCCGAGCGGCATCTGGCTTCCACGCGCGCCGCCCAGGAAACCCTGAACATTCTGGCTGAACACTTTCCCGATTTCCCGCACACGCTTTATGACGATGTCGCTCATGCCGTGCAGGCGCACAGTTTCAGCGCCGGCATTGCGCCGCAAACGCTGGAGGCGAAAATCGTCCAGGATGCCGACCGGCTGGAGTCGCTTGGCGCAATAGGCCTCGCCCGCGTCTTTTACACTTCCGGCGCGTTAGGACGAGCGCTGTTCGACGGCGAGGATCCGTTGGCGATGGAGCGCGAACTGGACGACGCCGCCTGGGCACTGGATCACTTTCAGAAAAAGCTGCTGACTCTGCCGGATACCATGCAGACCGAGGCGGGCAGGGCGCTGGCGCATTACAACGCCGACTTCCTTGTGCACTACATGGCGAAGCTGTGCGCTGAACTAAAAGGCGAATATTGCCAGCTTGATGAAGACGTATTGCGCCGCTTCAGCAGGCTGTTGCCCTGAATACGCGCTAACCGTCGTGGCGGTCCATTTTGTGTTACTCTGTCAGATATTCGTTCTGTATGGCTAACGCAATGCTGGAAAATCAATTTGTTATTGACGAGGTCGCCTGCCCGCCCGTCGGGCGCTCTCTTTTATCGCGACTGCTGGAAATCTACGACGTAAAAACCCTGGTTGCGCGTCTTAATGAGGCGGGGGATAAAACCTGGAGCCGGGCCATACTGAAACGCGAACTCACCCGCGAAGCGGAGCAAACGCGCCTGACGCCGCGCGAAGAGGCGTCGCTAAGCGCGCTGCTGCCTGCGCCGCCGAAACATCATCCCCATTACGCCTTCCGCTTTATCGACCTTTTTGCCGGCATCGGCGGCATTCGCAGCGGCTTTGAAGCCATTGGCGGGCAGTGCGTCTTTACCAGCGAGTGGAACAAACATGCCGTCCGCACTTATAAAGCTAACTGGTATTGCGACCCACAGGCGCACCGCTTTAATGAGGATATTCGCGACGTTACCTTAAGCAACCGCGTCGAAATCAGCGATGAAGAGGCCGCGGCGCATATTCAGGCGACATTGCCCGATCACGACGTTCTGCTGGCGGGCTTTCCGTGCCAGCCTTTTTCACTGGCGGGCGTGTCGAAGAAAAACGCGCTGGGCCGTGCTCATGGTTTCGCCTGCGAAACGCAGGGCACGCTCTTTTTTGATGTGGCGCGCATTATCGCCGCCAAACGCCCGGCTATTTTCGTGCTCGAAAACGTGAAGAACCTGAAGAGCCACGATAAAGGCAACACGTTCCGCATCATTATGGAAACGCTGGATGAGCTCGGGTATGAAGTGGCGGACGCGCGCGAGATGGGCGCAGGCGACCCGAAAATCATCGATGGCCGACATTTCCTGCCGCAGCACCGCGAACGTATCGTGCTGGTCGGTTTTCGCCGCGATCTTAACTTGCATGCGGGGTTTACGCTGCGCGATTTGCCCGCCTTTTATCCCGAACGTCGCCCCGCCTTTGGCGAACTGCTCGACCCAACGGTTGACGCCCGCTATGTGCTGACGCCGACGCTCTGGAAATACCTCTACCGCTACGCGCAAAAGCATCAGGCGAAAGGCAACGGCTTCGGCTTCGGCTTGGTCGACCCGCAAAATCCGCTCAGCGTGGCCCGCACGCTTTCCGCACGCTATTACAAAGACGGCGCGGAAATCCTGGTCGATCGAGGCTGGAACAAGCCGCTCGGCGAAGAGGATTTCGACCATCCCGATAATCAGCAGCGTCGGCCGCGCCGCTTAACGCCCCGTGAATGCGCGAGGTTAATGGGGTTTGAGCTGCCGCATGAGCACCGCTTTCGCATTCCGGTTTCCGATACCCAGGCGTACCGGCAGTTTGGCAACTCCGTCGTGGTGCCTGTGTTTGCCGCGGTGGCGCAACTACTTCGTCCCCGCATTTTACAGGCAGTAAAACAGCGACAGGAGTAACCCTATGGCGGATGTGCACAGCAAAGCGATACGCAGTAAGAACATGCGCGCCATCGCTACGCGCGACACCGCCATTGAAAAACGACTGGCTGGGCTGCTTGGCGAAGCAGGTTTCGGCTTTCGCGTGCAGGATGCGGAACTGGCGGGCAAGCCCGACTTCGTGCTCGACGACTACCGCTGCATTATCTTCACGCACGGCTGCTTCTGGCATCATCACGACTGCTATCTCTTCAAAGTGCCCGCCACCCGTACCGATTTCTGGCTTGAGAAAATCGGCAAGAACGTTGAACGCGACCGTCGCGATATTTCGCGTCTGCGGGATGAAGGCTGGCGGGTATTAGTGGTCTGGGAGTGCGCCCTGCGGGGCCGGGCGAAGCTTTCTGACGCGGCGCTCAAAGAACGGCTGGAAGAGTGGATTTGCAGCGGCGGCGCGCAGGCGGAAATCGATACGCTCGGCATCCACGCCACAGAGCGCGAGCGGCCTGCGCCGCCCGCCTGAAACTATTTCTCAGCTTTACATGCCACCACTGTCGGCTTTGCCGGCAGCAGATATTTCCCTATCGTTACTAACAGCACGGCGAGAATAATAATCCCCAGCGCCAGCCACTCAATAGCGGAGAGGTTTTCGCCGCCAAGCCCGGTGCCAAGCAGTACCGCCACTACGGGGTTAACGTAGGCGTAACTGGTGGCGATCGCAGGCGAAACGTTGCGAATAAGATACATGTAGGCGTTAATGGCGATAACCGAGCCGAAGAGCGCAAGATAGCCTACGGCGAGGAAACCCGAGAGGTCCGGCATCGTCGTTAGCTTTTCGCCCGTCAGGAAAGAGGCTGCCATTAGCACCACACCTGCGCAAAGCATCTCAACGGCGCCTGCCATCATGCCGGAAGGCAGTTCGATGCGCGAACCATACACCGAGCCAAACGCCCAGCTCAGGGAGCCGATTAAAATCAGCAACGCGCCCCAGGGGTTGCCGTTGAGGTTGCCGCCGCTGTTCAACAACACAATGCCCACAAGACCGATAGCTATACCGAACCATTCGAGCTTGCGCGTCGGCAGGCCAAAGCAGCGACTGAAGATAAGCGTAAACAACGGCACGGTGGCGACCATGACGGCGGCAATACCGGAAGGCACATGCATATGCTCCGCCACGGTAACAAAGCCGTTGCCTACCGCCAGCAGCAGCACGCCTATCAGCGCGGCGTTCATCAGCGGACGGCGAGCGGGCAGCTTGTGGCCGGTCAGCAACAGAAAAGCCATGAGCAATAGCCCGGCAGCCAAAAAGCGAACCCCGGCCATCATAAACGGCGGCCAGCTTTTCACGCCGATGGCGATAGCAAAGTAGGTGGAACCCCAGATGATGTAGAGCGCAAAAAGCGCCCCAAGCAGCGGCAAAACTTTAGCGAAACGCATACTCCCTCACGACATTGATAAAGAACGCTTATAGTGAACGACAAAAATATTGTCGAGGCGAGGTTTTTAATTGTTTATTTCTGATGAATTTTTTGTTGATTTTATGGAGAATTTTCCGCGCTCAGGCTTTTGTTCCATAATTACCTTTCCGATCACAAACAAAGGATGAATATTTTGGCTGGAAGTAGTCTTTTAACGCTGCTGGATGATATCGCCACGCTGCTGGATGACATTTCGATGATGGGCAAACTGGCGGCAAAGAAGACCGCAGGCGTGCTGGGGGACGATCTTTCACTGAACGCGCAGCAGGTAAGCGGGGTGCGCGCTAACCGCGAGTTGCCCGTGGTCTGGGGCGTGGCGAAGGGGTCGTTCGTTAATAAGCTTATCCTGGTGCCGCTGGCGCTTATCATCAGCGCGTTCGCGCCCTGGGCTATCACGCCGCTGCTGATGATAGGCGGGGCGTTCCTGTGCTATGAGGGCGTGGAAAAAGTGTTGCATAGCATTGAAGCGCGCAAGCACAAGGAAACGCCTGAAGAGCGCCGTCAGCGGCTGGAAGCCATCGCACGGCAAGACCCGAAAGTTTTTGAACGTGACAAAGTCAAAGGGGCCATTCGTACCGACTTTATTCTGTCGGCGGAGATCGTCGCCATCACCCTTGGCATCGTAGCGGAAGCCCCGCTGTTAACGCAGGTCATGATCCTTGCAGGCATCGCCATTCTGGTGACTATCGGCGTTTATGGGCTGGTGGGCATTATTGTGAAGCTTGACGATCTCGGTTACTGGCTTGCCGATAAAACCTCGACGCTGGCGCAGGCCGTGGGCAAAGGGCTGCTGGTGACGGCGCCGTGGCTGATGAAAGCGCTGTCGGTGCTCGGCACGCTGGCGATGTTTCTGGTGGGCGGCGGCATTGTGGTTCATGGCCTTACGCCCGTGCATCATGCTATCGAACACTGGGCGGAGCAGGGCGGTCATATCGCGCAGGCGGTGGTGCCGACGCTGATGAACCTGGTGCTCGGCTTTATCATTGGCGCTGTCGTGCTTGCCGTTGTAAAAGGCATAAACCGCCTGCGCGGCAAAGATGCACACTGAGAATTTTCTGGTTTACACGCTGTAAGCCCGGCAATGGTCGCGTTCTTTTACTATCTTGTAAAAGTTTTCACCCCTGAGAAGGAGGCAGATATGGTCTTTTTAGTCAGCGATGAAGTTAAGCGTAAAAACGGCGGCCCGAGCATGGTGGTTACGGGGTATTCCAGCGGCATGGTCGAGTGCCGGTGGTACGACGGCTATGGGGTCCAGCGGGAAGCTTTCCGGGAAGAAGAACTGATCCCAGGTGAAAAGCAGGCGCGTGAAGAACGCCGTTAACGATAACGCCCGGTTTGAGCCGGGCGTTTTTGCAGGCTGTTCGGACGGCAGGCTAGCCAGCGCGCAATGCTGGCGGATAAAGTAGAAAGACAAGTAAAACCGGGAATAGCCTGTTAATGCAGGGAGCCTGCTGGTGCTTAAGAGAACGTTAAATCCAACCCGCTTTCGCCATCCTGGTCGGGTCGTCAATCTTTGCTTTGCGATAGTCTTACTCTGCTCCACGCTGCTGACCTGGCGTGAAGTGGTTGTGCTGGAAAACGCCTACCTCGCCGGGCAGCGCAACAGCCTCGACACCATCGCCACTGCGCTGGACAGACACTTGCAGTATGGCGTCGACAGGTTGCTTTTTTATCGCTCCGCCATGGAAGAGGCGCTGGAAGCGCCCGTCATCACGCCTTCTCAGGAGGCGCTGGCAGCGTTCTTCGCACAGCGCGACAGCGAGGGCTGGCTGCTCAACGTAAACGATAAACGCCGTCCCTCTGCGCGGCGTTTCGGATGATTATGTTGAACAGAACCCTTACCTTAACCGGGAAGAGGAGCGGCTTAATCAGGAACTGACCGCCGCTTCTGAATTCAGTTATCTGATGAACAGCGCGAGCGCCGACCCGGCGCTGCAGCGCAATATGTTTTATACCTCCCGCGCCGGTTTTTATTTAAGCCCTGCGGCGCAGGAGCAGGAAGAGGCGCGCATTCGCGCCCATTATCACCGGCTGGTCAACCATCCCTATTTTTCCGCCCATTCGAAACGCAGCAATCCTACGCGCGGCGTACGCTGGACGCACAGTCAGTCTCCGGTTGATCAGGCCGACCGCTCCCTTACCGCCAGCGTGCCACTGGACCATGAGCAACGCTGGTACGGCGTGCTGGCGCTGGATTTTAGAGTGGATGCGGTGACGCAGTTTTTACTGGAGTCGCTGGAAGAGGATCATGAGGCTGATATCGTCCTTTATGACAGCCACTTTCAGGTCATAGCCGCTACGAAATCGACCACTCACCGCGGGCGCCTGCTCAGTGCCGAACAGAAAACGAAGCTTGCCCAAATGATGAAAAAGGCTACCGAAGGGGATTACCGCCTGGGATCGCGATTTATCAGCTGGGCGCGGCTGAGCTATTTTGACGGCGTACTGGTGCGGGTGGATACGCTGGCCCAGAGCGCCAGCGGCGAGTTTGGCAAAATCACGCTGGTGCTGGCGCTATTGTGGCTGCTCTTTACCAGCATGCTGATTTTCTCCTGGGTGGTTATCCGCAGGATGGTGCACGACATGTACCAGATGCAGCATCATCTTCAGTGGCGCGCCTGGTACGATACGCTGACCCGGCTTTATAACCGCGGCGCCTTTTTTGAACGGGCCAAAAACGCAGCGGCGCGCTGTCGCGAGCAAAACCAACCCTGCGCCGTTATCCAGCTCGATCTGGACCACTTTAAAAGCGTCAACGACCGTTTCGGCCACCAGGCGGGCGACCGTGTGCTTTCCCATGCGGCGGGGCTAGTGAGCCAGACGCTGCGGGCGGAGGATATCGCTGGCAGGGTTGGGGGTGAAGAGTTTTGTATATTGCTGCCCGGCGCAACGCGCGACGAGGCGGAGCGCGTTGCTGAACGCATTCGCACCAGGCTGAACGCCCGGGAAATCCTGATAACGCAGAACACGACGCTGCGCATCAGCGGGTCGCTGGGCGTCAGCGGCGCGCAGGAGGAGGGCACCTATGATTTCGAACAACTGCAGTTAGTCGCGGACCGCAGGCTCTATCTGGCGAAGCAGAACGGGCGCAACGGCGTGCGCGCCCGGGACTAACGCTTCGCAACGAAGTGCTCAAGCCCTTCGTTCCAGCCTTCAGGCCCGGCAAGCTGCGTGCGATAAACCCGCTGCGGGTCCTCGTTTTGCAGAATCACCCCGTGACGGCTAAGCCCCTTGACCACGACCGCGTAATCGACATTATCCAATAGCAGGGCGTCGTTGGGGCCGTCGCCCAGCCCAAGGGTGGTGCGCAGTTTGCCTTCGCGTTGCTGGTATTGCGCCTTCAACCAGTTAACCGCCTCGCCTTTGCCGCACTGCGCATCTAAAACATGCCAGAAGCGCCCGCCTTCCTGCAGCACCAGCCCAGCCTCGTTGAGCTGTTTCTCAAACGCCGCCAGCCGTTCATCAGTATCACGCCAGATAAGGGTCTGAGAGGCCTCAAGCAGTCGGGACATCGCCGCGAGCTTCGGGCTGAGGCCGGTCCACTCGGCAATGGTTTTATCGTCTACATCATCAAAGCTAAAAAGCTTATAGGCGTGCTGCTGACGAAGCTTTTCAATGACGGCGAGGATAGTCTCGTGATCCGCGCCGCAGCGCAGGCGAGGAAAGTCCGGATGATCGCTCCAGCTTTCATCAAGCTGGATCACCGCGCCATTTTCAGCGATAAACGGTAATCCCTGCAGCCCCATCTCCTTTTGCAGGGTAATGATCTCCGCAGAGGTTTTGCTGCTGGAGAGCACCACCGGCACTTGATTATCAACAAGGCGGGACAGCCAGCCCTGCGCCGCCTCCCAGGCGTGGGTATTAGGGTCGAGCAGCGTGCCGTCGAGATCGGTGACAATCAGCAGGCTGTCGTTAAGCGGTAGTTGCGGCATGTCGGCTCCTTGTCTTGCGTGTAAAAGCAAATGTTGCAGAAAAGTGATTGACCAGGAATAGTCTCAAAAAATTCACGCCTGTAAATGGGCAAGGTTGGGATCGTTTCCAGCCAACAGGCTTCGGCCAAGGCCTGGCGTAATAATCACTGTTTTTAATATTCGGAATGAATTATTCATCGGCTAAATATATTCTTGTCATGCAAAAAAATTGCCTATATGTTGATTGCCGACATCAGATTTCCTGGTGTAACGAATTTTACGTGCTTCTTGCATTCGCAAGCTTATCCCGGCCCCCCAGGCCGGGATTTTTTATTTCAGCGGTTGAGCTCGCTTATCCTGAAATCCTGAATATCCAGCTCGAACGCTTCGGCAAGTTCGGTGTAAGTGTGGTAATCGCGCCCATCCACGCTTACCCGTTGCGGGTCGTCGCTGCCGTCCACCCGCTTTACTTCGCTTTCGCTGATTTCATTGATGGCAGCCAGCAGCGCATCCACATCCACTTCGGCGTCGCGATGCGCGCTGTCGCTGTCTGGCTTCATCGTTTTCATCACCGTCACCCTCCGGTTGTGTACCCTGATAAGTATAGACGCTCGCAGGCGGCGCTAAATATCGCACCGGCAGCGAGTTTTGTTCTAAACTGGCACGAAGGATCACTGGAGGAACGGTTATGAATATTAACGATCGGGTTACTGTCAAAACGGACGGGGGTCCGCGTCGCCCGGGTGTCGTGCTGGCGATTGAAGAATTTAACGAAGGAACAATGTATCTGGTCTCGCTGGAAGATTACCCTTTGGGAATTTGGTTCTTTAACGAGAAAGGACATCCAGACGGCATCTTTGTAGAAAAAGCCGAATAACTAACGCTGCCCTCATTTGAGGGCGGTTTGCTGTTGGGGCTGAGCCAACGCAAGCGGATAGCGTTTTTGTTGTCTGCCGTGAGACGATGCTGCGGACAAGGAGCAGGGTGTAGGGTACAGAGTCAGGGGTCAGCGCATATTAACGAAAATGCCGTTAGTGACATTATCCGTTAGCCGGACCACATGATAAATAACTTGCTTATTATGGGTTTTTATTTTGCGTTTGATATTGCCTTTATGCGAGGAAACCGTCTTCGCTTTGATATTCATCTGGTCTGAAATCTGAATCGTTCCTTGCCCCGACATCCACATCCGTAACATGCTTGATTCAGTGCGGCTTAACGAAAGTGTAGGCAAATTAATATGACTGATGCATTGCATATCTTTTGCCAGATATTCGCCAAGAATGCTGTCCAGCGATTCGGGCTTAATTGACTTGGAGCTAATTAATAAATTTTTGCGCACCCGCAGATATTCATCAAAATGGATATTAGCGATAGCCATAAAAACGATAAATAAGGTGCCAGGATGTTGATTGATGACCTGCTTAATTTGTAAGCTGCTTGGCGCGTCGTGAATAAAGCAGTCTTCGTTAATAAATACCACATGAGGTTCTTTGCTCTGGCACGCTTCTTCCAGCGCTTCGACCGTTTCGACGTGACAGATTTGCCGCTTTCTGACTCCCCGACTGGCAAGGTAGCCGGTTAGCCCAAGCCGCGTATAGCTGCATAAATCCATAATAATCGTTGACATAGCATACCCTCACTAAACGCGTTATCCGTTAAAGCACAACGATTGCTTCACCACTAGCCTGAGAACGACCGCCGTTCTGCGAAGACCAGCAATAACGAGATAAAAACTGCATAAGCAATATTCGGTTAGCAGGTCGGACGACCTGGAACAGCGTCAGGGAAGTCATTCAGGCGGACCCACTATCCCGTAAAGTTAGGTATAATTTGCCAGGAATGTTCTTAAAGTAAAGTAAATGTTGTGAGTTGTGAGCAAGGTAAAATCTTTAATTTCCCGCTGTGCTTTAGCTAAGCGGGAGAATATATTTTCTTTTTTAGGATTATCCTCAAAAAACCATTTTGTTGTGAGGGTTAATTATTGGCGGGTATTTCGCTGACAATATCTGAAAGCAAATTAAAAATTTCGCTAAATAGGTGTTCGCAAAACGGAGCGATGAGCGGCATTAAGGCAATGATAACCATCATGCCAATTGACAAGGTGATGGGAAAACCTATCACAAATACCGACAGCTGCGGCGTCATGCGGTTTAATAAACCGAGCGCCAGGTTGAGCGTCAGCAAAAGCGTCACCAGCGGCAACGCCAGCATTAAGCCGTTGAGAAAAATGAGTCCGCCCGCGCGGGCCAACGCCATAAACGCATTACTGTTTAGCGGTTCGCCGCTAAACGGCAGGGTATGGAAGGTATCCGCCAGGATTGAAATCAGCCACAGGTGGCCGTTAAAGGTTAAAAATAACAGCATCGCCAGCATATCCAGCAGGCGGGCCAGAACAGGCATGTTGAGATGGCTGGCCGGGTCAAAAAAGGTCGCGAAGGAAAGCCCCATCTGCAGGCCGATTATCTCGCCTGCGGTACGCACGGCGGCAAAGGCGAACTGCATGGTAAAGCCCAGCGCGATACCAATAAGAATTTGCTGCAGCGCAAGCCAAAAGCCCTGGGCTGAGAAAATCGGCACCTGCGCTGGCGTCAGCGTCGGCGCGATGACTATCGTAATCAGCAGCGCGAGACCTATCTTTACGCGATTGCTAATGCTGCGCTCGCTCAAAATCGGCGCCGTAGAGACCAGCGCCAGCACGCGCAAAAGCGGCCAGAAATAAAGGTTCAGGTAATGCAGCCACTGATCGCTGGTGAAATGGAGCACCCGATACTCCGTCAGCCGATCATATACGGCAGGTTAGTAAAAAGGGTGCGCATGTAATCCAGCAGCAAGTTGAGCATCCACGGGCCTGCCACCACCATTGTGACAAATACGGCGAGGATCTTCGGGATGAAAGAGAGCGTCATCTCGTTTATCTGGGTAGCGGCCTGCAGGATACTGATAATCAGGCCCGTCACCAGCGCGACCAGCAGCAGCGGGGCAGCAAGGGCAAGGGCGACTTTCATCGCTTCTGTGCCCATCATCATGACCGATTCTGGCGTCATGGCATCCTCTCCTAACTGTAGAAGCTCTGAGCGAGCGAGCCGACCAGCAACTGCCAGCCATCCACCAGCACAAACAACATGAGCTTAAAGGGCAGGGCGATGGTCGCGGGCGGCACCATCATCATACCGAGCGCCATCAGCACGCTCGCCACCACCAGGTCGATGATGAGGAACGGAATAAAGACGGTGAAGCCAATCTGGAAAGCGGTTTTCAGTTCGCTGGTAACATAGGCGGGCAGCAAAATGCGCATTGGCACGGCTTCCGGCCCGGCCATCTCCGGCGTTTTCGCCAGCCGGGCGAAGAGAGCGAGATCCGCCTCGCGGGTCTGGCGCAACATAAATTCGCGAAGCGGCTGCGCGCCTTTTTCCAGCGCCACTTCCATAGAAATTTTATTTTCGCTGAACGGCTGATAAGCGTCGGTATAAATCTTATCAAGCACCGGCGACATGATAAAAAAGGACAAAAACAGCGCAAGGCCCAGCAGCACCTGGTTCGGCGGGGCGGAAGGAGTGCCAAGCGCGTTGCGCAGCAGGCCGAAGACGATGATGATGCGCGTAAAGCTCGTCATCATCAGCAACACGGCTGGCAGGAAGGTGAGCGAGGTGATAAACACCAGCGTCTGCACCGGCAGCGACCAGCTCTGGCCGCCGCCCGCCAGCGGCTGGCTCACCAGTCCCGGCAGTTGCGCCATAGCAGGCGCGGCGAAGAGGCTGAGCGCGCCCAACGAGAGATAAACCCAACGACGCATTACTTTCTCCCGTTGCGCTTAAGCAACGTTTTCATCAGTTGTTGAAAATCCGCGCCCGGGACCGGGGCGGTAGCTTCTTCCGTTACCGCTTTCGGCGGCAGGGTATGAAGGTGCGTAATCTGGCTTGCCGTCACGCCCAGCACCAGCCGGGCGTCTTCGACATCGACAATCACAACCTTTTCGCGGTTGCCGAGGCTTACGCTGCTGCTGACTTTCAGCTCGCGGTTACCGCCATGCTTCGGTGCAAAGCCAACGCGTTTGGCGACCCACGCCGCCAGTAAAATCACCAGAATGATAAGCGTTAGCGCGCCGCTCACCTGGATAAGCGATGAGCCAGCGG
This sequence comes from Franconibacter sp. IITDAS19, assembly GCF_023079515.1. NCBI lineage: Bacteria > Pseudomonadati > Pseudomonadota > Gammaproteobacteria > Enterobacterales > Enterobacteriaceae > Franconibacter > Franconibacter sp. IITDAS19. Next base: position 91,647 of record NZ_JALJCP010000008.1, on the reverse strand, counting down.
AGGGCAGAGGCTGGCTAACCGTGGAGGTGGTTTTCATTACCGGCTCAGACGACGCATACGTTCAGACGGAGTGATGATGTCGGTGATACGCACGCCGTATTTATCGGCGACCACCACCACTTCACCCTGGGCAATCAGATAACCGTTGATCAGAATATCCAGCGGCTCGCCGGCCAGGCCATCGAGCGCCACCACGGAACCCTGCGTCAGGCGCAGCAGTTCTTTGATGGTCATCCGGGTGCGGCCCAGCTCCACGGTGAGCTTCACCGGGATATCCATAATCAGATTGATATCCTGCAGCGCGCCGGTGACGTCGCCGCCTTCCAGCGCGCGAAACACGCTGTCGGCCGCGCTTTTTCCGGCGGTTTTTTGCTCGCTAAGCGCATCGGCCCAGAGATCGTCTGCTGAGCCGCCTGCGCTTTTTTGTTCGTTCAATGCGTCAGCCCACAGATCGTCCATGCCTGCGTTGTCGTCGGACGGTTTGTTGATGTCACTCATTTGGGCTGTTCCTCATTCAGCGAATTCAAAATAGGGTTGATCAAATGTTCAACGCGCAGCGCGTACTGTCCCTGCACGGTGCCGTACTGGCTGGTCAGTACGGGTACGCCGTCGACATGCGCCAGAATGCGATCCGGTTTATCAATGGGCAGCACATCGCCCGGTTTAAGCTTCAGAATTTTCGACAACCGCAGCGGGATTTCAGCGAAGTTCGCTATCAGCTCCAGCTCGGAGTGCTGCACCTGGCGCACCAGGGTGTCGCGCCAGTGCTGGTCTTCCTGACGGGAGTTCTCCAGCGGCGGGTTAACCAGCAGCTCGCGCAGCGGTTCAATCATGCTGAACGGCAAACAGATATTAAACTCGCCGGTCAGGTTGCCAATTTCTACGTGGAACGGCGTGTTAACAACGATGTCGTTCGGCGAGGTGGTGATATTGGTAAATTTCACCTGCATTTCCGAACGCACATACTCCACATCCAGCGGGTTGATCGCTTTCCACGCGTCGCTGTATGACTCCAGCGCCAGCTTCAGCATGCGCATAATCACGCGCTGTTCGGTATGGGTGAATTCACGCCCTTCCACCTTGGTGGGGAAACGGCCGTCGCCGCCGAACAGGTTATCCACTGCGATAAACACGAGGCTTGGGGAGAAAACCACCAGTCCGGTGCCGCGCAGCGGTTTTAAATGGATAAGGTTGAGGTTCGTCGGCACCGGCAGGTTGCGGGCAAACTCGTGGTAAGGCTGAATGCGAATCGCCCCCACGGTGATATCCGGGCTGCGGCGCAGCAGGTTAAACAGCCCCATACGGAACTGGCGGGCGAAACGCTCGTTAATAATCTCCAGCGCCTGCAGGCGCTCGCGCACGACGCGACGCTGGGTATTAGGATCGTAAGGACGAACGTCGCCATCGCTCGCCGATACCTTCTGTTCGGCGCTTTGTTCGCTGTCGCCGTTTAACAGCGCGTCGATTTCGGCCTGGGAAAGAATGCTATCGCCCATGGGGTTACCGCAGAATAAAGGCAGTGTAAAGCACGTCGGTCACCACCTGCTTCGGCTGGCCGGTCACCAGCGGCGGCGACAGCGTCTCTTTAATGGCGGCTACCAGCTTCTGCTTGCCTTCATCCGTGGCAAGCACGTTGGCGTCCTGACGGGAAAAGAGCAGCAGCAGGCGGCTGCGCACTTCCGGCAGGTAATCATTAATGCGCTGGCGCGTCGCTTCGTCTTGCAGGCGCAGCGTAACGCCGATATAAAGCACGCGGTCAGCGTCGCCCAGGTTCACCGTAAAGGTGTCGAGCGCAAAGAAGACCGGGGCCGGCGGCGGCTCAGGCTCCGCTTTGGCCGCGCTGGCAGGCTGCTGCTGCATGCGCCAGTAGCTGTAACCCGCCGTCGCACAGGCGGCGAGAGTGATAAGAACCAGCAACGGGATCCAGATGGAGCGTTTGCGGCTTTTGGTGATAGCGCTGTCAGTCATCAGACTCAGGTTTCCTGTATCGGTACGGCTTATGAGCTAATTATCCTGACCTTGCCTAAAGTCAAAGCCAGGAAAAGACGTGTTTATTCCCGCTACCTTTTGCGTTAGGCAAAGATATCGACCGCATTGTTGCCGCGCGCGGCGGATTGCAGGCTAACGGGCGCCGCGACGGCGTCCTCTTCCGCGCCGCTAAAGCTAAAGCCGCCGCGGGAGCCGGAACCCTGCTGTTGCTGCTGGTTCGCCTGCTGTTGACCGGCGGCGGAACTGTCGCTGCTAATGCTGCTCTGGCCAAGCTGGATGCCGCTTTCCGCCAGCTGCGCGCGCAAGGTCGGCAACGCCGCTTCCAGCGCCGCGCGCACGTGGCTGTGCGGCGAAACCATCTGCAGCTGCGCCGTATTGTCGTCAATCTTCAGGCTGATTTGCACCGCGCCCAGATCTTCAGGATGCAGGCGCAGCTCGGCGCTCTGCTGGCCCTGACGGGTAAAGAGCGTCACATGCTGGCTTACCGACTGCTCCCAGGCGGGCGTGCCGAGCGGTGCGGTAACCTGCGGCGCCGTGCTGCTGGTCGCGGCGCCTGGTGTCTGGGTCGCGCTGTTCAGCGCGGCGGCGGAAGCGTGGCTAAGCGCGGTAAGCGCATGCGTGCTGTTGCCGTCGTTAACGCTTTTTTCACTGTTCTGCACAGGCGCTACGGCATTCACGGTCGCTGTTTTTACCGCGTCGGCGCTGGCGGCGCTCAGGTTCAGCGGGTCGATGCGCGCATCGCGGCTGCCGTCAGCTTTAGCGGTATCCGCTTTTACGTCGGCCTTAGCATTGCTGTTCGCAGGCGTAGCGGCAGGCAGCGTGAGCTGAGCTGCGTTGAGCGCGGCAGCGTTAAGGCTAATGGCGTTATCCTGCGCTTCGGTTGAGGCTTTCGCCGCCTGCTGGAGCGCCGGCGTTTGCGGCAGCATGGCGAACAGGGCGCTCAGCGCGCTGAGATCGGCATCGCTGAGCGGCTTTGTGACATCGTTGTCGCCGCTTTTCTGAAGCCCGCTCAGGGTTTTGCCTTCGGTCAATGTGGCGGTCTCGTCGGCTGCCCCGCCGGGCAGAAGCTTCGCCATCAGGCTTTCCAGGCTCACATCCGCAGGCAGCGTCGAGGCGTCGAGTCCCGCCGCAAGCGGCGTTTTCGCCTGTGCAGTGAGCTGCGCAAGCGTAAGGGTTTTGCCGTCGGCAAGCGGCAGTTCACCGCTCAGACGCTCCCCTAACAACGCCAGAAAATTCTGTGCGGCGTCGCCGCCTTTCGCGCCGGATGCCGCAGTGGCCGCGTCGGCGTCGCCAGTAAGTGCAACGGTGGGCAACGTAATCATTCGCCTTTCCTCATTGATGCCCGCTGGGCAAATTCATCCATCTTTTTTTGATCGAGGCGGTTTTCCGCCAGCAACGCGGCGCTGCTCTGCCGCGCCTGCAGGGTTTCCCACGCCTGGAGCCGCTGTTTTTTCTCGCGCCAGAAGTTCAGCGCTTGCTCGACTTTACTGTTCCACTGGTTGAGCTGTTGGCGATGCTGCTCAATGGCTTTCTCCAGCGTCAGGATAAACTGTTGATAGTTCTGCCAGCGGTTGCTGGCGATACCCTGGCTCATGTTCTGGTTCAGGCTGTTGCTGTACTCAAGCTGGTAGTTCATCAGCATGGTGAGCTGATCTTCCGCCTGCTTGCAGCCGCGACGCATTTCGCCAAGGCGCAGCGCCGCGTTTTCTACCTCTTTTTCCGCCAGTTCCTTAAGCGTGTTGAGCGCTCCGTTTTGTTTCATTACCGTCTCCCTTTTTCATCATACCGTCGGGAAAATCAGCTCCAGCGCCTGCAGGGCGTCTTCCACGCCTGAGCGTTCATAAATGCCCTGCTGCAGGAAAGCTTCGAGCTGCGGCCAGAGCGCAATCGCGCGGTCAAGCTGTGGGTCGCTGCCTTTGGCATAGGCGCCCACGCTTACCAGGTCGCGGTTGCGCTGGAAGCTGGAAAGCAATTGTTTAAACGTGCGAACCCGCGCGTAATGCTGCTCGGTAATCAGCGCGGTCATGGCGCGACTGATGGAGGCCTCGATGTCGATAGCCGGGTAGTGACCCGCTTCGGCGAGGCGGCGCGACAGCACGATGTGACCATCCAGGATGGCGCGCGCCGAGTCGGCGATAGGATCCTGCTGGTCGTCGCCCTCGGTCAGCACGGTATAAAAAGCGGTAATGGAGCCGCCGCCGGAAATACCGTTGCCGGCGCGTTCAACCAGCGCGGGCAGCTTGGCGAATACCGAAGGCGGATAGCCTTTGGTCGCCGGCGGCTCGCCGATGGCCAGCGCAATTTCACGCTGCGCCATGGCGTAGCGGGTAAGGGAGTCCATAATCAGCAGCACATGCTGGCCGCGATCGCGGAAATCTTCCGCGATGCGCGTGGCGTAAGCCGCGCCCTGCATGCGCAGCAGCGGGGAAACGTCCGCCGGCGCGGCAATCACCACCGAGCGGGCGCGCCCTTCGGCGCCGAGAATGTTCTCAATAAAATCTTTGACTTCACGGCCGCGCTCGCCTATCAGCCCAACGACAATCACATCCGCTTGGGTGTAGCGCGCCATCATGCCGAGCAGCACCGATTTACCCACGCCGGAACCGGCGAACAAGCCCATACGCTGGCCGCGGCCTACGGTCAGCAGGGCGTTGATGGGGCGTACCCCGACATCAAGCACATCTTCAATCGGCGTGCGCTGCAGCGGGTTAAAGTGCGGCGTGATAAGCGCGCCGGTGGTGTCAGTGTCCGGGGAGGGGAGGCCGTCAAGCGGTTTGCCCGCGCCGTCAAGCACGCGTCCCAGCAGCGCCGGGCCGAGCGGCAGTTGTTTGCCGCTTTGCAGCCCGTCGCCGTTACCGGTGCGGGCGTAAACGCGGGCGCCGGGTAAAATGCCTTCCACCTCTTCCAGCGGCATAAGAAAAAGACGCTGACCGTTAAAGCCAACGACTTCGCTTTCCACTTCCTGCACCTGGCCATTATCCTGTCGTTCGATGATGCAGGTGGCGCCGAGCGGAAGTTGCAGCCCGGTTGCTTCCAGCACCAGGCCGGTGGCGCGGGTGAGGCGGCCATAGCGGCGCACCGGCGGGAGTTGCGCCATGCGCGCCTCGAAGTTATCGAGGGCGTTGAGCCAGCGGGTGAGGCGGGCGGTCATCAGAGCACCCCGGGTGCGGCGAGACGGCAAAGCTCCTGCCAGCGCGTCGCCACGCTGGCGTCGAGATCGCCTTCGTCAGCCGACACTTTGCAGCCGCCGGGATGCAGCGTCGGATCGCCGCGCAGTCGCCAGCCGTGCAGGCTGAGGGTCGCGCCCAGCATCTCTTCGACGCGCTGTAAATCATCCGGGTGCACGCGCAGCTGCGGCTTGCCGCTGAACAGCGGCTCCTGCTGCAGCAGCATCTGGATCTGCTTGATGAGCGCATTATTATCTACGCTGGCCGTATGGCCGATAACCTGGCGGGCGGCTTCCAGCGCCATCTGCATCAGACGCGAGGCGATAACGCTATCAAGCGCGTCCAGCGTGTGCTGGAATTCGCTGACCAACTGCTGCATGCGGGCATGGTGAGGCGCCTGCTGCTGGCGCGCCTCCTGAAGGCCTTGCTCCATCCCTTTGGCGTATCCTTCCTGGCGGCCCTGTTCAAAGCCCTGATGACGGCCTTCGGCGAGCCCCGCGTTGTAGCCTTGCTCATGCGCTTGCATCTGCACTGCAGCCAGCGCCTGCTGACGCTGCTGCTCCTGCATAAGGTCGTTGTCGACGGCAGAGGTCTCGTCAGCTTCAACGAAGCCCGGCATCTCCCTCACGCTGGCAGAAGGCAGCAGATCGTCCGGCATCCACAGTTTCCAGGGAAGCTGATTAGACATAGGTGTCCTCGCCGCTGCCAATTACCATCTCGCCGGTTTCCGCCAGACGACGGACAATAAGCAGAATGGCTTTCTGTTCGTTTTCTACTTGCGACAGACGTACCGGGCCGCGGTTGGCGAGGTCGTCGCGCAGAATGTCGGCCGCACGCTGCGACATGTTGCGCAGGAATTTTTCGCGCAGCGGCTGCTCGGCGCCTTTGAGGGCGATAAGCAGAGATTCCGACTCCACTTCCTGCAGCAGGCGCTGGATGGAGCGGTCGTCCACTTCCACCAGGTTTTCGAACAGGAACATCTCGTCGATAATTTTCTGCGCCAGTTCGCCGTCGAATTCGCGTACTGCGGTAATAACCGCTTCTTCCTGCTGCGTTTTCATCAGGTTGATAATTTCCGCCGCGGTTCTCACGCCGCCCATCTTGCTGCGCTTGAGGTTCTGACCGTCGAGCAGGTTGTTGAGCACTTCGGTAAGTTCCGCCAGCGCCGCAGGCTGTACGCCGCCGAAGGTGGCGATACGCAGCATCACGTCGTGGCGCAGGCGTTCGTCGAACAGCGCGAGAATATCCGCCGCCTGCGAACGCTTGAGGTGCACAAGAATGGTGGCGATGATCTGCGGGTGCTCGTCGCGAATAAGGTCGGCGGCGCTCTGCGGCTCCATAAAGTTGAGCGTTTCGATACCGCTGGTGGTCTCTTTGGTATCGAGAATATCTTCGAGCAGGCTCGCCGCGCGCTCTTCGCCCAGCGCTTTGACCAGGACCGAGCGCAGGTAGTCGTTGGCGTTGACGCTGAGCGCGGCGAACTGCTCCGCCTCTTGTTCAAACTCCGCCAGCACTTCCGTTAACTGCTTGTTGGAGATCTGCGATAAGTTCGCCATCGCCGCGCTAAGGTGCTGCACTTCGCGCGGGGCGAGGTGTTTGAACACCTCCGCCGCGCGGTCTTCGCCGATGGTCATCAGCAGAATGGCGCTTTTTTCGGTTCCGGTCAGATTACTCATAGTTCGTTACTCATCCATTGGCGGATAACCAGCGCCACTACGCGCGGATCGTTATCGGACATTTCGCGGATGCGCTGGCTCATTACCTCGGCGCTCAGACGCTGGTTAGCGCGGCGTTGCTGGCTCTGCTCGTCTTTGCTGAGATGAACTTCCACCGCTTCTTCCATCTCTTTACGCTGCTGCTCCATCTCCTGTGCCGCTTTGGCCACTTCGGCGCGGCGCTGGATTTGCGGACGTACCGCTTTGCGCCACAGCAGCCAGGCGACAATCAGGACCAGTAACCAGCGACCTGCGGAAAGCATCTGGTCAATAAAGGCCTGCTGTTGCCAGAACGGCAGCTCGCCACCCGTTTCATCCGTTGCGGTAAACGGCGAGTTAACCACGTTGAGGGTGTCGCCACGCTTCTCGGAGAAGCCCATCGCTTCGCGCGTCAGGTCTTCAATCTGCTTAAGCTGATCGGCTGTCAACGGCAGCGGCTTGCCATCCGCCAGCTGGCGGTAGTTCACCACCACAGCGACAGAGAGACGCTGGATGTCGCCCACATTCATTTTGGTGTGACGAATCGTGCGGTCCACTTCATAGTTGGTGGTTTCGTCATGCTGAGTGCTGCGCGGGCCGCTGTTCGCCGCGCTGGTGGTCTGCGTGCGCTGCTGATTGTTCTGGCCGTTTGCCTGCGCATTGTTCTGCTGCTGCGGTGCATCAATCGGCGCGTTATTCGCCGGGGCTGGCTGGTTAGAAAGCGCGCCCGGCACGCCGCCCGGATAAGCGCCGCCAACTTGCTCGCTGGTATTAAGCTGGCGGGAGCGTACGGCAGCCTGCGACGGATCGCCGTTCGGGTGGTACTGCTCTTCGGTTTGCTCTTTATTGGCGAAATCGAGCTGGGCGGTCACCTGGGCATGCACATTGCCGTTGCCGACAATCGGCCCGAGGATTGCTTCGATACGGCGCTGGATGCGGCTTTCAACGTCGTTTGCAAACTTAAGCTGCGCGTCGTTGAGATCGCGCCCGGCGGCGTTGGACTGGGTCAGCAGGTGTCCGCCCTGATCCACAAGCGTCACGTTGCCCGGCGGCAGCCCGGCTACCGCGCTGGAAACCATATGCACTACGGCGCTGATCTGTCCTTCATCAAGCGCGCGACCCGGCTCGAGGTTCAGAGTAACAGAAGCGGAAGGCGCTTTTTGTTCGCGAACAAAAAGCGAAGGCTTAGGCATGGCCAGGTGCACGCGGGCGCTCTTTACCGGGCCCAGGGTTTCGATGGTGCGGGCGAGTTCGCCTTCCAGCGCGCGCTGGTAATTGACCTGCTCGCTGAACTGGCTGATGCCGAATTTTTCCTGATCAAGCAACTCAAAGCCCACGGCGCCGCCTTTCGGCAGGCCCTGTTGGGCCAGACGCAGGCGCAGTTCGTGAACGTTTTCAGCCGGCACCATGATAGCGCTGCCGTTGTCAGAGAAACGGTAAGGTACATTCATTTGAGTAAGCTGAGTGACGATGGCGCCGCCATCCTGGTCGCTCAGGTTACTGTAAAGCACACGGTAGTCAGGGCTTTTCGCCCACAGCACCATGGCGACGATAATCGCCACTGCAGCGGCGGCAGCCACCATCAACGGGATTTTAGGGTTAGCGCGTAAGCGGTTCAGCCATTCGCCGGCTTTATTTTGTGGCGTTTGAGCGGTGGCAGCAGTCATTGCTCACCTCGCGGCTCAGCGTTAACAGAATAAGACGTGTAATGAAGCAAAACGGACTCCCGGGTCGGCAAGCACGACAAAAGTTCCACAATGATGGCGATGTCATTATTTGCGTTTACAGAATTTTCTATGGGCCAATTAGCCGGGTTTTTTGCACCTATTTAGCGCCTTTATCTTATTGACAAAGTGTTACGCTTGCCGGCATTCAGATTAATCCTAAGAGGAAGACGATGGCCATTCAGGGCATTGAAGGCGTGCTCCAGCAGTTGCAGGCAACCGCGCTGACCGCACGCAACGAAGCGACGCAGGGCCCGCAGGGCGTAAGCTTCGCCGGTGAACTTCAGGCGGCGCTCGGCCGCATCAGCGAAACGCAAAACGTCGCGCGTACGCAGGCGGAAAATTTCGCCTTAGGCAAACCGGGCGTGGCGCTCAACGACGTGATGGTGGATTTGCAGAAATCGTCCGTGTCGCTGCAGATGGGGATTCAGGTGCGCAACAAGCTGGTCGCGGCGTACCAGGATATTATGAACATGCAGGTTTAGCGGCAATAACTTTCTGAAATATATTACCTAATCTACTCAGATCCTATTGCATGGGGCATCGGTGGGGCATAGTCAGATAATTTCTGGTTCAGCATTGCCACCGGCTCCGTATTGTTATCTGCCATCCAGGAACCATACACCTGATAGCCATCCGGGCATTTGCATGTCCCATCTGGCTGGCGATAAAACTAGGGTTAGCTCCAGCAGTCAACGACCAGCAAGCATAGGTATGCCGTAACTGGTAAGCTTTGCTGTCATGCAGCCAGCGCGGCGCCTCTTCCGCAGAAGTACCTCGTCTTAAGCCACTGCGCAAGCAAGTTTGTTTTCTCCCGACACTGGAAAGACGTTACGAGCAATCGCGCACCGTGTAAGCAGTAATGTTCATCAGCAGATTGCCGGTATCCGCTCTATTAATTATTTATAATGTGAGTTGCACATTTTAAGGTGACCAGCTTCTGACTAGCTGGCCACCTTTTTATCTAAAATTCGTAGGCGCCGCTATGAAATTCTCGTTGGGGTTTTAAATAAAAACTTAGCTAATATGCTTGAGAACCGCATCGATGGGTTATCTACTGCTTTAAAAATTAAGTTTGCTACAGCATAGATAGTGACTATCGAAAGAATCGTTGCTGTTATTGCACTTTCGTGATAGCTATAGCCTGCGTTATATATAGCATTAAATATTCCTGTAGCTATTATCAGGAAAAAGGGTAAATGGAAAAGATAGACGCTAAAAGAGACTTTCCCCATATAAACAAACGGTTTTTTAGCAAAGAACATTTTCAACGAGTTGTTGGTTAGTATTGCTAATGTGATCAGAACGCCAGAAATGAAATTATATAATATATAAGCGTTTGACTCTTCGCCATTTATATAAAATCTTGTGTAGTAGATTGCATAAATATAAGGCCTGGAACCATAATGCACTCCACCTAAATACAACCCGGCTAGCATCAGTATCAGCGCCACTCCTTTCCTGAGGTTTAATCCTGAAAAGTGAATAAAGGAGCCGAATAGAAAGGCAATGTACCCATATTTTTCTTTTTGAGGCAGGCTTGAAACAAAGAACATTATGCAGAACAATAAAATTATCAAGCCCTTATTGGGTGCTCTTATAAGGACTAAACAAATAAAATAAGTTAAGAAAGAACCCAGTAGTTCAATCTTCATTGTCCATAGTACGGGATTATAAGCAGAGCCATCTCCAAAAAAAGCGCTAACAGCCCCAGAATACAGTGCGTTTAAAAAAGAGGGAGACGCTACTGTATATGATTGAATCCATGCTGAAAGCAACTCCCTGCCGGGAGTTTCGTTTGATAGCACTAACCAGCAAAAAATACATGATGCCGTGGCAGGGATTGCTAATCTAAAATAACGTTTTGTCGTCATGGTGGTAGCATTATTCAGCATATCGCCACCACTAAGAAAAGCATGAGTTAAAATATATCCGCTGAGAGTGAAAAAAATATATACAGCGGCTGTTCCTGAGTAAATAAACGGCAGAGGGCTATTGAATATAAAGTTGATGATACTGTTATTATTGATCAGCGTAGGATCATGTAACCCTGGATAAAATATCAAAGCAAGGTGTGATAATACTACCATCAGGCAGGCTACTCCTCTTAGCCCGTCGACATGTAGTAACTTCCGTGGGGGAGTATTAGATTGCGCGCTATTCATTTTGTTTTTTTTCAGGTGATTATGGTCTGTTACTTATAATATCACGCTTCGTTATAAATCATAGTATGTAAGACTTATCGCTTTGCTGACGTTAATGCGATGTAAGTTGGTAATTAATTGTTTTTATTTGATTTTTTTTGAGTGGTTGACCGGGTTCTTTGTTTAACGCCAGATTAGGTATCAGACAGAACGCAAGATTTATATTTTTTCATGAATGAATTTACTGCGCGGGACTGCATTGAATCGACCTGACATAGTCCCGGTAACGATTCATGAAGAGGTGGGACAGGAATACTGGATTGCTGAATGACTCTGACTTTTAATAAAAAACAGCCAAAATGGTAAACTAAAGCCGCAAAAAGCTAGCAGAGTGTACTGCCAAAGGATGAATTTTCATCGCTTACAGGCGATATCGCCCACGTAATACCGAAGATAAAACAAACGTAACACGCGAGAAGGAACCGGGCGGTAGAGCAACTCTAAGAAAGGCTATGCCTGGGTTAATCAAAGAGAATGATAACCTGCGCAGCGAATAAAAGCAGCGCAATCAAAAGGCATTCGCGCAAACTTTTGCAAACATATTACGAATGGGTTTTATCAACCGGCTCCACCAGCTCCGGCCCCTGGTTTTTCACATTTCCTACGGCCCGGGTGACAGGGTGCCAGGCGAAAGCGTCGGCGGGCAGTGCGCCTTCGTGGGCCAGCTCATCTGCGCGGTTTGCCGAGGTATCCGGGTGCAGCCAGGCGAGCGCCGCTTGCGGCGTTAACACTAGCGGACGACGGTCATGGATATCCACCAGCCCTTCATCCGCGGCCGCGGTGACAATGACAAACCCTTCGGCTTCATTCCCTGCATCAAAAGGCGTCTTGCCTATCGCAGCCAGACAGAGCGGGGCTTTATCTTCACGATAAATAAAATAAGGCTGCTTTTTATCGCCCACCCGCTGCCATTCATACCAGCCGTCGGCGAAGACGATAGCCCGGCCATGCTGCCACAGTGGCTTAAACATGCGGCTTTGGGCAGCCGTTTCCACTCGCGCGTTGATCAGCGGCGCTTTATGCCACCATTCCGGCGCGTAGCCCCATATCACCGGGTCCAGGTGCAGGGTGTCCTCTTCATCCATGCTGAGCAGCAGCACGCGGCTGCCCGGCGCTACGTTGTAGTGGGCAAGCGGCTCCGGGTCCCAGGGGATGGCCCGCTCGAAGCCGTCGCCTAACGTCGCCAGATAATCTTCACGACTTTGCGCCTGCGCGAATCGTCCACACATACTCTACCCCTTAAGACCTTAATAAAGAGTAAGTATAGGGCACAAACGCGCGGCCCTGCGGGAAGCAGGGCCGGCGGGTTAACGCTGAATCAGATAACGGATGGTGGGGCCGTCCTGCTGGATATCCAGCACGGTATAGCCATGGTTGCGGGCGTCTAACGGAATGTTGTTAATAGATTGCGGACAGTCGCTCACGACCTCGAGGATTTCCCCTTTTTTCAACTGCGGCATCGCTTCAAGGGTGGCGACAGCCGGGTAGGGGCAAGGCTCGCCGACCATATCCAGACGGTAATCAGGCACGAGTTTCATACGCTCTCCTTAACGGCGTGAGAAACAGCAGGGCGGCTGGCGCGAAAAAAGCGTTTTTCCCAGGCGATAACAAACAGCAGCGCGGCAAGCAGCAGCAGGTAAGTGACCAGCAGGCCGCCGAGCGGACCAAAAGCGGCGAGCAGGTTTACTTTATCCCAGCTGGTGGCAAGCGCGGGGGAGAGGTCGTCCCAGAAGTACGCCAGAATCGTCGAGCCAATAACGTTGCCAAGCCCCACCCACCAGTAATGCACCTGGCCTTCCACCGCGCGGTACATCCAGCCGGTTTCGCACCCTCCCGCCAGCACGATGCCAAAGCCGAACAGCAGGCCGCCGATAACCGCGTTTGGCCCGGCCCACATGATTTTCGGCTCGGCGCCGAGCTGCACATAGCTAAAGATGCCGATGGCGCTTGCCGCCATGCCGAAAATTATCGCCTTCGCCATATGGGTGCGCCCGGTTATCCACATATCGCGGAACGCGGAAGTAAAACAGATTTGCGCGCGTTCAATCAGCAGCCCAAAACCAACGCCAAAAAGCATGGCGAGGCCAAGCTTCGGCATCTCCATGGCGGTAAGCAGCGCCCAGCCCACCGCGCCGATAAACACCAGCATGCCGAGGCGAAAGCGACGGCGCGCCTGAGCGAGGTTTTGCGTAAGCGGCGAGGCGCTGGAGACTTTTTGCAGCTTCACCGGAATGCGAAACAGCGGCAGCAGCGTAAAGCGCGCCCCGGCCCAGGAGCCGATGGCTGTCGCAATAGCGAAAAACCAGGCGTGGAGGGAGAACTGCGGAATACCGGTGAAGAAGGCCGCCAGGTTGCAGCCCATAGCAAGCCGCGCGCCGAAGCCTGCGATAATGCCGCCCGCCACCGCCTGGATAATGCGGATGCGGTGCTGCGGCAGGCGCAGCTTCACGTTGTTCGCCCACAGCGCGGCGGCGAAGCAGCCGGCGAACATGCCGATGATCATCCGGCCATCGATGCGGGTAAGCGGGGTGCCTTCAAGGTGAATGAGTTTGAAGTAGCCCCACTCCTGCGCCTGCACGCCTATTAGCTGCAGCAATTGCCCGCCCCAGCGGGTAAATTCGCCGGTAACCGCCCAGAAGGTGCCGGTGAGGCCAAAGTAGTAAGTGGAGAGAATGCCTGCGGCGATAACCGCCGGAAAAGGGGACCAGAACTTGATCAGATAGTGTTGTTTGAAATGTTGCCAGGACATGAAATTTTAGCCTCTGAACTCAGACGGAACTAAAACGCGCCGGTGGGCGCAGGGAGTCGAGATAGTACTCCGCGGCGCGGCAATGCCCAGCGAAAAAATAACAAAACCTCGTTTCGATCAATTTTTGCCGCCTGAGAGGGAAAGGCTGGCGGGCTTAACGCTTTAATGCCACACTCTTTTTTCTTCGCAGGGAGGAGTTCGAATGAAAAAAACGATGCTGTTAATCGCGTGGCTTGGTCTGAGCGGCTGCGTGCAAGTGAGTGATTATAATGCCGTTGTGAAAACGCCTGCGCCATCCGGTCTGGCAGGTTACTGGCAAAGCAAAGGGCCGCAGAGCGAGCTGGTCAGCCCTGAGGCGATAGCGAGCCTGGTGGTGACGGCGCAGGGCGATACGCTCGATTGCCGCCAGTGGCAGCGGGTGATAGCGCTGCCGGGCAAACTGATGCAGCGCGGCGGCGATATCTACAACGTGACGGTGAAAAAAGAGGTCTACGACATCGAGCGTGAAGGCGAAACGCTGGAATACGCAGGAATGACGCTTGAGCGCGTGGCCCGTCCGAGCGCCGAATGCGCCGATTTCCTTGCGAAGAACCCGCTGCCGACACCCCTGCCTTAACCTTCCTTGGGCTGCTTGTCTGACAGACAAGCGGCTTGCGCGTTGTGTTGCAGCTTTTTAAAAGGGCGGCTGGCGCTTTGCTGACCCGCCCTGGGCCATGCGAATCACAAGCAGCGTGGAACGAAGAGTTTTACCGGCTTGCCGCCTCTTCATCGGCAATCACCCAGATACTGACGCTGCCGCCGTTGCAGGTAAAGACAGCGTTGCCCGCTTCGTCCGTAATGACGCGCTCTTGCCGGTTGCCTAAAAAATCGCGCCAGATTTTGTTGCCGTAATTCTCGCCGAGAGTAAGCCTTTTCTTTCCGGCATCGCCGTTAGACAACACCACCACGCAGCCAGGTGCTTCGCGGGTGCCGCTGCGGCTGAAAGCGATGCAGTTGGGATTATCGAACCAGAGCGTCTGCACGCCATGGGCGAAGCGCTGGCGCGCCAGGATAATCTGGTCGAGCTTGTCCACGACCGCCATATCGATATGGTAGGTTCCGCCATCGAGGCCGGTATCGTCATAGCTTGCGCCATACATATCCGGGTAGAAAACAGAGGGCACGCCGTTCTCACGCAGCAGGATCAGCGCATAAGCGAGCGGCTTAAACCAGGGTTCCACCGGCGCTTCCAGCGCCTGTAGCGGCTGGGTATCGTGGTTCGCAACGAACGTCACGGCGTGGAAAGGATCGGCTTCGACCAGCGTACCGGTGAAAATCTGGCGCATGTCATAGCTGCTGCCCTGTAGCGACGCGTCGTGGAAATTCTTCAGCAGCGGCGCGTCGAACAGCATGGTCTTCCCTTCAACCTGGTCGATATACTGCCGCAGCTTCTCCACGTCGTATGACCAGTATTCCGCGACGATAAACAGCGGCTTCGGCGCGACCTCCTGCACATGTTCAATCCATTCTTTATAAAACCAGGCGGGGATATGTTTTACCGCGTCGAGGCGAAAGCCGTCGCACTGCGTTTGCTCCATCACCCAGCGCGCCCAGTACTTAATCTCTTCCGCTACCGCGCGGTTGCGGTAGTCAATGTTGCAGCCCATCAGGTAGTCGTAATTGCCGTTTTCGTCATCAACCTGATCGGTCCAGCCCTCTTCGGTATAGTCATTAACGATTTTGAAAATGCCGTTTTCGTTCGGGTTCTCGATATGGTCGACGCCGTTAAAACATTTATGATCCCAGATGAAGCGGGAATAGTTGCCGCGGCGGGCGGGAAAGGTAAAACGGGTCCAGGCTTCGCATTCAATCGCTTCGTCGTCTATGTCGTTGCGATTATCCTGATTGACCCGGTTGACGTGGAGCCTCTCTTTCTCATCCGCGCCCATTTTATGGTTCACCACCACATCCAGCAGCGTCAGGATGCCATTTTCCTGTAGCGCGTTGATAGCCGTAAGGAGCTGCGCCTTGTCGCCATATTTAGTCGCCACCGATCCTTTTTGAGAGAATTCGCCGAGATCGAAAAGATCGTAGGCGTCGTAACCAACCGAAGCCGCGCCGTCTGCCCCTTTATAAGCGGGCGGCAGCCAGACCATATTGATGCCCAGCGCATTAAAGCCAGGCGCGCGCGCAACCAGTTCCGGCCAAAGTTTGCCGCCTTCAGGGTAGTACCAGTGGAAACATTGCAGAAGGGTGGGGTTCTTCATTTTATCCATACTCCAGAAGCCGTCAGGTTTTCGCTTCTGGAGTATGGCGGATTTTACAAACGAAGCCGTATTATTTAGTGCCCGGAAGGGACGCCTGGTACTAACAGCATGCCGGAGAGACGACCATAGGTATGGTTAAGAGATTGTTGGCGGGAAGATTGGCCGATTAATGAACTGAGCTCATCCAGTCGATTTTTTAACAGGATCTTAAGCTGCTCTTCATTCTCTAACGTCTGCTTGAGATAACCCGCGACCAGGCTCTGAACATTTTTTGGCAGCCCTTGTGGAGTTTCGGATCCCATAACTGCTTCGATACTCTGGAGATACACAACTTCCTGGTCCAGTAAAAGATCCCATTCACCTCGCTGCGCAAGTTCAAGCAGCGACTGGCTGAGCAATGCAATCTGTTGCCAGCGGTTAATAAACTCCACATTAGGCGACATCAAATAGACTCCTGCACGGTTTGGTTTGGAGAAATTTGCTTCCACGCATCAGCGATATTGGTCAGTAAATTTTCAACTTCCTCAATCGCTTGAGTGTCATTACGCAAATTCGCCTGCAGTAAGCGCCGGATCATGTAATCGTAAAGAGAGGAAAGGTTATCTGCGATCTCCCCACCTTTCTCTTGATCTAACCCCGCTTTGAGCCCGTTATCGATAATGTTAATGGCTTTGCTCAGCGCTTCGCCTTTGGCAACGGTTTCACCCTGTTGCATAAACAGACGAGCACGCACCAGCGCGCTCATGGCGCCGTCAAACAACATCGTGATTAACTGGTGTGGACTTGCGCTCATGACGGCGCTCTCCACGCCTATCTGAGCATATGCTTTTGTACCGCTCGCGGTATACATATCAACCTCTTATCATTACGAACTGCTGCTCATCGATTCAAACTGCTGAGACAGGTAAGAACTGGTGTTGTTCAACTGGCTCATCATGGTATCGAGCTGCGTAAATTGCGCTTTATAGCGGGCCATGGTGTCTTCAATACTCTGGCTTACTGAGAGATATTGCTTAGTCAGTTTCTTCAATGTGGAGTTGATGCTGTCCTGCGCGCTATCAATAATGCCATCATCCGCCAGGTAACCTTTTACCTGGGTCGCGATTTTGGTTGTGATGCCAGTCGTTTTTGTATCGCCAACCAGCAACTGCTGAACGTCAACTGACTTATCGGTAAGCGCGGTTTTTAATTTGGCGTCGTCGATTTTCAGCTTGCCGGTAGCGGGATCCTGCGTGATGCCTATCTGAGAAAGCGTCTGGAAATTGCCCCCGTTGCCGACATCGGTAAATTGCGCGCGAATGCCGGTCTGAATCGTGCGTACCGCGCTATCGCCAAGCAGAGCGCCATTGCTGGTGTTCTGTGCGTCAGTCCCGGCGTCAACGGCGGTATATTTGGTCACCGAACCGATGGTATCAACCAGCGAGTTATAGGCATCGACCCAGGATTTAATCGCCGTCGTCGCTTTATCGTTGCTTTTGCTGACCGTAACCGTGACGTCGCTTGTGATTTTATTCAGATTCAGGGTAACGCCCTGCGGCGCGTCGGTAATGGTGTTGCTGCTGCGGACAATATTAATGCCGTTAACGCTTAACTCTGCGTCTTTCGCTTCGACAATTTGTTCAACGCCGCTGCCGGTCACGTCCGGGTTATTAAAGCTAATAAACTGGTTAAGGGTTTCGTCCCCGGAAACCGAGATGCTCATTTTATTGGCGGTGCCGGTTTCGCTGGAAGTCAGCACCAGCTGGAAATCATTATCTTTGAGCTTAACAATACTTGCTGAAACGCCGCCGTTGGCGTTGTTGATAGCGTCGCGAATGCCTTCAAGCGAGGTTTGATCCTTCGTCAGCTTAATCTCTAACGGCTTTTCTTTGCTGTCTTGCTTGATGATAAGCGTACGTTCTTCGTTGCTGTTGCCTTGCGCCGCTTTTGAATCGGTCACGTTGGCTGTCGTGCGCACCGATTGCGCTTGCGCCAGCTGAGTCACGTTAATCTTATACGTGCCTGCCGCTGCGCCAGCCGTGGTGCTTACGGTTAAGTCTGTGCTGTTGCTGGTCGCCGTCGTGCTCTTAAATAAAGAGGCGTCATTTAATGCCGTATTTGCTGTCTGGAACTTTTCAAGTGAGCTTTTCAGTGTGCCGTAGGCTGTGAGCTTGGCCGAGAAGCTGCTTTGCTGGGTAGAGATAGGCGTCAGTCGGCCTTTCTCCGCGGTTTCCAGGTTAGTCAGCAACGTACTCAGCGGCAGGTTTGAACCCACGCCTAAAGAAGTAAAAGCAGCCATGCATGATCCCTTTTTGTGCAAATAGTGGTTAAGCACGGTATCGGCAACAGAAGGACAAAGTTTAGAGGTTTATTTATTCAATTAATGGACCGAATAGTGACTAATAGAGAGGCTATTTCGCTGCGCAGAAAAAAGCTCAGGAGAAGTGAAAAATTTTCTAAAGTTCGAATTTAAGGTGCCGATACATGGGTTACGGTGCGAAACCGTGGGCAACAGCCCAACAACATCAAGATGTAAATTGATAAGGAAAAGATCATGGCACAAGTCATCAATACTAACAGCCTGTCGCTGTTGACCCAGAACAACCTGAACAAATCTCAGTCTTCCCTGAGCTCCGCTATTGAGCGTCTCTCCTCTGGTCTGCGTATCAACAGCGCGAAAGACGACGCTGCCGGCCAGGCGATTGCTAACCGTTTCACCGCGAACATCAAAGGCCTGACTCAGGCTTCTCGTAACGCCAACGACGGTATCTCTATCGCGCAGACCACTGAAGGTTCTCTGTCTGAAATCAACAACAACCTGCAGCGTGTTCGTGAGCTGTCAGTTCAGGCGACCAACGGTACCAACTCCGATTCCGACCTGAAATCCATCCAGGCTGAAATTACACAGCGCCTGAGCGAAATCGACCGTGTTTCCGGTCAGACTCAGTTCAACGGCGTGAAAGTGCTGGCTTCTGACCAGACCATGAAAATCCAGGTAGGCGCGAACGATGGCGAAACCATCGAAATCGACCTGCAGGAAATCACCTCCAAGACTCTGGGCCTGGATAAACTGGATTTAACTAACCAGGTTAACAGCAAAGATCTGAAAGCGGTTAACGGCACTATTAAAGACGCAGTACCGGCTGTTAACAACCCGGCAGTCGTTAAAAACATCACCTTCAGCTCTGCAAGCGGCACGCCGGAACTGAAAGTAATGGATGACGGTTCTCTGGCAGTTAAAGAGAACGGTAACTACTACGCAGCGACCTACGACGCGAACGCTAACTCCGTAACCTATAGCACCAGCGTTGCTGCAGCGGCTACCTCTGAAGGCAGCCAGACAAGCTTCGTTAACGGTTCTGGTTCTTCCGCTACCCTGGTTGAACTGGCTGACATCACTGGCGCGACCAAAACCAACACCGCTCCGGAGCCGGTTTACACCGTTTACCGTAACGACTCTACCGGTGGTTTCGTTGTTGACGATGGCACCAACACCTACAATGCGACTGTCGATCTGAACTCTGGCGTGGTTACCATTGGTTCTTCCGCCGCTGCGGGGACCACCTCTGCTGGTTATACCGCTGTTTCTTCTGGCGACGTACTGTCCATCCCGGGCTCTACTACGCCTTCTAAAGCGGCTATCACCGTTGATATGTCCGGCGTTTCTCTGGCTGGCACCAACCAGCTGTACTCTCGTGATGTAAAAGATAAAGACGGTAACACCTCTACCGAATACTTCATCAAGAACACTGGCGCAGATGGTAAAGAAACTTACTACAAAGCGACTGCTGACCTGGATGCGGCTTCTTCTACCGCGGGTAAAGTAACCCTGGGCGACGAAGTGGTTGTTGACCCGCTGAGCTCCATCGACAAGGCGCTGCAGAAGGTTGATACCCTGCGTAGCTCCCTGGGTGCGGTGCAGAACCGTCTGGATTCCACCATCACCAACCTGGGCAACACCGTAAACAACCTGTCTTCTGCACGTAGCCGTATCGAAGACGCTGATTACGCGACTGAAGTTTCCAACATGTCCCGCGCGCAGATCCTGCAGCAGGCTGGTACTTCTGTTCTGGCTCAGGCTAACCAGACTACCCAGAACGTTCTGTCTCTGCTGCGTTAATTTCGCTAGCAAGTCAGGTGCTTACAAACCAACCCTCCGGGGTTGGTTTTTTTATATCTGCGATATCGCGGGCCGGATACTGACCAGTGATATGCCAACAGGCAGGTATAACGGGAATTAGGGCTATGAGCGTACGGTTATTACCTCATTGCCGCGCGCGCCGCTTGTTATCGTTAGGCTAATTGATCTTTTCATGAAACAGGGTATTTCCGTGACTATAACTGACGTAACCGAACCCGCCGCAGCGTCGGCTATTTTGAAAAAAGATGCTGTACTGGCGCTAAATGGCCGTGCTTCGCCACAGCATTTACGCGCCGTAGCCAACATGTACGGGATGGAAACGCCGGTTCTGGAAACGGCCAGAGTTTTAACGCTGGGATGCGACACCGGCGCGAACTTGATTCCTTTTTGCTCTGCCTGGCCCGGAGCGGCGGTGATCGGCATTGATATTAGCGCGGAGTCTATTGAGCAAGGACATCAACTGATTACGCGAAGCGGCATCGCTAATTTACAGCTTTATTGCCTGCAGCTTGATGAGTTACTTAGCGTCTCGCCAGGGGAGCAGGACTACATTATTTTGCAGGGTATGTTTACGCTGCTGGATAACGCTTCGCGCGAAGCGGTGCTCGCATGGTGTCGTCAGCATTTAAGCCCTGATGGCATCATTGCCCTGCAATGGCCCTGTTATCCAGGCGCGCGCAGCGAAGAGACGCTGCGGGATGCGCTTTTGCTGCACAGCAGCCTTGCGACAAGCGAAGAAGAAAAAGTTGCCAGCGCAAGAGCGGCGGCAACCTGGCTTTCGCTTGGTATGGCGGAAAATAACTCACAGCGCGCCAGCCTGCAGCCATTGCTGGCACAAATGAACGAACATAACGATACCCAACTGTCGTTGAAGTATCTTTCAGGCCTGAATGAAGCCTCTTATCTTGTTGATTTTAACGAGATGGTTGAGCGAAACGGGCTCGTCTACGTAGGCGATGCCGAACCCTGGACGGAAATTCCCGCTTTTTATGGCGCAACGGTGGCGCAGCTTCATCAAACGATTAGTCCGCAGGCGAATAAAATTGTTCGTCAACAGTACCTTGATTTCGCGGTTAACCGGCAGCAGCGGTTCAGCCTGCTGGCTGGTGAGCAGCATAAGCCTTCCATTCTTGCGCAGCCTGATAAACAACAGTTCAAAACGTTAAACTGGGCCGGGAATTTTCAGCGCCTGTTTCGTGAAAACAAAGCGCAAAATACCGTCATTACGCCAGAGGGATCGTTAGTATCAACCGATCATGCATTAACGTTGCGCGTGCTGGATCTGCTGGGCGAAGTGTGGCCCATGAGTCTCTCTTTTGCGCAGATCGTTCTTCATACCGCGCTGCCGGAAGAAAAGGACGATAACCACGCTAACAATGTATTAAATGTGCTCTGGTCGCTGTTTCTTAAAGGATCGCAGACCCTGTTTTATGGTTCAGGTCCATGTCCTTATAGCCTTAGCAACAACCAAACCCTTGCGGCGCTGCCGGGGTTGATCGCATTAAACGATCCGCAGCAGCCGGTACGTCTGGGGTTTAACCTGTGGCATCAGGCAACAGAGTTAACCGACGATGAGTATGCTTTTATCGCGGATGACACACTGAACATTGAGCTAAACACGCTGGCGATGATGAACATCTTGCGCCGCAAAGGCGTGCTGACCGGCTCTACCCGCGCCTGGCAAAAGTATTTTCAACGCATTATCACCTTACAGACCCCCTCCAGCAGCGTATTGAACATTAACAGCCTGATGATCTTTACTCATTACGGCATGGAAGAGGCGTTTCGCATTACTCACGCAGTAAAAACGGATGCGCGGGCGCGTAAAAAGCATGCGGGCATTTCTGTATATGAAGATGTCGATGAGCGAATTAATAAAAAGCTCAATCAGCTACTTAGTCAGGGTGATAATGTCGGCGCGTGTGAACTGGCGGCAAGCTTAATCAAGGCGTCGCCTGACAATCCACACGTCTGGCACCGTCAGTCTCAGGTTTATGCCCGTCAGGATCGTTATAGCGACGCGCTGAACGATATTGTTAAAGCCATCTCTATTGAGCCAACCCAGTGGGCGTTTTATTACGACTATGCGACCCAGCTATGGCGATTGCAGCATCACTGGATGGCTGAAAAAATTACCCGCTATTGCCTGCGGTTCAATACGACGAGCACGAAGCTATGGGCGTTGCTTTGCGCCCTGGCGAAAGAAAACGAGAATTTTGACGTAGCGGAAAAATGCGCGCGCAAAGCGCTGGCGATAAACCCTGCGCATACCACCTCTTTATCGAATATGGGTACGGTTCTCAGCGCGCAATCGCGTCTTGAAGAGGCTATTCCGTGGATGCGTAAAGCTTATGAAAGCGCTCCGCACGAACTGGTTTACTTTACGAACTACCTGTTTGGTTTGCTGCATTCCCCGACGATTGGAGCGGACTACCTCTTTGCTGAGCATCAGCGCTTTGGCCGCACGGTAGCACGCTGGGCTAAACAGCAGGGCGTCACGTTACCGCTCAACAATAGTAAAGATCCGCAGCGCCGCTTGCGCGTAGGCTTTGTTTCAGGCGACCTGGGTCTCCACCCGGTGACTAACTTTATCCGGCCAATCTGGGATGCCCTGGATGCAGAACAATTTGCGCTCTATGCCTACCAAACATCCAACCGCAACGACGGCATCACGCAGCAGCTAAGAAGAAAAACTGAAGGCTGGTGCGAGGCGCAGAATATGAGCGCGCTGGAACTGGCGAAGCGTATCCATCAGGATGAGATTGATATTGTTATCGATCTGTCCGGGCATACCGATTATAACCGGCTGTTATCCTTTGGTCTGAAGCCTGCTCCGATTGCAATTTCGTTTATTGGCTACCTTGGCACGACGGGGCTTGAGGAGATGGATTATTACATGATCCATGAAAAGATAGCGAAGCCGGGCGAACTGGAAAGCCAGTTTACCGAAGCGCTTATCTATCTCCCGTTTAACCAGCCATTTGCGCTTTTCCATGATGCGCCTGACGTGTCGCCAGCCCCTGCGCTTAGCAACAAGGTCTTTACGTTCGGCAGCTTTAACCGCACCAGCAAAATTAACGACGCGGTCATCACCACCTGGGCTGAGATCCTTAAACGCTGTGAAAACTCACGCATGCTGATTGGCAGCCTGACGGATGAAAAACTGACTCAACGCTACCTTGCTCGTTTCGCCGAGCTGGGGATTGATGAATCACGTCTCATCATGCGCAGGCGGACGTCAATGCCAGAGTACATGCAGATGCATAACGAAGTGGATTTGCTGCTTGATACCTTTCCGTATCCGGGAGGA
Source organism: Franconibacter sp. IITDAS19 (assembly GCF_023079515.1). Taxonomy (NCBI): domain Bacteria; kingdom Pseudomonadati; phylum Pseudomonadota; class Gammaproteobacteria; order Enterobacterales; family Enterobacteriaceae; genus Franconibacter; species Franconibacter sp. IITDAS19. Next base: position 68,444 of record NZ_JALJCP010000008.1, on the reverse strand, counting down.
ACGACAGCTAACTATGGCTTGCAGATGGGGGTGCCGAGCCTGACGTATGCGGGCGAAACGCCAATCATGTGTCAGGGCGCGGCGGGCATGCGTCAATATGGGCTTGATGAGTTTGTGGTCACCTCGCGGGAAGAGTACGTCGCCCGGGCGGTTGAAATTGCCGCAGATGTGCACTCGCTTAACAAGCTCCGTCTGGCGTTGCGAGACAAAATTGCTGCACACGCTCAGACTGGCGCAAGCGCTGCTGTCTACTTTGAAGCGGCGCTGCGTGAAGCCTGGAAACGCTACTGCCGGGGCGAGGCCGCCAGCAGTTTTAGCGTAAGAGATTATATGGCGGGTTAAAAGACGCCAAAATCACGGGTTATTTCATGAATTGAAGCCAGGAGGCACGCTCTATGATGGGAGAACGATACATTGCAGAGCGCCGCCTCTCAGGAGTGACTATGAAAAAGGCTGTTTACGTTACAAGTCCGCTGCTTCCGCCACTGGAGGAGTTTACCCCCTATCTGGAGCAGATTTGGCAGAATAAACAGTTAACAAACGCAGGTCCTTTTCATCAGCAACTGGAGCGGGCGTTAGCCGACTATCTTGGCGTTGAGCACCTGAGTTTATTTTCTAACGGTACGCTGGCGTTGCTGACGGCTTTACAGGCGCTACGCGTAACCGGTGAAGTTATCACCACGCCCTATTCGTTTGTTGCGACGTCGCATACTTTGTTATGGAACGACCTGACCCCGGTATTCGTCGATATCGACCCGGTAACCTGCAATCTGGATGCGGAGAAAATCGAACAGGCCATCACGCCCCGGACGACCGCTATTATGCCTGTTCACTGTTACGGCGTGCCTTGTAACGTAGAGCGTATTCAGCAAATTGCCGATATTTATGGTCTGAAGGTCATTTACGACGCGGCCCACGCTTTTGGCGTGAAGCAGCATGGCCGTACCGTGCTGGAGCATGGCGATCTGTCTATTCTCAGTTTCCACGCGACGAAAGTGTTTAATACCATTGAAGGCGGCGCCATCATCTGTCGTGACGCGAAGATGAAAAAGCGCATTGATTACCTCAAAAACTTTGGTTTCGCGGATGAAACGACCGTGGTTGCGGCGGGCATTAACGGCAAAATGAACGAGGTCCAGGCGGCGTTTGGTCTGCTGCAACTGAAACATATCGATAGCGCACTGGAAAAACGCGCTGCGCTGGACGCACGTTACCGTGAACTGCTGATGGACGTGCCCGGCGTCACCCTGATGCCTTTTCCAGAAGAGACCGAGTGGAATCATGCTTATTTCCCTGTCAGAATCGGAGATGAGTATCCTCTCAGCCGTGATGAGCTTTATGCTCTGTTAAAACAAAACAATATTATGTCGCGGCGCTATTTTTACCCGCTTATCAGCAGCTTCCCAATGTATCGCGGCCTGGCCAGCGCGACGCAATCGCTCTTACCCGTGGCGAATCAGATAGCGAATGAAATTCTTTGCCTGCCTATCTATCCGGATCTGGAGCATGATGAGCAAGAAGAGATAGCTAACATCATTAAAGCTGTCACGGTCTCGTCTGCGACATCCGTACTGGATGAAGCGGTGTGAGTCGCGTGGTAAGCAACGTTAATCGTGAAGGCTAACAGGATAGGGGAAAAGGATATGAACGTCGCCATAATGCAGCCCTACCTGTTTCCATGGATTGGTTATTTTCAGCTTATCTATCAGTCAGACATCTTCGTTTTGTACGACGACGCCTGCTTTATTAAGCAAGGATACATCAACCGCAACAGTATATTGTGCCAGGGGCAGGCGCAGCGATTTACGGTACCTGTGCCCGGTGCGTCTTCTAATAAGCGCATTAGCGAGCTTCGCTTTGGCGATCAGGTTGAGAAAATCGTTAAAACAATAAGCCAAAGCTACAGCAAGGCGCCGTATTTTCGGGATGTCATGCCGCTGGTGGAAGCCGTTTTATCTCATCCGGAGCGTGATATTACGGCTTGTTGCCAGAGAGCCATTGAAACTATTTTCAATTACCTCGACATCGAGCGGAAAATCATTCGCTCAGCGGTTCTGGATTATGACCGGTCTGAAAATGCGGAAAATAAAGTTATCGGCATGTGCAAGGCCTTGAAGGGGGATATGTACGTTAACAGTACAGGCGGCCGTCATTTATACCGTGCAGACGCATTCGCGGCGCAGGGTATTACACTGCGTTTTCTCCAGGCTAATAACACCGAGTATGCGCAAGGAAATCACGATTTTATTCCTTACCTTTCGATAATCGATGTACTGATGCATTGCGATCCTGAACAGGTAAAACAGGCGCTGAAAAATTACCACTACGTCAACTGAGCCTAGCATGAATAACACAACGTTTGGCGGCTATTTCCCGTTAGAATTGCCCGCATTTGGCTCACATTATTATCCCGGCGCCAGAGCCTATCGCTCGGCGCGCAGCGCGCTCTATCATCTGCTTATTACCCTGAAGCCATCCCGACTCTGGTTGCCTCAGCTTATTTGCCAGAGCGTTATTGATGCTGTAAGAAAATCCGGTGTCGACATTGCATGGTATCAACTTGATGAAGATTATTTTCCCCGATTATCGCAACAGTTCGAATCGGATGATTGCCTTCTGTATGTTGATTATCTTGGGCACTGCCGCGCGCAGAAGAGCAGATTATTAACAACCTTTCCGCCAGAAAAGATAATTATCGATCACTCTCAGGCGTTCTTTGAGCATATGCCATCCGCACTGGCCAACCTTTACTCGCCGCGTAAATTTTTCGGCATCCCCGATGGCGGGTTGCTGCACACGTTACTGGATATGCCCGTTCCCGATACGCAAGACCGGGGCTCGCTAAGTCACGTTACGCATCTCCTTTTACAGCATGAATATGACACCAGAGCAGGCTACGATGCGTTTCAGCAGGCAGAGTCTGCTCTTGAGGATGTGGCTGCCTGCCGTATGTCAGCGCTGACGGAGAAAATCCTGCGCTCTGTTGATTACCTCCGGATAAAGCAGACTCGGGAGCGTAATTATCATCTTTTACGGCAGCGGCTTGATGAGATAAATGCGTTCCGCTTTACCGATGCTGCCGTAAGCGGCCCTTTCTGTTACCCGTTCTTTTTCCCGGCTCGCAAGTTGCATCAGGCTCTGATTTCACGAGGCGTTTTTGTGGCTACATACTGGCGCGAAGTGCTGGAGAGGGTCGCGCCAGCAAGTGTCGAAGCGAACTATGTCAATTATATGGTTCCTTTACCCTGCGATCAGCGCTACAGCGAAGACGATATAGAACAGCTTATTAAAATCGTGCGGTCAGTCGTCATGGAGCAGCGCATTGAGGACTAAACAAAAATGAAAAAATTAAATGTACTTGTTTTCCCGTGCGGTTCAGAAAACGCAGGGGAGATCGCGCAATCGTTACGCTATTCTCTGCACGTTAATCGTCTCATCGGCGCCTCCAGTTGTGAGGATCACGGACGTTTTCACTTTGCTGATTACATTGGCGATGTGCCGTTTATCCATGCCCCGAATTTTGAAGCTTATTTCAAAGACCTTCTGGCGACGCACCAGATAGATGTGATTTTTGCCACGCATGATACGGTTTGCGAAAAGCTGGCGGAAATGGACGCGTTGGAAGGCTGTTACCTGGTAAACGGCGATCGCCTGACAACGCGCATTGCGCGTCGTAAGAGCCTGACATACAGCGCGTTTGCTGATGCAGACTGGCTCCCTAAGGTCTATCAACCAGGCGAAAAACCGAATAGCTGGCCGGTCATCGTCAAGCCGGACTGCGGGCAGGGCGGCAATGGCGTTGCGCTGGCGCACAACGATGAGCAACTCGCGCAACTCATGAGCTCTGTCGATATGCCGGTTGTTGTTGAATATCTGCCGGGACGGGAACTGACGGTAGATTGCTTTACAAACCGACATGGCGAGGTGGTATGGGCAGGCCCGCGAACGCGCGAGCGGGTGAGGGCGGGCATCGCTATGCGCTCGCAAAGCGTGCCGCTTGATGAAGAGATATCCGCCATCGCCCACGAGATAAACGCGGGGTTGACGCTGCGTGGACCGTGGTTTTTTCAGCTTAAGCAAGACAGCCATGGGCGCTGGAAGTTACTGGAAATATCTTGCCGCGTCGCCGGAACCATGGTCGCGCAACGGGCTCGCGGCGTGAATTTGCCTCTTATGGCGTTGCATGACTTTATGGGCCGCGATGTCGTACCGCTGGTGACGCCACACGTAACGTTGATAGAACGTGCTATCAGAACACGCGCGTTAACACCGTTACGGTATGAAAAGATTTATGTCGATCTGGACGACACGCTAATTATTAATGGGCAGCCTAATTCAGTGGTGCTCGCCTTTTTATATCAAAGCCGCGCCAGCGGTAAATCGCTCCATTTGATCACCCGGCATAAGAATAAACCTGTTGAAACGCTAAACCAGGCGGCAATTTCGCCTTTACTCTTTAACGAAATCATTCACCTGCAAGAAAACGAGAAAAAATCGCTATACGTTACCGGTCCGGCAGTGTTTATCGACAATTATTTCCCTGAGCGGCTTGATGTCGCTCAGCGGGAAGACGTGCTGGTGCTTGATGTCGATGCTGTTGATTTTTATCTTGTTTAATAAATAGAGGTTTTATCGACATGATGCACAATGAGAAAATAGAATTGCTTTGTAAGCAAGTCATGAGCGGTGATGCTCCCTGCTATATTTTTGGCACCACGCCGTACGCTGCTGATATTGCCAGACATATTAACGTAGCTGGCTTTATTGATGATTTTTCATCTGCCGAAACTTTCCATGATTTGCCCGTTATTAAGCTTTCAGCCGTGCCTGAAGCGGCAATTGTGGTATCCGGGATTGTTGACGGCAGGCCCGTCACGGTTAACCGCCTGCTGGAAGGCCGCAAGCTGAATCATCTTGATTACTTTAGCTTCAAAAAATACGCAGGCCTGCCGCTGCGTCCGCTGAAGCATGGGCTGCATGAAGATTTTAAAGATAACTATCTGCAACATCGTAAAAAATTTGACCAGGCATATCAGTTGCTTGCCGACGAACTCTCACGGGAAACGTTTTCAAGGCTTATTAATTTTCGGTTAACTGAAGATATCCACGAGTTAGAGCATTTTGAGTTTCGCCTCAAAGAGATCTACTTTGAGCCATGGATTAACCTGCCTGAACAGGATGCTGTTTTTGTTGATGTAGGTTGTTTCGATGGTGATACGACGCTTGATTTTATTCGTCGCTATCCCTCTTATCGTAGCGTTCATCTTTTTGAACCTGAGCCAGGCCAAATGGAGGCGATTAAAACCAGGCTGAATGGCGTGCGGAACATTCACTATCATCAGTGCGGCACCTCAAACGCCAGGTCCAGTTTGCGATTTACTTCTTCAGGATCGTGGTCTCATCTCGATGAAAATGGCGATATCGTTGTAGAAGTTGATACGCTTGATGCAAAGGTAACGGAAAAAACAAGTTTCATAAAAATGGACGTTGAAGGGCATGAATATGCGACCCTGGAGGGCGCTCGTCTGCATATTATTAACGATCATCCAACGTTAGCAATTAGTGCTTACCACCTGGTCAATGATTTCTGGAAACTTCCTGAGTTAGTTTTTTCAATCCGTAGCGACTACAAGCTTTATATGCGTCACTACACCGAGGGAGTGCTGGAGACGGTGTATTACTTTATCCCGGAAAAAGAAGCGCGCTAACCTTGACAAAACTGGGGCAGGGCACCCATCGCGGGATCCTGCCTCCATAAATCAAATAACCCCCCATTTCCCCCACTATTCCTCCGATTAAAAACTTCTCCAGAAACGGATAATCGTGCCGATAACTCAATTAACGCAGGGCTGTTTATCGTGAATTCAATGTATACCGCTGAAGGTGTAATGGATAAACACTCGCTGTGGCAGCGTTATGTGCCGCTGGTGCGTCACGAAGCATTGCGCCTTCAGGTGCGGCTGCCGGCGAGCGTGGAACTGGACGATCTGCTCCAGGCGGGCGGTATTGGCCTGCTAAACGCAGTCGAACGCTACGACGCCCTGCAAGGAACGGCATTTACCACTTACGCAGTGCAGCGTATTCGTGGCGCGATGCTGGATGAACTGCGCAGCCGCGACTGGGTGCCGCGCAGCGTCCGACGCAACGCGCGCGAAGTGGCGCAGGCTATAGGCCAACTGGAACAGGAACTGGGACGCAACGCCACTGAAACTGAAGTGGCGCAGCGCCTGGATATCCCGCTCGAAGAGTACCGGCAGATGCTGCTCGATACCAATAACAGCCAGCTTTTCTCCTACGACGAGTGGCGGGAAGAGCATGGCGACAGCATCGAGCTGGTCACTGAAGAGCACCAGAATGAAAACCCTTTGCAACAGCTGTTGGAGAGCAATCTTCGCCATCGCGTGATGGAAGCGATCGAATCGCTGCCGGAGCGTGAACAGCTGGTGCTGACGCTCTATTACCAGGAAGAGCTCAATCTCAAGGAGATTGGCGCGGTGCTGGAAGTAGGGGAGTCGCGGGTAAGCCAGCTGCACAGCCAGGCTATTAAACGTCTGCGCACCCGGCTGGGGAAGCTATAACCTGAGTTGCTCACCTGCCGGTAACGCCACACACAGCATTTATTGAGGAGTTATCATGACGGTGCAGCAACTAAAAAGACGGCCCCTGAGCCGCTACCTGAAAGATTTCAAACACGCGCAAACCCACTGCGCGCACTGCCATAAACTGCTTGACCGCATCACCCTGGTCCGCCAGGGTGAGATAGTCAACAAGATAGCCATCGCGCAACTCGATACGCTCATGGACGAAACAGCCTGGGAGGTGGAGCGTCAGGAGTGGGTGGCGCTTTGCCGCTTTTGCGGCGATCTGCACTGCAAAGAGCAGAGCAACTATTTCGATATTATCGGCTTCAAGCAGTATCTCTTCGAACAGACCGACATGAGCCACGGCACTATCCGTGAATATGTTGTTCGCCTGCGCCGTCTCGGCGCGCACCTGACGCAAAAACAGGTGCCGCAGGATCTGGCCTTGCAGGGCGATATCGATGCCCAACTCGACATGTGGCTACCGCTCACCAGCACGAACAATTATCGCATCGCGCTGCGTAAGTACGCCCAGTACCAGGCGCAAAAAGCGCTTCCCCAGACACATAACCCCGCCGCGTCCTCGACATGTGATATATATTAAAAAAGAATAAGTTGTAGCGGAGTCGATTTTGCTTTCTCTGCGAAACTACTTACACTGCGGCTTAACGTTTTGACTCTCTGGGGGAAATATGAAATTAGCTACTTTTGGTCGGCAAGCGCTGATGGGCGTGATGGCGGTGGCGCTGGTCGCCGGCATGAGCGTAAAGACTTACGCTGCGGAAAACCTGCTTAATAAAGTTAAAGAGCGCGGCACGCTGCTGGTAGGGCTTGAAGGCACCTATCCGCCGTTCAGCTATCAAGGCGACGACGGCAAGCTGACCGGTTTTGAAGTCGAGTTCGCCGAACAGCTGGCCCAGCATCTTGGCGTTAAAGCCTCTCTGAAACCGACTAAATGGGACGGCATGCTCGCTTCGCTTGATTCTAAACGCATCGATGTGGTGATAAACCAGGTCACTATCTCCGACGAGCGTAAGAAAAAATATGACTTCTCCACGCCTTATACCGTTTCCGGCATTCAGGCGCTGGTGAAAAAAGAGAACGCGAACAGCATCACTAACGCCGATTCGCTGAAAGGCAAAAAAGTGGGCGTGGGCCTTGGCACTAACTATGAAGAGTGGCTGCGCCAGAATGTCCAGGGCGTGGATATCCGTACCTATGACGATGACCCGACCAAATATCAGGATCTGCGCGTAGGCCGTATCGACGCCATCCTGGTTGACCGTCTGGCTGCGCTGGATCTGGTGAAGAAAACCAACAATACCCTGGCCGCGGCGGGTGAACCGTTCTCACGTCAGGAAGCGGGCGTGGCGCTGCGTAAAGGCAATGAAGATTTGCTGAACGCCATTAACCAGGCTATCGCCGATATGCAGAAGGATGGCTCGCTCAAGCAGCTTTCTGAGAAGTGGTTTGGCGCGGATGTAACCAAATAAGCGACGTTTTGCAGAAAAAAGGTGCTGATTTCAGCACCTTTTTTTATTGTATTCTGCCGGGCGCAGTCTGGGTGAATCATAATAAAACGTTACGCCATATCTGAAACGGCAACCGGAGGCTGTATGTCTTTGCAAAATTTAACCCGCTTTGCGCGCCTCGAACTGATTGGCGCGCCCACGCCGCTTGAGTATCTGCCGCGCCTGTCAGATTACCTGGGGCGCGAAATCTACATTAAGCGCGACGACGTCACCCCGGTGGCGATGGGCGGCAACAAGCTGCGCAAGCTGGAGTTTCTCGCCGCCGAAGCGTTGCGCGAAGGCGCGGATACGCTTATCACCGCCGGCGCCATTCAGTCTAACCATGTGCGCCAGACGGCGGCGGTGGCGGCGAAGCTTGGGCTTAACTGCGTGGCGCTGCTGGAAAACCCAATGGGCACGCGCGCTGAAAACTACCTCAGCAACGGCAACCGCCTGCTGCTGGATTTATTCAACGCCCAGATTGAGATGTGCGCGGCGCTCACCGATCCGGATGCGCAGCTCAACGAGCTTGCCACCCGCGTGGAAGCGCAGGGCTTTCGTCCTTATGTCATCCCGGTCGGCGGTTCCAATGCGCTGGGCGCACTCGGCTATGTGGAAAGCGCGCTGGAAATCACCCAGCAATGCGAAGGCGCGGTTGAACTCTCTTCTGTGGTGGTCGCCTCCGGCAGCGCAGGGACCCACGCCGGGCTGGCGGTGGGGCTGGAGCAACTGATGCCGGAAGTCGACCTGATTGGCGTGACGGTATCGCGCAAGGTTGAGCAGCAAAAACCGAAAGTTGTGGCGCTGCAACAGGCGGTCGCGCAGGCCCTGGAGCTGGAAGCGCGTGCGGACATCCTTTTATGGGATGATTATTTTGCCCCGGCTTACGGCGTACCTAACGACGAAGGGATGGAGGCGGTAAAACTGCTGGCGCGCCTTGAAGGCATTCTGCTCGACCCGGTATACACCGGGAAAGCGATGGCCGGGCTCATTGACGGCATTGCACAGCAACGCTTCAAAGACCACGGACCGATTCTCTTTGTTCATACAGGCGGCGCGCCGGCGCTTTTCGCCTATCATCCGCATATCTGATAACCCTGGGTGCGATTTATATAATGCAAGAAAGTATTCAACTGGTGCTCGACTCCGCCCCCTTTTTGCTGCGGGGCGCCGTTTTTACGCTGCAGCTTAGCATCGGCGGCATGTTTTTCGGGCTGGTGCTCGGTTTTGTGCTGGCGCTGATGCGCCTGTCTCATATCTGGCCCATCTCCTGGCTGGCGCGCTTTTATATTTCGATTTTTCGCGGCACGCCGCTTATCGCGCAGCTCTTTATGATCTACTACGGCCTGCCGCAGTTTGGCATTGAGCTGGACCCTATCCCGGCGGCCATGATCGGACTGTCGCTGAACACCGCGGCTTATACCTCGGAGACGCTGCGCGCGGCGATTTCCTCTATCGATAAAGGGCAGTGGGAAGCGGCGGCGAGTATCGGCATGACGCCGTGGCAAACGCTGCGCCGCGCCATTCTGCCGCAGGCGGCCCGCGTAGCGCTGCCGCCGCTCAGCAACAGCTTCATCAGCCTGGTGAAAGATACCTCGCTCGCCGCCACCATTCAGGTGCCGGAGCTGTTCCGTCAGGCGCAGTTGATAACGTCGCGCACGCTGGAAGTGTTCACCATGTATCTGGCCGCTTCACTGATTTACTGGGTAATGGCGACGGTGCTCTCCGCGCTGCAAAACTATTTCGAAAACCAGCTGAACCGACAGGAGCGCGAACCGAAATGAGTGCGATTGAAGTAAAAAAACTGGTGAAAGCGTTCCACGGCCAGACGGTGCTGCACGGCATTGACCTTGAGGTCGCAGAGGGAGAGGTCGTGGCGATTATCGGGCCGAGCGGCTCCGGGAAAACGACGCTGCTGCGCAGCATCAACCTGCTGGAGCAGCCCGACAGCGGCACCATCAGAGTGGGCGAAATGCTCATCGACGCCGCGAAGCCGATGAGCCAGCAGAAAGCGCTGGTGCGGCGGCTGCGCCAGCATGTCGGGTTCGTGTTTCAGAGCTTTAATCTCTTCCCTCACCGTACAGTGCTGGAAAATATTATCGAAGGGCCGGTTATCGTTAAAGGCGAACCCAAAGCCGAGGCCGCTGCCCGGGCGCGTGAATTGCTGGCGAAAGTCGGGCTGACCGGGAAAGAGACCAGCTATCCTAAGCGTCTCTCCGGCGGGCAGCAACAGCGCGTGGCGATAGCCCGGGCGCTGGCGATGCGTCCGGACGTTATCCTCTTTGACGAGCCGACGTCTGCGCTGGACCCGGAGCTGGTGGGAGAGGTGCTGAATACTATTCGCCAGCTTGCCGAAGAGAAACGCACTATGGTTATCGTTACGCATGAGATGAGCTTCGCCCGCGACGTGGCGGACCGCGCCATTTTCATGGACCAGGGACGCATCGTGGAGCAGGGGCCAGCGAAATCACTCTTCGCTAACCCGCAACAGCCGCGTACCCGGCAGTTTCTTGAGAAGTTCCTGAACGCCTGAGGCGCCTGCTCTGACCCTCTCCCCGACGCAGGGGAGGGGAGTTCTGAACCGCAGCGCTGCCTCAACGCCGCAGGATATCACCAGGCCCACTTCGCCTCGTCGCTGCCGAGCGGCGAGGGCGCGCGTGACCAGGCAAGCGGCGTACCCGCAAGCCACAGCGGCGGTTTGAGCCGCGCCCCCAGCCCGAAAGAAGACCACTCATAAAAAGGCAGCTCGTCATACCGGCTTCGTGCGGGAAACGCTGTCTCCTGCCGCTGGGGATGCGCCATCAGAAACGCCGCCGTGCGCGCCAGCGAAAGCCGCGCCCGGTAGCCCTGCTGAGCATGTAAACGGTGATAAAGTCCCTTCAGCACAGCGGCGGCCATCATGTAGCCCGTGGCGTGATCGAGCGCCTGCACCGGCAGCGGGGTAGGCTTGTCGCTCCCTTGCCAGAGCATGCCGGCATGCGCGATGCCGCAGGCCATCTGCACCAGGCTGTCGAAGCCCCGACGGTTGCGCCACGGCCCGCTCCAGCCCCAGGCGTTCAGCGAAACATCCACCAGGTCTGGCGCCAGCGCGCTTCGCGTTTCCTCATCAAAACCCAACGCCGCCAGCGCATCGGCCCGGTAGCCATGCACCACGACATCCGCCTTCGCCAGTAAATCACGTAGCCGCGCCTTGCCTTCCTCGCTTTTGAGATTGAGCCGCGCGCAGCGTTTCCCCGCCGTGATTTCCTCTTCCAGGGTCGGTTCGGCCCAGCCGGGCGGGTCAATGCGCAGCACCTGCGCGCCGAGCCCGGCCAGCAGCCGTGTGGCGACGGGCCCTGCGATAATGCGCGTCAAATCCAGCACGCGAATGCCAAGCAGGGGTCTGGCAGCAGGGAGCCGCCATGGCGCCGCTGGGGCTGCGCCCGTGAATTGCTGTATAAAGAGCGGTTCGCACGCGACCGCCGCACCCTGCGGGTGGCTGCGCCATTCACTTTCGCTGCGCATCGCCGCCGCGCAACCGCCAGCCTGCGCGATGGCGTCTTCAAGCGCCACGCTTCGCCAGCCTTTTACCGTCGCGGCCAGCGCTTCCCGGTCCGCGTGAATGCCCAGCACGCGCTCCATCGCCTGGCGATGATGGGCGGCGTTAGTATGCAGCCTTATCCAGCCATCCTGCGTTGCGTAATCTCCGGCAAAAGGATCCCAGAGCGCGGGAGCAGGGCGGTTAAGCGGCCGCAGGCTCATCTGGAACCACTGGCTCGCCAGCCTGCGGTCAACTTCTGGCGTGGCGTTGGAAGAAATAAGGCGCTGCAGCGTGCCGGCTACCAGCGCAATACTTGCCGCCGCAATATCGCTAACGGCAAAGCAAGAAGGCAGCGCGCCGCGATGAATATATAAAATATCCGGCGGCGAATTTTCCTGTAATTCACGCCAGAGTTCGGTAAAGACAGAAGCTGTCTCGGTTGGTTTACACATTTTTCTCTCCTGCTTATCGCATAAACCTTAGCAAGAGATTTCTTCTCATGTGGGCTTCAATGATAATGTGTATAAATGATTTCAAAGAAATGATACGTTATATTCGTATAATTGGACGATATTAATAACGCAGGGGAATAGTCGCACAGCATGAAGGAAAGTGATTTTTTTGACTGGCGACAGCACATGCTGAACCGCTTTCAGTCAATCGCAACTGCCGATGAGATTTACGACCTGCTACACCAGCAAACGCAAAACTTAGAATTTGATTATTTCGCGCTTTGTATTAAGCATCCCGTTCCTTTCACACGGCCAAGACTAACACTTTATACCACCTACCCGCAGGCGTGGTTAGATCACTATCAGGCGGAGAATTATTTCGCCATCGATCCCGTGCTTAAACCACAAAATTACCAGCGTGGTTTTCTTAACTGGGATGATGCGCTTTTCGCGGCGCCCGCGGAGGAGTTATGGGCCAGAGCCCGTGATTTCGGGCTGCGCAGGGGGATAACGCAGTGCGTGATGGCGCCTAACCGCGCGCAGGGTTTCCTTTCGATTTCGCGCACGCAAGTGAATGGGAAAACGCTTGATGATGATGAACTGGAATTGCGTCTTCAGTATTTGACGGAATTAAGCATGATGACCCTGGCCCGGCTTGAAGACCCGGCGATGGCCTCTCTTGAGATGAGGCTCAGCAAAAGGGAAAAGGAGATTTTGCAATGGACGGCGGAGGGGAAAACCTCGGCGGAAATAGCCATTATTCTCGCTATTTCTGAGAACACGGTTAATTTCCATCAGAAGAACATGCAGAAAAAATTCAACGCGCCAAATAAGACGCAGATTGCCTGTTACGCGGCGGCGATTGGACTGATATGAGTTTTACTTAAGTTCTGCGTGTCAGACAGCAAAAAGGCAGCCAGTTTTTCCCTGGCTGCCTTTTTTATTACTGGCGGTAAGCTTGTTTAATTTGCTTAACCGTATTGCTGAAGACAGCGGCCTGCGCTTCGTTTTCCATTTCAGCAATCTGCTTTTCCATTTTAATAATAACCCGACCGGCATCGGCCTGCCCCATAGCCTGCAGCATTTGGGTGATCAGGCCTTTCAGACAGGCGACTTCCAGAGCCAGTTCCTGCAGATTGTCAGCGGTGGAAAAATCAGGGGTGCTCATCTCTTTTCCTCTGTGTAATGGCGCAACGATAAGGCGCGGCGAGATTGTTGAGGGCGCGGAGTATACCACAAGGCGCAGAAAAGTAATCAATGCGCATTTTTTGTACGTCTGCCGGGTTGGGTTTACCGTGACAAACGTATTTTTTATACGAACTTTGCTTAATGTGAGGAAGATTTTTCGCGGCGTTAAATAATATGTTTCAGGTTGGTTTTTGGAAGGTTAATTAATAAAAGCTTAAATATAGATTTATTTTCCTGATAACTGATAAAAAAGTTATATGAAACTAAATCATTGAAATGTAATGATTTATTTTTCTATCGTTTCGGTCTCTTGCCATTTTTTAGGTACGGCTGTCGCATTTTATTTCCAAAAACGAGAGGGCAAACCGGCTCAGCGGACGTTTTGCGTTTTAAAGTTGACTTAAAACCCGTTAATATACGGCGAATTGGCTTTAGCAGCGTTATCCCTTTTCTGGAGAGTTTTCCATTGATCAACGTTCTTCTTGTTGATGACCATGAACTGGTGCGCGCAGGGATACGACGCATTCTTGAAGATATCAAAGGCATAAAAGTGGCGGGCGAAGCCTGCTGCGGTGAGGACGCCATTAAATGGTGCCGCGCGAATCCGGTCGATGTCGTGTTAATGGACATGAGCATGCCGGGTATTGGCGGCCTTGAGGCAACCCGTAAAATCGCCCGTTACTCTTCTGACATCAAAGTGATTATGTTAACCGTGCATACGGAAAATCCGCTGCCCGCCAAAGTCATGCAGGCTGGCGCGGCGGGTTATCTCAGCAAAGGCGCCGCGCCCGCGGAAGTGGTCAGCGCCATTCGCTGCGTTCATGCCGGTCAACGCTACATCGCCTCAGACATTGCGCAGCAGATGGCGCTCAGCCAAATCGAGCCCGCCAAAACGGAATCGCCGTTTGCCAGTTTGTCTGAACGCGAATTGCAGATTATGCTCATGATTACCAAAGGCCAGAAGGTCACTGAGATTTCTGAACAACTTAATCTCAGCCCTAAAACGGTGAACAGCTACCGCTACCGAATGTTCAGTAAGCTGAATATCCATGGCGATGTGGAGCTGACTCACCTGGCAATCCGCCATGGCCTGTGTAATGCGGAGACGTTAACAAGTCAGTGAGTGAAGTTTTTGATTCTAAATCTTTCCTGAAAACCGTGACCAGCCAGCCTGGCGTCTACCGAATGTATGACGCCAGCGGCACGGTTATCTATGTCGGTAAGGCAAAAGATCTCAAGAAGCGCCTTTCAAGCTACTTTCGCAGCAACCTCGCGAGCCGGAAAACTGAAGCGCTGGTCGCGCAAATCCAGCAGATTGACGTGACGGTGACGCACACCGAAACGGAGGCGTTGCTGCTTGAGCATAACTACATCAAACTTTATCAGCCGCGTTACAACGTTCTGTTGCGTGATGATAAATCCTACCCCTACATCTTTCTGAGCGGCGACACCCATCCGCGGCTTGCCATGCACCGTGGCGCGAAGCATGCCAAAGGCGAATATTTTGGCCCGTTCCCGAACGGGTACGCGGTGCGTGAAACGCTGGCGCTGTTGCAAAAAATCTTCCCGGTTCGCCAGTGTGAAAACAGCGTTTACCGCAACCGTTCGCGTCCTTGTCTGCAATACCAGATTGGCCGCTGCCTTGGGCCGTGCGTTGAAGGGCTGGTGAGCGAAGAGGATTATGCGCAGCAGGTGGAATATGTGCGCCTGTTCCTCGCCGGAAAAGATGACCAGGTGATAAACCAACTGGTGGCGCGCATGGAGAAAGCGAGCCAGAGCATGGAGTTTGAAGAGGCTGCGCGCATCCGCGACCAGATTCAGGCCGTGCGCCGCGTGACGGAAAAACAGTTTGTCTCCAACACGGGCGACGATCTGGACGTGATCGGCGTGGCGTTTGATGCGGGCATGGCCTGCGTGCATGTGCTGTTTATTCGTCAGGGTAAAGTGCTGGGCAGCCGCAGCTATTTCCCGAAAGTGCCCGGCGGCACCGATTTAGCCGAAGTGGTGGAGACATTTGTCGGGCAGTTTTACCTGCAGGGAAGCCAGATGCGTACGCTGCCTGGGGAGATCCTGCTCGACTTCGCGCTGGCGGACCAGAACGTACTGGCGGAGTCGCTCAGCGAACTGGCGGGACGTCGCGTTCACGTTCAGACCAAACCGCGAGGCGACCGCGCCCGCTACCTGAAGCTTGCGCGCACCAACGCCGCGACGGCGCTGACGACAAAGCTTTCGCAACAGTCGACCATCAGCCAGCGGCTCGCCGCGCTTGCGAAAACGCTCGATCTCCCGGATGTGAAGCGCATGGAGTGTTTTGATATCAGCCATACTATGGGCGAGCAGACAGTGGCTTCCTGCGTGGTCTTTGACAGCAACGGCCCGGTGCGGGCGGAATATCGCCGCTACAATATTACCGGCATTACGCCTGGTGATGACTACGCTGCGATGAACCAGGTGCTGCGTCGCCGTTATGGTAAAGCGATTGATGAAAGCAAGGTGCCGGATCTTATCCTGATAGATGGCGGGAAGGGGCAGTTGGCGCAGGCCAAAGCGGTATTTGCCGAACTTGAGGTGCCCTGGGATAAACACCACCCGCTGCTGCTCGGCGTGGCAAAAGGCAGCGACCGTAAGGCGGGGCTGGAAACGCTTTTCTTCGAACCGGAAGGGGAGGGGTTCTCTTTACCGTCTGATTCGCCCGCGCTGCATGTTATCCAGCACATTCGTGATGAATCCCATAACCATGCGATAACCGGACATCGTAAAAAACGGGCTAAGGTTAAAAACACCAGCACGCTGGAAGAGATAGAAGGCATTGGACCGAAACGCCGCCAGATGCTGCTGAAATATATGGGCGGATTGCAACCTTTGCTTAACGCTTCTGTTGAGGAAATTGCAAAAGTTCCAGGTATCTCGCAGGCGCTGGCAGAAAAGATCTACTACTCGTTGAAACATTAGGGGCTATGTAGCAACATAGCGGTAATTTCACTGACGACAGATAGTTACCTGCATTATGCAATTCAATATTCCTACGCTGCTGACCCTGTTTCGCGTCATCCTGATTCCGTTTTTTGTGCTGGCGTTTTATCTGCCGTTTCACTGGGCGCCCTTTGTCTGCGCCCTTATCTTTTTTTTCGCGGCCATAACCGACTGGTTTGATGGCTATCTGGCCCGCCGCTGGAACCAGAGCACCCGTTTTGGCGCCTTTCTTGATCCGGTCGCCGATAAAGTTATGGTCGGGATAGCGATGGTGCTGGTGGCGGAGCATTACCACAGCTGGTGGATAACCCTGCCGGCCGCAACCATGATCGCCCGTGAAATTATTATCTCAGCGCTGCGCGAATGGATGGCGGAGCTGGGCAAGCGCAGCAGCGTGGCGGTTTCCTGGATTGGCAAAGTAAAGACCACGGCGCAGATGCTGGCGCTGATCGGTCTGCTGTGGCGTCCTAATATCTGGATCGAGTATGCTGGCATCGCGCTCTTTTTCATCGCTGCGGTATTAACGTTCTGGTCAATGTTCCAATATTTGAACGCTGCGCGGGGCGATTTGCTCGAACGGTGATCTATCCGGCGCAAAATTCAGCAAACAAACCGGCTGGTGGGAAAATTTCGTTGACTCACTGCGTCAGGTAAGTAGAATGCAACGCATCGAACGGCGGCACGGTTTGCCGGAAGATAAAGAAATCAAGCAATTAACTTAGCAACAAGTTAAGTCGCTCTGATAAGCGGGAATAGCTCAGTTGGTAGAGCACGACCTTGCCAAGGTCGGGGTCGCGAGTTCGAGTCTCGTTTCCCGCTCCAGTTTAAAAAGCACTGGCCGTTAAGGCGGGTGCAGCCTGAAAAGGCGAAGAATCTGGCGCGTTAACAAAGCGGTTATGTAGCGGATTGCAAATCCGCCTAGTCCGGTTCGACTCCGGAACGCGCCTCCACTTTCTTCCCGAGCCCGGATGGTGGAATCGGTAGACACAAGGGATTTAAAATCCCTCGGCGTTCGCGCTGTGCGGGTTCAAGTCCCGCTCCGGGTACCACTGGGAAAGACAAGAATAATCAAAGCAATAAGCAGTGTCGTGCAAAACCACCGAAAGGTGGTTTTTTTATTGGTAATGCTTATTGGCTGCCGTTTTTTACTACGTCACGTTCCTTTTCACGCTGAAGCGATGCTTGCTGGTGTTAACGTTTTCGGTTGTACCTGGCGTAACAGGAGGAAACGAAACATCCTCTCTCTTCAACTGCGCCATAGTGGCGCTGAAATCCATTATCAGCACGCCGCCATAAAAAAAGCAGACATAAAATAATGTCTGCTTCGCTTGTATCTGTTAATTTCACTGACTGGCGTAATTAAGCCTGCGCATCCAGCGTGGCGAGTTCTTTATCGATAAAATAAAGCCCTTCGCCGCTTTTCCCGACCAGGCTCAGCTTATCGATCACCGATTTAAATAATTTTTCTTCTTCGTGCTGCTCAGCGACATACCATTGCAGGAAATTAAAGGTCGGGTAATCCTGACCCATCATGGCGGCATGGGCTAATTCATTAATCTTGCGCGTAATCAACTGTTCATGCTCATAAGTCGCTTTAAACAGTTCGTCGAGCGAAGCGTATTGCGCGAAAGGCGAAGGAATCGCGTTGATTTGCGGCAGGCTGCCGGTATCCGTCAGGTAATCAAACAGACGCTGCATATGCGTCATCTCTTCCTGCGCGTGGCGGCGCAGGAAAGCGGCGGCCCCTTCAAAACTGTGGTAGCTGCACCAGGCGCTCATCTGTTGATAAAGCAAAGAGGAATAGAGCTCCAGGTTCATTTGCTCATTAAGTTTTTCCATCATATCGGGTTTAAGCATGTTTGCGCTCCGCAAGAGAATGAAGATGGCGGCACTATAATTTGTTATTTATCTATTTGCAAAAGGTAAAATAAATAAGACAGTTAAGTAAAAATGCAAATAGAAATCAGACGCATTAAATTAATTAAAAGATACTTCTTGAAGTAATAAATATAAGGGGTGTCTGAATGAGCAGGTAAATAAGCCGCGAGAAAGGAACCGTTAATAGTGGCTTAATTAAAATTTACAGGCGAGTTGCGCAGGTGGCTTCGACTACTCTCGCCAGCATGGCGGCTTTTTCTAACGGTTGACTGAAATAATATCCCTGTAACAAAGGAACGCCGAAGTTGCGCAGCGTCTGCGCCTGCCTCGCCGTTTCTACGCCTTCGGCAATCACTTCATAGCCAAAGGTGCCTGACATGGTCAGCACCGCCTGCACCACAGCCAGACCTTTATCATCGATATTGTTGACGAAGGAGCGATCAATCTTCACAAAGTCGATGCGCATGTTTTGAATGACGGAAAGACTGGAATACCCCGTGCCAAAGTCGTCGATGGAAATCCGTACCCCTTTATCCTGCAGATAGCTGACTTTCGCGTAAATCTCCGTCTGGCTTTCGTGAAATAACGACTCCGTTACCTCAAGATGCAGACGCTCTGGTGCAATGGCATAGTGAGTTAACAACTGCTCAACCTTATCGATGAACGCGGCGTCCTGTAATTGAACGATAGAGACATTAACCGAAAGGGCAATCTCCTTTGCCGCGGGCGGCAGCTCAGCAAGCGTTTTACAGGCTTCCTCGATTATCCAGTATCCCAGCGGCACAATACTGCCACTTTTTTCTGCCACCGGAATAAACAGCGAAGGAGGAATAGCGTCATCGCCGCACTGCCAGCGTAATAGCGTCTCAAGGGAGACGATACGTCCGCTTTGCGCCTCGACAATAGGCTGATAAACCAGCCGCATCTCATTTTTCGCCAGCGCGCTTTTTAGCGCTTCCTGCAGATACACCTGGTTTAGCAGCTCTGTCTCAAGCTCGCGGTTATAAAATGCAACGCGCTGCGGCTGTTTCCCTTTCAGGGAGTACATAGCGATATCCGCAAGCTGAATCAGCCGGGTTATCGCTTCGCTATGACGTGGACAGATGGCGATGCCGATGGTGGCGCTAAGAAAAAGCTCCTGCCCGCGCAACGCCCAGGGTTGGCTGAAGCTCTCGTTCATCTCTTGCGCCAGGCGGGCAAGCTGCGCTCTGTCAGTCAGGGGAATACAAAAAATAAACTCATCGCCGCCCCAGCGGCAGAGCATCGCATTATTATCCCGGTTAAAGGTTTTCAGCCGGTCGCTGAACGCCAGCAGGATTTGATCGCCAGCGTCATGACCAAGCGTATCGTTGATGGCTTTAAAGCCATCAAGGTCGATAAAAAAGAGGCTGAAGCCGCTAATTTCGTTCTGCTTATAGCGCAGCGTCAACGCATTAGCGGCGCGCAGGAAAGCGACGCGGTTATGTAACCCTGTCAGCGAGTCGGTATGCGAAATCTCATAAATTTCCTGCGTACGGGTGCGAATCGTCTCTTCCATGCGCTCCAGCAGCTGGCTGTTTTTATACTTCAGCAGAATGGCGCTTTTAACATAGCGCGCGGCGCGGCCGGCAGAAAAAACCATAATGGCGGTAAAGCACAGCCCCAGCGCCCCAAGATTGTTTTTGTACTTTTCGCTGGCGCACAGCAGCTCCAGAGAAAAAGGCACCAGTACGATGATGGGATACAGCGTGCCGATAAGCGCGTTGCCGGAAAGAATGCTGGTCGCGCCGCCTGCCATAGCAGAGAGGATAACCATCGAAGAGGTGAACTCCTCACTACTGAATCCACCGCTAAAGAACAGACACCAGCCGCTCCATAATAAGGCGGTCAGCAGGCAGCCTGTGCTGAAGCGCCAGTAAAAATGGTTTTGTTTTCGCTCAAAGCTGTTAGCCCGATACCAGAGGAGGGTGTCAACCAAACGAACGGCCAATAGCAGGCAGATAGTTGCCCACCAGATGAGCTTGCCCGTGCGGTTCTCATGGCCGAGAAAAGTAAAGACCAGGCTAGTGGCGACAATAAAAGTAATCAAAATACCGGGCAGCGCGTTGCTGTATAGCAGCTTGATGCCTTCCGCGCGATACAGTCTTTGTTTGTCCCGTTTATCTCTCATACAACGACAACAGTTTCCGTTTTTTTATCTGACGCTGAAAAGAAGGCGAAGCAAAGCGGCGCGGGGAGTGAATCATGGGCGCAGGAAAGGCGTCAGAAGGATCATGGTCAATAGATTATTCGTTACGCATATTGATATGCGCCAGCCTTACGAGCTGGCGCAGACGCTTACCAACCCGCATTTTGCGGCACGGCAAAACCGCGGCACTGGTATTCCAGTATCACTGATTCGTTCAGACATTGCGTTCCGCTGATAACAGAGCAGGTTTTTATCGGCTGGCCATAGTTTTCCGCCGTGGCGAAGCCCCACTCCTGACACTGACGCGTGGCGGTACCCTGAGCGAGATAAGGGTCTGCTTTTGCGTTAAACAAAGCGGGGTCGTTAAAGCCCAGGCGCACCATGCCAGTGAGCTTGTTGCCGCCCACAACTTCGGGGTTTTTCGTTATGGTACAGCCAGCCAGCAGCAGGGCTGCGAGAAGTATCACGTTGCGCATGTCGGTTCCCGGAGTGTTCATTCAGCCCCATCATGGCATAAGCCGAACCAATGCAATCGCCCGAAAAGCCCACAGATCATAGCGTTGCCCTGGCGATATTATTATTACCTCACTAAGTTTAGCGGTACTTAATTTTTATGTTCAATCACTTAAGTTTCTCCAGGAGATGCCGAAAATAGCGATACGGCACGTTTCTATTCGTACGCAAGAATCACGAATGAAGCAGGAAGGGTGTCGTCATGCCTCGCATAAGGACGGCATATCTACACACCGAGAAAACACTATGAATTTCATTCGTAATATCAAAATCCGTGCAATGGTGGTCATGATACTTTGTTTTTCCGCCCTCGCCTGGATTGGCGTTTCCGGATTAACGCTCTGGTTTTTGCATAATCTGGAAGAGAGCCTGACGCTTACCGGGGAGCAAAAATCATGGATAGACGGCGCCCAGACGCTGCTGATGACCTCCGTTTTAGCCAGTATCGTTATCACGGTCTTTACCGAACGTTACCTCTATTTCTGCCTGGTTAAACCGGTGGATGTTATCCGTGAGCATCTGCATGTGCTGGCGCAGGGGGATCTCTCTGCGCCGCTGCGCGATCTTGGCCGCAACTGTATCGGGATGATGGTGCCGCACATCAAAACCATGCAGGGGAACTGGGAAAAAACCGTCTCGGACATTCGCAACAGCGCTGATACGATTCGCTCCCACGCCGGCGACGTCACAGGCGTCAACAATGAGCTATCGAGCCGTTCTGAACAGCAGGCCGCCGCGCTTGAGCAGACCAGCGCCAGCATGGAGCAGCTCAGCAGCACCGTTAAACTCAATGCTGATAACGCCAGTCATGCCAGCCAGCTTGCGCAAAACGCCACGCAAACCGCCATTGAAGGCGGGCAATCTGTTGATCAGGTCATGAAGACGATGTCGGTCATCAGTAGCAGTTCACACAAAATCGTCGATATCACTACCGTGATAAACAGCATCGCTTTCCAGACAAATATTCTGGCGCTGAACGCGGCGGTTGAAGCGGCGCGCGCGGGCGAGCAGGGGCGCGGTTTCGCCGTTGTGGCAAGCGAGGTGCGCAATCTCGCAAGCCGCAGCGCCCAGGCGGCGAAAGAGATTGAAACCTTGCTTAACGAGTCAGTCAGCAACATCAATACCGGCTCGGATCAGGTAAAAAAAGCGGGCGAAGCGATGAGCAAAATTCTTCGCGCCGTGCAGCAGGTCAATGACATCATGGGCGAGATCGCCAGCGCGTCCGGCGAACAGAGCAAAGGTATCAGCCAGGTGGGCATTGCTGTGAAAGAGATGGATAGCGTTACCCAGCAGAATGTGCATCTGGTTCAGCAGTCCGTACTTTCTTCGGCGGATCTGGAGAAGCAGGCTGTACGCCTTAACGAAGTTTTAGCGCTGTTCCGCATCGCTCAGTCTGCGCAGACAAAAGCCGTACCGACTGTTGTTAAAACCGCTTCGGTCACCCCATCCATACGCTCCCCGCTAGCCGCAGAGGAAAACTGGGAAACATTCTGACGCCGTTTGATGGGCGAAAAGCAAAACTGTGAGGCCCACGCACTTTTATAAAACATTTTTTCATTTAATTTGAAAGTGCGTTTGGTGAATAGTATGTTTACCTCATGGTTTGCTATTCGTGGCGGGGAAACCCGCGTACCCTCAGGAGGAAAGAATGAAAATTGCACTGATGATGGAAAACAGTCAGGCGGCGAAAAACGCCATCATCTACAAAGAACTCAAGGCGGTTGCGGATGAGAAAGACTATCCGGTTTTCAACGTCGGCATGAGCGATGAGCAGGATCATCACCTGACCTATATCCATCTGGGGATCATGGCGAGCATTCTGCTGAACGCAAAAGCGGTGGATTTCGTTATCACCGGCTGCGGCACCGGCCAGGGCGCGCTGATGTCCCTGAACATTCATCCGGGCGTGGTGTGCGGCTACTGTATCGATCCGGCGGACGCTTTCTTGTTCGCGCAGATCAACAACGGCAACGCGCTGGCGCTGCCTTTCGCAAAAGGCTTCGGCTGGGGCGCGGAGCTGAACGTGCGATTTATCTTCGAAAAAGCGTTCACCGGTCGTAAAGGCGAGGGTTATCCGCCGGAGCGTAAAGAGCCGCAGGTACGCAACGCGGGCATCCTTAACCAGGTGAAAGCCGCCGTCGTGAAAGAGAACTATCTGGATACCCTGCGCGCTATCGACCGCGAGCTGGTAAAAACGGCAGTTTCTGGCGAGCGTTTCCAGAAATGCTTCTTTGAGAACTGCCAGAACAAAGAGATTGAAGCTTTCGTACGCGAAGTACTGGGCTGATTTTTATCACACGAAAACCAGCGCCCGGGCGCTGGTTTTTTATGAACGTTTTTCAGAAACCGCCGCTCCGGCCTGACGCGCCAGACGCAGCGTATCGATTAATCCCACCAGACAAATCAGCGCAATCCAGACAAACGCCAGACGAAAACTCACACCCGGCAGGCTTTCCAGCGAAAACCAGCGGCTCATCAGTTCACCAAGCCGGATGCCAATCGCCCCAAGCGTAATGCCAAGCCCGACCGCCAGTTGCGTGGCGGTGCTGAACAGCGTATTGGCGTAGCTCATCTGTTGCGAAGGCACATCGGCGAAGGCGAGGGTGCTGACTCCCGTAAACTGAATAGAGCGAAAAACGCCGCCCAGATAAAGAATGACCAGTATCAGCCAGAGGGGCGTTTGCGGCGTCAGGAACGCGCAGGCGAGCAACGCCGCCACGTTCAGCAGGCCGTTTATCAGCAGCAATTTCTTAAACCCCAGCGTGCGGATAAGCGGCGTAGTGGCTGGTTTTATCATGAGGTTACCGGCAAACACCGCCAGCACCAGCAAGCCCGAGTGAAACGCATCCATGCCGAAGCCCACCTGGAACAGCAGCGGTAATAAGAAGGGCACAGCGCTGATGGAGGCGCGGAACAGCGAGCCGCCAAACATCGTTACGCGAAAGGTTTGCACCCGCATCGCGTCAAGACGAATCAAAGGATAGCGTGCGCGCTGAAAATGACGCAGCGCAAACCACAGCGCGCCGCCGCCAGCGACCAGCAACGCGCCAGCAAGCGTGAGATCCGGCTGTTCTGTGCCAAGGAGCTCCATCATGTAGACCAGCGCAACCATCGCCACGGCAGTCGCGATAAAGCCTTGCGTATCGAAAGGTCGACGCTCCTCTTCGCGAATATCTGGAATAATGCGTAACGCAAGCCACATCGCCAGCAGTCCAGGCGGCAGGTTGATAAAGAAGATCCAGCGCCAGGTGGCGTAGCTGGTGATAAAGCCGCCCAGCGGCGGGCCGATAATCGGGGCGACCAGCGCGGGCCAGGTAAGGGTGGCGATAGCGCCTATCAGCTGATGTTTGGGCGTAGTGCGCAGCACCGCTAATCGCCCGACAGGCACCATCAGCGCGCCGCCCACGCCCTGCAAAATACGCATGGCGACAAAAACTTCCAGGCTTTCAGCGAGGCCGCAAAGCACCGAAGCGAGAGTAAAAATACCCAGCGCAATCGTAAACACCACGCGGGCGCCGAAGCGGTCCGCTATCCAGCCGCTGGCGGGGATCAGCACGGCAAGCGTAAGCAGGTAAGCGCTGATGCCAATATTGAGATCTACCGCCTGCACGCCAAAGGTGCGGGCCATCTCCGGCAGCGCTGTGGCGATAACGGTGCCGTCGAGAAACTCCATAAAAAAGGCGCCTGCCACCAGCAGGGCCGCAGGTGAAAGACCGCGGCTTGTCGTCGCGCCTGCGCTACCACTCATCGCTACCGTCCCGTTTAAAAAAAATGAGTAAATTTACACCTGGCAGTTTAAAAGGTAACCGATGGATTTATTTATGTTTTTTTAACAAATATGCGCAAAACGTTAACTTTATTGGTGTGATATTCATCACAAACCTGTTGATTTTTGTGATGGTGGTCATATTATTAGCCCATCGCAACACGTTATCTGCATAAAAACAAATTCGGAGCACATCATGAAATTCCGTAAAATCCTGAAAAGCATGTTCGAAAACTACTGCAAGACTTTCAAAGACGTACCGCCAGGCGCTATGTTCTGATAAAAAAAACCTGCTTCGGCAGGTTTTTTTGTGCTTTCACTTTATCTCTCCTTTTCCGTTTCGACTACCTCCGCGTTTTACTACCGTTTTTCCCGAGGTGCCGCTACTATGGCCGCCACGAAACGTAAGGAGTGAGAAATGTCGAAAGTTTTTACCGCCGAAGAAGAGCTGCAATCTGACATCGTAGCGTGCCAGCTGGTTATCAAGCAGATCCTGGATGTCATTGACGTGATTGCGCCGGTTGAAGTGCGTGAGAAGATGGCGAACCAGCTTAAGGCTATCGATTTTACCGGTCATCCTGCCGCCGATGCGGTTACGCTGCGCGCGGTACAAAAAGCGGTGGCGTTGATTGAGCTGAAATTCACCCCACAAAACGAAGCGCATTAATAAAACGGCCTCCTGTGAGGCCGTTTTGCTATCTCTTCACGGTAATTAAAAGAAAAGCTGTACCAGCATGTAGCTGGCTGCGCAGGCGCAGCTTACGCCAATCAGTCCCGGCAGAATAAAGCTGTGGTTGAGAATGAATTTGCCGATGCGCGTGGTGCCGGAACGGTCAAAGCCGATACAGGCGAGGTCGCTTGGGTAGGTTGGTAAAATAAAGTAGCCGTAAGAGGCAGGGAAGAAGGCCACCAGCATTTTGGGCTCCACGCCCAGCATCAGCCCCATGGGGGCGACGGCCGTCAGCGCCGCCGCCTGGCTGTTCACCAGCTTCGACACCAAAAAAAGCACCAGCGCATATGTCCACGGATGGCTTTGCACTACGCCTTCCAGCGCCAGTTTCAGCCCTTCCAGGTGCGCCTGAAAAAAGGTGTCGCTCATCCAGGCGACGCCAAACACCGAGAAAATCGCCACCATGCCCGCTTTAAATACTGCGCCGCTGGAGATAGTGGCGGCATTCACTTTACACACCACCAACATGACCGCGCCGGCAATCAACATCATCATCTGAATCACAAGGTTCATGGAAAGCGGCTTCAGCGCGCCTTTGATTTCAAATGCCGGGCGCAGCGCGGGCAGCGCGCCGAGCAGCACAACCACCAGGATGCCGGTAAAAAAGATCCAGGTTGACCAGTAGGCTTCGCGAGGGAAGCGCTGGTTCATCAGCGTCTCGCTGGCGCCGTAAATATAGTCGCGCTGTTTGGGATCGCGAATACGGGCCTGGAAAGCGTCGTCGTCCGCCAGGTCTTTACCCCGGCGCAGGCTCCAGAGCGCGGCGATCAGCACGCCAAACAGCGAGGCAGGCACCGAAACCGCGAGAATTTCCAGAATCCCCCATGCCTGACCTACGCCATGCCGGGCGCCGATAATGGAGACCAGCGACACCACGGCCACCGAAACAGGAGAGGCGGTAATCGCCATCTGCGAGGCAATCGAGGCCACCGCCATCGGCCGCTCCGGGCGGATGTTCTTTTTCAGCGCAATGTCCGCGATGATGGGAAACATGGTGTAAACGACGTGACCGGTGCCGCACAAAAACGTCAGCGACCAGGTGGTGAAAGGGGCGAGCAGGGTAATGTGCTGCGGGTGGCGGCGCAGCAGTTTTTCGGCAAACTGCATCATCACGTTCAGCCCGCCTGCGGTTTGCAGCGTGGCGGCGCAGCCGATGACCGCAAGGATGGTGAGCATCACGTCCACCGGCGGCTTGCCGGGCTCAAGGCCAAAAACAAAGGTCAGGATAAAAAGACCGACGCCGCTGATTAAACCGAGCCCCATGCCGCCAAAACGCGTACCCACTAACAGACAAAGAATAATGACTATAAATTCAATGGTTAT
Source organism: Franconibacter sp. IITDAS19 (assembly GCF_023079515.1). Classification (NCBI taxonomy): domain Bacteria; kingdom Pseudomonadati; phylum Pseudomonadota; class Gammaproteobacteria; order Enterobacterales; family Enterobacteriaceae; genus Franconibacter; species Franconibacter sp. IITDAS19. The sequence goes on along the minus strand of NZ_JALJCP010000008.1, from coordinate 41,842 downwards.
CATAACTGTCCCTGGCTAATAAAATAAAAACAACACAAATCATCACACATTGTGTGGTTAATCATTGGGAGCCAGATCAGAAATGTTAAGCGCGCTTCGTTTGTTAATAGTTACAACATACTATCAGGTGGAAATTCATAGCTTAGCGCCGCAGGCGAGCAAAAGCCCGAGCTAAGCCGGGCCAGGGAGGGGTGGGGCAATATTAAACAGAAGAGTGATGTTCGTAATTTACCAGGTTGAGAAAGCCTCGATCGGTATCTGCCAGCGGCACGCCTTCGCGCGAGGCGGCGCGAACCTCTTCCAGCAGCGCCTGTAAAAACTGTCTGTTCTCAGCATGACTGGCGGCCAGCGACTCCAGCACGCGGCATGTGGCGTCGTCGTGACAATCTTTTGCCAGAAGCGTGAGATCAGAAAGGCTTGCGCTCCGTTGTTTAAGATCCTCAAGGGTACGCAGGAACAGTTCTTCCAGCGAACGGCAGTCGCAGGCGGAAACGGGAGTTGCGCCAATGATCGGGTCGGCGCCTTCCTGCTTCATATAGTCGAATAGCGACATCATCTGCGTGACATTATTTTTCGCCTGGTTGCGCAGAAACGTCGCGGCGCCATTGAAATTATGTTCCGTACACCAGTCACTAAGTCGAAGATAAAGGTGAGAGGCGTTAAACTCGCGATTTACCTGCGCATTGAGTTTTTGAAAAATTTCACGGGTCGGCATAAAAACATCCTTATTCAGCGAGTGAATGTCGTGTTTGTTGGCGCCGCCGGGCAAGCACGTTTAGCGTTGCACTTAATAAAATATTTAATCTCAGTAAGTTAGCGCTTTCGCCTGGCTTTTTTACTTCTCTCTTCTGCCGTGCTGGCGCCAGGGTCACTATCAGAATACGTCGCGACCTTAATAGCGCACCTTTTCGGGGGTCTTCTTTTTACAACTGCTTACACTTACTCTTTTTGCGTGTATTGGCTGTACTAACAAATAAATGAAGGAGGGTTTTATTGATATAGGCGCTAACGGAGCAAGCCGGCGTTTAGGGTAGGCCTCTCTGACAGGATAGCGACGACGTTGTCTGTGTTGATGCGCTGGTGAAGGCTTCTCTGCGTCAGGGGCTTTGGACTTTACGCGGCCCCTTGCTGCCCGCCTGCTGGAAGACGCGCCCGTACGTGAGCATGCCGGGCCTATCTGTCAGGCCTGGTAAACGCTCATCCCCGCGCCGCTGGCTATACTTTTAGTTTTAAGCGAGCTGGGGGCTCTATGAACCATTACGAAACGCTTTATTTAACGCAACCCAGCGGCGGCGTGCCTAATAATCCGCTGCCGCTTTTGCTTTATCGCCAGGTTATGCCGCAGGACGCACGAGACAGCGCCGCCTGGTTCGAAGCTGTTTTCGACAAGAACGACTGGCCGCCGCGCTGGCGCTATCCTGTTTTTACCTATACCCATTTTCACACCAACACGCATGAAGTACTGGGTATTTACGCCGGCGAAGCGGATATTCAACTCGGCGGTGAAACCGGCCCGGTGGTGCACCTGAAAAGAGGCGATGCGGTACTCATTCCGGCGGGCGTCGGCCATAAGCAAATTCGCGCCAGCGATGATTTTATGGCGGTTGGCGCTTATCCCCCTCATCTCTCCCCCGATAAGTACCTCGACCAACCGGAACAGCTGCAGGAAACGTTAAAAAATGTCGCCCAGGTCGCCATTGCGCACAGCGATCCGCTTTTCGGCAGCGCAGGCGGTTTGCTCGAAGCGTGGAACCGCCAGGACTGAGCAACTGGGGATATGGATTTTCCTGCCGCTCCCTTTATCATTCATCATACATATGAGCTCAGAATTATGCCTTAAATTGCTGAATCTATGCACACTCTGACTGTAATTCTGCGGTGTGATTTTGCTCTCCTATGGAGGATTGATTTCCTTATTAAACTATCTCCAGCAACAGCCTCTGCCGGGAAGGCGAGGCTAATGCCTTGTTTTATGTCCGATTAAAAGAACCGTACAGGTTTTTACCCTGCATAAAAGAAAGCTAAAGCTGGAGTCAACCATGCACAAATTTACTAAAGCGCTGGCAGCGCTCGGTCTGGCTGCCGTTATGTCACAATCCGCTATCGCAGAAACCATGAAGCTGGGTTTTCTGGTTAAACAGCCGGAGGAGCCCTGGTTCCAGACCGAGTGGAAATTTGCTGATAAGGCCGGGAAAGATTTGGGTTTTGAAGTGATCAAAATCGCCGTGCCGGACGGCGAAAAGACCCTTAACGCTATCGACAGTCTGGCGGCAAGCGGCGCCAAAGGCTTTGTTATCTGTACGCCAGACCCGAAACTGGGCTCGGCGATTGTGGCCAAAGCGCGCGGCTACGACATGAAAGTCATTGCGGTTGACGATCAGTTCGTTAACGCCAAAGGCAAGCCGATGGAAACCGTTCCGTTGGTGATGATGGCGGCGGCCAAAATCGGCGAGCGCCAGGGCCAGGAGCTTTATAAAGAGATGCAAAAACGCGGCTGGGATGTAAAAGAGTCCGCCGTTATGGCCATCACTGCAAACGAACTTGATACCGCCCGCCGCCGCACCACCGGCTCGATGGACGCGCTGAAGGCCGCTGGCTTCCCGGAAAAACAGATCTATCAGGTACCGACCAAATCCAACGATATTCCTGGCGCGTTTGACGCCGCCAACTCGCTGCTTGTTCAGCATCCTGAAGTGAAACACTGGCTGGTTGTCGGCATGAACGACAACACGGTGCTGGGCGGCGTACGCGCCACTGAAGGGCAGGGCTTTAAAGCGCCGGATGTTATCGGCATCGGCATCAACGGCGTCGATGCGGTAAGCGAGCTTTCCAAAGCGCAGGCCACCGGCTTTTATGGCTCGCTGCTGCCAAGCCCGGACGTGCATGGCTATAAATCCAGCGAAATGCTCTACAACTGGGTGACGAAAGGGGCCGAGCCGCCGAAGTTCACTGAAGTTACCGACGTGGTGCTTATCACCCGCGACAACTTCAAAGATGAACTGGCGAAAAAAGGGCTGGGCGGCAAGTAATGGTCTGGTTTACAACTCACGGGCGCGCAATGCGCCCGCTTCCGGAGTCGATTGTGGAGGCGTTATGCAACAGGCAGCACCGTATCTCTCATTTCGTGGCATAGGAAAATCCTTTCCGGGCGTGAAGGCGCTTTCCGACATTAGCTTTGATTGTCACGCCGGCCAGGTCCACGCCCTGATGGGGGAAAATGGCGCCGGTAAATCCACATTGCTGAAGATCCTGAGCGGCAATTACACCCCAACCACAGGCAGCATCGCCATTCAGGGCAACGAAGTGGCTTTTAATGACACCACCGCAGCGCTGAACGCCGGGGTCGCCATTATTTACCAGGAGTTGCATCTGGTGCCGGAAATGTCTGTCGCTGAGAACATTTATCTCGGCCAGATCCCGCATAAAGGCGGCATTGTTAACCGTTCGCTGCTGAATTACGAAGCAAAACTCCAGCTTGAGCATCTCGGGCTGAATATCGACCCGCAGACGCCGTTGAAGTACCTCTCCATCGGCCAGTGGCAGATGGTGGAAATCGCCAAGGCGCTGGCGCGCAACGCCAAGATTATCGCCTTCGACGAGCCCACCAGTTCGCTCTCGGCGCGGGAGATCGAAAACCTGTTCCGGGTGATTCGCGAGTTAAGAAAGGAAGGGCGCGTCATTCTTTATGTCTCGCACCGCATGGAAGAGATCTTCGCGCTGAGCGACGCCATCACCGTGTTTAAAGATGGGCGCTATGTCTGCACCTTCAGCGATATGCAGCAGGTTAACCACGACAGCCTGGTGCAGGCGATGGTCGGGCGCAACCTCGGCGATATCTACGGCTGGAAACCGCGTCCTTACGGTGAAGAGCGGTTGCGTCTGAATGAAGTGAAAGCGCCCGGCGTGCGGATGCCGGTCAGCCTCAGCGTAAAAAGCGGGGAGATCGTCGGGTTGTTTGGTCTGGTGGGCGCAGGGCGCAGCGAGCTGATGAAAGGGCTTTTTGGCGGCACGCGCATCACTGGCGGACAGGTGTTGATAGACGGCAAGCCGGTGGCTATCCGTGAACCCGGCGACGCTATCCGCGCCGGCATGATGCTCTGTCCGGAAGATCGTAAAGCCGACGGTATTATTCCGGTGCACTCGGTGCAGGACAACATCAACATCAGCGCGCGGCGCAAGCATATCAGCGCGGGTTGTCTTATCAATAATCAGTGGGAAGCCAACAACGCCCAGCACCATATCCGCTCGCTCAATATTAAAACTCCGACCGCCGAGCAGCTCATCATGAATCTTTCCGGCGGCAACCAGCAGAAAGCCATTCTTGGCCGCTGGCTTTCGGAAGAGATGAAAGTGATTTTGCTCGACGAGCCGACGCGCGGCATTGACGTCGGCGCGAAGCATGAAATTTACAACGTGATTTACGCGCTTGCCGCGCAGGGGGTGGCGGTGCTTTTCGCCTCCAGCGATCTGCCGGAAGTGCTTGGCGTCGCCGACCGCATCGTGGTGATGCGCGAAGGGGAAATCGCCGGAGAACTGTTGCATGACCAGGCCAGCGAACAGCAGGCATTGAGTCTCGCTATGCCCAAAGTCAGCCAGGCGGTTGCCTGAGAGAGGAGTGAACATGTCTTCATTAACATCATCCGGCGCAACCAAATCGCCGTTTAGCGTCGGCCGTATCTGGGATCAGTACGGCATGCTGGTGGTTTTCGCGGTGTTGTTTATCGCCTGCGCCATCTTCGTTCCCAATTTCGCCACCTTCATTAATATGAAAGGGCTGGGCCTCGCCATCTCAATGTCCGGCATGGTGGCCTGCGGCATGCTTTTCTGCCTTGCCTCTGGCGACTTTGACCTGTCCGTCGCATCGGTTATCGCCTGCGCGGGCGTTACCACGGCGGTGGTCATCAACATGACTGAAAGCCTGTGGATTGGTGTTTTCGCAGGGCTAATGCTTGGCGTGGCGAGCGGCCTGGTGAACGGGTTTGTGATTGCGAAGCTAAAAATCAACGCGCTTATCACCACGCTCGCCACCATGCAGATAGTCCGCGGCCTGGCCTATATCATCTCCGACGGTAAAGCAGTCGGGATTGAAGACGAGAGCTTCTTCACCCTGGGCTACGCTAACTGGCTCGGGCTGCCCGCGCCAATCTGGCTGACGGTCGCCTGTCTGGTGCTGTTTGGCTTCTTGCTCAATAAAACCACCTTTGGCCGCAATACGCTGGCGATTGGCGGCAACGAAGAGGCGGCGCGTCTCGCGGGCGTACCGGTCGTGCGCACCAAGATAATCATCTTTGTGCTCTCCGGTCTGGTCTCCGCAGCGGCGGGGATTATTCTCGCCTCGCGTATGACCAGCGGCCAGCCGATGACCTCTATCGGTTATGAGCTTATCGTCATCTCGGCATGCGTTCTTGGCGGCGTTTCGCTCAAAGGCGGCATAGGAAAAATCTCGTATGTGGTGGCGGGGATATTAATTCTCGGCACCGTAGAAAACGCCATGAACCTGCTGAACATCTCCCCCTTCGCACAGTACGTGGTGCGCGGCCTCATCCTTCTCGCGGCGGTGATTTTCGACCGCTACAAACAGAAAGCAAAGCGCACGGTTTAACCGTTTTTTGACTGATATTCGTCCACTTCGCCAGCCCTTTACGGCTGGCGAAGCTGTTGTCGAATGGCGACACTCGTCACACTGTCTATACTTACATGGCTAACGAACAACCCTGGATAACCGAAGCGGTTATCTATTAAACCTGTAAGGAGGAAATTGGGTGGCTGAAGTACTCTCTACACCGCCGCTGCTTTCCGGGGATCTTGCCTTCTTTTTTGACCTGGACGGCACACTGGCGGAAATCAAACCGCATCCGGATCAAGTCTCCATTCCCTCTGACGTGCGCAACCTGCTGCAAAAACTTTCGGGCATGAATAACGGGGCGCTGGCATTGGTCTCAGGACGTTCGATGGTTGAGCTCGACAAGCTCGCCACACCGTTCCAGTTCCCGCTCGCCGGGGTACACGGAGCGGAACGTCGTGATATCAATGGAAATAACCATGTCGTGGCCCTGCCGGAAGAGTTGGTGACCTCGCTGCATTTGCGACTAGAACAGGCGCTGGCGAAAATGCCGGGTACCGAGCTTGAGCCAAAAGGCATGGCTTTTGCGCTGCACTACCGTCAGGCGCCGGAATATGAGCAACAGGTGTTGCAGCTTGCCCAGTCGCTGGCGCAGCAGCATGAAGAGCTGGCGCTGCAGCCGGGCAAATGTGTGGTAGAGCTGAAACCAAAGGGCATTAATAAAGGCGCGGCCGTAGCGGCGTTTTTAAAAGAAGCGCCGTTTGCAGGCCGCACGCCGGTATTTGTTGGCGATGACCTGACGGATGAGGCTGGCTTTCATACTGTAAACGCCGTAAACGGCGTATCCATTAAGGTCGGGCAGGGCGAGACGCAGGCGAAGTGGCGTCTGGCCAGTGTACAAGAGGTGCACGCCTGGCTTGAAGAACTCGTACAACACTTAGAACAAGAAAAAAAGCATTTTACTGAAAGGAGAGAAGGCTATGAGTCGCTTAGTCGTAGTATCTAATCGTATCGCCCCGCCTGATGACAAAAAGAGCAGCGCCGGGGGCCTCGCGGTAGGGATACTGGGGGCGCTGAAAGCCGCAGGCGGTCTCTGGTTTGGCTGGAGCGGAGAGATTGGCAATGAAGACGCGCCGCTAAAGAAAGTTACTCGCGATAATATTACCTGGGCTTCCTTCAACCTTAGCGAAGAAGACCATGAGCAATATTACAACCAATTCTCCAATGCCGTTCTCTGGCCCGCTTTCCACTATCGTCTGGACCTGGTTAACTTTCAGCGTGATGCCTGGGAAGGCTATCAGCGCGTTAACAGCCTGCTGGCTGACAAGCTGAAACCGTTAGTAAAAGAGGACGACATCCTCTGGATCCATGATTACCATCTGCTGCCGTTCGCAGCCGAACTGCGTAAGCGCGGCATTAATAACCGCATCGGTTTCTTCCTGCATATTCCTTTCCCGACGCCGGAAATTTTTAACGCGCTGCCGCCGCATAAAGAGCTGCTGGAACAGCTGTGCGATTATGACCTGCTGGGCTTCCAGACGGAAAACGACCGCGTAGCGTTTTTAGACAGCCTCGCTACCCAGACGCGCCTTACCGCACATGGCAAACATGCGCATTCAGCCTATGGCAAAACGTTCCGCACGGAAGTTTACCCCATCGGCATTGAACCGGATGAGATTGCCGAACAGGCCGCAGGACCGCTGCCGCCGAAGCTTGAGCAGCTCAAAAAAGAGCTTGGCAGCATCAAAAACATCTTCTCAGTGGAGCGTCTGGATTATTCCAAAGGCCTGCCGGAGCGTTTCCAGGCGTTTGAAGCGCTGCTTGAAAAATTCCCGCAGCACCACGGCAAAATTCGCTACACGCAAATCGCGCCGACGTCGCGCGGTGATGTGCAGGCTTATCAGGACATTCGCCATCTGCTGGAAACCGAAGCGGGCCGCATTAACGGCAAATATGGCCAGCTTGGCTGGACGCCGCTTTACTATCTCAACCAGCATTTTGACCGCAAGCTGCTGATGAAAGTCTTCCGCTATGCGGATGTCGGCCTGGTCACTCCGTTGCGCGATGGGATGAACCTGGTCGCCAAAGAGTATGTGGCGGCGCAGGACCCGAAAAATCCGGGCGTGCTGGTGCTTTCCCGCTTTGCAGGCGCGGCAAACGAGCTGACCTCCGCGCTGCTGGTAAACCCCTACGATCGTGACGAAGTCGCGGCGGCGCTTGACCGGGCGCTAACGATGCCGCTGGCTGAGCGTATCGCGCGTCACAGTGAAATGCTGGAGATTGTGCAAAAAAATGACATCAATCACTGGCAGGAGAGTTTTATCGCCGACCTAAAGCAAGTGACGCCACGCAGCGACGAAAGCCAGCTGCAAAGTAAAGTGGCGACCTTCCCGAAACTGGCGTAAACCGAAAATCGCCTGCCTGTTCCATTCAGGCAGGCGATTTTTACTTGAGCGGCACTAATAAGACATCCACTTTGCTGGCGGCGACAACCGTTTTTGCTGAGCAAAGGGCTTTCCCGAAAAAGGTTTGGTTATGATTACCGCATATAACCAGGTCAATATTCTCTTTGCGACAAATATCCAGAATATGATCGCTTAATTCTCCGGTGGCAATGTGCGAACCCGCGATAGGGTATTTCGCGCGAATCTTTATTTCCTCTAAAAAAGCCCTCGTCTCTTCTAAAACTAATTCCCGCAAATTTTCCAGCATAGGGGCGGCGAATTGATTATAAAGTTCCGGGTCTGCGGCGAGCGTAAGCAATGTGATACGCCCCTGATAAGGCTGAACCAGCGAAACGGCCTTTTCAACCAGCAGATGACTTTCCGGCGTCACCGCAACCGCAACAAGAACATGGGCATAGCTCATGTTTATCTCCTTTTAAACAAGATGATAAAGCCACTCTTCGCTCTTACGCCTGATAAAACCCTTGCGCAAGCGTTACGTTTGAAAGAAGCGTGATAGGTCTCATAAAAAAACTTTAAATATTCTTATGTATGGAATATGCAGGAGGTAAATATGTTAATGAAAAGTAACAATGATGACTATTTTATCGCAAAATTTTGACAGTTTAGCGGCAGTAAAGTCATCAAAAAGCCTTTTTTTATGTTACAAGTAACTCCAGGCTAACTCATTGAAAATGATTAACTTATATTTAGAAGCTTAACAGAAGAGTCATGTTTCTAACATAGAACCATTGCAGGTTAGATGGTTGTAAAATAATTGCTGTCAGCAAGTATTACAGGCGTCACTATCTAAAACTTCATTGCATTAATATTCGACTTAGGAAGCTTATTATGAGCTGACTTTGGTTAAATTTTGTCCAATTAAACACTGTCACTTATGCTTTCGTGTGATTTATAGATTGAAATTATGTGACGTACATCACATAATTCCTAAAATCTCGGCGCGACCACATTGTATGTGTTAGGGGTGACGAGTACAGTTTGCGCGAATTAGGAAAAATCTTAGGAATTTGTAAGCAAGTCTTAACCGCGTAAGGAAACGCTACAGGGAAGCAATAATTTAAACCGGCATAGTTAACCGGTCAGCACAGCGTACCACCCATTATTTTTTACCATTACGGTTTTATTTTTTACCGGATCTTATCCGGCGACATCACGGGGTGCGGCAACGCCGCATTTAATAAAATTGGTTATTCGGGATGGGAAAAATGCACGCATCCGAGTTGCTAAAACATATTTATGATATCAATCTGTCATATTTGTTACTGGCGCAAAGGCTGATCAGTCAGGATAAGGCTTCGGCTATGTTTCGCTTAGGTATTAACGAACAGATGGCCAACACGCTTGTTGAATTGACGCTGCCGCAAATGGTGAAGCTGGCTGAAACTAACCAACTGGTTTGTCAGTTCCGCTTTAACGATCATCAAACAATCACTCGTCTGACGCAGGAGTCCCGCGTTGACGATCTGCAGCAGATCCACACCGGTATTCTGCTCTCCACGCGACTGCTCAATGAAGTCGCCAGCGCTGATGATGCACCGAAGAAGAAAAGGGCATAATCATGAGCGAGAAAAGCATTGTTCAGGAAGCTCGTGATATTCAGCTGGCTATGGAGTTGATTACGCTTGGCGCGCGTTTGCAAATGCTCGAAAGCGAAACCCAGCTCAGCCGTGGCCGCCTGATTAAACTTTACAAAGAGCTGAGAGGCAGCCCGCCGCCGAAAGGCATGCTGCCATTTTCCACCGACTGGTTTATGACCTGGGAACAGAATATCCACGCGTCGATGTTCTGCAACGCCTGGCAATACCTGCTGCGCACTGGGCTGTGCAGCGGCGTGGATGCGGTAATTAAAGCCTACCGCTTATACCTTGAACAGTGCCCGCAGCAGGAAGAGGGACCGCTGCTTGCCTTAACCCGCGCCTGGACGCTGGTGCGCTTTGTTGAAAGCGGCATGCTGGAATTGTCCCGTTGTAACTGCTGCGGCGGCAACTTTATCACCCATGCGCACCAGCCGGTTGGCAGCTTTGCGTGCAGCCTGTGCCAGCCGCCATCCCGCGCGGTAAAAAGACGTAAACTTTCCCGGGAAGCTGCCGATATTATTCCACAACTGCTGGATGAACAGGTCGATCAGGCCGTCTAACCGGTTCGGTGTGGAAACTCACTCCAGCAGCGGCGATTTCGCCGCTGCTTTTTTATATCCCCCGATCCGCTAAACGCTCCCTTCTATCTGCGCATCCTCACTTTGGTCAACAGCAGAAGGATGATGTCGTGCTGATTTTATTAGGTTACCTGGTCATTCTGGGGACCGTGTTCGGTGGTTATATGATGACCGGCGGTCACCTGGGGGCACTCTATCAACCCTCTGAGTTTATTATTATCGGTGGGGCTGGCATCGGTGCCTTTATCGTCGGCAACAACGGGAAAGCCATCAAGGGTACGCTGAAGGCGCTGCCGCTGCTTTTCCGCCGTTCGAAATACACCAAAAGCCTGTATATGGATCTGATGGCGCTGCTTTATCGCCTGATGACCAAGTCTCGCCAACAGGGCATGTTTTCGCTTGAGCGCGATATAGAAAACCCGAAAGAGAGCGAAATTTTCGCCAGCTATCCGCGCATTCTGGCGGATGCGATGATGCTCGATTTCATCACCGATTATCTGCGCCTCATCATCAGCGGCAACATGAATGCCTTCGAGATTGAAGCGCTGATGGACGAAGAGATAGAAACCCACGAGAGCGAAAGCGAAGTGCCGGCCAACAGTCTGGGGCTGATGGGCGACTCGTTGCCTGCTTTCGGCATCGTGGCCGCGGTAATGGGGGTTGTGCATGCGCTCGCGTCGGCGGATCGCCCGGCGGCAGAACTCGGCGCGCTGATTGCGCACGCGATGGTGGGGACCTTCCTTGGCATCCTGCTCGCCTACGGGTTTGTTTCGCCGCTCGCCACCGTGCTGCGTCAGAAAAGCGCCGAAACCACCAAGATGATGCAGTGCGTAAAAGTCACGCTGCTTTCAAGCCTTAACGGCTACGCGCCGCCTATTGCCGTCGAGTTTGGCCGTAAAACGCTCTATTCCAGCGAACGTCCTTCGTTTACTGAACTGGATGAGCATGTACGCGCGGCCAAAGGGGCTAACCAACAGAAAGCGACGGAAGATGCATGAAAAACCAGAATCACCCCATCATTGTCGTAAAAAAACGCAAGCATAAAGGGCACGGGGGCGGCTCGCACGGCTCCTGGAAAATCGCTTATGCCGATTTTATGACCGCGATGATGGCGTTTTTCCTGGTTATGTGGCTCATCTCCATTTCCAGCCCTAAAGAATTGACGCAAATAGCCGAATACTTTCGCACGCCGCTTTCCGCTGCGATCACGGGCGGGCACCGCATCGCCGACAGTGAAAGCCCGATTCCGGGCGGCGGGGATGATTACACCCAACAGCAGGGTGAAGTGAAAAAGCAGCCGAATATCGACGAGCTGAAAAAAAGGATGGAGCAGAACCGGTTGAAAAAGCTGCGCGGCGACCTCGATCAGCTGATCGAAGCGGATCCGAAACTGCGCGCGCTGCGCCCGCACCTGAAGATCGATCTGGTGCAGGAGGGGCTGCGTATTCAGATAATCGACAGCCAGAACCGGCCGATGTTTAAAACCGGCAGCGCTGAAGTAGAGCCTTACATGCGCGACATTTTGCGCGCTATCGCTCCGGTGCTGAACGGCATTCCGAATAAGCTCAGCCTGTCGGGCCATACGGATGATTTTCCCTATGCGGGCGGCGAGCGCGGCTACAGCAACTGGGAGCTCTCCGCCGACCGCGCCAACGCCTCGCGTCGCGAGCTGATGGCAGGCGGGCTGGACGAAGGCAAAATGCTGCGCGTCGTAGGGATGGCCGCCACCATGCGGTTGGCGAATCGCGGCCCGGACGAAGCGCTGAATCGTCGAATCAGTATTTTAGTGCTCAACAAGCAGGCGGAAGACGCCATCGTGCATGAAAACGCCGAAAGCGAGAACGAGCCTCTGAGCGTGTTACAACAACCGGGCGCCGTGCCCCCGGCCTCCAACCCAACACCGTCGCAACCGGTTATGAGGTGATAGCGTGAGTATGGATATCAGCGATTTTTATCAAACATTTTTCGACGAAGCCGACGAGCTTCTGGCGGATATGGAGCAGCATCTGCTCGATCTGTCGCCTGAAGCGCCGGATTCTGAGCAGCTCAACGCCATTTTCCGTGCAGCGCACTCCATTAAAGGCGGCGCAGGCACTTTCGGCTTCACCATTTTGCAGGAAACCACGCACCTGATGGAAAACCTGCTGGATGAAGCTCGCCGCGGTGAAATGCAACTCAACACCGACATTATCAACCTGTTTTTGGAAACCAAAGATATTATGCAGGAACAGCTCGACGCTTATAAAAGCTCACAGGAGCCGGATGCTGCCAGCTTTGAATACATCTGTCAGGCGCTGCGTCAACTGGCGCTGGAAGCGAAAGGCGAAGCGCCGACTGCGCCTGCGGCCAGCGCGCATTTAACCGTGGTGGAGACGCCGGAGCCTGCGCCTGTTGCACAAGATGGCGGCAGCCTGCGTATTCAGCTCAGTAAGCTGAAGGCGAGCGAGCCCGATCTGCTGCTGGAAGAGCTGAGCAACCTCGGCGCCGTAAGCCAGGTGGAGAAGGGCGTCGATACGCTCACCGCGACGCTTGAAACCAGCGCCAGCGCGGATGACATCACCGCCGTGCTCTGCTTCGTCATTGAGCTGGACCAGATAGCCTTCCTGGCGCCGCAGGCGCCGGGCGCTGCGCCGCAAGCGGCCGCGCAGCCGGAACCTGAAGCCGCCCCCGCGCCGGTGGCCGAGCCTGCCGCTGCTGCACCCGTCGCGGCCGTTAAAGCGCCAGCGCCTGCCCGCGCGGAACGTGAAAAACCGGCCCGTGAGAAAGAGTCAACGAGCATTCGCGTTGCGGTAGAAAAAGTCGACCAGTTGATTAACCTGGTGGGCGAACTGGTTATTACCCAGTCGATGCTGCAACAGCGTTCTAACGAGCTCGATCCGGTTACGCACGGCGACCTCATCACCAGCATGAGCCAGCTGCAGCGCAACGCGCGCGACCTTCAGGAATCGGTCATGTCCATCCGTATGATGCCGATGGAATATGTCTTCAGCCGCTTCCCGCGTCTGGTGCGGGATCTGGCCGGCAAGCTCAACAAGCAGGTTGAACTGACGCTGATGGGCAGCTCCACCGAGCTTGATAAGAGCCTGATTGAACGCATTATCGACCCGTTAACGCACCTTGTTCGCAACAGCCTTGACCACGGCATTGAATCGCCGGAAAAACGCGTGGCGGCAGGTAAAGCCCCGGTCGGCAACCTGATCCTCTCTGCGGAACATCAGGGCGGCAACATTTGCATCGAAGTGACCGACGACGGCGCCGGGCTTAACCGCGAGCGCATTCTGGCTAAGGCGATGTCCCAGGGCATGGCGGTCAGCGAAAGCATGACCGATGACGAAGTGGGCATGCTTATCTTCGCACCGGGCTTCTCTACCGCCGAGCAGGTCACGGACGTTTCAGGCCGCGGCGTCGGCATGGACGTCGTGAAGCGTAACATCCAGGAGATGGGCGGCCACGTTGAGATCCAGTCGAAGCAGGGGCAGGGCACCACCATTCGCATTCTGCTGCCGCTGACGCTCGCCATCCTTGACGGCATGTCCGTTAAGGTGAATGACGAGGTGTTTATTCTGCCGCTCAACGCGGTCATGGAATCGCTGCAGCCGCGCGAAGAAGATCTGCATCCGCTGGCTGGCGGCGAACGCGTGCTTGAAGTGCGCGGCGAATATCTGCCGCTGGTCGAGCTGTGGAAGGTCTTCGACGTGCAGGGCGCGAAAACCGAAGCGACTCAGGGCATCGTCGTGATTCTGCAAAGCGCGGGCCGCCGCTACGCGCTGCTGGTTGACCAGCTTATCGGCCAGCATCAGGTGGTCGTGAAAAACCTTGAAAGTAACTATCGCAAAGTGCCGGGCATTTCGGCCGCCACCATTCTGGGCGATGGTAGCGTGGCGCTGATCGTTGATGTTTCAGCGCTGCAAAGTATTAACCGTGAACAGCGTATGGCGCAGACTGCCGCGTGATCCCACAAGCGTAAAAAGGTATACAAATGACCGGTATGAGTAATGTAACTAAACTGGCCGGCGAGCCGTCAGGTCAGGAATTTCTGGTATTTACCCTCGGCGACGAGGAGTACGGTATCGACATTCTGAAGGTGCAGGAGATCCGCGGTTACGATCAGGTAACCCGTATCGCCAACACCCCCTCCTTTATCAAAGGGGTGACCAACCTGCGCGGCGTGATTGTGCCTATCGTTGACCTGCGCGTGAAGTTCAACCAGCAGGATGTGGAATACAACGACAACACCGTGGTTATCGTGCTGAATTTCGGCCAGCGCGTGGTGGGCATCGTGGTGGACGGCGTCTCCGACGTGCTGTCGCTGACCGCGGAGCAAATCCGCCCGGCGCCGGAATTCGCCGTGACGCTTTCAACGGAATATCTGACCGGCCTCGGCGCGATTGGCGAACGTATGCTCATCCTTGTGCATATCGAAAAATTGCTCAACAGCGAAGAGATGGAACTGGTAGATATCGCGGCTTCGCGCGTCGCGTAACCGCCATGGCTGAGGGGCGCGTTAGCGCCCCTTTTCTTTGCCCGCTGCCCGCCGGAGTAATTACTTTCCGCCACTGTGTAGTTCTCCTAACATACTCCGTTAGCACTGCTGACCAATCTGTCAATTTTTAGTCCGAGTTTTTCGCCTCAATTATGTGACTAAAATCACGCAATAATGAATATATCCATTTCATTTTACATTCAGAAATGAATTTATATTATTTAAGCTCTTGTTTTTAATGAAATAAATACGTCAATCCGTCGTCCGTATGAATGCGCTGTTAGTATTTGGTTAAATTCAGATACATAAACTAAATTTCAGTTTACAGGCTCCGGCGCTCCGGTTCCGGTGCTTAACAGGCTGATCAAATTAGAAAACAGGATGCTTCGCGACAGCGCAGTCAGAGGAAAACACGATGAAAAAAAATCTTTTTGTTGTGATCTGCGGAGGTGGGTTACTGCTCGCTTCTTCCGTGAGCCATGCGGTAACCAGCAGCGGTACTATCGGCGCCACCTTAACGTTGACCAACGGCTGCCTGATCAACGGCTCGCCCAGCCAGAACGGCATTAACTTCGGTACGCTGGACTTCGGCACCCACCCGGCAACCTTCGACACCCTGACCACGCAGTTAGCCGGCGCGGCGGGCGGCAACAGCTTCGCTATTCAGTGCACCACGGCGGATTACACCGTGCAGGTCACCGGCAGCACGAACCAGGCGCCAGGCACGGTGATCGGCACGCCAGGCACGCCGGGCCGCTATCTTGTCAATACCACTAACGCGACGCAGGGCGTGGCCTACAGCCTCTACAGCGACGCCGCCTTCAACAACGTTATCGCCAACAACGCGCCGATTCCCCGCGCCTCCACTACGGGGGGCGTCGATAACTATACCCTCTATGGCCGTATCCAGGGCGGCGGCAACAGCGTCACCGTGGTGCCGGGCACTTATACCGACACTATCAACGTGAGCGTTATTTACTAATTACCGCTGCGCTTGTTTACGACACACAACAGGGCAGTCCGCCGGGCTGTCCAGGGGAAAGCTGTGCGAAAAAGCGGCGGTTTTGTCCTGGCGTTAGCCTTCGTCAGCCTGACCTCGCGGGCGGTGACGACGCAGTCGTTTCAGGTTAATGCCACCATCACGCCGGGCTGCTCGGTGACGAGCGGCAGCGGCGGCGTTTACGGCACGCTGGATTTTGGGACGCGAAGCGGTGTGGACCGGTCCCGCGTCACTACAAGCTTTGTGCCGAACAGCGGTCTGACGCTCGCCTGCACCCCCGGCGTGGCGCTCAGTATGAGCATTGACGGTGGGCAAAATTACTCCACGGTGCGCAACATGGCGCGCAGCGGCGGAACGGAAAGGGTGCCTTACCGTCTCTACAGCGCCAGCTCATTATCGGCAGCGAGCGAAATCGGCGTAAACCAGGCGGTGACGGTGACTTACAGCAACAGCAACAACATTACGCTGCCCATTTTCGGCGCAGCGCAGCTGACTGGCTTCAGCCCCGCAGGGAGCTACAGCGATCGGCTCACGGTGACGTTGTCATGGTGACTCAGGGAGAAGTGACATGATTACAGGCGCAACGCGCTTCCACTCTTGCGGTTTACTCATCGCCCTTTGGCTCTTTGCCAGCACAAGCCATGCGGCAAGCAATATCCTTATCTGGCCTATCGACCCTTATTTGCCTGCTGGCGAAAAAGCGGCGGAGCTATGGGTGCAAAATCAGGGCGACACGCCGACCACCATGCAGGTGCGTATCGTGCGCTGGCGTCAGGAGGGGGGCTTCGAGCGCTATGAGGCGCAGCAGGATGTGGTCGCCAGCCCGCCCATCGTGACCATCGGCGGCGGTAAAAAACAGCTTATCCGTTTAATCAGCCAGGCGCAGATCCCCATGGGGGTTGAGCAGGCGTACCGGGTGGTGGTTGATGAAATTCCCCAGCCGCAGGACAACAGCAAACCGCAGCTTGGCATCAAGCTGCAAATGCGCTACTCCATCCCGCTGTTTGTGTATGGACAGGGCATTGAAACCCAGCGCTCCGGCGCGCATCACGCCTTCGTTAACCCGACCAAGCTGAGCTGGCGGATGACCCGCGATAACGGCCAGCCGGCCATTGAAATTACAAATAACGATGAGATTCACGCGCGCATCAGCAAAGTGTCGGTGCGCCAGGGGGGGCGGCAGCGCGAGCTTGCCGACGGGCTGTGGGGGTATGTGCTGCCGCACAGCTCCCGGCTTTTCCCGTTGCCTGCGGGCATTACCGCGCCCAGCGAAATCTCCGCTTCCCTTAACGCCCGCGACTCGCGATGGCTCGCCTCTTCGCGTTAAGCCGGTATCAGGCGATGAAAGTCGTGTCGGTGGTTGGTCTGCTTAGCGTCGCGACAGATCGCGCCATGGCGCAACCGGGCGACGATGCGCTGCCGCCGCCGCCGGATGCCCGCGCTATCAACGATCGGGCGATTTTTCACCTGTCGCTGGTGTTGAACCATTACGATACCGGCATGGTGGTGCCGGTCACGCGCCGGGCAGGGGAGTTCTGGGTCTCGAGCGCTGACCTGCAACGCGCGGGGCTGCCGGGCGACCGGTTGCCGCAGGGCGACGTCAATCTCTCTACGCTAAATCTGGTGCGTACGGAGTATGACAGCACCAGCCAGCGGTTGATGTTGACGGTGCCGAAAGAGTGGGTGCCGGAGCGGCGGATTGCGCTTGGCGACGGCGCGGCGCGCCTGCGCGCGCGCAACGGGCGCGGCGGGCTGCTTAATTACGATTTCTATGCTAACCACACCGAGCACAGCGGCAGCCAGGCCTCGCTGTGGCACGAGCTGCGGTTGTTCAACGATTACGGCGCCTTTTCCACCACCGGCACAAACCGCGAGGTGCTCGATGGCTATCCGGGGCAAAGCGAAGGCTACCGTCGCTACGACTCGACCTTCACCGGCACGCTGGATGACGATGCGCTGAGCTGGTCGGTAGGGGACGTGGTGAGCGACAGCTTAAGCTGGACCAGCAGCGTGCGCCTCGGCGGTGTCTCCTTTGGCCGCGATTTCTCGCTGCGCCCGGATCTCATTACCTATCCGCTGCCCGCCTTCTCCGGCGAGGCGGCGGTGCCCACCACGGTTGATGTTTTTATCAACGGCTACCGCTCCGGCTCCACACAGCTGGAGCCCGGCCCTTTCACCCTCACCAACCTGCCTTATATCAACGGCTCCGGCGACGCGGTGCTGGTGACCACCGACGCCCTGGGCCGCCAGGTCACCACCACCATGCCGTTTTATGTGGCGAGCGACCTGCTGAAAGCGGGGCTTAGCGACGGGGCCGTCACGGCGGGGGCTATCCGGCGCAACTATGGCATCAAAAACCTTGACTATGGTCCGGCGGCGGCGAGCGGCTCTTACCGCTACGGGGTCAATGATTTCTGGACGGTGGAGGCGCACGGTGAAGGTGCGGAATCGCTGGGGCTTGGCGGCGTTGGGTCGCTGGTGAAGCTTGGCCACTTCGGGGTGGTGAACGGCGCGGTGGCCTACAGCCGGATGCGCGGCGAGCAGGGCCAGCAGTGGACGCTGGGTTATCAGTACAACACCGATTTTATGTCATTCACGACGCAACACACGCGCCGTGAGCGCGGCTTCGGCAACCTGGCGCTTTACGATCAGCAGGTGATGTATGACAGCGACCGCCAGCCGATAGTCAGCCTCAGTCGCAACGTCGCCCAGTACTCGCTCTCTTTTAATATGGGTCGTTTTGGCAACCTCGGCGCGGCCTGGCTGGATGTTGACAGTTTTAACAGCGACAGCACCCGGCTGCTGAACCTTTCCTGGAGTAAAAATCTCTGGGGCAGCAGCAGTTTTTATGTGGCGGCGAGCCATGACCCGGATGCCGACGACTGGTCGGTCGCGCTCTCGCTGCAAATCCCCTTCGGCCTGCAGGAAAGCGTGGCGTTCAGCGCCGAGCGCCAGCCCGATGGCAGCGCGAGCGAGCGCGTGAACTATAACCATGCGATGCCGAGCGAGGGCGGCTTTAGCTGGAACCTCGCTTACGCGCATCAGACCCAGGAGAACGATTATCAGCAGGCGACGCTCGGCTGGCGCAACAACCATGTCGAGTTGCAGGGCGGCATTTACGGCGAGCGCGACGGCTACACTCACTGGGGCGAGGCTACCGGCTCGCTGGTGCTGATGAATGGCGCGCTCTTTGCCGCCAACCAGATTAATGACGCCTTTGCGGTGGTAAGCACCGGCGGCCAGGCGGATGTGACCGTGAACTATGAAAACCAGCCGGTGGGCAAAACCGATAAAGAGGGTTACCTGTTAATCTCCGGCGTGACTTCCTATTATCCGGCCAACTACAGCATCGACACCCTTAACCTGCCTGCGGATACCCGCATCCGTGAAACCGAGCGCCGCCTGTCGCTGCGCCGGCGCAGCGGTTATCTGATTACTTTCCCGATGGAGCAGGAGCGGGTAGCGAACGTTATCCTGCATGACGAAAACGGCCAGCCGCTGCCCGTCTCAAGCCAGGTCTTCCGCGCTGGTCAGCCGCCCGCCATTGTGGGTTACGACGGCATCGCCTGGCTTGAAAACGTCGGCGAGGTAAACCATCTAACCGTCTCCACGCCGCAAGGTAAGCGCTGTACCGCTACGCTGACCCTTGCCGCCGCGCGCAGCCATCGGCTGGAAACGTTCGGCCCGCTTATTTGCCAGGGCGAACAGCCATGACGCGCCTGCTGCTCTGCCTGTTGCTGATGATAGTCAGCGCGCCCGCGCTCGCCGCCTGCCGGGTGAGCCTGGGCAACGCTTCGCTCGGCACCCAAACCTCGTTCGTTATTAACAGCACAGTGCAGACCACCAGCACCAACCTGGTGGTGGAGTGCGATACGGTGCTGAACCTGCTCAACACCACCGACTTCGTCAACGCCACTTTTACCACCGCCAGCGCCAGCGCCAGCAATCGCGCCACGCTGCGGCGCACCGACACGACAACATCAACAGACAGCCTGCCGATTCAGCTTTGCGCTCAGAGCGGGTGTCCGGCTAACAGCGAGATTGCGCTAAGCGGTTCGTACCGCTGGAGCGGCAGCACGCTGCTGGGGTTGTTGACCAGCTCACGCTATACGCTTCCGCTCTACATCCGCACGGTGGCGGGACAAAACCTCAGCGCCGGGACCTATCAGGCGACCTTAACGCTCTCTATAAATTACAGCGTCTGCGCCGTCGGGGCGGCGGTCTGCCTGTCGGCGCAGACCGGCACCGTGTCGCTGCCGCTTATCGTCACGCTCACGGTAACCAATGACTGCACGACCATCAGCGCGCCGAACGTCAATTTTGGCAGCGCGCCGCTACCGGGCAACTTCGCCCCGGTTTCGCAGAGCATCGCTATCACCTGCACCAAAGGCAGCGTCTATACCGTCGGCATTAATAACGGCAGTTACGCCAACGGCAATGTGCGCAACATGGCAAGCGGCGCGAATCGCCTGAGCTACGAGATCTATAAAGGCAGCACCACGAATCGCTGGGGGGTGAGCGGCGCAGAGCGCTGGGCAAGCGCCAGCTCATCGCAGGTCAGCACCGACGGCCTGCTGCGCACGTATAACTACACCGCCCGGGTGCTTTCAGGGCAGAGCGCGCTGCCCGCAGGCAGCTATAGCGACACGCTGGTGGTCGATATCGCCTTTTAGTGAGCCTGTTCACGCTTTCACGTTAACGCAAATTCCTTCCGCTGAACGATAAAGTTCCCGTCTCCTTTGCCGATAACCTCAACAGTTAGTCAGATGTCTGGGGGATGTTGAGTGAATCGTATTCGCGTAGTCACAATGCTGATGCTGGTGGTAGGCGTTTTCATCCTGCTGCAGCTTATTTCCGGCAGCTTCTTTTTCTCTTCGCTAAAAGAGAACCAGCAAAGCTTTAGCGCTTCACACCAGTTGCGCCTGCAACAGGCGGAGCTTAACCATACCTGGGACATGCTGTTGCAGACGCGCATCAACCTCAGCCGTTCCGCGGCGCGAATGATGATGGATCCCAGCAACCAGCAAAGCAGCGCCAAAACCGATCTGCTTAACAGCGCGAAAAAGACGCTGGCGCAGGCGCAGGCTCACTACGCGACATTCAAAGCGGCGCCGGTTGACCAGCCCGATATTCAGGTTCTCAGCGGACAGCTTGATGCGGCTTATCAGGATTACGCGCAGGCGCTTGGCGAATTAGTGCAGTACCTGGAGAGCGGCAATTTAGAACCTTACTTCGCCCAACCGACGCAGGGCAAACAGAACGCGCTGCAAAAAGCGA
The DNA here is from genome assembly GCF_023079515.1 of Franconibacter sp. IITDAS19. Taxonomy (NCBI): domain Bacteria; kingdom Pseudomonadati; phylum Pseudomonadota; class Gammaproteobacteria; order Enterobacterales; family Enterobacteriaceae; genus Franconibacter; species Franconibacter sp. IITDAS19. Next base: position 20,896 of record NZ_JALJCP010000008.1, on the reverse strand, counting down.
TGGATGATTACGCTGCGCTTAACGTGCGCATCGCGCAGGATGCCTGGCAGCAGAGCGCGCATGACTACCGCTTCGCCCAATGGCAGACCGGCGTGCTGGCGCTGGTGCTGGTGGCGGTGAGCGCCCTGGTCTGGTACGGCCTGCGCCACGTGCTGCTCAACCCGCTTGCCGTCATCATCGGTTCTATTCGTGAAATCGCCGCAGGCAACCTGACCGCCCGTATCAACGTCAGCGGACGCAACGAGATGAGCGAGCTCGCGCAGAGCGTGCAGCACATGCAGCAGGAGCTTATCGACACCGTGACCAGCGTGCGTTCAGGGACCGATGCGATTTACACCGGCACCCGTGAGATTGCCGCCGGCAATAACGATCTCTCTTCACGCACGGAAGAGCAGGCGGCCTCGCTGGAGGAGACCGCCGCCAGCATGGAGCAGTTAACCGCCACGGTGAAACAGAATGCCGACAACGCCCGTCAGGCCTCCCAACTGGCGCGCACCGCCTCGGAAACGGCCCAGCGCGGCGGCAAAGTGGTGGATGGCGTGGTCAACACCATGCACGACATCGCCGCCAGTTCAAAGAAGATTGCCGACATTATCGGTGTTATCGACGGCATCGCTTTCCAGACCAACATCCTTGCGCTTAACGCCGCTGTGGAAGCAGCACGGGCAGGGGAGCAGGGCCGCGGCTTCGCCGTGGTGGCGGGCGAAGTGCGCAATCTGGCGAGCCGCAGCGCCCAGGCGGCGAAAGAAATCAAAGCGCTGATTGAAGATTCCGTCACGCGCGTGGATACCGGCTCGGTGCTGGTGGAAAGCGCGGGTGAAACCATGCAGGACATCGTCAGCGCCGTAACCCGGGTGACCGACATTATGGGCGAGATCGCCTCGGCGTCCGATGAGCAGAGCCGCGGTATCGACCAGGTCGCGCTGGCCGTCTCCGAGATGGACCGCGTAACCCAGCAGAACGCCTCGCTGGTGGAGCAATCCGCCGCCGCCGCCGCGCAGCTTGAGGAGCAGGCGAGCCGGTTATCTCAGGCGGTCGCCGCGTTCCGCCTGCGCGAGGGCGAAACGTCTGCCTCTATGCAAAAGCCGAATTTGAGCAGCACATTGAGCACGACCCTGGCGCCGGCCTCCAGCCCGGCTTCGATCCCACGTGAAACGGCCGCGGTTGGCCATAACGATAACTGGGAAACTTTTTGACCACTCAAGCCGGCAGCGATGCCGGGTAAGGGAGCGTTGATGTTTAACCGTATTCGTATTTCGACCACGTTGTTTTTGCTCTTGATTCTCTGCGGTGTTTTGCAGATTGGCAGTAACGGTTTGTCCTTTCTCGCTTTTCGGGCCGACTACGGCAATCTGAAAAGGGTCGAGGTAAGTAACCAACAACGCGACACGTTGACGCAAACCCGCGCAGCGTTGTTACAAGCGAGTACGGCATTAAACCGTGCCGGTACGCTCACCGCCCTGAGCTACCCGCCGGAAGATATCAAAGCCCTGATGACAGGCGCGCAGGAGAGCCTCAAGCAGGCGGATTCCCTGTTTAAACAGTTCGTCGCTATTGAGCCGGCGAGCGAGGAGGTGGCGCAACTGCTCGCCTCGACGAAGAAAAGTTTTGCGGTCTACCGCGAAGACCTGGAGCATCAGGCGACCTGGCTTGCAAGCAACCAGCTTTCCGATTTCCTCACCGCGCCGGTGCAGAAATCGCAGGATGGGTTTGACGCCAGTTTTAACGCCTGGCAGCAGCACATTAACCAGTTTGTCAGCAGCGCCAGCGAAGAGAGCAAAGGCTGGTATCACCTCTCAGGGCTGATTTTCGGCGTGGTGAGCGTCGTGGCGGTGCTGCTGGTTCTGGGGTCGCTGTGGTGGTCGCGCCGCATGCTGGTCATGCCGCTTGCGATTATACGCAGCCATTTTGACAGTATTGCCGCAGGCCATCTGGCGCGTCCGATTCTGGTTTTCGGACGTAACGAGATATCGGAGATTTTCGCAAGCCTTAAGGCGATGCAAAACGCCTTGCGGGAAACGGTAAGTGAAGTGCGCAACGGCAGCCTTGCGATGCACACCGGCATCAGCGAGATTGCCGCCGGCAATAACGATCTCTCTTCGCGTACCGAACAGCAGGCGGCATCGCTCGCGCAGACCGCGGCCAGCATGGAAGAGTTGACCGCGACGGTAAGCCAGAACGCTGAAAACGCCCGTCAGGCTTCGCTGCTGGCGAAAAGCGCCGCCGAAACCGCAAAGCGGGGCGGCGAACAGGCCTCGAATGTAGCGCAAACGATGCATGAGATAGAAACGAGTTCGCAAAAAATCGGCGACATCATCAGCGTTATCGACGGTATCGCTTTCCAGACCAACATCCTTGCGCTTAACGCCGCCGTGGAAGCGGCTCGCGCAGGGGAGCAGGGACGGGGTTTTGCTGTGGTGGCAGGCGAAGTGCGTAACCTGGCAAGCCGCAGCGCCGAGGCGGCGAAAGAGATCAAAGCGTTGATTGAGGAGTCGGTATCCCGGGTGCAGCAAGGGTCGTCGCTGGTGGATAACTCGGCGCAAACCATGGCGGAGATTGTCCGCTCGGTAACCCAGGTGAATGACATTATGGGCGAAATCGCCTCCGCTTCGGATGAGCAACACCGGGGCATTGAGCAGGTCGCTCAGGCGGTAAGCCAGATGGATCAGGTCACGCAGCAGAACGCCGCGCTGGTAGAGGAGGCGGCTGCCGCGGCTGAAACGCTGGCAAGCCAGGCCGATCGTCTGACGGCGGTTGTGTCGGTATTTAATCTTGAAGAGAAACATGTTGTTGAGCGAGACGACGCCGTTGCGCTCAACGCCGTAGCCGTATCCCCCTGACTGTGAGTAAAAAGGCGCTATGACAACAACCATTCCTGGTGGGCAACCCTCGTTCCTGTTGCCTATGACACAGCGCCTTGCGCTGTCCGACGCGCATTTTCGTCGGATATGTCAATTGATTTACCAGCGCGCAGGGATCGTGCTGGCGGACCACAAACGAGACATGGTCTACAACCGGCTGGTGCGTCGGCTGCGCACGCTCGGGCTTGATGATTTCGGCCGCTACCTCAGCATGCTGGAGGCGAACGCCAACAGCGCCGAGTGGCAGGCGTTCATCAACTCGCTGACCACCAACCTGACCGCGTTTTTCCGCGAGGCGCATCACTTTCCGGTGCTGGCCGAGCATGCGCGCAAGCGCAGCGGTGAGTACAAGGTCTGGAGCGCGGCGGCTTCGACGGGGGAAGAGCCTTATTCGCTGGCCATTACGCTTGCCGATACGCTTGGCACAGCGCCGGGCCGCTGGAAGGTGTTTGCAAGCGATATTGACACCGAGGTGCTGCAAAAAGCGCAGAGCGGCATCTATCGCCAGGAGGAGCTGAAAACCCTCTCTCCTCAGCAATTGCAGCGTTATTTCATGCGCGGCACCGGCCCGCATGAAGGGCTGGTGCGGGTGCGTGGGGAGCTTGCGAACCATGTGGAGTTCGCCTCGCTCAACCTGCTGGACAAGCAGTACAACGTTCCGGGTCCGTTTGACGCGATATTTTGTCGAAACGTCATGATCTATTTCGACAGAGAAACGCAGGAGGCGATCCTCAAGCGTTTCGTGCCGCTGCTTAAGCCAGGCGGCCTGCTCTTTGCCGGACATTCGGAGAATTTCAGCAATCTCAGTCGCGATTTCTGGCTGCGCGGTCAGACGGTATACGCCCTGAGTAAGGAAAGACAATGAGTAAAATCAGAGTGTTGTCAGTGGATGATTCGGCGCTAATGCGCCAGATCATGACGGAAATCATCAACAGCCACAGCGACATGGAGATGGTGGCGACCGCGCCGGACCCGCTGGTCGCGCGCGATCTGATTAAGCAATTTAATCCGGACGTGCTGACGCTGGATGTCGAAATGCCGCGCATGGACGGCCTCGATTTTCTCGAAAAGCTGATGCGTCTGCGCCCGATGCCGGTGGTGATGGTTTCCTCCCTGACCGGCAAAGGGTCGGAAGTGACGCTTCGCGCGCTGGAGCTGGGGGCGGTGGATTTTGTCACCAAGCCGCAGCTCGGCATTCGCGAAGGCATGCTGGCCTACAGCGAGCTGATTGCTGAGAAAGTGCGTACCGCTTCCCGCGCTCGCCTTTCCGCCCGCGCGCCCGTCAGCGCGCCGGCCACGCTGAAGGCAGGCCCGCTGCTGAGTTCTGAAAAATTGCTCGCTATTGGCGCCTCGACGGGCGGCACCGAGGCAATTCGTCACGTGCTGCAGCCGCTGCCGCTTTCGAGCCCGGCGGTGCTAATTACCCAGCATATGCCGCCAGGCTTTACCCGTTCCTTCGCTGAGCGTCTGAACAAGCTTTGCCAGATAACGGTGAAAGAGGCGGAAGACGGCGAGCGCGTGCTGCCGGGCCATGCCTATATCGCGCCGGGCGATAAGCATATGGAGCTCACCCGCAGCGGGGCGAACTATCAAATTAAGATTCACGACGGGCCGCCGGTTAACCGGCATCGCCCGGCGGTAGATGTGTTGTTTCACTCCGTCGCCAAACATGCGGGGCGCAACGCGGTGGGGGTTATCCTCACCGGGATGGGCAACGACGGCGCGGCGGGGATGCTGGCGATGCACCAGGCGGGCGCCTGGACCATTGCGCAGAATGAAGCAAGTTGTGTGGTGTTCGGCATGCCGCGTGAGGCCATCAATATGGGTGGCGTCAGCGAAGTCGTCGATCTAAGCCAGGTCAGCCAGCAAATGCTGGCGAAAATCAGTGCCGGACAGGCAATACGTATTTAAAGAGGAGTGCAGTTTTTATGGCGGATAAAGAGCTCAAGTTTCTGGTTGTGGATGACTTCTCCACCATGCGTCGCATCGTGCGTAACCTGCTTAAAGAGCTGGGTTTTAACAACGTGGAAGAAGCCGAAGATGGCGTAGACGCGCTGAACAAATTGCAGGCTGGCGGTTTTGGCTTTGTGATTTCCGACTGGAACATGCCGAACATGGATGGCCTGGAACTGCTGAAAACCATTCGCGCCGACGGCGCAATGGCGGCGATGCCGGTGCTGATGGTGACAGCGGAAGCCAAGAAAGAGAACATCATCGCCGCCGCTCAGGCGGGCGCCAGCGGCTACGTCGTTAAACCTTTCACCGCGGCGACGCTGGAAGAGAAGCTGAACAAGATATTCGAGAAACTCGGAATGTGAGGAGCTCCTGATGATTCATTCTGCAATGAAACCCACTGAAGAACATTCCGCAGCCGATATCATCGTTCGCATTGGCAGCTTAACGCGTATGCTGCGTGACAGCCTGCGTGAGCTTGGTCTGGATCAGGCGATTGCGGAAGCGGCCGAGGCGATTCCGGATGCCCGGGATCGTCTCGACTATGTTGTCCAGATGACGGCGCAGGCCGCAGAGCGCGCCCTCAACAGCGTTGAAGCGTCGCAGCCGCATCAGGACGAGCTGGAAAAAGGGGCGAAAGGGCTTAGCAAACGCTGGGACGAATGGTTTGAAAATCCCATTGAGCTGAGCGACGCCCGGGAGCTTGTTACCGATACCCGTCAGTACCTGGCGGAAGTGCCGGGGCACACCAGCTTCACTAACGCCCAGCTGCTGGACATCATGATGGCGCAGGATTTCCAGGACCTGACCGGTCAGGTTATCAAGCGCATGATGGATGTGATTCAGGAAATTGAGCGCCAGTTGCTGATGGTGCTGCTGGAAAACATGCCGGAGCCAGCCGCGCGTCCGAAGCGTGAGAACGAAAGCCTGCTTAATGGCCCCCAACTGGACGCCACGGCCGCAGGCGTTGTGGCAAGCCAGGATCAGGTCGACGACCTGCTGGACAGCCTGGGTTTTTAAGCTAAAACCGCCGTCTTAGGGCGGCGGTTTTATTTCTCGGGCAGAGCCAACATAAGTTGTTGCTGGGGCTTTTGAAAATCCAGCGTCAGATCGGTTTGCGCTTCGAAACTTATTAACTGCTGACGCAGTTTTTCAAGCCGTAGCCCGTTAATGGTATGATCGGCGTAATGCGCGTGCTCGTAGCGCATGAGCGTGTCATTACCGTAATGCGCCAGTTGGGTCTGCAGGTAAGCGCCCAACCGGGGGCCGATTTTACCCACCTGTTTTCCGTAAATCGTACGCAAAATCTTCACCAGCGCGCCGGTTTCATTAGGCGTGTGGCCGAGCACTAACTCCAGTCTTTTCTCTTGTAACTCTTCCAGATAATTTTCCGGACTAATCAGAGCGCGGTTATGTAACCCATACAGCACCGCATCCCAGGACATTAGCGTGGTTTTGAACAAACTTTGCTCGCTTTCGAGCGGGATAAGGTTTTCACGAAACGCCCAGGTATCTGCAAGGGACCAAATATCAAAATCGATGTTTAAGTAGCGAAAGCGTACGCCGCCATATTTATTAAGGCGGAAATCGTTAATTTCCAGACGGCGAAGATTGTTCAGCAATGCGTCGCGGCTAGTGTTTATCACAATGTCGATATCGGATCTGAATCCTTTACTGCCATAAAGCCCAATATCGCGGATCATACCGCCAAAAATCCAGGCGTGCGAATGCGCCGCGAGACGCATAATCATCTCTCTCGCGGCAACACGCTCGTCGCAGGATTTAAAATAAGCTTCGATGCGACGCTTAAGAAGGTCTCGCCTGTAAGCGATATTGGTATTCATAAAGCGATTTTAGCTCATCGTGCAGGGCCATCAAATAGCTATCCGTCATGCCTGAAACAGCGTCAGCCAGCAATTGGGCCTCTTTGTAAAGCACAGGCAGTGTGTTACTCGGGTCTTCAAATATACGTCGGTAGTTTTCTGAGATGCGCCCATATGCAAATCGCCCAAAAGGCGTATCAGAGTCATAAGATTCGCGTTCAACGAAGGTTACGTCGGTTTTTTTGAGTTCGCTTTCTCGCTTTTGCTCGGCCTTAGTCTTATGACCATGAATGCCTACCCACAACATATCCATTACACCCTGAATATGGTTTGAACCGCGTAGCTCCAGCTCCAGCACGCTACGATGACGGTAACCGCGGGTACGGTCGAACTCTTTGAGTGCCTTACAGAGCTCTGCGCCATTGCTCTTACTAATGAGATCTGTCCAGGGGCAACTGTACTGCATTAAGGTATTTTTATGCTCGGCGAATGCAGTAACTACGCTGTTTATCAGTGCGCTGACTGCGTTAACACGAAAAATTTGCATATTCAAGTCATTGAGCTCGGCAGGGGAAAGTTCTTTGAGCTTATCGCGATAAGTTATGTTCTTCTTTTCTGTAAGAGCAATTACATCCCTGATCACAGGGTCTTTGTCGGGTTCGGTATCTTTATGCTGCGATTCCCAACATTGCAGGAAATTAATCAGATCCTGATAAGAGGCGAGGCCTTTTTTAACGGTATCTTCTGCGTCCAGTATTGAATACGCGATGTCATCACAGGCTTCCATGAGCCAGGTAAACGGATGCCTGACGCCTTCGCATAAACCTGTTTCATGCCAGACATCCTCTACGACATCCTTTTCCGACCAGAAAAAACCGTGCTTCTTCCAGTGCTGCGCGGCCGTGGTATAAGACGATCTCGGATATTTTATTAAAGCTGCTAATGTTGCGTAAGTCAGGTTGAGGCCGAATTCATCATTAATAACCTGAAGCTTCGTTAACAGGCGGAAGGTTTGTGAATTGCCGTCGAAATTCAGGAAGTCTTTGAAAATAGTGCGGTCGTGGATCTCTGTTGTCGTCGCTTCGTTAATCAGCGGCGTCAGATTGCGTTCAAACCAAGTGCGCATGGAAGCCTCGCCCTGATGCCCGAACGGTGGATTACCTAAATCGTGTGCCAGACCGATAGCGGCGAGCAGCGCAGGGACGTCGCGCTCGACGCAAAGGCTGTCGGGTAGCGTACCGAAGATGGTGGGTTTCATCTCAAAGGCAAGCCGCACGCCAATACCACGCGCAAAGTTCGCCACTTCATGAGAATGGGTCAGGCGGGTACGCACGCTGTCATTACGGTCGAGCGGAAAAACCTGTGTTTTATCGGCGAGGCGGCGCGTTGGCGCGGCAAAGAGGACGCGGTCGTAGTCGCGCTCAAGTTCTTGGCGGCCAGTACTGATGGGGGGTGTGACGTAAGAGGCGGGCGCTTCTTCCTCCTGCATAGCCTTTTTATATTTATCCTTACGGCGAGCGCTACTGAGCAATTTTTCCCACTGCATTTCCATAATAACCCCTATTTTTGTCGGTGTTTTGCTACGCTATCAGACTACAGAAAGCGACACTAACCCTTTCACAGATATATCTTTATTTTATGAGCCGATGCGCAATAGTGCGGCAACCGTTGCTTCCATCGGTGTTGATTCATTCCACTTAACGGCAGAAACCCCACCATTTCTTAACGTTAATTCAGCCATTAGCGCGGGTGTCCTTTGGCATGATAAGCGTGACGAATTGGGCAGAGAGTTTGCGAAGTGGCCGGCGATAGCGACGAGGACAAAACAGAGGCCCCCACACCCCACCGACTAGAAAAAGCGCGTGAGGAGGGGCAAATCCCCCGTTCCAGAGAACTCACTTCCCTGCTGATGCTGCTGGTAGGGTTGAGCGTTACCTGGATGGGCGGGGAGGCGCTCGCCCGTCAACTGGCCGCCATGCTCTCCGGCGGGCTGCATTTCGACCACAGCATTATTAATGACCCGCGGCTGACGGTGAGTTTAATCAGCTCGCTGATTAAGCAAGCGCTGCTGGCATTGATGCCGCTGATGATTGGCCTGGTGCTGGTGGCGATTGGCGCGCCGATGTTGTTAGGCGGCGTGCTCTTTAGCGCTAAGTCGATCGCCTTCAACCTCGGAAAACTCAACCCGATCTCCGGCGTCAAGCGGCTTTTTTCCTCGCAGGCGTTGGCGGAGATGTTAAAAGCGCTAATGAAATCGACGCTGGTCGGCATCGTTACCGGCTGGTATCTGTGGCATAACTGGCCGGATATGCTGCGGCTGATAAGCGAATCGCCCGTTGAGGCGCTAGGTAATTCCCTTAACCTTGTGGCGCTTTGCGGGCTGCTGATTGTGATGGGCCTGGTGCCGATGGTCGGCTTTGACGTTTTCTGGCAGATCCACAGCCATGTGAAAAAGCTGCGCATGTCTCGCCAGGATATTCGTGACGAATTTAAAGACCAGGAAGGCGACCCGCACGTAAAAGGACGCATTCGCCAGCAGCAACGCGCCGCCGCGCGCCGCCGCATGATGGCCGATGTACCGAAAGCGGACGTTATCGTTACCAACCCGACGCACTATTCCGTGGCGTTGCAGTATGACGAAAACAAAATGAGCGCGCCGAAAGTGGTGGCGAAAGGCGCAGGGCTGGTCGCGCTGCGCATCCGTGAAATCGGCAACGAGAATCGCATCCCGATCCTCGAAGCGCCGCCGCTTGCGCGTGCGCTTTACCGTCATGCGGAAATAGGACAACAAATCCCGGGTCAGCTGTACGCCGCCGTGGCGGAAGTGCTGGCATGGGTATGGCAACTGAAACGCTGGCGCGCCGCTGGCGGTCTTATCCCGAAAAAACCTGAAAACCTTCCGGTGCCTGCCGCACTGGATTTTATGAACGAGAAGGACACTGATGGCTAATCTGGTGGCTATGCTGCGCCTGCCGGGCAACCTGAAAACGACGCAATGGCAGATCCTTGCCGGGCCGATACTTATTCTGCTGATCCTGTCGATGATGGTGCTGCCGCTGCCGGCTTTTATCCTCGACATGCTCTTCACCTTTAATATCGCGCTCTCCATTATGGTGCTGCTGGTGGCGATGTTCACCCAGCGCACGCTGGAGTTTGCGGCGTTCCCGACCATTCTGCTCTTTACCACGCTGCTGCGTCTGGCGCTGAATATCGCCTCGACTCGCATCATTCTGATGGAAGGGCATTCGGGCGCGGCGGCGGCGGGCAAAGTGGTAGAGGCTTTCGGCCACTTCCTGGTCGGCGGCAACTTCGCTATCGGCATCGTGGTCTTTATCATCCTCGTTATTATTAACTTCATGGTTATCACCAAAGGTGCCGGGCGTATCGCGGAAGTGGGCGCGCGCTTTGTGCTGGACGGGATGCCTGGCAAGCAGATGGCTATCGACGCCGACCTCAACGCCGGCCTGATTGGCGAAGATGAAGCGAAAAAACGCCGCGCGGAAGTGACGCAAGAGGCGGATTTCTACGGCTCGATGGACGGTGCGAGTAAATTCGTGCGCGGCGACGCTGTCGCCGGCTTGCTTATCATGGCTATCAACATCATCGGCGGCCTGCTGGTGGGCGTTATCCAGCATGGTCTGCCGGTAGGCCAGGCGGCGGAAGCGTATACGCTGCTGACCATCGGCGATGGTCTGGTCGCGCAAATCCCGGCGCTGGTTATCTCCACCGCCGCTGGCGTTATCGTCACCCGCGTCGCCACCGATCAGGACGTGGGCGAACAGATGGTGACTCAGCTGTTCAGCAACCCGCGCGTTATGGTGCTGAGCGCCGCAGTGCTTGGCCTGCTCGGCATGGTGCCGGGCATGCCGAACTTCGTTTTCCTGCTCTTTACCGCCGCGCTGCTGGGCCTCGCCTGGTGGATGCGCGGTCGCGAAACGGCGAAGCCCGAGGTGGCGCAACCCGTCAAAGCGACTGAAAACCCGCAGGCTGTGGAAGCGACCTGGAGTGACGTGCAGCTGGAAGACTCGCTCGGCATGGAAGTGGGCTACCGGTTGATTCCGATGGTCGATTTTCAGCAGGATGGCGAGCTGCTTGGCCGTATCCGCAGTATTCGTAAGAAATTCGCGCAGGAGATGGGCTTTCTGCCGCCAGTGGTGCACATTCGCGACAACATGGACTTGCCTCCGGCGCGCTACCGCATTTTGATGAAAGGCGTGGAGATTGGCAGCGGCGAAGCCTATCCTGGCCGCTGGCTGGCGATTAACCCCGGCACGGCGGCAGGCACGCTGCCGGGCGAAGCCACCGTCGACCCGGCCTTTGGTCTCGCCGCTATCTGGATTGAAAGCGCGCTAAAAGAACAGGCGCAGATCCAGGGCTTTACCGTCGTGGAAGCGAGCACGGTCGTCGCCACCCATCTCAACCATTTGATTGGCCAGTTCGCGCCGGAACTCTTCGGCCGTCAGGAAGCGCAGCAACTGCTGGATCGCGTCTCGCAGGAGATGCCGAAGCTGACCGAAGATCTGGTGCCGGGCATTGTTACTCTCACTACGCTGCACAAAGTGTTGCAGAATCTGCTGTCCGAGAAGGTGCCTATTCGCGACATGCGCACTATCCTTGAGACGCTTGCCGAACATGCGCCGGTGCAGAATGACCCGCATGAACTGACCTCCGTGGTGCGCGTGGCGCTGGGCCGCGCCATCACGCAGCAGTGGTTCCCGGGCAGCGGCGAAGTGCAGGTTATTGGGCTTGATACCGCGCTGGAACGTCTGCTGCTGCAGGCGCTGCAGGGCGGCGGCGGGCTGGAGCCGGGTCTGGCCGACCGTCTGCTGGAGCAGGCGCAGGCAGCGCTGCATCGCCAGGAGACGATGGGTGCGCCGCCGGTGCTGCTGGTCAACCACGCGCTGCGTCCGCTGCTGTCGCGCTTTTTACGCCGCAGCCTGCCGCAACTGGTGGTGCTCTCCAACATGGAGCTTTCAGATAACCGCAACATTCGCATGACGGCGACTATCGGGGGCCAGTAATGCGCAAACTTACAGCGCTTTTTCTGCTGCTGCCCCTGCTGGCACATGCCGCGGGTGAAGGGGCGTGGCAGGCGAGCAGTAAAGGCATCACGTTGAGCAATCGCGGCCAGGCTATTTCTTCCATGCCGCTGTCGCCCGGGCAGCCGCCAGACGGGCTGATGACGGTAGTCGCCTGGCGCTACGAGCTTGTCGGGCCGACGCCCGCCGGGCTGCTGGTGCGCCTCTGCTCGCAGTCGCGCTGCGTCGAAATAGAAGGGCAGACCGGCACCACCCGGGCTTTTACTAACGTGCCGGCCAGCGAGCCGCTGCGTTTTATCTGGGAAGTGCCGGGCGGCGGCAAACTTTATCCGCGCTTGCAGGTGCTTAGCAATCAGGTGATTGTGAACTACCGGTAATTCCGCTTTTCCCTCTTTTCTCACGGGCCAGCCATTTTTGACGGCTGGCCCGCATTTTTAAACTCTCGCTTTGAACCCTGTGAAACGCTGTTTTATAAATCGGTGAAGCTGGTGGCGGAACTCTTTGTATTTTTGCCAGTTCCTTCCGGGCGGTGGCAAAAAGGAAAAGGTTTCCCCTGCGCCTTACTTTTACTTTAGCCGTGACAGCGTTAATGGCGTCTCCTGCTCAGGAGGCTTCCAGCATAAAACACAGGGTTGACGGCAATGAAAACTCGTAAAATTGGGCTCGCGAATTATCTCGCTTATGGTTCAGGCGATTTCCTCGGCGCAGGGACGACAGCGCTCACCGCCGCATGGCTTCTTTACTTTTACACTACCTTCTGCGGACTCACCCCCATCGAGGCGACGTTTATCTTCGCTATGGCCCGCGTGCTGGATGCGGTCGTCAGTCCGCTCATGGGCTTTCTCACCGATAACTTCGGCTCTACCTGGCTCGGCAAGCGCTTCGGTCGTCGCAAGTTTTTTATCCTGCTCGGCATTCCCTGCGTCTTTAGCTATTGCCTGATGTGGGTTGGCGGCATGAACTACTGGTACTATCTGCTGACCTATCTGGTGTTTGACGTGGTCTACACCATGATCCTGGTGCCTTACGAAACGCTGGTGCCGGAGATGACCGATGACTTCAAACAGAAAACCAAATTCTCCGGCGCGCGCATCTCGATGGCGCAGATGTCCGCCATTCTCGCTTCATTCCTGCCGGGCATCCTGATTAATCACTTCGGCAAAGACAACGCTATCTCCTTCTTCTACGCGAGCGTGGTGTTTGCGGTGCTGTGCGCCATCATGCTGACGCTGGTCTGGATCTTTACCTGGGAGCGGCCGCGCGAGGCGTGGACGGAAGCGGCGCTGCGGGCGGAAGAGGAGAAGAAAAGTCTCACGCTGCGCCAGAGCCTGAGTCGTCTCGTCACCGAACTGGGCTCCACGCTGCGCATTAAGATTTTCCGCCAGCATCTTGGCATGTATCTCGGCGGGTATATCGCTCAGGACGTGTTTAACGCGGTGTTTACCTACTACGTGGTTTTCGTGCTGATGCAAAGCCCGTCGATGGCCTCCAACCTGCTTGGCACTATGGCGATTCTGCAGTTTATCGCCGTTATCGGCATGATCCCGCTCTGCATTCGCTTCGGGCCTGCGCCTTCTTACCGTCTGGTGGTCGTGCTGTTCGGCTTAAGCTCCATCTCCTATGCCGTGCTGTATTACGCCGGGCTGAGCGATGTTTATTCGCTGCTGTTGCTGGTTTCTGCGATGGCGGGTCTGGGGCGCGGCGGCATCAACTATGTGCCGTGGAATACTTACACCTATATCGCTGACGTGGACGAAGTGATAACCGGGCAGCGCCGCGAGGGGATCTTCGCAGGCATCATGACGCTGACCCGTAAAGCCTCGCAGGCTGGTGCGGTAATGCTGGTGGGAATTGTGATGCAGATGTCCGGCTTTGTCTCCGGCCAGAGCAGCCAGCCGCCTGCTGTCAGCCACACCATTTTGCTGATTTTAAGCGTCGGCACCGTGCTGGTGTTAGCCTGCGGTTTCCTTGTCTCGCTGCGCTTTAAGCTCAACCTGAAAACCCATAGCGTGCTGCGCGAGGAGACGGCGAAAATGCGCGTCGCTAACCGTGCCATCCCCGAATCGGCCACGCCGCAGGCCCGCGCCACCGTGGAGATGCTCGCCGGCATGCCGTATGAAAACCTGTGGGGCAATAACAACATCGGTTTTCTCAATCGCCACAAGCCCGCCGCGCCTTCGCTTAAGGATGCGCACGATCTGAATTCAACCCCCATCAGAGGATAAGTTAATGATTGTCTGGCCTGTCAAACACAGCGCGCTGCTGCGCCAGCCGGAACGTTTTATCGCCCGGGACGAACTGAAATCCCTCATCCATAAGATGACGGACAATCTGGTCAATATTAAGGATGAAACCGGTCAGTTTTTGCTGCGCCTGGATGACGGGCGGGTGATAGACACCAAAGGGTGGGCGGGCTGGGAGTGGACGCACGGCGTCGGGCTCTACGGCATGTATCACTACTATCGCCAGACCGGCGATGAGCAGATGCGCGACATTATCGACAGCTGGTTCAGCGCGCGTTTCGCCGAAGGGGCGACCACCAAAAACGTCAATACCATGGCGCCGTTTTTGACCCTCGCATACCGCTACGAAGAGACTGGCAATCCGGCGCTGTTGCCCTGGCTTGAAAGCTGGGCGGAGTGGGCGATGTATGACATGCCGCGCACCGAGCACGGCGGCATGCAGCACATCACCCTTGCCGAAGAGAACTCGCAGCAGATGTGGGACGACACATTAATGATGACGGTGCTGCCGCTCGCCAAAATCGGCAAGCTGCTCGGCAAGCCGGAGTATGTGGAAGAGGCGGTATATCAATTCCTGCTGCACGTGCAGAACCTGATGGACCGGGAGACCGGCCTCTGGTTTCACGGCTGGAATTATGAAGGCCGCCATAACTTTGCCAGCGCCCGCTGGGCGCGCGGCAACAGCTGGCTAACCATTGTGATCCCCGATTTTCTGGAGCTAATGGACTGGCCGGAAAACAACGCCACCCGTCGCTACCTGATCCAGGTGCTGGAAAATCAGGCGGCGGCGCTGGCGACGTGTCAGGACGAGAGCGGGCTGTGGCATACGCTGCTCGATGACCCGACATCCTATCTGGAAGCCTCTGCGACCGCCGGGTTTGCGTATGGGATGTTAAAAGCGGTGCGTAAGCGTTATATCAGCAAGGCGTACGCGCCGGTGGCGGAGAAAGCCATCAAAGGCGTGATGGCGAATATTTCGCCGCAGGGCGAGCTGTTGCAGGTGTCGTTCGGCACCGGGATGGGAAGCGATCTGGAATTTTATCGCCAGATCCCGCTCACCTCGATGCCTTACGGTCAGGCGATGGCGATCCTCGCCCTTACGGAGTTTTTGCGAACGTACCTGTAAAAAAAGGCCCGCCGAATGGCGAGCCGCTTTACGGTCCGAACCGAATAAAGCCCGCTGCATGCGGGCCTTATTTTGGTCTTTACATACGCTCAACCGTTTCGATGCCGAGGGTATCCAGACCGAGCTTCAGCGTTTTCGCAGTCAGCAGCGCCAGCTTCAGGCGGCTGTTGCGCACCTCGGCGCTTTCCGCGCTCAGGATCGGGCAATGCTCGTAGAAGCCGGAGAAGAGGCCCGCCAGGTCGTAAAGGTAAGCGCACATCACGTGCGGCGTGCCTTCACGCGCCACCACCGCCAGCGTCTCTTCAAACTGCAACAGGCGGGCGGCAAGCTGCGCTTCGCGATCTTCGGTAATGACTACCGACGCGCTCTGCAGGGCGCTTTCGTCGATCTCCGCTTTGCGGAAAACAGAGAGCACGCGGGTATACGCATACTGCATGTAAGGGGCGGTGTTGCCCTCAAACGCCAGCATATTGTCCCAGTCGAAGATGTAGTCGGTGGTGCGGCTCTTGGAGAGATCGGCGTATTTCACCGCGCCGATACCCACCACGTGCGCCAGCTTTTCCAGCTCGTCGGCAGGCATATCCGGGTTCTTCTCGCTCACCAGACGGCGGGCGCGATCCAGCGCTTCGTCCAGCAGTTCGGAAAGCTTGATGGTGCCGCCCGCGCGGGTTTTGAACGGTTTGCCGTCTTTGCCCAGCATCATGCCGAACATGTGGTGTTCCAGCGGCACGGATTCCGGCACGTAGCCCGCTTTGCGCACGATGGTCCACGCCTGCATCAGGTGCTGGTGCTGACGGGAGTCGATGTAGTAGAGCACGCGGTCGGCGTGCAGCGTTTCGTAACGGTATTTCGCGCAGGCGATGTCCGTGGTGGTGTAAAGGTAGCCGCCATCCTTTTTCTGGATGATAACCCCCATCGGCTCGCCTTCTTTATTCTTGTATTCGTCGAGAAAGACCACGGTCGCGCCTTCGCTCTCAACCGCCAGACCTTTGGCTTTGAGGTCTGCGACGATGCCTGGCAGCATCGGGTTATAGAGGCTTTCGCCCATCACGTCGTCGCGGGTCAGCGTCACGTTCAGGCGCTTATAGGTTATCTGGTTCTGGGTCATGGTGATGTCGACGAGCCTGCGCCACATCTCGCGGCAATACTCGTCGCCACCCTGCAGCTTCACCACGTAGCCGCGAGCGCGCTCGGCGAAAGCCTCATCTTCGTCGTAGTGCTTTTTCGCTTCACGGTAGAAGCCTTCGAGATCCGCCAGCGCCATTTCGCCCGCGTTTTCCTGCTGCTGCTTTTCAAGGTACGCGATCAGCATGCCGAACTGGGTGCCCCAGTCGCCGACGTGGTTAGCGCGGATCACTTTATGGCCGAGAAATTCGAGCGTGCGCACGGCGGCGTCGCCGATGATGGTGGAACGCACGTGGCCCACGTGCATCTCTTTCGCCACGTTCGGTGCGGAGTAGTCCACCACAATGGTCTGCGGCGCTTCTGCTTTCGCCACGCCAGCGCGATCGGAGGCCACGGCGGCGTCGATATTCTTCGCCAGGAACTGCGGGTCGAGGAAGATATTGATGAAGCCCGGCCCCGCGATTTCCACCTTGCTGGCTATCCCGGTGAGGTCGAGATGGGCGATGACCTGTTCTGCGAGTTGTCGCGGCGCCATGCCCAGTTTTTTAGCGACAGCCATCACGCCATTGGCCTGATAGTCGCCGAACTGCACTTTGGCTGACTGACGAACCTGCGGTTCGCAATCCGCAGGGGCGCCTGCGGCAATCAGTGCCTGACTGACTTTATCGGAGAGAAGAGCCTGAATATTCACCGGGATACCTTACGTTACGCTCGCCGCCTGTTTTTATCCGCCAGGGCGACGACAATGGAAAAAATAAGGCGGGAAGTATACTGCATTTGGCAACAGGCGTCAGCCCGGCTGTGACAGGGGTTATCACGCGCCGCCCGCCAGGGTAGATTAGCGGCTTTTGACGCACAGAGAGACGCCCATGAACTGGCAGGCTATTAACGAACTCACCGACATCGCCGGGGATTTGCCCCGTTTTACGACTGCGCTTACCGACCTCGCCGCACGGCTGGGGCTGGATATCGCGCCGCTGCACGCTGACCATATCTCCCTGCGTTGCCACCAGAACGCCACGGCGGAGCGCTGGCGCAAAGGGTTTGAGCAGTGCGGCGAGCTGCTGTCGGAAAATATCATCAACGGGCGGCCCATCTGCCTGTTCCGCCTGCATGAGCCGGTCTGCGTCGCCCACTGGCGCTTTCATATCGTCGAATTGCCATGGCCTGGCGAGAAGCGCTACCCGCATGAAGGCTGGGAGCATATCGAAATCGTACTGCCTGGCGCGCCGGAAACGCTGAACGCCCGCGCGCTGGCGCTGCTTTCCGACGAGGGGCTGGCTCAGCCCGGCATTGCGGTAAAAACCAGCTCGCCAAAGGGAGAGAATGAGCGGTTGCCTAATCCGACCCTCGCAGTGACCGATAAAATCGTCACCATCAAGTTCCATCCTTTTACCATCGAAGAGATTGTAGAAAGCGAGCGGCAGGGGCGTTAATGGCGAAGCGGGGCGGTTTTTCAAAGGGTTGCCCCGTTTTTTTGCACTATAGTTAATGAGGCTTTTAAAAGGAGAACAACGAAAAGGAGAACGCATTCCATCGACCTTACGGGAGAGACCAATGCAGCAAAACGCAGAAAACACCCGGCCCGCCTCCGGGCACGACGAGCAAGGCTTGCGTCGATCCATCCTTATTCACCGCTCCCCTGATGAGCTTTATCACCTCTGGCGCGACCCGACTACGCTGCCGCGCATTATGTACCATTTCGCCACTATCACTATCCTGAGCGATACCTCTTCGCGCTGGCATGTGAAGCTGCCGCTTGGCCGCAAGCTTGAGTGGGACGCGCATATCGTGGATGAGCAGCCGGGCCGCTATATCAGCTGGGCCTCAGACGAAAAAGCCAGCGTGCCGAACGCCGGCAGGCTCTCTTTCCAGCCGGTTTCCGATGAACGGGGAACGGAAGTGACGCTCGCCATGCATTTCGACCCGCCCGGCGGTTTTCTTGGTGAATGGCTGTCGAAGAAAATGGAGATGGTGCCGGAGGCGATGTTAAGCCAGGCACTGCGCCGTTTTAAGAGCCTTGCCGAAACGGGTGAAATCGCCACCAACGTGCCGCAGCCTGCGGGGCGTCACGGGGGAATGGACAAAGCGGAGGAGTAAGCGTATGCGAGCACTATGCTGGAACGGCGTTAACGATTTAAAAGTGGAAACCGTAGCGGACCCGGTTCTTGTCAACCCGCACGACGCCATTATCAAAGTGGGGCTAACCACCACCTGCGGTTCTGATTTGCACGTTATCGACGGCCTTATCCCGAGCATGGAGGAGGGGGATATTTTAGGCCATGAGTTTATGGGCGAAGTGGTGGAAGTGGGGCCGGAGGTTAAAAACATCCGGCGCGGCGATCGCGTTGTGGTGCCGTCATTTATCGCCTGCGGCTCGTGCTGGTACTGCCAGCATCACCTCTTTTCCTGCTGTGATAACACCAATCCCAACGCCCATATGCAGGAGCAGATCCTTGGCTACCCGACGGCGGGTATTTACGCCTACAGTCACGCCTTTGGCGGCTATGCTGGTTCCCATGCGGAATATGTGCGCGTGCCCTTTGCCGATAACGACTGCTTTGTGGTGCCGGATGGGGTGCCTGACGAGCAGGCGCTGTTTCTCTCCGATGCCGCGCCGACGGGCTACATGGGCGCCGACTTCTGTAATATTCATCCTGGCGATACGGTGGCGGTGTGGGGGTGCGGCGGCGTCGGGCTGATGGCCGCGCAAAGCGCCTACATCATGGGCGCGGAGAAAGTTATCGCTATCGACCGCTTCCCGGAAAGGCTTACGATGGCGCGGGATCTGGTGGGCGCTATCCCGCTGGATTACACCAAAGTGGATATCTATGAGGCGCTGCTGGAGCTGACCCACGGACGCGGGCCGGACAGCTGCATCGACGCTGTCGGTATGGAGGCGCACGGTGAAGGCTTGCAGTATGCCTACGATAAAACCAAGCAGGCGCTGCGCATGCACACCGATGTCGGCACCGCGCTGCGCCAGGCTATCTACTGCTGCCGTAAAGGCGGCACGCTCTCCATCCTTGGCGTTTACGGGCTGATGGACAAATTCCCGCTCGGCGTGGCGATGAACAAGGGGCTGACTATTCGCACCGCGCAGCAGCATGGCCAGCACTATATGAAAGCGTTGTTAACGCATGCCGAGCGGGGCGAGCTGCGTACGGATTTCCTCGCCACGCATCGCTTCTCGCTGGAAGACTCGCCGCGCGGCTATGAAATGTTTAAGAATAAAGAGGATGGTTGCGTGCGGGCGGTTTTTAAACCTTAACCGCGCCTGTCTGGCATTGATAAACGCCCCGCCGATCCCGGCGGGGCGTTTTGCTTTCTGAGCATTTTGCGCAGCGTTATAACGCTTCGGGCAAATAGAAGATTTTGACCAGGCAGCCGCGGTTCACCGTGATGTAGCCGCCTTCGGTCAGCTCAGCGAGGATCTTGTAGATGAGGCTGCGGGAGAGCGTGGTGGTCTTCTGAATAAAGGGCCCAATGCTCTCCTTGCGCATCATATGAAAATCGCGGTTTTCCATGTACTCCATCAGCTTGGCGCGCACCACGGTATAGGCGCTTTTACTCACCATGTGCTCATCGCGATACATCATAAACATCAGATAAAACGAGAGGATCAGGCTCGCGCTTTGCCAGAGGTTATGCTGTTCAATCAGCTCCCGGGCGCGCCTTGCGGGCAGCGCATGCACGCTGGTATCGGCCATTACCTGAACATAGTGGCGGCTCGGCGCATGGCAGAACAACTCTTGCAGGCCAACAATCGCCGGGCCGTATCCCACGCCGAGATAGAGGTCGTCAATCAGGCGGAAGGTGTCGAAGCGGCCGCTGCGGATAAGGTAGATAAACCCTTCATCTTCTCCGGGGCGGGCGGTCAACATACCGGTTTTCGGCTTACACGGGGTGCTGGCGGGCAGGAAGCAGGCCATCAACTCGTCAATCGCTTTAGCGGGCCGCTGAAGGTCGTTGAAGGAAAGCGTCCGGACCGCAGGCGATTTTTCTGCTAACACTGCCGGGGCTGCGGTAAAGACAGGCGCGACTTTATTATGTAACTTTCTGATTTCTGAAATAGTCTTCATAGCGAAGTTATCACCTTTCCAACAACTACAAGGGACACCGATGAAGCAGCGCAAATACCTTACCCGTCATGAAATCAGCCAGATAGTTAAAGCCACCGCTGAGGGAACCCACCGCGAGCGTGACGCCTGCCTGTTTACGCTCTGCTTTTATCATGGATTGCGGGTATCTGAACTCTGCGGCATTAAACTGACCGACCTCGACCTGAATCAGAAAATAATTTATATCCGACGCCTTAAAAATGGGCTTTCCACCGTCCATCCATTAACGGACGAGGTCTTTCCCGCGTTGACAACCTGGCTTGAAGCCCGCCGTCTTTATCAGGGAAGCGGGCAGCCGTGGCTCTTTTTGTCGCAAAAGGGCGGGGCGCTCTCGCGCCAGCAGGTCTATGGCCTGCTGCGGCGCTATGGCGAAATGGCCGGGCTGACCATCACTCCGCATCCTCATATGTTGCGCCACGCCTGCGGCTATGCCCTGGCTGATTTAGGCGTTGATACCAGGCTGATTCAGGATTACCTGGGCCACCGGAATATAAAGCATACGGTGATCTACACTGCCAGTAATTCACAGCGATTTTATGGAGTATGGGATAAATAGAGAATAGAAAAAGTGGCGGGAAAAACTGAACATTTTGAACCAAACTGTT
>NZ_JALJCP010000007.1:0-222085 GCF_023079515.1 Franconibacter sp. IITDAS19 | reverse complement strand
CGACTGTGGTTTCTGTTTCGCAGCCATGTGGCTCAGCAACTGCTGACTCAGTACCGGCAGAATTTGCTGATTCAGCAGGCTGTCGACGTTGCGTGCGCCAGTGTCCGGCAGCAGGCAGGCGGCAGTGAGTGCGTCATACAGGCTCTCATCAATGTGCGTGGTCAGACCGTAGTGACGATGTAAGCGCTTGCTGACCTGTGACAGCTTCATTTCGACGATGGTGCGCATTGCCGTTTCTGCCAGCGGACGGTAAATCACGGTCTGGAAACGCGCCAGCAGTGCCGGCTGGAAGTGGTCGCGCAGTATCGGGCGCAGCAGTTCGTGCAGGTCGCCTTCGGTGGCCTCCGGCTGTTCGTCGAGCAACTGCATCAGGTGGTCGCTGCCGAGGTTCGAGGTCATCAGAATAACCGTGTTTCTGAAGTCGATTTCACGCCCTTCACCGTCGCGCATAAAGCCGCGGTCGAACACCTGATAGAACAGATTCATCACATCCCGGTGCGCTTTTTCCACTTCATCGAGCAGTACCACACTGTACGGTCGCTTGCGTACCGCTTCGGTCAGAATGCCGCCCTGACCGTAACCCACGTAGCCCGGAGGCGAGCCTTTCAACTGGGAAACGGTGTGCGGCTCCTGGTATTCGGAGAGATTAATGGTAATCAGCGATTTTTCACCACCGTACAGCACATCCGCCAGCGCCAGCGCGGTTTCCGTTTTACCGACCCCGCTCGGGCCGACCAGCAGGAACACGCCCTGGGGGCCATTCTCTGACGTTAAACCTGTTTTTGACGCGCGCAGGCGCTGAGCGATGGCGTTCAGAGCAGCGTCCTGGCCCACCACGCGTTTGCCGATTTCGTTTTCAAGGGTCAGCAGTTCGGTCTGCTCGTCTTTCATCAGCGAGGAGAGCGGCACGCCGGTCCAGTCGGCAATTACGTTGGCGACGGTGCGTACATCCACATCCACGGAGAGCAACGGGTTGCTGTGCTGCAAACCATTCAGTTCCTGTTGTAACGCGTGAATCTCGCTCTGGCGGGAGATATCCTGGCGGCTTTTCAGCAGTTGCCCGGTGAGCGCCAGCTCCTGGCCATACCGGGTTTCCAGTTCGTCGAGTTCAACAATCAGGCGTACTTCTTCCTGTTCAATCGCCATTAGACGTTCGTCATGGTTCTGGCTGCCTGCAGCAATGTCCTCCAGCAGCGCCTGCTTCTCCGTTTCCAGCGACGTAATTTGCGAGCGAATGCGGGTTAACGGTTCTGGCGTTGTATCAAGGCTCATGCGCACGCGGGCTGCGGCGGTATCAAGCAAATCGACCGCTTTGTCCGGCAACTGGCGGCCTGTTATATAGCGGCGCGAAAGCGTGACCGCGGCGCGCACCGCATCGTCGGTAATATGGACGTTATGATGCTCCGCATAGCGGGATTTCAGGCCTCGGAGCATCAGACAGGCGGTGTCGTCATCCGGCTCATCGACTTTAACCATCTGGAAACGACGCTCCAGCGCGGCATCGCGCTCGAAGTATTGTTTGTATTCGGACCAGGTGGTGGCGGCGATGGTGCGCAGTTCGCCACGCGCCAGGGCAGGTTTCAGCAGGTTAGCCGCATCGGCACCGCCAGCCTGGTTGCCGGCACCGATGATGGTATGCGCTTCGTCGATGAACAGCAGGACAGGCGCCGGAGACTGTTGTACCGCATCGATGACGTTTTTCAGGCGCTGCTCAAATTCGCCCTTCACGCCTGCGCCTGCCTGCAACAGGCCGAGGTCAAGGGTACGCAGCGCCACAGGCTTGAGCGACTCCGGCACGTTGCCTTCGGCAATGCGCAGCGCCAGACCTTCCACCAGCGCGGTTTTGCCGACACCGGGTTCCCCCACCAGGATCGGGTTGTTCTTGCGACGGCGGGAGAGAATGTCCACCATCTGGCGAATTTCAGTGTCACGGCCAAAGACCGGGTCGATTTTGCCCTCTTTGGCCTTGGCGGTGACATCGAGGGTGAATTTATCCAGCGCGTTCTGCAGAGCCTGGCTCAGTTCGCCCTCTTTCACTTCAGCTCCGACTGGACGCCCGATAAACTCCACGTCCCCGCCACGGCTCTGAGCCAGTTCAGCCTCGAGCTGCACATCCGGGCGTTCATCCGACTGCGCATCAAGTAGTGGCCTCAGACGTTCCAGCTGGCGCTGTCCCAGCGTCAGCAGCGGCCACAAACCATCACAACGGACCAGGCCCTGTTTCTTAACCAGCGCCATCAACAGATGAACACTGCGGATTTGTTCTTCACCGTTGAGTGAAGCAATCAGCCATGCCTGCTGCATAAGTGTTTGAATAAGTTCAGAAAGATTGGGTCGATGGCGCACCGAGCGGGGTTGTCTGTCAAGCCAACTGAGTAAATCCTGCCAGATGCTGTCCATATCCCACTCATAGCGGCGCGCCAGTACGGTCAGGTCACCCTCTCCCTGCTCCAGCAGTTTCAGTAACCAGTGCTCGGGTAAGATCTCCGCATGCGCCCGGGTCTGGCATAAAGAGGCGGCGCCTTCCATCGCACGGGCACAGTATGGGTTCAGACGGCGTAACAGAATGGCTGGATTTTCCATGAATCTCTCTCTTTGTCGGTTCCAGGACACGCTACCGCCCATCGCTGTTTCCTGGGATGGGGACCAAAGCGCATACGGTCGGGCTGGCAGTTTGTGGGTTTCTTTGCTGAAAGCCCGTTTCAGACAGGCCCTCAGCAAAAAACTGCGGACAGGAAACCCCGTCCGCATCGGGCTTACGCGGTAGCGCGTTCGTTCCAGGAGTCGGAATGAATGATGTTGCCGTCTTTATAGGTCCAGGTGATTTTTTCGTAACGCAGTTCAATGCGCTCAAGGTGGTTGTGCTTCTCTTTAGAAGGATCCTTGATGTCATACATTTCAGGATTCACTTTCACCACTTTCACGTTTTCCAGTTTGGTGTTGAAGTACTCCACTTCCTGGCCCGCGTCGTTGATTTTGTACCACTTGAATTCCGCAGACTTGAGGGTCTGACCGGTGGTCACTGCCTTGTACAGGTACGGGCTGGACGAGTCGATTTCCTTGGTGAACAGGAACGGAGTGTGGATACGGGTACCGGTCAGTTTGCCGGTGTTGTTATCGGTCGGGATGTACAGGTTATGCTCCTGAGCGACAACTTCGATGCTGCCTTCACGATCCTGAACGTCCACAGAACCTTTAATGTCTGCGCCGCCGTCGTCTTTCAGCCAAAGATAAACAGGAATTGCCATGGAATTACTCTCCATTGTGTTGTGATGCGCCATCATCCTGCGATGACGCCTGGGTGTGGCCCGGTATCTGACAGGCGTTGGCCTGTGGTACCAGACTGATTTCGACACGGCGGTTGAGCGCACGCCCATCCGGGGTGTCATTGGTTGCGATCGGACGGCTTTCGCCATAGCCCTGCACCGCAAAACAGCTTTCCGGTACATCACCGGTATCACGCATCCAGTCGCGCACCGCTTCGGCACGTTTCAGGGATAGCGTCTGATTGAGCACTGGATTGCCGGTGTTGTCGGTGTGACCTGACACCACAATCAACCAGCCCGGTTTCGCCTTGATACCGACCAGTGAGTTCACCAGCATTTTGGTGGAACCAGCCTTCAGCACGGATTTACCGGAATCGAACAGCGACATGCTGTCGAGGCGGACAATTTTCGGCACCGGTTTGGGTTTCGGCTGTGGTTCAGGCGGCGGTGGAGGCACATACGAACGGATCGCATCCAGCACAGGCATTCGCAGGCGCTCCCCCTGATACAGACCTAGGCCCATGCGCGCCGGTACGCCATTGCGCGCCTGGTCATCCAGCTCAGCCGCATCGTCACGCAGTACAGCAACGGCATCGGCTTTTGGTCCGAAATCATGCATCGGAATACGGTCATAGCGGGCGATATCGAAGCTCACACGCTGCAGCAACTGGCGATTGTTCCAGCCACTGCTGAGCAGCGCTGCAATCGCCGCCAGCGTGAAAAGCCCGAGCGCACAACGCCAGGTTCGCCCACGCGGCGTCAGGCCTCGTCCTTCGGGCAGCAGCGGCAGAATAAAATCCGGAAAGGGGGAGATAACCGTACTGTCCGTTCCTGACGGCTGCCAGCCCGCTACCTGCTGCATCGCAGTGTGATGCGAAAGCCACGCAGTCCAGGCTGATGTGGCCAGACTTCCGGCAAGGATCGGCCTCATTCCCCACAGCACCGAGACAGGAGCAATGACAGGAACGTCGGGGTTCTCATCCATAAAGACAGCCTGGACGTGCTGTTGGAACCAGCTCATCAAGCTGTTCATCAGCACCTGTTGCTGCATCGCAGGCGACCCACCGGTGGTGACCCATGCAGCGATTGAACCCGGCGCTGAAGACTCACGCCAGACCCTCACCCCTTCCCCCGGGATAGCCGCCTGCCAGAGCAGATCATTCGTCATCGCACTGCCCACCTGACCATTCAGAACCAGCGGCACAGAATGACCCGTCACTTTACGCAGCTGGCTGATTTGCCAGCGCAGGGCCAGCAGGCGACTGGTCAGCGCCTCGATGTCTGCATGCTTCTGCGGACAGACGCTGACCATCACCGACAACTGACGTCCCCAGTCCGGGCGCAGCCACAGCACCTGTCGGGCTACCTGCTCCGGATCCTGATGGTCTTCCACCCGGATCCAGCATCCCTGTGTGACCGTAAGCACCGGTGACTGCTGTGGCCAGGCCAGCGGCAGATCGCCACAGACCAGCACCACAGGCTGACGGTAAGTGGCTTCCGGGAGGTCATCCTGACGCAGGATGACGTCATGCTCCGCACGACGACTGGCTACATACCAGAACGCCAGGATAAGCCCCAGAACGGTAAGCAGAAGAAGCACAGAAACCAGTCTGGATACCGGCAGGAAACCCAGGCAGACCACTGCACTCAGCAGGGCGGCCCACAGCGCAAGCCCGCGCTGTTGTGCAGGACTCATTTCACAGCCCCCGGTAGCAGGGTCAGCAGTGTCTGATCCAGCCAGTGGCTCAGTCCCCACCACAGCGCGGCCACCACCGCCACGCTCAGGCCAATACGCACGGGCCATGACGCCAGCCAGCCGCCCATTCCACGCCCGGTACGGCTTTCCGCCAGGATCGGATGGGTTTGTGGATAGCTGAACGGCGTGACATGTTCACTGAGCGCGTTGACGAGTTTCTGGCGATCCGGATCGTTCAGCGATCGGAAACTGCCGAGGAATCCCAGCATCATGACCCGCTGGAAGCAGGTCAAGACAGCATGGTCAGGCGCTGGTTCACGCAGCACATCACGCATCCGATCGCACAGCGTATCACCCGCGTCCATGGTGCCGAGGAAGTGTCCCTGCAGGGGAATGTCATACCACTGCACGCAGGCGTCATCCTCCACACCGCGACCTTTGACGGCTTCATCAAGCAGCGCACACTGTGCAGTGAGAATATGCTGACAGCTGGCTTCATCGAGTTCACTCGCTTTCAGCTCACGCTGCACGCGCTCCACATCGGCGATACAGCGCTCCCACAGCAGCCGGCCTTCTCCATCCTGAAACGTCGGACCGTGGCGCAAGCTGATGACCTGCAACCAGGTGTCCTGCAGCAGGGCATCAATATCAATGGACGCAGCAGCGCTGCGTTTAGGCTCACTCATGTTCTCAGTACCGCAAAGAGTTCAAGTTCAGGCTCGCCGAGCATGCCCGGAACGTAAAACATACAGGTGCCGCCCTGTAGCATTTCGCTGGCCAGAGGATGAGAGACATCGAGGCTGAAATACTGGTTTTCCAGACGCAGTGGGATGGCGGCCGGCACATGACGCAGGGGCATCAGGGGCACACCCACCCGTGATGAATTGACGATACTCCTGACATGATCGGGACTGCCCACCTTGCACTGGCGCGGGAACTGTTCCTGCAGCTGTGCCACCGGCATCGGCGAACGCACGGAGAGGTAGTAATCCGCCCCTTCGCGCAGGCGTGGGTCATGCAGACGGGCCTGCCAGAAGTGAAGCCGGGCATCATGCTCAAGCTCAATCGCTACCACCCGCGACGGCAGGCTGGCTTCCAGCAGGTCGCCCAGTAGGTCAAAGAGCGGCGGGAAGACGTTATTCAGTTGCTCATGCTGCCAGACAGGAATAGCACTCACCTGGTGTTCCAGTGAGAAGGTAAGCAGGCTGCCCGCAAACCGGGCCAGCTCCGGATACAAACGCTCAGGCGGGCTTTGTGGGTTGCGCTGAAACTGACCGAGCACAGGTTCGGCGCTGTTCAGGGCATTGAGCAACCAGAACAGGGACACGTCGGCCACAGCAAAATCCGCCATACGTTCGTTGCTTTCCCGGCGCATTGCCATCAGGCGACTCAGCCGGGCACGCAGTTGCGTCATCAGCTGTTCCAACTGGGTCACCAGCCAGCGACTACCCTGAATGGTCAGCAGCGGCGGGAGAAAAGCTTCGTCCAGTAACCATGCGCCCTGCGTATCCTGCTGCAGACGGGCGACCGGGCAGGTCAGGTAATCGCTGTTGTTCTGCCAGGCGAAGCGCAATGTCAGCTCCGGCTGCATCACCGCAATCTGACGGGTATCGTCCCCGAAGGTGTTGCGGACATCCCGCCAGCGCTGGCGATAGCGCACCGGACGTTCAGCCACTTCATCAGGTTTAAGGCAGTTGCCGCCGTTCGCCCGCAGCAGCGGAAGCGCCAGAACTACCACCACTTCATGCGATTCACTGTCGAGCGCCAGCGCCGGAGGCAGGGCATCCGCATTATCGGTATCAATCAGCGTGCCGTCGGGGAAACGGACGTGCAGATGGCGGGCCTGCAGGCGGCCCAGCTTCAGGGCATCCGGCTCGAAGGTGGCGTCAATTATTCCCCAGGGCTGGCTGAGGCCCAGCCGGGCGATGCATTCCGCAGACCAGGCCGCATAAGCGGCCTGTTGCTGGAAGTGCTGGGGAGAGACCATCTGGCCCCTGCCCCATAACGGTTGTTCCGTTTTCATTGACTTCCTGCCTTAGCTTATGATTTCGCCTTCGGCATCTGGGAAACCAGCGACAGGTTGACGTCCATCCCTTCTACCTGGAAGTGCGGTACCGCATAGAGTTTCACGCGGAAGAAGCCCGGGTTGTCTTCTATGTCTTCGACAATCACTTTCGCATCACGTAGCGGGTGAGACGCCTGCAGCTCATCGCCTGGATCGGTCATTTCAGTGACCAGCCCACGTACCCAGGTGTTCAGCTCCAGCTCCAGCAAACGGCGGTCCTTGGTGGTGCCGATATTTTCGCGCTGAATCAGCTTGAGGTAGTGCGCGATACGCGACAGCAGGAAGATGTATGGCAGACGCGCATTGATGCGGCTGTTGGCCGTCGCATCCGGGGTATCGTACAGCGCCGGTTTCTGCGTGGAGTTGGCTGAGAAGAAGCACGCGTAGTCGCGGTTTTTGTAATACGACAGGGGGATGAAACCCAGATTGGCGAATTCAAACTCACGGGTTTCCGGGATCATCACCTCCGACGGGATTTTCACCTGATTGCCGGTGCCGAGGTCATACAGATGGATCGGCAGATCGTTCACCGCGCCCCCGGCCTGCGGGCCACGGATCTGCACACACCAGCCGTTGTTGATGAAGCTCTTCACCATGTTAGCCGCAAAGGCAAAGGAGGCGCTGGTCCACAGGTATTTCTCATGGTCCGGACCTTTCACCTGCTCAACATAGTTGAAGCTGCGCACCGGCACGGTGTCCGGACCATACGGCAAGCGGCCCAGGACGCGTGGCATCACCAGCCCCATATAGCGGCTGTCGTCAGTCTCGCGGAAGGATTTCCATTTGATGTACTCGGCGCGATCAAAGTAGTTGCCAATATCTTTGATGGCGGCGACCTCCTCCATTGAGTTTTTGAGGAAGAATTTCGGACCGGCAGAACCGATAAACGGCATATGCGCCGCCGCTGACACTTTAGAGATATTGCGCATCAGGGCTACGTCCTGCGGGCTGGCATCAAATTCATACGCCGAGATTACCGCCGCAATGGGTTCTCCCCCTGGGGTGTCGTACTCCGAAACGTAAGAATGCCAGTACAGCCCGCTCTGGATAACTTCCGGCGCATCTTCAAAATCCTGGCGCAAATCGTCTTTGGACACATCCAGGATCTCGGTCTTCACGTTCTGGCGATAATCTGTGTTATCCACCAGATGTTTCAGGCCGCGCCACAATGACTCAACTTTTTGAAACGCCTCGTGGTGCATGACAGCATCCAACTGGCGGCTAATCTGGTGATCCAGCTCGGCGATATGATGATCAATCAGCGTCTTATCGAGCTTCTCCACTCTTTGACCCGACTGGCGCAGACGCTCCAGGAACACCTGCACACCTGCAGTAATGCGTTCGTTAGCACCGGCTTCCGCCATGGCAGTTTCATCCTGCCAGACTGACAGGTCGCTGAGACTGGAAGCGGGTTTCAGATTGATTTTTTCAAACAAGGAGGCGTAAATCCCCTCAGTTGCGGAACGTTCCTGGACAAGCGTCTCACCTGCTGGCACAGCGGTTTCATTCTGTACAGACATCAACATTTTCCTTTAATTTTTTCCGTCAGGCTTTCGGAGCAAGGGCATTGAGTTCAGCGCGCAATTCATTGCTGAGCGTCGGATCGCGCAAAATGGCTTCCAGCTCTTTACGAAATGTGGCGTTATCCAGAAGATTGGATTTGAGATCGCGTAACAGGCTACGCATGGCAAGCATCGCTTTAAGCTGAGGGATCTGGCGGGCCACCTGCTCCGGCTCAAAATCTTTCATTTCTTTAAAGCTGAGACGGATGTTTTCTTCACTGCCATCACCAGCGAGGGTATTTTCAACAGTGAGGTTAACGGACGGTGAAAACTCAGCTAAAACGCTACCCAGATTATTTTTATTAACGTTGATTTTGGTACGCTCAGACAGCGGACGGTTCTCTTGTCCGTTACTGAAATCACCGGTCACCAGCAATTTAAGCGGCAGCTCCACTTTTTTCTGAGCGCCTCCTGTGTGCAGGTTCAATTTGAGGTTAATACGGGCTTTTGGAATTTCTTCCTGGAATGAACCGGACATGCAATGTTCCTTCATATGACGTGCTTCAGACGGCTGATTACCGGAAACCTCTGGCACATCTTCCGGACAGCACCTCGCCGCATCCACAGCGATGAAATAGAATGTATAAAACAGACAGTTACGTTAGAAATGCTACGCGAATTGCATGCACGAACAAGAGGGGAATAGAGCGTAAATGTAAATACTCATGATCTGAGCGCTACGAGAAATCCGCAATGCCAGAGCAAATGGATTTCTAATTATTTTCGGTTAAGGCAGATATTCCGGCGCCAGGAAATATATACCGACCTTTTTTTCTCAGTTATTTTCTGTTGAAAAATATTTCTACACGGTAACAATTCAATTCCAAATCTATTAGGAAAATATTAATAATTCCAGGAAGAACACCGTTAAAAATCAATATTGCATTGAATCCCAGAATGAATTAACAAAAAAAGATTTACCTGACAAATTGATATGATGAGGCCATTTTGTTTACGCGAGGAAATATACGCCCGTTCCTGGCACTTAAGTTAAGCACTTGCCATGGAGGAGAAAATACCCTTTCCTCACGTCATGCTTATTTAGCGTAGAAAATAAAGGAGAAGAGTTTTATGGTTAATATTACTCTCTGGATTATGTATACGATAAATTGATAAACCAAAAGCATAATATCAACCTGGAAAGTATTTTGAGACGCAAAAGTTACCTTTATCCCTGGCACCGGATCCATTATGCCTTCACTTTCGTAAAGCCCTCCCGACGCATCGATAAGGCATCTTTGTTCACGATACTTTATGCTACTGCATCAACGTAAAGAGGAAATAGTTGAACGCGTATTTAAGAGCCCGTGGCGCGACTATAAGTTGGATATCTCCAGCAATCCTTAGGTAAGAGAGTTAACGAAGGGCGGGTCAGGTATGACTGAGGGAGGGTTTTGCGTTTTGCCTGTTACTGGCAACATGAAGAGTTGGCCACTTAAACGCATGTTAATCTCATCCGACGCCTGCAGGGACATAAAAGCGCGCCTACGCTGACAGAACGCCATGAAGATGAATCTAGCAAGACTGGCTATTTCAAAAAAAAGGTCAGCAGCCCTTCGCAACATTCAGAAAACTAAACAGGAAACGCAGCATAACGGTCGCTATAGTTACCCTATTACTATGCGTGCGCAGGGAAGAAATATGATTGTTAACAGTATGGTTTATCGTCCTGGCGGCGAGTTTGAAGTGATTAATGTCGAAGACATCAGCGACGCGCTAAAATCGCCGGATAACTTTGTCTGGCTCGGTCTCTGGCAGCCCGATCCACCGTTTATGCAAAACATGCAGGAAGAGTTCGGCCTGCATGAACTGGCTATTGAAGACGCCCTGACGGCGCACCAGCGCCCTAAAATCGATCAGTATGGCGAGTCGATTTTTATTGTGGTGAAAACCGCCTATATGTCTGATGCCGGCCGCATCGACTTTGGCGAAACCCACTTCTTTGTTGGCAAAAATTACCTGGTTTCCGTACGTCATGGCCCTTCGCAAAGCTATGCGCCAGTCCGTATGCGGGCTCAGGAGCGACCGGAAATGCTGACGGAAGGCGGCCCGGGTTACTCGCTTTATTGCCTGCTCGATTTTATTGTCGATCATTATCTGGAAATTACCGCTTCGCTTGGAGAACGTATTACAAAGCTTGAAGAAAAAATGTTCCGCAGCGAATTCGATAAGCAGGCGATGCAGGAGGTTTATACACTCCGTCGGCAGTTGCTGGAAATTCGCAATGCCGCGCTACCCGTTAACGAAATCTGCAATCAGCTAATTCGCCTGCATGAAGATATTTTTCCGAAATCGCTTCGGCCTTATCTGCGAGACGTGCAGGACCATGCTCATCACGCGGTAATGGATGCGGAAAATATGCATGAAATGTTGACCAGCGCCATGCACGTAAACCTGGCGCTGGTGACAGTACAGCAAAACGAAGTGACCAAGCGGCTGGCGGGATGGGGTGCTATCCTGGTTATCCCAACCATAGTCTTTAGTATGTACGGCATGAACTTCGAACACATGCCGGAAATAAAATCGATTTATGGCTATCCGGTTACGATTGGCGGCACTTTCCTGGCCTGTTACCTGCTTTATCGCAAATTGCGGAAAACGGGCTGGCTTTAAGCGGGGCCTGACGCTTAACGCTTCGCCCCTGACTTGTCCGCAAAATCGTGACGGTCGTTGCGCGTCATAGGCTGGGAAATAACCAGGTATTCGGTATCAGGATTGGCCTCGTTACGAATCTGGTGAAGTTGCCCTGGGGCGACTTCGAGTGACTCGCCCGGTTTCAGTACAAAAACCGTGTTGTTAAGCTCGACCGTCATTTCACCGCTGATGACAAAAAAGCACTGCCTTACTGTTTCATGGTAGTGGCACTGCTCTCCCCGGCCCGACGGCATACGCTGCTGAATGACGCTTAAATCCTGGGCTTTTACCAGATGCCAGCCGTCGCAGTCCCCACCCCACAGGTAGTGTTCTGCGTTAGTTTTACTGATGACCATTTATCCTGCTCTGCTGATACAACAAATTACTTACATTTACATACCTGGCGGCTGTCAGGCAAGGGGAAGCGAGTGAATAGTTACTCACCGGAAATTATCTTTTTTCTAGTATTTTTAATGGGATAACATCATTAAGCAGAGCCATAAAAAAATAATTTTTAGCGGGTCGGCAGCCGCTTGTCTCCCTCAAAATTTAGGGGTACATTAGCGGCCGCTGGCGCCCCAGAATAGTCAACGTTTTCGGGGGAATCGACAGGTCAGGACGGGAAAAATCTCAAAGTACTCTGGCTGCGGTTTTATCTCTCTATACTGAGACCTTGCGTAGAGTTTTTAAGCATACAATAGAGTATGCGGAGCGATGTGACGTGAAATACTTCTTTATGGGCGTATCGGTGATTCTGCTGTTGTGGGCCGGCACGTTTGCCCTGATGATTTAGCAAAACACCTGAGTGAAACAGGAGCCATTGGGCTCCTGTTTTGTTTTATTCGGCGCTTTCGCTTGCGGTTTTACTCCCTGAGGGCAGCAGACCATCCGCCCGGAACATCGCCTTAATGCCGCGCACAGCCTGTCGAATGCGATCCCGATTCTCAATCAGCGCGAAGCGGACATGCGTGTCGCCATACTCCCCAAAACCGATGCCTGGGGAAACGCAGACTTTCGCATCCTGCAGCAGCTTTTTGGCGAACTCGAGCGACCCCATAGCGGCGTATTGCTCCGGGATTTTCGCCCAGACATACATAGACGCTTTCGGGCACTCCACCATCCAACCAGCTTCGTGAAGACCTTTTACCAGTACGTCGCGGCGACGTTTGTACTGCTCTGCAATATCGCGCACGCACTGCTGATCCCCTTCCAGCGCGGCAATAGCCGCCACCTGCAGCGGGGTAAACGTGCCGTAATCATGGTAACTTTTAATACGCGCCAGCGCGCTCACCAGTTGCTGATTGCCGACCATAAAGCCAATTCGCCAGCCCGCCATGTTGTAACTTTTGGACAACGTGAAAAACTCTACTGCCACGTCGCGCGCGCCCGGCACCTGCATGATAGAAGGCGCTTTCCAGCCGTCATAGACGATATCGGCGTAAGCGAGGTCATGCACAACCAGCACGTCGTACCGTTTAGCGAGCGCCACCACTTTCTCAAAAAACTCCAGCTCTACGCACTGCGCGGTTGGGTTTGAGGGGAAGCCCAGAATCATCATCTTCGGCTTCGGATAGCTTTCGCGGATAGCCCGCTCCAGCTCGTTGAAAAAATCCACCCCTTCCACCAGTGGGACTGAGCGCACCTGAGCGCCCGCGATGACCGCCCCGTAAATATGGATGGGATAACTCGGGTTAGGCACCAGCACGGTATCGCCGTGGTCGAGCGTGGCCAGCATCAGGTGCGCCAGCCCTTCTTTCGAACCGATGGTGACAATCGCCTCGTTTTCAGGGTCGATATCTACCTGGTAACGCTCCTGATACCAGCGCGAAATGGCGCGGCGAAGGCGCGGAATACCGCGTGAGGTTGAGTAGCCGTGCGTATCGGGACGTTGCGCAACGGTACAAAGCTTTTCCACAATATGCGGTGGCGTAGCGCCATCGGGGTTCCCCATGCTGAAGTCGATAATATCTTCGCCGCGCCGACGCGCAGCCATCTTCAGTTCAGCAGTGATATTAAAAACGTACGGGGGAAGACGATCGATACGGGAAAAACGACGGATAGCGCTGGAGTCAGCCATAGGTTCCTCAGGTTTACGTTAGCGCCCGGACCGTCCGAGCGACGCCGCCACGATTGTGGCATGTATACAAAATAGCCTGAAAAATTTTCTTCTGTCGAGAGGCAAAACAAACAATTTTTGACGTCAGGAAAAACGGGAACTTTCATTTGAAAGATATCCCTGTTTTATCCGATTGCCAGGCGCTATATTAACTCTGTCGCAACAAACCTATAACCTCTTCCCTCTCACTTATGGAGTTACCGCGATGACCCTGCAAATCAACGATCTGCCCGCCGCTATTCGTGACGTTAAACAGAAGCTTCGCCGCGACTTACCTCATTACAAAGCGGTGTTTAACGAACTGGAAGCGGACATGAAGCGCCAAATCCAGGCTATCCGCGAAGAGATGGAGCGCGGCGAAAGCCCGGTTCCGCAAATCCACGCCGAAGATATTCTGCATAACCGCATCAGCGACCAACAAAAAGCGTTAATCCGCGAGCGCGGCTGCTGCGTGATTAAAGGCGTGTTTGCAGAAAACCAGGCGCGCGCCTGGAATAAGGAAATCGGCGACTACCTGGAACGCAATAACTTCGTCGAAAAACTGAAAAACGCCGCTGAAGATAACTACTTCGGAACGCTTGCCGACAGTAAACCGCAGATCTACGGCATCTACTGGTCGAAGCCACAGGTAGAAGCGCGTCAGCACGAACGCATGAAAGCCGCGCAGGTGTTTCTCAATAACCTCTGGCAGACGGAAAGCCAGGGCAAGCAGCATTTCGATCCGAACCGCGTAGTGACTTATGCAGACCGCACCCGCCGCCGCCCGCCGCGCTCCTCTTCGCTGGGCCTGTCGCCGCATGTGGATGGCGGCTCGGTGGAACGCTGGCTGGATGAAAATTTCCGCCACGTTTATCGTCATGTCTTTAGCGGCGAATGGCGTCGTTATAATCCCTTTGAGGCTGAAGGACGCACTGAAGCGCGGGAAATCCCCTCCCCGGCGGTCTGCTCTATGTTCCGCACTTTCCAGGGCTGGACGGCGCTCAGCGAACAGCGCAAACACGGCGGCACGCTGACGCTGCTGCCCATTGCCAACGCCATGGCTTACATCCTGCTGCGCGCCCTTCAGGATGATGTGCCGGAGGAGTCGTTGTGCGAGGCGAAGCCTGGCCGCGCATTATCTATTAACGAACAGTGGCATCCCCTTTTACTGACTGGGATTTCCTCAATTCCTGATATGGAGCCGGGCGACACGGTTTTCTGGCACTGTGATGTTATACACGCCGTGGAAAACGAACATCAGGGCGAGTTTGACAGCAACGTAATGTATATCGCCGCCGCACCCTGGTGTGAGAAAAACGCCGCCTACCTCAAGCGCCAGTGGCCGGCGTTTGTTGAAGGCAGATCCCCGCCCGATTTCGCCGCCGACGACTTTGAAGTGGATTTTACTGGCCGCGCTACCGAAGCCTGTCTCACCCCGGCCGGCCGTGAACAGCTGAAAGGCGAATAACGCAGCACACCTGGCGGCTGGTCATCTGCCGCCAGGTTTTCTATTATGGCCTTTCTCCCTGATGACAACCCGAGTATTACGTGCACGAAATTTTCAACATGCTGCTGGCGGTGTTTGACCGCGCGGCATTAATGCTTATCTGCCTCTTCTTTTTGATTCGCATCCGCCTTTTCCGCGAGTTGCTGCATAAAAGCGCTCACACCGCCAAAGAGCTGTTGGCGGTTACCGCCATCTTTTCTCTGTTCGCGCTGTTCAGCACCTGGTCCGGCGTACCGGTGGAAGGCTCGCTGGTTAACGTGCGAATAATTGCGGTCATGTCCGGCGGCATCCTTTTTGGCCCCTGGGTGGGTATTATTACCGGGCTTATCGCAGGCGTTCACCGCTATTTGATTGATATGGGCGGCATTACCTCTATTCCTTGTTTTATTACCAGCATCGTGGCGGGCTGCCTTTCAGGCTGGATCCACCAGCGGGTGCCGAAAGCGCAGCACTGGCGCATCGGTATTCTTGCCGGGATGGCGTGTGAAACCCTGACAATGATTCTGGTGATCGTCTGGGCGCCGACGCTGTCGCTTGGGCTCGATATCGTGTCGAAAATCGGCGTGCCGATGATTCTCGGCACGGTGTCGATTGGCTTTATTGTGCTGCTGGTCAGAAGCGTGGAAGGCGAAAAAGAGGCCAGCGCCGCGCGCCAGGCGAAACTCGCACTGGATATCGCCAACAAAACGCTGCCGCTGTTTCGTCAGGTCAACAGCGAATCGCTGCGCCAGGTGTGCGCGATTATCTGTCGGGATATTAAGGCCGACGCCGTTGCCATCACTAACAATGAAAGGGTGCTGGCTTATGTAGGCGTGGGCGAGCACAACTATCGGGACAATAACGACGAACTTAGTCCTACAACGCTACAGGCGATCCGCTACGGCAAGATCATTATTAAAAACAATGACGAAGCGCACCGCACCCCGGAAATTCACTCTATGCTCGTTATTCCGCTCTGGGAAAAAGGGGTGGTGACCGGGACGCTAAAAATCTATTACTGTCACGCGCACCAGATAACCTCTTCTCTTCAGGAGATGGCTATCGGCCTGTCGCAAATCATTTCTACTCAGCTTGAGGTTTCCCGCACCGAACAGTTGCGCGAAATGGCGAACAAAGCGGAGCTGCGTGCGCTGCAAAGTAAAATTAACCCGCATTTTTTATTCAATGCGCTGAACGCGATTTCCTCCTCCATTCGCCTGAATCCGGATACCGCGCGCCAGCTGATTTTTAATCTTTCTCGATACCTGCGTTACAACATTGAACTCAACGATGATGAGCAGATAGACATTAAAAGAGAGCTTTATCAGATAAAAGATTATATCGCTATTGAGCAGGCGCGCTTCGGCGACAAGCTGACCGTCATCTACGACATCGATGAAGAGGTTAACTGCGTAGTGCCCAGTCTGCTTATCCAGCCGCTGGTGGAAAACGCTATCGTGCACGGCATCCAGCCCCGCAAGGGTAAAGGCGTGGTGACGATTAGCGTCACGGAGAGCGGCAACCGCGTGCGCATCGCTGTACGTGATACCGGCCACGGCATCGACCAGCAGGTTATCGACCGGGTGGAAGCGAACGAAATGCCGGGCAATAAGATAGGTCTTCTGAACGTGCACCACCGCGTCAGACTGCTTTATGGCGAAGGGCTGCTTATCCGCCGCCTCGACCCGGGCACTGAAATTGCTTTTTATGTTCCTAATCAGCCGCAGGCGCTGGCCGCGTCTGCCGCCCTTCAGCCGTAACGGTGAGCCGTATGAAAGTCATCATTGTTGAAGATGAAGTGCTGGCGCAGCAGGAGTTGAGCTGGCTTATCAAAGAACACAGCGAGATGGAAATTGTCGGCATCTTCGACGACGGACTGGACGTGCTGAAATTTTTACAGCACAACCGCGTGGACGCCATTTTTCTCGACATCAATATTCCTTCGCTGGATGGCGTGCTGCTGGCGCAGAACATCAGTAAATTCGCCCATAAGCCGTTTATCGTTTTTATCACGGCCTGGAAAGAGCATGCGGTGGAAGCATTTGAACTGGAGGCGTTTGACTACATTCTTAAGCCTTATCAGGAATCGCGCATCATCAGCATGCTGCAGAAGCTGGAGGCGGCATTTTCACAGCAGACGAGCCCGCATGCCGCAGCCCCGGCAAACCGCGAAAACGCGACGATAAACCTCGTTAAAGATGAGCGAATTATCGTTACCGATATTAACGATATTTATTATGCCGAAGCGCATGAAAAAATGACCTTCGTCTATACCCGCCGCGAAGCTTATGTGATGCCCATAAACATCACCGAGTTTTGCAGCCGTCTGCCGGAGGCGCATTTCTTCCGCTGCCATCGCTCCTACTGCGTTAACCTGAATAAAATCCGCGAAATAGAGCCGTGGTTTAACAACACGTATATTCTGCGCCTGCGGGATCTCGACTTTCAGGTGCCGGTGAGCCGAAGCAAAGTAAAAGAATTTCGCCTGCTGATGCGGTTATAAAAAAGGCGCCTTGCGGCGCCTGAGATTAGAGGATTTGCCCCAGCGTCTGGCGCAGGTGTGCGCCTGCGCCGAGCAGCCCTGGCTGGTCGTGCACGATGAGGTAAACCGGAATATCCTGCACGTAGGCTTTAAAGCGGCCTTTGTCTTCAAACCCGCCGCGAAAACCTGACGCGGTGAAGAAATCCAGGAAGCGCGGCACAATGCCGCCTGCGATATAAACGCCGCCAAAGGTTCCCAGCGTCAATGCCAGGTTGCCGCCAAAACGGCCCATAATGACGCAGAACAGCGAAAGCGCGCGGCGGCAGTCGGTGCAGCTGTCGTCCAGAGCCCGTTCAGTAATGTCTTTCGGTTGCAGGTTTTCCGGCAGGCGGCCATCGGCTTTTACAATCGCGCGATAAAGGTTCACAAGACCCGGGCCGGAGAGCACTCGTTCGGCGGAAACGTGGCCCACTTCGGCGCGCAGTTGTTCAAGAATAATCGCTTCTTCTTCGCTGTTAGGCGCGAAGTCCACATGCCCGCCCTCGCCCGGCAGGCTCACCCAGCGGCGATCAACATGTACCAGATGCGCTACGCCAAGCCCGGTTCCTGCGCCATACACGGCGATAGGTTTGCCCGGTTGAGCGGCGCCGCCGCCAAACTGGATCAGCTCTTCTTGTTTGAGCATCGGAATGGCCATCGACACGGCGGTAAAATCGTTGATTATCTCCAGATGCGCAAAGCCGAGGTTCTTTTTCATCTCTGCGATGGAGAAAGCCCAGATATGGTTGGTCATCGCCACCCAGTCGCCGGTAATGGGGCAGGCGATAGCGATACAACCGTCGGTAACAGTGACGTTATGTTCATCCAGATAGACACGCACCACCGCCTCAAGGCTCGGATAATCCAGCCCGGAATAGGTCTTCGCCCGCAGAATTTCGCCGCTGTCCACATCGCATAGCGCTAAGCGTGCGTTGGTGCCGCCGACGTCCCCCACCAAAGCATATTTTGTCATTATTTCACTGCTCCGCTAAATTCAGAATTGGTCCCTGGCACACTGTAATTTCCCGGCGCCAGAACAACAATGGTCATAGCATAAGTGCCCCAGGTTTATTGACTGCTGTCACAGATTACCTTTACCGTTTCAGCACCTTTTGTCATGCGATTATGGCACAGGGGCGCGCGCGGTCTGAATAAGACAACGGTACAATATGTTAAGGAAGGTATCATGCTCCATCCGCGAGCCCGAACCATGCTGTTGCTCTCCTTCCCTGCCCTGATGATTGGCGTGGGTTCAAGCCTCGTCCTGTTATGCGTTATGAAGATGGCGGCGGCGTTGCAAACGCTGTTATGGCAGTCGCTTCCCTCCCGGCTTGGGGTGTCTCTCGATTCCCCTTTCTGGATTTTATTAATGCTGACGCTGACCGGCGTGGCGGTAGGGCTGGTGATTCGCTATCTGCCCGGCCACGGCGGGCCAGACCCGGCGCTGGAACCGCTTATCGGCGCGCCGGTATCGCCGCTCGCGCTGCCGGGTCTTATTATCGCGCTGGTGCTGGGACTGGCGGGCGGCGTGAGTCTTGGGCCAGAGCATCCGATTATGGCGCTGAATATTGCGCTTGCCGTAGCGCTTGGCGCGCGGGTATTGCCTCGCGTCCATCTGCTGGACTGGACGATACTTGCCGCGGCGGGCACTATCGGCGCGATGTTTGGCACGCCGGTCGCCGCCGCGCTTATCTTTTCGCAAACCCTTAACAGCAGCAACGATGCGCCGCTGTGGGATAAACTTTTCGCGCCGCTAATGGCCGCCGCCGCTGGCGGAATAACCACCAGCCTCTTTTTCCATCCCCATTTTTCGCTGTCTGTCGCACCTTATGGCCAGATGCGTCTGGTGGACATTCTCAGCGGGGCGGTGGTGGCGGCTATCGCCATCGCGCTTGGAATGGTCGCCGTCTGGTGCCTGCCGCGCCTGCACAAACTCATGCACAGGCTAAAACACCCGGTGCTGATCCTGGGCGTGGGGGGGTTCTGTCTGGGCCTTCTCGGCATTATCGGCGGGCACGTTACGCTATTCAAAGGGCTGGATGAGATGCAGCAACTCGCCTTCAGCCAGACCTACAGCGTGGCGGATTATCTGCTATTTACGATTGTAAAACTGGCTGCGCTGGTCATCGCCGCCGCCTGCGGCTTTCGCGGCGGTCGAATTTTTCCGGCGGTGTTCGTCGCCGTGTCGCTTGGGTTCATGCTGCATGAACATGTAGAAGCGGTGCCCGCCGCCATTACGCTTTCCTGCGCGGTCCTGGGAATGGTGCTGGTCGTCACACGCGACGGCTGGCTTAGCCTCTTTATGGCGGCGGCGATAGTGCCGGATCTCAATCTTTTGCCGCTGCTGTGCATCGTTATGCTGCCCGCCTGGCTGCTGCTGGCGGGCAAACCGTTGATGATGGCTTCGCGCGACGATAGCTAACCTTCGCCGCCAGCGTTGCGCGCCTCAAGCGCCGCGCTGACGGCGCCGAGCAGCGCAGGCAGGCTCTCTTTCGGCAGCACCACTTCCACCAGGCTCAACTGCGCGGGTTGGCTTAAGCGTTCAAGCACCCCCCGCAACTGCACCGGCTCGCAGACGCGCCAGCTTTGCGCCTGATGACTGACGTCCAGGGCATGCGGCAGCGCCGTCCAGTCCCAGCGGGTAATATCGTTGTAGCGCTGCTCCGCGCCGTGAATGGCGCGCTCAACCGTATAGCCGTCATTGTTAAGGATAATCACGACAGGCTTTTGCCCTTCCCTCAGCATTGAACCCAGTTCCTGAATGGAAAGCTGTGCCGCGCCATCGCCGGTAATCAGTACTACGCGCCGGTTCGGCGAGGCGGTTTGCGCACCAAAGGCGGCGGGCAGCGCGTAACCGATAGAGCCCCAAAGCGGCTGCACAAGAAACGTCGCGCCTGCGGGCAACTGCAGCGCCGCCGCGCCGAAAGCGGCGGTTCCCTGGTCCACGACCACGATGTCGCCGGGGCGGAGGAACCTTTGTATTTCGCACCAGAAAGCAGCCTGGTCCAGCCCCTTTGCCTCTCCCCGCTCGGGACGGGGCGGTTTGATATCGGGCTGCGGCCAGCGCTGCACATGACGCTTAGAGGCCTGATGCAGGATCTCCACCGCCTGCGCCATCGGTAAAGGGCTGAACCATTGGTCGCCGATGCGCGCGGCCTGCGGCTGGATGTCGATAGTCTGGCTGTAAGAGAGCTTTTGGGTAAAGCCGGCGGTAATCGTGTCGGAAAACTGTACGCCCACGCAGATGACCAAATCCGCCTCTTCGATGGCTTCGCGTACGCGGTCAACGCTTGCCGCGCCGCTGTAGGTGCCTGCGAACCCAGGCTGGCTTTCATCCAGCAATCCTTTGCCCATCAACAGCGAAGCGTGCGGCATCGGCGTATCATCCAGCCATTGCTGTAACGCTTTTTGTTGCCCAAAGCGCTGCGCCAGAAAATCAGCGAGTAGCGCAGGCCGCCGACTTTGCGCCAGCCGCTGGTTAACCGCTTCGCTAAAAGCCGCCAGTCCGTTTTCATCGGAAGGAATAGCGGCCTCAGTGAGAACGTTTACAGGAGCAGTGGCAGGCATTTTTGCCACGTCGGCAGGTAACAACACATAAACAGGTCGCCGGGTCGTCAGCATTTCGCGGATAACCCGATCGATTTCAGCACAGGCATTATCCGGCTTCAGCAACGCTTGCGCTGCCGATACTTCGCGTGCAATACGCAGAAAGTGAGAATAGTCGCCATCACCCAGCGTATGGTGCAGACATTCTCCTTTGCGCTGAGCGCCAAGACAGGGCGCGCCAACCACATGTAAAACCGGGACATATTCGGCATAGCTTCCGGCAATGCCGTTAAGCGCGCTGAGTTCGCCGACACCAAAAGTTGTCAGCAACGCCCCTGCGCCCTGACAGCGGGCATAACCATCTGCTGCATACGCGGCGTTGAGTTCGTTAGCGCATCCGACCCACCTGACCTGCGGGTGGCTAATTACATTATCCAGAAACTGTAAGTTGTAGTCTCCCGGCACGCCGAACAAATGAGAAATGCCGAGGCTTGCCAGCCTGTCGAGAAGATAATCCGCAACGCTGTAATGAGCAGACATAACAGCCATCCTTTTAATAAGGGCCTGATTTGAGTATCGAAGAAGTGTGATCGCTGTCCAGAATGCGGCAGCAATTCAGACTGGAAAGCAGGATTTACGGCGTGCTGCGGTGTAGGCTGATGATCGACCATTTTTGTGTAAACGCATACACTTACTGCAGACCTTCACACTGAGGCTTTCTTCATGGTTTATCAGGCAGATCCGGCTCGTTACCAGACGATGGAATATCGCCGCTGCGGCCGCAGCGGGCTGAAGCTTCCGGCTATTTCTCTTGGCCTTTGGCATAACTTTGGCGATGCCACGCTGCTGGAAACCAGCCGCCAGCTGTTGCGCCGCGCTTTCGATTTGGGCATTACGCATTTTGACCTTGCCAATAACTACGGGCCGCCGCCAGGTTCAGCGGAGAGCAACTTTGGCCGCATTTTACGGGAAGATTTTTTGCCTTATCGGGATGAATTAATCATCTCTTCGAAGGCGGGATACACCATGTGGGACGGCCCCTACGGCGACTGGGGATCGCGTAAATATCTGCTTTCCAGTCTCGACCAGAGCCTGCAACGTATGGGGCTTGAGTACGTAGATATTTTTTATCACCACCGGCCAGACCCGGAGACGCCGCTGGAAGAAACGATGCGCGCCCTGGATCATGCGGTGCGCCAGGGTAAAGCGCTTTATGTCGGCCTGTCCAACTACCCGGCGCCGCTTGCCCGCAAGGCAATTGATATTTTGAACGAGCTCGGTACCCCCTGCCTTATTCACCAACCCAAATATTCTCTGTTTGAGCGCTGGGTGGAAGAGGAATTACTGGATGTGCTGGCAGAAAAAGGGGTAGGCAGCATTGCTTTTTCACCGCTCGCGGGCGGGCAGCTTACCGACCGTTATCTGCACGGCATTCCGCCAGACTCCCGCGCGGCAAGCGGCAGCCGCTTCCTCAATCCGGATCAGATTACCGAAGAGAAGCTTAAGAAGGTGCGTCAGCTCAACGCGATGGCGGAGCGCCGCGGCCAGAAGCTTTCGCAAATGTCGCTCGCATGGGTGCTGCGTGATGAAAAAGTAACCTCGGTGTTGATTGGCGCAAGCAAGACCAGCCAGCTTGAGGATGCTGTTGGCATGCTGGCAAATCGGCAGTTTACGCAGGAAGAACGGCAGGAAATCGAAACCATACTCAACGGCGAGCTCGTCTGAAACATTTTGCAAAAAGTGCTATGCCGCAGGATTTAGGAGTTAAAGCGATAAAGGAGTTCTTTACCTGACCGTAATATTCTCGTAACAGGCCCTTATGGCCCCGATCGTGAAGGAGAAGAGTATGTTCAGGTCCCTGATTCTTGCGGCAGTATTACTCGCTGGTACGCCGCTTATCGCCAGTGCTGGCGAAATCACCCTGTTGCCATCGATAAAATTACAAATTGGCGATCGTGACAATTACGGTAACTACTGGGACGGCGGCCGCTGGCGCGACCGTGATTACTGGCATCGTCACTATGAACGACGCGATGGCCGCTGGTGGCGCCATGATAATGGCTGGCACCACGGCTGGGATAAAAAACGCGGCTGGGATAATCGCCGGGCCTATGAGCGCGGCTACCGCGCCGGCTGGGAAGACCGCAGCGACCGCCATGGCTGGGGGCGAAAAGGCCACCATCACCATCACTAACCGAACAAAAAAAGCAGGCATAAAGCCTGCTTTTTTCTTACCTGACGATGCACTTACAGCCCCAGCGCCGTCCCCACCAGAAGCCAGAGATTCAGCGCCACCACCACGGTAACAATTGCCCAACCGGTGCGTTTGACCAGCGTGGTATTGACAAGCTCACCCATTAACTTCGGGTTGCTGGTGAAGATAAGCAGCGGGATGAGGGCCAGCGCGATGCCAAAACTCAGCAATACCTGGCTCATGACCAGAATACGAGTTGGGTCGAGCCCCATCAGGATAACGATAAAGGAAGGCGCCATGGTAATAGAGCGGCGTACCC
The DNA here is from genome assembly GCF_023079515.1 of Franconibacter sp. IITDAS19. Classification (NCBI taxonomy): domain Bacteria; kingdom Pseudomonadati; phylum Pseudomonadota; class Gammaproteobacteria; order Enterobacterales; family Enterobacteriaceae; genus Franconibacter; species Franconibacter sp. IITDAS19. The sequence continues at coordinate 198,701 of NZ_JALJCP010000007.1, read as the reverse complement.
ACAGCGGAATGTGAAAACGCACAAAACCCTGCATCACCACCTGCCCGGCCAGCGTGCCGACTACCGTCGAGGAAAGCCCTGCGGCGACCAGACTCAGGCCGAAAATGGTGGCTGCCGCGTGGCTCAACAACGGTTCAAGCGTCAGGTAAGCCTGATCGAGATCCGCCACGCCGCTGTGGCCGTTGAAGTGGAAAGCCGCCGCCGCGGTCGCCATCATCGCAAGATTAACAAAGCCTGCGATTGTCATCGCTATGGCGACGTCCCACTTGGTGGCGGAGTAACGTTCTTTGCGTGAACCGTCATGAAGGTTCTGCGTTAATGAAGAATGCAGATAAATAACGTGCGGCATGATAGTCGCCCCTAGCACCCCGGCGGCAAGAAAGACGGCTTCAGAAGTGGGCAGGCTTGGGATAATCATCCCTTTCGCCAGCTCGGCGACTTTGGGTTGAGAAAAAATGAGCTCAACGATATAGGCCGCTGCGACAAAGAGCAGCAGGCCGCCGATCACTTTTTCCAGCGGCTTTTGTCCACGCCGCTGCAACATTAGAATCAGAAAGGTCGCGATACCCGTTAATATCGCGCCCTGCAATAGCGAAACGCCAAGGATAAGCTTAAAGCCAATGGCGGCGCCGATGAACTCAGCGAGATCGGTCGCCATAGCGATGATCTCGGCTTGCACCCAGTAAAACCAGACTACCGGACGCGGGTAATGGTCGCGGATTTGTTCTGCGAGGTTTTTACCGGTGGCGATACCGAGTTTGGCGGAAAGCACCTGAATAACCATGGCCATCAGGTTCGCCCAGACTACGACCCACAGCAGCTTATAGCCAAAGCTGGCCCCCGCCTGGATATTGGTAGCGAAGTTGCCTGGATCGATATAGCCGATGGCCGCAATGAATGCCGGCCCCATTAGCGCCAGCCTTAACTTACGCGCTGTACGCCCACTGCCACTCTCAACGCGACTGTTGTTCATGCTTTGCCTCTAAATATAGCCTTTGCTATGTTTCATGCTAACAAAATGAGAATGATTATCAAGTGCATTAAAGAAAGGTAATCGTGATTTCTCTGATAGCTGAAAACAATGCAAGGTGGGGTTTATGGCGTCCGGTCACAGCCAACGGCTCTGGCGACCCGGTTGTTATGCAAGTGTAGCAGTATGACGTAACTTTTCACTTCCTTACTTAACATATCAGAATTGTATGATGGATCACTTTTTTTGCGTTCCGTCACAGGACCTTACTATAGTGTGCGTTTACTCTCGTTTTCTAAATGTTTGTTGCATAGAATGTGCACGGAAATTAAACCTGCCTCATATTCGGAGCAAACATGTCCCGCGTTCTGCACTTTATTCTGGCGCTTGCTGTTGTTGCGCTGCTTGCCTTGCTGGTTAGCCATGACCGCAAGAAAATTCGTCTGCCTTATATTGGTCTGTTATTAGTCATTGAAGTTCTTCTGGCCTGGTTCTTCCTGAACTCGAATATCGGCCTGGGCTTCGTAAAAGGCTTTGCCGACATGTTTGAAAAACTGCTTGGCTTCGCTAACGAAGGGACTAACTTCGTTTTCGGCAAAATGAACGATGAAGGCCTGGCGTTCTTCTTCCTGAAAGTGCTCTGCCCTATCGTCTTCATTTCTGCGTTGATCGGTATTCTGCAACATATTCGCGTGCTGCCGATTATTATTCGCGCTGTCGGTACTGTGCTTTCTAAAGTTAACGGTATGGGCAAGCTCGAATCCTTCAACGCGGTAAGCTCGCTGATTCTGGGACAATCAGAAAACTTTATCGCCTATAAGGATATCCTGGGCAAAATGTCGCGCAACCGCATGTACACGATGGCCGCAACGGCGATGTCCACGGTCTCCATGTCGATTGTCGGCGCCTACATGACCATGCTGAAACCACAATATGTGGTGGCAGCGCTGATTCTGAACATGTTCAGCACCTTTATCGTCCTCTCAATCATTAACCCGTACCGTGTTGAAAATGAAGAAGATCTGCAGATGTCCGATCTGCACGCAGGTCAGAGCTTCTTCGAAATGCTGGGCGAGTACATTCTGGCAGGTTTTAAAGTAGCGATTATCGTCGCCGCAATGCTGATTGGCTTTATCGCGCTGATTTCTGGTCTTAACGCCCTGTTCGCGGCGGTGCTTGGCATCTCTTTCCAGGGCATTCTGGGCTACATCTTCTACCCGATAGCCTGGGTGATGGGTGTTCCGGCAAGCGAAGCGCTGCAGGTGGGCAGTATCATGGCGACTAAACTGGTTTCTAACGAATTCGTCGCCATGATGGATTTGCAGAAACTGGCTGGCCAAATTTCACCCCGCGCCGAAGGCATCCTCTCCGTGTTCCTGGTCTCATTTGCTAACTTCTCTTCCATCGGCATCATCGCCGGTGCGATTAAAGGCCTGAACGAAGAACAGGGTAACGTGGTTTCCCGCTTTGGCCTGAAGCTGGTATATGGCTCAACGCTTGTCAGCGTGCTTTCCGCTTCTATCGCCGCGCTGGTGCTGTAATAGATAAAAAATAAAAAACCGGAGCTCAGGCTCCGGTTTTTTTATATCAGAACTGCAGTGGTTCGGGTTTGCCGAGCAGATAACCTTGCAGATAATTCACCCCAAGACGAAGCAGCATTTCACGCTGCGCCTGTGTTTCAACATATTCCGCCACCACCGTCAGAGATTTGACCTTCGCCAGTTCGCAGATCGATTTCACAATCATTTCATCAACCGGATCGTTGATAATGTCTTTAATGAAACAGCCGTCAATCTTGATGATATCCGCCTCAATATGCTTCAGACGCTCATAGTTAGCGTAACCTGTACCAAAGTCATCAATGGCGATACGCAACCCGCTCTGGCGCAACAGAGCGACGTTTTTCAGGCTGGTTTCCGAATCTGAAAAGGCCTGCGCTTCGGTCACTTCGATAATCACTGCGCTGAACGAAACCTGATATTGGTTGAAGAGCGAAACGATTTGTCTCGCAATCCCCTTTTGCATCAACGTCATCGGCATTAAATTGAGGGAAAAGCGCGCCTCGTTGTCAGCTTGCGGACGCTCACTCAGGTAATGAAGCAGCTTTTGCAGCACCAGCATGTCAAAGCAGGCGCTAAGGTTAAACTGAGCGATAATGGGCATAAATTTATCTGGCGCAATAACCTGCCCGTCGCAGTAAAGACGGGAAAGGATTTCATGATATCCCCGGCCGTTCCCGTCAACGATCGGCTGGGCGTAGAGCATTATCTGGTTTTCATCCAGAGCGCGCTTCACGCTTTGCAGCATAAGCACTTGTCCAGTGATTTGACCTGAAACGTTAGCTTCACGCTCGTTCAGCGCCAGCACCGGCTCGCTCATTTGCGTTTGCTCAGCCAGATAGCTAAGTTGGCCGATAAGCCGGTAAAGCAGATCTTTATTGTTTTCTACGCTCGCCCAGGCAGCGCCGTAATCCAGTTCAAGCACCGTGTTATGCCAGTGGATACGCTTACTGTTAAGCATGTCGACCATATGCCGCAGTCGGGATGCAGGCTCCGGCCCGGCGAGAAAGATTAACAAATCGCAGCCCGGCAAATGGAACACGCTATCGTTAACACCAAGCCAGGGTTGCAGAGCCTGAACGACGGTCTTTTTACAGTGAATGCGCATCTGCAAGCCATAATGGCGGCTGAGAATCTCCAGATTTCCCAGGCGCAGACAGCAGAGCGTGCCGGCACGTTCCCGTTCCAGGTGGAGTTCCAGCGCGCGTAAGTTAGGCAACTGGGTCAGCGGATCGGTCTGAGCAAGCGTATGATAACGACGCTGCATCCAGGCATTACGCTGAAATATCACCGTCATAAAAAGCATAGAGACAGTGAAAGCGATAAAAATGGAAAGCACGAAGCAAAGCATGAATTGCGCATTTTCATCTGGAATAAAACCGCTGTACCAGGAAAGAAGCGATAACGCCACAAGCGCCCAGCACAGTGTTACCAGCCGGGGTCCCAGATGGAATACGCCCATAGTAAATAAGATAAAAACAACCGGAACCATATAGCCGGAGATAATCACTGCCTTATAAGGCAAGCAAAAAAGCGAAGTTAATACAACAACGGTAAATAACCAGCCAAGGGTAAAGATAATTTTGTCCGGCGCTATCGCAGGGAGCACGCAGCGTCGCCAAAAATTTCTGGCAACGACCTTGCTCAATATTATTCGCAAAGGATAGTAAAAAAGTACGGTAAAAGCCGAGGCAGTAAGAAACAGGTTTTGGAAATCCACCACACTGTAAAATAGCGAGCTTTCACCAAAATAAGAAGCGATGGTAGTGGGATAACCAAGAGAAAGCCCTGCCAGCAGCATCAATAATTTCAGTACGCAAGGCGTTATCAAACCAAAACCAAACAGCCGAATCCCCACCCCCTTACCCGGCAGAGCATAGCGCCAGCGCGGGCCAAGTAAGCGTCGACAAACGAGTCCCCCGGCAATAAGCGAAATAATAAAACATGATACCAGCGTTAGATTTTGCAGTGTTTCCAGCGACAACTGTTGCCAATACCAGAAATAAAAGCTGATAAAAAGGGGAAGTAAGGCGAACCGTCCAAAAATAAACATCATGGCTATAGCTACGCTTAAGGGCAAATAAGCGAGATAAAGCATAGCGCCATCGATCTCAGCCTGAGGAGATAACAGGCGGGATAAGGGCATTAACAGAAAACATAACCCAAGAGCGATGCCTGATTTCCGCAGCTGATTGTAATATTTCATAGCAATGAATGTTATTTTTCTGTTGTTTAAAAGAAAGGGAATTCATTGCCAATGGTAAATACCTTTCACCGGTGTGACAAGGCGGCAAAAGATGAATTACCTTTTTAGTAAAATTACATTCACCAATTGAATTAAATAAAAATAAACAACAAATAATTATATATATTTATTGTTACTTAAAGCGTTATTTAGCCACCGTTTAAGAAACGTTCTGTGGCAGGGAATAGCACAAATGAAAAACCCCCGCCGTTTGGCGAGGGTTTAAATTTTGGTGGAGCTAAGCGGGATCGAACCGCTGACCTCTTGCATGCCATGCAAGCGCTCTCCCAGCTGAGCTATAGCCCCACGGAATGTCGTGTTACGTAACCAAATCTTGTGGGATGAGATTTGGTGGAGCTAAGCGGGATCGAACCGCTGACCTCTTGCATGCCATGCAAGCGCTCTCCCAGCTGAGCTATAGCCCCAACGTAAACACTCTGTCGTGTTGACGGGCGGCATAATAAGAATTCCCTTCCATACTGTCAACGGCAAATTTATCATCCCTTTTCAAACGCTGAAAAAGCCAGCAACTTATCTGAAAAGAAGCGGCTTTCCCGAATCCGCTAGTTATTCACATCACAGTTTCCAGTAAAATTACGCGTTAAGATGAAGCCCTAATAAACACACTGTCAGCAGGACTATTCATGCTCAAGGAACGAATGACGCCTGAAGAACTGGCGATGATGACGGGTTATAGCCGTCAAACAATCAATAAGTGGGTTCGTAAAGAAGGATGGGAAACCTCGCCTAAACCCGGCGTACAGGGTGGTAAAGCCAGGCTGATCCACGTTGATGAACAGGTCAGAAATTTCATCCGCAGCACGCAGCGGGCGGCAGATAACACCGGCGTTTACATCGCGGCCGTTCCTGACACGCCCCTTGAGATCTTATTGCGAAATTCCCTTAAAGAGATGACAGCGTCGGAACAAAAGCAAATGACTTCGCTATTGCTGCGAGAAGGCATTTCCGGGCTGTTGCTGCGTTTGGGTATTCGAAGCGCGGAATAGAGAATGATTAAGTTTAAAACAAGGATGACCTCTGCGGAGCTGGCAGCACTGGCGGCCACTACGCCGCAGACGATTAGTCGCTGGGCGCGAGCGCAAAACTGGAAAAGAAGAAAGCTGAAAGGCAGCAAGCGTCAGCTTGAGATTTTCGTTAATGCCGCGGTACGCGAGTATCTTCTCAGTACAAAGCAGCTGCGTTACTTTGCTGGTGAAATTACTTACGCGCAGGAAACGCCCGCCGATTACAGCACCTCTACCAGCGATTTAGCCCTCCAGTTACAGGAAGCGCTCAGCATGATGACAGCAAGTGAGCAGCACAGGCTTAGCGAATTACTGGAAAATGAAGGCGTCAGTGGTTTGCTTTCACGGCTCGGGATAGAAGAAGAGTAAAAAGCCGGTACAAGACCGGCTTTTTATAACTGACAATTTCCTGCCGCTTATTATTGCTGACTTTCACGCTCTGCAATAAAAGCCAGCGCTTTATTAATGCGTTCTACGCTGCGGGATTTGCCAATAGCATGTACCGTAACATCCAGCGCAGGGGACTGACCTGCCCCGGTCACCGCGACACGCAGCGGCATGCCAACTTTGCCCATGCCGACGTCCAGCTCATCGGCCGTAGCCTGAATGGCGTGATGAACATTTTCCGCCGTCCATTCGTTAATAGCAGCCAGCTTATCGCGAACCACTTCCAACGGCTGACGAGCAACCGGACGCAAGTGTTTCTTCGCGGCGTCAGCATCAAACTCAGCGAACTCTTCATAGAAGTAGCGGCAGGTCTGGGCAATCTCTTTAAGCGTTTTGCAACGTTCGCCCAGCAGTTTCACCAGCTCCGCCAGCTGCGGACCATTACGGGTATCAATCCCTTCCTGCTCAATATGCCACTGCAGATGCGTTGCCACATATTCCGCTGGCATGGTGTTGATGTAATGGTGGTTCAGCCACAGCAGTTTGTCGGTGTTGAACGCGCTGGCGGACTTGCTGACCGCCCCCAGGGCAAAGAGTTGAATCATCTCTTCGCGGCTGAAAATTTCCTGGTCGCCGTGAGACCAGCCCAGGCGCACTAAATAGTTCAATAGCGCTTCCGGCAGATAACCGTCGTCGCGATACTGCATCACGCTCACCGCGCCATGACGTTTAGAAAGCTTTTTGCCATCGTCGCCATTGATCATAGAGACGTGTGCGTAGAGCGGCACTGGCGCACCCAGCGCTTTCAGGATGTTAATCTGACGCGGCGTATTGTTGATATGGTCTTCACCACGGATAACATGCGTGATTTCCATATCCCAGTCATCAACCACGACGCAGAAGTTATAGGTTGGCGAACCATCTGTACGACGAATAATTAGATCGTCCAGCTCAAGGTTGCTGAACTCGATAGGTCCGCGGATCTGGTCATCAAATACGACGGAGCCTTCCTGCGGGTTAGCAAAACGCACGACGCAAGGCTCATCGTCAGCATGATGCTCATGATTATGGCGGCAACGGCCGTCATAACGCGGCTTTTCGCCTTTCGCCATTTGCTCTTCGCGAAGGGCTTCCAGACGCTCTTTCGAGCAATAGCATTTATAAGCAGTACCCGCTTCCAGCATCTCATCGATAACCGCGTTGTAGCGGTCAAAACGTTTAGTCTGGAAGTACGGACCCTCATCCCATTCCAGGCTCAGCCAGTTCATACCATCCATAATGGCTTCGATTGCTTCCGGTGTGGAACGCTCAAGATCGGTATCTTCAATACGCAGCACAAACTGGCCGCCTTGATTACGCGCAAAAAGCCAGGAATAGAGAGCAGTACGAGCGCCGCCGACGTGAAGATAGCCAGTCGGGCTCGGCGCAAAGCGGGTTTTGATTTTCATTAAGTGGCCTTAGTGTTGAACAGTGCCGAAAAGCGGCAAATGCCAGGGAATTTCAGTGCGCAATATTCTACCACCCTGAATTGAATCCTCAATGTTGCCGCCTGAGCTCAGCGGTACAAAGCATGATTTTGGCGCGAATTCAGGCGAAAAAGCTTAACAAACCATCACCCTGGCTAATTTTACGACGAACAAACAAAAACTTTGGAAAAGGCGTTGACTCATTTTCAACTCTCCCTATAATGCGACTCCACACAGCGGGGGTGATTAGCTCAGCTGGGAGAGCACCTCCCTTACAAGGAGGGGGTCGGCGGTTCGATCCCGTCATCACCCACCACTCTAAACAAGTGGCTTCCGCAGTGTAGATAAGAAATTGAGAAGTGGGTGATTAGCTCAGCTGGGAGAGCACCTCCCTTACAAGGAGGGGGTCGGCGGTTCGATCCCGTCATCACCCACCACTTTCTCGCCAGCGAAATTTCTTATATATGAAGTACCGAAGTGGGTGATTAGCTCAGCTGGGAGAGCACCTCCCTTACAAGGAGGGGGTCGGCGGTTCGATCCCGTCATCACCCACCACTTCGGGTCGTTAGCTCAGTTGGTAGAGCAGTTGACTTTTAATCAATTGGTCGCAGGTTCGAATCCTGCACGACCCACCAATGTAAAAAGGCGCCCTAAAGGCGCCTTTTTGCTATGCGCAGTTGTCAATGATTCGAACCTGCGGCAGGTTCGAGCCGAGCTTTAGCGAGGCAACATTGCCGCTTGCGGCAATGGCCCGGAGGGCGTAGTCATCCTGCACGACCCACCAATGTAAAAAGGCGCCCTAAAGGCGCCTTTTTGCTATGCGCAGTTGTCAATGATTCGAACCTGCCGCAGGTTCGAGCCGAGCTTTAGCGAGGCAACATTGCCGCTTGCGGCAATGGCCCGAAGGGCGAAGTCATCCTGCACGACCCACCAATGTAAAAAGGCGCCCTAAAGGCGCCTTTTCGCTTTTTAGTGTCATGCTGACAAAGCCCATTCATTCATCAAAAACTGCTTTGCTCAAGATATTATTTTCTCTGCCGATAACATTCGTACCATTTCCGTCTGGAGAAACGAATGTCTATTACCATCAGCGCCACCAGCTCTTCACCTTCTGCAGGCAATAGCAGCAACGTATCGTCCCAAATCGAGCAAATTACGCAAAAAATTATAAAACTGACGCAACAGCTTAAAGAAATAACCAGCGGCAGCGGCAGCGCTGAACAAAAGAAGCGTCAGCAAGAGCTTGTTCAGCAGCAAATAGAGATGCTGGAAGCACAACTCCAGCAACTGCAACAACAGCAACAACAAAAAGCGCAGGCCGCACAGCAGAAAGCAGATATGGCCAATGAAATTAAGGCTGCCTCTGGCGATCACCAGATTGATATCTACGTTTAAGTTTATTCTTCCTCAAACAGCGGGTCGCCACGTCGGGCCTCGGTTAACTGCCGGGCCTGTTCACGCACCACGTCCCAAATAGCCTGGGCAGCGCCCGATAGTGAGCGGTTTTTACGGCGCACCAGCATCAGTTTACGCTCAATGACAGGCGTTAAACGTCGTACCGTAAGACGACTTCCTTGCGGCAACGGCAGCGCCAGTGCAGGCAACACGCTGATGCCGATTCCCGCTTCTACCATCGGAAACAGCGTTGCCGGGTGTCCTATCTCCTGCACAATCATCGCCTGCACCTGTTGGGCGGCAAGCGCAGCATCGATCAGCGGACGGCTGCCGGAAGCATAATCTTGTAGCACCAACTTAGCCCCTTGCAAATCCTGCCATGTGACATGCGGCAGGGAAGCCAGAGGAGCATTTTCCTGGCAAAGCAGAAGAAACGGCTCCGCGAGCACGACTTCACACGTCAGATCGTTTACCGGTCCCGGATCGATCACGATGCCAAAATCCACATCGCCCTGCCTAATACTTTCCAGCACCCACTGCTGCGGGCGATCGTGAAGGACAAAGTCGATATCCGGATAGCGTTGATTTCCTTCGGCGATGCACTGAGGAATAAGGTGAGCGGAGATAGTCTGGCTGGCCGCTACCCGCACCGTACCCGAGAGCTGTTGCCCCAGCCTGCCGACATCACGCAGCGTGCTGCTTAACTCATCAAGGAGCCTTTGCAAACGCACCGCCAGCTGTTGACCAGCCTCAGTCAGTACGACTTCACGCGTGGTACGGTCAAGCAGCCGCACGCCAGTCTGCATCTCCAGTTCCTTAATGCTATGACTAACAGCGGACTGGCTCAGCCCTATCTGGCTGCCGGCGCGGCTAAAGCTGCCCGCCTGCGCGACGGCGACAAAAATACGAAGCTGGCGTAAGGTATAATTCATCTGTTTTATTCATCAATGGATGCAATAAATCAATTTTATTTCTTAAACCGCCTTGAGCACAATGAAGCTTTCTTATGGCAGGAACGGTTATGAAACTTTTTCGCATCCTCGACCCTTTCACCCTCACGCTAATCGCAGTGGTTCTGCTGGCTTCTTTCTTCCCGGTTCGTGGAGAATGGGTCACCTGGTTCGACTGGCTGACCAATGCGGCCATCGCCCTGCTCTTTTTTATGCATGGCGCGAAGCTATCACGAGAAGCCATCATCGCAGGCGGCAGTCACTGGCGCCTGCACCTGTGGGTGATGTGTAGCACATTTATCCTCTTTCCCGCGCTGGGCGTGCTGTTTGCCTGGTGGGCGCCGGTGCCGGTAAGCCCCGAGCTCTATTCCGGCTTCCTCTATCTGTGCATTCTGCCCGCCACCGTGCAATCCGCTATTGCTTTTACTTCGCTTGCTGGCGGCAACGTGGCGGCGGCGGTCTGCTCCGCTTCTGCATCAAGCCTGCTGGGAATATTCCTTTCCCCTTTACTGGTTGGTCTGTTGATGCACCTTAACGGCGCCAGCGGCAGCCTTGAGCAAGTCGGCACCATTATGTTGCAACTGCTGTTGCCGTTCGTACTGGGCCATCTTTCCCGCCGCTGGATTGCCGACTGGGTAGCAAAGCATAAAAAATGGATAGGCAAGACCGATCAGGCTTCCATTCTGCTGGTGGTTTATGGCGCCTTCAGCGAGGCGGTGGTTAACGGCATATGGCATCAGGTGGGCGCGGGATCGCTGCTGTTTATCGTGGCGGTAAGCCTGGTGCTGCTGGCGATAGTTATCATTGTTAACACGGTAGTCGCCCGCCGTCTCGGCTTTAATAAGGCGGATGAAATCACTATCGTATTCTGCGGTTCGAAAAAGAGCCTCGCTAATGGCATTCCAATGGCGAATATTCTTTTTCCTGCCGCCGCGGTTGGGGTGATGGTGCTGCCGCTGATGATTTTTCATCAGATCCAGCTGATGGTATGTGCGGCGCTGGCACGTCGTTATCAGCGCCAGACCGCGAAAGCGCAGGCGGATGCCCGCGCCGTCCAGGCTCAGTGACGCTTCAGGGGCTGCAACAGATGTGTCAGCCCCTCGCTTTTAATCAGTAGCGTAAAGGCCATCAGTTCGCCGAGACGGCCCGTCGGAAATTCATCCTTGCGGGCAAACCAGAGCAGATACTCTTCCGGCAAATCAATAAGCATCCGCCCTTTATATTTGCCAAACGGCATCACGGTATTCGCTATCTCAATGAGCTGGGCCTTTTCCATTTCACTCTCCAAGCAGACGCAGCATTTCCGCTTCATCAATAACTTCTATGCCCAGCTCCTGCGCTTTGGCAAGCTTAGAACCCGCCGCTTCGCCAGCGATGACCATATCGGTTTTCTTTGAAACGCTGCCGCTCACCTTAGCGCCAAGCGCCTCAAGACGAGCTTTAGCGTCATCACGCGACATCTGGCTTAAAGAGCCGGTCAATACGACGGTTTTCCCGGCAAACGGGCTGTCTATCTCTTCCGCTTTAACGACAAGCGGCGCAGGCCAGCTGATGCCTACCTGCTCAACCAGCTCCCGGATAACCTCACGGTTGCTCTCTTCTTCAAAGAAGTTGAAGACGTGCGTGGCGACCACAACGCCGACGTCCGGCACTTTTTGCAGCTCTTCAATCGAGGCGGCCATCAGCGCGTCGAGCGTACCGAAGTAAGCGGCAAGCCCGGCCGCCGTCGCTTCGCCAACCTCACGGATGCCGAGGGCGTACAAAAAGCGGGCGAACGTGGTTTGCTTCGCTTTCTCCAGCGCGTCCACCAGATTTTGCGCCGATTTGGGTCCCATCCGCTCAAGACGCTCAAGCGTCTCTTTGCCAAGGCCAAACAGATCCGCTGGCGTGTGCACGTACTCTTTTTCCACCAGTTGATCGATTATCTTATCTCCCATGCCATCAACATCCATCGCACGGCGGGAGACAAAATGCTTGAGCGATTCTTTACGCTGAGCGCCGCAAATCAGTCCGCCGGTACAGCGCGCCACCGCCTCGCCTTCAACGCGCTCGACATCAGAACCGCAAACCGGACAATGCGCGGGAAATTCGACCGGGCGCGTCTCTTCCGGGCGTTCGGAAAGCACAACGTTGACGACCTGCGGAATAACGTCGCCCGCACGGCGAATCACCACTCTGTCGCCAATACGCAGGCCGAGACGTTCAATTTCATCGGCATTATGCAGGGTGGCGTTGCTTACCAGCACGCCCGCGACCTGCACCGGCTCAAGACGCGCCACCGGGGTGATAGCCCCGGTGCGCCCAACCTGAAATTCCACATCGCGCACGGTAGTCATCTGTTCTTGCGCCGGGAATTTAAAGGCCACAGCCCAGCGCGGCGCACGAGCGACAAAGCCCAGCTGTTCCTGCAGCTCCAGCGAATCAACTTTGATGACTACGCCGTCGATATCGAAACCAAGTCCAGGGCGGTCCGCCTCTACTTTGCGGTAAAACTCCAGCACCGCTTCCGGCGTCCCGCACAGGCGAATGCGGTCGCTGACCGGCAGCCCCCATTTTTTAAATTGCTGCAGGCGCGCCATATGGCTGCGCGGCAGCTCGCCGCCTTCCAGCAGACCTACGCCATAGCAGAAGAAGGTCAGTGGACGCTTTGCGGTAATACGCGGGTCGAGCTGACGCAGGGAGCCCGCAGCGGCGTTACGCGGGTTGGCGAACACTTTACCGCCATTGCGGCGCGCTTCTTCGTTGATTTTTTCAAAGCCCGCCTGAGGCAGAAAAACTTCGCCCCGCACTTCCAGGCGCGAGGGAATATCTTTGCCGTGCAGTTTAAGCGGGATAGCGCGGATGGTGCGCACATTCAGGGTAATATCCTCCCCTGTCGTGCCATCGCCACGCGTGGCGGCGCGCACCAGCAGGCCGTTTTCATACAGCAGGCTGACCGCGAGCCCGTCAAGCTTCAGCTCGCAGCAATAAACCAGCGCGTCGGCGCTTTTCAGTCGGTCCTGCACGCGCTTATTGAAGGCCAAAAAGCTGGCTTCATCGAAAACGTTATCCAGCGACAGCATCGGCACTTCATGACGCACCTGGCTGAATTCCGTAAGCGGCATAGCGCCCACGCGCTGGGTGGGCGAATCGGGGGTAATCAGTTCCGGGTGCGCCTCTTCCATGGCGCGCAGTTCGCGCATCAGGCGGTCATACTCCGCATCCGGGATTTCGGGCGCGTCCATGACGTGATAGAGAAATTCATGATGGCGAAGCGTGGTTCGCAGTTGAGTCAGTTTTTCTTCGATTGAGTCCATATCGCACCATCAATGATAAAAAACCCCCGACATGCGGGGGCTGTTATAAGGTTCGGGGGGCCAGGATGATATCAGGCGTTAGCCTCTTTGACCTCGCGAATGCGGTCCTGATATTCACGCAGCTTCTGCGGTGTCATCATACGACGCTGGTCATCTAAGACCACGCCGCCCACTTCATCAGCAATATGCTGAGCCGACTGCAGCATCAGTTTGAAATTCTGCAACTCATCGCCAAAACCGGGCACCTGCATAAAGATGGTAATGCCAGGCGTGGAGAAGTCGGTCATGATTTCAGGATCAAAAGAGCCAGGCTTAACCATATTGGCAAGGCTGAACAGGACCGGGCCGCTGCCGTCAGGGCTCAGGTGGCGATGGAAGATATTCATATCGCCGAATTTGAAGCCTGCCTGCTGGATACTGTTGAGCAGGACATCGCCGTTGATTTGCGTACCAGCATGCGCCGCTACGTTCATGACAATAACCGTTTCTTTAAGCTGCGGCCTTGGCGTCTCGACAGGCTCAGCAACAGGCTGCGGCGCGGGTTGTTGCATCGCAGGTTGCGGCGCTGGCTGCTGCACAGGCGGCGGAGCGTATTGCGGCGCGACGGGCTGCACGGGCTGCTGAACAGGTTGTTGAACCGGCGCGCGCGGTTGCGGCTGCGCTACGGATTGCTGCGGTGCAGGCTGTTGCACGGGCGCTTGCGGGCGCGGGGCAGCGACAGGCGACTGTTCAGGCGCTTGTTGAGCTGGCTGGCGCGGTTGGGCCGACTCATAAGGCGGCTGGTAGTTGTGCTGTGGCTGACGCGGCGTTTCCTGTTCCCAGTTCGCGTTGTCCTGGGGCGTATTTACGCGGCGTACACGCACTTCACCAACACCTTCCGCTTCATCGTCCTCGGCGTCTTCATCAAAATCCTCTTCGTCACGCTTCGATTTCATTCGCTTAAGCGGACGATCGCGGAACACGGAAGAACGCTCCTTACGGCTGGTCCAGAGTCCATGAACCAGTAAGGCTATTATGGCTATCGCGCCAACAATGATTAATATCAGACGCAAATCCTGCATCATTATATTCTCTGTTGTTCTAACACCTTGCCACCACGGCAAACATTTACTCACTAAGAGTATTTGCCCATCTGCTCAAGTGCAAGTGCGCACTCGGTTTTCTCAGCATAAAGATGTAAGAAAAACTGCTTTTTGCTGTTTTTTCGACCATTTCCGAACTGGCGCATTTAACCGGCTCGGTTAAGATAATCCTGCCCCTTTTCGGGCCGATATTCAGGAGCACAGTAAGAGATATGGTTTCATATACAGGTACAGCCCCGCGCAGCGGCCTTTATTACTTTTCACAAGGCTGGAAATTGTTAAGCCAGCCGGGATTAAAACGCTTCGTCCTTTTACCGCTTCTGGTGAATATCCTGCTCATGGGCGGCGCGTTCTGGTGGCTTTTTACACAGCTCGATCGCTGGATACCGCAGTTAATGGCCTCCGTTCCTGACTGGCTGCAATGGCTAAGCTACCTGCTCTGGCCCATCGCCGTGTTGTCCATTTTGCTCGTTTTCGGCTATCTCTTCTCGACGCTCGCGAACTGGATAGCCGCCCCGTTTAACGGATTGCTGGCTGAACAGCTTGAAGCCCGCTTGACAGGCGCTACCCCGCCAGATACCGGTATCGTCGGCATAATGAAAGATGTGCCGCGCATCATGAAGCGGGAATGGCAAAAGTTCGTCTGGTATCTGCCGCGCGCTGTAGTGCTGCTGATTCTCTATTTTATTCCCGGCATCGGCCAGACCGTAGCGCCGGTGCTGTGGTTTTTATTTAGCGCATGGATGCTCGCTATTCAGTACTGCGATTATCCGTTCGACAATCATAAAGTGCCGTTTAAAGAGATGCGCCAGGCGCTGCGCCGACAAAAAATAACCAATATGCAATTTGGCGCGCTGGTTAACCTCTTTACCCTCATACCAGTACTTAACCTGTTCATCATGCCTGTCGCCGTATGCGGCGCAACGGCCATGTGGGTGGATTGCTACCGCACCCAACATGCGCTCTGGAAGTAACCCTGCAGAGGTGGCATATGCCGCCTCTTATTCCATACTGATAAGCATTATTTCGCGACAGTATATAGATATGCGAATTCCTTACTTCCGCATAAGACCTGAGCGGGTATGCTGGAGCGGTTCCCAAATTTCATACAGTTAAGGACAGGCCATGAGTAAGATTTTTGAAGATAACTCGTTGACTATTGGTCATACGCCTCTGGTTCGACTGAACCGTATCGGTAATGGACGCATCCTCGCGAAGGTCGAGTCCCGTAACCCGAGCTTCAGCGTCAAATGCCGTATCGGTGCCAATATGATTTGGGATGCCGAAAAACGTGGCGTACTGAAGCCGGGCGTGGAACTGGTTGAACCGACCAGCGGCAACACCGGCATCGCGCTGGCTTATGTCGCCGCCGCCCGCGGTTACAAGCTCACGCTGACCATGCCAGAAACCATGAGCATTGAACGCCGTAAGCTGCTTAAAGCGCTGGGCGCTAACCTTGTGCTGACTGAAGGCGCGAAAGGCATGAAAGGCGCAATCCAGAAAGCTGAAGAGATTGTGGCGAGCGATCCGTCAAAATATCTGCTGCTTCAACAGTTCAGCAACCCGGCTAACCCCGAAATTCATGAAAAAACCACTGGGCCTGAGATCTGGGAAGATACTGACGGTCAGGTTGACGTGTTTATCGCAGGCGTCGGTACTGGCGGTACGCTGACTGGCGTGACGCGTTATATCAAAAACACCAAAGGCAAAACCGACCTTATCACCGTAGCGGTTGAGCCGACCGATTCTCCGGTTATCGCCCAGGCGCTGGCAGGCCAGGAGCTGAAACCAGGTCCGCATAAAATTCAGGGCATCGGCGCAGGTTTTATTCCTGGCAACCTGGACCTCAAGCTGATTGATAAAGTCATTGGCATCACCAACGAAGAAGCGATTTCCACCGCCCGCCGTCTGATGGAAGAAGAAGGCATTCTGGCCGGTATCTCTTCAGGTGCGGCCGTCGCGGCAGCCCTCAAACTGCAGGAAGATGAAGCCTTCAGCAATAAGAATATCGTGGTCATTCTCCCCTCTTCCGGCGAACGCTACCTTAGTACTGCGCTGTTTGCCGATCTCTTTACCGAGAAAGAACTGCAACAGTGATACCAGATTGTTAAATCTGGCTAAAAAAGCACCCTTGAGGGTGCTTTTTTGTGGCGTACGTCAAAGTTTTACCTCCCCTGGCATTGCTTCAGTCTGTAGGGTCTGGTATTTAACCAGCAAATTATTTCGATGCGTGAAATTAATCATTGGCACCATTCGTGTTTGCTGAATCGATTTAATGATTTGGTTAAGCCGCTTTATTCGCGGCATAATGATTAATGACGAGCGAAACGCGTGCCGCATGGAATCGATGCCGTGCGATTTTCGTCGTTCTGGCATCCTGTGCTGCGTTCCGTTTACGTCGGCGCTAACAATACAGGCTAAAGTCTGGCCGCCAGGCTAGACTTTAGTTCCACAACACTAAACCTATAAGTTGGGGAAATACAATGTTCCAGCAAGAAGTTACCATTACCGCTCCGAACGGTCTGCATACCCGCCCTGCTGCTCAGTTTGTAAAAGAAGCGAAAGGCTTCACCTCTGAGATCACTGTGACTTCCAACGGCAAAAGCGCCAGCGCGAAAAGCCTGTTCAAGCTGCAAACTCTGGGTCTGACTCAGGGCACTGTTGTGACCATTTCTGCGGAAGGCGAAGATGAGCAGAAGGCAGTTGAACATCTGGTAAAACTGATGGCTGAACTCGAGTAAATTCCGGGTTCTTTTCAAAATCAGTCACAAGTAAGGTAGGGTTATGATTTCAGGCATTTTAGCATCTCCGGGTATCGCCTTTGGCAAAGCACTGCTGCTGAAGGAAGATGAAATTGTCATCGACCGGAAAAAAATTTCTGCCGACAAGGTTGATCAGGAAGTTGAGCGTTTCCTGAGCGGGCGCGCTAAGGCTTCTTCTCAGCTGGAAGCGATCAAGGTGAAAGCCGGTGAGACTTTCGGTGAAGAAAAGGAAGCTATCTTCGAAGGCCACATCATGTTGCTGGAAGATGAAGAGCTGGAGCAGGAAATCATAGCCCTGATTAAGGATAAGCTCGTTACCGCGGACGCCGCGGCGCACGAGGTTATCGAAGGTCAGGCTACCGCGCTGGAAGAGCTTGACGACGAGTACCTGAAAGAGCGTGCGGCTGACGTGCGCGACATCGGCAAGCGTCTGCTGCGCAATATCCTTGGCCTCGCCATCATCGATTTAAGCGCGATTCAGGATGAAGTTATTCTGGTTGCCGCTGACCTGACCCCGTCGGAAACCGCACAGCTGAACCTGAAAAAGGTGCTCGGTTTCATCACCGACCTGGGCGGCCGCACTTCCCACACCTCTATCATGGCGCGCTCTCTTGAGCTGCCGGCGATTGTGGGCACCGGTAACGTTACCTCTCTGGTAAAAAACGACGATTACCTGATCCTCGATGCGGTTAACAACAAAGTTTACGTTAACCCGACCAACGAAGAGATCGAAGCGCTGCGCAACACTCAAGCCCAGGTGGCTGAAGAGAAAGCAGAGCTCGCCAAGCTTAAAGATCTGCCGGCTATCACGCTTGACGGCCATCAGGTTGAAGTTTGCGCCAACATCGGTACCGTGCGCGACGTCGCGGGCGCCGAGCGTAACGGCGCGGAAGGCGTAGGCCTCTATCGTACCGAATTTTTGTTCATGGACCGTGACTCGCTGCCGACTGAAGAAGAGCAGTTCCAGGCTTATAAAGCCGTGGCGGAAGCCTGCGGTTCTCAGGCGGTTATCGTTCGCACCATGGATATCGGCGGCGACAAAGAGCTGCCGTACATGAACTTCCCGAAAGAAGAGAACCCGTTCCTCGGCTGGCGCGCGATTCGTATCGCTATGGATCGTAAAGAGATCCTGCGTGACCAGCTGCGCGCCATTCTGCGCGCCTCCGCTTTCGGCAAATTGCGCATCATGTTCCCGATGATCATCTCAGTGGAAGAAGTGCGCGCGCTGAAAAAAGAGATCGAAGCGTTTAAACAAGAGCTGCGCGATGAAGGCAAAGCGTTTGACGAAACGATCGAAATTGGCGTGATGGTAGAAACCCCGGCGGCGGCGACCATCGCTCGTCACCTGGCGAAAGAGGTCGATTTCTTCAGTATCGGCACTAACGATTTGACGCAGTACACCCTGGCAGTTGACCGTGGTAATGATATGATTTCCCACCTCTACCAGCCGATGTCGCCGTCTGTGCTGAACCTGATTAAGCAAGTAATTGATGCATCTCATGCTGAAGGCAAGTGGACGGGCATGTGTGGTGAGCTTGCTGGCGATGAACGTGCTACACTTCTTTTGCTGGGGATGGGTCTGGATGAATTCAGTATGAGTGCCATTTCTATCCCGCGCATTAAGAAGATTATTCGTAACACGAACTTCGAAGATGCGAAGGTTTTAGCAGAGCAGGCTCTTGCTCAACCGACAACGGACGAGTTAATGACGCTGGTTAACAAGTTCATTGAAGAAAAAACAATCTGCTAATCCACGAGATGCGGCCCAAATTACTGCTTAGGAGAGAAGGCTAATGGGGTTATTTAGTAAGCTGTTCGGTGATAAAGGCAATAGCGACACCGGAACCATTGAGATCGTTGCTCCACTGTCCGGTGAAATCGTTAACATTGAAGACGTGCCGGATGTAGTGTTCGCAGAGAAGATTGTTGGTGATGGCATCGCTATCAAACCGACCGGCAACAAAATGGTTGCGCCGGTAGATGGCACCATTGGCAAAATCTTTGAAACCAACCATGCGTTCTCTATCGAATCCGATAGCGGCATTGAGCTGTTCGTTCACTTCGGTATCGACACCGTCGAACTGAAAGGCGAAGGCTTTAAGCGTCTCGCTGAAGAAGGCCAGCGTGTGAAGAAAGGCGACCCGGTTATCGAGTTCGACCTGCCGCTGCTGGAAGAAAAAGCGAAATCTACGCTGACGCCGGTCGTTATCTCCAATATGGATGAAATCAAAGAGTTGATCAAACTCTCTGGTAGCGTAACCGTGGGCGAAACGCCGGTTATCCGTATCAAGAAGTAAGACTGACTCGTATTCGAAAATGGCGCCGCAAGGCGCCATTTTTTTATCCTTCGGCCCCTTATCGGACTCTGAACTATGCGCCGCTGGCGTTCCCTCTGGCTGTGCTTCATTGCCCTGCTGCTGCCCGCCCCATGGCTTTATGCGGGTTCTCCCGGCCCTTACGTGCTGGCGTTTATCGACATTTCCGCCCCACCGCTCAACGACGGCCAGGCCCTTACCGCCGCGCTGCGTAAAGCGCCATCAGTAGCGGAAAGAGAAACCTGTTTTTTATGCGAGGAAAGCGCTCAGGTTGAGGTGCTCTATCTTTATCGTCTGCCGCCGGGTCTGTCAGCAGACGCGCTGCGCCTTGCCGTCAGAGGCGATGAAAATGCCCGTAACCGGATGCAGCAACAACTCGCGGCGTTTGAAGATAAAGATGGCTATCAGGTGGATGGATTGCTTATTTACGAGCATCTTCCCGGTGTAGTCAGCATTTATGCGATGCCTGCCCTGCCGGGTAAAGCGTTGCACCGGGTAAGTAGGCCCGTAAAACGTTACCTTTCGCAGCAGAGCCTGGACAGGCTGCTTGAGGACGCGGCGGCGACAATTCCACGTGAAATCTAAACCGGCGGACGTTTGCGTCCGCCGCCACGGTTAAATGCCTGCGCCCTGGCTGTAGCTTTCTTCCCCGAATACGCCGGTCGAAAGGTAGCGGTCGCCGCGATCGCAGATAATCGCCACGACTACCGCGCCGGGGTTTGCCTGCGCAACGCGCAACGCGCCCGCTACCGCCCCGCCGGAACTCACGCCGCAGAAAAGTCCTTCTTTACGCGCCAGCTCGCGGGTGGTGTTCTCCGCATCAAGCTGGCTGATATCCAGCACCTCATCCACCAGCGACGCGTTGAAAATGCCCGGCAGATATTGCTGGGGCCAGCGGCGAATTCCCGGAATGCTGCTGCCTTCTTCCGGCTGCAGGCCGACAATTGTCACCTTTTTCGCCTGTTCGCGCAGAAAGCGGCTCACGCCCGTAATAGTGCCCGTTGTCCCCATGCTGGAAACAAAGTGCGTAATGCGCCCTTCAGTTTGCCGCCAGATTTCAGGCCCCGTGGTGGTGTAATGCGCGTAAGGGTTATCAGGGTTATTAAACTGGTCCAGCACCTTACCTTCACCGCGCTCGCCCATCTCTTTCGCCAGATCGCGCGCGCCTTCCATTCCCTGCTCGCGGCTTACCAGAATCAGTTCCGCGCCGTAAGCCTGCATCGCCGCCTTGCGCTCCATGCTCATGTTGTCCGGCATAAGCAGCTTCATACGGTAGCCTTTCAGGGCCGCTATCATCGCCAGCGCGATGCCGGTATTGCCGCTGGTCGCCTCAATCAGCACATCGCCGGGCTTAATCTCGCCACGCTTTTCCGCCTCGGTAATCATCGAGAGCGCCGCACGGTCTTTCACCGAACCCGCCGGGTTGTTGCCTTCGAGCTTGACCCAAATTTCGGCGCCGTTGGTCAGCCCGGTCCGCTGCAGCCGCACCAGAGGCGTATTGCCGATAGTCTGTTCTAATGTGTTCACGTCAGTCTGTCCAAAGCATAAAAAAAGCGGCCACGGGGCCGCTTGCTCGTCGTGTAGGACGTTAACCTATCAGGCCGTCTCAGCCAGAGCAACACTCTGGATCCGCTCATCGCCGTTGTAAAGACGGGCGTGCTGCAGGCCCACATAGAGACGCTCGCCGCGGTGCGGCACATAGTCTTCGCGCAGCACGACCGTTAGCGGTTCGTCATACCAGCCGAGCGGCTGCACGACCAGTTGCATATAGTGTCCCTTCGGACTCACTTCCAGCACCTGCACCGGGAGCGGCGAATCAAGGCTGGTGCGGCGGCTTACGTCCACTTCCCACGGGCGCAGGAACAGGTCAACCGGCCCCTGGTGCGCAGGAGAAAAACCAAGCGGCCAGCGGTGTGCGCCGACGTGGAACTGGCTGCCGCGCACGGTGCCCTTCAGCCGGTTAACTTCGCCAAGGAACTCCAGCACGAAGCGCGTGGCGGGTTCACGCCACACCTGCTCCGGCGCATCAGCCTGTTCGATATGGCCCTGGCTCATCACCACCACGCGGTCGGCCACTTCCATCGCCTCTTCCTGATCGTGGGTAACGAAAACGCTGGTGAATTTTAACTCTTCGTGCAGCTCGCGCAGCCAGCGGCGCAGCTCTTTACGCACCTGGGCGTCCAGTGCGCCGAAAGGCTCGTCGAGCAGCAGGATTTGCGGCTCCACCGCCAGCGCGCGAGCCAACGCCACGCGCTGTTTCTGGCCGCCGGAAAGCTGCGCCGGATAGCGGTCCGCCAGATGAGAAAGCTGCACCATCTCAAGCAACTGCGTCACTTTTTGTTTGATAGCCGCCGCGTTCGGGCGCTCGCGCCTTGGCAACACGGTCAGGCCGAACGCGATATTGTCGAACACCGACATATGGCGAAACAGCGCATAGTGTTGAAACACAAACCCCACCTTACGGTCGCGGGCATGCAGGCGGCTCACGTCGGTGCCGTGAAAGCGAATGCGCCCGCTGGTCTGATGCTCAAGCCCCGCGATAATACGCAGCAGCGTCGTTTTACCGGAGCCGGAAGGCCCCAGCAGCGCTACCATCTGGCCGGAAGGGATATCCAGTGAGATATCATTCAGCACCTGGGTGCGACCAAAAGACTTCTTAATATTGGCAATCTCAATGCTCATGATTTCCCTCCTGTTGCCCGCGTTTTTCCTGATTATTCAGGCGCCACTGCAACGCACTCTTCAAAAACAGGGTCAAAATAGCCATTAACGTCAGCAGGGCGGCGGCGGTAAACGAACCCACCGCGTTGTAATCCTGCTGCAGTAATTCAATCTGTAAAGGCAGCGAAAGCGTTTCGCCGCGAATCGAGCCGGATACCACCGACACCGCGCCAAACTCGCCGATAGCGCGCGCGTTAGTCAGCACCACGCCATACAGCAACGCCCAACGGATATTCGGCAGCGTTACGCGGCGAAACATCTGCCAGCCGGAAGCGCCAAGCAAAATAGCCGCTTCATCTTCCTGGCTGCCCTGGCTCAGCATGACCGGCACCAGCTCGCGCACCACAAACGGACAGGTGACGAAGATAGTCACCAGCACCATGCCCGGCCAGGCGAACATAATCTGCATATCATGTTCATCCAGCCAGCCGCCGAGCGGGCCGTTAGAGCCGTAAAAGAGCAGATACACCAGGCCCGCCACCACCGGCGAGACGGCAAACGGAATATCAAGCAGCGTCAGCAATAATTGGCGGCCGCGAAAGTCAAAGCGCGTCACCAGCCAGGCGAGTAAAGTACCGAACACCAGGTTCACCGGCACCGTGATAAGCGCGATCAGCACGGTCAGCCAGATGGCGTGCAGCATGTCCGGGTCGGCGATATTTTCCAGCACCGGCATCAGCCCCTTCGAAAAGGCCTGCGCGAAGATAGAAATCATCGGCACCAGCAGGATCAGGCAGGAAACCAGCACGCCTGTGCCGATAAGCAACCATTTGCCCCAGTTCACGCCGGGGCGATCGTAATTTTTCACTTCAGTAACTTCAGCCATTAGTGACCTACCACGCGCCGGCCAAAGCGGCTTTGCAGAGTGTTAATGCCAAACAGCAGCAACAGCGAAGCGGCGAGGATCACTGAAGCGATAGCGCTGGCCGCCGGGTAATCAAACTCCTGCAACCGTACGAAAATCATCAGCGAGGTGACCTCGGTCTTCCAGGCGATGTTGCCGGCGATAAAAATCACCGCGCCGAATTCGCCAAGGCTGCGGGTAAACGAGAGCGCCACGCCAGCCATCAGCGCCGGAGAAAGTTCCGGCAGCACCACTTTACGAAAGCTCTGCCAGCGGGTGGCGCCGAGCGTCTGCGCGGCTTCTTCGTATTCCGGGCCTAACTCTTCCAGTACAGGCTGCACGGTACGCACGACAAAGGGAATGCTGGTGAACGCCATCGCCACGGCGATGCCAAGCCAGGTATAGGTCACTTTAATGTCGAACTGCGCCAGCCATTCGCCGTAAAGCCCGTTCACGGAGAAAAGCGAAGCGAGGGTCAGGCCCGCCACCGCCGTCGGCAGGGCGAAAGGCAAGTCCATCAGCGCATCCAGCAGCGTACGGCCAGGAAACTGATAGCGGGTTAAGATCCACGCCATCAATAACCCGAATACGCCATTAAATACCGAGGCCACCGCCGCGGAGAGCAGCGTCACTTTATACGCTGCCACTACCTGCGGGTTGGTAATCACTTCCCAGTACTGCTCCCAGCTCATCTGGGCGAGCTGCATCACCAGCGCGCTAAGCGGCAACAGAAGAATCAGACAAACAAACAACAGGCTGGTGCCAAGGCTCAAGGTAAAGCCCGGCAACACACGCTTAGAGACTGCAAACATTACTTACGCCCCGCCGCGACCAGCCGGTCAAATTCGCCGCCGCTGTTGAAGTGGGTTTTCATCGCTTCCGGCCAGCCGCCGAATTTATCCTCCACGCGGAAAAGGTCGGTCTGCGGGAATTTATCCTTCAGCTTGTCCATTACTGCCGGGTTGTTCACGCGGTAGTAATAGTTGGTGATGATCTGCTGCGCCGTCGGGCTATAGAGATAGTTCAGATAAGCCTTCGCCGCCTTCTCGGTGCCGTTGGCTTTAACGTTTTTATCAATCCACGCCACCGGGAACTCCGCCAGGATATTGACCTTCGGCACGACGACCTCGTAACCCTCTTTTTCGTACTGATTGCGGATGTTGTTCACTTCCGACTCAAAGCTAATCAGTACGTCGCCCAGGCCACGTTCAACAAAGGTGGTGGTCGCACCGCGACCGCCGGTATCGAACACCTCAACGTTTTTCAAAAACTGCGTCATGAACTGTTCGGTTTTGGCTTTATCACCGCCGTCGGCGTTGTCCGCGGCGCCCCAGGCGGCTAAATAGGTGTAACGGGCATTACCGGAGGTTTTCGGGTTCGGGAAAATAAGCTTCACATCCGGGCGCACCAGGTCGCTCCAGTCGTGAATATTTTTCGGGTTGCCCTTACGCACCAGGAAAGCCATGGTGGAATACAACGGCGAGCTGTTATTCGGCAAACGGCTTTGCCAGTCGGCCGGGATGAGCTTGCCTTTATCATGCAGGATCTGAACGTCGGTCACCTGGTTATAAGTTACAACGTCTGCTTTTAAGCCCTGCAGAATGGCCAGCGCCTGCTTGGACGAGCCTGCGTGCGACTGCTTTATGGTCAGCTTGTCGCCGTTATTCTCTTTTTCCCACTGCTGCGCAAAAGGTGGGTTAAGGGCGGCAAAAAGCTCGCGGGAAACGTCGTAAGAGCTGTTCAACAGCTCGGTTGCCTGAGCGTGTCCTGCCATTAACAGAGAGATGGCGATTGCACTCCATGCTTTTCTAGTGATTTTAACGGCCATTGCGCACCCTTATAAATGTGATGACGATCAGGCATCAGTTTATTTATAACGGGCATTAAAGCTGTAACGCTTTTATATACCGTTTAGCGATTTGCAATTGCGAAAGGATATAAGCCAGCGGCGCGACGGAAAGCCGCGCCGCGAGGGGGTTAAAGCGCGAAAAGCCTCTCGAGAGAGGGGGCGAAATAGTAGCCGCCAGTAACTGGCTTTGTGAAGCGCAGCATGGCGTCGCGCTTGCCGTCTTTATCGCCGAACATGCTCAGCAACTGCTGCTCAATGTTATAAAGACGCGCGCAGTAGGCGCAGAAGTAGAGACCGTGCACCCCGCTTGCCGTGCCGTAAGGCAGGCTCTGGCGCACAATTTTCAGGCCCTTGCCCTCTTCTTTGAGATCAACGCGAGTCAGATGGGAAGTAACCGGACGCGCATCGCCGTCAATCTCTTCGTTGGCCACTTTGGTACGGCCAATCATCATCTCCTGATCCGGCACGCTCATGCGGTTAAGCTGCTTCAGGTTATGCTCCCAGCGCTGCACAAAGACATAACTGCCGCCCGCGTCCACGCCGTCGTTAATCACCGCAACGGCGCGACGCGTCTCTTCGCCGGCCGGGTTCTCGGTGCCATCGACAAAGCCGCTCAGGTCACGCTCTTCCACCCAGCGGAAGCCGTGCGTTTCTTCCTGCACGTTGAGCGTGTCGCCAAAGGCCGCCAGTGCGGCCTGCGCAACGGAAAAGTTCACGTCATGGCGCAGAGAAAGGATGTGTATCAGCACGTCGTGCTGGGTGGCGGGCGCCAGTCCTTTACCAAGCGGGGTAAAGTTTTTCAGCTCCTGCGCCCCTACCCCGCCGCTTAATTCACGCCAGAGGTCATGGCCGAAGCCTATCACCACCCCGAGGCTGGCTTCCGGGAACTGCGCCTGAAAGGTCGCGACTTTATCAGCGAAGGCTTTACAGCCCTGACGCAGCGCGTCGCGATCGCCCTGCGCTTTCGCTTCCAGCCAAATGGCGGCGCGGCAATGTTCCGGCAAAATGCCGCTTTGAACCTGAGACATCTCTCCTCCAGCAAAAACGATGCCACGAAGGTGGCATGAATCGGGCTATTGTACCCGATTTTTTTGCCGGCGCGTTGCGCTAAAACAAGCCGTTAACGGCGCCAGACTATCTTGTGCAGCGTCCATTTTTTCAGGGCATCGTCAGAAGGCATTAACCCTTCAGGGCCGCGCCATTCGCCGGTAAAAACGTAGCTGACATGATGACTGCCGGGCGCCTGACACTCCACGCCGTCGCTGTCGTCATCCAGCGCTTTTTTACAGGCGCCATACGCTTTGTCATACAGATCGCTGAAAGGCGTGCCAATCTTAACGCCGCTGTCGGTCTCAATATCGTTATCCAGCACATCGATACGGCTGACTTTGTCGTTTTCGCCGTTAATTACTACGGCAAGCTTGTCATCCTTCAGCGCTTCGAAATAGCGCACCACCGCGCCGCCCTGCGTTTTCATCCCGCTGCGCAAGCGATAATCATCGCCCAGCGCGTCGGCGATCGCCTCTTCTTTCAGCGGCGTGTCGGCAGTGATATCCCCTAAGCCGTTTTCGGTCACTTCAAGCGACGAGCCAAACCAGTTCCACGGCGCGGCGGCGGACCAGTGTACGTTCGATAGCGTGGAACAGCCCGTCAACACGAGCGGCAGACCGCAGAGCAGCAAACGCAGGTTTTTCATTTTTTATCCCTTTCTTAAGCATTATCGCTTGTTGGAACCTCTAAACCGAAAAAAGTGCCGGTTAATCTGTATCGGGCGTAAAGCAGGCACGCAACCGGGCGTTAAACCCAAGCCACCAGAGCGCGAAGAGGTCGGCGGCCAGCAGAATCATCGCCGCCCCGCTCTGCCCTTCATTGTTTGCCAGCATAAACAGCTGTGAGGTTAGCAGCCAGACCTGGGTAACGATAAGCACCCAGCGCCAGGCGCGCCATAGCCGTGGGAAGCGCTCCCGTCGCCCGCTTAGCAGAAAAGCCAGCGCCGCCGGCACGCCGGTCAGCAAGCCGAGCCAGAAGGCGGCGCGGTCGGGGTAAAAGAGCGCGAGCAGCGCTTCTCCTTGCTCCCGCGATGCGCCCGCCAGCACAAACAGCGCCCAGGTGCGCGCTTGCAACAGCAGCACGCCCCAGAACAGCGCGGGCAGCTTCAGCAGCCCCTGGCTGTCGTAGTCGGAAGGTAAAAACATGTATAAATTCCGGGATCCGCCGTCATAAAAGGCAGAATTATGTCACCCTGTAAGGGTGCGAAGAAAGCGCTTCGCACGAGATAACCAAAAGGAGATTGAGATGAAAAAACGTAGCATTGCGTTGTTATTTGCGACGGCCGCGCTGACGGCGGCCCCGGCTATCGCCCAGAAGGGAGGGTTTAGCGGTCCGGATAACACCACCGCCGCCGCGAAAGGCGGCTTCGTTGGGCCGGATGCGGCCAGCACGACGGTGGAACAGGCAAAAAGCCTGCGCGATGACGCCTGGGTGGCGCTGGAAGGCAACATCGTGCGTAAGATTGGCAAAGAGCTTTATGAGTTCCGCGACGCAAGCGGCTCTGTCAATGTGGAAATTGACGATCACGTCTGGAACGGCGTCACTGTCACCCCGAACGACAAAGTGCGTATCGAGGGGGAAGTGGATAAAGACTGGAACTCCGTTGAAATCGACGTGAAAAAAGTGACCAAAGGCTAAGCGCTTTTCACCCGGCCCTGCGCCGGGTGACCATTAATATTCCTGGTCTTCAATCAGCCGCTTGCCAAGGCTTATCACATCCTGGTGCTCGTAACCCAGACGTTCATACATACCCAGCACCACGTCGTTATCCTCGCGGATCTGAATGTTGATTTTCGGGCAGCCGCGGGCGATGAGTTTTTTCTCAAGACGGCTTAATAACGCATTGGCGATGCCGCGTCCGCGAAACTCCGGGTGTACGCCCAGGTAGTACGCCGAGCCGCGATGCCCGTCGTAGCCGCCCATTACTGAACCCACGACTTCGCCGTTCACTTCGGCGACCAGGAACAGATCGGGGTCGTGGTTCAGCTTGCGCTCAATGTCCATTTCCGGATCGTTCCAGGGGCGCAGCAGGTCGCAACGCTCCCAGAGGGTAATGACCTCTTCGAAATCTGGCTGGCGAAAAACACGTATCTCCATGGTATTACCCATCTTTTGCGCAATAAAAACAGTGATTATGGCGCTATCTGTTGCAATAGCCAATATCCCCGGCAAAACTTCGCGAAAAATGGCATACTACCCTTTCGCCTCGCCTTGAAATGAAAAGTAAAACTTTTCCCGCTACGGAATGTCGTCCCCTGAAGAGCGATACGCTATAACACTGCGGGACCATAAAAACAGAAGTCAGGACGCATGAGCACTATTAAGCCCTTAAAAAAACTCACATCGCGCCGTCAGCTGCTGCTTACGGGCCTCGCAGCCCTGACGGTTACCGGCATTAACAAAGCCCTTGCTAAAGAAGAGAAACCGCTCGCCACCAGTAACAGCCACAGCAAGCCGAAAGCCAAAAAAGCGGGCGCGAAGCGCGTGGTGATGCTCGACCCGGGCCACGGCGGCATCGATACCGGCGCTATTGGCCATAACGGCTCAAAAGAGAAACACGTGGTGCTGGCGATTGCCAAAAAAGTGCGCGCTATTCTGCGCGCGCGAGGTATCGACGCCCGCCTTACCCGCAGCGACGACACCTTTATTCCGCTCTATGACCGGGTGGAGATAGCCCACCAGCATGGCGCGGATCTCTTTATGTCAATTCACGCCGATGGTTTCACCAGCCCCACCGCCGCAGGCGCGTCGGTTTTTGCGCTCTCTAACCGCGGGGCGAGTAGCGCCATGGCGAAATACCTCTCCGATCGCGAAAACGCCGCCGACGACGTAGCGGGCAGCCGGGTAAAAAATAAAGATCACTATCTGCAACAGGTGCTGTTCGACCTGGTGCAGACCGATACCATTAAAAACAGCCTTACGCTCGGCTCGCATATCCTGCGCCAGATTAAACCGGTGCATCGCCTGCACAGCCGGTCGACCGAACAGGCGGCGTTTGTGGTGCTCAAATCGCCTTCCATCCCTTCCGTGCTGGTAGAAACCTCTTTTATTACCAATCCGGAAGAGGAAAAGCTGCTCGGCACCAATGCGTTTCGCCAGAAAATCGCTACCGCTATCGCCAACGGCGTCATCAGCTATTTCAACTGGTTCGATAACCATAAAGCCCATTCGAAGCGAGGCTAACCGATGCAACCAGACATTCAGTTAGTAAAAACGTTCCTGCTCGATTTGCAGGACCGCATCTGCCAGCAGCTGGCGGCTATCGACGGCGCCGCGTTTGTTGAAGATGCCTGGCAGCGCGAGGGCGGCGGCGGCGGTCGCAGCCGCGTTCTGCGCGAAGGAAACGTCTTCGAACAGGCGGGCGTTAACTTTTCGCACGTTCATGGCGATGCGATGCCCGCGTCCGCCACCGCGCACCGCCCGGAGCTGGCGGGACGCAGCTTCGAGGCGATGGGCGTTTCGCTGGTCGTGCATCCGCGCAACCCTTATGTACCGACAAGCCACGCCAACGTGCGTTTTTTCATCGCCGAGAAGCCGGGCGCCGACCCGGTCTGGTGGTTTGGCGGCGGCTTTGACTTAACGCCCTTTTACGGTTTTGAAGAAGACGCCGTGCACTGGCACCGAACGGCGCGTAATCTCTGCCAGCCTTTTGGCGAAGAGGTTTACCCGCGTTACAAAAAGTGGTGCGACGATTATTTCTTTCTTAAGCACCGCAACGAGCAGCGCGGCATTGGCGGTCTGTTCTTTGATGACCTCAATACGCCTGACTTCGACCACGCCTTTCGCTTTATGCAGGCGGTGGGCAACGGCTATCTGGACGCTTACCTGCCTATCGTCGAACGTCGCAAGGCGCAGCCCTGGGGCGAGCGCGAGCGCGACTTCCAGCTCTACCGTCGCGGGCGCTATGTGGAGTTCAATCTGGTGTGGGATCGCGGCACGCTGTTTGGCCTGCAAACCGGCGGGCGCACCGAATCTATTTTGATGTCGATGCCGCCGCTGGTGCGCTGGGAGTACAACTACCAGCCTGAAGAGGGCAGCCCGGAAGCGGCCCTCTACCGCGATTTCCTGCCGGTTCGCGAATGGGTATAACTACCGCGGCGCCCGTGAAAAGGCGCCGTTATTTTTTGAATCGTCCGTTCGCCACGTCATCCGGCGTCACGACCCCGCTGTCCAGCACCCAGCCGCTAATCAGCGCCGCTGGCGTAACGTCAAACGCCGGGTTGTAAACCCGCGCATTTTCCGGCGCCCACTGCACCGCGCCAAAGCTGCCCGCCACGCCCGTCACCTCGGCTGGTGCCCGTTGCTCAATGGGGATAGCCGCGCCGTTCGGACAATCCGGGTCAAGCGTGGTCTGCGGCGCGGCAACATAAAACGGAATATGATGAAACTTCGCCAGCACCGCGAGGCTGTAAGTGCCGATTTTATTCGCCACGTCGCCATTGGCGGCGATACGGTCCGCGCCCACCCAAATAGCGTCCACCAGCCCCTGCGCCATCAGGCTCGCCGCCATCGAGTCGGTAATCAGCTGATAAGGGATGCCGAGCTCGCCAAGCTCCCACGCCGTTAAGCGACCACCCTGCAACAAAGGTCGGGTTTCATCCACCCAGACGTTGGCGACCTTACCTTCATCAAACGCCTGGGCGATAACGCCAAGCGCAGTGCCCACGCCCGCTGTCGCCAGCCCGCCTGTATTGCAGTGGGTGAGCAGGCGGCTGCCTGGCTTCACAAGCTGGCTGCCCGCCCGGGCGATGCGGTCGCACAGTTCGCGGTCTTCCTGCACCAGGCGAACCGCTTCGGCTTCCAGCGCGGCGGCGACGTTCTCCTGCGCAAGCGCCTCTTTCATGCGGTCGAGGTTATTCATCAGATTAACTGCCGTGGGCCGCGCGGCGCGCAGCGTTTCGAGGGCATGGGTTAGTTCTTTCCGGCTCAGGCCGCGTTCGCCCAGCAGCGCCAGCAGCAGGCTTGCCGACAGGCCAATCAGCGGCGCACCGCGCACCCGCAGCGCATGAATATGGCCGACCAGCGCCTCTACGCTGTCGGCGGGGAGCCAGTTTTTCTGCTGCGGCAGCGCCTGCTGGTCGAGGATCCAGAGCTTATTGTCCACCACCCGCAGGCTGGTTGTCTGAAGTGTCTGCATGAGTTAAATCCCTGTTGCGTTATTGTGGCGTATTGTGTCAGGATGCGGAACGGATGTATAGACGTCTGAACGGCTTTATAACCTGATTGCATGAGGATATTCGCAATGTCGCACTACCGAACCTTCACGGCCCACGACGCAGTGGCTTACGCGCAACAGTTTGGCGGACTGGCGGATCCGGCCAGCCTTGTGGAAGCGCAGGAAGTAGGCGACGGCAACCTCAATCTGGTGTTTAAAATTTTTGATACCCAGGGCGTTAGCCGCATTATCGTCAAGCAGGCGCTGCCTTATGTCCGCTGCGTAGGCGAATCCTGGCCGCTGACGCTCGACCGCGCGCGGCTTGAAGCGCAGACGCTGGTCGAACACTACAAACATTGCCCGCAGCATACGGTAAAAATTCACCATTACGACGCGGAGCTGGCGGTGATGGTAATGGAAGATCTCTCAAGCCACCGCATCTGGCGCGGCGAGTTGATAAGCGGCGTCTATTACCCGCAAGCGGCGAGCCAGCTTGGTGAATACCTGGCGCAGACGCTGTTTCATACCAGCGATTTTTATCTCCATCCCCACGAGAAAAAAGCCCAGGTGGCGCGCTTTATCAACCCCGAGATGTGCGAAATCACCGAAGATCTTTTCTTCAACGACCCGTATCAGATTCATGAGCGTAATAACTACCCGGCAGAACTGGAGCCGGAAGTCGCGGCGCTGCGTGACGATGCGCAGCTCAAAACCGCCGTCGCCGCGCTCAAGCACCGCTTTTTTTCTCACGCCGAAGCGCTGCTGCACGGCGATATCCATAGCGGCTCGATTTTTGTCGCTGACGGCAGCCTGAAGGCGATTGACGCCGAGTTTGGCTATTTTGGCCCGGTCGGTTTTGACGTCGGCACCGCCATCGGCAACCTGCTGCTGAACTATTGCGGCCTGCCGGGACAGCTTGGCATTCGCGAGGCGGCAAGCGGCCGCGACCAGCGTCTTGCGGATATTGTCGAACTGTGGAACACCTTCGCCGAGCGCTTCCAGTGGCTTGCGCGGGAGAAGACCCGCGATGCGGCGCTCACCTTCCCCGGCTACGCCAGCGAGTTTCTGAAGAAAGTCTGGGCAGACGCTATCGGCTTTGCTGGCACGGAGCTGATTCGCCGAAGCGTCGGGCTTTCCCACGTGGCGGATATCGACACCATTCAGGATAAAGAGATGAAGCTCTCCTGCCTGCGCCACGCCATTGAGCTTGGCAAAGCGCTGATTGTGCTGGCCCCGCGCATCGACAGCGCCGACGAGCTGGTCGCCCGGGTGCGGCAGTACGGTTAAGCGTTTTCTCCTTCCCCTCTCCCCAACGGGGAGAGGGGGAAAATCCTCCGCCCTTGCCAACCGCGCTTTTCGGTCCCCTCTCCCTTGTAGTTAACTAACTACCCGCTACGCTTCTGCCACCCCCCATCATTTATGGGGAAGCGGTAATCGTCTGTCCGACACAGCTGATGGCACAGTTAAAATCGGAATAAAAGTTCTTTAATAAGGTCCAGTCGGGAGTGAGCGGTCTACAGGGTGTTCGGTTAAGCGGAACGTAATGAAAAAGACTTTTAAGTCTGGTACTCAGTTGGGACAAAATGCCGCCTTTAGAGGCGGCATTGAATCACTCTAACTTGCATCCCATTGCGATCTGCTTCCTGAAAATCAATGCAGTACGGATCTGGTAATGTCAGCTCCTGGCACGAAGCGGGCAAGTGTGAAGGTCTGCTATGAGCGAGAAGCAGACCTCAAAACACCCTTTTTTCAATTTGCAATATGAAAATAAGCAATCCAATATTACTTTACTAGATGAGTATCAATGAAAAATTATGTTTTTTTTAAAAGCACAAGCTGAAATTATATAGCTTGTGCTTTTTGGTTAAAAATTAAGAAAAAGATAATATTGATTGTAGTTTGTCTTTCAGAACCTTAGCTCTACCTTTAGGTATGTATGAAACATTTAGACGCTTACATATTTCTTCAACTTCAGCGTTATCATGCACTGAGTAAACTATAATTTTCCTTCCGCTAATGCCTTTGGTTCTGGCTTGTTGAGCTATAAACAACCCTCTGAATTCCTGAAAGACATTTTCTTTTTGTTTTATTGAGGCTTCAAGCTCTGGTGAAACAGGTACGTTTAAGTCTAAAACTAAGGCCGAGTATTCATTAATGTTAGCATTATTGATTTCTTCATAGGCATCATTAACTGATGTTATAAATTTAACTGAAAAACCTAATGATTCGCTAAAATCCTCTATCCAATCAAGAAACATTGGTTCATCATCAAGTATGAATATTTTTTTCATTTTAAAAACCCATTTGGTATTCTAATTTCGAATTTTGTCATCCCTGCTAATGAATGATGAGCTGAGATTGACCCTTTAAATGCATTTTCTATAATTAACTTACATATGTGAAGTCCGAGGCCTGAACCAGATGATGTTCTTTGTTTTGCGCTTTTAGCCCTATATCCAATTTCAAATAAGTCTTCATCATTGGAGAAAGGCTCACTGTGACCTTCAAAAGTGATGATGAGATCATTTGATTTTTTTTGTATATTGTTTTTTATTACTAATGTGGTATTTGGCTTCCCATATTTCACACCGTTATCAATTAAGTTCATGAACACTTGCTTTAATAAATTAGGGTCTCCATTAACACAGTTCTGAACTGTTCTGTTTTCTAACTCAATTCTAATATGATCATGCTGCCCATGATCTTGAAAAAATTGTGCGGACTCAATAATTGCTTGAGGTATGACTGTGGTTTTGAGAGACGAGTGTGATATTGATGCTGTATTTCCAGAAGCATATTCTGCAAAATAAGAAAGATTTCGTATTAGTGAAACTGTATATTCTAATTGTGATCTAGCTCGGCGCAAACGTTGTTCTCTTTTATGTTCTGGAACAACACCATCGATTAGATTATCAAGTGCACCAATAACTCCACTCATTGGGTTAATTGCTTGATGAGTAATGTTCTGAATTAAAAACAACGTTTCTTTATTGTCCATTTATTGACCTTTTAAATTAATTCTAAAACAATTTCTTTTTGTATTGTGCTTATGGTGTAGTTAGATAAATCAGAAATTATCTTAATATGGTTTGCCTCTGACTCTCTTAGTTCTCTGGGTAGTAGTAAATGGATCAAACGTGGTGTTTTTTGAACGATTGTTGGGGCTTCTTTAAGAACAAAGAATAGGTATGCTAAAAGCACCCTAGTAGAATATTTATCAAAGCATTGTAAGTTTACTTTGGTTACATCAATCCAATCGAAGTAATCAATTGCGGTATGTTCTTTAAAATAGAATCCATAGCCTGTATTTGCATCTAATATTCTTTGAGAAATTAGCTCACTAAACGAGTGTAATAGCCATAGTTTTGCCTGTGACACTTCACCAATTTCGGGGGATAAAGAATTTGTTATCCTAAGAAGAAGATCTATTGATGGGGCAAAAATTTCAATATTCGAGTCTATCTCAGGCTTTAGACCATATTTTTTTGCTATTTGTGGATGTAAATTCAACTTTGCACAAAGATCTACTGCCCCCCAAAATCTAATGAGTGGTTTTTTATTTGCTTTATTCCAAAGCCTAATTTGATCTATTGCTTGCGGTGACAGTGAAGAACTTGTTACAAATAGCAGTATATCTGCAACATGAGTTTCAGCATAAGAAATTTTATTCCAAATAGTAGGCCAATCAACAGAGGAGGTGTAACGTTTACACTCTATATACCATCTTTGTTTTTGATACTGCCCAGATAAATCTGATATAAAATAATCACCTTCTATATCACGACCTAAATCACTACCAGGTGTTCTCCAAACTGAATTTCTTAATCCCAAGGCCGTGACGACATCAAAAGTTAAATTTTCGAATTTTGTTGGAGATAAGCTCAGGAGTTCCATTCTACTACCTCTAAGGGATATTTGCTCTTACCGTATTCTCTACGGTATCAAGGAATTTAAGCTAACCCTGCTAACTTTAATTTATACGCACCTTTTCAATTTAACCATAATAAAATTGAATTTCAACATCAACTTTTAAATCTGTTAGTTTAAACAGTAGCTCATTAGCTATGCACTCTGAGGACGATGTATGTCCGCTTTTGGCACACAGCAGTCATTACTCTCATTCGTGACGCTCCTTTTAAACTGCCCCAGAGGACGGATCGTTTTGACTAAATGCACTATCCATTATCCTCCGCCATTAACTAAGAACATATGTTACGGGCTTAGCGACTGTCAGGCTAAAAATCAGCGTGAGGTAATACAAAAGCGGTTACCAAACATATTGAAAAGCCTGCCAGAATGCAAAAGATGCTGTTCCGGCAGGCTATCAAAACGGTCTGAAAACAGAACGCTGCACTGTAGTTGAAAGTAATCCATGCAATATAGACATCTATCGTTGGTGTTATTTCTTACAATGAGTTTCCCATTCCTTGACAGCGAATGTGTCCATCATGCCTGAAATGTAGTCAACCACAGCCCGCGCTTTTTTGGTTTTTAACTCATCCGGCTCTGTTTCAGATAACGAAGACTTGAGCTCAGGTGACAGAAACTTATAGTTGTCACCGGCATTATAAAACGCATATAAATCACTGATGATCTTATTTCCTTCAAACTCATAAGTCAGTATGTTTCTTTTGCGCATGATGACTCTGAAGAGTAGCTTTTTGAGACCTTCAGCAAGTTCCTGTAACGTTTTGTACCCAAGCTCTTCATAACCATTTTTACTTTCAACGACGCCAATATCCCTGACCAAGCGGTTAACGATATTGGACGTCAGCTCTTTTCGAAAAATTATGGCAAATTCTTCTGATGACTTCAGTAATGTTGCCTCAGATGCAGTTTTCTTGGACGTACTGACAATCTCATTGAAGTGCTTAAGAGCAACGTTGTAGTCTGGTGACTTGAGAAATTCATACTCAATATCTTCGATAGTCACCATGTTCCTGCTCAACGCATCTTCCAGGTCATGCGCTGCATAGGCGATTTCATCGGCGAGATCCATAATCTGCGCATCAATGGTTTTTTCACCCGCCTTCATGTCTAGTTGCTTATCTTTCAGCAACTGCGTATAGAAGGCGTAGTCATCATCATAAATGAATTTATCTGAAGTGGATTTTGTATATGGATACTTGATGACAGCCAATAAGCTGCGGTAGGTGAGATCTAAGCCTGCACAGCGGGCATATTTTTTCTCGAGTTTTCTCAAGATACGAAGCGCTTGGGCATTTCCTTCATATCCGCCGATTTCAGCAGATAAGTTGTTAAGCTTTTTTTCCCCTGAGTGCCCGAATGGAGGGTTCCCAATATCATGGGCCAGTGCTGCCAGCTCAACAACCACGGGGAATTGCAATTTAAGATCTGATGCAATACTGCGTGCTATCTGTGCGACTTCAAGGCTGTGGGTTAAGCGGTTTCGGTTAAATTTCTCAGGATCTACTTCAAAAAGCTGCATTTTCCCCTGAAGCCGTCGGAATGAGGATGAGTAAAGAATTCGTGCATAGTCTCGCTGGTAATCGTCTCTGTTTCGGGCTTCAGAGCTGACATCAGTATGCTCACGGCTATGTCCCAGCGCATCAATCAGTTTTTGCTCTTGCTTCTTCGCAAAATCTATTGTTTCGTCATCGTACATATTACATCCTTGCTGTATTTGAAAAATCTCAACAGACAACTTCCCCTCTCTGTTCGAAAAGGGTGGCGGGTGAAGTTGAAATGCATAATGAGTGTTTTACATAATTCTTTATATTTTTATCAACTGCGTTTTGTGCTCTTTTGTATGCGGTCAGCCCAAAGCCCAGCAATTAGCCCTAAGAATCAGTTTTATCGCCATGTTTTGCGTATACGATTGCCTGATACATCGGTGTAGAACGGGATTTGAGAGATTTTCTATTGTTCTGGTGAGCTGCCCTAATTTTGAAAATTTGTTGAGTTAACGATTTCCGCTCCTGGCACAAAGCTGACATTCCTTATTACTGCAGTGCGCAGCCTGCCTCTGCATGCTGCGCTAGCGGCACAGAAGCGCCAGATAATATTGCCTGTCACTCCGTGGCTGAAAAGCGCCGTCCGCCCGACGTAGCCGGTTGCAATACCAAATATTCAGCCTGGCCAATCCCCGCCCTGATTAGCCCAAACCTGCTGCCAGCAATGAAGAAGCCCCGGTAGTTTCTTTTAACCCCGGCGAGCGGGCTTTACAGCGCTTGTGACGTAAAGCGCGTGATTTCGACGGCAGCTTGTTGCTGACGCTTAGAGGCGTGTTCACAATCATTTTCAGCGACGGACACGGGACTTAACCCGGTAGCGTCCTGGAAAAGAGTGAGAGTAAAGGTCATAACAAAAGCGCCAACGCCTACCCCAGATACTCAATCACCGACAGCCCGCCGTTGTAATCGGTGCTGTAGATAATGCCCTGCGCGTCGACAAACACATCGCAGGACTGAATCACCTGCGGGCGGCCTGGCCGCGTGTCCATCATTCTGGCAGGCGCAGCAGGCACCAGCGCGCCGGCCTCCACCGGACGATACGGATTCGAAATATCATAAGCCCGCACGCCCGCGTTCTGGTAAGTGGCGAAAATCAACGTCGAGCTGATAAAGCTGCCGGGACGGTTTTCATGCAAATTATGCGGGCCGAAGTGCGCCCCTTTCGCCACGTAATCCGCTTCATCCGGCTGCGGGAAGGTCGAAATGCTCACCGGGTTCGACGGCTCGCGAATATCAAACAGCCAGATAAATTTCTCGCCGTCTTGCTGGTTGTCGAGCACCGCTTCATCCAGCACCACCAGCAGGTCGCGGTCCGGCAGCGGCAGCGCGGTATGGGTGCCGCCGCCAAACGGCGGGCTCCAGTTGCGATGCGCGATGAGCTTCGGCTGGCTGCGGTCTTTCACATCCAGGAGAGTCAGACCGCCGTCGCGCCAGCTGCCGTAGGCGGTATCGCCCGCGATAATCGCGTGATGCAACGCATAGCGCTTGCCTTCAGGCCACGCGGGCTGCTCGCCTGCCGCCTCGTTCATACCCGGCAGCCACCAGCGCCCCGCCACTTCAGGCTTACGCGGGTCGGTCAGATCGATGGTCAGGAAGATGTAGTCGGTAAAGCCGTCAATGAGCGCGGAAACATAGGCCCAGCGCCCGCCCACATACCAGATACGGTGGATGCCGATGCCGCTCAGCGACAAAAAGCCAATCTCGCGCGGTTTATCGGGCGTGGAGATATCAAACACCCGCAGCCCGGCGCTCCAGCCTTTCTCTTGTACATCGCGCACCGTGTCGCCTACCGAGCGGGTGTAATAAACCTTCTCGTCAGCGAAGCGGGCATCGGCAAAGAGGTCGCGGGCGTTGATCACCAACAGCAGATCGTCATGCGCCTGGAGATGCACGTTCCATGTGCCCGGCGGCGCGGCAACAAAGCCTGCCGCCTTCGGGTTTTTCGGGTCACGCACGTCCACAATGGAAAAGCCCTGCGACACCATATGACCGATGTACGCAAAGCCCCGGTGGACCATCAGCTGCACGCCGTCCGGGCGGCCGCCCTGGTCGGAGTGGCCAATCAGCCGCATATTGCGGCTGTATTCAGGCTGCGGTAAGTGGGCGGCCATTATTTGTTCTTCGCTTCAAGCGTAGCGAACCACGGCGCGATAAAATCTTCCGTCTGGCCCCAGCCTGGGATGATTTTGCCAAGGCTCGCCACGTTCACCGCCCCACCCTGAGTCGCCAGCAATGCCTGCGGGATAGCCGCGGCTTTAAAGTCATACGTGGCTGGTGTCTGCTCGCCTGCAATCTTGTTGGCGACAAGACGCACGTTGGTGGCGCCAATCAGCTTCGGGTCGACCGCCACGGTCACTTTCCACGGGCTGCCCGCTTCACGCATCAGCTGCAAATCCTGGTTGGAAACATCAATGCTGTAGAGCTTAATCTCAGTGCGTCCGTTCTCTTTCAGCGCTTTATAAGCGCCCTGGCTGAAGGCGTCCCAGGCGCCCCAGATGGCGTCGATTTGCCCTTTCGGGTATTTCGCCAGCACCGCGCCCACTTTGTTAGCTGTGTCGCCCTGCACGTCGGAGGAGACCGCGCCGATGGATTCCAGCTCTTTAATACCCGGGTTCTGCTTAAGGATCTCTTGATACGCCGCCTGGCGGCGCTCCATCGGCGGGAAGCCCGCGACCCACAGCTTGATGATATTCGCCTTGCCGTTGAAATCTTTCACCAGTTGACCAACAGAAAGATTCGTCAGCGAAGCGTCATCCTGCTGGGTGACGGTCACGCCCGGGATTTCGCCGTTCACGGCGGTATCAAACACGGAAACTTTAATGCCGGCATCGACAATGCGTTTCACAAGCTGAGTGGAGTAAGGGTCGCGGCCCTGAGAGAGGATGATGCCGTCATACTTCTGGCTAATCGCCTGGTTGACGAAATCCTGGAATTTCGCGTCGTCGCCGTTGCTGAGAAACGTGCTGACCTTAAAGCCCAGCTTTTTCCCTTCCTGGATCGCGCCCGCCACAAACTGGGTGGTGTTATCGTCCGAGCCGAGGTTGCGAATAACGGCGATACGAACAGGCCCGCTGTGGTTAGCGATAGCCTCCGGCACTGGTGCAGGCGTGGCGGCGAATCCCGGCAGCGCGGAAAAGAGACCCAGCGCCAGTAAAGAGAGCGTAAATTTTTTCATTATGATTAATTCCCTGTCCTGTGATTAACGGCGCTGGATATACGTGATGGCAAGCGCTCCAGCAAGCACCAGCCCCTTAATAATGTCCATGGCGTAGTACGGCACCGAGAGCATCACCAGCCCGTTAGAGAGCACGCCCAGAATCACCGCCCCCACTAACGTGCCGAGCGCGTTCGGCTTGCCGCTTCCGGCGAGCGAAAAGCCTATCCACGCCGCCGCGACGGCGTCCATCAAATAGCCGCCGCCCGCATTCACCTGCGAAGAGCCGATGCGCGAAGCGAGTAAAATGCCGCCAAGCCCCGCCAGCAGTGACGCTATCATGTAGGCCGCCACTTTGTAGCGGGTAGTGCGAATGCCGGAAAGGCGCGCCGCTTCCGGATTGCCGCCGATGGCGTACATGCGCCGCCCGTGGGTGGTGAGCGAAAGGCCAAGCTGCGCCACCACGGTGACAACCAGCATGATGATGACGATGGTTGGCACCTGTCCCAGCAGCCCGAACGCTTCAGGGATAGTCCCCTCCGCCATCTCGCCGCTCGGCAGCACCATGTTTTCGGTAATCGACCCGCCGTAGCTATAAGTCATCGCCACGCCCTGAATCACAAACAGGCTGGCGAGGGTGGCGAGCATATCGGGGATTTTCAGCACCACTATCAAAAAGACGTTGAACAGCCCCACCAGCGCGCAGAGCAGCAGCGTGATGACGATGGCCTCGGTGGTGCCGAAGCCGTGCCAAACGAAGAGTGAAATCACCAGCGCGTTGGCAAGCGAGGCGGTAGAGCCCACGGAGAGGTCAAACCCGCCGACGGTGAGCGATACCGACACGCCGATGGCTATCACCGTCACAATGGCGATAGAGCGCAGAATGTTGATGATATTGAACGGGTCGAGGAAGTTGTCGGAGGCGATGCCGAACAGCGCAATCAGCGCCACCACCGTAAGCAGCATTCCCCACTTATAGAAAAATTCAAACAGCTGATGACGCGCCGAGGGCGTCGTCTTAAGGGTTGCGGCTTTGCTCACGCAGGGGTTCCTCCGGTGGAGTAAAGTAGTAAGGTTTCTTCGCTGGCCTGTTTACCCTCCAGCTCCGCGACGATGCGCCCGTCCCAGAGCACGCAGATACGGTCGCACAGGCCCACCAGCTCGGCGAATTCGCCGGAGGCGTAAATAATCCCTTTGCCTTCGCGGGCCAGCTGGTCGATAAGAGTGAAAAGGTCGGTTTTCGCTTTCACGTCCACCCCTTTGGTCGGCTCGTCAAAAATCAGCACTTCCGCCTGGCCGCGCAGCCATTTGCCGATGGCCACCTTCTGCTGGTTGCCGCCGGAAAGACGACGCAGCGGCTGCGCCGGGCCGGTAGTGCGCACGCCAAGCTTCGCGATGCTTTCAAGCGCCCAGCGCCACGCCTCGCGATGGCGAAAAAGGCTTGCGCGGGCGAAAGTGTTATCAGCGCTCACCGCCAGGTTCATGACGACCGGCTCGTCGATAAAAATGCCCTCTTTGCGCCGCTCTTCAGGGATCAGAGCCAGCCCCTGCTCCACCGAATGCGCCGGGTCGCGCGGCCGCCAGGGCTTGCCGTTCAGCTCGCCTGCGCGCAGCGTGCTTTTTGTCGCGCCGAACAGCGCCTTGCAGAGTTCCGTTTTGCCCGCCCCCGCCAGTCCGGCGATGCCAAGAATTTCGCCGCGCTTAAGGCGCAGGGAAATATCGTGTAGCAGGCTTTCATCATGCAGCCCCTCGATGCGCAGCAGCGTCTTGTCGCCTGGCGCTGGACGCTGTGGCGGGTAAATATCCGCCAGTTCATGGCCGAGCATCTTCTCGACTATCTGTTCGCCGCTGAGCGCCGCCATCGGGCCGCTCTCAATCAGCCTGCCGTCGCGCAGCACCGTCAGGGTGTCGCAGATAGCGTTTAATTCATGTATACGGTGCGAGATAAACACCACGCCGATGCCCTGCCCCTGGAGCCGCTTCACAACAGTGAAAAGCCGCTCGCTTTCATGCTGGTCCAGCGGCGCGGTAGGTTCGTCGAGAATTAAAAAACGGCAGCGGTGGGAAAGCGCGCGCGCCAGCAAAATTTGCTGCTTTTCGGCAAGGGTGCAGCGCTCAATGCGCCGGTTCACGTCGAGCACGACATCCAGCTGCGCCAGCGCCTGCTGCGCGCTGGCGCGAATGGCGCGCCAGCGATAGTAGTGGCCGGGCTGCGCCAGATGGTCGAGCATGATGTTCTCCGCAATGCTCAGCCCCGGCACCAGCGCGACGTCCACTTCCTGCTGCACCAGATGAATGCCATGCGCTTTGGCCTCGCGCGGCGAGCGGATAACCACCGGTTCGCCGTCAATGAGGATCTC
The DNA here is from genome assembly GCF_023079515.1 of Franconibacter sp. IITDAS19. Classification (NCBI taxonomy): domain Bacteria; kingdom Pseudomonadati; phylum Pseudomonadota; class Gammaproteobacteria; order Enterobacterales; family Enterobacteriaceae; genus Franconibacter; species Franconibacter sp. IITDAS19. The sequence goes on along the minus strand of NZ_JALJCP010000007.1, from coordinate 156,642 downwards.
GCCCTGATAATCGGGATAGGTGCCGCAAAGCACCGCCATCAGCGTCGATTTCCCCGCGCCGTTGGCGCCCGTCAGCGCGTGGACGGAGCCGCCGCGCAGCGTGAAATCGACTTTTGTGAGCGCCTGAAACCCGGCAAAGGCAATCGAGATAGCGCGCATTTCAAGGCGCTGCGAAACAGGCATGGCGGGGCTCTCCGGGTGGTAATAACGCGATGATTTGCCACTTTTTCACGCAGACCTGTCTGCTGGCAATGAACGAATCGGCATAAGATAAAGCGAAAAAGTATTAGCCGTCCAGATGTCCAGAAGTAACATCGAAATAATTCATGATCGGCGCGCTTCGCCCTGCATCATGAAAAAAATGCAACATGCCGCCGCGATTACATCAGACGTCTGGAAGTCTGTTTGTGGTAGGGTGAGAGAAAACATAACAAGGACACCATCATGAGCAGCAACACCGATATTCGCGTCGTTCCCGGCCCGGCTAACTACTATTCTCACGCGGGCGCGCTGGCGCGCCTTGCGGACTTTTACACGCCCGAACAACTTTCCCGCGCTTTTTGGGTTTATGGCGAACGCGCTATTGCCGCCGCCCGGCCTTTTCTGCCGGACGCGTTTAACGCCCCGGGCGCGAAAAAATGCCTCTTTCAGGGCCACTGCAGCGAAAGCGATGTGGCGAAGCTTGCGCAGGAAGCGGGAGAGGACCGCGCGGTAGTCATTGGCGTGGGCGGCGGCGCGCTGCTTGATACCGCCAAAGCACTGGCCCGCCGCCTGGGGTTGCCGGTCGTCGCCATACCGACCATCGCCGCCACCTGCGCCGCCTGGACGCCGCTCTCGGTCTGGTATAACGACGCAGGCCAGGCGCTGCATTTTGAGATATTCAACGATGCCAACCACCTGGTGCTGGTGGAGCCGGAGATTATCCTGCGCGCGCCGGTGGAGTATCTGCTGGCGGGCATCGGCGATACGCTCGCCAAATGGTATGAAGCGGTGGTGCTGGCGCCAGAGCCTGAAACCCTGCCGCTGACCGTGCGCCTGGGCATTAACGGCGCGCTGGCCATTCGCGACGTACTGCTTGAGCAAAGCGAAGCGGCGCTGGCGGACCAGCAGCGCGGCGAACTGACCCAGGATTTCCGCGACGTGGTCGATGCGATTATCGCCGGCGGCGGCATGGTGGGCGGCCTTGGCGAACGTTACACCCGCGTGGCGGCGGCGCATGCGGTGCATAACGGCCTCACCGTACTGCCGCAGACCGAGAAATTCCTCCACGGCACCAAGGTGGCTTACGGCATCCTGGTGCAGAGCGCCCTGCTCGGCCAGGATGAGGTGCTTGCGCAGTTGATTAACGCCTATCAGCGCTTTAACCTGCCGACCACCCTTGGCGAACTGGAGGTAGATATCCGCAACGCCGCAGATCTGGAGCGCGTGATTGCCCATACACTGCGCCCGGTCGAGTCGATTCACTACCTGCCGGTGACGCTAACGCCTGCCGCCCTGCGCGCGGCGTTTGAAAAAGTGGAAAGCTTCGCACGCTAAGGAAAAGCACGCGCCGCCATGCCACTTTTCGCAAAATCCCTGTAGGCTTAAAACCTTGTTGATGCGGCGATAAACCACTTACTCGCGCCGCCTTTTTTTTGCGTTAATGGGATGGTTTATGGCTTCTGTACACTCTGACGGCGGGGCGTCGCTGCTGGCGCACCGCTCGTTTGTCGCCTTCTGGCTGGCGCGCACCTGCTCCGGCTTTGGTTTCCAGATGTTGTCTATTGTGGTGGGCTGGCAGATTTACGCGCTCACCCACAGCGCGTTTTATCTCGGCCTGATAGGTCTGGTGCAGTTTCTTCCCTCTGTTACGCTTGCGCTCTGGGCAGGTCACGTCGCCGACCAGCGCGACCGCCGCCGCGTGGTGCTGCTGGGACAACTGGTGGAATGGCTGGCCATCGGCGCCCTTACCACCGTCACGGTGATGCATCTGGCGGATGTAAATATCATTCTCGGGCTGATTTTTGTAATTTCGGTGGCGAAAGTGATGGAGGCGCCGTCATTGCAGTCGATGCTGCCCGCCCTGGTGCCGCCCGCCCTGCTGGCCCGCGCCACGGCGGCGAGCGCGGTTTCAAGCCAGGCGGCGATGATCATGGGCCCGGCGCTGGGCGGCCTGCTGTACGCTTTTGGCGCAGATGTGGTCTATGGGCTGACCGCCGTGCTGTACCTCATCTCTATTACGATGGTCAGCCGCCTGCGTTATGAACAGGCGCCGCCGAAGCGCCAGCCCGCAAGCCTCGCCACCCTCTTCGCCGGGGTGAAGTTTATTCGCGAGCGGCCAGACGTGCTGGGGGTCATCTCCCTTGACCTTTTTGCCGTGCTGCTGGGCGGCGCTACGGCGCTGCTGCCCATTTATGCGCACGATATTCTGCATACCGGCCCGTGGGGTTTGGGCCTGCTGCGTGCGGCCCCCGCCGTCGGCGCGCTGCTGGTGGGCTTCTGGTTGAGCCGCCATTCGCTGGAAAAGAACGTCGGCATGATTATGTTCCTCTGCGTTGCCGGTTTTGGCGTGGCGACGCTGGTGTTCGCACTCTCAAGCAACCTGTGGCTTTCGCTTATCGCGCTCTTCGCCACGGGCGGGTTTGACATGGTGAGCATGGTTATTCGCGGCGCGCTGGTGCAGCTTGATACGCCCAACGACATGCTGGGCCGCGTGAATGCCGTTAACTCTATTTTTATCAACACCTCTAACCAGCTTGGGGAGTTTGAGTCCGGCATGCTGGCGGCGCTGCTCGGCGCCGTCCCCGCCGCGGCGATAGGCGGCATCGGCACGCTGGTGGTGGTGGGGCTCTGGATGCGTCTCTTCCCGTCGCTGCGCAAGCGTCAGCGGCTGGAAGAGCCGAAACCCGAAGCCGCCTGAATACGCAACGCCTTCCGCCCGGAAGGCGTTTTTGCGAGACGGTACGAGAAACCTTTCGCTGCCGCTTTCCTCCCGCCCGTTCCCCGTTTAGCGTACTTTATATAAGCAAATCACTTTCAGATAAAAACTTATATTCTTATATTTTACTTATAACACGGAAGCGGATAGAGTGAGGGAACATCATGGAGATCAGATGGACAAAGCGGGCGTACAAACAACTCAATGCCGTACCGGAAAGCGACAGGCTTACGCTCTATAAGAAGATCTCCGCGCTCGCCGCTGAAGACACCAGGCTGGACATTGTAAAACTGGCGGGGCTGAAACCCCGTTACCGGCTGCGGGTGGGGAGTTATCGGGTTATCTACGAGCGCGTGGCAGGCGTACCGGTTATCTGCCTCATTCTGGAAGTGAAACGCAGAACCACGACGACTTACCTAAATTAACGGGGGATCGATATGCTCAACGCACAAATTATTCATGATAAACAGGGCAAACCCGAATATGCGGTCATCCCTTATGAGCTCTATCTGTCTGTGCTGGCGCAACTGGAAGATGACGAGGCGCTGGCGTCACTGCCATATGAGCCGGATAGCGACGATGACGTCACGCTGCCGCATGAGGTGGTTGGCATTACAGTCGAGCAGAACGTGAGTTTACAGGCCGCCTGGCGTATCTGGCGCGGGCTGTCGCAGCAGGAGGTGGCTGAAAAACTCGGCATCAGCCAGTCTGCCGTTTCGCAGCTGGAATCCCCTGATTCACGTCCGCAAAAACGTACCCGCGAAAAACTGGCGGCGCTCTATGGCTGCCAGCCGGAACAACTGGTGCAGTACCGCTAACCGGCGCTTAGCAGCACTTCGCCCCACCTTTGCCGCCGTAGCGGGCATCCTGACGTTCCCGAAAGAACGCTTCATACGTCATGGGCGTCTGGTCCGGGTGGTTGACGCGCATATGCTCTACGTAGTTATCGTAGTCCGGCACGCCAATCATCATTTTCGCCGCCTGGCCGAGGTATTTCCCGGCTTTGGCAAGGGTATCAAACATCGTTTTATCCTCGTTATCCCCTCCCCCTTAGCCACAATGCTGAGGAAAAGGGGAGAGACGTATTTACGTTACAGGTTTAATGCGCGCTTTTCGCTTCGGTGACAACGCGGTCGAGGTTCTCAGGCATCGGCTCGTACGGCGTCTCCCTGGCGGTCGGGCGATTTTCTTTCAGCGCCTTCATCGCGGTTTTTAGCGAAAAGAGCGCCAGCACGACGACCACCGCCATAAAGAAGATGGTCAGCCCGGCATCGAGACGGTTATTAAACACCAGCTGGCTCAATTGCGCCTGGGTGTACTGCGCCGGAATATTACCGCTGTCGATCATCGCCTGGAAGCGGTTGGCAATGGCCAGGAAGCCGACTTTATTATCCGGGCTGAAGGCCTTTTGCCAGCCCGCCGTCAGCGTGCAGATAAGCAGCCAGGCGGTCGGCAACAGCGCCACCCAGGCGTACATCTGGCGCTTCATCTTGAACAGCACCACGGCGCAAAGCATCAGCGCCATGCCCGCCAGCATCTGGTTGGCGATACCGAAGAGCGGCCAGAGGGTGTTGATGCCGCCAAGCGGGTCCACCACCCCCTGGTGCAGGAAGTAGCCCCACGCCAGCACGCAGAGCGCCGTCGCCAGCAGGTTAGCGGGCAGCGACTCGGTACGCTTGAGGTTGGGCGAAATTACCCCCAGCAGGTCCTGCAGCATAAAGCGCGCCGCGCGGGTGCCCGCGTCCACTGCGGTCAGAATAAACAGCGCCTCGAACAGAATCGCGAAGTGATACCAGAACGAGACATCCATCAGCCCACCGAGCGCGCCGTGCAGAATATAGGCCATGCCGACGGCTAAGGTCGGCGCGCCGCCCGCGCGGGAGATAATGGTTTGTTCGCCCACGTCAGCGGCTATCTGGCTAAGCGTATCCGGCGTTATCTGGAAGCCCCAGCCGCTGACCACCTGCGCCGCCGAAGCCACCACGTCCGCCGTACCGGCAGGCGCCAGCACCGCCATCGGGCTGTTCATGGCGAAGTAAACGCCCGGGTCGATCACGCAGGCGGAAACCAGCGCCATAATGGCGACAAACGATTCCATCAGCATGCCGCCGTAGCCGATAAAGCAGGCCTGATTTTCGTTCGCCAGCATCTTCGGCGTGGTGCCGGAGGCGATCAGCGCATGGAAGCCGGAAACTGCGCCGCAGGCGATGGTAATAAACAGGAACGGGAAGAGGTTGCCGCTCCACACCGGCCCGGTGCCGTCGATAAATTTCGTCATCGCCGGCATGGTCAGCGTCGGGCGCATAATCAGAATGCCGATGGCAAGACCAATAATGGTGCCGATTTTCAGGAAGGTGGAGAGGTAATCACGCGGGGCGAGCAGCAGCCAGACCGGCAGCACCGCCGCCACGAAGCCATAGCCTACCAGCATCCAGGTCAACTGCACGCCGGTGAAATCGAAGTACGGCGCCCATGTCGGGCTTTGCGCTACCCAGCCGCCGGAAATAATAGCGAAGACCAGCATCACGAGGCCGATAACGGAAACCTCGCCAATGCGTCCGGGACGCAGATAGCGAATATAGATGCCCATAAAAATAGCGAGTGGGATGGTAAAGGCGACGGTATAGGTTCCCCACGGGCTATGGGTAAGCGCTTTCACGACGATCATCGCCAGCACGGCGAGGATAATCACCATGATCATAAAGCAGGCTATCAGCGCGATAACCCCCGCCGTGTTGCCCATCTCCTCTTTCACCAGCTCGCCAAGCGAGCGGCCGTCGCGACGGGTTGAGACAAACAGCACCATGAAATCCTGCACCGCGCCGGCAAACACCACGCCTGCGAGGATCCAGAGCATGCCCGGCAGATAGCCCATCTGCGCCGCCAGCACCGGCCCCACCAGCGGGCCTGCGCCAGCGATGGCGGCAAAATGGTGACCGAACAGCACTTTTTTGTCGGTGGGCACATAGTCGAGACCGTCGTTATGGCGCACGGCGGGCGTCATGCGCGTGGCGTCCACGCCAAGCACGCGTTTTGCGATATAAAGACCATAAAAACGGTAGGCGATGAGATAGATGCAGACAGCGGCGACCACTATCCACAGCGCGTTAATTTGCTCGCCGCGGTTAAGCGCGATGTAGCCCATCGCGAAGGCAGCCGCCACGGAGAGCCCCGCCCACAGCAAGTATTTCCCTGAATTCGTCATAAGAATTGTCCCTTCAGTGAAGGTGGAATGAAACAGAGGTGTTACATTTTGTTTCTATATCACGACAGGAGATTTAACAACTTAGCTACTGGAGAAACGCGGGGTTGGCGCAGGGATTTACGTCAGTCTGCTAGCGGGATCACGGGAAGGGGCGAAGGGAAAACCCGGGGACGGCTGCTTGTCCCTGGGAGTTTAAACACGATTTCTGATGCGAATGCGCAGGTAAGCCAAAAATCAGCGGTGCAGCGAAGGCTTTCTTCGGCTTCAAAACCGCCTTCCGTGCTGGCAGCGGACCGGAGCACGTCGGATGGCCCCGGCATGACCGACCCGAAGCCAGATGACAGCGCGGAAGGGCTGCCCCGAAGAGGGGCGATTTTGCAAGCCGGGAGTCGGGATGGTTAAGGGAGCGGCGACGAGCCCCCTTAGCATGTTCGCCTGATGGAAGGTGAAATATAAAAACCACCTTCCGGCGAACAGAACCTTTCACCGTCTGCGCCCCCTCAACGTATGCAAAGGCAACAAGACGGATGTCCTGCAAGTCACGCTCCTTTACCCCAGCACCGCCGTACTCAGCCTGCTGGTGCAGCAGCGCCTGCCCTGCTCGTCGAAAATCACAATCTCCCAGCTCTGGCTCTGCCTGCCAAGGTGCAGCGGCTGGCAAACGCCGCGCACCGTGCCCTGCGAAACCGCACGGTGATGGGTGGCGTTAAGCTCCGTGCCGACCACGCACTGACCGTCGCGGGTGGTGAGATAACCCGCCATTGAACCCAGCGTTTCCGCCAGCGCCGCCGAGGCGCCGCCATGCAGCAGGCCGAACGGCTGATGGGTGCGGGCGTCCACCGGCATGGTCGCCTCAAGCAGGTCGTCGCCAAGCCGGGTGTAAACGATGCCAAGATGCGCCACCATCGTCCCTTCGCTGGTGGCATTAAGCGCCTCCAGCGTCATGTGCCGTTTCCAGATCATCTATGCCCCCAGCGTTGAGCCGCCGTCGATAACGAGATCCTGCAGCGTAATGTGGCTCGCCTGGGCGGACGCCAGGAACAGGATAGCGTTGGCAATCTCCTGCGGACGGGCGATTTTACCCAGCGGGATACCGAGCTTGAACTGCTCTGCGAAGCCGCGAATGCGCTGCTGTTCGGCATCTTCACTCTTCCAGAGCGTACGCTGCATATCGGTATCCGTTGAACCAGGCGAAACCAGATTCGCCCGCACGCCGAAGGGGGCAAGCTCCAGGCCTACGGTCAGCGCCAGGCTTTTCAGCGCCGCTTTCGACGCGCCATAGGCGGACATGCCAATGCGCGGCGTGTGCGCGGCGTCAGAGGCCACCGTGACGATAGCCCCGCCCTTTTGCGCGCGAAACTGCGCCATGGTCTGCTGAAAGAAGTTAAACGCGCCGCCAACGTTTACCGCAAAAGTCTGCTGCCAGTCGGTGGCGGAAAGCTCGTCCGTCGGCCCCATACGCAGAATGCCGGCGGCGTTAATCAGCACGTCGAGGCGCTTTTCTGCCGCCAGCAAACGCTGGCAGGTCCGCGCAACGGCGGCGGCGTCCGCCACATCCAGCGTTTCGCACGCAAACGGATAATTTTCCTGTTCAAAGGCGAGGTCGAAACCCACGACGCTTGCGCCCGCTTCCACAAACGCCAGCGCCGTGGCGTAGCCGATGCCTTTGCCCGCGCCGGTCACCCAGACCGTCTGGCCGCTAAAATCAAGGCTCATGCCTGCGGCTCCCGGGCGAGCAGCGCCCACCAGGCGTCCAGCGTCGGGTTTTTCGCCAGCATGACGAAGTCGATATCGCCATGCGTTTTGCGCCAGCGGGCGGCCAGCGCCATCATGCGCACGGAGTCGAGACCGTAGTCGATAAGGTTCTCATCATCTTCCGGCTCGTCGGATTCATCCAGCAGCGGCAGGATCAACGCGCGAAGTTCCGCTTTGCTCTGCGGCAGTTCGGCTTTCGCCGCGATATCGCGGGTCATCACCACGCGGCCAGCGCGCCCTGCGACATATTTCAGCGCCATCAGGTGCTCTTCACGGCTGAAATCCGCCAGCGCGTCCGCCACCATAAAGGGCTTAATGTCGCGCATAAAGGCGTCTGTTGCGGTGATCATGCAGCCAATGTGCGCGTAGACGCCGCAAATAATCAGCTGGTCGCGACCCGCTTCTTTCAGCGCCTGCTCCAGCGGCGAGCGGTGAAACGCACTGTAGCGCCATTTCACCAGCACGGTATCGTCTGCGTCCGGGGTAAGGGCATCCACCACTTTTTGTTTATCAGGATGGTTGTTTAGCCCCGGGCCCCACATGTCGTTCAGCAGCGCGCGGTCGGCATCGCTCTGGTTGTTAGGTTGCGCGGTGTAGTAAACCGGGATGCCGTTCTGTTTGCAGAACTGACGCAGCGCGACGACATTCGCCACAACCTGCTCGATCATCGGGCAGTTTTCACCCCAGAAGTTAAGGAAATAGTCCTGCATGTCGTGGATAAGCAGCGCCGCGCGGTCTGGCTCAAACGCCCACTGGACTTTGTTCTGTGGAATGTCTGCCGCTGTCGGCAACGCATAGGCGTTCAGTTTTGGAATAGCCATGTTCTCTCCTTACTCAGATGCGGACTGACGCGCCGCCAGCCACTGACGCAATTGTTTTTTATCCACTTTGCCGACGGGCGTAAGCGGCAGTTCGTCGACGCGCTCCACGCGATCCGGCAGCTTGAAATCAGCGACGCCAAGCTCACGCAGAAAGCGGCGGATCTCCACCGCCTTTACCGGGCGGGAGGTGACGATATAAGCGCAGCTTTTCTCGCCCATCAGGCTGTCTTCCATCGAGACCAGCGCGGCATGAACGATAGCCTCATGGCTGAGCAGCAGGTTTTCGATCTCTTCGGCTGCAATCTTCTCGCCGCCGCGGTTGATCTGATCTTTCTCGCGCCCTTTTACGGTGATGTAGCCCTGCTCATCGATGGCGATCAGATCGCCCGAGCAGTAAAAGCCGTTTTTATCAAAGGCGCGGGCGTTGTGTTCCGGGCTGTTGTAGTAGCCGCGGAAGGTATAAGGGCCGCGCGTCATCAGGCGGCCGACTTCGCCGGGCGGCAGCGGTTCGCCGTTTTCATCCGCGACCCAGACTTCGTCATCCGGGCTCATCGGGCGCCCCTGGGTGGTGAAGATGCGCTCATCCGGGTCGTCCAGGCGGGTGTAGTTCACAAGCCCCTCCGCCATGCCGAACACCTGTTGCAACTGGCAACCGAGCTCCGCCGGAATACGCGCGGCGAGAGAATCGGAAAGGCGAGCGCCGCCAACCTGCAACAGCTTCAGCGAGGCGAGCTGCGCGTCAGCACCCCCTTCCCCCACCGCCTGCAGCCAGAGACTGACGGCGGGCGGCACCAGCGCGGTGACGTTAATCTGATGCTGTTCAATCAGCGGAAAGCAGAGCGTGGCGCTCGGGTCGCTCGCCAGCACCACGCAGCCCCCGCCAAAGAAGACGCCGAGCGCGCCGGGCGAGCTCATCGGGTAGTTATGGGCGGCGGGCAGCGCGCAGAGGTAGCGCGTTTCGCTATCAAAACGGCAAATCTCTACGCTGCGGCGAATGCTGTAGTAGTAGTCGTTGTGCGTGCGCGGAATCAGCTTCGGCGTGCCGGTGCTGCCGCCGGAAAGCTGGAAAAAAGCCACTTCATCCGGCGCGGAAGGCGAGGCGACAACGTTATCTGCCGGCTCGTCAATCAGCGCTTCCAGCGTGTCATTGCGCAGGGCGATAACGCGCAGCGAAGGCGTTCTGGCTTTCAGCGTTTCAAGCCAGGCGTCGTCGCCAAACAGGCCGTGCTCGCGGTCGGCAATCAGCAGCGCCGGGGCAATCTGGCTGGCGTAGGCGTCAAGCTCGGTGCGCTGGTGGCTGAAAAGCGCGTTAACGGAAGCCACGCCGATTTTCCACAGCGCGAACAGCGTGATGTAAAACTCCGCAACGTTGCCAAGCTGCACCAGCGCGGTATCGCCGGTTTTCAGCCCGCGGCGCTGCAGCGCGCCCGCAAGACGCGTGGCGGCCTGCTCCAGCTCGCGATAGCTGAAGCGGCGTTCGCCGTCTACCAGCGCCGTCGCGTCGCTGCTGGCGTGGCGGCTTAAAATATCGGTGAGCGGCAGATCCAGCCAGTAGCCTTTTTCACGGTAGCGGACGGCGAAATCATCTGGCCAGCGGGTATAAGGGAGGGTCATGCAGGGCTTCCTTCATTCAGTCCAAATACGTTGAGCATGGTCGAGAGCTTGACGCCGGTTTCGCGCCATTCGCTCTGCGGCTCAGAGGCGGGCACAATGCCTGCGCCGGCGAAAAGCCGCACGCGGTTGCCGTTAAGCTGCGCGCAGCGGATAGTCACCACCCACTCGCCATTGCCCTGGTCATCGCACCAGCCGACGATGCCGCCGAACAGTTCACGGTCGAACGGCTCCAGCTCGGCGATAAGCGTTTTGGCTATCTCATGGGGGAAGCCGCTCAGGGCGGGCGTCGGGTGCAGCAGGCAAGCGAGCGTTAGCGCGTTATCGCGGGCGTCCTGCGTCTCGCCTTCAATGGCGGTGGCAAGGTGCCAGAGGGTGGGCGTAGTAATAAGCGCCGGCGTTTCCGGCACGCTGAGCAGGCGGCTGCGCGGTGCCAGCACGGTTTTCATCGCTTTCGTCACCAGCTCATGTTCATGCCTGTCTTTCGCAGAACGCAGCAGTTGATTACCCGCCTCCTTGTCCTGCGCTTCATCCTGCATGCGGCGGGCGGAACCGGCCAACGGCAGCGAGCTGAAACACTCGCCCGATTTGCGCAGCAGTAGCTCCGGGCTTGCGCCAAGCAGCGCCCCGCCCGCCTCCAGGGGCACGTGGAAATTAAAACTGGTGGGGTTCTGGGCGATAAGCCGCTCCAGCAGCGCAACGCTGTCGGGCGCGTCTTGCGTCGTGATATCGATAAGGCGCGACAGCACGATTTTATCGACGCGCGGCGTGTCGGTAAGCGCGGCGGCGCGGGCCACCATCTCCATAAACTGCGGCTGTTCGGGAATCGCCTGACGGCGCGTTACCTGCAGCGGTTTTTGCGGCTTTACGCTGCTGCGATAACGCTGGCGGTTAAAGACGCGCCACGTTTGGGGAATAAACAGCGCCGAAGGCTTGCGGGTGTCGAACGGAATGGCGCCGACGACGATGGGGTTGCTGACGCCCTGCGCGCGGGCGGCGGTGAAGTGGTTTTGCAACGCCTTCTGGAAGGCTCCGTTGCGATCGGCACCATCGGCGGCAGGCGTCGTCAACCGGGCGAAACAGCCGGAAGTGGCCAGGCTGCGATACGGCGACATGAAGAAAAAGCTTTCCGGTGAAAGGGTTATCCTCTCCACTTGCGTTTCCTCAGCCAAAGACGTGTCCATGCGCTCCTCCAAAAATGATAAGAGAACTGATAATTGTTATCATTTGTATTTGGTGGCGTAACCTAAGACGAAACGCCGGGCATGTCAACCGACGCCACATTTTCCGTTAAGCGGCGCGCTTGCATCGCTGCGGTAAATAGTGAAAATGAGAAGCATTACTAATCTTGCTTTTTACAGGATGCAACGCTGTGATCTCCCATTTCGCCCGACGGGCGCTGCTGCTTTTCAGCGCACTGGTTTTAGGATTTTCCTCACTCACGCAGGCAGCGGAATGGCCGCGTCAGGTGACCGACAGCCGCGGCGTGCAAACGCTGGAAAAAGCGCCGCAGCGCATTGTTTCCACAAGCGTAACCCTGACCGGCTCGCTGCTGGCGCTGGACGCGCCCGTGGTGGCAAGCGGCGCGACCACGCCCGGCAACCGGCTGGCGGACGACCAGGGCTTTCTGCGCCAGTGGGGAGAGATTGCGAAAAAGCGTAACGTGCAGCGCCTGTACATTGGCGAACCGAACGCCGAGGCGGTAGCGGCGCAGATGCCGGACCTGATTTTAATCAGCGCCACCGGCGGCGACTCGGCGCTGGCGCTTTACGAACAGCTCTCCGCTATCGCCCCCACGCTTATCATCAATTACGACGACAAAAGCTGGCAGCAGCTGTTAACCCAGCTTGGGCAGATAACCGGCCATGAGAAAGAGGCGCAGGCGCGCATTGCACGCTTCGCGCAAGAGCTTGACCAGGTGAAAGCGCACATGAAGCTGCCTCCGCAGCCGGTGAGCGCGCTGGTCTACAACGCCGCCGCGCATGGGGCGAACCTCTTTACGCCGATGTCCGCTCAGGGGCAGCTGTTGCAGCAGTTGGGCTTTACCCTCGCGACGCCGCCGTTGCTGCCTGCGCTTAGCAGCATGGGCAAGCGCCATGACATCGTACAGTTGGGGGGTGAAAACCTGGCTGCGGGGCTGAACGGCGAATCGCTCTTTCTCTTCGCCAGCGATGAAAAAGACGCTCAGGCGCTTACCGGCAACGCCCTGCTCTCTCATCTGCCCGCGGTGCAAAACCAGCGCGTTTATGCGCTGGGGCCAGAAACCTTCCGCCTGGATTATTACAGCGCGAGCCTGATACTCGAACGGCTGGCGACGTTATTTAAAGCGTAAAAAAGGGGCCGCACGGCCCCTTCTGTTATGGCTTCACCATTTGCGGCGGCGGCTGCCGCAGGCGGCGAAGCTCGCTTAACAACAGCGTAAGCGCAACGCCTGCAACCACCAGCGCCATTCCACTGACGCTCGCCGAGCTGACTGGCGAGAGCGCAACGCCCATGCCGCCCAGCAGCGCCGCGCCAATCGCATCGCCCGTTACGTTCTGCGCGGTCCACAGCCCGTTAATACGCCCGAGCATGTGGTCCGGCGTCTGCGTCTGAATCAGCGTGTACTGAACCAGCGAGCTGATGCCGCTCAGGTAGCCGAACAGCGCGAGGCAGACAACCCCTAAGCCCCAGAACGGCATCAGGCTGAAAATGCCTACCGCGACGAACGCCAGCACGGAAGTGAAGAGCATAACGCGCCCCGGCTGCGTGGAGTGCGCCAGCCTGCCGCTGGTGAGCGCGCCTGCCGCCGCCCCCAGCGGTACGGCGGCGTAAAGCGCGCCGATTTCGCCGCTCGCCATCTGCCAGTGGTTAGCCAGCGCCGGATAAAGCACGCGGACCGCGCTCGCCATCGTGAGCAGGGCGCCGATAAGCGCCACGCCGCCCACTACCGGGCTTGCCAGCAGAAAGCGAAACGCGTTCGTCAGCGCCTGCAGCGGATGTTCGCGCTGCATCTGCGGCGCAGGCAGCTTTGGTAGCGTAAGCAGCGGCAGCAGCGTGATGAAGGTGCCGAGCGCCGCCAGCGCGTAATTCCATGTTACGCCGCCAGAGGCCAGCAGCAGGCCGCCGATAAGCGGCGAAATAACCGACCCCAGACGCACCGTCAACATGGTAATCGCCCCCGCCTGCATCAAATTTTCTCGCCCGACAATTGCGGGCGTGGCGGCCAGCAGCGCCGTGACGCCAATCGCGCCGAAAAAGCCGTCCCACAGGCCAAGCAGGTAAATGACGACAAGCGAAGGCTCAGGCAGCATGGCGTTAATCCACAGCCCGATAAACCCCACGCCGCAGGTGGAGCGCGCCAGCAGAATCAGTTTTTTGCGCTCATGGCGGTCCGCCAGCACGCCGCCGGTCATCAGGCCGATAAACATCGCCCCGCCGGTGAGCGTGACCGAAAGCCCCACCTGAAAAGGGGAGCCGGTGAGCGTCTGGATCTGCACCGGCACCGCCACGCCGAGCAGCCCCAGCGCGAGGATGGAAATAAAACGCGCCAGGAAGACAGCGCGGTAAGCCGGATGGGTTTTCAATAAACTCAGGTTGAGCAACAGCGAATGTCGGTTCATTACAGGGCCTTGAGAGCGAATTTTCCTTACCGATTAACGGGACGCCCATGCTAACATAGCCCGACAAGAGTGATAATAACTATCATTATCGTTATGGGATGTGCGTTATGTCGGCCTCACGGTTTTCAGCACGGGCTTTCTCCCTGCTGGGCCTTTTTCTTTTTTTGCTGCTTATCGCGGCGTTAAGTTTGTTGGTGGGCGCTAAGTCCATACCGGTGTCGGTGGTGCTGGACGCCCTGAGCGGTCAGTGCCGGAGCGCGGACTGCACCATTGTGCTTGATGCGCGGCTGCCGCGAACGCTGGCGGGCCTGCTCGCGGGCGGCGCGCTGGGCGTGGCGGGCGCGCTGATGCAAACCCTCACTCGCAACCCGCTGGCGGACCCGGGCCTGCTTGGCGTCAACGCCGGAGCGAGTTTCGCTATCGTCATCGGCGCCGCCCTGTGGGGCGCCTCCTCTTCGCTTTCCCTGCTGGGTTTTGCCTTCGCCGGCGCGCTGTGCGCCTCGCTTATCGTCGCCTTTACCGGCAGCGCAGGCGGCGGTCAGCTCAGCCCGGTGCGTCTGACGCTGGCTGGCGTCGCGCTTACCGCCGTGCTGGAAGGCTTTACCAGCGGCGTCTCGCTGCTCAATCCGGTGGTTTACGACAGGCTGCGCTTCTGGCAGGCGGGTTCGCTCGACATTCGCACGCTTTCTACCCTTAAAATCATCGTTCTGCCGGTGCTGTCGGGCATGGCGCTGGCGCTGGGATTAAGCCGCGCGCTAAACAGCCTGAGCATGGGCAGCGATACGGCGACCGCGCTCGGCAGCCGGGTGGCGCGTACGCAGCTGCTTGGCCTGCTGGTGATAACGGTGCTGTGCGCCAGCGCGACGGCGGCCGTCGGTCCCATCGCCTTTATCGGTTTGATGATGCCGCACATGGCGCGCTGGCTGGTGGGGCCGGATCACCGCTGGTCATTGCCGGTTACGCTGCTCGCCACCCCCGCCCTGCTGCTGCTGGCCGATATGATTGGCCGGCTGATCGTGCCGGGTGAAATGCGCGTTTCGGTGGTGAGCGCGTTTATCGGCGCGCCGGTGCTGATTTATCTGGTGCGCCGCCGTCGCGGCGGGGTGTCGTTATGAAGGCTTCTCCTCGCTTATGGCTGGTCAGCGGCCTGTTTTTGCTGCTCAGCGCTGCGTTTGCCTTATGGGCGCTGGGCCAGGGCGCCGTTTCGCTGAGCATCGCTCAGGTTGCGGATGCGCTACGGGGTGATGCCCCACGTAACGTATCCCTCATTGTCATGGAGTGGCGTTTGCCCCGCGTGACGATGGCGCTGCTGCTCGGCGCGGCGCTTGGCGTCAGCGGCGCGATTTTTCAGTCTTTAATGCGTAACCCCTTAGGCAGCCCGGATGTGATGGGTTTTAATACCGGCGCCTGGAGCGGCGTGCTGGTGGCGATGGTGCTGTTTGGTCAACATCAGACGGCCATCGCCGCGGCGGCGATGGCGGGCGGCATCCTTACCTCGCTTGCCGTCTGGGCGCTTGCCTGGCGAAACGGCATCGACACCTTCCGGCTGATTATCATCGGCATCGGCCTGCGCGCCATGCTGGTGGCGTTCAATACCTGGCTTTTATTGCAGGCCTCGCTTGAGACGGCGTTGTCCGCAGGCCTGTGGAACGCCGGGTCGCTTAACGGCATCACATGGAGCAAAACGTTCCCCGCCGCGCCGCTGATGCTGCTGGGTCTGCTGGCGAGCGCGCTGCTGGTGCGCCGGATGCGGCTTTTAGAAATGGGCGACGACAGCGCCTGCGCGCTCGGCGTGCCGGTTGAGCGCTCGCGCCTGCTGCTGATGCTGGTCGCCGTCGTGCTGACCGCCGCCGCCACGGCGCTTGCAGGCCCCATTTCGTTTGTCGCGCTGGTGGCGCCGCACATCGCCCGCCGTCTGAGCCGCACCGCCCGCTGGGGGCTTTTCCAGTCGGCGCTCTGCGGCGCGCTACTGTTGCTCGCCGCCGACCTCGGCGCGCAGCACCTTTTTGCCCCTTATCAGCTGCCGGTGGGTGTGGTCACCGTCAGCCTCGGCGGTCTTTATCTTATCGCCTTGTTGATTCAGGAGTCCCGTAAGCGATGAGCACCTTAACGCGCCTGCATGGCGATGCCCTGACGCTGGGCTATGGCGACTACCTCGTTGCCGAAAACCTCAGCGTGACAATCCCGGACGGCCAGTTTACCGCCATCATCGGCCCGAACGGCTGCGGCAAATCGACGCTGCTTCGCACCTTAAGCCGCCTGATGAAGCCTGCGGCGGGCAGCGTGTGGCTGGATGGCGAGCAGATCCAGCGCTACGCCACGAAAGAGGTTGCCCGGCGCATTGGGCTGCTGGCGCAAAACGCCAGCGCGCCGGGGGATATTACGGTGCAGGAGCTGGTGGCGCGCGGACGATACCCCCACCAGCCGCTGTTTACCCGCTGGCGCGAGGAAGATGAGCGCGCGGTACAAAAGGCGATGGCGGCGACGGGCGTGGCTTCGCTTGCGCATCTTGGCGTGGATACCCTCTCCGGCGGCCAGCGGCAGCGGGCCTGGATAGCCATGGTGCTGGCGCAGGAAACCTCTATCATGCTGCTGGATGAACCCACCACCTGGCTTGATATCAGCCACCAAATAGATTTGCTGGAGCTACTGAGCGAGCTGAACCGCGAGCAGGGTTATACGCTGGCGGCAGTGCTGCATGACCTTAACCAGGCGTGCCGCTACGCGACGCATCTGATTGCGCTGCGGGAAGGGAAAATCGTAGCGGAAGGCGCGCCGAAGGAGATAGTGACGCCAGCGTTGATTGAGGCGATTTACGGTCTGCGCTGCATGATTATCGAAGACCCGGTGGCGGGTACACCGCTGGTTGTGCCGTTGGGGCGGCGCTAACCGCCCTTCTCCCTCGTGATGTAGAACGGATAGCGCAGCGCTAACCCATCCTACAAAAGATAACCTGAATTCCAAATCTCAACGCGGATGCGGGGGTTTTCCTGCGGCTGCCCTTCTGCCGCGAGCCGGGATTGTTAAGGGGGCGGCGGCGAGCCCCCTTAACCCGTTCGCAGGATACGAGATTTCATGTGCACGCGACGCAAAGGCGAACGGCACCTTTCACCGCCCCCACAGATACCCCTCACCCCGCCCCTCTCCCCAACGGGGAGAGGGCGAAAGCCGCCGCTCCAGCAAAAGAACGGCTCAGAGGTTGATTCTGCCGTAGGGCGGGTCAGCGCAGCCGCCACCCGCCAGTGCGCCGTCGGAAAAAGAGAGGCGGTTTCGCTTATCCATCCTACGAAAATCCAGAATTCACAACCAACGCGGATGCGGGGGGTTTCCTGCGGCTGCCCTTCTGCCGCGAGCCGGGATTGTTAAGGGGGCGGCGGCGAGCCCCCTTAACCCGTTCGCGGGATGTGAGATTTCATGTGCACGCGACGCAAAGGCGAACGGCACCTTTCACCGCCCCCACAGATACCCCTCACCCGCCCTCTCCCCAACGGGGAGAGGGAGAAGCCGCCGCTTCAGCAAGAGAACGGAGCGTTACGTTTAACAACCGATCACAGCGGCTGCGTCTGCGCTTCCACCACCGCCAGCGCCACCATATTGACAATGCGGCGCACCGAGGCGATAGGCGTCAGCACATGCACCGGCTTCGCCACGCCCATCAGGACCGGCCCGACGGTCACCCCTTCGGAGCTGGAAACGCGAAGTAAGTTGTAACTAATTCGCGCCGCTTCCACGTTCGGCATGATAAGGATATTGGCGGAACCTTTCAGCGGGCTGTCCGGCATGCGGTCGTTGCGGATGCTTTCAATCAGCGCCGCGTCGCCGTGCATTTCGCCATCTATCATCAACTCCGGCGCACGCTCTCGCACCAGCCGCAGCGTTTCACGCATCTTGCTGGCGGCGGGTGAATTCGACGAACCGTAGTTAGAGTGCGAAAGCAGCGCTACCTTCGGCTCAATGCCAAACCGACGCACGGTTTCCGCCGCCATCACGGTAATCTCCGCCAGCTGTTCCGGCGCAGGGTCGTCATTAACATACGTATCAGCGATAAACGTGTTGCCGCTCGGCAGCAGCAGCGCATTCATCGCACCCGCCGCTTTTACCCCTTCGCGATAGCCGAAAATCTCCTGAACAACGCTGAAATGTTCGTGATAATCACCGATGGTGCCGCAAATCATCGCATCCGCTTCGCCGCGATGAACCATGATCGCGCCAATCACCGTGGTGTTGCCGATCACCGCGCGCTGCGCCTGCTCCTGGGTGACGCCGCGACGCTTCATGATGGTGTAGTACTCGTTCCAGTACTCTTTAAAACGCGGGTCCGATTCGTTATTCACTATCTCAAAATCCACCCCGGGCTGAATTTGCAGGCCCAGCTTTTTCAAACGCATTTCGATGACGCTCGGGCGGCCCACCAGAATCGGCTTCGCCAGGCCAAGCGTGACCAGCTCCTGCGTGGCGTGCAGCACGCGCGCCTCTTCCCCTTCCGCTAACACGACGCGTTTCGGATCGGTGCGCGCCTGGGAGAAAATCGGCTTCATAAAGAGGTTGGTTTTGTAAACGAACTCGGTGAGCTTGTCTTTATAGGCTTCGAAATCGTCGATCGGCCGCGTCGCCACGCCGGAATCCATCGCCGCCTTCGCCACCGCAGGGGCGATTTTCACGATAAGACGCGGATCGAACGGTTTCGGGATAATGTAGTCCGGCCCGAACGAAAGCTCCTGGTCGCCATAGGCGGAAGCGACCACTTCGCTTTGCTCGGCGTGGGTCAGCTCCGCAATGGCGTGTACCGCAGCGAGCTTCATCTCTTCGTTAATGGCAGTCGCGCCCACATCCAGCGCGCCGCGGAAGATGAACGGGAAGCAGAGCACGTTGTTGACCTGATTCGGATAGTCCGAGCGCCCCGTACAGATGATGGCGTCCGGACGCACTTCTTTCGCCAGCGGCGGCAGGATTTCCGGCTCCGGGTTCGCCAGCGCCAGGATAAGCGGCGAATCCGCCATCTGTTTTACCATCTCCTGGGTGAGTACTTTCGGGCCGGAGCAGCCCAGGAAAATATCCGCGCCTTCAATTACCTCGCCCAGCGTGCGCTTGCCGTTATCGTCAATCGCATAGGCGGCTTTGGTCTCCGCCATGTTCGCTTCACGGCCTTTGTAGATAACGCCTTTGGAGTCGCAGACCACAATGTTGTGCTTCTGCATGCCAAGCGCCACCAGCAGGTTCATACAGGCGATAGCGGAGGCGCCCGCGCCGGAAACCACCAGCCGCACGTCGGAGATAGTCTTTTTCACCACCCGCAGGCCGTTTAACACCGCAGCGGTACAGATAATCGCGGTGCCGTGCTGGTCATCATGAAACACCGGAATGTTCATGCGCTCGCGCAGCTTCTGCTCAATATAGAAGCACTCAGGCGCTTTGATGTCTTCGAGGTTAATGCCGCCGAAAGTGGGTTCGAGCGCGGCCACCACATCAATCAGTTTATCCGGATCGTGTTCGTCGATTTCGATATCAAACACATCGATACCGGCGAATTTCTTAAACAGCACGCCTTTGCCTTCCATCACCGGCTTGCCGGCCAGCGCGCCGATGTTGCCAAGCCCAAGCACCGCCGTACCGTTGGAGATAACGGCCACCAGGTTGCCGCGGGCGGTATATTTGTGCGCCGCCAGCGGGTCCGCCGCAATCTCAAGACAGGGCGCGGCGACGCCCGGCGAATAGGCCAGCGCCAGGTCGCGCTGCGTGGCGAGGGGTTTGGTAGGCGAGACCTGAATTTTTCCGGGCACCGGAAATTCATGGAAGTCGAGGGCGCTTTGCTTCAGTTGATCATCCATTTGTTCGATCCTTTTTTATCTGTCTTTCAGTAAGGTCAGAGGGGCGAACCGTCACTGGCACGCCTGAGAGGCGAATAGTATGGCTGCTTGCGACGCCGTAAACTTTGAACGCTCCCAAAATTCCCGGCCGTAAGGTAAGGAATGTTAGCAATTTATAGAGAGTATGTTACCTAACGCCAGAAGCAACGCCACGCTCGTCTGCTATGCTTTTTAGTTATGTTCTCTATGAGTTTTTCCGGAGCGTGTCAGGAAACGCTCTGCTAAGCATTTGCTTTTCAAGGAGTATTGACCATGAACCAGCTAGAAGGCATCAAACAATTCACCACCGTAGTCGCCGACAGCGGCGACATTGAATCCATCCGGCACTATCAGCCGCAGGATGCGACCACTAACCCTTCCCTGCTGCTGAAAGCCGCAAGTCTTGAGCATTATCAACACCTTTTCGAAGATGCGCTCGCCTGGGGCAAGCAGCGCGGTAAAACGCAGGAACAGCAGGTCGCCGAAGCGAGCGACAAGCTGGCGGTCAATGTGGGTGCGGAAATTCTGAAAAGCATCCCGGGCCGCGTTTCCACGGAAGTGGACGCCCGCCTGTCGTTTGATAAAGAAAAAAGCATGCAGAAGGCGCGCCACCTGGTAGAGCTTTACCAGGATCAAGGCGTTGACCGGGATCGCATTCTGATCAAACTCGCCTCAACATGGGAAGGCATCCGCGCCGCTGAGGAGCTGGAGAAAGAGGGCATCAAGTGCAACCTGACGCTGCTCTTCTCCTTCGCCCAGGCGCGCGCCTGCGCCGAAGCGGGGGTATATCTGATTTCGCCGTTCGTCGGCCGTATCTACGACTGGTACAACAGCCGTAAGCCGATGGACCCGTATGTCGTGGATGAAGACCCGGGCGTGAAGTCGGTGCGCAATATCTACGACTACTACAAACAGCACAATTACGACACCATCGTTATGGGCGCAAGCTTCCGCCGTACCGAGCAGATTCTGGCGCTGGCGGGCTGCGACCGTCTGACCATCTCCCCTAACCTGCTTAAAGAGTTGCAGGAAAAAGAGGACGTCGTGGAACGCAAGCTTATTCCCAATAAACAAGGCTACCGCCGTCCGGAACCGCTGACCGAAGCGGAGTTCCGCTGGGAGCATAACCAGGACGCGATGGCCGTTGAAAAACTTGCCGAGGGCATTCGCCAGTTCGCCGTGGACCAGCGCGCGCTGGAAGATCTGCTCGCCGCCAAACTTTAACTTTGCCATGGAGTGAAACATGTCACGACAGCAGTTAGCTAACGCCGTCCGCGCCCTGAGTATGGATGCGGTGCAAAAAGCGAAGTCCGGCCATCCGGGCGCGCCGATGGGCATGGCGGATATCGCCGAAGTATTATGGAATGATTTCCTGAAGCACAATCCGACCAACCCGGCATGGTATGACCGCGACCGTTTTATTCTCTCTAACGGTCACGCCTCTATGCTGCTTTACAGCCTGCTGCATCTTTCAGGCTACGACCTGCCGATGGAAGAGCTGAAAAACTTCCGCCAGCTCCACTCCAAAACGCCCGGCCACCCGGAAATCGGCTATACGCCGGGCGTGGAAACCACCACCGGGCCGCTCGGCCAGGGGCTGGCGAACGCGGTAGGCCTGGCGATTGCCGAACGCACGCTGGCGGCGCAGTTCAACCGTCCGGATCATGAGATTGTCGACCACTTCACCTATGTCTTCATGGGCGACGGTTGCTTAATGGAAGGCATCTCGCACGAGGTCTGCTCGCTGGCGGGCACGCTGGGGCTTGGCAAGCTGATTGGCTTCTACGACCACAACGGTATTTCCATTGACGGCGAAACCGAAGGCTGGTTTACCGATGATACGGCAAAGCGCTTCGAAGCCTACAACTGGCATGTGGTCCATGAGATTGACGGCCACGACCCGCAGGCGGTCAAGCGTGCTATCGAAGAGGCGCAGAGCGTGAAGGACAAGCCTTCGCTGATTATCTGCCGTACGGTGATAGGCTTTGGCTCGCCGAATAAGTCAGGTAAAGAGGAAGCGCACGGCGCGGCGCTCGGCGAAGAAGAAGTGGCGCTGACGCGCAAGCAGCTTGGCTGGAACTATCCGCCGTTTGAAATTCCGCAGGAGATCTACCAGGCCTGGGATGCTCGCGAAAAAGGCCAGCAGCAGGAAGCGAGCTGGAAAGACAAATTCGCCGCTTATGAAAAAGCGCACCCGGAGCTGGCGGCAGAATTTAACCGACGCATGAGCGGCGGCCTGCCGGAGAACTGGGAGCAGCTTACCCAGGATTACATTAAGAAGCTGCAGGCGGAACCGGCGAAAATCGCCACCCGTAAAGCGTCGCAAAACGCGCTTAACGCTTACGGCCCGTCATTGCCGGAGCTGCTCGGCGGTTCAGCGGACCTTGCGCCAAGCAACCTCACCATCTGGTCGGGTTCAACATCGCTTAAGGAAAACGAAGCGGGTAACTATATCCACTACGGCGTGCGTGAATTCGGTATGACGGCTATCGCCAACGGCATTGCCCATCATGGCGGCTTCGTACCTTATACCGCTACCTTCCTGATGTTCGTCGAGTACGCCCGCAACGCGGCGCGCATGGCGGCGCTGATGAGCGCTCGCCAGATTATGGTTTATACCCACGATTCGATTGGTCTTGGCGAAGACGGCCCGACGCACCAGGCGGTGGAACAGCTGGCGAGCCTGCGGCTAACGCCGAACTTCACCAGCTGGCGCCCGTGCGACCAGGTGGAAGCGGCGGTGGCCTGGAAAGCGGCCGTGGAACGCCATAACGGCCCGACCGCGCTGATCCTCTCTCGCCAGAACCTGGCGCAGATGGACCGTACGCCGGAGCAGGTTGAGAATATTGCCCGCGGCGGCTATGTGCTGAAAGAGAGCGAAGGCAAGCCGGACGTTATCCTCATCGCTACCGGTTCGGAAGTGGAAATTACCATGCAGGCGGCGGAACAACTGACCGCCGAAGGCCATAAGGTGCGCGTGGTGTCGCTGCCTTCCACCGACGTGTTTGAAGCCCAGGATGAAGCGTACCGTGAGTCGGTGCTCCCTTCCGATGTGGAAGCGCGCGTAGCCGTAGAGGCGGGCATTGCGGATTACTGGTACAAATATGTCGGTCTGAAGGGCGCGATTGTCGGCATGACTGGCTATGGCGAATCTGCGCCCGCGGAAAAACTCTTCCCGTTCTTCGGTTTTACGGTGGAGAACGTGGTGGAAAAAGCGAAAAAAGTGCTTAAGAAGTAAAGCTGCTGGCGATTCAGCCGCCGGGCTGAATCGCCACACTTTTAATTAAGCACGTTGAGCGGCACGGACGCTTTCTCAATCACAATATCCTCTTTCTCTTCGTCCCATTTCGCCTGCGCCACGATGACCTGGCCTGGATGTCGCGCGTCACGGGCGACCAGCTCTTTCCCCTGCACGTTTTCCTGCACATTGGTATTCATTGAAAACGAAGGGATGGCCTTTACCCACTGTTTTTGCTGAATGTCATAGAGATAAGCCACGCTCCAGGCGCTGGTCCACCATTGGGGGTAAATGAGCAGGCGATCGCGGCCGCTCTCATCCAGCCCGGCAAGAGCTTCGACCCCGCCGCCGATGCAGGAGGGCAGCTTCGCAGGCGCTATCGCCGGGTCGCTGTTCCAGACGTCGCACTCGCAGTCGCCGCTTTCATCGCAAACGCCACCGGTTTTGGGATCGCTTGCGCTCAGCCAGGCATAGCTTTTGGTCACGCCATTAAAGCGCCCGCCCGCGACCCGGTAATCTTTTTCTTTTTGCTGGTTAGACTCGGTTATCCAGTCGCTTTCTTCCCGGATGCGCCAGCCTTCAGCCTGTTTTGCCACCAGCAGGGTCGCCGGGTAGTAACGGTCGCTGGATGCCTCAAGCCCTGCGGCTTTCACGAAAGTCACCTGCGCGGCGGGCTGCGCCTCATCAAGCGCGTCAATGGTCAGCCTGTTGACGATTTTCTGGGTGTAGTGAGGATGTTTCTGCACAAACGCCGCGTTCTGCTCAACCACAGCGCTCAATGGCAGGGTTTTGCCATAAAACGTAATCTGCCCGGCATACAGAGCGGCAGCAGAGGCCGCCTGCGGACGATTTTTAAAAACGTTCCACTGCGCGATAAGCTTGCCTATTTCCTGCTCATCCTGCGGCGTCAACGCCGCGCCAGCGCAGGCCAGAGGTAAAAAGAACATCAACGCCGCCGCGCCGCGCATCCCTTTGCTGCCAGTAACCGCCATTTGCCGCCGCCTCTTTTTGTCTTGCTAAGTCCGCGAAAATATACGCAAAAAAGCGCAGCGGCAACAACGGGATTATTTTGTTACCCAGAGAATGGGCCAACTGTCGGGGCCGTTCCAGCCGTCGCAGCTTGGCTCTTCGGCGTAGCGCACCAGCCGAAAACGCTGTCCGTCATAGCGCCAGCGTGTGGCGACGCCGCAGTCGCCCATCCCGCGCCCTTTGGCAAGCGTGGCGAGCTCTTTGGTTTTCTCGTTATAGGTTGCGTTCATCAACTCCAGATCCGGGTTATCGCTCGCGGGCGTAAAGGGCAGCCGCAGCCTGACCGGCCAGGAGGCGAAAGGCTTTTTGCGCGATACCAGCCAGGCGAGATCGACCGTGTTATACGCGCCCGCTTCGCAGCTGATTATCATCAGCGCTTTGTCATCGCTTAACGCCGACACGCGCACTTCGCGCCGCGCCGGGTCCAGCGAACACTGGCTGTTGTTCATGCGCCACGCGCCGTAATCAAGCAGATCGTTAAGCTCACTTTGGGAGAGCGGCGTAGGCGTCGGGTTGGTGATAGCGACCTCTTTGAGCGCAGGCGCAGGCGGCACGCTAAGCGGCGGCTCGTCACCCTTTTTGATCCATGCGGTTTCGCTGCCGATGCGCTTTTGCTGCGCATCGATAAACATTAACGCCGCCTTGAGCCCGGCGAGTGAAAGGTTACCTGCGCCGCCCTTAAGCGTAATGGCGGAGGCTTCCTGTATCTGCGTCAAAAAGGCGTTGATGGTCGTCGGGTCGTCGGTAGCCATGCGGTTAGGGCTGATGCGCCATTTATCACCCGCAGGCGTCAACGATTTATCATCAAGCAACAGACGCGGCGCAATGGGCGGCGTTTTAGGCGGGATTTTATTCAGGCCGTTAAGGTTGCCGAAGTCGATACGCAGTTGCGCATCGGCCCGCGCGCCGGCGCTGCGGGAGAGCGTCATCACCAGGCCCTGGTGCTCGCCGGTGTTGCGGGCCTGGCAAAAGTTCTGGTTGTTGCAGGTAACTTGCCAGTCGGTAAAGCTTTTTTGTACTGGCGCGGCGAAAGCGCAGGGCGCCAGAAACAAAAAAAACGTAAGCAATGGAAAAAGGCGAGACGACATGAACGGCACATACCCTGAACAAAAAGAGGTCAACTGAGGATTTATGCGCCTATCTTCATCGCCTGCCGCAGGCTGCTCAATCAGATTTATCGGATTGATTCATTTAAAATACCTGTTTAATTGCCTCGCGAAATCAATACATTATTCCACTGGCATGCAGGTGCTGTAGCAAGATCACCGTTTTAGCGTCGCGGATTTCCCCGCTTTTTACTTGTGCCAGCGCGTCGCTGAACAACATTTCCAGCACTTCTATCTCTTCGTCTTCCACGCCGCCGCCCGCACTGGCGCGCTGTGCGTCGCTGTATTCGGCGATAAAAAGATGCACAATTTCGGTAACGCCGCCCGGCGACATATAAAGTTCAAAGACCTTAGTCGCATTGCCGACTTCATAGCCCGTCTCTTCAATCGCCTCTTTGCGAATGCAAACTTCCGGTTCGTCGTCATCAAGCAGACCCGCGCAGGCTTCTATTAGCATACCGTCGGCGTTGCCGTTCAACCAGGTGGCGACGCGGAACTGGCGAATCAGCACCACGCTTTGCTTTTCGCGGTTATAAAGCAGAACGGCGGCGCCGTTGCCCCGGTCATAGACTTCGCGCTTGTGGCGGATAACTTCGCCATTTTTTCGCGTCAGGTCATAGGTCACGTTGCGCAGGACAAAATAGTTTTCGGAGAGGATTTTATCTTTAACAAGAGTAATGTTGAGCGACATCGCGGCTTCCTGTTCAACACTGTCGGGTCGTTTATAGTAAGCCGCCGGAAGGGATTTGTCGCGCGAAGGCGTCTGAAACCCCTCCCCTGCCATCAGGGGAGAGGGACTCAAAAGCCGTTTTTCACCTCAGCCATATCCGGCAGCTTATGAGCGATGCCTTTATGACAGTCGATACAGGTTTGCCCTGCTTTAATCGCTTTATCGTGCAGGCTTGCCGCCACGGTTTTTTGCGCGCTGAAATCCATAAAATCGAAATTATGGCAGTTGCGGCACTCCTGAGAATTGTTGTTTTTCATTCGCCGCCATTCATTTTGCGCCATCGCCAGCCGGTGATCTTCAAACTTTTTCGGCGTGTCGATTAAGCCAAACGCTTTGGCGTAAAGCTCTTTGCTGGCCTGAATTTTACGCACCATTTTCGGCGCCCATTCGTGGGGAACATGGCAATCCGGGCAGGTGGCGCGCACCCCGCTTCGGTTGCTGTAGTGCACCGTCTGCATGTATTCCTGATACACGGTATTGCGCATCTCATGACAGCTGATGCAAAACGCTTCACGGTTGGTCATTTCAAGGCCGGTATTAAAGCCGCCCCAGAAAATAATGCCGGCGGCGAAGCCAATGAGCAGCAGCGTGCCGAGCGCCAGACGGCTCGGACGGCGCCACCACAGCCACAGGCGTTTAAGTACGCCAGGTTTGCGGGAAGGGTTCATGGCGCGCCTCACTGACCAAAGCCTTTAGACGGCGTAAAGGTGTTATCGACAATGGGCGACGCGTCCGTTTGCGGCACATGGCATTGCAGACAGAAATAACGACGCGGCGCGACGCCCGCCAGCACTTTGCCTTCGCTGTCGATAAAGTGGGTTGGGCTTATGCGCGGCGCGCCCGTGGCGCGGTAGTGTTCCACGCCGTGACACTGCAAGCATCGGTTAGTGTTGGTGTTTATCTGGTAGCCGTCCACGCTGTGCGGGATCAGCGGCGGCTGATTAACATAGTTCAGCGCCATTCGCTCCTGCTGCTTCGGCATGCGCACAGCGCCCTCCTGGGTGCCCGACACTTCCGGCGACTGGCTAAAATCCATGCCGCCAGCCGCCCATGCCGCGCCGCTCAAGAGCAGCAACAGCGCCGCCCAATAAAACAGCCCCTTTTTCAGGAAATGGTTCTTCATGATTAGCTCCCGAATTCCCTCTGTCATTATTATGAAACTCGCTCTGGCGCAGCCTCTCGCCGCGCCGCGGTAACGCCGTTACGCCTCAGGCTTTCTCAAGCCTCACGGCGCACTTTTTGAAATCCGTCTCTTTCGAGAGCGGATCGGTGGCGTCAAGCGTCAGGTTGTTTACCAGCTGCGCGGCATCGAAAAACGGCATATAGACCAGCCCCTGCGGCGGACGGTTGCGGCCGCGGGTTTCAACAATCGATGTGACTGCGCCACGACGGGAGACCACTTTTACGGTGTCCCCTCGCCTGAATCCCCTCGCTTTTGCATCCAGCGGATGAATGAAAAGCACGGCTTGCGGGAACGCACGGTGCAGTTCCGGCACGCGGCGCGTCATGCTGCCGGTGTGCCAGTGCTCCAGCACGCGACCAGTAGAGAGCCACAGGTCATATTCTTTATCCGGCGATTCCGCCGCAGGCTCGTAAGGCAGGGCGAAGATAACGGCCTTGCCGTCCGGTTTGCCGTAGAACCTAAAACCCTCGCCCGCTTTGACATAGGGATCGTGTCCTTCGCTGTAACGCCACTGTGTTTCCTGACCGTTCACGACCGGCCAGCGCAAACCGCGCGCCTTGTGGTAATCATCAAACGGCGCGAGGTCGTGGCCGTGTCCGCGTCCAAAGCTTGCGTACTCTTCAAACAACCCTTTTTGCAGATAGAACCCGCATTCGCGGGACTCATCGTTAAGCTGGTCCTCCGCCAGCTCGCTCAGCGGGAAGCGGCTTATCGCCGGGCTTGCAAACAGCACCTCATAAAGGCTCTTGCCGCGATGCTCCGGCTTTTGCGCCAGCAGCGCTTCGCTCCACACCTCGTCGGTTTTAAAACGCTTCGCAAAGTTAACGAGCTGCCAGAGATCCGATTTCGCCTCGCCTGGCGCTTTAACCTGCTGACGCCAGAACTGGGTGCGACGTTCGGCATTGCCGTAAGCGCCCTCTTTTTCCACCCACATAGCGGTCGGCAGGATCAGATCCGCCGCCAGCGCGCTCACCGTCGGATAGGGATCGGAGACGATCACGAAGTTGCGCGGATCGCGCCAGCCTGGCATACGTTCCTGATTGATATTCGGCCCGGCCTGCATGTTGTTGTTGCACATCACCCAGTAAACGTTGAGCTTGCCGTCTTTCAGCGCCCTGTCCTGCGCCACGGCGTGCAGGCCGACTTTCGCCGGAATAGTGCCCGCTGGCAGGTTCCATTTCTGCTCGGCGATGTCGCGGTGCTTATCATTTGTCACGACCATGTCGGCAGGCAGGCGGTGGGAGAACGTCCCCACTTCGCGCGCCGTGCCGCAGGCGGAAGGCTGGCCCGTCAGCGAGAAAGGCCCGCAGCCGGGCTTCGAGATTTTGCCGGTCAGAAGATGCAGGTTGTAGCAAAGGTTATTTGCCCATACGCCGCGGCTATGCTGGTTAAACCCCATCGTCCAGTAGGAGATGACGTTTTTATCCGGGTCGGCGTAGAGCTTCGCCAGCGCTTCCAGCTGGTCGGCAGGCACGCCGCTCAGGGCGCTGGTTTTCTCCAGCGTATACTCCGCCACAAACGCTTTGTACTCGTCAAAACTCATCGGTTCGGCGGCGTCGGAGCCGGGGTTTTTCGCCGCTTGCTCCAGCGGGTGGTTGGGACGCAGCCCATAGCCAATATCCGTGGCGCCGCGTTTGATATTTACATGCTGGCTGAGGAACGTCTTATCTACCGCATCGTTTTGAATAATGTAGTTAGCGATGTAGTTAAGAATGGCGAGATCGGTTTGCGGCGTGAAGACCATGCCGTTATCCGCCAGTTCAAAGCTGCGGTGTTCAAAGGTCGAGAGCACCGAAACATTGACGCTGCTGTCAGAGAGGCGGCGGTTAGCGATGCGCGACCAGAGAACAGGGTGCATCTCCGCCATGTTGGAGCCCCAGAGCACAAAAGCATCCGCCTGTTCGATATCGTCATAACACCCCATCGGCTCATCCATGCCGAAAGTGCGCATAAAGCCCACAACGGCGGACGCCATGCAGTGCCGCGCGTTCGGGTCGATGTTGTTGGAGCGAAATCCCGCCTTGAAAAGCTTGGCGGCGGCGTATCCCTCCCAGACGGTCCACTGGCCGGAGCCAAACATGCCGATGGCTTCCGGCCCCTTCGCTTTCAGCGCGGTTTTAAACTTCTCTTCCATAATATCGAAGGCCTGCTCCCAGCTGACGGGCGTAAACTCGCCTTCTTTATCGAACTGGCCATCCTTCATGCGCAGCAGAGGCTGCGTCAGGCGATCTTTGCCATACATTATCTTTGGCAGGAAGTAGCCTTTAATGCAGTTAAGGCCGCGGTTGACCGGCGCGTCCGGGTCCCCCTGGCTTGCCACGACCTTGCCATTTTGCGTGCCCACCAGCACGCCGCAACCGGTGCCGCAAAAGCGACACGGCGCTTTATCCCACTTGATAGTCTGCGCATCGCCCGCCGCCGCGCGGGCGACTGAAGGTACGCTGAGGCCCGCTGCCGCTGCCGCTGCGGCGACGGCGTTAGCTTTCATAAAGCTACGACGACTGAGTTTCATGGTGTTCCTCACATGCTTCCTGCTGGTGATAAACCAGCGACACAGCCAGTACGCCCTCAAGCTGGCGCGCCGACTCAATGTTGGCTAATAACGCCGCGCTGGTCGCGGCTTCCATTACAACCACGAGCTTGCCCGCAGCCTCATCCTGCGCGGCGACCTCGCAGCCAGGCCGCGCGCTAATGCTTTTTGCCGCCGCCGCGATATCATCGGGGCGAGCCTGAACCAGTAATCCACATACGTGCCATTCAGCGGTCATGCGTTATCCTCAGGCTTAATGCCGACACCGGGCAGGCGCGCAGGCATTCGCCACAGGTATTGCACGCTTCTGGCGCGATATGCGGTATCGCGACGCCGGTCAACACAGGTGTAAAACGGATGGCCTGCGTCTGGCAGACATCCTGACAGCAGCGACACTCCACCCGATGCAGGGCGAGACATTGTGCGCTGAGAGCAAGCTGGTATTCCCAGGGGCGGGCGCTTCGCTCAGCAAAAATGGGTTGCGGGCAGGCGGCGGCGCAGGCGTAGCAAAACGTGCAGCCGGCATGGGTAAAATCAAGCTGTGGAAAGCCGCCCGCGCCAGCGCGCAGGACACCGGTTTCGCACGCGTTCAGGCAGGCGTTGCAACGGCTGCACCGTTCGGTGAAATGGCTTTCCGACCCGCTCCAGGGCGGACGAATAACCGGCGCTTTGCGTCCGGTCAGTAGGCCACGTCTCGACATTTCCGCCATTTCCCTTCCCTGTTTTGCGCTGCGGCAGGCGCCGCGAAAGTGGGTATCCCCGCATTAAGTGCGGCTTTTATTGCGGCGTAACATTAAGTTACAAGGGAGTAGTCAGGCATCCCTCTTTAGGGGTAAATCACGATGCGGGATCAAGGTTGCAGCGCGCCAGGCGCAAACTCCGGCTTTCGCGCTGGAAGCGGTGGCTGTTGGGGAAAAAAAACCCGGCAAGACGCGGCGTTCGTGACGTGCCGCAATGATCGCGTAGATAAAGGAGTTAACCCGGACCTCACGCATTTTCCCCGGCCTCGCTTTCTGGTAGGTTGCGTCCACAGTAAAGATGAGGAACTCCCCGGTGATTGTTAAACGTCCGGTCTCGAAAAGCCTGGCACGCGCTTTTTTCTGTATCGTTCTGCTTTCGCTGCTTTCCACCGGCGTAGCGCTGCTTACGCTCGCCAGCAGCCTGCGCGACGCCGAGGCGGTCAACATTGCGGGTTCCTTACGTATGCAAAGCTACCGACTGGGGTATGACTTACAGGCGAACGACCCGCAACTGGCCTTGCACCGTCAGCAATATGGCCGGACGCTTGACTCCCCCGTTTTTCAGCAGCTTCACCACCGTTGGGTGCCGATGCAGGTGCAGGAAAGCTATGCCCTGCTCCACGATCGCTGGCGGCAAATGGATGCCTGCCTGGCGCGCGGCGACATCGTCTGGTACCGGCAGAATATCGCAAGCTACGTAGCGCAAATCGACAGCTTCGTTCTGGCTTTGCAACACTACGCCGAGCGAAAAATGCTGCTGGTGGTCGCCATCTGCCTGTTGGGCTTCGGCGCTATTTTGCTGCTGGTCTTTTTCACCCTGCGGCGCATTAACCAGCAGGTGGTGGCGCCGCTTAGCGCGCTGGTGGAAGCCAGCCGCCGCATTGAACAGGGGCGATTCGATCACCCGCCGCTGGAAACCCGCCTGACTAACGAACTCGGCCTGCTGGGCCGCACCTTCACGCGCATGTCAGGCGAGCTGGAGAAGCTTTACCGTTCGCTTGAAGAGAGCGTGGCGGAGAAAACCCTCAGCCTGCAGGAGGCGAATCGCATGCTGGAGGTGCTGTTTCACTGCTCGCAGGCGCTGAACGTCGGCACCATCGACCGCCGCTGTTTTCGCCATATCCTCCAGCTTGTCCGCGAGCACGAGCCGGTAAGCAGCGTAGAGATGGCGGTCGGCGCGACGTGGCGTTTGCAGGAGGGCGAAGCGCAGGCGGACGCGCCCTGGCAGACGCTGCCTATCACGATGCAGGAGACCCGATTCGGCGAGCTGCGCTGGCAGGGCGAAACGGCTGAAAAACCCTCGCCGCAACTGATGCAGAGCGTCGCGAACATGCTGGGCCGCGGGCTTTATTTTAACCAGGCGCAAAAGCACACCCAGCAACTGCTGCTGATGGAGGAGCGCGCCACCATTGCGCGCGAACTGCACGATTCGCTGGCGCAGGTACTCTCTTATCTGCGCATTCAGCTTACCCTGCTGCGACGGGCCGTGCCGGAAGAGAACCGCGCGGCACAGGGTATCATCGGCGATTTTACCCGCGCGTTGAATGATGCTTACCAGCAACTGCGCGAACTGCTGGCCACCTTTCGCCTGACGCTCCAGCAGGCGGACTTTCCCGCCGCGCTGGAAGAGATGATTGAACCGCTGCGCGCGCAAACGGCAGCGACTATCCGACTCGACTGCCGCCTGTCGTTGCTGGCGCTGGATGCGCAGCAGCAGGTGCATCTGTTGCAGATAATCCGCGAAGCGGTGCTGAACGCGATAAAACATGCAGACGCACAGGAGATTTCAGTGAGCTGCGTCAGCGCACCGGAGGGGCATCATGCGGTATATATTCACGACGACGGCTGCGGCATCGAAAGCGTGAATGAGCCTGAAGGCCACTATGGGCTCACTATCATGCGAGAGCGCGCCGAAAGGTTAGGCGGCGCGCTGACCATTAGCCGCCAGCGCAATGGCGGCACGCTGGTGAGCGTGAGTTTTACCACGCTTAGCGGCGAACAAACGGCAGGGAGGCCGGATAACAACAATGACGATAACGATTAATACCCGGGAGCACGCAATGTCAGAAAAACCCACCTGTCAGGTGCTGATTGTCGACGATCATCCGCTGATGCGCCGCGGCATCCGGCAACTGCTGGAAACCGACAGTTATTTCAGCGTGGCGGGCGAAGCGAGCAGCGGCGTAGAGGCCATCAGTCTCGCAAGCCGCCTGTCGCCTGATGTCATCCTGCTGGATTTGAATATGAAGGGGCTAAGCGGGCTGGATACGCTGAACGGCCTGCGGCGCGACGGCGTAAGCGCCCGGATTATCGTGCTCACCGTTTCCGATGCCCGCAGCGATATTTATGCGCTGATAGACGCCGGGGCGGACGGTTATCTGCTGAAAGACAGCGACCCGGAAGCGCTGCTTAGCGCCATTCGCCACGGCGCAGCGCATGGCGACGCGTTCAGCGAGCAAGTGCGCCGCTACCTTGCTGAACGTAACGATAAAAGCAAAAGCGACAGCCCCTTTGTCCTGTTAACCGAGCGTGAGCTTGATGTGCTGCAGGAAGTGGCGCGCGGGCTGTCGAATAAACAAATTGCCGCCACGCTGCATATCTCTGAAGAAACGGTAAAAGTGCATATCCGCAACCTGCTGCGTAAACTTAACGTGCGCTCGCGCGTGGCGGCTACCGTTTTGTTTCTCAACACCCGTACGCAGTGAGCCTCTTGCAGGCTGACAGCAGCCTGCAAAAACCGCATGATAATTTACACTTTCTCCTCAATTTCTCCACGTTTGACCCGTCGCTTAACGCTACAGTGATTGCGGCTACCAATAATAACGATACGAAGTATTAAGAGGTACTGATTCTGATGGCGAATTTTTTTATCGATCGCCCCATTTTTGCCTGGGTTCTGGCAATTCTGCTTTGTCTTACAGGCACGCTGTCGATTATGTCTTTACCGGTCGAGCAGTATCCGGAGCTGGCGCCGCCTAATGTTCGCATTACCGCTAACTATCCCGGCGCGTCCGCCCAGACGCTGGAAAACACCGTCACCCAGGTTATCGAGCAGAACATGACGGGCCTCGATAACCTGATGTATATGTCATCGCAGAGCAGCAGTACGGGGCAGGTTACCGTGACGCTGAGTTTTCTTGCAGGCACCGATCCGGATGAAGCAGTGCAGCAGGTGCAAAACCAGCTGCAATCCGCGCTCCGTAAACTGCCGCAGGCGGTGCAAAATCAGGGGGTGACGGTGCGTAAAACAGGCGACACCAACATCCTCACCATCGCTTTCGTCTCTACCGACGGCAGTATGGATAAGCAGGATATCGCTGACTATGTGGCGAGCAACATTCAGGACCCGCTAAGCCGCATAAACGGCGTCGGCGATATCGACGCTTATGGATCGCAATACTCAATGCGCATCTGGCTCGACCCGAACAAGCTCACCAGTTTTCAGCTCACCACGCAGGACGTGGTAAGCGCGATAGAGTCGCAGAACAGCCAGATAGCCGTCGGGCAGCTTGGCGGCACGCCATCGGTAGATAATCAGGCGCTTAACGCCACTATTAACGCCCAGTCGCTGCTGCAAACGCCGGAGCAGTTTCGCGATATTACGCTGCGCGTGAATCAGGATGGTTCAACGGTGACGCTGGGCCAGGTGGCGACGGTGGAAATGGGCGCGGAGAAATATGACTACCTTAGCCGCTATAACGGTAACCCTGCGTCAGGACTGGGGGTGAAGCTCGCGTCGGGCGCCAACGAAATGGCGACGGCGGAGCGGGTGCTTGACCGGCTGAACGAGCTGTCGAACTATTTTCCGCACGGGCTGGAATACAAAGTCGCCTATGAGACCACCTCGTTCGTTAAGGCGTCTATTATCGACGTGGTGAAAACGCTGCTGGAAGCGATCCTGCTGGTGTTTCTGGTGATGTACCTCTTTTTACAAAATTTTCGCGCCACGCTGATTCCCACAATCGCCGTGCCGGTGGTCCTGATGGGCACGTTCGCGGTGCTTTATTCATTCGGCTACAGCATTAACACTCTCACCATGTTCGCCATGGTGCTGGCGATAGGTCTGCTGGTGGACGACGCCATCGTGGTGGTAGAAAATGTCGAGCGCATCATGAGCGAAGAGGGGTTATCGCCGCGCGAAGCGACGCGAAAATCGATGGGCCAGATTCAGGGGGCGCTGGTCGGCATCGCCATGGTGCTTTCGGCGGTATTTATCCCCATGGCTTTCTTCGGCGGCACCACCGGCGCTATCTATCGTCAGTTCTCTATTACCATCGTCTCGGCGATGGTGCTTTCGGTGCTGGTGGCGATGATCCTCACCCCTGCCCTTTGCGCCACGATTCTTAAACCGCTGCATAAGGGCGAACATCACGGCCAGCGCGGCTTTTTCGGCTGGTTCAACCGCCTCTTCAACCGCAACGCCGACCGCTACGAAAAAGGCGTGGCGAAAATCCTTCATCGCAGCTTTCGCTGGGTAGTGATTTACGGGTTGCTGCTGGTTGGCATGGTGGTGCTCTTTTTACGCCTGCCCACCTCGTTCCTGCCGCAGGAAGACCGCGGCATGTTTATCACCTCCGTACAGTTGCCGAGCGGCTCCACCCAGCAGCAGACGCTGAAAGTGGTGCAAAAAGTCGAACACTACTTTTTTACCCAGGAGAAAGAGAACGTGACCTCGGTCTTCGCCACCGTGGGTTCCGGCCCTGGCGGCAACGGGCAGAACGTGGCGCGCATGTTTATCCGCCTGAAAGACTGGGACGCGCGCGACCCGGATACCGGCAGCGCCGATGCCATTATCGAGCGCGCGACGAAAGCGTTTCGCAGCATTAACGAAGCGCGCGTGTTCGCGAACAGTCCGCCAGCCATTAGCGGCCTTGGCAGTTCAGCGGGCTTTGATATGGAGCTGCAGGATCATGCCGGGGCGGGTCACGACGCGCTGATGCAGGCCCGCGATCGGCTGCTCGACATGGCCGGGAAAAACCCGCAGCTGACCCGCGTGCGCCACAACGGCCTCGACGACAGCCCGCAGTTGCAGATTGATATCGACCAGCGCAAGGCGCAGGCGCTTGGCGTCGCCATCGACGATATTAACGACACGCTGCAAACCGCCTGGGGCTCAAGCTATGTGAATGACTTTATGGATCGCGGCCGCGTAAAAAAGGTCTATGTGCAGTCGGCCGCCAAATTCCGCATGCTGCCGTCCGATATTAATCAGTGGTACGTACGCAACAGCGAAGGCGGCATGGTGCCCTTCTCGGCCTTCGCGACCTCGCGCTGGGAAACGGGTTCGCCGCGCCTTGAGCGTTACAATGGCTATTCGGCGCTGGAAATTGTCGGTGAAGCGGCGCCTGGTGTTAGCACCGGTACGGCCATGACGATTATGGAAAACCTTGTGCGCCAACTGCCAGGCGGCTTTGGCCTGGAGTGGACCGCCATGTCTTATCAGGAACGCCTCTCCGGCGCGCAGGCGCCCGCCCTGTATGCTATTTCACTGCTGGTGGTATTTTTGTGTCTCGCAGCGCTGTATGAGAGCTGGTCGGTGCCTTTTTCCGTGATGCTGGTCGTGCCGCTTGGGGTGATCGGTGCCCTGCTCGCCACCTGGATGCGAGGGCTTGAAAACGATGTCTATTTCCAGGTCGGTCTGCTGACGGTAATCGGGCTTTCCGCCAAAAACGCCATCCTGATTGTGGAATTTGCCAATGAGATGAACAGCAAAGGGCAGGATCTGCTCAGCGCCACGCTTGAGGCGTGCCGTCAGCGTCTGCGACCCATTTTAATGACGTCGCTCGCTTTCATCTTCGGCGTGTTGCCGATGGCCACCAGCAGCGGCGCAGGCTCGGCAAGCCAGCATGCGGTAGGTACGGGCGTGATGGGCGGGATGATATCCGCCACCGTTCTGGCTATCTTCTTTGTGCCACTATTCTTTGTGCTGGTGCGTCGCCGCTTTCCACTACGACCGCCGCACAACGCCTGAGCAACGAGCAATAAAAAGGCGACCTGTAAGGTCGCCTTTTTTGTCGGTTTTATCGCGGGAGAGTTACTCACCACTGTTTTTCTTTAATTTTACGTGCTTTGTGCATTCACTGGATATTATTTACGAAGCATTGCTTCAATAAAATCTTTCCAGTTCCCCAGTTCATGTTCAATCATAACAACCTCTCTTATTATTGTTGCTATATTACAAAACTTGCCGCTGCGTGTGAAGAGAATTTAATCAATCGCTTTGATTACTCCTCCTGATGATCCGCCGTTATGAACCTAATATGCCTAATATGGCTGTGGCATAATGTGACGCTTAGCAATATTCAGAAACATTTACCCGATACGTTGCAGCCTTTGCCTGCTCTGGGGTTGCGCTGCAAACCTGTCAGAAAAATGAAAACTGGATCGCATTCTGAAGGCGCTTGCTGCCCAACTGTTTGATATTGATGTTGCTTATTTCCTGTAAAAAATTAATTAGCAAACTGATTAATTATTAAATTTAATTTAAGGCATATTGAATAAGTCTGGTGAGGGGATGAAATACTGACAAGGCGAACTTTTATTCAATTTGTATCAAGCTGGTTATATTTGTTACACGGCCTCGCCCGAATTACGTTATATTTAGCCTGCTATGGTTTATTTTACACTTTGTTCTAATTATTTGTTTAAGTAACGCTCATAAAGACAAAAGGATTCATGCATGACGATTATGTACGGCATAAAAAACTGTGACACCATCAAAAAAGCGCGCCGCTGGCTGGAGATGCACCAGCCTGACTATCGTTTTCATGATTACCGCGTCGATGGAATAGATGCAGAACTGCTGCATAAATTTATCGCTGAACTGGGCTGGGAAGCGTTGCTGAACACGCGCGGTACAACGTGGCGCAAGCTCGATGAATCCCGTCGCGCAGCGATTACCGATGCGAATTCCGCCGTCGAACTGATGCTGGAGATGCCGGCAATTATCAAACGACCATTGCTCTGCACGCCCGGTAAGCCTATGCTGCTGGGTTTCAGCGAATCCACTTATCAGCAGTATTTCAATGAGGTCCAGTAATATGTCTTGCCCGGTAATTGAGCTGACGCAGCAGCTTATTCGTCGTCCCTCCCTGAGTCCTGATGACGCAGGCTGCCAGGCGTTGCTTATCGAACGTCTGCGCGCCATCGGTTTTACGGTAGAGCGCATGGACTTCGGCGACACGCAGAATTTCTGGGCGTGGCGCGGCAAAGGCGAGACGCTGGCGTTCGCCGGGCATACTGACGTCGTGCCGGCAGGCGATGTTGATCGCTGGATCAATCCGCCTTTTGAACCCACCATTCGCGACGGCATGCTGTTTGGTCGCGGCGCGGCCGATATGAAAGGCTCGCTTGCGGCAATGGTGGTGGCGGCGGAGCGTTTTGTCGCGCAGTACCCACATCACCGCGGTCGGCTGGCTTTTTTAATCACCTCTGACGAAGAAGCGAGCGCGGTTAACGGCACCGTCAAGGTGGTGGAAACGCTGATGGCGCGCAATGAACGGCTGGATTACTGCCTCGTTGGCGAACCTTCCAGCAGCGAAGTGGTTGGCGACGTAGTAAAAAACGGCCGTCGCGGGTCGCTTACCTGCAACCTGACCGTGCATGGCGTGCAGGGGCATGTCGCCTATCCTCATCTGGCGGATAACCCGGTGCACCGCGCCGCTCCAATGCTGAACGAGCTGGTTGCTATCGAATGGGATCAGGGCAACGCCTACTTCCCGCCCACCAGCATGCAAATCGCCAATATTCAGGCCGGTACC
Organism: Franconibacter sp. IITDAS19; assembly: GCF_023079515.1. Lineage (NCBI taxonomy): Bacteria > Pseudomonadati > Pseudomonadota > Gammaproteobacteria > Enterobacterales > Enterobacteriaceae > Franconibacter > Franconibacter sp. IITDAS19. The sequence continues at coordinate 118,569 of NZ_JALJCP010000007.1, read as the reverse complement.
GGCAGCAACAACGTTATCCCGGGCGACCTGTTTGTGCAGTTTAACTTCCGCTTCAGCACCCAGGTGACGGCGGAAATTATTCAGCAACGCGTACAGGCGCTGCTGGACAAATACCAGCTGCGCTATACCCTCGACTGGTGGCTCTCCGGGCAGCCGTTCTTAACAGACCGCGGCAAGCTGGTGGATGCGGTAGTAAACGCCGTTCACCACTATAATGAAATCAAACCGCAGTTGCTGACCACAGGCGGCACCTCCGACGGACGCTTTATCGCCCGCATGGGCGCACAGGTCGTCGAACTTGGTCCGGTCAACGCCACCATTCATAAAATCAACGAATGCGTGAAGGCGTCGGATCTGCAACTACTGGCTCGTATGTATCAACGCGTGATGGAGCAGCTTGTCGCCTGACAAGCGCTTCGGCAAAGAGGACAGGCGCATGGAATGGCTTTCTAAATACTGGTGGGTGCTGGTGCTGGTTTTTCTGCTCGGCGTCCTGCTGAACGTCATTAAAGATTTAAAGCGGGTGGACCATAAAAAATTTATGGATAACCGCCCGGAACTCCCGCCGCATCGCGACTTCAACGACAAGTGGGACGATGACGACGACTGGCCGAAAAAGAAATAACTCGCAAGCCCGATAACGTAAAAAGGCAAGCCTGATGGCTTGCCTTTTTTATTACTGCCGCGCTCCGATTTCAGAGCATTTCGATAATGTCGTCATCTTTCGGTTTGCCGCCGCTCAGCGCTTCGTCGAAGTAGTGCTTCGGCACCGTATAACGCAGGTGATCGAGCGCCAGCTGCATGCTGCGGTTATCGATGGCGTGTCCCAGGTCTTCGACGATGTCCAGCGTTACATCGCCGCCCGCGCGAATCAGCGCCTCTTCGGCGGCCTGAGCGTGGCGGGGGTCAATCACCGGGTCCTCTTCGCCGTGAATAAGGTGCACGGTAGTGGCGGTGGTGGCCTCCTCGGGAAGCTCGGCAAAGCGGCCATTGAAGGCGATAACTCTGGCGGCCAGTCCCGGCTGCGCCTTGATGCCTTCCAGCGCCATGATGGCACCCTGTGAAAAGCCAATCAGTGCCGTGGCGCTGGGGTCAACGCCGCTATGCTCTTGCCAGTAACGCACCACGCTCAGAAAAGTCGGCATCACGGCATCAACCCGCTGCTGGCGGTTTTCTTCAGTAACATCCTGAACCGAAAACCACTCCCGTCCCGGCGCAGGGCCGCTTGCGCAAGGACCGCCAATGCTGACGACCAGCGCTTCAGGGAAAAGCGGCGCGAAGTAGCTGCCAATCTCACCCATAGAGACCGGGTTATCGCCCACGCCATGAAACAGCAACAGCAGCTGTTTTGCCGGAGCGACAGGACTTTGCACAATGTAATGTTCGGGTTTCATGGCGGTCTCCTTAGTTAACAGAAGGCAGTCTACGCCTGCCAGAGATAATGACCATGCCATTTAACTGAATGAGTTAGTGGAAAAATTGCAGTTGCAAAACCCACTCTTTTAGCGCCTGCGCGCGCGCCGCATCGAGAGAAGCGAGCGCCATTGCCGCTTCCCGACGCTGAACCGCCAATAGCGCTTTGCGCCCGGAAAGCCGCAGCTGCCGACACAATACGTTTAGCGCCAGGCGCTTTTCCAGCCGTCCCCGCAACGCCAGCAACGGCAAAGAACTGGCGAGCAGCAAACGGTGCAGGCTACCAACAGACGTTTCCAGCGGACGATGGGCCCAGGCAAAACCCGCCAGCTCCCGCCAGTCACTCTCATTAAGGGTAGACGCTTTACCGCTGACAGGCAGCGCTTCCTCCACCCAGGGTTGCAGCCACCCGGCATCACGTTGTAACCGCTGGTGCGCAAGACGGGTGAGCGATTCACCTTCAGGGGTGAGCGGGAATAACGCCATCGCCGTGTAACAACCGCTGCTGGCTTCCCGGTGACTGCCGAAACGCACCAGCGTAAAGCCGCACGCTTGCCAGAAACGCCACAGCTCCGGCGTATAACCAAAACTGACGGAGAGATAGTCGCAGGCGGGCAGATGTCGACGCGCAAACGCCACCAGCGCCTGACCCGCTCCTTCGCGCTGACGAGCCGGGTGCACCGCAATGCGGCTAACGCGCCAGCCTTTCAGCGTCGCCGCCAGCGGATCGCCGCCGTGCGCGGCGAGCGACTGCGCGACCAGATTGCCGCGCGGGCGGCGAAAACCGGCCCAGACGGCCTGGCTCAGCGCGTCGCCTAATCCGCCCTCCTCCACCAGCCACAGCGCGCCTACGGTTTTTTCCGCCGTCGCAGCGGCGATAAAGCGCTGCCCCGGCGCATCCATCATGCGGCGTAAATCCAGCGGCGAGGTGCGGTAATGCGCGCCCGAAAGCAGGCGATAAAGCCCAGCCGCCCGCTCAGGCTGCTGGTCCCAGGCCGTTTGTTCCACCACGCTGCAGTGGATTTCCCCCTGCGGCGCATCGCTAAAATCTTCATCGTCAAATAACAGGGCGCCGGCGATAAAGCGCTCAAGCGGATCGCCCATAGCCCAACGGATCGGGGCGCTTAACGAATACTGGCGCAACTGCGGTACCGAGGCGCAGAACTTTAGCAAGAAGCCGCGTCCGGTGCCTTCGTAGCCCTGAATGGTCGTTGTGAGCAGAACGCGGGGAAAACGGTGAATCAGCTTTCTTAGCACCGGCCCCGGCAGCGCGGCCGCTTCGTCAATAATAAGCCAGTCGGCATGAAGCGAAGGCAGCGCAGCAAGAAGCGCGTCGGGCGCCACAAACTCGAACGCCTCGTTGGCATGCGCGGCGATAACATCGGTCGCCGCGCGGGAAGGCGCCGTCACCAGCCCGGAGCCTGCAAGACGCGCCAGCAGCATGCCCGCCAGCGCCGATTTGCCTCGCCCGCGCGGCGCGGTAACGACCGCCACGCCGGGCGCCATGGTGAGCAGCTCCGTCAGTATTCTCTCCTGCTCCTGCTGCGGAGCGCCGCTGGCGGCTTGCCAGCGTGGGCGTAAGGGAAAAGGTTTCAGTTCGAAGCGCTGATCCTGACGCCAGCACACGACCTCCGCATCGCTTTGCATGCTTCTCTGGAGGTGGTGAATAAAATGCGGCGTGGCGATGGGCTGAGGGCTGTCGCTCCAGCGTGCGGCGTCGCTGTCCGCCTGTTCAGGCCATGCCGTCCAGTCTGGCGTGAGCAACACCAGCCAGCTTCCCGCCTTCAGCGTGCCTGCCAGTACCGCCAGCGCTTCGGCGTCCAGACCGCTTCGCGCGTCAAACACCGCATGGAGAAACTCCTGACCTAAAAGCGTGCGCACCGCGGAAGGCGCGCAATTGACCGGCAGGCCGGGGGCGTTGCCGACCCACAGCCAGTCTCCGGGCAGAGTGCGGGCAAGCGATACGGCCTGCTCTTCGCACCAGGCGTTTTCGCCGCTGATAACTAAAAGACGACGAATACCGCTTTCTGCCATCTCGGCGGCGGCGTGGATCAGGGGCTTCATAGAGCGTCCTTGCGGTTAGCTGCGAAGATTAAAGGCTTTTGCCAAAGGTATTGCACTGCTTCGGATCGCCGCTGTCGAAGCCGCGTTTGAACCAGCTGTAGCGTTGTTCGGAAGTGCCATGGGTAAAGCTGTCCGGCACAACGCGCCCCTGGCTTTGCTGTTGCAGACGGTCGTCGCCAATCGCCTGGGCGGCGTTCAGCGCTTCCTGGATATCACCCGTTTCCAGCACCCCCTGTTGCTGCATATTATGTCCCCAGACGCCTGCAAAGCAGTCCGCCTGCAGTTCCATACGCACGGAGAGGTGGTTCACTTCAGTTTGCGAAGCGTTCTGCTGCATCTGACGCACTTTTGGCTCAATGCCCAGCAGCTTCTGTACGTGATGGCCTACTTCATGCGCAATAACATACCCCTGGGCGAAGTCGCCATCCGCGCCTAGCTTGGTTTTCATTTCGTCATAGAAAGAGAGGTCGATATAGACCGTGCTGTCCGCCGGGCAGTAAAAGGGGCCCATGACGGACTGTCCCGTGCCGCAGCCGGTACGCGTGGCGCCGCGGTACATTACAAGCTTAGGCTGCTGATAGCTGTGGCCCATCTGCTCGAACAGCTGGCCCCAGGTATCCTCCGTTGTGGCGAGAATAACGGAAGTGAATTTCGCCGCTTCATCCTCATCCGGGCTGATAGAGCGGGTCTGGGTTTGCTGCGTCAGCGGCTGACCGCCGGTAAGCAGCGACGTCAGATCCACGCCGTAATAGCCCGCCACCATCACAATAATCAACAGAACAATGCCGCCTTTGCCGCCCGGCAAGCGAAACCCGCCGCCGCCCATCATCGGACCGCCAGGCTGGTTTCTTCTGTCTTCTACATTGTCGCTTTCGCGACGACCCTGCCAACGCATAGCTTTCTCCTTGCTACCAATCGAGTAATAAGGAGATCGTAGGTGGTTAATGGGAGGATTACCATAAGAAAGCGGAGGCAGTGCGCCGGGACGAAGAGGTTTGCGCCCCGGCAGCGAGGGAAACGATTGCCCGGTTAGTCTAGTTTAACGCCAAGACGGCGTGCGACTTCTTCGTAAGCTTCGATAAGCCCGCCGAGGCTCTGACGAAAACGGTCTTTGTCCATTTTGTCCATCGTTTCTTTATCCCACAGGCGCGCGCCATCGGGGGAGAACTCATCGCCCAATACCACTTCGCCTTTATAAAGTCCGAATTCCAGCTTGAAGTCGACCAGAATCAGCCCGGCATCGTCGAACAGTTTTTTCAGCACATCATTCGCTTTGTAAGTCAGCTCTTTCATGCGCGCCAGGTTCTCTTTGCTCACCCAGCCGAACGTTTCGCAGTAAGACTCGTTAACCATCGGGTCATGCATGGCGTCGTTTTTTAAAAAGAGATCGAACAGCGGCGGAGTGAGTTCGATGCCTTCTTCAATACCGAGACGCTTGACCAGCGAACCGGCGGCGCGGTTGCGGATCACGCACTCGACCGGCACCATCTCCAGCTTTTTCACCAGCGATTCGGTATCAGAGAGCAGGCGCTCCATCTGAGTCGGGATGCCCGCATCCGCCAGTTTGGTCATGATGAAGTGGTTGAACTTGTTATTCACCATGCCCTTGCGATCAAACTGTTCAATACGCGCGCCGTCTCCTGCTGACGTATCATTGCGGAATTCGAGCACCAACAGATCCGGATTTTCCGTGCTGTATACGGTTTTCGCTTTGCCACGATACAACTCAGCTTGCTTTTGCATCTTTATTACTCCAGGTAGGGATGACCGCCCGGGCGGCCTGATGATTTAACACAAAAAAGGTTGCGCCCAATTCTACGCACACGTTTGCGTAGAGGGAATAAAAAAGGGCCGGAATCTTCCGGCCCTGCGATTATTTGCTGAATGCGGCCTGGAATACGGCCACCAGCGCATCGTTTTGCGCCTGCGTCAGCGTATGCCCTTTCGGGTCGATAAATTGCAGGCTGCTGCGGTTATCCAGATCGCCGACCTGCAGCTTGTAGTCGCCGCCAGGCAGGTTCGGGTCGCGTGCGCCCAGCGCTTGCCAGTCGCTGTCAGACAGCGGTTTGTACGTCACCGCCAGGCTGCCCTGCGAGCGGGTGGAGTCCGTCACTTTCATGCCCACTTTTTCAAGAGTGGCCGGCAGGCGATTCCAGACGACGTTAAACGGCGCGCGCACCACCAGCACTGGCAGACCGACATCGTCTGCGCCGCTCTGCACGTCGATTTGCGACGCGTTGCGGTTGTCAGCGGCGTTCTGACGCGCGGTTAAGTTCTTATCCAGCCCCGCGGAGATAGCGTTCAGCATCTCGGCGCTGTAGCGCTGCATGGAAGCCGCGTCGCCTACCGGTTTACCGCTCTGCTCCAGATTCAGCAGTTTCACCACCAGCGCCTGCTGGTAACCCTGCGGCTGTACGGTGATTTGATAGCGTCCGCGATACTGCTCGTCTTCATCCGCACGGTTCCACTGTACCCAGTCGGTGGTCAGCGTCTGGCCTGCATCGTCACGTTTGGTGATGGTGTAGTTGTTCGCCTGCACCACGCTGACAACCTGTGGCCAGAGCGAGCCGTTGCGGCCGCTTTCAAGCAGCAGCGTAGAAGTGTCGCCCGTAAACTGGGTGCGACCGCCGTTTACCAGCGCCAGCGGCTGAGCGGGCGGACGAATGTCCAGCGCTTTGCCGACCGGGCCGCTGCCGTTGGTCACGGGGATGTTATAGTCGCCGTTCTGTACCGGTAAAATCATCCCGGCCGGGGCGTGCAGTTCCGCCAGCGGCGCGGCATCGAGATAAGACTCGTCGCCGCTGACCTGACGCTTGTAACGTGAATCGGAACTACAGGCGGCAAGCAGCATCACCAGTGAAACGGTAACCACTTTCGCCACGTGCGACTTCTGTACTGAGTAAGCCATCAAATCTCCCTAAACTTTACAGCAAACCGGCATGCTTAAGCGCCTGGCTGACCGCTTCACGACCTGCGTCGGTGATAGGCGTCATTGGCAGGCGAAGCGTATCGGTCGCCACAAGTCCCAACTCCTTACAGGCCCATTTCACCGGGATCGGATTGGGTTCGACAAATAATTTATAGTGCAGCGGCATCAGGCGCTGGTTAACGCGATGCGCCTCTTTAAACTGCCCCTGAGCGGCAAGTTTGCAAACTTCCGCCATTTCGCGCGCCGCCACGTTTGCGGTAACGGAAATGACGCCATGTCCGCCAAGCTGCATGAAATCCAGCGCGCTGGCGTCATCGCCGCTCAGCAGAATGAACTCATCTGCAACCAGCTCTTTGATCTGGTTAACTCGCGTTAAGTTCCCTGTCGCTTCTTTAATGCCGACAATATTTTTGACTTTCGACAGGCGGCCTACGGTTTCCGGCAGCATATCGCAACCGGTACGGGACGGTACATTGTAGAGGATTTGCGGTAAATCGGTATGTTCAGCGATAGCTTTAAAGTGCTGGAACAGCCCTTCCTGCGTCGGGCGGTTGTAGTAGGGCGTGACGGTCAGACAGCCCACGACGCCGCTGTCGTTGAAACGCTGGGTGAGGCTGATGGCTTCAGAAGTGGCGTTCGCGCCGGTTCCGGCGATAACAGGAATACGCCCGTCCGCCAGCTCAAGCGTCATCATCACTACGTCGCCATGCTCATCATGACTCAGCGTTGCGGATTCACCGGTAGTCCCTACCGAAACGATCGCCGACGTTCCGCTGGCGACATGGTAATCAATCAGTTTTTTCAGGCTCGACCGGCAGACATTACCTTTGTCATCCATCGGTGTGATAAGCGCGACAATACTTCCCGTGAACATTGGCCATCCTCTCCACAAACAAGTGTCACAATGGTACGTTTGGAGTCGTAATAAAAGCAAGCGGCCATGCCGGGCTACGCGGTTGTATGCCGGTTTTTTTTATGCTTTCCTAGAGTTTACTTCACTGCTTCACAGGAATAACCCGTTTGGAACCCTCATCACAGCATTATCTGGTCATCACGGCGCTGGGCGCGGACCGTCCTGGTATCGTCAATACCATCACTCGTCACGTCAGCAGCTGCGGCTGTAATATTGAAGACAGCCGTCTGGCGATGTTGGGTGAAGAGTTCACTTTCATCATGCTGCTTTCCGGCAGCTGGAACGCGATAACCCTGATTGAATCCACGCTGCCGCTCAAGGGCGCCGAGCTTGAACTGCTGATTGTGATGAAGCGCACCGCCGCGCAGGCCCGCGCGCCGATGCCCGCCTCGGTCTGGGTGCAAGTCGAAGTGGCGGATTCGCCGCATCTGATTGAACGTTTCACGGCGCTGTTCGACGCCCATAATATGAATATTGCCGAACTGGTGTCGCGCACGCAGCCGGCAGTGGAGGATAACGCCGCGCAGCTCTATATTCAGATTACCGCGCACAGCCCGGCATCACAGGATGCGACAATTATCGAACAAGCCTTTCGCGACCTATGTACAGAACTAAACGCGCAAGGCACTATTAGCGTGGTGAATTACCCACAGCAAGATGAACAGGATGGAGTGTAGTGATGAATCCACTGAAAGCCGGTGATATCGCACCGAAATTTAGCTTGCCCGATCAGGACGGTGAACAAGTAAATTTGGCCGACTTCCAGGGACAGCGTGTACTGGTCTATTTTTATCCGAAAGCCATGACGCCGGGTTGCACCGTGCAGGCTTGCGGACTGCGCGACAACATGGACGAGTTGAAAAAAGCGGGCGTTGAAGTTTTGGGCGTCAGCACCGACAAACCGGAAAAGCTCTCCCGCTTCGCGGAGAAAGAGCTGCTCAACTTCACGCTGCTCTCCGATGAAGATCATCAGGTCAGCGAAGCGTTCGGCGTCTGGGGTGAAAAGTCTTTTATGGGCAAAACCTATGACGGCATTCATCGCATCAGCTTTTTGATTAACGCTAACGGCGAAGTGGAAAAGGTGTTCGATGATTTCAAAACCAGCAATCACCATGACGTGGTGATGAACTGGCTGAAAGCGAACGCCTGAACCCATGTTATAAAAAAGCCGACCTGAGGTCGGCTTTTTTTATTTCTCTTCCAGCGACATATCATCCGGCCAGGCGTGAACCACGGCTTTAATCAGCGTCGCCAGCGGGATGGCGAAGAAAACGCCCCAGAAGCCCCACAGCCCGCCGAAAATCACGACAGACAGAATAATAACCAACGGATGAAGGTTGACCGCCTCGGAGAAAAGCACCGGCACCAGCAGGTTGCCGTCAAGCCCCTGGATAATGAGGTAAACGGCGAAGCAACTCCAGAACTCGGTGCCGAGCCCAAACTGGAAGAGCGCCACGCAGATAACCGGAATGGTCACCACGAACGCGCCGATATAAGGAATAAGCACCGAGATCCCCACCAGCACCGCCAGCAGCAGCGAGTAGTTGAGGCCGAAGATAAGGAAGCCAATCCAGGTGGCGACGCCAACGACAATCATCTCCAGCACTTTACCGCGAATGTAATTGGTGACCTGCTGGTTCATCTCAACCCACACCTGCCCTGCCAGCCCGCGATTACGCGGCAGCACGCGACGCACCGCATTGAGCAGCTGCTCTTTATCCTTAAGCAGGAAAAAGACCATCAGCGGCACCAGCACCAGATAAATGGCGAGCGTCAACAGCCCCACCAGCGAGGCGAGCGAATATTTCACTACCGAATCGCCCAGCACAGACATGCGGGCGCGCAGGTTTTCCGCCATGGCGTCAATGATGCCGGCATCCGTCAGCGCCGGGTAACGCTTGGGCAACGTCGCGGCGAAATCAGCCAGTTTGTTAAACATGCCAGGCATGTCGCGAATCAGGTAAATCCCCTGCTGCCACGCGACAGGGATCACCACAAAAGCCATCACCAGCACGATGCCGACAAAGAGCACCAGCACAAGCGTGGCCGCGAGCCGGCGCGAGCAGCCGATGCGCTCAAGCCGCACGGTGGGCCATTCCAGTAAGTAAGCGAACACAATCGCGACCAGCAGCGGCGCCAGCAGACCATGCAAAAAGAAGAGGATGCAAAAACCAGCAACCAGAATAACAAGCAGAGCAATGGCTTCCGGGTCGCTGAAGCGACGGCGGTACCACTGCGTTAACAACTCAAGCATAAGACTCCTTCCCCGGCGGAGGAATAGCCGAAAAGTGAAGGGCGAATTGTATCGAAATGTCACAAAAAAGACTGCGATTTTTCACCCGCTCACAAGACAAGCGTTTGTCGGCTGAATATGATTTTCATCACCCTTGATGCAGGCTACACTCCCGAAGCACGGATTTTGCTGAACACATTCAGGCCAGCCCGGTCTTAAAGAGAATTCAGACAAACAGGACAGAGGTTATGTTCAGGCAGTTGAAAACAACACTGGTTGCGACACTCATCGGCGCCATGCTGGCAGGCCAGGCCCTTCCCGCCTATGCGGATTCGGGCGATCAGCTGCCGGATATGGGAACCTCGGCAGGAAGCACGCTCTCCATCGGTCAGGAGATGCAGATGGGCGACTATTATGTTCGCCAGCTGCGCGGCAGCGCGCCGCTTATCAACGACCCGCTGCTGGTGCAGTACATCAACGGCCTGGGGATGCGGCTGGTCTCGCATGCCAACTCGGTAAAGACCCCCTTTCACTTCTTTTTAATCAACAACGACGAAATCAACGCCTTCGCCTTCTTTGGCGGCAATGTGGTGCTGCATTCTGCGCTGTTCCGCTATGCCGATAACGAAAGCCAGCTCGCCTCGGTCATGGCGCATGAAATTTCTCACGTTACCCAGCGCCACCTGGCGCGGGCGATGGAAGATCAAAAGCGCAGCGCGCCGCTGACCTGGGTCGGCGCGCTGGGTTCGATTCTGCTGGCGATGGCGAGCCCGCAGGCGGGGATGGCGGCGCTCACCGGCACGCTCGCCGGTACCCAGCAGGGCGTGATTAGCTTTACGCAGCAAAACGAACAGGAAGCGGATCGCATTGGCATTCAGGTGTTGCAGCGTTCAGGCTTCGACCCGCAAGCGATGCCGACTTTCCTTGAGAAGCTGCTCGACCAGGCGCGCTACTCAACCCGGCCGCCGGAAATTCTGCTGACTCACCCATTGCCGGAAAGCCGTCTCGCCGACGCCCGAAACCGCGCCAACCAGATGCGCCCGGTTGTCACGCAGTCGTCAGAAGATTTCTATATGGCGAAGGTGCGTACGCTCGGCATGTACAATTCGGGGCGCAACCAGTTGACCAGCGACCTGCTGGATGCGCTGGCGAAAGGCAACGTGCGTGAACAGCACGCCGCCCAGTATGGCCGCGCGCTGCAGGCGATGCAGGATAAAAATTTCGCCGAGGCGCGCCGTCAGCTGCAGCCGCTGCTGGCCGCCCAGCCCGGCAGCGCCTGGTATCTCGACCTTTCCACCGATATCGATCTCGGTCTGAACAAAGCGAACGACGCCATTAACCGGCTGAAAACCGCGCCGGATTTAAAAAATAACCCCGTGCTGCAACTGAACCTGGCCAACGCTTATCTGGAAGGCGGCCAGCCTGGCGAAACGGTGAAAATCCTCAACCGCTATACTTTCTCGCATCCGGACGATACCAACGGCTGGGATCTGCTGGCGCAGGCGCAGGCGAAGCTCGGCAACCGCGACCAGGAGCTGGCGGCGCGCGCCGAAGTCATGGCGCTGCTCGGCAAGCTCGACCAGGCCATCAGCCTGCTCAGCGGCGCCAGCTCGCAGGTGAAGCTCGGCAGCCTCCAGCAGGCGCGCTACGACGCCCGTATCGACCAGTTGCGCCAGCTACAGCAGCGCTTCCGCCCTTACGAAAAAATGTAAAAGGAGAAAACATGTCTCAGGACGTGACGATTTATCACAACCCGCGCTGCTCTAAAAGCCGTGAAACGCTGAACCTGTTAAAAGCGCGCGGCGTTGAGCCGCAGGTAGTGCTTTATCTGGATACGCCGCCCGATGCGCAGACGCTGAAAGGGTTATTGCACATGCTCGGCATGAAGAGTCCGCGCGAGCTTATGCGCACCAAAGAAGATTGCTATAAAGAGCTTAAGCTTGCTGATGAAACAAACGACGAAGCGTTGATTGCGGCGATGGTAAATAACCCGAAGCTGATTGAACGCCCGGTTGTGGTTAACAACGGCCAGGCGCGCATTGGCCGCCCGCCGGAGTCAGTGCTGGAAATCCTGTAATCCTCACCTTGTAGCGGGCGCTCTGCCCGCTACAGATTCAGAATCTCTTTGACAAACGGAATGGTCAGCTTGCGCTGGGCGGTAATAGACGCTCTGTCGAGTTGATCAAGCGTCATAAACAGCGTGCGCATCTCGCGATCCAGGCGTTTAAGCAGAAAGCGTCCCACATCTTCCGGCAGCTCAAACCCGCGTAAACGCGCGCGCAGTTGCAGCGCCTGCAGCTTATCGTCATCCGAAAGCGGCTGCAGCTTGTAGATTTGCCCCCAGTCGAGGCGCGAAGCGAGATCCGGCAGATGCAGGTTAAGCTGGCGCGGCGGGCGATCGCCTGTGATCAACAGCCGGGTATTGCCCGACTCCAGGATCCGGTTGTAGAGATTGAAGATAGCCATCTCCCAGGGCTCGTCACCGGCAATGCATTCGATGTTGTCGATACAAACCAGCGAGAGTTGCTCCATTCCTTCCAGCACTTCCGGTACAAACCAGGTGCGCTTATCGAGCGGAACGTAGCCCACGGCGTCGCCGCGCTGGGAAAGCTCGGCGCAGGCGGCGTGCAGCAGGTGGCTGCGACCGGCCCCTTCTCGGGCCCAGAAATAGATATACCCGCTGTGCTCCTGGCGCAGCACGTTCTGTAGCGCGGCTAAAAGCGAAGGATTATCACCCGGCCAGAAACTTGCGAAGGTTTCATCGTCGGGCAGCCAGAGCGGCAAAGAGAGCTGTGCCGGAGTGTTCAGAGGGACCTCTTCAAAGGCTTGCAGAAAAACGCGCTGAGTTTACCACAGAATCGTTTCGCTGTTGAACCGGGCGGATCGCCGCCCGGTATCACGATCAGGAATGTTTTTCAGCCTGCTCATCCGCGTCCAGCACCACCTCTTCCGGGCGCAACACGCTGATAAGTTTGAAAATAAGGCTCAGGCCTACACCGACGATAGTCGCCAGGGCCATGCCTTTCAACTCCGCCGCGCCGACATGCACTTTCGCACCGCTCACGCCAATAATCAGAATCACGGAGGTCAGGATCAGGTTCTGCGCTTTGCTGTAATCGACTTTGGATTCGATCAGCACGCGGATGCCGGAGGCGCCAATTACGCCGTAAAGCAGCAGCGAAACACCGCCCATCACCGGCACCGGGATTATCTGAATCGCCGCGGCCAGCTTGCCTACGCACGAGAGCAGAATGGCGATAATAGCCGCGCCGCCGATAACCCAGGTGCTGTAAACGCGGGTGATGGCCATTACGCCGATGTTCTCACCATAAGTGGTGTTCGGCGTGGAGCCGAAGAAACCGGAAATCATGGTGGAGAAACCGTTGGCGAACATCGAGCGGTGCAGGCCCGGGTCGCGCAGCAGATCTTTCTTCACAATGTTCGCCGTCACCACCAGATGACCGACGTGTTCGGCGATAACCACCAGCGCCGCAGGCAGAATGGTAAAGATGGCGAACCATTCAAAACGCGGGGTGTAGAACGTCGGCAATGCAAACCAGTGCGCCTGCTGGATAGGCGCGGTGTCCACAACGCCCAGCGCAAAAGAGAGCGCGTAGCCCGCCAGCACGCCAATCAAAATCGGGATAATGGCGAGGAAACCGCGGAACAGCACGGAGCCGAATACCGTTACCGCCAGCGTTACCAGCGAGATGGTGATAGTCGTGGAGTCCGCCGTCTGTCCTTGCGCCGGCAGCAAGCCTGCCATGTTGGCGGCGACGCCCGCCAGCTCAAGGCCGATAACGGCGACGATGGCGCCCATCGCCGCAGGCGGGAACATCACATCCAGCCAGCCGGTTCCCGCTTTTTTCACGATCAGCGCCACCAGGCAAAAGAGCGCGCCGCAGACGATAAAGCCGCCCAGCGCCATCTCATAACCGAGCGGCAGCAGCAGCAGCACCGGTGAGATAAAGGCAAAGCTTGAGCCCAGATAAGCGGGAATTTTTCCTTTACAGATAAAGAGATAAAGCAGCGTACCGATGCCGTTGAACAGCAGCACGGTAGCCGGGTTAATATGAAACAGGATTGGCACCAGCACGGTAGCGCCAAACATGGCGAACAGGTGCTGCAAACTAAGCGGGATAGTCTGTAAAAGCGGCGGTCTTTCACTTACCCCGATAGCACGGCGCGTCATAGTGTTTTCCTCAAGTGTCGTTGTGTGCAAATGTTATGTTGCTGGACCAAAAAAAAGCCGACTATCAAAGTCGGCTCATTTTTTATTTCGTACCAAATATCTTGTCGCCCGCATCGCCGAGGCCCGGAATAATGTATCCGTGCTCATTCAGTCCTTTGTCGATGGAAGCGGTGTAAAGCTCAACGTCCGGATGCGCTTTTTCCAGCGCCGCGATGCCTTCCGGCGCCGCTACCAGCACCAGCACTTTGATGCTGCTGCAGCCCGCTTTTTTCAGCAGATCGATGGTGGCTATCATCGAACCGCCGGTCGCCAGCATCGGGTCGACCACCAGCGCCATGCGCTCGTCGATATTCGAAACCAGTTTCTGGAAGTAAGGCACCGGCTCAAGCGTGGTTTCGTCACGGTAGATGCCTACCACGCTAATGCGCGCGCTCGGCACGTGCTCCAGCACCCCTTCCATCATGCCAAGCCCGGCGCGAAGGATAGGCACGACCGTAATCTTCTTACCTTTAATCTGTTCAATTTCCACCGGGCCATTCCAGCCTTCGATGGTTACTTTTTCGGTAGCCAGGTCGGAGGTCGCTTCGTAGGTCAGCAGGCTCCCGACTTCAGAGGCGAGTTCACGAAAGCGTTTGGTGCTGATGTCATGCTCGCGCATCAGGCCAAGCTTGTGTTTGACGAGTGGGTGTTTCACTTCCACGATCTTCATACTCTTTCTCCCCAGAAAAGTGGCTACCACAAAAAAAATCGCCGGATTATACCGCTTTTTCAAGCGCGCGCCATACGTAATGGGCTTGATCGCGATCAAGCGAACGGGAATCAGTCAGCCAAAGGCAGAAGCGCTTTCTCAAAGAGAAGGGGATAGCAAACGTTTGCCTTGGCTGTTAGAATTGCCGCGTTTTCTCTTATACCACCAACCGCAACCGCGTGGGGATTGTGCAGTGACCGATAAAACCTCTCTCAGCTATAAAGACGCCGGTGTAGATATTGACGCAGGCAACGCTCTGGTTGACCGCATCAAAGGCGTAGTGAAAAAGACCCGCCGCCCGGAAGTGATGGGTGGACTGGGCGGATTCGGCGCGCTGTGCGCTCTGCCGCAAAAATATCGCGAGCCCGTGCTGGTCTCCGGCACTGACGGCGTCGGCACTAAGCTGCGCCTGGCGATGGATCTGAAGCGTCACGACACAATCGGTATCGACCTTGTCGCCATGTGCGTTAACGATCTGGTGGTTCAGGGCGCCGAGCCGCTCTTTTTCCTCGACTATTACGCGACCGGCAAACTGGACGTGGAGACGGCTTCCAGCGTGATTAGCGGCATCGCCGAAGGCTGCCTGCAATCGGGTTGCGCGCTGGTAGGCGGCGAAACCGCCGAAATGCCGGGCATGTATCACGGCGAAGATTACGACGTCGCCGGTTTTTGCGTGGGCGTGGTTGAAAAATCTGAAATTATCGACGGTGCAAAAGTGGCGGATGGCGATGTGCTGATAGCCCTTGGCTCCAGCGGCCCGCACTCCAACGGCTATTCGCTGGTGCGCAAAATCCTTGAGGTGAGCGGCGCGGACCCGCAAGCTACCGAACTGGAAGGCAAACCGCTGGCGGATCACCTGCTGGCGCCGACGCGCATTTATGTCAAATCCGTGCTGGAGCTGATTGAGAAAGTCGATGTACATGCTATCGCCCACCTGACAGGCGGCGGCTTCTGGGAGAATATTCCGCGCGTGCTGCCGGATAACACCCAGGCCGTTATCGACGAGTCGTCATGGCAGTGGCCGGCGGTGTTTACCTGGCTGCAGCAGGCGGGCAATGTTAGCCGTCACGAGATGTATCGCACCTTCAACTGCGGCGTCGGCATGGTTATCGCCCTGCCCGCCTCTGAGGTGGACAGCGCGCTGCAACTGCTCAACAGCAAAGGTGAAAAGGCGTGGAAAATCGGTATCATCAACGCTTCTGATTCCGAACAGCGCGTGGTTATTGAGTAATGAAAAACATCGTGGTGCTTATTTCCGGCAACGGAAGCAATCTGCAGGCGATTATCGACGCCTGCGAGACAAAGCGGATTAACGGCGCCATTAAAGCGGTGTTCAGCAATAAGGCCGACGCGTTCGGCCTTGAGCGCGCGCGCGAGGCGGGCATTCCCGCCCATGCGCTGACAGCGGCGCAGTTCGCCAGCCGCGAAGCTTTCGACCGCGAGCTTATGCAGGAGATCGACGCCTACGCACCTGACCTCGTGGTGCTGGCAGGCTATATGCGCATCCTCAGTCCCGATTTTGTCGCGCGCTATCAGGGGCGGCTTATCAATATTCACCCTTCCCTGCTGCCGAAGTATCCGGGCCTGCATACGCACCGCCAGGTGCTGGAAAACGGCGACGAAGAGCACGGCACCTCGGTACATTTCGTCACCGACGAACTTGACGGCGGGCCGGTTATTTTGCAGGCGAAAGTGCCGGTTTTCCCGGGCGACACGGAAGAGGAGATAACCGCCCGCGTGCAGCATCAGGAACACGCCATTTACCCGCTGGTAGTAAGCTGGTATGTCGACGGACGTCTGGCGATGCGCGACGGCGCCGCCTGGCTGGACGGACTCCCGCTTCCCGCTCAGGGACACGCTGCAGACGAATGATAAAAAGGGCCAAATGGCCCTTTTTTCAATATGTTCAGTCCATTTTCGGCAGGCCGCGCGCTTTCTTGTCATACTTCTCTGGCACAGTTGGACATCGTGCGGCAATGCTCGCCATAATAGCGGCTGAGACGGATTTGCCACGTCCCGAGTGAATAAACCGGAGTGTGAGTAGTAATGGGTCAGGAAAAGCTATATATCGAAAAAGAACTGAGTTGGCTCTCTTTCAACGAGCGCGTGCTCCAGGAGGCGGCGGACAAAAGCAATCCGCTGATTGAGCGCATGCGTTTTTTAGGGATTTACTCCAACAACCTTGATGAGTTTTACAAGGTACGCTTCGCGGAACTCAAGCGCCGTATCATCATCAGCGAAGAGCAGGGTTCACACTCACATTCCCGCCACCTGCTAGGCAAGATCCAGTCCCGCGTGTTGAAAGCGGATCAGGAGTTTGACGGCCTGTATAACGATCTGCTCCTGGAGATGGCGCGCAATCAAATTTTCCTCATTAACGAAAGACAGCTTTCTGAGAATCAGCAAACCTGGCTGCGCCATTATTTCAAACATTATCTGCGCCAGCACATTACCCCTACGCTTATCAACCGCGACACCGATCTCGTTCAGTTTCTGAAAGACGATTACACCTATCTGGCGGTGGAGATTATTCGCGGCGATGAAATCCGCTATGCGCTGCTTGAGATCCCCTCTGACAAAGTACCGCGCTTCGTCAACCTGCCGCCGGAAGCGCCGCGTCGACGTAAGCCGATGATACTTCTGGATAATATCCTGCGATTCTGTCTGGAAGACATCTTTAAGGGCTTTTTCGATTACGACGCGCTCAACGCTTACTCCATGAAAATGACGCGCGACGCCGAGTACGATTTAGTGCATGAAATGGAGTCGAGCCTGCTGGAACTCATGTCGTCAAGCCTCAAGCAGCGTTTGACCGCTGAGCCGGTACGCTTTGTTTATCAACGCGATATGCCGGACGCGATGGTAGAAATGTTGCGTCAGAAGCTCTCTATTTCTCGCTACGACTCGATTATTCCAGGCGGCCGTTATCACAACTTCAAAGACTTCATCAGCTTCCCGAATGTCGGCAAAGCGAACCTGGTGAACAAGCCGCTGCCGCGCCTGCGTCATATCTGGTTTGATAAATTCCGCAACGGCTTTGACGCCATCCGCGAGCGCGACGTGCTGCTCTACTACCCCTACCACACTTTCGAACATGTGCTGGAGCTACTGCGCCAGGCGTCGTTCGACCCAAGCGTGCTGGCGATTAAGATCAACATCTACCGCGTGGCGAAAGATTCCCGCATCATCGACTCCATGATCCATGCGGCGCACAACGGCAAAAAAGTGACGGTGGTGGTGGAGCTTCAGGCGCGCTTTGATGAAGAAGCGAATATCCACTGGGCGAAACGCCTCACCGAGGCGGGCGTGCATGTTATTTTCTCCGCGCCCGGGCTTAAAATTCACG
Source organism: Franconibacter sp. IITDAS19 (assembly GCF_023079515.1). Classification (NCBI taxonomy): domain Bacteria; kingdom Pseudomonadati; phylum Pseudomonadota; class Gammaproteobacteria; order Enterobacterales; family Enterobacteriaceae; genus Franconibacter; species Franconibacter sp. IITDAS19. The sequence continues at coordinate 100,731 of NZ_JALJCP010000007.1, read as the reverse complement.
CCAAACTGTTCCTTATCTCCCGTAAAGAGGGAGAGGAAGTGGTGCGTTACGCCCATATCGGCACTGGTAACTTTAACGAGAAAACCGCGCGCATTTATACCGACTACTCGCTGCTGACCGCCGATGCGCGCATCACCAACGAGGTGCGCCGCGTCTTTAATTTTATCGAGAACCCCTATCGCCCGGTGAGCTTCGACTACCTGCTGGTGTCGCCGCAAAACTCTCGCCGCCTGCTTTATGAGATGATAGACACCGAGATCGCTAATGCGCAGCAGGGCTTGCCTGCCGGCATTACGCTTAAGCTAAATAACCTCGTCGATAAAGGTCTGGTGGACCGGCTTTACGCCGCTTCGAGCGCCGGCGTGCCGGTAAACCTGCTGATTCGCGGTATGTGCTCGCTTCTCCCGCAGCTGGAAGGGCTGAGTGATAATATTCGTGTTATCAGCATCGTGGACCGCTACCTCGAGCACGATCGCATTTATATCTTCGAGCGCGGCGGCGATAAGCAGGTTTATCTTTCTTCCGCAGACTGGATGACGCGCAACATCGATTACCGTATCGAAGTTGCCGCGCCGTTGCTTGATCCTCGACTCAAGCAGCGGATCCTGGATATTATCGACATCTTGTTCAGCGATACGGTGAAAGCCCGTATTATCGATAAAGAACTGAGCAATCGCTACGTGCCGCGCGGCAATCGCCGGAAAGTGCGCGCGCAGCTGGCGATTTACGACTATCTCAAATCACTCGAGCAACCTGACTGATACTCTATGCCGATAAACTCACAAGCTCCGCGACCGCAGGAATTCGCTGCGGTCGACCTCGGCTCTAACAGCTTCCATATGGTCATCGCCCGCGTTGTGGATGGCGCGATGCAAATCATCGGACGACTGAAACAGCGTGTGCATCTGGCCGACGGGCTGGACGCCAATAATATGCTGACGGAGGAGGCCATGGAGCGCGGCCTCTCCTGCCTTTCGCTCTTTGCCGAACGGTTGCAGGGCTTCTCGCCCGCTAACGTCTGCATTGTTGGCACCCATACCTTGCGTCAGGCAGTTAACGCGCCGGAGTTTCTTAAGCGCGCTGAACAGGTTATCCCCTACCCCATTGAAATCATTTCGGGCAATGAAGAAGCGCGCCTGATTTTTATGGGCGTGGAGCATACGCAGCCGGAGCGCGGCCGCAAGCTGGTTATTGATATCGGCGGCGGCTCGACGGAACTGGTTATCGGTGAAGATTTCGAGCCGCAGCTGGTGGAAAGCCGCCGGATGGGGTGCGTGAGTTTTGCGCAGCATTTCTTCGCCAATGGCGAGATAACGCCGGATAATTTCCGTCGCGCTCGTCTTGCGGCGGTGCAAAAGCTGGAAAGCCTCGCCTGGCAGTATCGCCTGCACGGCTGGAGCGTGGCGCTCGGCGCTTCGGGCACCATCAAAGCAGCGCACGAAGTGCTGCTGGCGATGGGCGAAAAAGACGGGCTTATCACGCCCGATCGCCTGGATAAGCTGCGTGATGAAGTGCTGAATTATAAAAGCTTCGCTTCTCTGACGCTGCCAGGGCTGTCGGAAGAGCGCAAGGCGGTATTCGTGCCGGGGCTGGCGATTTTGTGCGGCGTGTTCGACGCGCTGGCGATTCGCGAATTGCGTCTTTCCGACGGCGCGCTGCGCGAAGGCGTGCTGTATGAGATGGAAGGCCGTTTCCGCCATCAGGATATCCGCAGCCGCACCGCGCAAAGCCTTGCGAACCAGTACCATATTGACCGTGAACAGGCGCGTCGCGTACTGGATACCACCACGCTAATGTATGAGCAGTGGCAGGCGCAAAACGCCAAACTGGCCAACCCGCAGCTGGCGGCGCTGCTGAAGTGGGCGACAATGCTGCATGAGGTGGGCCTTACCATCAACCACAGCGGCATGCACCGCCACTCCGCCTATATTTTGCAGCACAGCGACCTGCCGGGCTTTACGCAGGAGCAGCAGGCTTTAATGGCGACGCTGGTGCGCTTTCACCGTAAGGCTGTCAAGCTCGATGAGCTACCCCGCTTTACGCTCTTTAAGAAAAAGCAGTATCTGCCGCTGATTCAGATCCTGCGTCTTGGCGTGTTGCTCAACAACCAGCGCCAGGCTACCACTACCCCGCCGACGCTGGTTCTTGAAACAGACGATAGCCACTGGACGCTGCGCTTCCCGCATGACTGGTTCAGCCAGAACGCGCTGGTGATGCTTGACCTTGAGCGCGAGCAGCAGTACTGGGAAGGGGTTACGGGCTGGCGGCTGACCATCGAAGAAGAGGCCAGCCCGGAAGTGGCGGCCTGATTCTTTTGAGAGGAGCGCATACGCGCTCCTTTTTAATTGTCTGCAACCAGCGATTCAAGCGGCAGCGGGTGACCAATCAGAAACCCCTGCAGATAGTCGATGCCCAAAGACCGCACCAGTTCGCCCGTCGCCTCGTTCTCGACAAACTCCGCCACAATCTGCATCTTCTTCATGCGCGCCAGATGGCACATCGACTCGACTATCTGGTAATCCAGGCTGCTGACCGCCAGGTTACGAATAAAGCTGCCGTCGATTTTCATCATGTCGGCGTCAATGTTTTTCAGGCGGGAATAACTTGCATAACCGGTGCCGAAATCGTCAATCGCAATCCGGCAGCCCATGGCGCGCAGCCGCTGCACATTCTGGTGCGTCTGTTCATAATGACCAGGCGAGTTGCTTTCGGTTATCTCAAAAATGAGTTGCCATGCCTCTATCTGATAGCGTGTCAGCAGTGCATGAACCTCATTCGGAAAGAGGGTCCGGCAGAGCGAAGAGGCGGTAAGATTAACGGCAAACCGACAGGCAGGCATTTTTTCACGCCATTTCGCCATAAAGGCCAGCGTATTTTCCAGCACCATGAGATCGATCCGGGAGGAGAGGCCAAACTCCTGCGCCACCGGCAAAAACCGCTCCGGCAGAATAAGCTCGCCGTGCTTGCCCTGCATTCTTAGCAGCACTTCGTAGTAATCATCGCCCCGCGCACCTTCAATCGGCTGCGCCATAAGGACGAACTGATTGTGGTCCAGCGCATGTTGTAGCTCATTAAACATGTCTACTTTGCGCTTCACCGCTTGTTGAATATGGTTCGCCCCGCGATCCTGCAAGCTTTCCGGCCGGTTAGTGACCAGCGACAGATCGGCCATCGTGCTCATTTCTCCTAACAGTAAATGCAGGTGCGTTACGGGCGTGCGGACAAAGCTATAGCTGATGCCCACCTGCGGCTGAAGCGGCATGCCATCCCACATAAAACGGAACTGCCTGATATGCTGCGCAAGCCTGTCGATTCGCTCCGGGTGCGACTCCGTTCGCAGGCGCAACACCATATCATGCCCGGAAAGCTGGTAGGTCAGCTCATCCCGCTCCATAACTTCACGCAGCCAGGCCGCCATGCGCTGTTTGTAATAGACGCGCAGCATCAGCCCATAGTTTCGCCCCAGCAGATCCAGTTCGGGAATACGTATAAAGCAGAGTATCGACCACGGCGTGTCGCCAAGATCGCGGCTGAGCGCCCGCAGGTTGGGCAGATGAAAAAGCGGATCGATCAGGGCAAGCCGCCTCCCCCGCTGATGCACAACCCGCTGGCGCGTGGAGGTGAGCGCCATAAAGATAATCACCAGCGAAAAGATGCCGTAGCTTGAGGAGTTAATCACCAACTGGAAGTTATAGTCCGGCAACGGCGGAAAATAGCGGTAAAAGTAGTGGCATAACAGAACCAGCAACGGCGTCCATACCGTAATAACCAGAAAATAGCCGAAGCGCATGGCGCCCCACAGCATGAGCGGGAGTAATAGCGAAAGCGAATAGTTAGTGCTGAATATCGTCGAGTCCGGCCCCAGCGGCAGCAGCAGTAAAAGGAACAGCCCGCCGAGCAGCGCAAACCAGATGCCCAGTTCAGCTTTCGTTACGCGTTTGTCACACTGCGAGCGCATCTGGCTTACAAAAGCCTTGAGGTAACGAGGATGTCTTATCGCTCTGATAATAAGACAAAAAAGCGGGATCCCCGTCAGACACCCTACCAGCACAGCCTGATAGTTTACGAGCATCAGCAGGGTAAAAGGATTTTCTCCCATCAGCCGTACATGCTCATCATACAGGCCAAAGAAAGTGGCAAACTGATAAAAAAGGATAAAGACCGAGGCGTTAACAAACACCAGCCAGAAAAGGCGTTGTCCCGTGCATTTCGAATACCAGCCTGAAACGGGCGCCATGCGGGTGGCGAAAACCCGGTAGCCGCCCCAGCTAAGCAGGGCCGACAGCAGAAAGTGAATAACGATAATTAACACATCGCTTTTACAGCGAAAGGCGTGATAGTTCACCACCAGCCCCAGCACGATCCCGGGCAACGCCGCCCAACCATAAAAGAGCAGCAAGGCGGTGACCAGCGCCAGCGGCAGGTAATAAAGCATTACCGGCACGCCATCAATTGACGTGATGGTATTGCACAGGCGGGCAAGCGGCAGCAGAACCAGTGGAAGTATTAAGGGCAATCCCCACCATTTCTGTTTGAACATGTTAAGTATTGTTATCGGCTGCATAGATGCTCGATTAAAACCCCTCGTCCATAAGGTGTTTAGGCAGGCATCCAACCTGGCCGGAAGTTCCCGCCGTCTGCGGCGACAGAGACGGAATGGAGTGAAATTTTAGTTAAGGAAAGCAATTAATAATTGATATATATCAATTTATTTGTTGTCCCTGGGTTTTATCCACTGACTTTATATTGATCTAAACGGAATATATTTATTTAACTAATGCCAAATATCTTTTTAATAACAGCCAGTAATCATCAGTTGACGGATTTTTACATGATGAAGAATTGACCTGTCTGTCACGCTGTGCCTTAATAGCAACGTCGCCCGCAGCTGCCGGGCAAACCTGAAGGATACTGGTGTGACACAGGCCACCTCCCCCTTACGAATACGAAAACGACACCGTTTTAACAGCCGCATGACCCGCATTGTGCTGCTTATCAGCTTCCTCTTCCTCTTTGGCCGCTTTGTCTATTCCGCTGTAGGCGCATGGTATCACTACCAGGACAAAGTTCAGGCACAGCAATCCAGTCTGACTATCGAAACTACGTCGCCACGCTAATCGCTATTCTACCCTGAGTTGACACTGCCCGAGCGGCGCGGTGGGATTATTTTCGCCTTTAGTGATGCTTAATGTACAAGATTTAACCTGTTACGACCAAAGACAAGGCCGTGTGGAAGCCATAACCTGTCTGGCTTGCTGGTTGCATTAATCAGGGCAATAAAACCTGAGCGGCAGACGCGGCGTGTTTAATCTCAGAGACTCCCTTTATTCGCCATGCCGGACGCTGGAATTATCGGGTTTATATACCTGTTTTTACCGCCTGTTAATAAAGCAAAATAATGTCCAATTTTCTTCGGATTAATAAAAAACCCTTCGCACCGCAGAGGGCTTTAATGACGTTATCAGGCAATAAAAAAGGTTGCTATCAGGCCATTATCAGACGCTTAAACAGCAACTGCTGGACATCCTGCCGATGTGCCAGGATAACATGCGTGGTCACTAAGGTTTCGTCTACGGAATACAAAACCCGATAGCCCTTAACATGGTTAACCCCTGCAACCTGGCGCAGCCAATTTTCAGCAGTTCAGGGTAAATCTGCGATAACCGGGCGTGGTTTAATATCAACACGGGCGCAGGGACGGCGTTATTGTGTCGATATAGTGCTTAAACGTAAGCGTGTACTTAAAGTCACCTGCTTGAGCAAAGCAATGGTGTTTTCCCGTTCCTGCTTATGTTCACTGGCCTCTATAACATAAGCAGGCGCACCATTTTGTGTGACCAGAATAGGTTCGGACAGATCAAGCGTTGCTGCGTTCTTTTTAACGTAGCTGATTGTCGCTATTTTCATGATTTATCCGCCTGATGGCCATTAACAGAGGCCTTATTAAGATAACCAACCAGAGCGCATGTAAATCCTGTTCCTCTGCAAACAGGAACGGTGCGCTACAAAAATACCGAATTCAGATAAAGAAAAACCCTCTGTATAAACAGAGGGTTATATTTACTTTCACCTGCTCATGAAAACACAGGAAGGTTTCTGATTATTCCCACTCGATCGTCGCTGGCGGCTTGCCGCTGATGTCATACACTACGCGGGAAATGCCGTTCACTTCATTGATGATGCGGTTGGAAACGCGGCCCAGGAAATCGTACGGCAGGTGCGCCCAGTGTGCGGTCATGAAGTCGATGGTTTCGACCGCGCGCAGAGAAACGACCCAGTCATATTTACGGCCATCACCCATCACGCCAACAGAGCGCACCGGCAGGAAGACGGTGAACGCCTGGCTGACTTTGTTATAGAGATCGGCGCGGCGCAGCTCGTCGATGAAGATAGCGTCGGCGCGACGCAGCAGGTCGCAATACTCTTTCTTCACTTCGCCCAGCACGCGAACGCCGAGGCCCGGCCCCGGGAACGGATGGCGATAAAGCATGTCGTACGGCAGGCCCAGCTCCAGACCAATCTTACGCACTTCGTCTTTGAACAGCTCTTTCAGCGGCTCAACGAGGCCCATCTTCATCTCTTTCGGCAGACCACCTACGTTGTGGTGAGATTTGATAACGTGCGCTTTGCCGGTCGCGGACGCGGCGGACTCAATCACATCCGGATAGATGGTGCCCTGCGCCAGCCACTTCACATCTTCAAGCTTCAGCGCTTCTTCGTCGAACACTTCAACAAAGACGCGGCCGATGATTTTACGCTTCGCTTCCGGGTCATTTTCGCCCGCCAACGCTTCCAGGAAGCGCGCTTCCGCCGGTACGTGAACGATATTGAGACCAAAATGGTCGCCGAACATGTCCATCACCTGCTCAGCTTCATTCAGGCGCAGCAGGCCGTTGTCCACGAATACGCAGGTCAGACGGTCGCCGATGGCGCGATGCAGCAGCATCGCGGTAACGGAAGAATCCACGCCGCCGGAGAGGCCGAGGATAACTTTATCGTTACCCACCTGCAGGCGGATGCGCTCAACCGCGTCGTCGATAATTTTTGCCGGCGTCCACAGCGCTTCACACTGACAAATATCGCGCACGAAGCGCTCCAGCATGCGCAGGCCCTGGCGGGTGTGGGTCACTTCCGGATGGAACTGCACGCCGTAGAAACGTTTTTCTTCGTTAGCCATAATGGCGAACGGGCAGGTTTCGGTGCTGGCGACGGTCACGAAATCGGACGGAATGGCGGTCACTTTGTCGCCGTGGCTCATCCACACGTCCAGCAGCGGGTTGCCGCTCGCGCTCAGCGCGTCTTCAATACCATGAATCAGCGCGCTGTCGGTTTTCACTTCTACCTGCGCATAACCGAACTCACGCTCGTTAGAGCCTTCAACATGGCCGCCGAGTTGCATCGCCATGGTCTGCATGCCATAGCAAACGCCCAGCACCGGCACGCCTGCTTCAAAAACATACTGCGGCGCGCGCGGGCTGTTCTCTTCGGTGGTGCTTTCCGGGCCGCCGGAAAGAATAATCCCGTTCGGGTTAAACTCACGAATCTGTGCTTCAGTGACATCCCACGCCCAAAGTTCGCAGTAAACGCCCAGTTCACGCACGCGGCGGGCAACCAGCTGCGTATACTGCGAGCCGAAATCAAGAATGAGAATGCGATGTTTATGGATATTTTCCGTCATTGACGCTAATTCCGAGGCAAGTGCATTAAAGTAAATCGCCCGGCGCATGGCCGGGCGAGGAAAATCAGGAGCCCATACGGTAGTTCGGGGACTCTTTGGTGATGGTCACGTCGTGTACGTGACTTTCCTGGATGCCCGCACCGCTGATGCGCACGAATTCCGCTTTGGTGCGCAGATCGTGGATGGTAGCACAGCCGGTCAGACCCATACAGGAACGCAGGCCGCCCATCTGCTGGTGAATAATCTCTTTCAGACGGCCTTTATAAGCTACGCGGCCTTCGATGCCTTCCGGCACCAGCTTGTCGGCGGCGTTATCGGTCTGGAAGTAGCGGTCTGAGGAGCCTTTGGACATCGCGCCAAGCGAGCCCATGCCACGATAGGATTTGTAAGAACGGCCCTGGTAGAGTTCAATTTCACCCGGCGATTCTTCGGTGCCAGCAAGCATTGAGCCGACCATTACCGCGCTTGCGCCCGCCGCGATAGCTTTTGCGATATCGCCGGAGAAGCGAATGCCGCCGTCGGCGATAACCGGAATGCCGGTGCCTTCCAGCGCCTCAACGGCATCGGCTACGGCCGTGATCTGCGGCACGCCAACGCCGGTGACGATGCGGGTGGTGCAGATAGAACCCGGGCCGATGCCCACTTTCACCGCGCTTACGCCCGCATCCGCCAGCGCTTTCGCGCCCGCCGCGGTCGCTACGTTGCCGCCGATGATTTGCAGGTTCGGGTATTTCGCACGAGTTTCGCGAATACGCTGCAGCACGCCTTCAGAATGACCGTGAGAGGAGTCAATCAGCAATACATCGACGCCTGCGGCCACCAGCGCATCCACGCGCTCTTCGTTGCCAGCGCCTGCGCCCACCGCCGCGCCAACGCGCAGACGGCCTTGCTCGTCTTTACAGGCGTTCGGCTTACGTTCCGCTTTCTGGAAGTCTTTTACGGTGATCATGCCGCGCAGGTGGAAGCTGTCATCCACAACCAGCGCTTTTTCAACGCGTTTTTCATGCATTTTAGCGAACACCACTTCACGGGATTCGCCTTCGCGCACGGTGACCAGGCGGGATTTCGGCGTCATGTAAACGCTGACCGGCTGAGAAAGGTCGGTAACAAAACGCACGTCACGACCGGTGATAATGCCCACCAGCTCGTTATCTTCGGTCACAACCGGGTAGCCGGCGAAGCCGTTGCGTTCGGTCAGCTCTTTTACTTCGCGCAGGGTGGTGGTCGGCAGTACAGTCTGCGGGTCGGTTACCACGCCGCTTTCATGTTTTTTCACGCGGCGAACTTCTTCCGCCTGGCGCTCAATGGACATGTTTTTGTGGATAAAGCCGATGCCCCCTTCCTGCGCCAGCGCGATAGCCAGACGCGCTTCGGTGACCGTATCCATCGCAGCGGAAAGCATAGGGATATTCAGGCGGATGGTTTTAGTCAACTGCGTGCTGAGATCGGCCGTGTTCGGCAGAACGGTAGAGTGAGCGGGAACGAGGAGAACGTCGTCAAACGTCAGAGCTTCTTTAGCGATACGTAGCATGGGCAATATCTCAACCTGGGGTGAATGAGAACAGATAAAATATTGCCGCGGCATTATACAGAGCGTAACCGATTGCTTCCACATTTTTTTACGTTAAACGCTTGCGATTGAACTGAACGGCGTTACTATCGACTCATTAACCCGCTGATTTAGAATTTGATCCAGCTCACATGTTACCCACGCAAAATTCCGGAATTTTTACCGTCAGCCGCCTGAATCAGACGGTCCGCCTGCTGCTGGAACAGGAGATGGGCCAGGTCTGGATAAGCGGCGAAATTTCTAATTTCACCCAGCCCGCCTCCGGGCACTGGTACTTCACGCTAAAAGACGATTCAGCGCAGGTACGCTGCGCGATGTTTCGCAACAGCAACCGCCGCGTCACTTTCCGGCCTCAGCACGGCCAACAGGTGCTGGTGCGGGCTAACATCACGCTTTATGAGCCGCGCGGCGACTACCAGATAATCGTCGAGAGCATGCAGCCTGCGGGCGAAGGGCTTTTGCAGCAGCGCTACGAGCAGCTTAAGCAGCGCCTCGCCGCGGAAGGCCTCTTTGACCAGAGCCTGAAAAAACCGCTCCCCTCCCCGGCCCGCCAGGTGGGCGTCATTACGTCGAAAACCGGCGCGGCGCTGCATGATGTGCTGCACGTGCTGCAACGCCGCGACCCGTCGCTGCCGGTGGTTATCTACCCAACGGCCGTACAGGGCGACGATGCGCCGGGGCAAATTGTGCGCGCCATTGAGCTTGCCAACCGCCGGGATGAGTGCGACGTGCTGATCGTCGGGCGCGGCGGCGGCTCGCTGGAAGATTTGTGGAGCTTTAACGACGAACGCGTGGCGCGAGCAATTTTCGCCAGCCGCATTCCCATCGTCAGCGCCGTCGGCCATGAAACTGACGTAACCATCGCCGACTTTGTCGCCGACCTACGCGCTCCGACCCCTTCTGCGGCAGCGGAGATAGTCAGCCGCAACCAGCTTGAACTGCTGCGCCAGATCCAGTCGCAGCAGCAAAGGCTGGAGATGGCGATGGATTATTTTCTTGCAAGCAATAACCAGCGCTTCACGCGCTTGCAGCATCGTCTGCAACAGCAGCACCCGCAGCTGCGGCTGGCCCGCCAGCAGACTGAACTGGTGCGTCTGAAGCAGCGCCTTGATACGGCGATAGACGCCCGCCTGCGGCGCGCTTCACTGCATCAGCAGCGGCTCTCTCAACGGCTCTCTCAGCACACCCCGCTGCCGCGCATTCATCGTCTGCAGACCCGCCTGCAGCAGCACGAATATCGCCTGTCGCAGGCGCTGAGCGCAAGACTAGGCGCTTCCCGCGAACGCTTCGGTACGCTTGCCGCGCACCTGGAGGCGGTAAGCCCGCTCGCGACACTCGCGCGCGGCTATAGCGTCACGCAGGCAGCGGACGGCAAGCTGCTTAAGCAAACGCGACAGGTTCAGGCGGGCGACAAGCTCACCACTCGTCTTGCGGATGGCATAGTGGAAAGCCAGGTTACCGCCATCGCGCCGATAAAAAAACCGCGTAAACCCAAAAGCGCCTGACGCTCCGGCGCTTCGCCAACTATACTGCTGCTGTTCCTTTTTTAATCGGCATTTCCCGCCAGAAGGAGAGCAGCATGATCCAATCCCGTTATCCCACAGTTATTCCTCCCTATATCCTTCGCCGTATTATCGACCACGGCAACGAACATCAGCAGCGCTACGCGCGCCAGACACTAACCCATGTACAGACGCTGATGGCCGAAGGCCATGCCAAACCCCATGCCCCGCAGGCTGTCGCCAGGGGCGAACTCATCCGCGATATTTATAATGCAAATAACACCCAGTCTCTGCCGGGCGAATCGGTGCGCAAAGAAGGTCAGCCCTCAAATGGCGACGTGGCGGTAGACGAGGCGTATGACTATCTGGGCGTAACGCATGAATTCTTCTGGAAAATTTATCAGCGCGATTCGCTGGATAACAAGGGGCTGGTGCTCAGCGGCACGGTGCATTACGGCGAGGAGTACCAGAACGCCTTCTGGAACGGCCAGCAGATGGTGTTTGGCGACGGTGACGGCGAGATTTTCAACCGTTTTACCATCGCCATTGACGTGGTCGCCCATGAGCTCAGCCACGGCGTTACTGAAACCGAAGCCGGGCTGATTTATTTTGAGCAAGCCGGCGCGCTGAATGAATCGCTCTCAGATGTCTTTGGCTCGCTGGTTAAACAGTACCACCTTGGACAAACGGCGACGGAAGCAGACTGGATCATCGGCGAAGGATTGCTTGCAGAAGGAATTAACGGCAAAGGGTTGCGCTCAATGTCAGCGCCGGGCACCGCTTATGACGATCCGCTGCTGGGAAAAGATCCGCAACCGGCTCATATGAATGATTTTATAAAAACCCGGGAAGATAACGGCGGCGTACACCTGAACTCAGGCATCCCTAACCATGCATTTTATCTTGCAGCTACCGCGCTGGGCGGCTATGCCTGGGAGAAGGCGGGCTATGCCTGGTATGACACAGTATGTGACCGCTCACTTGCACAAAACGCCGATTTTGCCGCCTTCGCTCGCCTGACCATAGAGCATGGCGGCACACGTTCCGGCAGCAGCGTGGCTAATGCGATTGAAGCGGCCTGGAAACAGGTGGGAGTATTGTAATGAACGAGTTGCCGACGCTGACGGACGATGCCGTCATTGAGCTGGCGCGAGAAGGCGGCGTGGCGTTTATTCCCCGCCTGAGCGGGCTGAGGCGAATTATTCTCGCCCAGCTTAATGAAGCGCAGCGCCAGCGCATAGTGAATATTCTGCAGCAGACCTTACCGGTAGCGAAGCCGCCCGGCGAGCCCGATTCACCGGGCCGCGGCGACCAGCGTTATTACCGCATCCAGATAACCTGGACGCACCATAACAGCGCCCATTACGCCGACGTTATTGTCCTGGTGCCGGAAACAAAAGCGCCGCCAGAGCTGGAAGAGCTGTGGCGGCGCGGCGAAGATTGCGTCTGCGATTAGCGTGGGACAGGCTGCCAGTCAACGCGTTTTTTTGAAATAAGGCCGTGGCCGTTCTGACAGAAGTAGTCCACCGCGCCACAGGCCTTCAGCACCTCAAGCGGCTGGTGGCAGTCAGGGCAACGCGGCTCCAGCTGGAAATCTTTATCGCACGTGACGCAGTGCGCGCCGCCTGCTGTCTGCTCCAGCGGCTGGCGGCAATCAGGACAGATAGTTTCCATAACGCCTCCTTATTGGCTTAACGCTCTCTTTAAGCGCGCTTCCCGCGCCATCGCACAGGAAACCGTGGCTTATTTGCCTTCTTAATGTGAAGAACAAATAAGATCTTATTGGTTGTTTTAAAAGGAATTAACCACTTATCACATTGATTGTGCACACCTTTGTGCACACGAAATGGGGAAGTGCTCAACTATTTGCACAATTATCAACCAGCGAGAATTACTCAATCCTACGCATATTGATGACGAAAATCACTACCAGTGATCAAGCAATTACGTACTTTTTAGGGTACTGCTGCGTATTGATGTCCACCCTATTTAAAGCGCATCCCGACCACGTATTTCACGCAGCTGTAGATAGGATAATATCGCAGCAAGGGTGCAACTTTACTTAGCCGGCGGGGAAATATTTTGCTCAGCTTTTTTTCTGCGCACTACCCAAAAAAAGCGGATCTTTCCGGATCAGGTAATACCCGATTTTGCGCAATATAAAACCCAGCTTTGACACGGCCTGTAGCCTCATTTTAACTGTTCTGCGCACTTGAGGCTTGCGCAAAGATTTTCTTTTTTTTGCGCAGTGAAATTTTTTAATCTCGCAGGTGCAAAAATTCGGCCCAAGCGAGCCGCCACACAGGTTATGGCTTCCAGAGATTTTCCTTTCCCCTCCCACCAGCTTTTGGCAACCCGCATCAATAGACCGCGCCATACCATCACCCACGCAAATGATGGTTAATTCATGCAAATCAATCATTACATTTACACAACTTGTTGCGCGGTATGGTTAACCGAATTTCATACAGCAACAAGGGGTTACCCCAATGGCAATACCCGTTTATCTATGGCTTTACGAGGAGGAAGGAAAGCTACTGAAAGGCGGTGTTAATGTTAACGGACGAGAGGGAAGCATAGAGCTGGTGGGTATGCAGCACGACGTGTTTATCCCCACCGACGATATGACCGGCTCTGCTACCGGTACACGCCAGCATGAGGCCTATACTTTCGAAAAAGAAATCGACCCATCATCCCCACTTTTATATCGCGCACTGACAACAGGCCGCACGCTGGCAAAAGCTATCTTCCGATACTACCGCATCAACAATAACGGCATGGAAGAAGAATATTTCAATGCCGTGCTGGAGAACGTGAAGGTGTGCCACGTTGTGCCAATTATGTTTGACATCAAAGATCCCGACTTCGAAAAACAGGGTCATATAGAGCATGTAGGCCTGCGTTACGAAAAATTCACGTGGAACTATGTCGATGGCAACATTCAGCACGCCGATAGCTGGAAAGAACGTAAAACAGCATCAGGAGATCACTCATGACTAAATGGCTTTATAAGCAAAGTACCGGCGAACTGTTTCGCAACGGCAAATTAATTGAAACGGGCTACTCCGGCGCACTGACCAATAAAAACAATCCGGACCGTGAGCAGGTACGCGGCATGGGGCCCATTCCTCGCGGTATATGGAAGACAGGCAGTACGGGAACGAGCAAAGGGCCGCTCACCATCACCTTGAAACATATCAGTGGTAATTCCTACGCACGCGATATGCACACATTCCGTATGCACGGTGATAAGCGTGTTGGTATTGCCGGATTCGCTTCCGAAGGCTGTATCATCATGAGCCATTCAACCCGCCTCCTTGTGAGCAAAGATACAGGGGCGTCGCTGGAGGTTGTACGATGATCCGAGGATATATACTGGCTGTAGTTCTGATGCCTGTATTTGCAATGGCAGCTACTCCCGGTAGCGAATGCGCAGCACCAGGGCATTATGTCGAAGGTATGTTACTGACCAGCATAAAGAACGATCTCGGCATCGGCCTGACATCTATCCAGTACAGCAAAACAACCGTGGAAGTGCTTGATGTGCTGCCTGTGTCTGATGTATTCGCCAGAAAAATGGCGATTGCTGATAGCCAGGCCGACTTAAAGAAATCAGCTGATCTCAGGCTTTCTGAGAGCGATTACTACAGCATGTATCACGATGGACATGTACTAACCGTGACGGCGAAATACACGTTTACGGATAAAAACGGCAAACGTGATGAGTTCATTTCGTCAGCGTTCGCCAATGACGATGAATGCTCAGTACGGTACAACGGATATATCACCTTATCACGAGAGTTCTGACGGCTGAGGCTCCCATTACGTTGTAGCGGGCCTGTTTCACCATTCCGCCCACAATCAGAACGGGATTTTATCGTCTGGCGGCGACCTTCAAATCTTCATTCGCTTTAATTCAGGTTTTAATCTGCATCTCAGGTAGTTTCGGCATAACTGGCCTCCGGTTGTACCCAGTACGGGCTAAATCATGATTGGGTACAGATTTTCGTACCCAAAAAAATAAGCACAACCCATTGAGTACATCCATGGGTACAAGGGGATTATAAGTTGACTGCCTCATTATGATAGTCCCTGATAAAAAAAGCCCGCGCAATGCGGGCTTCTGGATTTTTAGAAAGTTGATGATTTTTAGTGAATCGTTATTTGCCTTTCTTAATATGCTTGATCAGACGCTTACGCTTACGCATCTGATTTGGCGTCAGCGTATTGCGCTTATTAGCGAACGGGTTATCCCCTTCCTTGAACTGAATGCGGATAGGCGTCCCCATTACTTCCAGCGATTTGCGGAAATAGTTCATCAGGTAGCGTTTGTAGGAATCCGGCAGGTCTTTCACCTGGTTGCCGTGGATAACCACAATCGGCGGGTTATAACCGCCCGCATGGGCATATTTCAGCTTCACGCGACGACCGCGCACCAGCGGCGGCTGATGATCTTCTGCCGCCATGTTCATGATGCGCGTGAGCAGCGCGGTGCTCACGCGGCGGGTTGAGCTGTCATACGCTTCGCGTACCGATTCAAACAGGTTGCCAACGCCGCTGCCGTGCAGCGCGGAGATAAAGTGCACGCGGGCGAAGTCGATAAAGCCCAGACGGTAATCAAGCGTCTCTTTCACCTGCTCTTTTACTTCCTGGCTAAGACCGTCCCATTTGTTGACCACGATAACCAGCGAGCGGCCGCTGTTAAGAATAAAACCGAGCAGCGACAGATCCTGGTCGGAAATGCCTTCGTGAGCGTCGATAACCAGCAACACCACGTTTGCATCTTCAATGGCCTGCAGCGTTTTAATGACCGAGAACTTCTCCACCACATCGGTGATTTTGCCGCGCTTGCGCACGCCTGCGGTATCAATGAGTACATACTCGCGGCCATCACGCTCCATCGGAATGTAAATGCTGTCGCGCGTGGTGCCAGGCATGTCATAAACCACCACGCGGTCTTCGCCGAGAATACGGTTAGTGAGTGTAGACTTACCAACGTTAGGACGACCGACAATAGCCAGCTTAATCGGCAGATCCTGCGGGTTGAAATCGTCCTCTTCTTCCTCAGCTTCTTCGCCGTTCTGCTCCGCTTCAAACTGCGCCCAGTATTCGGCGTCTTCATCCACCTCTTCCGGCGGATTGATATCATCCATCCACGGCATCAGCACCTGCTCCAGCAGGCTGGTCACGCCACGCCCGTGAGAAGCGGCGATAGGATGAATTTCACCAAGGCCCAGCGAGTAGAAATCCGCTACCGCCTGGTCCGGATCCAGCCCGTCCGTTTTATTGGCGACCAAAAACGTCGGCTTCTGGCGGCTGCGCAGATGTTTGGCGATAGCTTCATCCGCCGGCATCAGGCCCGCGCGCGCATCGACCATAAAGAGCACGACATCCGCCTCTTCAATCGCCAGCAGCGACTGCTCCGCCATGCGCGTTTCTACGCCCTCTTCCGTGCCGTCGATACCGCCGGTATCGATACAGATAAACTCGCGGCCTTCCACTTCAGCACGACCATACTTGCGATCGCGAGTCAGCCCCGGGAAATCCGCTACCAGCGCATCACGGGTGCGAGTTAAACGGTTAAAGAGGGTGGATTTTCCGACGTTAGGGCGCCCGACCAGCGCGACCACAGGTACCATTATCAAAGCCTCATTACTAAAAATCATGATCAAACCCCGCCGTTTTAGCAGGGTTCCAGAAAACAGGAAACGGCCCCTGTGCGATTCAGGAGCCGTTTTTCTGTGCTACGCCCGTTCTGATTAACGTGTAATGGCGTAGAGCGTGCCGTCTTTTGCCTGAATCAGCAGTTTGTCATTCGCGACGACCGGTTCCGTAAGGAAGCCTGAACCGTCAACTTTCTGCTGAGCGACAAAGCGGCCATCATCGGTGTTGATCCAGTGCATATAGCCTTCGCTGTCGCCCACCACCAGATAACCATTATACAACGCTGGCGCGGTGAGGTTGCGGTGCAGCAGATCGCTTTGCGTCCAGAGCGTGACGCCGCCTTCGGTATTAAGCGCCAACAGGCGATCGTTCTGGTCAACCAGGTAGATACGGCCACCGTCAACGACGAAATCATTCACCGAACCGAGTTCACGTTTCCACATGATCTGACCAGAGCGCAGATCCAGCGCAGTCAGGTTGCCGTTATAAGCGAGCGCGTAAACGACGCCGTTAACCACGACCGGGGTGGTATCTACATCGCTCAGGCGATCGATTTCGGTTGCGCCTGTCGCCTGGGAGATACGCTGTTGCCAAATCATCTGCCCCTGCTGCATCAACACCGCGCTGACGCGGCCGTTGTCGCCACCGACGATGGCGGCGCCATAAGCGGTGGTCGGCGCAGATTCGCCGCGCAGAGAAAGTGAAGGCATATCCAGGTTAACGGTCCATTTTACAGCGCCGTCGCTCTCGTTAAGCGCCTGCAGAATGCCGTTGCTGGTGTGCACCAGCACCAGACCATCGCTGACTATCGGACGGGAAAGCGCTTCGCCCGCGACGCGAGTCTGCCATGCAATGGTGCCGTCTGCGGTGTTAAGCGCGTAGACCTGCGCTTTTTCACTGCCGACATACGCATGCGCGCCTGCAACAGTCACGCCGCCGGAAAGCAGCGCCGGACGGTTGCGGGAAAGCCAGCCGGTTTTCTCAGAAAGATCGACGCGCCAGACCTCTTTCCCGTCGGCAATGTTCATGGCTTTAACAACGCCGTGACGGTCCGCCGCATAGACAGTGCCATCCTGGAAGGCCGGGTGCAGGTTGGAGTAAAAATCGCCAATCCCGTCGCCTACCGAAGCGCTCCATGCGGTTTGCGGATCAAACTGGTTTTCAACCGTCGGTAACGGCGACATTTTCACCACATCTTCTTCACCGCTGAACAGTGAACACCCGCTTAACAGCGTAACGGAAAGCAGCCCTGGCAGAAGTAATTTACGCAATTGCATCGGGTCCCTCTCAGACGGACAAGTTATTAATTTTCATCTGGATCATCTCACGAAGCGCCGGGGAGCTATCGCTCTCAACCCCTTTGCTCCACGCCTCGCGTGCACCCTGCTTGTCGCCTTTGCTCAGCAGCGCTTCACCGCGCAGGTCGGCGACAATCGCCGTCCAGCCCGCGCCTTTTACCGACTCCAGCGTTTTCAGCGCCGCGTCAGCCTGCTTAAGCTGAACCTGAACGCGCGCCAGACGCAGATTAATAAGCGCCTGGAGATTTTCATCTTTCGTGCTGTTCAACCCTTGCTGGAGTTGCGCAGCAGCCTTGTTCAGATCGTTTTTATCAACGTACTGCTGAGCAAGCTTCAGCGACGCCAGCGCGCCGTAGTTGTTTTTATTCTCCGCAGCGAACTGCTCTACGGCAGTCAGCGATTGCGGATTATCGGCGCGTACGCCGGAAACGGCATTGTCATAGGCCAGCGAAGCGCTGCGCGCTGACTCCACTTCATGGCTTGTCCAGTAGCGCCAGCCGACCAGCGCACCAATCCCTAATACCACCCCGACCGCCAGCGCTTTGCCGTTCTCGGCAAAGAAACGCTTTACTGCGTCGACCTGGTCGTTTTCGTTCTCGTAGATTTCCACGCTGTCCTTCTCCTTAACGATAAATCGCCGGGGACATTAACCCAGCAGCGCCTGCAGGTGAGCCGCAACGTCGCTTTGCGCGACGGTCTGCTGTTCACCTGAACGCAAGTCCTTCACGACAACCTGACGGTTCGCCACTTCGTTTTCGCCGAGCACAAGCGCAACGCGAGCGCCCCACTTGTCAGCACGGGCGAACTGTTTCTTGAAGTTGCCGCCGCCGTAGTTCGTCATCAGCTTGCCTGCCGGGAACGCATCGCGTACCGCTTCAGCCAGCAGCATCGCCGCCGTCTGGGTACCGTCGCCGGAAGCAACCAGGTAAATATCGACAACAGAATCGGCTTTAAATTCCGGATTCACAGCCTGAACCAGTAAAACGAGGCGCTCAAGCCCCATGGCGAAGCCAACGGCCGGTGTTGCGCGACCGCCCAGTTGCTCAACCAGGCCATCGTAACGCCCGCCCGCGCAGACGGTGCCCTGCGAGCCGAGGCTGCTGGTCACCCACTCAAACACGGTGCGGTTGTAGTAATCGAGACCGCGCACGAGGCGCTGATTGACGGTATAACCGATGCCCGCCGCATCGAGATATGCGCACAAGCCGGCAAAATGCTCGCGCGACTCGTCATCCAGGTAATCGCCAAGCGTCGGCGCATCGTTAAGCAGCGCCTGCACTTCCGGATTTTTAGAGTCCAGC
The DNA here is from genome assembly GCF_023079515.1 of Franconibacter sp. IITDAS19. Lineage (NCBI taxonomy): Bacteria > Pseudomonadati > Pseudomonadota > Gammaproteobacteria > Enterobacterales > Enterobacteriaceae > Franconibacter > Franconibacter sp. IITDAS19. The sequence goes on along the minus strand of NZ_JALJCP010000007.1, from coordinate 81,718 downwards.
ACGCGAAGCGGGTTGCTGTACATACGGCGTTTGCAGTCGTCGTCGAGCTTATCAACATGCTGTTCAAGGAAAGCCACCAGCGCATCGCGATAGTTCGCGCGCGCTTCCAGCGAACCGATAGAGTTGAGCTCCAGAGATACGTGGTCGGCGATGCCGAGCGCACGCCACCAGCGAGCGGTCAGCATGATCAACTCAGCGTCGATGTCCGGCCCCTGCAGGCCAAAAACTTCAACACCCAGCTGATGGAACTGACGATAGCGCCCTTTTTGCGGACGCTCGTGACGGAACATCGGCCCGATGTACCACAAGCGCTGTTCCTGATTGTACAGAAGACCATGTTCAATACCGGCGCGCACGCAGCCCGCGGTCCCTTCAGGACGCAGAGTCAGGCTATCGCCGTTGCGGTCCTCAAAGGTGTACATCTCTTTTTCAACCACGTCTGTGACTTCACCGATGGCGCGTTTGAATAACGGGGTCTGCTCTACAATCGGCAAACGAATTTCGCTGTAACCGTAGCTGCCGAGCACCTGTTTGAGTGTGCTTTCAATGCGCTGCCAGATGGCGGTTTCGCCCGGCAGATAATCGTTCATGCCGCGAATGGCTTGAATGTTTTTTGCCACGTTTATTCTCTTATTCAATACAAAAAATGAACCCGAATCAGGCCCGCTGCCAAATCGCGACGCGCCATGCGGGTTCAATCATACACGGGAAGCCAGACGCTTCCCAGTTGCCTTATTTTTCCAGTTGCTGCACGTTGATGCGCTGGCTTGCATCGAGCATGGCGGCTTTGGCGCGGATCTTCGCTTCAAGCTGACTTATCATCTCTTCGTTGTCGAGACGATCTTTACGCACGCCCTCTTCATAAAAGCCGCTCTTTTTGTTGCCGCCGGTTACGCCAAGCGTGGAAACCAGCGCTTCGCCCGGCCCGTTCACCACACAGCCGATAATAGAGACATCCATCGGCGTGATGATATCCTCCAGGCGCTGCTCCAGCGCGTTCACGGTGCCGATAACGTCGAACTCCTGGCGCGAACAGGTCGGGCAGGCGATGAAGTTAATGCCGCGGGAACGAATGCGCAGGGATTTGAGAATATCGAAGCCGACTTTGATCTCTTCCACCGGGTCGGCGGCAAGCGAAATGCGCAGGGTATCGCCGATACCTTCAGACAGCAGCAAACCAAGGCCGATAGCTGATTTCACGGCGCCCGCGCGTGCACCGCCCGCTTCGGTGATCCCAAGATGCAGGGGTTGATCGATCTGCTTTGCCAGCAAGCGATAAGATTCGACCGCCAGGAACACGTCGGAGGCCTTTACGCTCACCTTGAATTGATCGAAGTTCAGACGATCGAGGTGATCGACATGGCGCATGGCGGATTCCAGCAGCGCCTGCGGCGTGGGCTCGCCATATTTTTCCTGCAGATCTTTTTCCAGCGATCCGGCGTTTACGCCGATGCGGATAGGAATATTTTTATCGCGCGCGCAGTCTACTACCGTGCGGATGCGCTCTTCGTTGCCGATGTTGCCGGGGTTAATGCGCAGGCAATCCACGCCATATTCCGCCACCTTCAGGGCGATGCGGTAGTCGAAGTGAATGTCCGCCACCAGCGGCACGCTGACTTGCTGCTTGATGAGTTTAAACGCCTCAGCGGCGTCCATGGTAGGAACCGATACGCGCACGATGTCGGCGCCCACGCGCTCAAGCGCTTTGATCTGATTGACCGTCGCTTCTACATCCGTAGTGCGGGTGTTGGTCATCGACTGAACGGCGATGGGGGCGCCATCGCCGATCGGCACATTGCCGACATAAATACGTTTAGACTTTCTGCGTTGAATCGGCGCTGCGTTATGCATGAAATTTCTCCCTCACTGCCCGTCTGTTACTGCGTTACTGATTGTTCGGCATTGAGGGTCAGACGAGCAACCTGGTTAGTTCTGATAAAACGACTTAAATCAACCGGTTTACCCTGATACTGGATCTGGACAGCGGACGGTGCGCCAATTTTGAGCTTGTAAGGCGCCTCGCCAGAAAGATTAAGGTTAGCGTCCTTACGTTGCAGGCCGCTGAACAATTTCTTACCCGTAGCGTCCGTAACTTCCAGCCAGCAATCGGCGGTGAAGTTCATTACCAGCGCGTTAGCATCCGCCGCAGGCGTTGTGGCCGCCTGGTCAACCGGCAACTGACCGGCTGCAGGCGCAGGCTGCTGCGCTGTGGCGTCTACGTTCGCCTGGCTCGGCGAAACGACAGCCGGCTGCTGCGGCTGCACTGGCGTCGCGGTCGGCGCGCTGGTTTGCGCCGTAGCGGCGGGCGCATTGGCGGCAGAGGTGCTGGTTTCGTCCGGGAGATCGGCAGGCGGCGTCGCCTGCACGGTGGATTGATCCTGAGCCGCGGAGGCGTCGCCCGTATTCAGGGGAACGGCCTGGCCCTGGCCGCCGGAAGCGTTCAGTTCAGCGCTTGACTGATCGGCCATGGTGGTTATCTCTTCCTGCTGCGCTTTGTGGTTCTGCCACCACCACGCGCCTGTCAGGCCGACCACCACAAACAAGATAAGCCAGGTAAAGCTCATCAGCCAGCCGTCGCGTTTTTTACGGCGTTTGCCCAGCGCGTAAGTCTGCATCGGCGCGACTTTGGCGGTTTTAACGGGCACCTGCTTAGCCATCATCGGCAGCAGTTCTTCTTCCGGAATATGCACCAGGCGCGCATAGGAACGGATGTAGCCACGCAGGAAAGTCGACGCCAGATCGGCAGGCGCTTTATCCTCTTCGATATCGCGAACTGTAGAGAGCTTCAGGCAAAGGCGTTCCGCCACGACCTGCTGGCTAAGTCCGAGTTGTTCACGAGCAAGACGAAGACGTTCGCCCGTGGTTTGTGCTGCATTGTGTTCGTGAGTGGCTTCAGTATTCATTAGCTACAACTGCTGGTACTGTTTTAATTAAGGAACCAGGCACCGGCTGGCGACTCTACGGTTTCCTGTATTGCCCGCCCGTACCGCGAAAACTCTGTTTGCCCATTGAAGCTTACGTGCTCGCTGTCATGCCAAAGACTGACGGTGTTTTCACCGTTAAGCCTGTGTCATTGTTAACGCACGCGCTTCTGGTCAGTTAACCATAGCCAGCTTTTTATGCCCTGTCTGTTTAATGCGCACAGAACAGCCAGAATCGGCCAAGCTAAACTGTTGTTGCGACGCTACATACTGCCTCAAAGCGAGAAGAAACGCACCGTAATTATTTACATCTTACGCTTCTTTATCCTGCAAGCGGCGCACTGACGTAAACATCGCCAGCGCGCCGCCAGTCTGCCTGTCAGACTGCCTTAACGGCGATAGGTTCACCCTGCATACGCTTACGCATCGTACGCTTAGTGCGGTCGATGACATCGCCAGCCAGTTGGCCGCATGCCGCATCGATATCATCGCCGCGCGTTTTGCGCACGATGGTGGTGAAACCGTAGCTCATCAGCACTTTGGAGAAACGGTCGATACGGCTGTTCGAACTCCGTCCGTAGGGCGCGCCAGGGAAGGGGTTCCACGGGATCAGGTTAATCTTGCACGGCGTATCTTTCAGCAGTTCCGCCAGCTGGTGCGCATGCTCCGTCTCATCGTTGACGTGGTCCAGCATCACGTACTCAATGGTAACGCGGCCCTGATTAGCGTTGGATTTTTCCAGATAACGACGCACTGCTGCCAGGAAAGTCTCGATATTGTACTTTTTATTGATCGGGACAATTTCGTCACGGATTTCATCGTTCGGCGCGTGCAGGGAAATGGCCAGCGCTACGTCAATCATATCGCCAAGCTTGTCCAGCGCCGGCACGACGCCCGAGGTAGACAGCGTAACGCGACGTTTTGACAGGCCAAAACCGAAATCATCCAGCATAATCTCCATCGCCGGCACCACATTGGTGAGGTTCAGCAACGGTTCGCCCATGCCCATCATCACCACATTGGTGATAGGACGCTGGCCGGTCACTTTCGCCGCGCCAATAATTTTGGCGGCGCGCCATACCTGGCCGATAATTTCTGAAACGCGCAGGTTACGGTTAAAGCCCTGCTGTGCGGTAGAGCAGAATTTACACTCCAGCGCGCAGCCAACCTGTGAAGAGACGCACAGGGTAGCGCGATCGTCTTCCGGGATATAAACCGTTTCCACGCGTTGGTCGCCTACGGCGATGGCCCATTTTATGGTGCCGTCGGAAGAACGTTGTTCTTCAACGACTTCCGGCGCACGGATTTCCGCCACCTCTTTGAGCTTGCCGCGCAACACCTTGTTGATGTCGGTCATCTCATCGAAATCATCACAGCAATAGTGATACATCCATTTCATCACCTGATCGGCGCGAAAAGGCTTTTCACCAAGCGTTTTGAAGAATTCGCGCATTTGCTGACGGTTCAGGTCGAGCAGGTTGATTTTTTCAGCTTTGGAAGCGGTGGCTGCTGAGGCGAGCTCAGGCGTGACAATGTGTTCAGACATAATGTATTCCGGCCTCGTTATTACACGTTATGGCCCTTGGAGGGTTAAAAAGAGACGCCCCGGTGAGCAGACACGCTCGTCCGGGGCGCAGCATTGTACAAATTCTATGGCATGGATGCCATCGCTTAAAGCGTCGCAGAAAAATAAACTTCCTGCGGCGCTTCGGTTTTACAGCGATTAGCGAGTGCGCGGGCAGACTTCGCCTTCGCCGAAGAAGTAGGCGATTTCGCGCGCAGCGGATTCTACGGAATCGGAACCGTGAGTGCCGTTTTCAGTGAAGCTGTCAGCGTAATCAGCACGCAGAGTGCCGGCCAGCGCGTTTGCCGGGTTGGTTGCGCCCAGCAGGTCGCGGTGACGCTGTACCGCGTTTTCGCTTTCCAGTACGGAAACCACGATCGGGCCGGAAGTCATGAACTCCACCAGGCCATCAAAGAACGGTTTACCTTCGTGCTCAGCATAGAAGCCGCGAGCCTGCTCAACGCTCAGATGCAGCATTTTGGTGCCAACAATTTTGAAACCAGCGGATTCAAAACGAGCAAAGATGCTGCCGATAACGTTTTTAGCTACGGCGTTCGGCTTGATGATGGAGAAAGTACGTTCAATTGCCATGATTACCTCTGTAATTGTTCTGTTTACCCGGCAGGCCGGAGTGAAATTGGCGCCGATTATAATGAGCAACGTCAGCCTTGCCTATGGTTCGGGATAACATTTTTTTAAAATAATGTTACCTTTAGCAACAGTTCATGCTTAAAGCGCGTTTTTCACCATTTTGGCTTATTGCAAAGTAAAGCGCGCTACCGCCGTTTGGCCCGCCTCATCCAGCGCCACTAATTGATATTCACCGCTTTTTTGCGGCATTAACGTTACGCTGTTGCCGCTCGCTTCAAGCAGGTCGCCATTTAAAAACCACCAGCGCCTGCCCTGCCCACCCTGACTGACAATGCGTAAGGAGAGCGCCGTCTGGCCGGGCAGCCGTTTCACTATCGCGCCATCGCTAACGCCGGAAATCAGCAGCGGCGCGACATCCTCCGCCTGCATTGGCGGGCAGCTTGCTGAGGCAGGCGGCAAGCGCGCCGCACGACGCTCGGACGCCGGCAGCCAGGGCTCCAGCGGCAAAGGCCAAAGCAGAACGTCCTTTTTTATCGCCTCGGGACAATCGGCGGCCACACGCTCGCCTTTCTTGTTAAGCCAGACCGGGCGAACGATGCCCTGGTTACTCTCCTGCCCCTGCGCCAGCAGCGTTGGCGGTTCGCTGTTGTCCAGCAGCCAGGTCGCAAGCCGACGACGACAGTTCGTGTCGCCTGCGGGCAGAGCTTGCCCGCCAGGCCAGCAGATCGCGGCGGAAGTCACCGAAGCGGGACGCGGATCGACAGGCTGCGCAATGCGCTGGCTCTGTACGCCTGCCTGCAACAGATTGTTGATCTGATTGAGTACCGGCACGGCGCTGGCGAAACCAAACTGCCCTGCGACCGGCGTACCGTCGGGTCTTCCTGTCCAGACGCCAATGACATATTGCGCAGTGATGCCAATGGCCCAGGCGTCGCGGTAGCCATAGCTGGTGCCGGTTTTCCATGCCAGCGGCACGGTTTGCGGCAGCGAGCTGTCCGGCAGCGGCTGCGCTTCATTGGCCAGAATGCGGCGAATAATCCACGCCGCGCCCTGCGACATCAGGGGACGTTCAAGTAAAGGATCCTGCGGCGTCAGCCGCAATTGCCCTGCCCGACCATGGCGGGCAAAGGCGCTATACGCGGCGACCAGTTCATCAAGCCGGGCGCCCGCCCCGCCAAGAATAATAGCAAGGCTTGGCTCAGCCGCTGGCGGGAACCGCAACTGTAGGCCGGCATTTCGCAACCTGCCGGTAAAACGCCTGGGTCCATAGGCCTCCAGCACCTGCACCGCCGGAAGGTTGAGCGAACGCACCAGCGCTTCGCTCATGCTGACCGGGCCGTTAAAACCGCTGTCGAAATTTCCGGGGCGGTAATCCCCAAAACGACGCGGCACATCCTGTAGTAAAGAGGCGGGATGGATCAGCCCGTCATCCAGCGCGAAGCCATAGATAAAGGGTTTAAGCACCGAGCCAGGAGAACGCACGGCCGTGACCATATCCACATGGCCAAAACGGCTATCATCATCGATATCCGCTGACCCGACCCAGCCGCGCACCTTCATGCTTTGATGGTCCACCACCAGCATCGCCAGCGAGCTGCGGGCCGGTAAACGGCTTTTCAGGTTAAGCGCCAGCGCCTCCAGTTGCCGCTGAAGCGCGGCGTCGAGTGTGGAAACAATTTTTACGCCAGCCTCGCGCTGGGCCAGATGGCGGGCGAAGAGCGGCGCCAGTTGCGGCATCTGACGCGGCGCAAGCCATACAGGCTCTTGCAGGGACTCTTTGACCTGCCTGTCGCTCCAGACGCCTTCCTTCGCCATTCGCCGCAGCACTTTGTCGCGCGCTGCCTGAGCGCGCTGCGGCCAGCGGTCGGGCCGCAGCCGGCTCGGCGCCTGCGGCAACACCGCCAGTAGCGCGGCGTCGGCGTAGCTCAGCCGTTCAGGCGATTTGCCCAGATAGGCCCAGCTTGCTGCGCCTACGCCCTGCAGCGTACCGCCGAAAGGCGCGCGGTTAAGATAGAGCGTGAGGATATCCGTTTTTGAAAGATGCCACTCCAGCTGCAGGGCTCGCCACAACTGGCGAAGCTTGCCGCCAGGCGTTCGCGGATGGGGGTCCAATAAGCGCGCCACCTGCATGGTAAGCGTGCTGCCGCCGGATACGACATGGCCCGCCCGTAAATCCTGCCAGGCGGCGCGCAGCACGGAAAAAGGATTTACGCCGGGGTGTTTCCAGAACCAGCGGTCTTCGTAGTTCAGCAGCGCTTCAAGATAGCGGGGCGAAACCTCATTCAGAGAGACTGGATAACGCCAGATGCCGTTTTCATCGGCAAAGCGCCACAGCGGCACGCCCGCTTCCGTGACGACAACACGCGCAGGATGCACTTCGCGCAGCGGCAGCGGCCAGAGCCGGTCGGCGCTCCACAACATCAGCATCAACAGGAGCGGCAGCGCCGCCAGCCAGAGCCAGCGACGCCGCATTAAACGCCTTCTCACAATAAGGCTCGTTTAAGGCGTAACACTGAGGGTTTCACCGCCCGCGCCGTTAGCTCGCCACTGGGGAATATACATCGACTCAACCTGCGGAGCAGGAATGGTATAGCTGCCCGGCGTGACGGCACGGGCCAGGTATACCAGCGTGACATGTTCCCCTTCGTTTACCGGCAGCGCCGCAACGAAGCGATCGTCGCGAAACTCCATGTGCTGAATGTCCAGTTGCTGCATGCGGTTAATCAGGTTTTCCGCTTCGCTGCCAGCGTTATTCAGGCTGGCGCTGGCATTCGCCAGATTCTGGTTTTCCAGCTCGAGCCCGGCGGGCAGCAGATCCACAACCAGCGCGTCCGGCACCGTTTTGTCGGCCCAGACATCAAGCCAGACCATCACCAGTTCGCCGCTTTTCAGGCTGGAAAGCGGTTTCGGCTGGCCTTTGCTGTCAAGGAAGTGGCGTTCAATGTGCAGCACGTTGCCGCCAGGCGCGGGCGCCTCAAGCGGATAGCCGCTGCTGTCCAGACGCAGCCAGAGCGGCGAGCTGCCCGTGTTGGTTACCTGAAGCGACGCCAGTTGTTCGCCTGAGACCGGAATCGCCTGCGCTTTATCACCCTGCAGGAACTGCCCCGGCAGCGAGGTTTGCGCCTGCCATGCCGCCGGCTGGCTTTGCAGGCTGCGTCCGGCAAGGAACAGCGCGTTGCTCTCCTGGGTTGAAAGCCAGCGCTGGCTATAAGCCTCTTCGGAAAGCGAAGTGACAAGCTGGTTCTGCGCCAGCGGCAGCAGTTTGTTTTCCTGAAGCAGCGCGAGCTTAAGCGCATTATCGCGAAGCGTGCTGCCATAATCGCCAAGCCAGCCAGCTTTTTCGCTGCGTCCGGTCTTAAGCCCCGTCTCTATCGCCTCTTTGGCGCGGGGCGCGTCGCCCATCAACTGCAACGCTACGCCAAGCTGCACCAGCGGCAACCCGGAGCGCGCCGCCGCGCGCTGCTCCCACAATTCGCGAAGCGCGCCCAGCGGCGCTTTTTGTTGACGCGCCAGCACCAGGCCCGCATAAGCCTGTACGGCGAATTTACTGGCAGGCGTGTCATCGCTATAGCGCAGCGCCATCACGCCCGGATCCTGCAGGTAGCGCAGCAGGCGGTTATTGGCTTTGTTAAGCGCTTCGGTGGAAACGCTATAGCCCTGCTCGCCAGCGCGCACCAGGAAGTCAGTAACATAGGCGGTCGCCCAGTACTCTTCCGGGCCTTCTTTATCCCACAGCCCAAAGCCGCCCTCTTCACGCTGCATTTCCAGCAGACGCGCAATACCGATATCCACAGCGGCCCGGCGCTGTTCATCGCTTTCTCCTTTGATCCCTAAAGATTTAAGCTGCGCGGCATTGGTGTAGAGCGATGGGAACAGGCCGCTGGTGGTCTGTTCAAGGCAGCCGTAAGGGTAGGCCTTAAGCTCCTGGATATAGCGGGCAATGTTAAGCGGCGCCTGCCCGCTCAGCAGCAGTCGTCCGCCAAGCGTGGCGACATCCAGCCCAGTCACATGACGCGCGGCGGGCGTCCAGACTTCGCCCGGGCCAAGCACAGCGCCGCTGTTGACAGTCTGCGCGGCAAAAGCCGGACGCACGCCCACTTTCCACTGTTTGACCAACGGCGCGAATGTCTCATTCGGCAGAACAAGACCGCTAATGCGAGCGCTTATTTCGCCATCGCCATAGCCCTGCCCTGCCCGCACAGGGATAAACACCGTCTGGCGAGCATTCGGCGCGAGCTGCAGTTGCTTCGTATCATTTGTTTCAAGCTGCGCCAGCCCGCTGGTCGTGAACTGCGCGGTTAACTGCTGCGGTTTATCCGTGAGGTTAGTGATATCCAGCGCCAGGCGTGAAACATCCCCGCCTGCCATAAAGCGAGGCGTGCTCAGTTCCGCAATCAGCGGCGCGGCCACGATCACCTTTCCTTCCGCGCTGCCGAAGCGATCGTCAGTCCATGCCTGCGCCATAACGCGCAGCTCGCCGTTGAAATCGCCAATCGGCAGCGTCACCGTGCCTTCGCCATCGGCGTCCAACAGCACCGGCTGCGCCTGCTGGGCAATAATGGTGACATGGTTGACCGGCGGTTTGCCGCCGCGGTTAAGCTCATCGCCGTCGCCGCCAAAACGCAGCGCGGCCAGCCGCCCCTGCCCTTCAATAACCTGGCCGTAGATATCGTAAATATCCGCGCCATAGCGCTTCTGGCCGAAAAAGGCGCGCCACGGGTCAGGCGTGACATAATCGGTGATATTAAGCACGCCGCTGTCCACTGCGGACAGCAGCACATTAACCTGTTCAGGCATTTTGCCGTTCTTCACGCTGGCCTTCACTTTTACCGTGAGCGGCTGATTCGGGCGCATTTTTTGCGGTGATTCCAGGCTCAGCGCCAGGCGACGGCTCTCATCGCCAAGCGGTAAATGCAGCAGCCCTACGGCGCGTTTGGGCGTTGCAGAACGGGATTTATCGCCCGGGCGGACCACCAGCGCGCTGAGATAGAGATCGTGACGCTGCCAGGCTTTATCGACCGGAATCGCAATATCCAGCCCTTTTTCCGGCACGTCTATCTCCTGCCACCACAGCGGACCGTCGCTCGACTCCACCATCGCATAACCTTTACCGGCGGCTGGCGCGGCAATGTGCAGGTTAATCGTGTCGCCTGGCTGGTAGGTCGGTTTGTCGATTTTTAGCGTAACGCGGTCCGGCCTCGGCGCCCCTGCGCCGCCTTCGCTATTATCCTGCCAGCTGTAGCCCGCCCAGAAACGCACGCTGCTGACGGTTTCATCCGGCGCTTTGACCTCCAGACGGTAAGACCCCCACTCTACCGGGAAGCTGACGTTGCCGGTTTCATCCGCCGCGAGATTAAGCGTTTGTTCGCCTTCCACCAGATCTTTCTGGTCGAACTGCGACTGCCAGCCTTCGTTTTCCGACCAGTTCCAGTAATAGTCGCGACGCTCGCGAATCAACCGCACCTGCAGGCCCGATACCGCCGTTTTAACGCCCTGGCTGTCGGCATAAACGATGTCGAAAGCGGCGTTGCCGCCTTCATCCACCATCGGCTGATTGGTGGTATCGCCCGTGCGGTAGTCATAAACGGCTTTGTCGCCGAATTGGGGACGAATGCCCGGCAGATTTTTAGCGGGCCATACCGGCTGCTCCACGCGGCGGGTTACCGGACGACCGCCTGATTCCAGCAGGCTCGCCTGCAAAATAACGCGCAGCGGCGAGCGGCTTTCGCCCCACTGGCTCGGCACCTCTATCTGACCATGCCCTTCGTCATCCAGCGTAAGCTGCACTTCATCCAGGCTGCGGGAGAGATTCTCTTCGGCAATATCGCCGAACTGAAAGCCAGGCAGCTGCGCTACTGCATCTCGCAGCGGACGCACAAAAAGCTGCCCCTGGAGGCTGTTGCCAGATGCTGGCGCGCCATACAGATAATGGCCTGTTACCGCAAAATTCACCGTATCTGCGGGCGCGATGGGCGCTTGTTGCGCCGTAATGTTCAGCGCCAGCCGCTCCGGCATAAAGTCTTCCACCTGGAAGCGCCAGTCGCGGGGCAGGTTGTCGCCGGTGTTGGCGCGGATATGCCAGCCGCCGGTTGGGGCGCGGCTGTCAACCGGCAGCGCTAACTGGTACAGGCCGTTTTTTGGCTCTACCACCAGCGTGCGCGCGACCTGCCCATCCGGTTTCACCATCTCGAATTTAACTGGCTGCGCAGGCAGCGGCTTGCCGTCGCCATCGCGAAGCAGCGCGTTGAGAATGACCGTTTCCCCTGGGCGATAAAGATCGCGAGGGCCAAACATAAAGAACTGCTTGCTGTAACCCGTGTCGCCGCCAATCTGGAATTCCGCGAGATCTAACGCCGGCAGGTTGAGATCGAGCAGCGTGGTCTGTTCACCAAGGCGCGTCAGCACCAGCGCCGCCTCTTTGTGGTCATCCAGCATGGCGTGGCCGTCGCCGTCGGTTTTCGCCTCGCCAAGCGTCTGCCCCTTGTCATTCAGCAGGCGGACTTCCACGCCGCTTTGCGCCGCGCCGTTCTCAAGACTCTGGGTGAAAATATCAAGCCGGTTATGGTAGCGGTGGACAGAGAGACCGATATCGCTCAGCGTGAACAGCGTTGCGGCGTTGCTGTAGTTGTAATGGCCCGCCTGATTCATAACGGCAAGGTAAACGCCCGGCTGCTGCAACGGCTTGATATCGTTCAACGGCAGCAGCAGCTTTTCGCGGGTATTGCGCGCCGGGTTGAGATCGAAGCGCCCGGTATAAACCAGGTCCGCCATTTTCAGCAGTTGATCGGATTCCCAGTTGGTCAGGGAACTGCGGTACTCCCACTGGCTGACGAAAGAGGGTAGCGACTCCGCCTTCACGCGATAAAAATTGACGTCGACGCTATTCACATTAAGCGCCATGACCGGCAGCCCCTGCACGACTTTCCCCGGCAGCAGCGAGCCGCGGCTGGCGAAGCCGACGCCAGGCGCTATATCGCGCGTGGTAATGGTTTTTTCATACTCTTTACCAAAGGAGGATTTGTTGAGCGCCTGTAGTCCGCTGTCGATGGTCAGCACCAGCTCCCGGTTTGGCTCCAGATGGCGCAGACGCAGCTCTTTAAGATTGGCTGAAAGCTCCCATGCGCCATCCACTTTGCCACTTTTTTTGTCGACCAGATGAACAACGCGCGAGAACTCCTGCTCCGGGTCGAGCGGAATGGAGAAGGCGAGCGCCAGAGCGCTTGCGCCTTCAAGCTGCACTTCCGAGGCATCGGTTAAGGCAAGCGGTTTGCCCGCGCTTTGCGCCGCCAGCTTTTGCAGCGTCGCCGCGTCGGGCTTCGCGTTTTGCGCCGCTTGCGGTTCAGGCGCGCGGCTTTGCTGCGCGCTCGCCGGGCTTACCGCCGCGTTATCGTTATTATCGCACCCCATAAGCGTAAGCGCGGCCAGCCATGCCGCCGATAAGGCAGCCAGTCGTACTCGATTCATTTTTTTATCCCTGGCCGAAACGGCCCCCAAAGGGTTTCAGTACCGGCAAGTATTATGCGCAACTTCAGCAAATACAAAAGCCACCATTTTTATTTCTGAACCGCGTCTCGCAAAGCCGATGCAAGACGATGAAATTTGCTGCTGTCCGGGCGAAAAACCGATTTGCAACCGCGATCACAAGCCATAACGTTACATGTTACCTTGGCAGTCATTTGTTTTTAAAACAAAGAGATAGCTGGAAAGGCCCCGGCATGGAATGTACTTTTAACGGCATACCTTTAGCAATTACGGTTTAGCCCACTATAAAAAAGAGAGTGCTGAATGAAACGAGCCGTGAACGCCCTACAAAACTTCGGCAAGTCGCTGTACGGACCGGTGCTGATTTTACCCATCGTCGGTCTGTTTATCGCTTTCGGCAACGTGCTGGGAAACGGCAACCTTGCTGATTACCTGCCCTTCCTCGGTCACCCTGCCATTCAAAACATTGGTCAACTGATCGCGAAATCGGCGGTCTCCGTACTGGCGAACCTGGCGCTGGTTTTCGCCGTCGGCATCCCCATAGGGCTGGCGGCGCGGGATAAAGGCTACGCGGCGCTGATTGGGCTGGTCACCTTTGTGGTCTTTATTAACGCCATGAGCGTTACGCTTGCGATGCAGGGCGAACTGGCGCCTGCCGACCAGATGCGCGCGGCGGGCCAGAGCATGGTGCTGGGCGTACAGGTGCTGGAGATGGGTGTTTTTGCCGGCATTCTGACCGGCGCGCTTTCCGGCTATCTCTATAACCGCTACTCCAGCGTGCAGTTTTCCGGGGCGATGGCCATTTACTCCGGCCACTGTTTTGTCGCCATCATCATGCTGCCGGTGTCGATGGTGCTTGGGGTGATAATGAGCGAACTGTGGCCTTTCGCCCAGCACGGCATCAGCGCGATGGCGCTCGCCATTAAAGGCGCCGGACCGTTTGGCGTGGCGGTGTATGGCTTCCTTGAGCGCATTCTGGTACCGACCGGCCTGCATCACCTGGTCTATACCCCGTTTCTTTATACCGAGCTTGGCGGCACGCAGGAGGTATGCGGCACCGTCTATCAAGGCGCGCGCAATATTTACTTCGCCGAAATGGCCTGCCCAACCGTTACGCAGCTAAGCAGCACGGTGGTATGGGACGCCCGCGGCATCAGCAAAATGTTCGGCCTGCCCGCTGCGGCGCTTGCCATGTATATGACGGCGAAACCCGAACGCAAGGCGGCGGCCAAAGCCATTCTCATCCCGGCGGCGCTCACGTCGATGCTGGTAGGCGTCACCGAGCCTATCGAGTTCTCTTTCCTGTTTATCGCGCCGCTGCTTTTTGTGGTGCACGCGGTGCTGACAGGCCTCGGCATGATGCTGTTTTACCTGCTCGGCGTTCACGCCATCGGCGCTAACGGCATTATCGATTTCATTCTCTATAACCTGCCGCTTGGCACCGCCAAATCAAACTGGCCGATGTATATCCTGGTGGGCCTGATCATGGCGACGCTGTACTTCGTGATTTTCCGCTTTCTCATCCGCCGCTTCGACATGAAAACCCCGGGGCGTGAAGAAGAAGACCAGGAGACGCGCCTGTACAGCAAGCAGGAGTACCAGGCGAAAGGCGCCAACGAGGGCCTTGGCGAAGCGATTATCGAAGGTCTGGGCGGCCGGACAAATATTGAAGTGGTGGACAACTGTTATACCCGCCTGCGCGTCACGGTGCGCGACGTCGCCGCTATCGATGAGCCTCGTCTGAAAGCAACCGGCGCCAAAGGGGTGATTAAGCAAGGCAATAACGTTCAGGTGGTCTACGGACTGCATGTGAAAAAGATGCGTGAAGCAGTCGAAATGTTTCTCTGACAGGAGCTTATGATGTTGAAACCTCCCTTTATTTTATCCATCGCCGGCGGCGGCAGCACCTATACGCCAGGCATTGTGAAAAGCCTGATGGTGCGCTTAAGCGATTTTCCGCTCGCCGAGATCCGTCTCTATGACATCGACAGCGCGCGCCAGGAGACCATCGCGCCGGTGGTGGAAAAGGTTATCCGCGACCACAGCCAGACCATAAAATTTACCACCACCAGCGACCCGGAAGTGGCGTTCAGCGGCGCGCATTTCGTATTCGCTCAGATGCGCGTGGGTCAGTACAAGATGCGCGAGCAGGATGAAAAGATCCCGCTGCGCCACGGTGTGGTGGGCCAGGAGACCTGCGGTCCCGGCGGGCTGGCATATGGCTTGCGCACCATTCTGCCGATGGTAGAGCTTATCGATCTGGTTGAGCGCTACGCCGATGACAAGGCCTGGATTGTGAACTACTCCAACCCGGCAGCGATTGTCGCTGAAGGGGTGCGCCGCCTTCGCCCGCACGCCCGCGTGCTCAATATCTGCGATATGCCCGTCGCGGCGATGCGCAATATGGGGGCGATCCTGGGCGTCGATCGTCATAAACTGGAGGTGGATTATTTCGGCCTGAACCACTTCGGCTGGTTTACCCGCGTGATGGTAGACGGCGAAGACCGGTTACCGGAGCTGCGTCGCCACATTGCGAAATTCGGCCTGCTGACCGAAGACGCGGCGCAAACGGACCCGCAACATTCCGATCCGTCCTGGGTGAAGACCTGGCGCAACATCAAGCCGATTATGGACCACTTCCCGGATTACCTGCCGAACCCTTATCTGCAGTACTACCTGATGCCAAACGACATCGTCGAGCATCAGGACCCGAACTACACCCGCGCCAATGAAGTGATGAACGGCCGTGAGAAAAAGCTTTTCGCTGCCGCGCAGGAGTATAAGCGCACCGGCGTGTTGCCAGATGCGTTCCATGTGGGCGTACACGGCGCGTTTATCGTGGATGTCGCCTGCTCGCTCGCCTTCGACTTACGTCAACGCCACCTGGTCATCGTCGAGAACAAAGGCGCTATCGCCAATCTGCCTTACGACGCGATGGTGGAAGTGCCCGCTTACATCACCGCCGCCGGGCCGGAACCTGTGCGCATGGGCGCGGTGCCGCTGTTCCACCAGACGCTGCTGATGCAGCAACTCGCTTCAGAACAGCTGCTGGTGGAAGCCACCATTGAAGGCAGTTACGAAAAAGCGCTCCAGGCGTTTACACTTAACCGTACTGTTCCCACGATGCAGCACGCCAGAGCGATTCTCGATGAGATGATCGACGCGAACCGCGACTACTGGCCAGCGCTGCAAAAAGCCTGGCGGAACGGGGAGGCGGCGCAATAATTTCGAGCCAGCTCGCGACATGAAAGTGGTGTCCTTGTGGTCCGGCGGAAAAGCGCTGACAATCCGTTTCTCAGTTTTGACACGGAGAAAACCATGTCCACCACTTTCTTTGTCGCGGGCGACTGGCTCGCAGAGCATATCGACGATCCGGAAATCCAGATCCTCGACGCCCGTATGGCGCCCGCAGGTCAGGAGCATCTGCGCAATATGGCTGAAGAGTACCGCGCGGGCCATATTCCCGGCGCGGTCTTTTTTGATATCGAAGCCCTCTCCGATCATACCACCTCCCTGCCCCACATGATGCCGCGCCCGGAAACGTTCGCGGTGGCGATGCGCGAGCTGGGCGTCAGCAGCGATAAACACCTGGTGGTCTATGACGAAGGCAACCTCTTCTCCGCGCCGCGCGCCTGGTGGATGCTGCGCGCTTTTGGCGTGCAGAACGTATCGATTCTGGCGGGCGGGCTGGCGGAGTGGCAGCGCGACGGTTATCCGCTTATTGAAGGCGAGGTCAGCCTGCCGGAAGGCGACTTCGAGGTGAAGTTTGACGACTCGCTGATAAAGCGCCTGCCGGAAGTCTTGCTGGCGAGCCATGAAAAAACCGCGCAACTGGTCGACGCACGTCCCGCCGCACGCTTTAACGCCGAAGCGGACGAACCGCGCCCCGGCCTGAAACGCGGCCATATTCCCGGCGCGCTGAACGTGCCCTGGACCGACTTAGTGATTAAAGGGCAGTTAAAAACCACTGACGAGTTACAGGAGGTGTTTAACCGCCAGGGGGTTAATCTGACGCAGCCCATTATCGCCAGCTGCGGCTCCGGCGTAACCGCGGCGGTGGTGATGCTGGCGCTCGCCACGCTCGGGGTGGAAGAGGTTAAACTTTACGACGGCTCCTGGAGCGAATGGGGCGCGCGCAACGACCTGCCCATCGAACCGGCGCAATAATGGACAGCCGCCTTGCGCCGCTGCTGACGCGCGGGGAGTCGTTGACGCGCGCGGAGTATCGCGTTTTGTCGCACCTGACCGGCCACCCTTTACTGGTAGGCAAGGTCACGGTGCGCGAACTGGCGCAGGCGACATACGTCTCCACCGCCACCATTATGCGTTTGTGCCAGAAGCTCGGTTTTAGCGGCTACAGCGAGCTTATCTGGCACTGCAAGCAACTGCTTTCCGCCTCGCCGCATATCGCCAGTGAAGCGCCCGCCGCGCAGAGCGACGCGGTGCCCGCGCTGTTTGAACGTTTCCTCAGCAATTACCGGCGCACCTTTCAGTGGGTGACGCCGGAAAAAATGGCGCTGTTTTCGCAGCTGCTGCGTGAGAAAGAACATTTCTTTCTCTACGGCGCCGGTTTTTCCTGGCTTTTCGCCGAGTACCTGACCAAAAAGCTGCAGGTGCTGGGCAAGACGGCGTTTATTTCTGGTCCGGGCGACAGCCGGGCGATTTTTCTCAGCAACGCTTCCCGGTATGAAGTGTTTATCGCCGTTTCCCGCAGCGGCGAAACCGAGCAGGTGCTGGATAAAGCCCGCATTGCGCAAAACGTGGGTATGAAAGTGGTGGCCTTTACCCGCGCCTCGCCCAACAGCCTGGCGGCGATGGCCGACCTGCATTTCGCCCTTTATGACGAAGGGATCCATTTCGCGGCGCAAGCGGACGGCATTACCTCGTTTGAGTCCAACCTGGTGCTGCTTATCGATCTGCTTTTGCTGCAGGCGATGGCGTAATGGCGCGGCACACTGGCCGCGCCGAAGGGAGCATTACTTAAAGTTGTTCAGCGCTTCGCGAGCGTGAATCGCGTTCAGGTTGCGGATGAACAGCTCCAGCAGCGTTTCAGTAGAATAGGCCTTTTTATCTTCGCCTTTCAGCTTGCCTATCCAGGTAAACATCAGCTGGTTTTTGCTGCGCTGCACCCGGGTGCGGTTTTTCCACCAGCCGCCCACGGCGCGCGGCAGTTCATAACCTTGCTTGCAAATGAGCGTCACGGTGATGGTGTCGTTCATGTTCTGCACCTTGAAATCCTCTATCGCGTTAAGCGGGATATCGGCGGTGAACTGGCGGCAGCGTAGCGCTTGCGGCGTCAGGGTCAGGAACGGCGTATGGCGCTTACGCCACTGTTGCCAGAGCGACCAGCACGCCAGCAGTCCCAGCGCGCCCATGGCCGCGCCGCCAGCCAGCATATTCAGGTTAGGTTCGCCCAGATAATTGAAGCCAAGCTGGGTGAGCAGAATAAACGACGCGACGAACAGAATAATCGCCAGAAAGCCGCCGACGACATAGACCTTGTTGCCGGTATACAACGTGACCGATTCGCCCGCCTGCTCCACCACTTCTTCCAGTTCGCGACGGAACGCTTCGCGATGCTGCGTGGCCTTGCCATCCAGCTCACGGGTCATTTGCGCCGCCATCGCCGCGGCCTGAGGCAGAAGCGGCGTCAGGCTCTGCCAGGCATCCTCAGCCGGACGGGTAGCCTGCGCCAGCAGCGAGGCATCCAGCGGGCAGCCCAGCGTTTCGATGCGCTTGCGGCTCGGCGGGTGGCTGTCGGTCGGGTGCGCCGTTTCGCTCTCAAGATAGTGCTGCGGGTCGCTAAAGCCGTTGACCCGCAGATCGTCAATCACGTTTTCCACCAGGTTGTCGCTCTGCAGCTTGCCGTTAAAGAAAGCCTCGAAGACGCGATTCTGCGCTTCGCCAATAGCGGAGATACGCAGCAGCGAAGCGGCAAGCGCGCGGGGAGAGCTGGCGCGGGCGCCGACGGCGTCGGCTTCATGCTCGCGGATGCGGCTCCAGTGGCTTACCGTTTCGTGAAGCTGCTGAATGAACTGAATGCCGATGTGCAGCGAAGGATAAAGGATGACATGGTCCAGCACGGGCGCGTTGCGCTGGTTAAGCACCATGGTTTCAATACTGTGGCTGATGCCCGCATAGAGCGGCGCAAAGCGCAGGCTGTAGAGCGTGTCCTGCCCTGCAAAATGGCCCAGCTCGTGCCCGACGACGGCGCTCAGTTCGTCTTTATCCATGAGCGCCGCCCAGGTCAGCGGGAAGTAAAGCGTCTGCCCTTTCAGCAGCGGGCCATCTTCCAGCTGTACGGGGTTAGCCGTCACATAAAAGCCCTCCAGCAGACCGACCACGATATTATCCGGCACGATAGCGCCAAGACGCTGCGCCAGCGACTCCACCCACTGCCACAGCGCCGGCGCCTGCTCACGGGTCAGGTTATGGCCTGCCACCTCGTGCGGCTCCGGCTGGAACAAAGTAAAACACTGCTTCAGGCTGCCAAGGCTCTTGTAGAGCACCCACAAAATACCGAACAGCACCATAAGCGCGAAAAACATCACTTTGATGCCGCCCGCGTTCATTTTGAAATGGGTGCCGAACCAGAGCGTTTCGTAAACCACAGCGCAGAAGAAAGCCAGCCCGCAGATAACAATCTGCGAGACCATCAGCCACGGCAGCAGTTTGCGACAGCGGTCGAAAGCGCGCACCAGGTCGTCCTGAGAGCGCTTCGCCACGTTTACGCTGCGCCGACACAGAGCAAGCGCGCCGGCATTGAGCACAATGCACAACAGCGCCAGGCCTACGGCCAGGTCCGCCAGTTTGCTTTGCAGTTGGGCCAGCATAATTTCCCTGGCGTACTGGTTTTGCAGTTGGCGTTCATTCGTGATGAGCTCTTTCGCCGGCATGCGATAGTTTTCGCCGTCAGCGGCGAATTCCACCACCGCATTGCTGTCCTTTTGCAACGCCTCGTTCGCTGTCTGGATCAGGGCGTTTGAAAAATCGACGCGTCCGGTAATGTCGCTTACCCGGTAGTGCTGCCAGAGGCCATAGCAGGCAATCAGCAGCGGCACCAAAAAGAGATAGATAAGGCTCTTCCTGTTCATCGTAATATCCGTTTTCCTTGTTTTAGCCATAGAGGGCGAGCGCCTTGCCCGCGCCGTTAACCACGCCTGCCGCCTGGCAGACGCATTGAGACCACGGCCCTCTCAGGGGCCTGTGGGTTAAAATCAGGTTTTCAGTAACGCCCTAACGTTTCCAGAGGCCCGCCTTGCCGTTAACGTTACGCGGCGCGTTTCTCAACAGGCCAATAAATGTGAACAGCATTCACGCGTTAAAACGCGCTGGATAACGGCGATGCCGTTGCGCAAGCGCAAGCTAAGGTATGCCAGTCCCTGCTGCGCCCCGGTTGCGGGCGCTAAACTAAACAGCGAAACAGGAGGGACTCAGCAGCGGGCAAGCTTAGCAAAGAGAGGATGAACAGGGGCCTACCAGAATTTGTCTTGATGAAGAGAATAAATAACGGCGCCATGGCGGGAAATAAAAAGGCGGCAATGTCTGCCGCCCCGGAAATTAAATAATACGGTTTTGTTTAAAGTCGCGCAGGAAACTGCCCCAGCGGCGTTCATAAAACGGCGTAATATGGGCAATCATAAAATGACTTATTCCCTTCTCGCCCTCTTTGACCTGGCATATATCCACCGGCTCATCGCCTGGCAGCGTATCCATCGCCACGCTGCCCGCGGCGCGGATCACCGGATCGATATCGCCCTCCGCCTCGATGCCAATGAGCAGGTTCGGCTGTTCATCCGCCTGCTCTTTGATAGAACAGAGAAATGCCCGTTTCACCGTTTTCATCTCTTTAAAGAGCGTGGTGAGCGAATCAATCATCTGCGCCGGCGGCTCGTTGACCTCCGAGAGCAGCAGCGAAACACCGCCTTCGAGCACTTCCTGGCTGCTGACTGCATCACCTTCCTTGCTGATAAGATGGCTGATTTCACGCGGCGTAAACTCTTTGCCGGTTGGAAGCTTCGCGTTCAGAAAGAGCGCTTCGCCAAGGGTCATTTCAAAAAGCTGGCGCGCAGGCATCATGACAAACGCCTGCTGGTAATCCACCGCCTGCTGCATGGCTTCAAGCGAGGTGAAAAACGGAATAACGGACGCGCCGTCTTCTTTTTCCCAGTGCTGCAAATCCACCGCGCTGTCGGCATCGATGGCCTCGCCCTGCGCCGCTTCGCCCGGCACCCAGACGGTGGAGTCCAGCAGGACGCGGAAAAATGCGGGCCGGTGCGCGGGTTCAGTGGCCGCTTTTTCCAGCAGGGTCTCAAGTTCGTTTTTGGTTTCGGACATAAGGTTTAAATCGTCTGTTTATTAACGGCGAGGGGTCATGCCTCTCGCCACAGGAATAGCGGCATTTTCCGCAGCGGGTCAGCGCAACGCCGCCCGCCTGGAACGTTACTCTGCGGTCAGCAGGTTCGCCAGCGTGCGCACGCCGATGCCGGTGGCGCCAGCCGCCCACTGCTCTACCGCAGCCTTACGGTAAGTGGCGGAGCAGTCGATATGCAGCCAGCCATGCTGATAATTTTCAACAAAATGCGACAGGAAACCCGCCGCCGTGCTGGCGCCCGCCGGGTAAGCGCCGCCCGCCGTGTTGTTCAGCTCGGCGAAGTTGGAAGGCAGCTGGCTGCGATGGAACTCTGCCAGCGGCAGGCGCCAGAAGGCTTCGTTTTCAGCGTTCGCGCTCTCCAGCAGGCGAGCCGCCAGCGCGTCGTCAAAGCTAAACAGCGCGTGGTAATCGTTGCCGAGCGCGGTTTTCGCCGCGCCCGTCAGCGTGGCGCAGTCGATGATAAGCTCCGGCTTCTGGGCTGAGGCGTCGATAAGCCCGTCCGCCAGCACCAGGCGGCCTTCGGCGTCAGTATTCATCACCTCAACGGTTTTGCCGTTGCGGTAGGTGATGATATCGCCCAGGCGGAAAGCGTTGCCGCTGATCATGTTGTCCGCGCAGCAGAGGATCAGCTTCACGCGCTTGTTAAGGCCGCGGGTGATAGCGAAAGCCAGCGAGCCGGTCACCAGCGCCGCGCCGCCCATGTCCGACTTCATCGAATCCATAAAGGCGGTCTGCTTGATGCTGTAGCCGCCGGAGTCAAACGTAATGCCTTTACCCACGAGGCAAGCGTAAACCGGCGCGCTCTTGTCCCCTGTCGGGTTGAAGTCGAGCGTCAGCAGCACCGGCGGGCGCTCTGAACCACGGCCTACGGTATGCAGGCCAAGGTAGTTCTGCTCGCGCAGATCCTCGCCTTTGGTAATGCGATAAGTCACGCGCTCGCCGCCAACGTCCGCCAGCAGATCGACCGCGCGCTGCGCCAGTTGCTCCGGCCCTACCTCTTCTGCCGGGGCGTTGATAACATCGCGCACCCAGTCGATGATTTTCAGGCGGCTGGTAAGCTCCTGCTGCTGGGCGTCGTCAAGCTTCGCCCAGTTCACCGTACGCTTGCCTTTCGGCCCGCGATAGCCCATCCAGAAAGCCCAGCTTTTCTCCACGTCCCAGCCTTCGCCGGCCAGTTCCACGTGCTTCAGCCCCTGGCCGTCGATTTTACGCCCCGCGCGCTGGATAAGCGCAAGGTCGTCCTTGCCGGTCAGATGCAGGGTAATGCCTTCGTTGTTGATGCTGTAAGCGGCTTTTTCACCCCAGCGGGCGTCGGCGGGGGTGGTGGAAAGGGTGATTTTCATGGCTTCGGTCATCTTATTGTCCTTATAGTCGGCTCATGGTTAAAACGTAAAAACGGGCCGCCAGAGGCAGCCCGTTTCGTTATTCTGCTTCGTCCAGCCAGACCAGCAGTATCGCTTCGAGGATTTTTTCGTTAGACGCGTTCGGATCGTCATCGAAATCCTCAAGCTCGCAGATCCACTGATGCATATCGGTGAAACGCACAGTCTTCGGATCGGTATCCGGGCGGCTGTCGTACAGCGCCTCGCCGATTTCGCGGCTGTCGGTCCATTTCAGTCCCATACTACCCCCGGTTAGTGCTCGCGAGCATGGTTGATAGTGTAACGCGGCATTTCGACCACCAGATCTTCATCGGTGACGCGCGCCTGGCAGCTCAGGCGGCTTTCCGGCTCAAGCCCCCAGGCTTTATCCAGCATGTCGTCTTCGTCTTCGCTGCTTTCCGGCAACGAGTCGAAACCTTCGCGCACGATGCAGTGGCAGGTGGTGCAGGCGCACGATTTTTCGCAGGCGTGCTCAATGTCTATGCCGTTGCGCAGCGCAACGTCAAGAATGGTTTCACCGCTCTTCGCTTCCAGAACTGCGCCATCGGGACAGAGATCCTGATGAGGCAGAAAAACAATCTTTGGCATATTAAACCTCGTCCACGGAGTGGCCTTTCAACGCTTTACGGATAGAAGCATCCATACGGCGAGCGGCAAACTCCTGGGTTTGTTTGTCTGTATTTTTAATAGCGTGTTCAATGGCGTCGGCATCATCGCCAAGGGCGGCGGCGCGAAGTGCCGCTACCGCCTCGTCAACCGCCTGACGCTCCGCGGCGCTTAACAGCGCGGCGTCGGTTTTCAGCGCCCCTTCCAGGCTTTCCAGCACGCGGGCGGCTTCCACTTTCTGCTCGGCCAGCATGCGCGCTTTCACGTCCTGCTCGGCAAAACTCATGGAATCCTGAATCATGGCGGCGATTTCACCGTCGGTCAGACCGTAAGAAGGCTTCACCTGAATAGACGCTTCCACACCGGTGGATTTTTCCATCGCGGTGACGCTCAGCAGGCCGTCGGCGTCCACCTGGAAGGTGACGCGGATATGCGCGCCGCCTGCCGGCATCGCGGGAATGCCGCGCAGCGTAAAGCGCGCCAGCGACCGACAATCCTGCACCAGCTCGCGCTCGCCCTGCATGACGTGGATAGCCATGGCGGTCTGCCCGTCTTTAAAAGTAGTGAACTCCTGAGCGCGGGCGACCGGGATGGTGGTGTTGCGCGGAATGACTTTTTCCACCAGACCGCCCATGGTCTCAAGACCGAGCGACAGCGGAATCACGTCCAGCAGCAGCATTTCACTGTCCGGCTTGTTGCCGACCAGGATATCCGCCTGAATCGCCGCGCCGATAGCGACCACTTTGTCCGGGTCGATAGAGGTGAGCGGCGTGCGGCCGAAAAACTCGCCCACGCGCTCGCGCACCAGCGGCACGCGGGTGGAGCCGCCCACCATCACCGCTTCCAGCACCTCGTGTGCCTCTACGCCCGCGTCTTTCAGCGCGCGGCGGCAGGCCAGCAGCGTGCGTTTCACCAGCGGCGCGATAAGCGCGTTGAACTGCTCGCGGGTGACGCTGCCCCGCCAGCCCGCCACCTCGACCTCTGCGGTTTCGGCGTCGCTCAGGGCAATTTTCGCCGCGATGGCGACGTCGAGAAGCTGACGCTGGAGACGGTTGTCGGTACGGTCCGTGAGGCCCGCCTGTTCGCGAATGAAATCCGCCAGCAGGTGGTCGAAGTCGTCGCCGCCGAGCGCGGAATCACCGCCGGTCGCCAGCACCTCAAACACCCCGCGGCTTAAGCGCAAGATAGAGATATCAAACGTGCCGCCGCCAAGATCGTAAACCGCGATCACCCCTTCCTGCCCCGAATCGAGGCCATAGGCGATGGCCGCAGCGGTAGGTTCGTTTAGCAGGCGCAGCACATGCAGCCCGGCGAGGCGGGCGGCGTCTTTGGTGCCCTGGCGCTGGGCGTCGTCAAAATAAGCGGGAACGGTGATCACTACGCCGTCAAGCTCGCCCGCCAGCGCTTCGCGCGCGCGTTCAGCCAGCGCTTTGAGGATATCGGCGGAGACGCGCACCGGATTCAGCAGCCCGGCAGGCGTGTTGATCATCGGCAGGCCATTTTCGCTTGCCGTTAAGTGGTACGGCAGATGGGGATAGCGCGCCTGAATATCGGCAAGGGAGCGGCCCATCATGCGCTTAACGGAGCTGATGGTGTTGACCGGGTCGCTGGCGGCTTGTGCGCGCGCTTCCCAGCCCACGGTGTGGCCCTGGTGCTGATAATGCACAACGGAGGGCAGCAGATGGCGGCCTTCGTGGTCCGCCAGGGTTTCGGTTTGCCCACTGCGAACCGTCGCCACCAGCGAGTTGGTGGTGCCAAGGTCGATGCCCGCCGCAAGCTTACGCTGGTGCGGCGCGCTACTCATGCCCGGCTCACTGATTTGTAATAAGGCCATGTTGAGCTTCCAGAATTAAAAATCGAGCAGCTTTTCTTCGAGTTGTTCTGACTGGCTTTGCAGTTTATCGAGAAAACGGAGTTTGCGCACGGTGTCCGCCGCCTGCGTCCACGCTTCGCTGTCCAGCTCCGCCACCATCTGCTGATGGCGGGTGTTGTACATGCCTTTCACCCGCTGCATGAACGACTCGAGACGCTCGGTATCTTTCGCCTGCTCAATCTCATCCAGCTCTTCGCGCAGCTCCAGCTGTTCCATCAGGAATGCCGTATCACGCACGGTGTGCTGCTCGCTTGCCAGGTCGAAGCCGTGGAGCGAAAGCAGATATTCAGCGCGGGTCAGCGGGTGGCGCAGCGTTTGCCAGGCCTGATTGATGGTGGCGGATTGCGAGAGGGCCGCCAGTTGCTCGGCTTGCGGACGGCTGGCGTATTTATCGGGATGATACTGACGTTGCAGCTCCTGGTAACGCGCCGCCAGTTGTTCACTGTCGAGCGCAAAGCCAGGCTGCAACCCAAAGAGGGTGAAGTAATCCATAACGGTCTCGGGGTCAGCGTGGTAAAGCAATGCCCCACGCGCCCGGTCGGGCGGTGGGGTCATCAGGGCGGGTCGTGGTATCAGACGTTGAAACTTTCGCCGCAGCCGCACTCATCTTTTACGTTCGGGTTAGTAAACTTAAACCCTTCGTTGAGGCCTTCTTTAACGAAGTCCAGCTGAGTGCCGTTGAGGAATTGCAGGCTTTTGCCATCGACAACCACTTTTACGCCTTTGTCTTCGAACACCTGGTCTTCCGGCTGGGGTTCATCAACAAATTCCAGCACATAGGCCATGCCAGAGCAGCCAGACGTGCGCACGCCAAGACGCAGGCCAAACCCTTTACCGCGGTTGGCAAGGAAGGCATTCACACGCGCGGCGGCGGAATCGCTAAGGGTAATCGACATACTACAACCTCAATTATTTGGCTTGTTTGCTTTTGTAATCCGCAATCGCGGCTTTAATGGCGTCTTCCGCAAGAATAGAGCAGTGAATTTTCACTGGCGGAAGCTCAAGCTCCTCGGCGATGTCGGTGTTCTTGATAGCCTGCGCTTCGTCCAGGGATTTGCCCTTCACCCACTCGGTGATAAGGGAGCTGGAAGCAATAGCGGAGCCGCAGCCGTAGGTCTTAAAGCGCGCGTCTTCAATGATACCCTCATTGTTGACTTTGATCTGCAGCTTCATCACGTCGCCGCAGGCCGGCGCGCCGACCATGCCGCTACCGACGCTTTCGTCGTTGTTGTCAAAAGAACCGACGTTGCGCGGATTCTCGTAGTGATCGATAACTTTTTCGCTGTATGCCATGTTTTATTTCTCCCGTCGGATACCGATTAATGATGCGCCCATTCGATGCTGTTCAGGTCCACGCCCTGCTTGAACATTTCCCACAGCGGAGAAAGGTCGCGCAGACGGCCGATGGATTTACGAACCAGCTCGATGGTGTAATCAATTTCTTCTTCGGTAGTAAAACGACCTAAAGAGAAACGGATAGAGCTATGGGCCAGCTCGTCGTTCATGCCCAGCGCGCGCAGCACGTAGGACGGCTCCAGGCTCGCCGAGGTACAGGCGGAACCGGAAGAGACGGCCAGGTCTTTCAGCGCCATGATCAGCGACTCGCCTTCCACGTAGTTAAAGCTCACGTTCAGAATGGTCGGTACGCCCTGCTCGAGGTCGCCGTTCAGGTAAACTTCTTCGATATCTTTAATGCCGTTCCACAGACGGTTACGCAGACCGCGCAGGCGCGCCATCTCGCTTTCCAGCTCTTCTTTGGCGATGCGGTAAGCTTCGCCCATGCCGACAATCTGGTGAACAGGCAGGGTGCCGGAACGCATGCCGCGCTCGTGACCGCCGCCGTGCATCTGCGCTTCGATGCGAATGCGCGGCTTACGGCGAACGTAGAGCGCGCCGATGCCTTTCGGGCCATAAATTTTGTGAGCGGAGAAGGACATCAGATCCACTTTCAGCTGGCTCAGGTCGATAGGCAGTTTGCCCACGCTCTGGGTCGCGTCCACATGGTAGATGATGCCGCGCGCGCGGCACATTTCGCCGATGGTGGCGATATCCTGCACCACGCCGATTTCGTTGTTCACGTGCATGATGGAGACCAGAATGGTGTCGTCACGCATCGCCGCTTCGAGCTCTTTGAGATCGATAATGCCGTTGCTCTGCGGGGCGAGGTAGGTCACTTCAAACCCTTCGCGCTCCAGCTGGCGGCACGTGTCCAGCACCGCTTTGTGCTCGGTCTTGCTGGTGATGATGTGCTTGCCTTTCTTCTGATAGAAATTGGCCGCGCCTTTGATAGCCAGGTTGTCAGATTCCGTCGCGCCAGAGGTGAAGACAATCTCACGCGGGTCTGCGCCAACCAGGTCGGCAATGTGGTTACGGGCGATATCAACCGCCTCTTCCGCCTGCCAGCCAAAGCGGTGAGAACGGGACGCCGGGTTACCGAACGTGCCGTCCATCGTCAAAAACTGCATCATCTTCTCGGCGACGCGCGGGTCAACCGGCGTGGTCGCGGAGTAGTCGAGGTAAATCGGTAATTTCATTGCTCTTATGCTCCGTACATCTCAATACGTAAACCCGGCGGCTGGCTGGATAAAAGCCGATACCGACGGAGTGTTCGGACACCCCGGCCGGGTTCTGAATACCTGTAGTTTTTTTAACTTACTTACGCACGCAGTTTGACGTCGATGGCGTCCTGAGCGCGGGTCGGGCGATGGGCATCGTTATGCTGACGGTCAGAAACGTCCAGCACTTCCTGGTTGTTCACCAGTTCACCTAAGGTGATGTTGTTCAGAAAACCGGTCAGACGGTCGCTGAGGTCGCGCCACAGCGCGTGGGTCAGGCACTTGTCGCCGCCCTGGCAGCCGCCTTTGCCCTGACAACGGGTCGCGTCGACAGATTCGTCAACGGCGCTAATCACTTCGCCGACGGCGATGCTGCTTGCGTCTTTACCAAGCAGATAACCGCCGCCCGGACCGCGTACGCTGGCCACCAGGCCATTTTTGCGCAGACGGGAAAACAGCTGCTCCAGATAGGACAGGGAGATGCCCTGACGCTCGGAAATATCAGCCAACGGAACCGGGCCCGCTTCGGAGTTAAGTGCAACGTCCAGCATTGCGGTCACGGCATAGCGCCCTTTTGATGTCAGTCTCATGTCTTACTTAACCTCAAACACGCCCCTCGAAGCGGGGGATTATTGTCATATGGGTGTTGCATAGCAGGCGCAAGTCTGACATTCCCGAGTAATTTGGTCAACTATTTACCCTGGTATTTTACTCAACTATTCCGGCTTCGCTTTATCGCCGTTTTCAATGGAGGCAAGAATGCCGCGCAGAATGTTAAGTTCCTGACTTTCCGGGCGTGCGCGGGTAAACAGGCGACGCAATTTGTTCATCACCTGACCGGGGTGGTTAGCGCGAATAAAGCCGGTTTTCAGCAGCACTTGCTCCAGGTGGCCGTAAAAACGCTCCAGATCGTCAACTAACGGGTATGGCGTTTCTTCGTGTTCCGCCGCCGCGTTTTCCTGAGTCGCAAGCCAGGCCATGCGTACTTCATAAGCGATGACCTGCACCGCCATGGCGAGGTTAAGCGAGCTGTATTCCGGGTTAGCGGCAATGGCGACGTGATAATGGCATTTCTGCAACTCTTCGTTGGTCAGCCCCACGCGTTCGCGGCCAAACACCAGCGCCACCGGCGCGTGCTGGCTTTCTGAAATGCTCTTAAGGCCGCATTCGCGCGGGTCGAGCATCGGCCAGGGGAGCGTGCGGGAGCGCGCGCTGGTGCCCACCACCAGGCTACAGCCGGAAAGCGCTTCATCAAGCGTGTCTACAATCGTTGCATTGCCGATGACGTCGCTGGCGCCTGCGGCGAGCGCGATGGCCTGGGAGTCCGGCTTCACCAGCGGGTTAACCAGCCAGAGGTTGGTCAGGCCCATGGTTTTCATGGCGCGGGCGACCGAGCCCATGTTGCCGGTATGAGAGGTCTCCACCAGCACGATACGAATATTTTCCAGCATAGCGATTCTGTACGAATAAAGAATATTGGGACATCCTATCATAAACCTGAGACATAATCCGAACCCTCTGCTATACTCCGCGCCGTTTTCCCGTTCTTTAACATCCAGTGAGAGAAACCTGATGCATCCGATGCTCAACATCGCCGTGCGTGCTGCGCGCAAGGCCGGAAACTTTATCGCCAAAAACTACGAAACCCCGGACGCCGTAGAAACCAGCCAGAAAGGCAGCAATGATTTCGTTACCAACATCGATAAAGGCGCAGAACGCGTAATTATCGACACCATTCGCCAGTCCTATCCGCAACACACCATCATCACCGAAGAAAGCGGTGAACACGCCGGCACCGAGCAGGATATTCAATGGGTTATCGATCCGCTGGATGGCACCACCAACTTCGTTAAGCGTCTGCCGCATTTCGCGGTCTCCATCGCCGTGCGCATTAAAGGCCGCACCGAAGTCGCCGTGGTTTACGACCCGATGCGCAACGAACTTTTCACCGCGGTACGCGGCCAGGGCGCCCAGCTCAACGGCTACCGTCTGCGCGGCGGCAGCGCGCGCGACCTCGACGGCACCATTCTGGCGACCGGCTTCCCGTTCAAAGCCAAGCAGCATGCGCCGGCTTATATGAACATCGTCACTAAACTCTTTACCCAGTGCGCCGATTTCCGCCGCACCGGTTCCGCTGCGCTGGACCTGGCTTACGTTGCTGCCGGTCGCGTGGATGGTTATTTCGAAATCGGCCTGAAGCCGTGGGATTTCGCCGCCGGCGAACTGCTGGTGCGTGAAGCGGGCGGCCTGGTGTGCGATTTCACCGGCGGCCACAACTACATGAGCTCCGGCAACATCGTTGCAGGCAACCCGCGCGTAGTGAAAGCGCTGCTGGCGGGCATGCGCGAAGAGCTGAGCGAAGCGCTGAAGCGTTAATTCCGTTTCAGGCGATTTTCCGCTTAAACGAAAAGGCAGGTCCGCGAAAGCGGCCTGCCTTTTTTGTTGCCTGAAAAACGGCGGGGAAACCGTTAAAACGGCCGCAGCCCCTGCCCTGGCGGCTGCGCGCTCATCCACATTACCAGCGCGGCGAAAACCAGCGCCACGCCGCCCGCCAGGGCAAGCGTCGCCCATCCGGTCTGACGCCACAGCGGCGGCGCGCCGCCGCCAAGCCGCACCGCAAGCTGGCGAAAGCTATGCACAAACAGCGCGATAGCCGAGATAGTCAGCGACGTGCCCGCCGCCATCGCCAGCGCCGCCGCAACCCCCCAGCCAAACACGCCGATCACCTTGCTGAACAGCAGCACCATAATCGCGCCGGAACAGGGACGCATGCCCATCGAGAGCACGACCATCAACCTTGCGCGCCAGTCATCGGCGCGCTCCAGCTGATTTGGCGAAGGAAGGTGCTGATGCCCGCAACCGCAGGTCTCGCTGTGCACATGATGGGGCGTGAAAGCGTTGAACGTTGGCTTACGCAGCAGCCTGCGTAGCCGCTTAACCGCTCGCCAGCAGAGCATCGCGCCAAGCCCCCCTACCAGCAGATAGCTCCCCTTCTCCAGCCAGTAACTGCCCAGATGAAGTTGTCGCGCCGGGAGCGCGAGAAGCGTCAGCACCACGACGACCAGCCCTATCGCCACCAGTCCCTGTAAAAGCGACGAGGCGAGGGTTAAACCGAGGCTGCGTTTCAGGCGCGAAGGATGGGTGGCAAGCCAGGTGGTGATAACGATTTTGCCATGCCCCGGCCCCAGCGCATGCAGCACGCCGTAAAGAAAACTGAAAGCCAGCAGCGAAACGCCCGCCCGCGACGGGTTTTGCGCTACCTGCTGCAACAGCCCGCTCAGCTCGCGGTTCACGCTGCGCTGCCAGAGGGCGCTTTCCATCATCACCTGCGGCCATGCCCGCCATAGCCAGAAGCCGCCCGCCAGCATCAGCAGAAGAAAGAGCGCCAGCGGCCAGAGGTGCGCCCAGCGGCGTTTTTTTCCAGAAGTCGCCATCACTGACATTGCAGCGTCACCTGCTGGGCGAACTGTTTGCCGAGCGCCATCTCTTCCGGCGGGGCGTCCGCTTTATCGAGCGACAGCGCGAAAGCCTGCACGGCGGCGTCCGGTTTCGGCGTTTTCACGGCGACCTTGCAGGCGCCCTTCAGTTCATCCGGCAAAAGCACCTCGTTATCGTTTTCATAGCTCATGTCGACAAAATAGCTGGGATCGAAAGTTGAGAACAGGTAGCGTTGCCCGGCAAGCGGCTGAGAACGCGCCAGCGGCAAGGTAAACTCAAGCACCGCCTGGTGCCCTTCGCGTGACAAACTGTAGGCGGAAGGCCGGGCGGCGAATTTTACTTTCTCACCGTTATGCCAGAATTCCGTGAAATAATGTTGCGTCAGCACGTTCGCCATCACCTCCGCCGCCAGCCGTTTCCAGACCGGTGAGTCCGGTTTCGCTTCTCCGGCGTCATACAATAAGTCTGCTGAAGTGATTTCATCCATCATCCAGCGCATTTGCAGCGCAGTAATCTGGCCCTGCCCGGCGATAATTTGCGTTTTCATAGAGATAAAGCTGTGTGGGTGCGCCAGGGCTGGCTCAGCCGAAAGCATGACCAGTAAAGACATCGTTATGTATAAGCGGTGTAATATTTTCTTCATGATCCCCTCTGGCGAAAAATTCTGTGAGCCAGCCAGAATTCCGCGATGAAACTTTCCGCTGTCCATAACAGCGAAAAATCCTTTGGCTATCCTTAGCAGTAAAATGACCCACTGGACTAAACGGATGATGACTCTTCTCGCCCCACCACCATCTGTGCTTTCCAGTCCGCAGCGCCGCTGCCAGGTATTATTGATGCTTTACCTGCCGGGACAAACCGTGACGCCCGAAATCGTCGGCCGCGTCAACGGTGTGGATGGCGCCATCGCCCGCCAGGATATTGCCGAAACCAGCGACGAAATCCAGCGTTACCACCGGCTTAACATCATCACCCAGCAAGACGGCAGCTACCGGATAGAAGGCACCGCGTTAGATCGCAGGCTCTGTCTGCTGCACTGGCTGCGCCGGGCGCTTCGTTTGTGCCCGGACTTTGTTCAGCACAACTTTACCCCTGCGCTGAAAAGCGAGCTCAGACAGCACGGCATCGCGAAGGCGCTGTATGACGATACGAATTTACATGCGCTCGTCAACCTTTGTGCCCGCAGGCTGAATCGCCAGTTTGAAACGCGCGACCGCGAATTCCTGCGCCTTTATCTGCAATATTGCCTGGTCCAGCACCATTACGGGCAAACGCCGGAGTTTTCGGAGCCGCAGTTGATGTGGATGCGCATGCGCGCCGAATATCTGGCGGCGCAGGAGATCGTGCGCCACTGGCAGCGCCGCGTGGCGCAGGCGCCCCATATTAACGAGCACTGTTTTCTGGCGCTGCTGTTTATGATGCTGCGCACGCCCGATCCGCTGCGCGACTGCCACCCGCAGGATTTGCGGCTGCGCGAAGCGATTAGGGGCATGATAGCCCGTTTTCGCGAACTTTCCGGCATGGCGTTCAGCGACGAACAAGGTCTGGCGGACCAGCTTTACGTGCATCTTTGCCAGGCGCTCGATCGCAGTCTGTTCGGCATCGGTATCGATAATACGTTGCCTGAAGAGATAACCCGGCTTTATCCGCGCCTGATGCGCACCACGCGCAATGCGTTTACAACCTTTGAAGAAGAGTATGGCGTGACGTTTTCAGATGAAGAGGTCGGGCTGGTGGCGGTGATTTTCGGCGCCTGGCTGATGCAGGAGAGCGATCTGCAGGAGAAGCAGGTATTGCTGCTGACCGGCAATAACGAGGCGCTGGAGATGGAGCTTGAGCAACAGCTGCGCGAACTTACCCTGCTGCCGCTTAATATTAAAAGACTGACGCTCCACGCCTTCCAGCAGGAGGGCGCGCCTAAAGAGGTCGCGCTTATCGTCACGCCTTACACCACTTCGCTGCCGCTTTTCTCGCCGCCGCTGATCCACGCCGCTGAAATGCCGCTCGGCGACCATCAGCGGCAGCGTATCCGCGAACTTTTAGAACATTAAGCGCGCGCTGCCACTTTCGGGCGCAGAACGAGAGCCGGCAGCGCCACCAGCGCCATTACCCAAAATACCCCGCCCTGTAAATGCTGGTAGAGGTAGCCTGCAAACATGGTCATCACCGCGATACCGCCGCCCATCGCCACGGCAGAGTATACCGCCTGCAGGCGAATAACCTCGCCGCCCTGGCGCGCTGAGATATAGCGCATCGCCGCCAGGTGGCAAATCGTGAAGCTGCCGCAGTGCAGAATTTGCGCGACGATAAGCCACGGCAGCGCGGTGGTCCAGCCCATCAGCGACCAGCGGATAATGCCCAACACGCCGGAGATAAGCAGCAGGTCGCGGGCGCTCAGACGGCTGAATAGCTTTTTACTCAGCGCGAAGATGACAATCTCCGCCACCACGCCAAGCGACCACAAATAGCCCACCACAGAAGCGGAATAGCCCGCGCCCTGCCAGTAGATGGCGCTGAAGCCGTAATAGGCGGCGTGCGCCCCCTGCAACAGCGACACGCAGGCGAGAAAACGCCAGCTTTCGCCAATCAACCTGCGCCACGCCTGCCAGCCCGCCGTCTCCTGCACGCGCGCTTCTCCTTGCGGCATCACCGAAGGGCGCAACAGCATGCCGATAAGCATGGAAGCGATGCCGATAGTTAACAGCGCCAGAATAGCCTGCGCGTCAAACAGGCTGACCAGCTTGCCGGTCAGCGCCGAACCGATAACAAACGCTAGCGACCCCCACAGGCGCACGCGGCCATAATCCATGGTTATCTGGCGCTGCCATGTACCGGCGAGCGCGTCGGTGAGCGGCACCAGCGGCGAGAAAAAGAGGTTGAAGCCGACCATCACCAGCAGCAGCCAGGCGGTGGCATGCCCCA
Source organism: Franconibacter sp. IITDAS19 (assembly GCF_023079515.1). NCBI lineage: Bacteria > Pseudomonadati > Pseudomonadota > Gammaproteobacteria > Enterobacterales > Enterobacteriaceae > Franconibacter > Franconibacter sp. IITDAS19. Next base: position 48,010 of record NZ_JALJCP010000007.1, on the reverse strand, counting down.
GCCAGAAGCCGACCGCGAAAAGCAGCGTCAGCATCGCCAGTACCCGCAAGGCAAATACCAGCCGGGCGGGGTCTTTTACCCGCGGCGCCAGCAGCAGGCTGCCAAGAAAACGGGCGATTAACCCTGAGCCAAGCAGCAGACCGATGGTTTCAGGGGGCAGCCCTACCCCCTTCAGCCACAGGCTCCAGAAGGGCAAAAAGATGCCGTAGCTGAAAAAGTAAGTGAAATAGCTAAGCGCAAGCCAGCGCGTTGAGTGCAAAACCATGAGTCCCTCCCGTTGCGGAGGCGATAGCCTGGCGGGATATCGGCTGTCGCGCAAGACGTAACATTGTTTTAACATTAACAGAAGTAAGGTGATCGGGACGTCAGTTAAGGGAAGCTGAATTAAGGAAATAAAGTGCGGCGGATTACATGGAAAGAACAGGCGCTAAACGATTTGGCCAATATCCTTGATTACATCGAGCAACAGAACCCCGTAGCAAGCAGAAAATTGCTGGAACAGATGATGCGGGTTGCCGATAGCCTACCTCTCACCCTTCCTTTATCGCTCCGGTAGAGTGCCCGGCACCCGCGACGCGGTAGTCCATCCACATTACGTGTTGATTTACAGAGAATCGGAGCTGCAAACAGAAATCTTGCGCGTGCTGCATACGCGCAGAGAATATCCCTGAACAGAGCGGAAGGAGGAAACCTCCTTCCGGCATGGTTTTCATTCTGGATAAAGCCAGGCGTGAATGATTTTTCTCAGGCCAGGATGCGCTCAGCCCAGACGCTGATATCATCGCCGCTGCCTAAATCAGGCTGCACCAGGCCGTTGACCATAAAAGTGGGCGACACATGGATGCCGTTCTGGCGGGCGTACTTGCAGTGCCATTTAATCAGCTGTTGCAGTTCGGCGCGCGCGAAAGGCTCATCTACGTTCACGCCGCTGTAGCGCTCAATGCGCTGCATAATTTGATGTGGCGTGACGTCCATATTCGGGCCGCGGCAGTGGTCGGTAAACTCAAACTCTTCACGATGATCGCCTACCGCTTTCATCACTTTCCAGGCTGCCGCTTTGCCCTCCGGCAGCGTGGAGGCCGCGAGGATATAGCGCACAATAACGCCGGAAAACAGGTGCCAGGGCTGCGACTGCAGGCGAATTTTCACCGTAACTTTGTCTTCACCAACGTGGTCAAGCAGCGCTTCAAGCTTGTTAAACGCTTTGACTGAAAAAGGACAGGTCGGCTCAAGGAAGACTTCAAATACGCGAGGGCCGTGGCCCCACTCCAGCGGCGCACCGTGCAGTGTCGTTGTTGCGTTCATGCGAACTCCTGTTTGCAGAAGGACGGGTTTGTGTGCCAGCACCTTACCACGTAACCGCCGGATTCACCTGCCCTCTTTGACCCTGCACTCTGGCCTTCGCATAAAAAAGCCCTGCGCTAAGCAGGGCGTTTTTTGTCAGAAAGCGACCCAGTCGTCGGTGCGCTTCACGCTAGTCGCCGCGACGGGGGCTGGCTTAACGGCAGGCGTTGGCGCGCTTTGCGCGGTTTTCTGCTCGCCTGATGAGAGGCGGAACTTACGCACGGCGCTTTGCAGCTCGTCCGTCTGGCGCTCCAGCGCGGCGGCGGCGGCGGAGACCTGCTCCACCAGCGAAGCGTTCTGCTGCGTTACGCTATCCATCTGGGCGATGGCCGTGCCGACCTGCGAAATCCCTTTGCTCTGTTCTTCTGAAGCGGAGGCTATCTGCTTCATGATGGTGCTGACATTGTTCACCGCGTTCAGGATCTCCGTCATCGTTGCGCCCGCTTCATTCACCAGACGAGAGCCCTCTTCCACGCGGCCGACGGAATCGGCAATCAGCGTTTCAATCTCTTTTGCCGCTCCGGCGCTGCGGCTGGCGAGATTACGCACTTCGCCCGCCACGACGGCGAAGCCCCGCCCCTGCTCGCCCGCGCGCGCCGCTTCCACCGCCGCGTTCAGCGCCAGAATGTTGGTCTGAAAAGCGATGCTGTTGATGACGCTGGTGATATCCGCAATTTTCTTCGAGCTGCCGGAAATGCCTTCCATGGTGCTCACTACGCTCCCGACCAGCGTGCCGCCTTTGCTGGCGGTGGTCGAGGCGGTCTGCGCAAGATCGCTTGCCTGGCGAGCGTTATCGGCGTTGAGTTTTACCGTAGCGGTGAGCTGTTCCATGCTGGCGGCCGTCTCTTCAAGCGCCGAGGCCTGCTCTTCAGTACGCGAAGAGAGATCGTTATTGCCCGCTGAAATCTCAGCCGCGCCGCGCCAGATATTCTCGCTACCGCTGCGAATGGCGCTTACCGCCTCGCGCAGGCTGTCCTGCATCGCCGTTAACAGCGGCACAAGCTTGCCTACGCAGTTGCGGCCCATCTCCTGCACCGGCTGGCTGAGATCGCCTTCGGCAATCAGACGGAAGTGATGGCGAATGCGATCGAGCGGCTTCACCAGCATGACAACCAGATAGCGGTCGGTCAGCAGCAGCAACAGCAGGCCGATAATCACCGCGACGATAATAATGGCTTTTGTCATCTGAGTGAGTGAATCCACCCGCACGCGCGCCTCGTCAAGGCGGGCGCTGGCCGTGGCGGTGAACTTTTCCGCCGCCGCGCCGAAAGCCCGGCTCAACGCTGGCGTAACGTTATTCGCCTGCGCGCGATACTGCTCAAGCGTGCCTTCCCGCGCGAGCTTCATTTGTGGCGCAACCCCTTCGTCCAGCAGTTTCTGCCAGTTATTGATGGTCTGCTGCGAGACGGCGACATCCATTGGTCCGGGGGAGAGGCGTTTAAACGTCTCAAGCTGCTTCGTCATCCCCTCCAGCGCCTGTTGCGCCGGGGCAAAAGCGCTGGCATCGGGCGAGCCGCCAGCAGCTTTCGTCTCCATCACGCGGGAAAGCCGCGTGACGAAGCGAAAATACTGATCGTTACCTTTACTGAGCACGCTCATCTGCGTCACCAGTTCACGATCCACCTCGTTACCCTTGCCAAGTTGCGAAAGCGAGTACGCGCTGTAGAGACCGACGCCCAGCCATAGCAGGCAGAACAACCCCAGCACGGCGAGCATGACTGAACGTATCGAAAAATTTTTGAGCAAACCCATAATCAATTCCCTGCCTGAAAGGAGTGTGGCCCGAAGGCCTTCCACCCGGTTATCGGCAGGGAGACGGGAACTTGTAACGATTTGTTATGGAACTGTGGTCTGACTTCTGTTCTGGTCATGTTCCTGAAAAACCGCTTTTGCGGTAAACATCGCATTCAGCGCCGCCGGAAACCCGGCGTAAAGCGACATCTGGATAATAACCTCAATCAACTCTTCCCGCGTGCAGCCCACATTAAGCGCGGCGTGAAGATGCACCGCCAGCTGCGGCTGCGCGTGGCCAAGTGCGGTAAGCGCGGCGACGGTGGCAAGCTCCCGGCTTTTTAGATCCAGTCCCGGGCGGCTGTAAACATCGCCAAAGCCGTATTCAATAACGTAGCGGCCCAGATCCGGCGCGATGTCGGCCAGCGCGGCAATGACCTTTTCTCCTGCGGTGCCGTCGATTTCCGTCAGGCGCGCCAGGCCCGTTTCATAACGTGATGCAGTCATGTTGTTCTCCTCATGGTGTTGATAAGAACAACGGTAAACCTTCGAGTAAACTCCAGGTCAAGCGCGGTTTTTTAAAAGCTCCCGGTCGTACCAGGCCATCTTTTCCTTCAGCCGCTCCAGATGAACGACCTGCTCAGCCAGTCGCCGCTCCAGCCTTTCGGCATGCTCCGCCAGCAAGGCGCGACGCTCGGCGGCGGTACCCTCGCCCTGGCTTCGCAACGCGGCATAGCGCTGGATCTCCTCAAGCGGCATATCCGTCGCTTTGAGCCGTCGGATAAACGCCGCCCAGTCGATGTCGCTCTGGCGATAGTCGCGGTGGCCCGCCGCGTTGCGCCCCGGAACCAGTAATCCCAGCTTTTCATAGTAGCGCAGGGTATGCGCCGTAAGACCGGTGAGTTCAGCAAATGCCTGTATCCGCATATCGCCTCCAGACCAATAAAAAAGGCCGCACAAGGCGGCCTCTGTTTTGCAATAACGCTTATGCGTAAACCGGGAAACGCGCGCAGATATCCAGCACTTTCTGCTTGATGCGCTCAATGGTCGCTTCGTCGTTGATATTGTCCAGCACGTCGCACATCCAGCCAGCCAACTCCTGCACTTCCGCTTCTTTGAAGCCGCGACGGGTTACCGCCGGAGAACCGATACGGATACCGGAAGTCACAAACGGGCTCTTCGGATCGTTCGGCACGCTGTTTTTGTTAACGGTGATGTTGGCGCGGCCGAGCGCGGCGTCCGCCTCTTTACCGGTCAGGTTCTTATCTACCAGATCCAGCAGGAACAGGTGGTTTTCAGTACCGCCAGACACCACTTTGTAGCCACGGTTCAGGAACACTTCCACCATCGCTTTGGCGTTTTTCGCAACCTGCTGCTGGTAGGTTTTGAACTCCGGCTCCATCGCTTCTTTCAGCGCCACCGCTTTCGCCGCGATAACGTGCATCAGCGGGCCGCCCTGCGCGCTCGGGAACACCGCAGAGTTCAGTTTTTTGTACAGCTCTTCGCTGCCGCCTTTGGCGAGGATCAGACCGCCGCGCGGACCCGCCAGCGTTTTGTGCGTGGTGGTGGTCACAACGTGCGCATGCGGAACCGGGTTCGGGTAAACGCCTGCGGCAATGAGGCCTGCCACGTGCGCCATGTCAACGAACAGGTACGCGCCGATGCTGTCGGCGATTTCACGCATTTTCGCCCAGTCAACGATACCGGAGTAAGCGGAGAAGCCGCCGATGATCATCTTCGGCTTGTGCTCTTTAGCCTGCTTCGCCATGTCTTCGTAGTCAATTTTACCGGACTCATCGATACCATAAGGGATGATGTTGTAGAGCTTGCCGGAGAAGTTAACCGGAGAGCCGTGCGTCAGGTGGCCGCCCTGCGCCAGGTTCATACCCAGCACAGTATCGCCCGGTTGCAGCAGCGCGGTGTAGACCGCGAAGTTCGCCTGGGAGCCAGAGTGCGGCTGGACGTTGGCGTAGTCTGCGCCAAACAGTTCTTTCGCGCGGTCGATAGCCAGTTGCTCAACGATGTCGACATATTCGCAGCCGCCGTAGTAGCGCTTGCCCGGATAGCCTTCGGCATATTTGTTGGTCAGCTGAGAGCCCTGAGCCTGCATTACGCGCGGGCTGGTGTAGTTTTCGGAGGCGATCAGTTCAATGTGCTCTTCCTGACGTACTTTCTCTTGCTCCATCGCCTGCCAAAGTTCGGCATCATAATCGGCAATGTTCATTTCACGCTTTAACATCCGCATCTCCTGACTCAGCTAACGGTAAATTTACTGCATTTTGAAGGGCCCTTGCAGGCAACGCGCAACAGTGTAAACCGCCTGACCGGTATTGACAAAGATTTTTACGCAAACGTTTGGCATGCCGCAGGACAAGGCCCTGCCGCGCTTTAGTCAAGCCAGTGAATCACGATTTCTTTTCAGCTTTGTGATGCAGATTTCTCAACATCCCGCCCCGTTTCGCCTGTAAAGAGAAAAACCCTTTACACGGCAGGGAGACCTTTTATAAGATGCATTTAAAATACAACTTATAGATATTTCTCTTTGTTAAGGAAGCTGCCATGCTTGATGCACAAACCATCGCCGTTGTGAAATCCACTATCCCCCTGCTCGCCGCTACCGGCCCGAAACTCACCGCCCACTTTTACGACCGGATGTTTACCCACAACCCGGAACTGAAAGAGATTTTCAACATGAGCAACCAGCGCAACGGCGACCAGCGCGAAGCACTGTTCAACGCCATTTGCGCTTACGCTACTCACATTGAAAACCTCGCGGCGCTGCTGCCGGCGGTGGAAAAAATCGCCCAGAAGCACACCAGCTTTCAGATTAAACCCGAGCAGTACAATATTGTCGGCGGTCATCTGCTCGCCACGCTGGATGAGATGTTCAGCCCGGGCCAGGAAGTGCTGGACGCCTGGGGCAAAGCGTACGGTGTGTTAGCCCAGGTGTTTATCAACCGCGAAGCGCAGATTTATCAGGACAACGCGGCGAAAACCGGCGGCTGGGAAGGGACCCGCGCGTTTCGCATCGTTGAGAGAAAACCGCAAAGCGCGATTATCACAAGCTTCGAATTCGAGCCGGTGGACGGCCAGCCGGTGGCGGATTATCTGCCAGGCCAGTATGTAGGGGTGTGGATCAAACCCGACGGGTTCGCGCATCAGGAGATTCGCCAGTACTCGCTCACACGCAAGCCGAATGGCAAAACTTACCGCATCGCGGTCAAGCGCGAGGGCGAAGGTCAGGTTTCTAACTGGTTGCATAACGCAGCAAAAGTGGGCGATGTAGTGCAGCTTGCCACGCCAGCAGGCGATTTCTTTATGCAGGTTGCGCCGACCACACCGGTCACGTTGATTTCCGCAGGCGTTGGTCAGACGCCGATGCTGGCGATGCTCGATACCCTTTCCCAGGCAAAACACCCGGCGCAGGTAAACTGGTTCCACGCAGCGGAACAGGGTGATGTGCATGCGTTCGCCGACGAAGTGGCGCGGCTTGGCGCCGAACTGCCGCGCTTTACCCGCCATATCTGGTACCGTTCGCCTTCTGAGGCAGACCGCGAGGCGGCGCGCTTTCAGAGCGAAGGGCTGATGGAGCTTGGTCTGCACGAAGGGCATTTCAGCGCGCTAGAAATGCAGTTTTACCTTTGCGGCCCGGTGGCGTTTATGCAATTCGCCGCAGAGCAGCTGGTAGCGCTGGGCGTAAGCAGCGAGCGCATTCACTACGAGTGCTTTGGGCCGCATAAGGTGCTTTAACGCAATGCGGCGGGGCGTTTCGCTTACCCGCCGTTGAGCGTGGCGGAAATGCGCGGGGGGGGTGAATCCTGCCCTCTCACGCTCATAAAAAAGGCAGGTCCAACGACCTGCCTTTTTGTTGAAGCAACGCGCCGTTAGATAGCCGCGTCGTCTTCTTCGCCGGTGCGGATGCGTACCACGCGCGCCACATCGAAAACGAAAATTTTGCCGTCGCCGATTTTACCGGTCTGGGCGGTGCGAATAATGGTGTCCACGCAGGTATCGACAATATCGTCGGTCACCACAATCTCAATTTTCACTTTCGGCAGAAAATCGACCATATACTCAGCGCCGCGGTAAAGCTCGGTATGACCTTTCTGGCGACCAAACCCTTTCACCTCAGTCACCGTCATTCCGGTAATGCCTACTTCCGCCAGCGCTTCACGTACATCATCCAGTTTGAAGGGTTTAATAATCGCATCAATCTTTTTCATGGTGGATCCTTAACTCTTTCACGCCTGCCCGGCGCGGCTCAACTGCGTAATCGGTGGCTCAAATTACCACAATCCGGCGCCTTTTGGCGCATGAAAACTACTCTTTGAAATCATTAGCGTCGAGTTCATGACGAGAGAGCAGTTTATAGAACTCGGTGCGGTTGCGTCCGGCCATCCGCGCCGCATGGGTAACATTGCCTCGGGTAATTTGCAGCAGTTTGCGCAGGTAGTTAAGTTCAAACTGATTGCGCGCCTCCACAAAGGTCGGCAGCACCGTGTTTTCCCCTTCCAGCGCCTGCTCCACCAGCGCCTCGCTGATGACCGGCGCCGAGGTGAGCGCCACGCACTGCTCAATCACGTTCACCAGCTGGCGCACGTTGCCGGGCCAGCCTGCCGCCATCAGACGCTTCATGGCGTCGGTAGAAAAGCTGCGCACGAAGGGTTTATGCCTGTCCGCCGCCTGGCGCAGCAGATGGTTCGCCAGCAGGGGAATATCCTCGGCGCGCTCCTGCAGCGTCGGGATTTTGAGCGTCACCACATTCAGTCGATAAAAGAGATCTTCACGGAATTCGCCGCGCGCCATCGCTTTTGGCAAATCGCGGTGGGTCGCGGAGATAATACGCACGTCGATGTCGATATCCCGGTTGCTGCCAAGCGGGCGGACCTTCCGCTCCTGCAACACGCGCAGCAGTTTTACCTGCAAGGGGATAGGCATATCGCCAATCTCGTCAAGAAACAGCGTGCCCCCCTCCGCCGCCTGAAACAGCCCTTCCCGGCTGCTGACCGCGCCGGTAAAGGCGCCGCGCGCATGGCCAAACAGTTCAGACTCCAGCAACTGTTCCGGCAGCGCGCCGCAGTTAATCGCGATAAAGGCGTTTTTACCCCGGCTGCTGGCGCTATGGATAGCCTGCGCCAGCACCTCTTTGCCGGTACCGCTCTGTCCGTTAATGAGAATGCTCACGTCAGACTGCGCCACCATGCGCGCCTGTTCAAGCAGGCGCAGCATAACCGGGCTGCGGGTGACGATGGTCTCGCTCCACGGGTCGTCACCGGCAATGACCGTATGGGCGAGCGCGTCGTCTATCGCTTTGTAGAGCGCGTCTTTATCCACCGGTTTAGTAAGGAAACTGAAAACGCCGCGCTGCGTTGCGGCCACCGCGTCGGGAATCGAACCGTGGGCGGTCAGGATGATAACCGGCATGCCCGGCTGGATTTTCTGGATCTCGGCGAACAGCTGCATGCCGTCCATCTCATCCATGCGCAGGTCGCTTATTACCAGGTCGATTTTCTCACGCACCAGCAGGCGCAGCCCCTCCTGGCCGCTTTCCGCCGTTGAGACGGAAAACCCTTCGCTGGTCAGCCGCAGGCCCAGCAGCTTCAGCAGCCCCGGGTCGTCGTCCACCAGCAACAGCCGGGCGGATTTATGTGATGTCATGGTTTCGCCTCCTCCTTCGCGGGCGCGCGTTCTTTATCAGCGGCGCTCCCTTCCTGAGATTTTGCGCCATCGGCGGGATGCTCCGGCTCCTGCAGGTAACCGCCCGCGCCTTTGCGCGTGGAGAGCTGACGTTCAATATCCGTCAGGTTCTCCAGCTTGCGGGTCGTCAAATTAAGCTGCGAGCGCAGGCGCTGTTGCTGCTCGCGCAGCGTATCAAGTTCAAGATCGGTAGATTGCTGAAGCTTGCTGTAGCGGCCGCGTTCGCTGGCAAGCTGCAGTTGCGCGGCTTGCCCGTCGCGCCAGACCTGAAAAAGCGGGCGTACGTGCGCGGGGATCTGCGCGGCCATCTCATCAAGGCGAGCAAAATAGTCGCGGCGCTCCATAGGGGTAATTTTGGCGTTCGCCAGCAGGATGCCGCGCTTGAACGTCGCCTGCCAGGTATCGTCCGGCCAGGCGCGGGCTTCAGCCCGGGCTTCCGCAGGTCCGAGCCGCTGCGCACACTCCATGCCGCGCAGCCAGTAAAGCGGGTTCGCCTCGATATGAGGGCCTTCCAGCTGCCAGATATCGGCGCAGTCGGTAGCGAAAAAATCCGGTAATTGCTGTTCTGGCAAAGCAGGTTGTTGATTCTGATGAATATTGCTGTGAATCGGCCCCTCTGCGCACCCGACCAGTAAAAGAGGCGCGAGCGCAAAAGAGGCCAGCGTGCGGAAAAAACCGCGCTGTAATGGGCGCGCGCGCAGGCGACGCCATGAGCTAACCGAAAATAAAGTCATTGTTTTAAGCTTTCCGGGTCAAAGACGGGCAATTCAATACGAAAACAAACGTCCGCGTTGTTATCGTCCACCAGACGAAGCTCGCCATGCATTCGGCGAATACCATCCCGGGCAATACTCAGTCCCAGGCCACTGCCTTTTACCGCCCCTTTTCGTTGATGGCTTCCCTGATAAAAAGGCTCGAAAATCAGCTCCCGCTCCGCTTGTGGGATCGGCGCGCCGCTATTGGCGACTTCTATGCGTATTTTTTGCCCAACCTGACGGCTGCGTAGGTAAATGTTACCGGATTCACTGCCATAGTACACCGCGTTGGAATAGAGATTGTCGAGCACGCTCATCAGCAAGGTGGGTTCCGCCAGACATTCGGTCGCTTCCAGATTAACCCCGGTATGCATCATTTTAGCGCGCGCCGGCAAACTGTGAGCGGTAATCACCATTTCAATAAGCGGCGCCAGATCCACTTTTTCAAGCTCCACCGCGCCGGTTGCCAGCTTGCGGTTGTAATCAAGCAACTGCTCGATAAGGGTTTGCAGATTGCGGCTGCTGTTATCAAGAATAGCCACCACCTCTTTTTGCTCCGCTGTCAGCGGCCCAACCACCTGATCGGCCAGCAATTCTGTGCCTTCGCGCATACTGGCAAGCGGCGTTTTTAACTCATGGGAGATGTGACGTAAAAATTGATGCCGCTGGGATTCAAGCCAGGCGAGGCGCTCGCTCAGCCAGACGATACGCTGGCCTACGGAACGCAACTCGCGAGGGCCTTTAAACAAGCCGGCGCTGTCCGGCGTGCGCCCCTCCCCCAGCAGGTTAATCATGCGTTCAATGCTCTTCACCGGCCCGATAATCATGCGGGTGAAAAGCACCACCAGCACAAGGCTGACCAGAAACAGGCCCAGCGCCAGCCAGCCGAAGAATTGCCCGCGCTCGGCGATAACGCGCTGCAGTTGCTGCCCACGAGAAAAGATGGTGCTGCGGGTGATTTGCACCATCGAGGTATTGGCTTCGGCAAACGCCTTCAGGCGCGCGGCGGCCTGTTCATCCGGCCCGCTATTAATGCAATGCAGCTGCGTCAGCCCATTGAGGCTTTCACGTAGTGAAGCGTAAAGGTTGTCGGCGGGAATAGCGGCCGCCTGCACATTCAGCATTTGTACATAGCGCCGACGCTGGTCCTGATAAACCCGCGCCAGCGTGTCGTCGTCTAATACGCAATACTGGCGGTAGCTGCGTTCCATCTCCAGCGCGGCATTGGTCATCGCCTCGCTGCGCCGGGCGTCGATGAGTGTGGAGCGGTTAACCAGCGCCGCCTGAGCGCTCAGCGCATTAAGGCTTTGCCAGGCCTGCCAGGCGAGGATCAAAAGCGGAACCAGCACCAGCACAAAAGCCATAATGACCAGTTGGCGCAGCGAGCGGGGAAAAACAGGCCAGCGTTTCAACAGCACTTTCTCCAGCAAGGGTAATGACCTGATGCTAGCCGAGACGGAGGCGTCATGAAAGGGCGGCAGAAACAACAAAGGCAGGGTAATAACCCTGCCTTTGTTCTGGAATGAGGCGGTGCCTTACTCAACGTTTCGCCCTGGGCCTGAAATAGCAGCGCTATGATCAGAAGTTGGACGGCAGGCACCTGTTTGTGCGTCATTCGAAGTTTATGTAGCGCTCGCTTTGTGAAAACCAAAGGGGCTGACATAAGAAGGTGAATGAGCCACTGAGCCATATTATGCATCCATCATGCCAACACAGCCAGTAAAAAAATAAGTCACTGTAAATAATGTATTTTTAATTTATGACGCCGCTCTCAAATCTCATACTTTTTTCGTAGCGGTGTCTCCTGAAGGAGACGGTATATAAGCAATAATTTTATATGTTTATTTATCAATAGATTAAATGTCGCCAATTAGAGACACCGCCTACCGGTTCTTGTTGCCGATCACCGACACTTTTCTTTACCGCCGCGAACCCATAAAAAAAGGGTCTCCGAAGAGACCCTTTTTCTGACAGGCAAGGCTTAGCCAAGCTGCTTGCGCGCGTTGCGGAAAATACGCATCCACGGGCTGTCTTCGCCCCAGTGAGTCGGGTGCCAGGAGTTCGCCACCGTGCGGAAAACGCGCTCCGGGTGCGGCATCATGATGGTCACGCGGCCGCTTTCGCTGGTCACGGCCGTGATGCCGTTCGGCGAGCCGTTCGGGTTTGCCGGGTAGTTCTCAGTCACCGCGCCGAAGTTATCAATGTAGCGCAGCGCCACCAGCCCTTTGCTTTCAAGCTGGGCGAGGTGCGCTTCGTTACGCACTTCCACACGGCCTTCGCCATGAGAGACGGCGATTGGCATATGCGAGCCCGCCATGCCGTCAAGCAGCAGCGACGGACTGGCGGCCACTTCCACCAGGCTAAAGCGCGCTTCAAAGCGATCTGAAGCGTTGCGCACAAAGCGCGGCCACAGTTCGCTGCCCGGGATCAGCTCACGCAGATTCGACATCATCTGACAGCCGTTGCACACGCCCAACGCCAGCGTCTGCGGACGGTGGAAGAAGGTTTCAAACTCATCGCGCACGCGCTCGTTGAAGAGGATGGACTTCGCCCAGCCTTCGCCCGCGCCCAGCACGTCGCCGTATGAGAAACCGCCGCACGCCACCAGCGCCTGGAAATCGTCCAGACCGCGACGGCCCGCCAGCAGGTCACTCATATGCACGTCGATGGCGTCAAAACCTGCACGATGGAACGCCGCCGCCATCTCAACGTGGGAGTTAACGCCCTGCTCGCGCAGCACCGCCACTTTCGGACGCGCGCCGGTCGCGATGAAAGGCGCGGCGACATCGGCGGCGATATCAAACGTCAACTTCACGTTAAGACCCGGATCGCTGTCGTTGGCTTTCGCTTCGTGCTCCTGGTCAGCGCAGGCCGGGTTGTCGCGCAGGCGCTGCATCTGCCAGGTGGTTTCCGCCCACCACATACGAAGCGTCGTGCGGCTTTCGCTGAAGACGGTGCTGCTGCCTGATGTCAGCGTGAAGCGATCGCCCGCCACCGCTTTGCCCAGATAGTGCACGCAGTCGCCAAGACCGTGATCGTGAAGCACGCGCTCAACCTGCTCGCGATCGTCCGCTGCCACCTGGATCACCGCGCCCAGCTCTTCGTTAAAGAGCGCCGCCAGACGATCGTCGCCAAGCGAAGCGATATCCGCTTCAACGCCGCAGTGCCCGGCAAAGGCCATTTCCGCAAGCGTCACCAGCAGACCGCCGTCAGAGCGGTCGTGATAGGCGAGCAGGCGACGCTGCGCCACCAGCGCCTGAATGGCGTCATAGAAGCCTTTAAGCTGCGCTACGTCGCGCACGTCGGCAGGCTTGTCACCAAGCTGGCGGTAAACCTGCGCCAGCGCAGTGGCGCCGAGCGTGTTTTCGCCTTTGCCGAGATCGATAAGCAGCAAGGCGTTATCGGTGGTGCAGAGCTGCGGCGTAACGGTGCGGCGCACATCTTCCACGCGAGCAAACGCCGTAATAACCAGCGAGAGCGGCGAGGTCATTTCGCGCTGCTCGTTGCCCTGCTGCCAGCGGGTTTTCATCGACATGGAGTCTTTACCCACCGGAATAGTCAGACCCAGTTGCGGGCAGAGCTCTTCGCCCACCGCTTTCACCGCTTCATACAGGCCCGCGTCTTCACCGGGATGCCCCGCTGCCGCCATCCAGTTTGCAGAGAGTTTTACGCGCTTGATGTCGCCGATTTGCGTGGCGGCGATGTTAGTCAGCGCTTCGCCGACTGCAAGACGCGCGGAAGCGGCGAAATCGAGCAGCGCCACCGGCGCGCGCTCGCCCATCGCCATCGCTTCGCCGTAGTAGCTGTCGAGACTTGCGGTAGTCACCGCGCAGTTGGCCACCGGCACCTGCCACGGGCCGACCATCTGGTCGCGCGCCACCATGCCGGTTACAGTGCGGTCGCCGATGGTGACAAGGAACGTTTTTTCCGCCACGGTCGGCAAGTGCAGCACGCGCTTCACCGCCTCTTCAAGCGTGATATCGGCACGGTCCAGCGCTTCGCCTTTCACCTGCATGCGCTCAACGTTGCGGGTCATTTTCGGCGTCTTGCCCAGCAGCACGTCGAGCGGCATATCGATAGGCTGGTTGTCGAAGTGACGGTCGTTCAGCGTCAGATGCTGCTCTTCGGTCGCTTCGCCAATCACTGCATAAGGGGCGCGTTCACGGCGGCAGAGTTCGTCAAACAGCGCGAGCTGCTCCGGCGCCACCGCCAGCACGTAACGCTCCTGGGATTCGTTACACCAGACTTCCAGCGGGCTCATGCCCGGCTCGTCGTTTAAAATGTCGCGCAGCTCGAAACGGCCGCCGCGACCGCCGTCGCTCACCAGTTCCGGCATGGCGTTGGAAAGACCGCCCGCGCCGACATCGTGAATAAAGAGAATGGGGTTGGCGTCGCCAAGCTGCCAGCAACGGTCAATCACCTCCTGGCAACGACGCTCCATTTCCGGGTTGTCGCGCTGCACGGAGGCGAAATCGAGGTCAGCGTCCGACTGGCCGGAAGCCATCGACGACGCCGCGCCGCCGCCAAGGCCGATGTTCATCGCCGGGCCGCCGAGCACAATCAGCTTCGCGCCAGGCGGGATTTCGCCTTTTTTCACGTGCTCGCCGCGGATATTGCCAATGCCGCCCGCCAGCATGATTGGCTTGTGATAGCCGCGCAGCTCTTCGCCGTTGTGGCTGGTCACTTTCTCTTCATAGGTGCGGAAGTAGCCGTTGAGCGCAGGACGGCCGAATTCGTTGTTGAACGCCGCGCCGCCAAGCGGCCCTTCGGTCATGATGTCGAGGGCGTTAACAATACGATCCGGCTTGCCGAAATCTTCTTCCCACGGCTGTTCAAAGCCCGGGATGCGCAGGTTAGACACCGAGAAGCCCACCAGCCCCGCTTTCGGCTTCGCGCCGCGCCCGGTGGCGCCTTCGTCACGGATTTCGCCGCCGGAGCCGGTCGCTGCGCCCGGCCACGGAGAGATAGCGGTCGGGTGGTTGTGGGTTTCTACCTTCATCAGGATATGCGCTTTTTCCTGATGATAGTCATAACGGCCTTTGTCGTGGTCGGCAAAGAAACGTCCCACCGCAGACCCTTCCATCACCGCCGCGTTGTCTTTATAGGCGGAGAGCACAAATTCCGGCGTCTTCTCGAAGGTGTTTTTAATCATTTTGAACAGCGACTTCGGCTGCTGCTCGCCATCGATCACCCAATCGGCGTTGAAGATTTTGTGACGGCAGTGCTCGGAGTTCGCCTGGGCGAACATATAGAGTTCGATATCGTTCGGGTTGCGCCCAAGTTTTGTGAAAGCGTCAAACAGGTAATCAATCTCATCTTCCGCCAGCGCGAGGCCCAGCCGCAGGTTGGCTTCCACCAGCGCGCCGCGCCCCTGAGCCAGCAGGTCGACGCTCTGTACCGGCGCCGGTTCGTGGTGAGAAAAGAGCGCCTGCGCCGCTTCCAGCGAGTCGAAAACGGTTTCCATCATGCGGTCGTGCAGCTCGTCGGCGACGGCCTGCCACTGGGCGGCGGTTAAGCCAGAAGCGTCAACATACCAGGCCACGCCGCGCTCCAGGCGCTTTACCTGGGCCAGCGCGCAGTTGTGCGCGATATCGGTCGCTTTGGAAGACCAGGGGGAGATGGTGCCCGGGCGCGGCGTCACCAGCATCAGGCGGCCCGTCGGGGCATGGCTGCTGAGGCTCGGGCCATATTGCAACAGCCGCTCAAGGCGGGCGCGCTCTTCGGCGCCGAGCGGGGCGTCGAGGTCAGCAAAATGGACATACTCGGCGTAAATGTCGCTTACCGGAAGGTGTGCATCTTTGAAACGAGCCAGCAGTTTGTTAATACGAAATGCCGACAGAGCGGGCGAACCACGCAGAATTTCCATCATCAAGTCTCTCGTCTTCGAAGCGCCAGGGGGCACTTCAGTGGGCGCAAGGGGGAAAACGGGCGTCATTATAGAGAATCCCCGGCCCCGACGAAACCGTTTGCGTAGAAATAAAATCAGGCTTTTTTCCCATTGATTGCCCTGCCGTATCGCTCTAATTAGTTGCTATACATCGCTTTGTTACGCAAAATGCCGCTCAGTGTTCACCCCTTATAAGCGGTTTAATAACGATATTTTGCTGAGACCTGAGGCTGCGCAGAGAATTAACTAATTGAAAAAATTAAAGATTAATTATCTGCTCATCGGCATCGTTACTTTGCTGCTGGCAGTGGCGTTATGGCCATCCATTCCCTGGTTCGGTAAAACCGACAATCGCATCGCGGCGATTCAGTCGCGCGGCGTGCTGCGCGTAAGCACCGTTGTCACCCCGCTGACCTACAATCGCCAGGACGATAAAGTCTGGGGTCTGGATTATGAGCTTGCCAGCGCGTTCGCCGACTACCTGGGCGTGAAGCTTCAGGTTACCGTGCGCCAGAACATCAATCAGCTGTTCGACGACCTCGACAGCCAGCGCGCCGACATTCTGGCCGCCGGCCTGGTCTCCAACAGCCAGCGCAGCCAGAACTATCAGGCGGGCCCAACCTACTACTCCGTCTCTCAACAGCTGGTTTACCGCATGGGCAAACCTCGCCCGCGCACGCTGGCGGGCCTGACCGAAGCGCAGCTGACGCTTCCACCCGGTCACGTGGCGGCGGACGACCTGCTCAACCTGAAAGCAAAAAAATATCCGGATTTGAGCTGGAAAGTGGATGATAAGCGCAACAGCGGCGAGCTTTTACAGCAGGTTGTACAGGGCAAGCTTGATTACACCATTGCCGATTCGGTCGCCATCAGCCTGTTCCAGCGCGTGCATCCGCAACTCGCCGTCGCGCTCGACATCACCGACGAGCAGCCGGTGACCTGGTTTAGCCAGCGCAGCAGTGATAACTCCCTTTCCGCCGCGCTGCTCGATTACTTTAACCGCATTAACGAAGACGGCACCCTGGCGCGTCTTGAAGAGAAATACCTCGGCCACGGCGAAGGGTTTGATTATGTTGATACCCGTACTTTCCTGCGCGCTATAGACAATATCCTGCCGGAGCTGCAGCCGCTGTTTGAAAAATATTCAGGTGAGATTGACTGGCGTCTGCTGGCCGCTATTTCGTGGCAGGAGTCGCACTGGGATACCCAGGCGACCTCACCGACCGGCGTACGCGGGCTGATGATGCTCACCCGCAACACCGCCCAGAGTCTGGGGCTGACCGACCGACTGGATGCAGAGCAGAGCATCAGCGGCGGTGCGCGCTATTTGCAGGAGATGATGGCGAAAGTGCCGCAGAGCGTACCGGAAGAGGAGCGGATTTGGTTTGCGCTCACCGCCTATAACATCGGCTACGCCCATATGCTGGACGCCCGGGCGCTGACGGCGAAGCAGAAAGGCAACCCCGATAGCTGGGCCGACGTGAAGCAGCGTTTGCCGCTGCTGAGCCAGAAGCCCTGGTACAGCAAAACGACCTATGGTTACGCGCGCGGTCATGAGGCTTACGCCTACGTGGAGAATATCCGTAAGTACCAGATTAGCCTGATGGGCTATTTGCAGGAGAAGGAGAAGCAGGCGGCGAAAGCGCAGGCAGAGGCGAAAGCGAAGTCGCAAGCCGAAGCGGAACAGTCGACGATGCCAGCGTCCCTCGCCGCCACGCCGCTATCCTCTTTCATTCCGCTTTACGGGCAGCTTCCTTTAACGCCTTTTTTTCGAGGCGACGCTGGCGAAAAAAATCGCTCAGTAGAGCAGAGCATTCTGGTGCAAGCACCCCTTCAATAACCTGCACCTGGTGGTTCATGCCCGGGTGGCCTGTGACATCCATTAGCGAGCCTACCGCGCCAGTCTTGGCGTCACGCGCGCCAAACACCAGCGTGCCGATGCGCCCATGCACCATCGCGCCGGCGCACATGACGCACGGCTCCAGCGTGACATAAAGCGTCGTGTCCAGCAGACGATAGTTCTGCAGCACCAGTCCGCCCTGGCGCAGCGCCATGATTTCGGCATGCGCGGTAGGGTCGTGACGGCCAATCGGGCGGTTCCATCCCTCGCCAATCACCTGGTTATTGTGTACCAGCACAGCGCCTACCGGCACTTCGCCCTCTTCCCATGCGCGCTTTGCAAGCGTCAGGGCGTGGCGCATCCAGTATTCATGATTCAGTTCGCTGTCCGACACGGTGTTCTCCGGGGAAATAAGGCGGGCGGCATTATACACACCGTTTCCAGGTTGCGAAACGCGCCTTATTCCAGCTGCTGGAGCTGCCCCTGCGGGGTCACGCGCCAGCGGTGCTGGCAGAAGTACAGCAGCGGGTTATCCTGCTTGCTGTCGCTGTAACCGCTGTAAAGACGCAGCGGCGTGCCTATCTGCTGTTCCAGCTGCGCCACTTTCTCATGGCCCAGGCAGCGCAGCGTCAGCACCCAGCCGCCGTAGCCGCGCTTCATCTGGCTGGCGATGACGTTTACGCGCGGCAGCCAGGGGGTATCGAAATAGACCCGTTGCACAAGGGATTGCGGCGAGCCGGTAATCAGCCAGACATCGGCATCGGTGCTGGAGAGATAACCGGTGAGGCGCTCATGCACCACGGGAAAGGTGGTCACGTGGCCGCGAAACCAGGTCGCGAACTCCGCCTCCAGCTGTTTTAACCGCGCCTCGCTGTGGCCAAAGGTGCAGCCCCACAGCAGGAGGCTCATCGGCCAGCGAGCGGCGCGGCCTTTTATCAACAGCGCGACGCCGATAACCGGCAAAAGTGGGATTACCAATAGCAGATTGAGCGGCTGGCGACGCAGCAGATAGCGAAGAAAGGCGCCGAACATATCCTGCTGATGCAGCGTGCCGTCCAGATCGAAAAAAACTACCCGTCGCTCGTTACTGATCAAACTCTACTCCTCTGGATCGTGAAAGCCCATCAGCCAGGTAAACAGGAAACCTGCGATTACCGCTACAAGATAGCCTAACAGATAGAGCATGACTTTTCCGGTCACGATAGTTAATGCCAGCGGCAAACCGGAGATGCCGAAAGTGATAACCGTCGCGACTTTGAAGTAGCTGATAAGCGCGCCGCCCACCGCGCCGCCGAGGCAGGCGGCGATAAACGGCTTGCCGAGCGGCAGCGTGACGCCAAAAATCAGCGGCTCGCCGATGCCGAGCAGCCCTACCGGCAAAGCGCCCTTGATGACCTTTTTAAGCCGCGCGTTGCGGGTTTTTAACAGCACGGCGATGGCCGCGCCTATTTGTCCGACGCCCGCCATCGCAAGAATGGGAAAAAGCGCGTTATAGCCGTGCGCCTGCACCAGCTCGACGTGGATCGGCACCAGCCCCTGATGCAGCCCCGTCAGCACCAGCGGCAAAAAGCTTCCCGCCAGCACCGCGCCTACCAGCAAACCGCCTTTGTCGATGGCGAGCGACGCGCCATGAGCAATGGATTCTGAAATCCAGCCGCCGAGCGGCTGCAGCGCCACGATAGCCAGCGTGCCGGTGACCAGCGTGGTAATAAGCGGGTTGAAGATAAGCTCCAGCGAACCCGGCAGCCAGGCGCGCAGCCGCTTTTCAACCCAGCACATCAACGCCACCACCAGCAGCACGGCGATAACGCCGCCCCGCCCCGGCTGCAGCGCTTCGCCGAACAGCGTTATCTGCGCCAGTTGCGGGCTGGAGAGGATGCCCGCCATAACGCCGCCCATCGCCACCGACCCGCCAAACACCTTCGCGGTGTTCACCCCCACCAGAATATTCATAATGGCGAACACCGCGCTGCCGAAAATGGCCAGCAATCCCAGCAGATTAGGGTAGTGAGTGGCAAAATCGCCCACGATATCGGGGCGTTTCAGGATGTTAATAATGCCGGTGATCAGCCCGGAGGCGATAAAAGCGGGAATCAGCGGAATAAAAACGTTGGCGAGCTTGCGCAGCGCATCACTCATCGGCGCCTTGTAACGCGCTTTCGCCTGCGCCCGGTTACGCTCGACATCATCAAACGCGGCGCTGGACGTATCGGCGCCGGCTATTTGCGCGCGCATCGCATCAACCACCTGCGCGGCGCGGCCCGGGCCGACAATCAATTGATGCTGCTCTCCCTGCTTCACATAGCCGCTGACGCCGGGCAACGCCTTCAACCGGGCGATATCCAGTTTCTCCTCGTCCTGCACCTCCATGCGCACCCGCGTCATACAGTTTTCCAGCCGCAGGATATTATTCTGTCCGCCTACGCCCAGCAGAATATCGCTGGCAAGCGACGCCGTTTTTTCCATCGCCCTTCCCTCGCTATTGTTGTAACGCCGCCCGCAGAAAACCATTATGCGCCGCCAGACGCGCTTCGGCGGCAGACGCATCCAGACCAGTCAGCACCATCAGGATCGCGGGTTTTACTTCATACCCGGTCTGTTCCAGCACCGCCTGCGCCTCTTCGCGCGCAACGCCTGTCGCTTCCATCACCATGCGGCAGGCGCGGTCCACCAGCTTTACGTTGGTCGCTTTCATATCCACCATCAGGTTCTGGTAAACCTTGCCAAATTTCACCATGGCGCCCGTGGAGATCATGTTCAGCACCAGCTTTTGCGCAGTGCCGGACTTAAGTCGCGTGGAGCCGGTAAGGGCTTCTGGCCCCACGACGGGCGAAATCGCGATATCCGCCTCGCGGGCAATCGGCGACGCGGGGTTACAGGAAATCGCCACCGTTTTGCAGCCTGCGGCGCGCGCATATTGCAGGCCGCCAATAACATAAGGCGTACGTCCGGAAGCGGCGAGGCCCACGACCAGATCACGGGCGGTAAGGTTTAACGCTTTAAGATCCTCTTCGCCAAGCTGCGGGTTATCTTCCGCCCCTTCGACCGCTTTTAACAAAGCGCCTGGCCCGCCGGCAATCAGACCCACCACCAGGCCATGAGGCACGCCGAATGTCGGCGGACACTCGGAGGCGTCCAGCACGCCCAGCCGCCCGCTGGTGCCGGCGCCCATGTAGATAATGCGCCCGCCCGCTTTCAGGGCATCGGCGGCGGCGTCCACCGCCTGCGCCACTTCCGGCAGCGTAGCTTTTACCGCCTGCGCCACCCGCGCGTCTTGCTCGTTAAAACGCGTAACCATTTCAAGCGTGGAGAGCGCGTCAAGATCCATGGTTTGTGGATTACGGCTTTCGGAAACCAGCGAGCCGAGATTCATATTGCACCTCTGAATATTTAATTCATAATGATTGTTCTATAATGGAATATAAAATTCAAACAGGCGAGTGAAATTCCCGGTCTCCTTAAAGCGGATCACACTCACCTTCGGAGTGACCTGATGAACTGTCTTATATGCATCCGTCAGCGCTATCCGGGGCTTGCGCAGAGCGACCGCCGGCTGGCGGACTATTTGCTGGCGCAGCCAGACCGCGCACGCCATTTGAGTTCACAGCAACTAGCGGCCGAGGCAGGCGTCAGCCAGTCGAGCGTGGTGAAGTTCGCGCAAAAGCTGGGGTATAAGGGGTTTCCGGCAATGAAGCTCGCTATCAGCGAAGCGCTGGCGACCAGCCCCAATCCGCATTCGATTCCGGTGCATAACGAAATTCTCGGCGACGACCCGCTGCGGCTGGTGGGAGAAAAGCTGATTAAAGATAACGTGGCGGCCATGCACGCTTCGCTTGATATCAACACGGAAGAGAAGCTGCTGGCGAGCGTCACGCTGCTGCGCGACGCCCGGCGTGTAGTGCTGACCGGCATTGGCGCCTCCGGGCTGGTGGCGAAGAATTTTTCCTGGAAGTTAATGAAGATTGGCCTTAACGCCGCCGCCGAGCAGGATATGCATGCGTTGCTCGCGAGCGTGCAGGCGCTGGAGGAAGGCGATTTACTGGTGGCTATCTCTTATTCCGGCACGCGGCGTGAAATCAACCTTGCCGCCGACGAGGCGCTGCGCGTGGGGGCGAAGGTGCTTGCCATCACCGGCTTTAGCCCGAACGCATTGCAGCAGCGCGCAACCCATTGCCTTTATACCATTGCCGAAGAGCAGGCGACGCGCAGCGCCGCTATTTCATCCACCTCTGCACAGATGATGCTTGCCGATTTACTGTTTATGGCGCTGGTGCAGCAGGATCTGGAAAAAGCGCCGGACCGTATTCGCCACAGCGAGGCGCTGGTGAAAAAACTGGTCTGAGCAGGGAATGGGCGTATAATGCCCGCCCTGTTTGTGTTGTTTCTGAGAATTTCCCGATGGCGCTGTTAATCACCAAAAAATGCATCAACTGTGACATGTGCGAGCCGGAGTGCCCGAATGAGGCGATTTCGATGGGAGATGCCATTTATGAAATTAACACCGACCGCTGCACCGAATGCGTGGGCCATTACGACATACCGACCTGCCAGAAAGTGTGCCCGATCCCTAACACCATCATTAAAGATCCGGCGCACATTGAGAACAATGAACAGCTGTGGGACAAGTTTGTCCTGCTGCATCACGCCGACAAGATTTAGCTTTCGATAATCACCGTCGCGCAGGCGTAATGCCGCTCGTCGGCAAGCGTAACGTGCACTGACGTTACGCCCATCCTCTGCGCCAGCCGCTCGGCTTCATCCCATAATCTCAACCTGGGTTTCCCTAATTCGTCGTTGAAAACCTCAAACTGGTTGAAGGCGAGCCCGTTGCGAATGCCGGTACCAAATGCTTTTGCCGCCGCCTCTTTCACCGCAAAGCGTTTGGCGAGAAAGCGCACCGGCTGCTGGTGGGCCTGATACTGCAACCACTCGTTGGCGCTAAGCACCCGCTTCGCCAGCCGGTCGCCGGAACGGGAGATGACCGCTTCGATGCGCTCAATCTCCACGATATCGGTGCCAAGGCCAAGAATAGCCATCAGCGACGCGCTTCTATCATCAGGCGCTTCATTTCCGCCACCGCCTCTTTCAGGCCGCTCATGACCGCGCGGCCGATAATCGCGTGGCCAATGTTCAGCTCATGCATCTCCGGCAGCGCGGCGATAGCCTGCACGTTATGGTAGGTCAGGCCGTGCCCGGCGTTCACCTTCAGCCCCTTGCTTGCGGCATAGGTAGCGGCTTTGGCAATGCGATCCAGCTCTTTCGCGCGGGTAGCGTCATCCTGCGCGTCAGCGTAGCAGCCGGTATGGATTTCAATATACGGCGCGCCGACGGCGACAGCGGCGTCGATTTGCTGGTTGTCGGCATCGATAAAGAGCGAAACCAAAATGCCCGCGTCAGCGAGGCGCTTGCAGGCGTCGCGCATTTTGTCGAGCTGCCCTGCCACATCCAGGCCGCCTTCGGTGGTCACTTCCTGGCGTTTTTCCGGCACCAGGCAGCAAAAATGAGGTTGGGTTTCGCAGGCGATGGCGATCATCTCTTCAGTGACAGCCATCTCGAGATTCATGCGGGTGTGGAGAGTCTGGCGCAAAATACGCACGTCGCGGTCGGTAATATGACGACGGTCTTCACGCAAATGAACGGTAATGCCATCCGCCCCCGCCTGCTCGGCGATAAAGGCCGCCTGAACCGGGTCCGGGTACGCCGTACCGCGGGCGTTACGCAGCGTGGCAATGTGATCGATATTAACGCCTAACAGCAGTTCAGCCATGACTATCCTCGTAAATCGGCAAAGTGTGCAGGCAGTTTACACCCGACAGCGAAAAGCTGGCTACGGCTGAGGACTCAAGCCTTATCAGGCGGCGGCGTGAGTGGACGTTTTTTCGGCACAAACTGGCGAAACAGCTCGCGGCTTTTGAGCGGTTTGCCGCCAAGATAGGGCTTAAGCGCCATGCGGGTAAAGCGTTTAGCGGCGCGCAGCGTGTCGATATCCGCAAACTCGCGGCTGGCAAGGGCTTTAAGCTGCCGTCCGGTAAAGGTGTTGTGGTCGATAACCACGCTCGCAATGAAACCTTTCTCTTCGCGATAACGGTAGGTCATCTCGTCCGTTACCTCTTCGCCGGTTCCCGCGCAGTGCAGGTAATCAATGCCGTAGCCAAGATGGCCCAGCAGCGCCAGTTCAAAACGACGCAGCGCCGGCTCCGGGGAGCCTGAGGTTCCCGCCAGCGACTGAATGCAGTGAAGATAGTCAAAAAAGAGTTCGGAGAAGCGGGTTTCCGGCTCGAGCACCCGCGAGACGAGTTCGTTGACGTAAAGGCCGCTGTAAAGCGAAATGCCAGAGAGCGGCAGCGCGAGGGAGACGGCTTCTGCGCTGGTGAGGTTTTTCACCTCTCCTCGCCCGCTCCAGCGCACCAGCAGCGGGGTGAAGGGTTGAAGCGCGCCTTTAAGATTAGAGCGTTTGCGGCGCGCGCCTTTGGCGACAACGCGCACGCGCCCTGCCTCCTCGCTGAAGAGATCAAGCATCAGGCTGGTTTCGCTCCACGGGCGCGCGTGCAGCACAAAGGCGCGTTGCCAGCCTTCCATCAGCGGACCTTACAGGTCGTCTACATAACCGAGACTGCGCAGCGCACGCTCGTCATCGGCCCAGCCCGATTTCACTTTCACCCACAGTTCAAGGTGGACAGGTGCTTCGAACATCTCCTGCATATCCTTACGCGCTTCAATGCCGATGGTTTTGATTTTGGCGCCTTTGTTGCCAATCACCATTTTCTTCTGCCCTTCGCGCTCTACCAGGATAAGGCCGTTGATGTCATAGCCGCCGCGCTCGTTGCTCTGGAAACGTTCGATTTCCACCGTCACCGAGTAAGGCAGTTCAGCGCCAAGAAAACGCATCAGCTTTTCACGGATGATTTCAGAGGCCATAAAGCGCTGGGAGCGGTCGGTGATGTAATCTTCCGGGAAATGGTGAATCGCCTGCGGCAGATGTTTGCGCACAATGCCAGCGATAGTGTCTACATTCATGCCCGTTTCAGCAGAAATCGGCACAATGTCGAGGAAATTCATCTGACTTGCCAGGAACTGCAGATGCGGCAGCAGATCGGCTTTTTCTTGCACGTTATCGACTTTATTCACCGCGAGAATAACCGGCGCTTTGCCGTCGCGCAGCTTGTTGAGCACCATTTCGTCGTCCGGCGTCCAGCGCGTGCCTTCAACCACGAAAATAATCAGTTCGACATCGCCGATTGAGCTGCTCGCCGCACGGTTCATCAACCGGTTGATGGCGCGTTTCTCTTCCATATGCAGACCCGGGGTATCAACATAGATAGCCTGGTACGGGCCTTCGGTATGGATGCCGACAATGCGGTGACGCGTGGTCTGTGCTTTGCGGGAGGTAATAGAGATTTTCTGCCCAAGCAACTTGTTCAGCAGGGTGGATTTGCCAACGTTCGGACGACCAACGATGGCGATAAATCCGCAATAGGTTTGTTCTTCGCTCATTCCAGCTCCAGTTTTTTCAGCGCCTGTTCGGCGGCAGCCTGCTCCGCCTTGCGGCGGCTGGAACCCGTGCCAACCACCGGTTCACTCAGGCCACTGACCTGGCAGTGGATAGTAAATTCTTGATCGTGGGCTTCACCACGCACCTGCACGACCAGATAAGAAGGCAGCGGCAGGTGGCGCCCCTGCAAATATTCCTGCAGGCGGGTTTTCGGATCTTTTTGCTTATCGCCCGGGCTGATTTCGTCCAGACGTTTTTGATACCAGGAGAGAATAAGGCGCTCGACGGTCTGGATATCGCTGTCGAGAAAAACACCGCCAATTAGCGCTTCTACGGTATCGGCAAGAATCGATTCACGACGAAAGCCGCCGCTTTTCAGCTCGCCCGGCCCAAGGCGCAAACATTCGCCCAGTTCAAATTCGCGAGCGATTTCCGCCAGCGTATTGCCGCGTACGAGCGTCGCGCGCATACGGCTCATATCGCCTTCATCTACGCGCGGGAAGCGATGGTAGAGCGCATTCGCGATGACGAAACTCAAAATGGAGTCACCCAGAAACTCCAGACGCTCATTATGCTTGCTGCTGGCACTGCGGTGGGTTAATGCCTGCTGCAACAACTCCTGATGATGAAAAGTGTAGCCCAGCTTTCGCTGCAGCCGATTAATTACGATGGGGTTCATGCGATACCAATTAATGAATGCGTCAACAATGCAGCACACGGAACAGGGCTGAAAAGGAATCAAAGCTGTTTCGTGTGCCGTGGCTCCCTTACGGGAGCCAACCTGAAAACTCGGGGGAATATTCTATACAGAACGACAGGGGATGTCGTTAGTCTGAATGGATTTAATTGATCAATGGATTCCGCCAATACGGCTCAGTCGAACGCCGGTTGGCCATTCGCCTTCCTGCTTCTCAAAACTCATCCAGATGGCGGTGGCTTTTCCGACCAGATTTTCTTCCGGCACAAAGCCCCAGTAACGGCTGTCGGCGCTGTTGTCGCGGTTGTCACCCATCATGAAATAGTGACCCGGCGGCACAATCCAACGGCCTAACTGCTGGCCCGGCTGCTGAAAGTAAATACCCAGTTGATCCTGTGCGATAGGCACCATCAGAATGCGATGCGTCACGTCACCCAGCGTCTCTTTACGCTCAGTCAGACGAATGCCGCCTTCGCGACTTTCGTTTTTCGGCACGTTAAAGAAGCCGCTGCTGGCTTCACCGCCGTTGCGACGCGAGAAAGTCTGCACAAAATCGCCTGGCTCCACGTTGGAATAGGTGACCGGCAACGCGCTGCCGCAAGCCTGGCCGGAACTGCAGTTCGGCTCGATAGTCACCTGCTTGGCGACCGGATCATAGCTGACTTTATCGCCCGGCAGACCTACCACGCGTTTAATGTAATCCAGACGCGGATCTTCCGGATATTTAAAGACCGCGATATCCCCACGCTTCGGATGACCGGTTTCGATCAGCGTTTTTTGGTAGATCGGATCTTTAATACCGTAAGCGAATTTCTCCACCAGGATAAAATCGCCGATCAGCAGCGTCGGCATCATAGAGCCCGACGGGATCTGGAAGGGCTCGTAGATAAACGAGCGCACGATCAACACGATCGCCAGCACCGGGAAGATGGACGCGCCCGTTTCCAGCCAGCCCGGTTTCGGGCCGACTTTTTTCAGCGTTTTGGTATCCAGCTCTCCGCCAGAGGCAGCCTGCGCCGCCGCCTGACGTTCGCGGCGTTTTGGTGCGAAGACAAATTTATCCAGACACCACAAGATGCCCGTGCCCAGCGTGGCAATCACGAGGATCAGGGCAAACATATTCGCCATGCCAACTCCTTAGGTTATTTGCTGTCTTTACCCACATGCAGAATGGCGAGGAACGCTTCCTGCGGCAGTTCGACGTTGCCGACCTGCTTCATACGCTTCTTACCTTCTTTCTGTTTCTGCAACAGTTTCTTCTTACGGCTTACGTCACCGCCATAGCATTTTGCCAGAACGTTTTTACGCAGCTGTTTTACCGTAGAGCGAGCAATAATATGGTTGCCGATAGCCGCCTGAATCGCGATATCGAACTGCTGACGCGGAATCAACTCTTTCATCTTTTCCACCAGCTCGCGACCGCGGTATGGCGCGTTATCGTTGTGGGTGATGAGCGCCAGCGCATCGACGCGCTCGCCGTTGATAAGCACGTCCACACGCACCATGTTGGATGCCTGGAAGCGTTTGAAGTTGTAGTCGAGCGACGCATAGCCGCGCGAGGTGGACTTCAGGCGGTCGAAGAAGTCGAGCACCACTTCCGCCATCGGGATTTCATACGTCAGCGCAACCTGATTGCCGTGGTAAACCATGTTGGTCTGCACGCCGCGTTTCTCCACGCATAGCGTAATGACGTTGCCGAGGTATTCTTGCGGCAGCAGCATATGACATTCAGCAATCGGCTCACGCAGCTCATTGATGTTATTCAACGGCGGAAGCTTGGACGGGCTGTCGACGTAAACCACTTCTTTGTTTGTCATCTCCACTTCATACACTACGGTCGGCGCCGTGGTGATGAGGTCGAGATCGTATTCACGCTCCAGACGCTCCTGGATAATCTCCATGTGCAGCAGGCCGAGGAAGCCGCAGCGGAAGCCGAAGCCCAGCGCAGTAGAACTTTCCGGCTCATAGAACAGGGAGGCGTCGTTCAGGCTCAGCTTGCCGAGCGCGTCGCGGAAAGCTTCATAGTCGTCAGAGCTGACCGGGAACAGGCCCGCATAAACCTGCGGCTTCACTTTTTTGAAGCCTGGCAGTGCTTTATCCGCGGGGTTTCGCGCCTGCGTCAGGGTATCGCCTACCGGCGCGCCGAGAATGTCTTTGATGGCGCAAACCAGCCAACCTACTTCGCCGCATTTCAGTTCAGTACGATCAACCTGCTTCGGCGTGAAGATGCCCAGACGGTCTGCGTTATAGGTCTGCCCGGTGCTCATGACTTTGATTTTGTCGCCTTTGCGCAGGGTGCCGTTTTTAATACGCACCAACGAAACCACGCCCAGGTAGTTATCGAACCAGGAGTCGATAATCAGCGCCTGCAGCGGCGCGTCCGGGTCGCCTTCCGGCGGCGGGATGTCGCGCACCAGACGCTCCAGCACATCCTGAACGCCCACGCCGGTTTTAGCCGAGCAGCGCACGGCGTCGGTAGCGTCGATGCCGACGATATCTTCAATCTCTTCCGCTACGCGCTCAGGATCGGCTGCCGGCAGGTCGATTTTGTTGAGCACCGGCACAACTTCCAGATCCATTTCGATGGCGGTGTAGCAGTTGGCCAGCGTTTGCGCTTCCACGCCCTGACCGGCGTCCACTACCAGCAGCGCGCCTTCACACGCGGCCAGCGAGCGAGAGACTTCATAAGAAAAGTCGACATGGCCTGGGGTATCGATAAAGTTCAGCTGATAGGTCTCGCCATTAGAAGCTTTATAATCAAGCGTGACGCTTTGCGCTTTGATTGTAATGCCGCGTTCACGTTCGAGATCCATTGAATCAAGCACTTGCGCTTCCATTTCGCGGTCGGAGAGGCCACCGCAAATCTGGATAATACGGTCAGACAGCGTCGACTTACCGTGGTCAATGTGAGCTATGATGGAAAAGTTGCGTATGTTCTTCATATAGTGAGATTTTTGTGCCTTAAAAATGCTCTGGAGGCCTCGCGCAACGCGCTGTACTGAGCCTGATAATAGTGGCTGTCTTCTGCCTGAAACGCTGCATTCTACACTACAACCAGAAAGCGGGGAAATGCTCATCCTGCAAGCATAGTCGCAACTTAATGCTGCGATAAACCGAGCGGTAACAAAAAGAAAAGCCGGCGATTACCGGCTTTCAGAGGAAGGCGTTTCAACACGCAAAATATCAGGCGGCAAGCCCACGCTCAGGATGACGGGCTGCCAGGATTCCCGCGAGCTCAATGTCGGCGAAAAACCACGCGCCAGCAAAAATCCGCCCACGCCGCCAAGGGCCGCGCCGCACGCCGCAGCGATGTCGCTGCCGAAAAGCGCCTGAAAAACCGCGGCCATAATAAACAGCCCCGCAAGCGGCGACATATAAACCAGCAGCGCTGAGCCGAGCAGGCTGCTTTCCGCAATGCCTAACTCAACTTTTTGCCCTGGCGTTAACGGTTTTTCGCTCGGCACGGTAATGTAGTGCGTCGTCTGCGGGCCAAGTTTATTCAGCACGCGCGTACCGCAGCCCGCGCGGGAAGCGCAACTGCTGCAAGAAGCCTTTACGTCACAGCTTAAAACGGCTTCGCCGCCCTGCCACGATACCACCGTGGCCCATTCTTTAATCATTGTGTTGCCTTGAATTTAATGCTGCTGGCAATACGCTTAGCGGTTTGCGGCGGCAGTTCGCCGACCACGGTAATTTCCGCGTTGTCGCGCACTTCACTGCTGACCGTACGCCGCCCGGTACGCAACATCTGTTCTGCGCTGGTGCTGCTGGCGCGATTAATGTTAACCGAGAAACTGAATAAGCCGTCGGAATAGAGCCGGGATTCAACCGGCATATCTATGGTCGGCAAGGAGCGACGGCTGCTGGAAACTTCAGAAAAGCCCTGCGGCAGCCAGGCTGGCGCCCAGTTGAACGTCACTTTCTCCGAGCCGGGAACCGAAAGCAGCGGCGGCAAAGAGGCCTGCGCCAGATTTTGCATCATTGTGCCGGGCTTATCCTGAATGGTAAATGAAATCACGCGAAATTGTTCCAGCGTCTCGCCATCACGGTCCAGCAAATCGACGCGCAGCGGCAGCTTGCTCTGCGTATCCATCCAGACAATGTAGCTGTAACGCGTTCCGTCGCGCGCCACCACGCGGATAACTTCACAAAGCCGGTCGGCGATGCGGGTTCGGCCTACGGAGATAAAATCATAATACGGGGCCAGACGACGGAAGTCGGTATAGACCAATGACGGCAGCGAATCGACAATATAGTCGCCGTTAAGCGTGAACGGTTCGAGTCCCGGCTCGAAATAGCTGATTTCGTTACCACGCTGTACGACTTCACGGCGCGGTCCATCCATCTGCAGAAGTTGAGCCAGCGGTTTGTTATCAAGACGAGCATGGCGATAGCGGAGCGACTCCACGCCTTGCTTGTTAATGCTGATAAAAGCTAACTCGTAATTGAGTGACTGGCTAGCCAGGTTCATTTGCTGCAACAGCGCCTCTGACGAAGCATCCGCCGAGGCGCTGACAGAGAAGAACAGGCTGCCAGCCACAAGGGACATGGCGCACCAAAGTTGCTTCATTACTGCGATTGCGTTCCTAAAGTCTGGTTTCCTGGCACTTGCACAGCAGCCTGCTGCGTTTGCGCCTGCTCAAACTGGAGCTGTTCAGCGTGCAAACGACGCTGCAGTTCGTAATCCTGAAGCATTGCGTTTATGCGGCGACGCTGCTCCTGCACTTGCTGCTGTTGGCCCGTACTGGCGGTGCTCTCTGACGGCACGCCGAGGCTGACAGGACTGGCTTTACCCATCATCGGCAAGGTATTGAAGACGGGCGTTTCCGGCTGCGCCGTGCCTGCGTCCGGCGTACTGTTATAATGCTGAACGCCGATAATCACTGCCAGCGATACGCACGCCGCTACGCCAACCTGAGTAATCTGGCTCGCCCAGGGGCGCAACTTCTGCCAGAAACCCATTTTTTGCCAGTGGTGGGGGGTTGGTTGTGATTCAGGGATAAGCGGGGCTGCATGGCGAACCGGTTCGTTTTCAAGCGCCGCCATAACGCGCGCGGAAATGTCGAAGTGCATGACCTCGCCCGTATCACCGCGCAGCGTGTCGCGAATGAGATGATAGCTTTCCCATTTTTGCTGCAATGCCTCGTCTTTCGACAAGTCATTGAGCAACTCGCTATCCAGTGTTTCCCCGTCCATCAAAGCGGAAAGTTGTTCTTTCTGCATGCCTAATACCTTTTCCAGTATCCCGCTATCGTCAACGCCTGATAAGCGGTTGAACTTTATTATCAATAGCTTCCCGAGCACGGAAAATACGGGAGCGCACCGTACCGACCGGGCAATCCATGATAGCCGCTATCTCTTCATAGCTCAGGCCATCCAGCTCCCGTAACGTTATTGCCATGCGTAAATCTTCCGGGAGTGACTCAATGGTACGGAAAACAATTTGTCTCAATTCTTCAGACAACATTAAGTTCTCAGGGTTCGAAATTTCTTTCAGCGCGCTGCCGCTTTCGAAGTTTTCCGCGTCGTTGGCGTCCACGTCGCTGGAAGGCGGCCTACGCCCCTGAGCTACCAGATAATTTTTCGCCGTGTTGACGGCGATACGGTACAACCACGTATAAAAAGCGCTATCACCCCGAAAGGAATCCAGTGCGCGATAGGCTTTGATAAAAGACTCTTGCACCACGTCAGGAACATCGCCTGAGGGAACATACCGGGAAACCAGGTTCGCTACTTTATGCTGGTAGCGGACCACCAGTAAATTAAACGCCTTCTGTTCTCCCTTCTGGACCCGTTCGACGAGGACCTGATCCGTTAACTGCTCGCTCATCCGAGGTAATGTCTCCCCAAACCTAATTTCCACGCGTAATCGAAACGCCACCCGAACTCTGCACTTATGAGCAAGCAGACGGTTAGAGTGTCGGTCCTCCGCATAGTTCCGTTACGCCTTTGTTTTTGTGCTCTGTTTTGCGGAAAGCGCTTTCTCATTCATTATATGTTCCGCCCGGAAAAAAGGGACTGTTACGCACCGTAATATGCCGCACAGGGCGTTTGCAGAGTAACGCAACCCTGCTTTTATTTCATCTTTTAATCCAGAAGTGTGCGAAGCGCGGCAAAACAGGCCATTTTGCGCGATTGATGCCTGGTACAGCTCTTCAACGCCCTCTTGTTCAGCATCTGCAACCGTTTATAAAAAAAGCGTGCGCTTTTTAAAGCCGGAGTGCTATGCTGGCCCAACCTTGTTTAGTAAATTAAACACAGCATCATGAACACGACTACAGACCTTCATTGTGACGTGCTGATTGTCGGGAGCGGCGCAGCGGGACTTTCACTGGCGCTTCGTCTGGCGCAGCAGCATCAGGTTATTGTGCTAAGTAAAGGCCCGGTGAGCGAAGGCTCGACCTTTTACGCCCAGGGCGGCATCGCCGCCGTGTTTGATGAAACCGACAGCATCGCCTCCCATGTTGAAGACACCTTGATTGCAGGCGCAGGCATCTGCGATCGCGAAGCGGTGGAATTCGTGGCCAGCAATGCACGCCATTGCGTTCAATGGCTTATCGATCAGGGCGTGCTGTTTGATACTGAAATTCAGCCCAATGGCGAAGCAAGCTATCACCTGACGCGCGAAGGCGGCCACAGTCATCGACGCATACTTCACTCTGCGGACGCCACCGGTAAAGCCGTAGAAACCACGCTGGTCGGTCAGGCGCTGAGCCATCCCAACATCCATATTCTTGAACGCTGCAACGCCGTTGATCTCATTATTTCCGATAAAATCGGGCTGCCCGGCACCCGCCGCGTGGTGGGCGCCTGGGTCTGGAATCGCAATAAAGAGCGGGTGGAAACTTGCCGGGCGAAAGCGGTAGTGCTGGCGACCGGCGGCGCCTCTAAGGTTTATCAATATACCACTAACCCGGACATCGCCTCCGGCGACGGTATCGCCATGGCATGGCGCGCAGGCTGCCGGGTGGCGAATCTGGAGTTTAACCAGTTTCACCCCACCGCGCTTTTCCATCCTCAGGCGAGGAATTTTTTGCTTACCGAGGCGCTGCGCGGCGAAGGGGCCTGGCTGAAGCGGCCGGACGGCAGTCGTTTCATGCCGGACTTTGACGAGCGCGCCGAGCTTGCGCCGCGCGATATCGTCGCCCGCGCGATTGATCATGAGATGAAACGCCTCGGCGCGGATTGCATGTATCTGGATATCAGCCATAAACCTGCTGAATTTATCCGCCACCACTTCCCCACCATTTACGAAAAGCTACTGGGCCTTGGCATCGATCTCACTACCGATCCGGTTCCCGTGGTGCCTGCAGCGCACTATACCTGTGGCGGCGTGATGGTGGATGAGCATGGCCGCACGGATGTCGACGGGTTGTATGCTGTTGGCGAAGTGACCTACACCGGGCTGCACGGCGCTAACCGCATGGCGTCAAATTCTTTACTGGAGTGCCTGGTTTACGGCTGGTCGGCCGCAGAAGATATAAACAAGCGTATGCCTTATGTGCGCGGGGTAAAAGCGTTGCCCGCATGGGACGAAAGCCGCGTGGAAAACCCGGACGAGCTGGTTGTTATTCAGCATAACTGGCACGAGCTACGGCTTTTTATGTGGGATTACGTTGGCATCGTGCGAACCACCCGGCGGCTTGAGCGGGCATTACGCCGCATCACCATGCTTCAGCAGGAAATAGACGAGTACTACGCCCATTTTCGTGTTTCCAACAACCTGCTGGAATTACGAAACCTGGTTCAGGTGGCAGAGCTTATTGTGCGCTGCGCGATGATGCGTAAAGAGAGCCGCGGACTGCATTACACGCTCGACTACCCCGATGCCCTGCCCGACTCCGGTCCTTCCGTACTTTCGCCGCTGGTTCACATAAACAAATAGAAATCCTGGGTCAGGCCGCAATAAGCCTCGGAATAATGGTGGTCTGGCCCACGGATAATCAACCTGTCGCTAAAACTTTCGCCCGGGAAGGGTGAAAAAGCGAGCAGCACGCGGTGCGGCAACCGCTCCGGCGTTTCAGCGACATCCGTACGCAGCCGAAGGTGCCAACCCTGTTTTATCGCCTGTCGACTGAACGCCTCACCCACCTCTACGGGCAGGATGACGCAAAAAAAACCTTCTTCTGTGATTAACTGCGCCGCGCAGTTCAGCAAAGCGGTATGGTCGAGCGTTGTCGTATAGCGCGCCTGCTCGCGAGCCGGCGTTGCGCACTCAACCCCCTTCTCGTAATAAGGAGGATTACAGACGATAAGCTCATAGCGCTGCGTTTGCAGCTGCGACCAGGCCAGCGCGTCCGCAGTATGGACGGCAAGGCGTTGCGCCCACGGCGAGGCCTGCGCGTTTTCGCGCGCCTGCTCTGCGGCTTCGGCATCCAGTTCCACCGCTTCAATTTGTACGGTTTGCGGCGTACGCTGGGCCAGCATCAGGGCGAGCAATCCGCTTCCTGCGCCGATATCAAGAACGCGCGTCACGCCGGCGACGGGCGCCCACGCACCCAGCAAGATACCGTCAGTACTGACTTTCATCGCGCAGCGATCGTGTGCAATAAAGAACTGTTTAAATGTAAACCCGTTACGGCGCAGCGGGGCTTTTGGCTCAGACATCTTCACTACCTGCTAACAAAACCGCTGTAGCATAGGGGAAAGCGACGCCCCGGGGAAGCGCTTCCCCCTGGAAAGGGATGAACATTACAGGCTGAACGTCTATAATCGGCGGCCCACACTGAGGTAGAAAATGACTGTAACCACTTTTTCCGAACTTGAACTTGATGAAAGCCTTCTGGATGCCCTCCAGGATAAAGGCTTTTCTCGTCCCACGGCTATCCAGGCCGCCGCTATTCCGCCTGCGCTCGAAGGACGTGATGTGCTGGGTTCAGCGCCGACAGGCACCGGTAAAACGGCAGCTTATCTGTTGCCGGCGTTGCAGCATCTGCTGGACTTTCCCCGTAAAAAATCGGGACCGCCGCGTATTCTCATTCTGACGCCAACCCGCGAGCTGGCTATGCAGGTTGCCGAGCACGCTCGCGAGCTCGCCGCTCACACGCATCTCGATATCGCCACAATCACTGGCGGCGTTGCATATATGAATCACGCCGAAGTATTCAGCGAAAACCAGGATATCGTCGTCGCGACCACCGGCCGCCTGTTGCAATACATTAAAGAAGAGAATTTTGACTGCCGGGCTGTGGAAACGCTGATCCTCGATGAGGCGGACCGCATGCTGGACATGGGTTTCGCGCAGGATATCGAACACATCTCTGGCGAAACGCGCTGGCGTAAGCAAACCATGCTGTTTTCCGCCACGCTCGAAGGGGAAGCGATTAAAGATTTCGCTGAGCGTCTGCTGGAAGATCCGGTTGAAGTCTCCGCCACCCCTTCTGTTCGCGAACGTAAGAAGATCCACCAGTGGTATTACCGCGCGGATGATGTTCAACATAAAACCGCCCTGCTGGTGCATCTGCTAAAACAGCCGGACGTCAGCCGTTCTATCGTCTTCGTGCGCAAGCGCGAGCGCGTGCATGAACTGGCGGGCTGGCTGCGCGAAGCGGGCATCAATACCTGTTATCTCGAAGGCGAGATGGTGCAGGCTAAGCGTAACGAAGCGATTAAGCGCCTGACCGATGGTCGCGTCAACGTGCTTATCGCCACCGACGTGGCGGCGCGCGGCATCGATATTGCGGATGTCAGCCATGTCTTTAACTTCGACATGCCGCGCACGGCGGATACGTATTTGCACCGCATTGGTCGTACAGGCCGCGCCGGGCGTAAAGGCACCGCGATTTCGCTGGTGGAAGCCCATGACCATCTGCTGCTTGGCAAAGTTGAGCGATATGTCAAAGAGCCGCTGAAAGCGCGCGTTATCGACGAACTGCGCCCGACAACGCGCGCGCCGAGCGAAAAGCTCAAGGGCAAGCCGTCGAAGAAAGTGCTGGCAAAACGCGAAGAGAAGAAAAAAGAGAAAGAAAAAGAGAAGCCGCGCGTGAAAAAACGTCATCGCGATACTAAAAATATCGGCAAGCGTCGCAAACCCAATGCGGCAGCAACGACGGGCAGCGAAGAGTAATCGCCTGTTAAGAAAAAACCGCCTGTTTTACAGGCGGTTTTTTTATGGCTGCCGACGAAGAGCCCCCTCGTCGTCGGGCAGATTACAGGCTTTCTGTAAAAGTACGGGCAATAACGTCGCGCTGCTGTTCAGGCGTCAGAGAGTTAAAGCGCACCGCATAACCAGAAACGCGAATAGTCAGTTGCGAATATTTTTCCGGATGCTTAACGGCATCTTCCAGTGTTTCGCGGCGCAGTACGTTGACGTTCAGATGCTGACCGCCTTCCACGCGTACTTCCGGCTTCACTTCCATCGGTACTTCACGGTATTCAAACTGGCCAAGTTTGCTTACGGCGACGACTTCATCTTCTGCAAACCCTGCTTTCGCGCAAACGCAGCGTGCTTCGCCTTTTTCATTGTCCAGCAGCCAGAAAGAGTTCAGCAGGTCGTCGTTCGCGGCTTTAGTGATCTGGATACCCGTAATCATATGATGCCTCCCTATGGGCTTAGTCTTTGATTATCATCAGCCAGCGTTGGCTAATTGGTAAAACCATTGTTGATGGGTTGTTTTATATACCAACATCGGGGCATTATTCTTTGATTAAAATCAACAAAAACCACATAGAAAAAGTGGTCATAAAACCAAGGATTTGTTTTATATCAACTTAGGCAGCCAACAAGACGGCCAGAGAAGTGTAAATTTTCATCCGCGTTCGCCTCTGGCTTCCGGGAAATTTTGTTCAGATGAAATAAGCAGTTAAGCTTAGGGAAAGAAAATTCGCAGGAGAGCGAGATGGCTGACAAACTCACCTGGCACGACGTGCTGGCCGAAGAGAAACAGAAACCCTATTTCCAGAACATCCTGACCACCGTAGCCGCCGAGCGCGAAGCAGGCGTAACTATCTATCCGCCGCAAAAAGATGTGTTCAATGCTTTTCGCTTTACGGAACTGGGCGACGTAAAAGTGGTTATCCTTGGACAGGATCCTTATCACGGCCCGGGGCAAGCGCACGGGCTTGCTTTCTCCGTTCGCCCGGGCGTAGCGCCGCCGCCTTCGCTGGTGAATATGTATAAAGAGCTGGAAAAGTCGATTCTGGGCTTTGAACGCCCGACGCATGGCTATCTGGAAAGCTGGGCGCGTCAGGGCGTTATGCTGCTCAATACCGTATTGACGGTTCAGGCGGGTAAAGCGCACTCACACGCGAATCTCGGCTGGGAAACCTTTACTGATAAGGTCATCTCGCTTATTAACGAGCATCGCGAAGGCGTGGTATTTCTGCTCTGGGGCTCGCATGCGCAGAAGAAAGGCGCGATTATCGACCGTCAGAGGCACCATGTTTTGCAGGCGCCGCACCCGTCTCCGCTTTCCGCCCATCGCGGTTTCTTCGGCTGCGGCCATTTCGCCAAAACCAATGAATACCTGACGGCGCATGGACAAAAGCCCATCGACTGGGAACCGACGCTGTCCGCCGAATCGGAATAGCAAAACGCCAGCTTACGCTGGCGTTTTTTATCAGGCTTTGTTCTGTCGCCACCACTCGGCAAGCAGGACGCCAGTCGCTACCGAGACGTTCAGGCTCTCAACGTTACCGGTGCCATCAATCGAGAGACGCAGATCGGCATTAGCGAACGTGGTTTCTGAAATCCCCTCGCGCTCCTGGCCGAGCACCAACACCATTTTCTTCGGCAGTTGCGCCTGGAAAAGCGGCGTGCCTTTATGGCTGGAAGTGGTAACGATAGCGTAACCTGCGCGGCGGAACTGCTCGAGCGTGTCGTTAAAGCTGTCGCCGGTTATCGCTTCTACATGCTCTGCGCCGCCTTCAGCGGTGCGCACTGCTGCGCCGGATTCAAGCAGCCCGGCATCCTGCACCACCACGCCCTTCACGCCGAAATGCGCGCAACTGCGCACGATTGCGCCGAGGTTATGCGGGTTGCCGACATCTTCCAGCGCCAGGACGCAATCTTCTTCGCCGCTCTGGCTCAGCCACTGGTTAACCGACAGGCCATTGCGTTTTTTGATGAGAAAACAGACGCCGCCATGGTGCTCGGTGCCGGACGCTTTCGCCAGCTCCGCTTCGTCCACCACATGATAGGCCTTGCGGTTAGCCGCCATCCAGCGCAGCGCCTCTTTAAAACGCGGCGTTACGCTCTGGATAAACCAGGCGCGGACAATGGCTTCCGGACGGCTCTGGAATAACGCCTGGCAAGCATTTTCGCCATAAACGCGGGTCTCTTCGGCGCGCTGGCGGCGCAGCACTTCCGGATCGATAAAACTTTTACCGCTGATGCCGCCGTGATCGGGTTTCGCCGGCGCATCATCGCCTGGCGCGCGGGATACGGTGCGCCATGGTGAAGCGTCGCGGTTGCGGTCGCGCGCGCCGCCTTTCTCGTCGCGCGGCGCGCGGCGGCCGCCTTCAGCGCGGGCAGAGCCAGACGGACGTCCGCCTCCTTTTCCGGTGCGCGGATTCGCGCCACGTTTATCGGCATTGTCGTCACCGCGAACATACATCACTTTGACCTTGCCGCCTTTACCTTTTAAATCGTCATTCATGCTTTTCTCCACCAGCGCTGCGCGAAGCGCGAAGATTACCCGATGTATCCCCGCTGCGCCATGTTCTTCGCGCAAAAGCTAATAACTATTGTACTCATTGGATAAAACACCTGGTCGCCGGAAACAACTTCTCAGATAATATGCAACAATATTGAAACATAACCGACATGCCCTGCCGGTTCCTGTAAACCTGTTTCCCAGAGGTCTGTTATGAATACCGTTTGTGCCGCCTGCCAGGCTATTAACCGCATTCCGGAAGACCGCCTTGAAGATGGCGCGAAATGCGGTCGCTGCGGCCATGAGCTGTTTGATGGCGAGGTTATCAACGCCACCAGCGAAACTTTCGACGCCCTGTTGAAAGACGACCTGCCGGTAGTGGTTGATTTCTGGGCCCCGTGGTGCGGCCCTTGCCGCAACTTCGCGCCGATTTTTGAAGACGTGGCTGAAGAGCGCAGCGGTAAAATCCGCTTCGTGAAAATCAACACCGAGGCGGAACGTGAGCTTAGCGCGCGTTTTCGCATCCGCAGCATCCCGACCATTATGATGTTCAAAAACGGCCAGCTCGTTGACATGCTTAACGGCGCGGTGCCTAAAGCACCGTTCGACGTCTGGCTAAACGAAGCCGTCAACGAAGCCGTGTAACCGCAACGGGGCGCAAAATTTGCGCCCCGTTTTCCCCTCTGCGACAATGGCGTTTTTGCCAGGCCTTCCATGACTGACAACGCTGTTCTTCGCTTACGCGCCGAGCGCCTCGCGCGCGCCACTCGTCCTTTTCTTGCCAGGGGCAACCGTATCCGCCGCTGCCAGCGCTGTCTGTTGCCGCTTAAGCAATGTCTGTGCGCAACGTTGCAGCCCGCGCAGGCCCGCAGCCGCTTTTGTCTGGTGATGTTTGACACCGAGCCAATGAAGCCCAGCAATACCGGCCGATTGATAGCCGATGTGTTGCCGGATACCGAAGCCTTTCAGTGGTCGCGCACCGAGCCGCCTCAGGCACTGCTTGATCTGGTCGCTAACCCTGACTATCAGCCGATGGTGGTTTTTCCCGCGTCTTATGCCGATGCGGGCCGGGAAGTCTTAACCGCCCCGCCCGCTGGCGGCAAACCGCCGCTGTTTATTATGCTCGACGGCACCTGGACCGAAGCGCGGAAAATGTTTCGTAAAAGCCCTTATCTGGACGCGTTGCCGGTCATTTCGGTCGACCTTTCCCGCGTTTCCGCCTATCGCCTGCGTGAAGCGCATGCAAAGGGACAATACTGCACTGCCGAGGTCGCGGTAGCCCTGCTCGATCTCGCCGGCGACATGGCGGCGGCAAAACGCCTAAGCGACCATTTTGCGCTGTTCCGCGAACGCTATCTCGCAGGAAAACCCCACCATCAGGGAAGCGTCACAGCAGAAGCGACAGAAAGCGTTTAAAATCATCGGGTCACTTTGCCCTGCGGAGAAGAAGATGAGCCAACGTGGACTGGAAGCCCTGCTACGCCCGAAATCCATCGCCGTGGTAGGCGCGTCGATGAAGCCGGATCGCGCGGGTTATCTGATGATGCGCAATTTGCTGGCGGGCGGATTCAACGGCCCGGTATTGCCAGTCACGCCCGCCTGGAAAGCGGTTTGCGGCGTCCTTGCCTGGCCCGATGTGGCGAGTCTTCCTTTTACGCCCGATCTCGCTGTGCTTTGCACCAATGCCAGGCGAAATCTGGCGCTGCTGGAGGCGCTGGGAGAAAAAGGCTGTAAGACCTGCATTATCCTCTCTTCGCCTGCGGAGCAGCACGCAGACCTGCTGGCCTGCGCGGCGCGTTTTCAGATGCGTTTGTTAGGGCCAAACAGTCTTGGTCTGCTCGCCCCCTGGCAGGGCCTGAACGCCAGCTTTTCCCCGGTGCCGATCCGTAAAGGCAAGCTGGCGTTTATTTCGCAGTCCGCCGCCGTTTCCAACACTATCCTCGACTGGGCCCAGCAGCGCGAAATGGGGTTCTCCTATTTTATCGCGCTTGGTGATAGCCTGGACATTGATGTCGACGAACTGCTTGATTACCTGACGCGGGACAGCAAAACCAGCGCCATTTTGCTCTATCTGGAACACCTGAGCGACGCCCGGCGTTTTGTTTCTGCCGCCCGTAGCGCTTCCCGTAATAAACCTATTCTGGTGATTAAAAGCGGGCGTAGCCCGCAGGCGCGGCATCTTCTTCGCACGCCTGCCGGGCTGGATGCCGCCTGGGATGCCGCCATCCAGCGCGCCGGTCTGTTGCGCGTTCAGGACACGCATGAGCTCTTTTCAGCCGTCGAAACGCTCAGCCACATGCGTCCGCTGCGCGGCGAACGGCTGATGATTGTCAGCAACGGCGCGGCCCCGGCGGCGCTTGCGCTGGATGAATTGTGGTTACGCAACGGCAAACTGGCAACACCCGGTGAGGAGACGCTTGCCCGTTTGAAAACGGCGCTGCCAGCGGGCGTTGAGCCTGCCAACCCCCTTGATTTGCGAGATGACGCAACGCCTGAGCGCTACCTGAAAGCGATAGAAGCGCTGCTTGATAGCCACGATTATGACGCGCTGATGATCATTCACTCTCCCAGCGCCGCAGCGCCGGGCAGCGAAAGCGCGCGCGCGCTTATAGACCTGCTCAATCGCCATTCGCGCGGCAAGTACGTTACGCTCATCACCAACTGGTGCGGCGAGCACTCTTCGCAAGAAGCGCGAAGACTCTTTAGCGATGCCGGCATTCCTACTTACCGCACGCCGGAAGGGGCAATAACCGCCTTTATGCATATGGTGGAGTATCGCCGCAATCAGAAACAGCTGCGCGAGATCCCGGCCCTGCCCGTCAACCTTACGACCAATACCGCCGATGCCCATCGCTTGCTGCAACAGGCGTTAGAAGACGGGGCTACCCGGCTTGATACGCATGAAGTGCAGCCCATTTTGCAGGCCTACGGTCTACAGACTTTGCCGACCTGGATTGCCAGCGACAGCGCCGAAGCGGTGCATATCGCTGAGCAGATTGGCTACCCGGTGGCGCTGAAGCTGCGCTCGCCGGATATTCCGCATAAGTCGGAAGTCCAGGGCGTAATGCTTTACCTGCGCACGGCAAAAGAGGTGCAACAGGCGGCGGATGCTATCCTCGATCGCGTAAAAATGACCTGGCCGCAGGCGCGCATTCACGGCCTGTTGGTGCAAAGCATGGCAAATCGTGCGGGCGCGCAGGAGTTGCGGGTTGTGGTGGAGCATGACGAGGTATTCGGACCGCTGATTATGCTGGGCGAAGGCGGCGTAGAGTGGCGCCCTGAAGAACAAGCCGCTGTAGCGCTGCCGCCGCTTAACATGAACCTGGCGCGTTATCTTGTTATTCAGGCGATTAAAAAGGGTAACGTTCGCGGGCGCAGCGCGCTTCGCCCGCTTGATATTCCCGCGTTGAGCCAGCTACTGGTGCAGGTTTCTAACCTGATTGTGGACTGCCCGGAGATTGACCGGCTGGATATTCACCCGCTGCTCGCCTCCGCCAGCGAGTTCACCGCACTCGACGTTACGCTACAAATTAAGCCTTTCACAGGCGACCCGGATGGACGGCTGGCGGTTCGCCCCTATCCGCATCAATTTGAAGAATGGGTAGAAATGAAAAACGGCGAAAGATGCCTGTTCCGCCCCATCCTGCCCGAAGATGAACCGCTGTTGCAGCGCTTTATCGCTCAGGTCACAAAAGAGGATCTCTACTACCGTTATTTCAGCGAGATCAACGAATTTACCCACGATGACTTAGC
The DNA here is from genome assembly GCF_023079515.1 of Franconibacter sp. IITDAS19. NCBI lineage: Bacteria > Pseudomonadati > Pseudomonadota > Gammaproteobacteria > Enterobacterales > Enterobacteriaceae > Franconibacter > Franconibacter sp. IITDAS19. Next base: position 6,221 of record NZ_JALJCP010000007.1, on the reverse strand, counting down.
CAACATGACGCAGATCGACTACGATCGAGAAATGGCTTTCGTCGCCGTGCGCAACCAGAACAACGAAGCGGAGATACTTGGCGTTACGCGCGCCATATCAGACCCGGATAACATTGATGCGGAATTTGCGGTACTGGTGCGTTCGGATCTCAAAGGCCTTGGGCTTGGCCGCCGTTTGCTGGAAAAGCTGATTGTTTATACTCGCGAGCATGGCCTGCAACGGTTAAACGGCATTACCATGCCGCATAATCGGGGCATGGTGGCGCTGGCCAGAAAACTCGGGTTTAAGGTGGATGTTCAGTTGGAAGATGGCATTGTCGGCCTGACATTACCACTGTCGCAGGAAGCCGAGTCGTGAGTAAGGTGCTGGAAATAGTGACCACTTTCCCGGACAGTAGTGATATTATCGTCCACTTCTGTCGTCTGTTTTGCGCAGAAGACCATCCTATTCAGAGAAGATATGCACTGTGATGTTGTCTAAATTTAAACGAAACAAACATCAACAACACCTTGCCCAACTACCGAAGCTTTCTCAGTCAGTTGATGATGTCGAGTTTTACTTTTCCCCCGCCGATTTTCGGGAAACCCTGTTGCAAAAAATCGCGGCGGCAACCCAGCGTATCTGCCTCGTCGCGCTCTATCTTGAGCAGGACGACGGCGGCAAAGGCATTCTTTCCGCCCTGTATGAAGCAAAGCGCCAGCGTCCTGAATTGGAAGTAAGCGTCCTTGTAGACTGGCACCGCGCCCAGCGCGGGCGCATCGGCGCGGCGGCATCGAATACCAACGCTGACTGGTATTGCCGTATGGCGAAGGAAAATCCAGGCGTCGAAATCCCGGTTTACGGCGTTCCTGTTAATACCCGCGAAGCGCTGGGCGTGCTGCACTACAAAGGCTTTATTATTGATGACGGCGTGTTTTACAGCGGCGCCAGCCTGAATGATGTTTATCTGCATCAGCACGAAAAATACCGTTACGATCGCTATCACTGGATCCGTAACGCTGAGCTTGCCGATCAGATGTACTTTTGGGTGCAGCAGCATCTGGCTGCAGGCCGTGCGGTAAATCGTCTGGACAACCCGGGCCGCCCGAAGAGTCCGGAAATCAAAAACGATATCCGTCTGTTTCGCCAGGAATTGCGCGATGCGACGTATCATTTTCAGGGGAATGCGGATAACGAACAACTGGCGGTAACGCCGCTGGTTGGGCTGGGCAAATCCAGCCCGCTAAATAAAACCATCTTCCATCTCATGCCTTGTGTGGATCAGAAGCTGGTTATCTGCACTCCCTATTTCAACCTCCCTGCCGTTTTGGTACGCAACGTTATCCAGTTGCTGCGCGATGGCAAACAGGTAGAAATTATCGTCGGCGACAAAACCGCTAACGATTTCTACATTCCTGAGAATGAGCCTTTTAAAATCATTGGCGCGCTGCCCTACCTCTATGAAATCAACCTGCGCCGTTTCTTAAGCCGCCTGCAGTATTATGTCAACAGCGGACAGCTGGTGGTGCGCTTATGGAAAGATGAAGATAACAGCTATCACCTGAAAGGCATGTGGGTGGATGATGAATGGATGCTGCTTACCGGCAACAACCTTAACCCACGCGCATGGCGGCTCGACCTGGAAAACGCCATTCTTATCCACGATCCCAGGCAGCAACTGGCTGCAATGCGCAATAAAGAGCTGGAGCTTATCCGCACCCATACGGTAGTCGTGAAGCATTACCGTGAGTTACAAAGCATCGCAGATTATCCGGTAAAAGTTCGTAAGCTGATTCGCCGCTTACGGCGTATTCGGATAGACCGGCTGATTAGCCGCATTCTGTAACTTTCAGCTATAGTGAAAAGCCCTGCCCGTCAGGGCTTTTTTATTGGGACAGGCTGTATGCGTTTTCTTTTACTCATCAGCACGATGCTGTTAACTGGCTGTACCCATATGGCGCAGGACGCCTGGTCGGGTCAGGATAAAGCTCAGCATTTTCTCGCCTCTGCCATGCTTTCTGCTGCCGGAAACGAGTTTGCACAACATCAGGGAATAAGCCACGATCGCGCCGCTGCCGTGGGTGTCATGTTCTCCCTTTCTCTTGGCGCAACAAAAGAATTTTGGGACAGCCGCCCGGCGGGCAGCGGCTGGAGCTGGAAGGATTTTGCCTGGGACGTAGCCGGCGCGACGACCGGCTATACAATCTGGCAGTTAGCCGAACATTAAAGCCGCATGCCCTTTCCTTTACGGTGCAATTTGAGCGAAACCAGCAGCGCAATCGCGCTCATTACCGAAACGTACCAGAAAAAGGCGGTTTCCGAGCCCAGCGATTTTAGCGAAAGGGCGACATATTCCGCCGACCCGCCAAACAGAGCGTTTGCAACGGCATAAGATAGCCCTACTCCTAAAGCCCGCACCTGCGCCGGGAACATCTCTGCTTTCAAAATGCCGCTTATTGAGGTGTAAAAACTGACAATCAGCAAAGCGAGGATCACCAGCCCAAAAGCGGCATAAGGCGAGGAGACATGCTGCAACGCGGTGAGGATAGGCACGGTACAAAACGTGGCGAGCACGCTAAAGCAGATCATAGAGTTACGACGGCCGATTTTATCGGAAAGCGCGCCAAAAAACGGTTGCGCCAGCATGTAGACAAATAACGCCGCCGTCATCACGCCGCTTGCAACATTAGCATGCATGCCGGCGGTATTGACCAGATACTTCTGCATGTAAGTTGTGAAGGTGTAAAAACTCAGCGAGCCTGCAGCAGTAAAGCCCAATACCATCAGGAAAGCGCGTCGGTTGCGCCATAACCCTTTCAACGACCCGGCTTCCTTCAGCGCACGCGTCTCCTGCTGCGAGGTTTCCTCCAGCGAACGACGCAGCCACAACGCCACAATCGCCAGCCCGGCGCCCAGTGCAAACGGAATACGCCAGCCCCAGGCGCGTAAATCGCTGTCCGCTAACGTCTGTTGTAAAACAACCAACACCAGCAGCGCCAGCAACTGACCGCCGATAAGCGTGACGTACTGGAAAGAAGCGTAAAAGCCTTTACGTCCCTCTATTGCCACTTCACTCATATAAGTAGCGCTGGTGCCATACTCGCCGCCAACCGAAAGCCCCTGAAACAGACGCGCCAACAACAGCAGCGCTGGCGCCCAGGTGCCAAGCACGTCATAACCCGGCAGGCAGGCGATGACGAGCGAGCCAAAGCACATCATGCAGACGGAAATCAGCATGGAAGTTTTACGTCCATGCTTATCTGCAATATAGCCAAACATCCACCCCCCGATTGGGCGCATCAAAAAACCTGCGGCAAAAATGCCTGCGGTTTGCAGAAGCTGGGTGGTGCTGTTGCCGGAGGGGAAGAAGATGTGGGCGAAATAGAGCGAGCAGAACGAATAGACATAAAAATCGAACCACTCCACCAGATTACCGGATGAAGCGCCAACGATAGCCCAGACGCAACGACGAGTATCCGATGACGTCAGCGCCGTTTTCTCCGAACGGGCGGTTACTTCTGTCATTTTTTTCTCCTGTCTTTCATTACGGGAAAACCAACCCGTAAAATGCGGATCCGTAGCTTGCGCCCGCATTAAAGGTAAATAAAGTGTTAATTATTTGTTGGCTATTGATTCTGTGATGCGCAGAACATTTTACGCCCCCTGAAAGAGTCTGCTTATCCCCATTTTTCTTGATGTGCTTTTTTACGACGAAGATAATCTTCATCGGCGCGTATGCGATCCCACCACGTCTTAAATACCGCCGCTGCCGCTGCTTTAACCGGATCGTTGCCGCGCGGCATTAACTCACGCTTTTCATCATATTTCTTACCGCCTTTGTAATTGGCGTAGCGCCGTGCGCGGGTATACCCCATTTGAATAAATTTCCGCGCCATGTCCATGCCGACAAAGTCATCTTTTTCCCGGTATTGCTCAAACAGCGCATAAATTTTCTCCGCTGACTTTTGAGCGGACTCCGGATCCTTGTAACGCCACCAGGGCAGAATTTCACTCTTATAAGGCTCAACCAGCAACACACCCTGCTCGCCCCGTCCTACCTGATACAGCTCAGGATGCTGGCGAAAATCGGTATTAGTAAAATCCTGCTGGTAATCAAATTCTTTGCGCACCGGCGGCTCTCCGTTGTGATTGTTCTTTTAACCATAGCAGCCTTCGGAGAACTCCCCCTTTTTCGCCCATTTGCTTTAAGTGAACTATTCTCGAACAGACTAAAGGTTCGAGCGCAGCTCAGGCTGAACGCCGTCACGTACCACCTGAAGCGAGGCAAAATAATGACGAAGATGACGAGTGACTTTTTTGTAGAACGGTTAAAAGCATGGGGAGTAACCCGGATTTATGGCTATCCGGGCGATGGAATAAATGGCGTGCTCGGCGCGCTGCAGCGTGCAGAGAAAGCAGGAAACGGCATTGAATTTATTCAGGTGCGGCATGAAGAGATGGCCGCATTTATGGCCTGCGCTCACGCTAAATTCACCGGCGAACCTGGCGTTTGTCTCTCAACGGGCGGCCCTGGCGCGACTCATTTACTGACAGGGCTGTATGACGCACGAATGGACCATATGCCGGTCATCGCCATCGCGGGTCAGGCGGAGGCAACGGCCCGCGGCGCCACATATCAACAGGAGCTTAACCTCGACCGCGTATTCAGCGATGTAGCAAGCTTTGTGCAGGAAGCGGCGACGCCCTCACAGGTCCGCCATCTGGTGGATCGGGGGGTGCGTATTGCTACCGCTACCAATGGCGTAACGGTGCTTATTCTGCCAAAAGATATTCAGGATGAAGAGTGGCAAGAACCGCAGCATGCGCATGGTTTTACGCATTCAGGCCCCGGCTATCAACGCCCGCATGTCATCCCTCATCAATACGATCTGCAGCGCGCTGCTGATATCCTTAACGACGGTAAAAAAGTTGCGATATTGATTGGCGCTGGCGCGCGCGAAGCGGCGGTGGAAGTGGTTCAGGCAGCTAATTTGTTGGGCGCAGGTGTAGCTAAGGCTTTATTAGGTAAAGATGTTTTGCCCGATGATGCTCCGTTTGTAACGGGCTGTATAGGATTGCTCGGTACCGAGCCGTCGTGGGATCTCATGCAGGAGTGCGACACGTTGCTCATGATTGGCACCGGCTTTCCCTGGGCAGAATTCTTGCCAAAAGAAGGCCAGGCACGTGCCGTCCAGATCGATATCGATCCCTCCATGCTGGGATTACGCTATCCTACCGAAGTTAATCTGCATGGCGACGCCGTCAGCACCTTACAGGCTCTGCTGCCGCTGCTTAAACGTAAAGAAGACCGCTCATGGCAGGAAAAGATTGCTGTTTCCGTACAGGAGTGGTGGAAAAAAATGGAAGAACGGGCAATGGCGAAAGCCAATCCGGTTAATCCGCAGCGCGTGGTATGGGAAATGTCGCCGCTGTTGCCTGATAACGCCATCGTCACTTCTGATTCAGGTTCATGCGCTAACTGGTATGCCCGGGACTTTAAAATTAAGCAGGGACAGCGTTCTTCATTATCAGGCGGGCTTGCCTCTATGGGCGCAGCAGTGCCCTACGCTATTGCTGCTAAGTTTGCGTTTGCGGAAAAACCGGTTGTCGCCCTGGTAGGCGATGGTGCGATGCAGATGAATAACCTTGCTGAGTTAATTACAATTCAAAAATACTGGAAAAGCTGGTCCGATCCGCGTCTGATTGTATGCGTGTTCAACAATGGCGATTTGAACCAGGTGACGTGGGAACAACGTGTAATGGAAGGGAACCCCCGTTATGAAGCAACGCAGGATGTACCGGATGTTCCTTATGCTAAATTTGCTGAATCTATTGGGCTAAAAGGTATTTTTGTTGACGATCCCGATAAACTGCATGAGGCGTGGACCGAAGCGTTAGGGGCCGATCGTCCTGTAGTGCTGGAAGTGAAAACAGATCCTGAAGTTGCTCCACTACCGCCGCATATTACGCTTCAGCAGGCAAAATCATTCATGTCTTCTATGGCCAAAGGCGACCACTCCGCAGGAAAAGTCATTAAAGACACGGCGCAGCAGATCATGAATACGGTTCTGCCGGGCAATAAAGAGTAAACAGTTATCTTCTGTTGTACTAAATCTCAATAACCACTCGAATGAGTGGTTATTTTTTGCTCTTCCAGCAAGTGCTTTTAGAATGTTGTAACTAAAGAAAAGCAATACCGCTGAAAAGCAAAAAGCCCATCCGTGAGGATGGGCTTTTCACC
>NZ_JALJCP010000006.1:0-5385 GCF_023079515.1 Franconibacter sp. IITDAS19 | reverse complement strand
AGAACTTTAGCAACCACGCCCGCGCCAACGGTACGGCCGCCTTCGCGGATTGCGAAACGCAGACCGTCGTCCATCGCGATCGGGTGGATCAGGGTAACAACCATTTTGATGTTGTCGCCCGGCATTACCATCTCCACGCCTTCCGGCAGTTCGATGGTGCCAGTCACGTCAGTGGTACGGAAGTAGAACTGCGGACGGTAGCCTTTGAAGAACGGAGTGTGACGGCCGCCTTCATCTTTGGACAGAATGTACACTTCAGATTCGAACTTGGTGTGCGGCTTGATGGTGCCCGGCTTCGCCAGTACCTGACCACGTTCGATTTCTTCACGCTTGATACCACGCAGCAGAACGCCCACGTTCTCGCCCGCACGGCCTTCGTCCAGCAGTTTGCGGAACATTTCAACGCCGGTACAGGTGGATTTCGCGGTATCTTTGATACCAACGATTTCAACTTCTTCACCCACTTTGATGATACCGCGCTCTACACGACCGGTAACAACGGTACCACGACCGGAGATGGAGAATACGTCTTCGATCGGCAGCAGGAACGGCTTGTCAATTGCGCGCTCCGGTTCCGGGATGTAGGAATCCAGGAAGCCAGCCAGTTCGATGATTTTCGCTTCCCACTCAGCGTCGCCTTCCAGCGCTTTCAGAGCGGAACCACGTACGATCGGGGTGTCGTCGCCCGGGAAGTCGTACTGAGACAGCAGTTCGCGAACTTCCATCTCTACCAGTTCCAGCAGCTCTTCGTCATCAACCATGTCGCACTTGTTCAGGAACACGATGATGTACGGAACGCCTACCTGACGACCCAGCAGGATGTGCTCACGGGTCTGCGGCATCGGGCCGTCAGTCGCAGCAACAACCAGGATAGCGCCGTCCATCTGAGCAGCACCGGTGATCATGTTTTTCACGTAGTCGGCGTGGCCCGGGCAGTCAACGTGCGCGTAGTGACGGGTCGGGGTGTCGTATTCAACGTGAGAGGTGTTGATGGTGATACCACGAGCTTTCTCTTCCGGCGCGTTATCGATCTGATCGAATGCACGAGCAGAACCACCGTAGGTTTTAGCCAGAACGGTAGTGATGGCAGCGGTCAGCGTTGTTTTACCATGGTCAACGTGGCCGATAGTACCGACGTTAACGTGCGGTTTTGTACGTTCAAACTTTTCTTTAGACATCGATTGTCCCTCTAAGACACGGATAAATCGGTGATATCACCACATCAACCAGGCTATCGCCTGAATTTGTTGAATTCATAACAGAAGAGAAGCAGGGAGGAAAAGAGAAGTGGTGCTGATAGGCAGATTCGAACTGCCGACCTCACCCTTACCAAGGGTGCGCTCTACCAACTGAGCTATATCAGCACATCTTGGAGCGGGCAGCGGGAATCGAACCCGCATCATCAGCTTGGAAGGCTGAGGTAATAGCCATTATACGATGCCCGCATCCTGGAACTCGGCTACCTGATTCTTTCTGTAGTGAATATGAGAGAAAACCTCTCAATATTCGAGCCGATTAGCTGGAGCTTATCGTCTCGGGCTACGCCAACGCGTGGCCGAAAATGGTGGTGGGGGAAGGATTCGAACCTTCGAAGTCTGTGACGGCAGATTTACAGTCTGCTCCCTTTGGCCGCTCGGGAACCCCACCCGAACTTGATGGTGCCGGCTACCGGAATCGAACTGGTGACCTACTGATTACAAGTCAGTTGCTCTACCTACTGAGCTAAGCCGGCATCAAGTAGCGCGCATTCTAGGAATAGCGGCTCGCCTATGCAACAAAAAAATTGCATAAACTGCTCTATCGCTCACATTTTGCGCATCAGCGCGCAAATCTGACGCTATTTCAACCGTTCCGGGCTTCATAAAGCGTCAAACACTGCCGCATAATCTTCTCAAAGGGTATTCCAGAACGTGTGCTTCCGCTTAAAAGGTCAATCTAAGGCCTGCGATTTTATGTAAATGCCATGTCATAACATCGAATGTTTGGCCAGGCGTTCTTCATCAAAGTACCTTATTCCTTCACAAGATCTCAGGGCTTAAGCGCTTGTAAAGTACGCTAACCGTGACGCTTCCCCTGGAAAGCATCATGATTATGATTTTTTCTTATTATTCGCCGTCATCTGGTGTTAACCTCCTGCCCATTGTCAAAAATGATACACGTAGCGTGCCATTGAGCGCTCGAAGATGAGAGCTTCGTTTCGTTAAGCGAAAAGCTCTCATTTTGTCCTGAATGACAGGCAGAAGCATGCTTATGAGTAATAAAGAGCAAATGTTAACGACTCCTTATCTTCAGTTTAACCGGAGCCAATGGGCTGCACTTCGCGACTCGGTGCCGATGACGCTAACCGAAGGTGAAATTGCCCGCTTAAAAGGGATTAACGAAGATCTTTCTCTTGAGGAAGTGGCTGAAATTTATCTGCCGTTATCCCGTCTGCTGAACTTCTATATCAGCTCTAATCTTCGCCGCCAGGCCGTGCTGGAGCAGTTTCTTGGCACAAACGGTCAGCGCATCCCCTATATCATCAGCATTGCAGGCAGCGTCGCCGTAGGTAAAAGTACGACAGCGCGTGTGCTGCAGGCGTTGCTGAGCCGCTGGCCTGAACATCGCCGCGTTGAACTTATTACCACTGATGGCTTTCTGCATCCGAATAAAGTGCTCAAAGAGCGCAATTTGATGAAGAAGAAAGGGTTTCCTCAGTCTTACGACATGCACAGGCTGGTGAAATTTGTGGCGGATATAAAATCAGGTGTGCCTGATGTGACAGCACCTGTTTATTCGCATTTAATTTATGACGTTATTCCTGACGGCGATAAAGTAGTTACACAGCCAGATATATTGATCCTCGAAGGCTTAAACGTTTTACAAAGCGGTATGGATTATCCTCACGACCCGCATCATGTATTTGTCTCTGACTTCGTTGATTTCTCAATTTATGTCGATGCGCCAGAAGACTTATTGCAAACGTGGTATATCAATCGCTTCCTGAAATTCCGGGAAGGGGCTTTCACCGATCCTGACTCTTATTTCCATAATTACGCCAAACTTTCTGAAGATGAAGCGGTAAATGTCGCCACTCAGCTCTGGAAGGAAATTAACTGGCTGAATTTGAAGGAAAACATTCTCCCCACCAGGGAGAGAGCTAGCCTGATAATGACCAAAAGCGCGAATCATGCTGTGGAATCTGTCCGGCTCAGGAAATAAAACAGGGGAGCTATGCTCCCCTGTTTTATTCTGCGCTTCGTAAAGAGATCTCACCGCCTACCCAGGCTTTGATTGCTCCGTTCTGCTCCAATAGCAGGGCACCTTGCTCGTCAATTCCTCGCGAGATACCGTAAATTTCTCGGTCGCCGATAATCAACTTAACCGGGCGATGAATAAAATTATCTAACTTCTCCCAGCGCGCCAGGAAAGGCGACAGCCCCTCTTTTTCAAATTGCTCCAGGGCAACCCGCAGTTCATTAATAAGACGAGCAGCTAACTGATTGCGATCTATTTTAATGCCCGCCTCCTGAAGATTAATCCACCCCTGATTAACGACTTCGCTTTCAACACGACGCATTGCAAGGTTTATCCCCGCGCCAATAACAATCTGCGCTGCATCGCCAGTTTTACCGGTTAGCTCAACCAGGATTCCTGCCAGTTTACGATCCTGAAGATAAAGGTCGTTGGGCCATTTAACCCGCACTTGATCGGCGCCAAGATCATGCAGGACTTCAGCCATAACGATGCCGATGACAAGACTCAGACCGATAGCAGCAGCTGGCCCCTGCTCAAGACGCCAGTACATGGATAGATAAAGGTTAGCGCCGAAAGGGGAGAACCATTTACGCCCGCGCCGCCCTCTCCCCGCCTGTTGGTATTCTGCAATGCAGGCATCCCCAGACTGTAAGGAGGAAAGGCGATCCAGTAAATACTGATTAGTAGAATCAATAACTGGCAATACAGCAACCGAACCTGTCTCGATTTGGGAGCGAATAACGTCTTCATTAAGGAGCTGAATGGGTTCCGGCAAGCTGTAACCTTTACCAGGCACCGTAAAAACGTCTACCCCCCAATCACGTAAGGTTTGTATATGCTTATTAATGGCTGCGCGGCTCATGCCCAGCGTATCGCCAAGCTGTTCGCCTGAGTGGAACTGGCCATCCGCAAGGGTAGACATAAGCGTCAGGGGAACCGTATTGTCTTTCATGTAATTGTCTCCACAGCGCTCACTTCGCCCGTACGGCCGATAAACCGCACCTCTGGTTCGAGCCAGATATCAAATTTGCTACCGACGGTCTGGCGAACAAATCTGGCCAGTCGCACTATATCTTCTGCCGTAGCGTTTTCTTCATTAATTAGTACTAGCGCTTGCTGGCGATGTACGGCCGCACCGCCAATCCGATGCCCCTTGAGCTGGCATTTGTCGATAAGCCAGCCAGCAGCAAGCTTCACGCTGCCATTTTTTTGTGGGTAATGAGGAGCATCAGGATAGGCTTGTAAGAGCGTTGCGGCTTGAGCTTTCGAGACCTCTGGGTTTTTAAAGAAGCTGCCGGCATTGCCGTTTACCCGAGGGTCAGGAAGCTTTGTACGGCGCATATGGCATACTGCATCAAAAACCTGGCGAGGTGTAACAGTAGTAGGATCAAACCGGGTTAAATCGCCATAGGTAAGAACGGGTTGCCATATTTTAGCCAGGCGGATACCTACAGCGGTAATGGCAAACCGATCCTGATATTCATGCTTGAAGATGCTGTCACGGTAACCAAAGCGGCATGCTTCGACTGGCAAACGGTGAAGTGTGCCCGTTAAAAGCTCAACGCATTCTACGTAATCGCAAACTTGTTTTAATTCCACACCATAAGCGCCAATATTCTGAATAGGTGAAGAGCCAGCACATCCGGGGATCAACGCCAAATTCTCTAAGCCCGGCATATTTCTTTCCAGCGTATACTCGACCAGCTGATGCCAGTTTTCTCCTGCGCCTACGTGCAGCAACCATTTATCGCTCTCTTCCCGTACCGTTACTCCTCGGATACGGTTAACGATTACCACGCCGTCAAAGTTTTCAGTGAATAAAACATTACTCCCCTCACCCAAAATCAAAACAGGTAAATGGTCAGTCTGCGCTTCCCGCCACGTTTGGATCAATGCTTCTGCGGTTTGTACTTCAACAAGCTTGAGCGCCTGGCTTTCAATGCCAAAAGTATTGAAGGGCTTAAGAGAAATACTCATGGTAGTTTCCTGAATCATTCTTGCGGCTAGTTTACCCGATCCTGCAACAGATGGCTTGTAGCGCACAGATGAATGAAACGGAGAAACAGGCAGAAGAGAGCAAAAAGAGAGCAGGACTCAAGATAATTTCGAAAAAGAGTTAAACGCCAGATAGCAAAAAACCCGGTCGTC
>NZ_JALJCP010000005.1:0-367073 GCF_023079515.1 Franconibacter sp. IITDAS19 | reverse complement strand
AGTCAGGGTAGTTTTACCATGGTCAACGTGGCCGATAGTACCGACGTTGACGTGCGGTTTTGTACGTTCAAATTTTTCTTTAGACACGGCTATATTCCTTACTATAGCGCCCCCTCATCGAGGGGGCACGGGACTTTGTTTTTAACCCTGCGGCTTATTTACCACGGGCTTCGATTACGGCCTGAGCAACGTTGTTCGGCGCATCATCATACTTCAGGAATTCCATAGTGTATGATGCACGACCTTTGGTCAGAGAACGCAGCTGAGTTGCATATCCGAACATTTCAGACAGCGGAACTTCAGCGTGGATCTTAACGCCAGTTACTTCGGACTCCTGACCACGCAGCATACCGCGACGACGGCTCAAGTCACCGATAACGTCACCGGTGTTCTCTTCCGGAGTTTCTACTTCAACCTTCATGATCGGCTCAAGCAGAACTGGGTTTGCTTTCTTAAAGCCTTCTTTAAAGGCGATAGAAGCAGCCAGTTTAAACGCCAGTTCAGAGGAGTCAACGTCATGGTAAGAACCGAAGTGCAGACGCACGCCCATGTCAACTACCGGATAACCAGCCAGCGGGCCAGACTTCAGCTGCTCCTGGATACCTTTATCAACGGCCGGGATGTATTCGCCAGGAATTACGCCGCCCTTGATATCGTTGATGAACTCGTAACCTTTCGGATTTGAGCCCGGCTCCAGCGGGTACATGTCGATAACAACATGACCATACTGACCGCGACCACCAGACTGCTTAGCGTGTTTACCTTCGATATCGGTAACTTTGCTGCGAATCGCTTCGCGGTAAGCAACCTGAGGTTTACCTACGTTCGCTTCAACGTTGAACTCGCGCTTCATACGGTCAACGATGATGTCCAGGTGCAGTTCACCCATACCAGCGATGATGGTCTGGTTAGATTCTTCATCAGTCCATACGCGGAAAGACGGGTCTTCTTTAGCCAGACGGCCCAGAGCCAGACCCATTTTTTCCTGGTCAGCTTTGGTTTTCGGTTCAACCGCGATAGAGATTACCGGCTCAGGGAACTCCATACGCTCCAGAATGATCGGCGCATTCGGGTCACACAGGGTGTCACCAGTAGTCACGTCTTTCAGACCGATAGCAGCAGCGATGTCGCCTGCACGAACTTCTTTAATCTCTTCACGTTTGTTCGCATGCATCTGTACGATACGACCGAAACGCTCACGAGCAGCTTTTACGGAGTTCAGGATGGTGTCACCGGAGTTAACCACGCCAGAATACACACGGAAGAACGTCAGGTTACCAACGAACGGGTCGGTAGCAATTTTAAACGCCAGTGCAGAGAACGGCTCGTCGTCGCTTGCGTGACGCTCAGCCGGAGTATCTTTACCGTCGTCCAGGATACCGTTGATCGCAGGAACGTCTACCGGGGATGGCAGGTAGTCAACTACCGCATCCAGCATCGCCTGAACACCTTTGTTCTTGAACGCAGAACCGCAGGTTACCAGGATGATTTCGTTGTTCAGAACACGCTGACGCAGAGCTGATTTAATCTCTTCTTCAGTCAGTTCTTCACCACCCAAGTATTTCTCCATCAGCTCTTCAGAAGCTTCAGCTGCGGATTCGATCAGGTTCTGGTGCCATTCGTCAGCCAGGTCCTGCATCTCAGCCGGGATATCTTCGTATTCGAAGGTTACGCCCTGGTCTGCGTCGTTCCAGTTGATGGCTTTCATTTTCACCAGGTCAACAACACCGGTGAAGCCTTCTTCAGCACCAATCGCCAGCTGCAGCGGAACCGGGTTCGCGCCCAGACGGGTTTTGATCTGGTTAACGACTTTCAGGAAGTTCGCGCCCATACGGTCCATTTTGTTAACGAACGCGATACGCGGAACTTTGTATTTGTTAGCCTGACGCCATACGGTTTCAGACTGCGGCTGAACACCACCAACTGCGCAGTAAACCATTACCGCACCGTCAAGAACACGCATAGAACGTTCTACTTCGATGGTGAAGTCAACGTGCCCCGGGGTGTCGATGATGTTGATACGATGCGGTTCATACTGCTTAGCCATACCAGACCAGAATGCGGTAGTCGCAGCGGAGGTAATGGTGATACCACGCTCCTGCTCCTGCTCCATCCAGTCCATGGTTGCGGCGCCGTCATGAACTTCACCGATTTTGTGGTTTACACCGGTGTAGAACAGAATACGTTCGGTAGTAGTGGTCTTACCGGCGTCGATATGCGCACTGATACCGATGTTACGATAGCGTGCGATGGGTGTTGTACGAGCCATTTGATTCCTCGTTTGTTTCTTTAGGCGCTCAGATTAAGTTACCCAGAACGGGCGACTTATCTCAAGCGCCCGTCTGGTGACTAACATGCCGAAGGGATTACCAACGGTAGTGTGCGAACGCCTTGTTGGCTTCTGCCATACGGTGAACGTCTTCACGTTTCTTAACTGCAGTACCTTTGTTGTCTGCAGCATCAGAAAGTTCGTTCGCCAGGCGCAGAGCCATGGATTTATCACCGCGTTTACGAGCAGCTTCAACGATCCAACGCATTGCCAGAGCATTGCGGCGAACCGGACGGACTTCAACTGGTACCTGATAAGTAGAACCACCAACGCGGCGAGACTTAACTTCAACAGTCGGGCGCACGTTTTCGAGAGCTACTTCGAAAGCTTCCAGTTCAGATTTACCAGAACGCTGAGCCAGGGTCTCCAGCGCGCTGTATACGATTGCTTCGGCAGTAGATTTTTTACCATCTACCATCAGGATGTTCACAAATTTAGCCAGCAGTTCTGATCCGAACTTCGGATCCGGCAGAATTTTACGCTGACCAATGACGCGACGACGTGGCATGGAAATACTCCGTTGTTAATTCAGGATTGTCCAAAACTCTACGAGTTTAGTTTGACATTAAAAATAAAACGTTTGGCCTTACTTAACGGAGAACCATTAAGCCTTAGGACGCTTCACGCCGTACTTGGAGCGAGCCTGCTTACGGTCTTTAACGCCGGAGCAGTCAAGCGCACCACGAACGGTGTGGTAACGAACACCCGGGAGGTCTTTAACACGACCGCCACGGATCAGGATCACGGAGTGCTCCTGCAGGTTGTGACCTTCACCACCGATGTAGGAAGTCACTTCAAAACCGTTAGTCAGACGAACACGGCATACTTTACGCAGCGCGGAGTTCGGTTTTTTCGGGGTGGTGGTATATACGCGAGTACATACGCCACGTTTTTGCGGGCATGCTTCCAGCGCCGGCACGTTGCTTTTTGCAACTTTGCGAGAGCGTGGTTTGCGTACCAGCTGGTTAACTGTTGCCATTAAATAGCTCCTGGTTTTAGCTTTTGCTTCGTAAACACGTAATAAATCGTCCCCATATAATATGAGGACGCGGAATTTTAGGGCTGAGCCGAAAAGGTGTCAAGAAATATACAGCGATCCCGGCGTTACCAGGCGATTTGATTGCGATGTTTTACCGTGAGGCTGACGAAATGAGTATAGCCAACCCTGTCGATACTGTTCGAAAATTGAGCGGACAAGCCACGCGCTTCGATGTCATCGTTCAACGCGTACACAGAGATGGGGGCGCTAAGCAATAATTCAAGGAAGCGACCGCCTTCAATACCGGCCAGCACGCCGTCCTGAATCAGCAACAGGTCATCGCCAGCGCTAAGCGTACGCAGCAGCGCCTCAATGTCGCACTGCCAGGGAGAATGAGAAAGCGTATGTAGCATGCCAGCCTCAGAAAGTTAACAACACATCAAACTCATCGAGGTGGGCGCGAAGCGCCTCTGGCTCCAGCGCCTCTGCCTCGATAACAAAATCCTGCCCGGCGGAAATGCCGCGTTCGCGCAGCGACTGCGCACACACCCAGCACTGTTCGATGTCATACAGGGGCAGCACTTTAAACGTTGAGATGTAGTCACGTGCAAGAATTTTTTTCGGATTCTGACCAAGCAAGATTTGCATCACACCGTCGCTCAGAAAAAAGACGCCGATATCTTCCGTCAGCGCGGAAGTCGCTAATAGCGCATCCAGCCCCTCTCTGCCAGCGGAAGAGCCGTGAGGAGCAGAGGTAAACAGAAAAGCCACGCGTTTCATCAAAACTGCACCACTCTGTCGCAGGTCAGCGTCGCTTCCGCCAGCGCGCCAAGCCCGCTTAAGGTAAAGCCGGGCTGGAGATTAGCAGCCGGCAGACCCGCCTGCTTCGCTTCGCTTTCATCCGTTACGCCACGTCGCAGCGCAGCCGCTACGCAGATATGCAATTCCGCGCCATGCCGGATATGAAGCTGCTGCCAGGCGCGAACCAAGTCAAACTCGTCGCTTGCCGGCAAGGTCAACTGGTTGGCGTTGTACACCCCTTCCCTGTAAAAAAAGACGCTCACAAGCGTATGGCCTTCCGCAAGTAGGGCTTCGGCGAACTGGTAAGCGGTACTGGCCTGCTGTGTTCCATAGGCCGGCCCCGTTACCATCAGGGCAAAACGCATCAGCGATCCTGCCCCTGAAAATCCCCATTCTTGAACTGGCGGATATAAAGGTAGACCGTGTGCTTGGAGATATTCAGCCGATCTGCGACCTGGTTTATCGCATCCTTAATATCGAAGATGCCTTTCTCATACAGGTTGAGCACAATCTGGCGGTTCTTGGCGTTATTGGAAACGTTACGGTCCGCATTCACCTCTTCAATGGTGAACTCAAGCGTCTGCGTCACCAGATCTTCTACCGACGAGGCGAAGTTAACGGAAGAAGGCACTTCCTGATCCTGAGTTTCAGGCGGAACGAAGGTGCTCATGATCTGCGAGAAAGGGACGTCCAGGTTCATATTGATGCACAGCAGGCCAATGACGCGATGGTCACGATTGCGAATAGCGATGGTCACCGACTTCATCAACACGCCGCTTTTAGCGCGAGTGAAATAGCATTTGGAGACGCTGCTGTCTGCGCCAGTCATATCATGGAGCATGCGCAACGCGAGATCGGTAATCGGCGAGCCGATTTTACGGCCAGTGTGTTCGCCGTTGGCGATGCGGATCGCCGAGCATTTAAGATCCTGAAGCGAATGCAGGACGATTTCACAATGGGAGCCGATGAGCATCGCTAACCCGTCCACCACCGCTTCATAGGATTTAAGAATATCGAAGTCGGTTTGATCAAAAGGACGTTGATCCAGCAAATCAAGTTCGCTGGTTTCATTGGTTAAAAGCGAATTGGACATGAAAAAATACCACCCTCTACAGAGAGCCTGTCGTTTTCAGTCAGGGCAGACTCATCACTCAGTTGTTACACAGACCGCTAAAGTAATACAGCGTAAGATGTGCTTTCCAGTTTTTATTATATCGTGCTCAAAATAAAAAACCGCCGCCCGATTGGGCGGCGGCTCGAAGCGACTTATTTGGCTTTCGCACCAGCAGCAGCGTTATCTCCCGCTGCGGCCTCCGGCTTCGCATCCGCTTTCGGCGCCGGTTTGATATCCAGCAGCTCTACGTCGAACACCAGCGTCGAGTTAGCCGGGATACCCGGAACGCCGGTTTTACCGTAAGCCAGTTCAGGCGGAATGACCAGCTTGATTTTGCCGCCTTTCTTGATGTACTTCAGGCCTTCAGTCCAGCCCGGAATAACGCCATCCAGACGGAAAGAGAGCGGCTCGCCGCGGGTGTAAGAGTTATCGAACTCTTTACCGTCGATCAGCGTACCTTTGTAGTTAACCACTACGGTATCGCTGTCTTTCGGCGCGTCGCCGCTGCCCGCTTTCTCAACTTTGTACATCAGACCGGTAGAAGAGGTTTTCACATCTTTCTCTTTGGCGAAGGTGTCGCGGAAGGCTTTGCCTTTATCGGCGTTTTCCTTCGCGTCCTTCTCCATTTTTTCCTGCGCGGCAGTCTTCACGCGGGTTTCGAAAGCCTGAAGGGTCTGTTCGATTTCCTGGTCGGAAAGTTTGCTCTTGTCAGCAAACGCATCCTGCACGCCTGCGATCAGCTGCGCTTTATCCAGCTTGATGCCCAGCTTCTCTTGCTCTTTCAGCGAGTTTTCCATGTAACGACCCAGCGATGCGCCCAGCGCATAAGCTGATTTCTGATCGTCATTTTTGAATGCCGCATTCGCGCTTGCCGCGGCAGGCGCATCTTTCGCCGGTGCGGCCGCGGAGGCCAGCGGTGCATTCAGCGCAACGGCCATGGTGGTCGCCAGCAGCGTGACTTTAAACAGTGATTTCATCCATTTTCTCCAGGACCGGGGCCTCTCACCCCAGAGTTATATAAAATAAGGAAACTAATATAAAACGTTGCGGAGGAAATCTACACACCCTCCCCACCGGTAATCGATTTATTTCAGATTATTTTTGTTTAAATACGTTTCCTGACGGCAAAGTTCAGCAAGCGCGGCAAATTTTTCGTAAAATCGCCGCTCTGACGGAGGAACATCATGCAGCATAAGTCTTTAGAAGCGCGTCTGGCGGAGCTGGAAAGCCGGCTGGCATTTCAGGAGATCACTATCGAAGAGCTGAACCAGACCGTGACGGCTCACGAACTCGAAATGGTGAAACTGCGTGAGCAGCAACGGCTTCTGATAGAAAAAGTCAAAGCGAGCCAGACATCGATGATTGCGTCCCAGGCGGAAGAGACGCCGCCGCCGCATTATTAAAGGTAATAAAAAAGGGCGTATTCAACGCCCTTTTCTTTGTGCTTAGTGGCAGCCGCAGCCACCGCCGCCGCAACCACCTTTGTTGCCATGATCGTGGCCGTGACCGCCGCAGCAGCCGTCGTGGTCGTGGTCATGGTCGTGATGATGGCCATGCGCACCGTGAACGTGGCCGTGAGCCAGCTCTTCTTCGGTCGCTTCGCGAATCGCAACCACTTCTACGTTGAAGTTCAGGTTCTGGCCCGCCAGCATGTGGTTGCCGTCAACCACAACGTGGTCGTCTTCCACTTCGGTAATCTCTACCGGTACCGGACCCTGATCGGTTTCCGCCAGGAAGCGCATGCCGACCTGCAGTTCGTCAACGCCCATGAAGACGTCTTTCGGTACGCGCTGCACCAGGTTTTCGTCATACTGGCCGTAAGCGTCGTTCGCGCCGACGCTAACGTCGAAGCGATCGCCAACATCGTGACCTTCCAACGCTTTTTCCAGCCCTGAAATCAGGGAGCCGTGACCATGCAGGTAGTCCAGCGGCGCACTCACCGGAGACTCATCAACCAACACACCGTCTTCTGTACGTACCTGATAGGCCAGGCTGACCACCAGGTCTTTTGCTACTTTCATGATATCTCCTGAGCGGAAAAAAATGTCAGGCGCGATTGTAGCCCAAATCAGCGCCCGTGTACCCTTAAGCTTAAAGAAAGCTGGGGCATATCGCTAGTCGGGATGAAAAATCCCAATCACTTGCTCTTCTTTGCGTACATGCTCGCGAGCTTCTTTATCCGCTTCACGCATCTGGTGTCCGCATTTCACACACTCCACCACATCGACATTATTTTCCCGCCACATCGCCAGCGAATCCTGGGCCTGGCAGGCAGGGCAGCGCGCCCCGGCAATAAAACGTTTACGAACCGCCATAACTCACCTTCTATTCAAATTCGTCCCAGCCATCAAGCTGACGCCGCTCCTGCTGCATCTCCCGCTGGAAGATCTCCTCCAGCTCGCGTCGCGCTTCCCGCGCGCGGGAAATCTGCGCGTTATCAGTATGCACAGGCATAAGCTCTCGCAGCATGCGCATATCAAGGCGGCGAAAATGCAGTTGCGCGCGCTGCGCCTGGTGAGGATGCATGCCAAGCGACATTAACGTCTTGCGCCCAAGCTCCAGCGCGCTGGAAAACGTCTCACGAGAAAATTGCTTCACGCCCGCCTGCAGCAGCTCATGCGCCTCCACACGCCCTCTTGCGCGCGCCAGGATTTCTAGCTGTGGAAAGTTCTGCTGGCACAGATGGACTATTTTCATCGTGTCCTCCGGGTCGTTGCAGGTAATCACAATGGATTTGGCTGCCTCCGCGCCAGCCGCCCGCAGCAAATCAACCTGGGTGGCGTCGCCGTAATAAAC
Source organism: Franconibacter sp. IITDAS19 (assembly GCF_023079515.1). Lineage (NCBI taxonomy): Bacteria > Pseudomonadati > Pseudomonadota > Gammaproteobacteria > Enterobacterales > Enterobacteriaceae > Franconibacter > Franconibacter sp. IITDAS19. The sequence goes on along the minus strand of NZ_JALJCP010000005.1, from coordinate 359,054 downwards.
TTTATAACCATACCGACGCATCAGATTCACCGCGCTGATATCCCGCTCCAGCACCGTGATGCGCATTTTATTCGCCATCAGCAAGCGCCCAATAACCTGTCCGAAACGACCAAAGCCGACAATAATCACCTGCGGTTGATCGTCCTCGACATAGGGCTTTTCATCCGTTTCATCGGGCGAATTAAACTGGCGCGCCAGAAGCTTATCTATGCCTTTCATCACCAGCGGCGTCGTCATCATCGACAGGGTGACGGTGACCAGCAGCAGCGCCATCTGGTCGTCATGAAACAGCCGTTGCGAAGAAGCGGTGGAAAAGAGGACGAACGCGAATTCGCCGCCCTGGCTCAACACGCCGGAAAACTGCAGCCTTTCGGAGTTACGCAGGCCATAAATGCGCGAAAGCACGTAAAGCACCAGCATTTTTACCGCCACCAGCACCGCGACGCTCATCACCACCCACAGAATATGGGTATAGAGCACGCCAAGGTTCAACGCCATACCCACCGAGATGAAAAAGAGTCCCAGCAGCAGCCCCTTAAACGGCTCGATAGCGCTTTCCAGCTCATGGCGGTATTCGCTTTCCGCCAACAGCACGCCAGCGATAAAAGTCCCAAGCGCCATAGAAAAGCCCAGCGCATCCATAAACAGCGCCGAACCCAGCACCAGCAGCAGCGCGGCGGCGGTAAACACTTCCCGCACGCCGGATGCGGCGATAAAACGAAACAGCGGACGCAACAGGTAGCGCCCGCCCAGCAGCATGCCGGCGAAAGCCAGCACCTTCATACCGACCTTCATCCAGTCGAGATGCTCGTCGCTGTTGCCTGCAAGCAGCGGCACCAGCGCCAGCGCCGGGATCACGGCCAGATCCTGAAACAGCAGAACAGAGAAGCCAAGCTGCCCCGACTCGCTGCGATTCATCCCTTTATCGCGCATAAGCTGCAGCGCCATAGCGGTAGAGGACATCGCCAGACCAATGCCGCCTACCAGCGCCGCCTGCCATGAAAACTCCGTCAGCATTAACAGCCCGGCCAGGATCAGCGCGCTGAAAACAACCTGCGCCGCCCCCACGCCAAATATTGAGCGCCTGAGCTGCCAGAGTTTCGAAGGATTAAGCTCAAGGCCGATGAGGAACATCAGAAAGACCACGCCCAGCTCGGAGAAGTGCAAAATTTCCTGCACGTCGCTGATAAAACCGAGACCCCACGGGCCGATGGCGATCCCCGCCAGCAAATAGCCCAGCACGGCGCCGATGCCGAGGCGCGCCGCAACCGGCACCGCCACGACGGCGGCAAAAAGGAACAGCACGCCCGCCAGCAACAAATCAGACCCTTCCATCAGCGGCCTCCTGCTGCCAGCGGCGAAGCCAGCCAGTCGCCGTAGGCTTTGGCATGGCTTGCCAGCGCTTCCGGCGTCTGGCGGCGCGCCCAGTAAACAATGATGGGGGTTAGCCACTGCATGCGGCACATGGCGGCGGTCAGTTCAAAAGGCCGCAGAATATCGCTAAGGGAATAGCGGTTAGCGCCGTCGTAGCGGTACGCTCCCTCCGGCTCGCCGGTGGTGACGACGTTACGCCAGTACTTTCCCGCCAATTGGTTGCCTCCAGTCCCGCTGGCGAAGCCGCGGCTCAGCACGCGGTCAAACCACTCTTTCAACAGCGCCGGGCAGCTATAGGTATAAAGCGGAAATTGAAAAACAATCACGTCGTGCTCGCGCAGCAACGCCTGTTCATGGGCGATATCGATAAAAAAATCGGGATAGTGTGCATAGAGGTCATGCACCGTGACATTTGGAAGCTGTAAAGCCGGCTTAAGCAAAACCCGGTTGGCTACCGAGTCCTGAGATTCCGGATGGGCATACAGCAGCAAAACTCTCGCTGTCTGTGACATCATTCCCCTCCAGGGCGTCGTCATTGTCATTATTTTGGGCTACCATGGCGGCCCCACGCGGCGCGCTTAGCGCTACGTTACCTGATTATAATGACAACTTAACATAGTCTGAACATACGGCGCCTTATGATTGTTTTCTCCTCGTTACAAATCCGCCGCGGCACGCGCGTGCTGCTGGACAATGCCACCGCCACCATTAATCCCGGTCAGAAAGTGGGGCTGGTGGGTAAAAACGGCTGCGGCAAATCCACGCTGCTGTCGCTGTTAAAAAACGAGATGAGCGCCGATGGCGGCAGCTTCAGCTATCCGGGCACCTGGCAACTCGCCTGGGTAAACCAGGAGACGCCCGCCCTGCCGCAGCCCGCTATGGAATATGTGATTGACGGCGATCGTGAATATCGCCAGCTGGAGAGCGAGCTGAATCAGGCTAACGAACGCAACGACGGTCACGCCATCGCCACGGTGCATGGCAAGCTCGACGCCATCGACGCCTGGAGCATCCGTTCCCGCGCCGCGAGCCTGCTGCACGGACTGGGCTTCAGCAATGAGCAGCTGGAGCGCCCGGTAAGCGACTTCTCCGGCGGCTGGCGCATGCGCCTCAACCTTGCGCAGGCGCTTATCTGCCGCTCCGATTTGCTGCTGCTCGACGAACCGACCAACCACCTCGATCTCGACGCGGTGATCTGGCTGGAGAAATGGCTGAAGAGCTATCAGGGCACGCTGATCCTGATTTCCCACGACCGCGACTTCCTTGACCCGGTGGTGGACAAAATTATTCATATTGAGCAGCAGACGCTGTTCGAGTACACCGGCAACTACAGCTCGTTTGAGCGCCAGCGCGCTACGCGCCTTGCCCAGCAACAGTCGATGTATGAAAGCCAGCAGCAGCGCGTCGCGCACCTGCAGAGCTTCATCGACCGCTTTAAAGCCAAAGCCTCCAAAGCCAAACAGGCGCAAAGCCGCGTGAAGATGCTGGAGCGAATGGAGCTGATTGCCCCGGCGCATGTCGATAACCCGTTCCACTTCAGCTTCCGCGCGCCGGAAAGCCTGCCCAACCCGCTGCTGAAAATGGAGAAAGTCAGCGCAGGCTACGGCGAGCGAATTATTCTCGACTCCATCAAGCTTAACCTGGTGCCCGGCTCGCGCATCGGCCTGCTTGGCCGCAACGGCGCGGGTAAATCCACGCTGATCAAGCTGCTGGCGGGCGAACTGGCGCCGGTAAGCGGCGAAATCGGGTTAGCGAAGGGCATCAAGCTTGGCTACTTCGCCCAGCATCAGCTGGAGTTCCTGCGTGCGGACGAGTCGCCGTTGCAGCATCTGGCGCGCCTCGCGCCGCGCGAGCTGGAGCAACAGCTGCGCGATTATCTGGGCGGGTTTGGCTTCCAGGGCGATAAAGTCACGGAAGTGACCGAGCGCTTCTCCGGCGGTGAAAAAGCGCGCCTGGTGCTGGCGCTGATCGTCTGGCAGCGCCCTAACCTGCTGCTGCTCGACGAACCGACTAACCACCTCGACCTCGATATGCGTCAGGCGCTGACCGAAGCGCTGATTGAATTTGAAGGCGCGCTGGTCGTGGTATCGCACGACCGCCACCTGCTGCGCTCCACCACCGACGATCTCTATCTGGTTCACGACGGCAAAGTGGAGCCGTTCGACGGCGATCTGGAGGATTACCAACAGTGGCTGAGCGACCTGCAAAAACAGGAAAGTCAGCCTGCGGAGTCGTCGAAAGAGAACGCCAACAGCGCTCAGGCGCGTAAAGATCAAAAACGCCGCGAGGCGGAACTGCGCACTCTCACGCAGCCGCTGCGTAAAGAGATAACCCAGCTGGAAAAACAGATGGAGAAGCTCAACGCCGAGCTGGCGCAGGTGGAAGAGAAGCTGAGCGACAGCGCCCTTTACGATCAGAGCCGTAAGGCGGAACTGACGGAGTGCCTGCAAACGCAGGCCAAAGCGAAAGCGACGCTGGAAGAGTGTGAAATGGCCTGGCTGGATGCCCATGAGCGCCTCGAAGCGATGACTCAGGGCGATTAATCAGCCAGGCACTGCGGCGTTATTGCTCTGCCGCCAGGCGCTGGCGCAGCGTTTCCAGATGTTCGGTGTGATAAAGCTTACCGTCCAGGAAACGGGTTTTTAGCTCACCCTGCTGCTCCTGCGCCCAGGTTTGCTCGTCAAAGAGCTGATAATCCCCCGCCTCGTTGCGCTCAACCCGCAGCAGACCGCGCGCGGAGCGTTTCAGGCCATTGTCGGTTTTCGGCTCTTTGAAAATCATACGCCCGACGCCGTTGACCTCGCCGTAAGTGGCTTTCATTGCAAAACCGAACGTGTCGCGGGTGTTGTACTGGTAGGTAAAAGAGCCCACGCCAAACACCACGTTAGAACTGGCGAAACCTTTTGCCGCCAGACGGCGCAAAATCTCATCGGCGCGCTCAAGGGTAATGGAGTCGCCGTAAATCAGCCCGACGTGCGGGTCGAGCACCTTAAATCCTTTCTCGTTCACGGCGCCGCCGAAAATCTCCCACAGCACTTCCACCGACCCTTTCTCTTCGGGCGTGCGTTCTGCACGCGTATCGTCATCTGCCGCCGTGCCGCACAGAATATCTACCGGGTCGCCGCTGTCCGGGCGAAACACCACGCGGCCTTCCCGCGCCATGATTGACCCCTTCAGCTCACGGGTGTATTCGGTCAAAACGCGCCAGTAATCCCAGGTATCGGAAACAATCGAGACAATACCGTTCGGGTAAAGGTCGCAAATCAGTCGGCGGAAGGTCTCGATTTCCCCGGCCTGCTCGCCCATGCACATCACGCTGTGCTCGGTCGCCGGTACCGACGCCGCGATAAAGTACTCCTCGCCCTGGGTGTAGTAATCGCGGGCGTAAAGCACGGAAGGGATGTTGTCGGTGCCTTTAAAGCTCAGCAGGTGGCCGCAGCCTGCCTGGGCGGTGTCCTGAAGCCCGGACATGCCGCGAAACGAGAAGTCATGACACTGGAAATCGAGATGGCTCGCATCACTGCAGGTTTCCTTCGCCCAGCGCTCGCAGATAAGGCGATAGTGGTGCGCGATGGTAGCGTTGGTCGACGCTTTCCACAGCTCGGCAGAAAGCACCGTCTCCAGGTAGTTCACCAGCCAGAAAAACTCATCGCGGGTATTGGTAATGGTAAGGACCGGCACCTTCATCGCCACTTTGCTGCCTTCATCCAGTGCTTTGATGTGCAGCGGCAGATAACCCAACTGGTGCAGGGCGCGGATATGCTCAGCGCTGACCGCCCCTTTGCCCATGTAGCTGTCCATAACCGCCTGGTATTCCGCCACCACCTCTTGCTCGTCACGGGCAAAGAAGCGCTCGTTGAAAAGATCAACCAGGAACCACTGCAAAAAGCCCTGCAGGCCGAAAAAGACCAGCTTGCCGTCCGCTACCGGAGAATGAAAATGACGATCGCTGCGCGGCGTAAAGTTTGAATAAACCTTTGTCGTTCCTGCCGGGTACTGCTCGCGGTGTGAAACTTTGTAACCATCGATAGCCAGAATCGGGTTCATCATTTTCTTTCTCCTTAAGCGTTATAAATTTTATTGATATCAATCACGTCAACATTATTCGCGGCAAGCTCAGCGCTTGCGAGCGAGGTGGTGGTATAGATCCGATCGATTCCCTGGCTTAACAGGTTTTCCACGCCTTTAGAGAAAACGCCGTGGGTGACATACAGGCTGACGCTAAGAGCGCCGGCATCGCGCAACACCTGAGCGGAACCGATGAAGGTGCCTCCGGCGTCGCACAGGTCGTCAACAATCAGCACCGCCTTGCCTTTTACATCGCCTTCCACCAGGCGGAAACCGGTTAGCTCGCCGGTCGCTACGTTGCGCTGTTTCGTAAGCGTAGCGAACCCGTCTGCACCGACAGCCTGCGCCACGGCGTGGATTTTTTTAAGCGCCCCCGCGTCAGGCGCCACCAGCATCAGTTCTCCGGCGCTCAACGCGGCGCTCAGCGTTTCGCTTTGTAGCAGGCAGCGCTCCTGAGGAATAGCTACCAGATTAGTGATAGCCGCGGCTGCCGCTTCGCTATGGGGGTCCAGCACAATAACTTTGTCGAACGCCAGTTGATTAAGCAGGCTGGCGAAAACCTTCAGTGCAAAGCTGTCGCCTTGCTGCATATGGCGATCCTGGCGGGCATAAGGCAGCCACGGCAGCTCAAGATGGCTGAAGCGGACATCGCAGCCGTGCCGTACCGCTTCAGTCAGTTGCGCCAGCAGCATGAAGTCATCCATGTTTTTCATGGCGGCGGCGCGAATCTGCATCAGCGAAGCCGTGGCAGGCAGCTCGCCCGCCACTTTCGCCCAGACGGCGCCGTCAGGAAAACGCCCGGTTTCAACCTCTATCTCTTTACCATCCAGTTTCAGTTGCGGCTGCATCATGGTTCGCTCCTCAAATTTAGTTATTGTCCGTGCGACACATTTAATATTGTCCATGGGACATTAAATGGCAAGCACTAATTTTCGCGCTTTCCTCACCGCGAAGTTAACATACTGATTATTAATAAAATAAAGGTTTACTTTGCCCGACAGAGCGAGACTGTTAAACTTGTCCCTCCGACAATTAGCCTGAACTGACCATGACGACAGAAGCGGAATACCTGCAGCAATACGATCCCTCGCGTTTTCCTTCGCCGCTGGTGACGGTGGACAGCGTGCTGTTCACGATTGCGGATCAGGCGCTAAGCGTTTTGTTGGTACAGCGCGCCAGACAGCCGCAGCAGGGGCGCTGGGCGCTGCCCGGCGGGTTTATTGATATCGAAAAGGATGATTCAACCCACGCCACGGCGCTGCGTAAGCTTACCGAAAAAACCGGGGTCAGCCCTTCCTGGCTGGAGCAGCTGGAGACGTTTTCCGGCCCGACGCGCGACCCGCGCGGCTGGAGCCTGACCGCCGCCTGGTTTGCGCTTATCGCCTGGGTCGATTGCCAGCCCCATATCGCCTCGGTGAGCGACGCGAAGTGGGTGCCGGTATCGGCGCTGCCGAACACGGAACTCGCCTTCGATCACAGCGAGATTATCCAGGCAGCCCTTCATCGCCTGCGCCAGAAAACCATGTATTCGCTGTTGCCGGTCTACTGTCTGCCGGAGCGTTTTACCCTGACGCAGCTGCATGAGGCGACGGAAATCATTCTTGGCCAGCCAATCCAGCGTAAGAGCCTGATTCGCCGGTTTGAAGCCTCCGGCATGTTTGAAGAAACCGGCGAAAGCGTGGCGACCGGCGCACGCAAAGCGCGGCTCTGGCGACGTAAGCCAGATGCCAACATTCACCTTTTCTCGCGTAATCTGCTGGCGGAATAGTCTTTTTTCCGAACGCCCGGTTCGTTATCGTACCCCGCCGCACCAAATCATCAACAATATGAATAACAATCGTTATAGTCATTCGCGAACTCATTACATTAATCTGGTGCTATGGCCGAAATAACCCCTGCAGAACTGACCGCTCCACCCACCGGCTCGCAACATTTTCAGCCGATGCCGGGCCTGAGCAACGCGCATCTGCAAACCATGCTGCCGCGGCTGCTACGCCGTCGGCTACAGTTTACGCCGCACTGGCAACGCCTCGACTTGCCGGACGGCGATTTTGTCGATCTCGCCTTTAGCGAAGAACCGCAAGCCGCTCGCCACAAGCCCCGGCTGGTCGTTTTTCATGGGCTGGAAGGCAGCTTGCACAGCCCCTACGCGCATGGGCTTATCCATGCGGCGAAGCAGCGCGGCTGGCTTGGCGTCGTGATGCATTTTCGCGGCTGCAGCGGCGTGCCGAACAAAATGCCGCGCATTTATCACTCTGGCGAAACCGAAGACGGCACCTGGTTTCTGAACTGGCTGAACCGGCGCTTCGGCGAGGCGCCGACTGCGGCGGTGGGCTTTTCGCTGGGCGGTAATATGCTGGCCTGCCTGATGGCGAAGCTGAACGCAGACTTTCCGCTGGCGGCGGGCGTGGTGGTTTCCGCGCCGTTGATGCTGGAAGCGTGCAGCTACCATATGGATAAAGGCTTCTCCCGCGTTTATCAGCGCTATCTGCTGAACCTGCTGAAGGCGAACGCGAGCCGCAAGCTTAAGGCGTGGCCCGGCACGCTGCCGATAGACCTGGCGCAGCTTAAGCGCCTGCGCCGCATCCGCGATTTCGATGACGCCATTACCTCGAAAATCCACGGGTTTCGCGACGCCATCGACTACTACCGCCAGTGTAGCGCTCTGCCTTTACTGAACCAGATAACGCGACCTACGCTTATCATCCATGCCAAAGATGACCCGTTTATGGATCATCACGTGATCCCGCAACGTGAAACGCTGCCTGCTAATATCGAGTATCAACTGACCGATCATGGCGGACATGTAGGCTTCGTTGGCGGCACGCTGCGACGTCCGCAGATGTGGCTGGAAAAGCGTATTCCCGACTGGTTATCGACTTATCTGGACCGATAAATGATCATTCCCTGGCAAGACCTACCGCCCGAGACGCTGGACAACCTGATTGAAGCGTTTGTCTTGCGCGAAGGCACCGATTATGGTGAACATGAACGTTCGCTCGAACAAAAAGTGGCCGACGTTAAGCGGCAATTACAGAACGGCGAAGCCGTTCTGGTGTGGTCTGAACTGCACGAAACGGTCAATATCATGCCGCGCGGGCAGTTCCGTGGCTGATGGTCAGCCTGACTTGTTGTCAGGCTGACGCCAGAGCGAAGCAAACTATTCCGCCAGCGCCGGAACGCTGGCGTCAGTGGCGTACCTTTTTCGCGTATCCATGGAGTTCTCGCTATGTCATCAAGACACCCGGTTATCGCCGTTACAGGTTCCAGCGGCGCAGGCACGACCACCACCAGCCTTGCGTTTCGTAAGATCTTCGCTCAGCTAAACCTTCATGCTGCGGAAGTGGAAGGCGACAGCTTTCACCGCTATACGCGCCCGGAAATGGATATGGCTATCCGCAAGGCGCGCGATTTAGGCCGGCATATCAGCTATTTTGGCCCCGACGCCAACGACTTTGGCCTGCTTGAACAAACCTTTATCGAGTATGGACGCAGCGGCCAGGGGAAATCGCGCAAATACCTGCATACCTATGATGAAGCGGTGCCGTGGAACCAGGTGCCGGGCACCTTTACGCCCTGGCAGCCGCTGCCGGAGCCTACCGACGTGCTGTTTTATGAAGGGTTGCACGGCGGCGTGGTCACGCCGCATCACAACGTGGCGCAGCATGTGGATTTGCTGGTGGGCGTAGTGCCTATCGTCAACCTCGAGTGGATCCAGAAGCTGATTCGCGATACCAGCGAGCGAGGGCATTCGCGCGAGGCGGTGATGGATTCCGTGGTGCGATCAATGGAAGATTACATTAACTACATCACGCCGCAGTTTTCCCGCACCCATATTAACTTCCAGCGCGTGCCGACAGTGGATACGTCGAACCCCTTCGCGGCGAAAGGCATTCCTTCGCTCGATGAAAGCTTCGTGGTTATCCACTTTCGCAACCTTGAAGACATCGATTACCCCTGGCTGCTCGCCATGCTTCAGGGTTCCTTCATTTCTCACATCAATACGCTTGTCGTTCCCGGCGGCAAGATGGGACTGGCGATGGAATTAATCATGCTGCCGCTGGTGCAGCGATTGATGGAAGGGAAAAAAATTGAATAAGGCGGCTGACGCCGCCCCGAGTCAGACCTCGACCACCTCATAAGAGTGGGTGATGTTGACCGCTTTGCCGAGCATCAGCGCCACAGAGCAATATTTCTCAGCGGAGAGATCCACCGCGCGCGCCACGGCCGCCTCCTTCAGCGCCTTACCCGTTACGATAAAGTGCAGGTTAATGTGAGTGAACAACCGCGGCGCTTCTTCGCGGCGTTCTGAGGTCAGTTTCACTTCGCAATCCTGAACGTCATGACGCCCTTTTTGCAAAATAGACACCACGTCGATAGCGCTGCAACCGCCCGCTGCCATCAGCACCATTTCCATCGGGCTTGGCGCTTTATCGCCGGAATTGCCGTCCATCAGGATTTGGTGTCCTGAAGCGGATTCGCCCAGGAACGTCAATCCCTCAACCCACTTTACTCGTGCCTGCATAATCATCACTCCGATGTATAAAAATTTTTGACAGATTACGCGCCAGTTGCGAAAGAGGCAACGGAAGGGCGACCTGCGTCAAGCTGAAACGAGACAATAGAAGACACCCATGAAAAGCTATGCTAAAACAGTCTGGATGCTGCGGCGATACATTGATGTTATGCATGTATGCAGAGGACAAGACAATTTACCGGCTGCGACGACATGGACAGCCAACTTCCCGGGATGCGGGAAGATAATGATTGCAAAGCCAGATGGGGGACCCGCGCCCCGTCTTTGGAGCCAGTTTAAACAGAGGATAACAGCGCATGGTGCTTGGCAAACCGCAAACAGACCCGACTCTCGAATGGTTCTTGTCACATTGCCACATTCATAAGTACCCATCGAAGAGCACGCTGATTCACCAGGGTGAAAAAGCGGAAACGTTGTATTACATCGTTAAAGGCTCAGTGGCAGTGCTGATCAAAGACGAAGAGGGCAAGGAGATGATCCTCTCGTATCTGAATCAGGGAGACTTTATCGGCGAACTGGGCCTGTTTGAAGAGGGCCAGGAGCGCAGCGCCTGGGTTCGCGCCAAGACCGCTTGCGAAGTCGCCGAGATTTCCTATAAAAAATTCCGCCAGCTTATCCAGGTGAACCCGGACATCCTGATGCGCCTCTCTTCGCAGATGGCGCGTCGTCTGCAAGTCACCTCTGAAAAAGTCGGCAACCTGGCGTTCCTCGACGTAACGGGCCGCATCGCCCAGACGTTGCTCAACCTGGCGAAACAGCCGGACGCCATGACCCATCCCGACGGCATGCAGATTAAAATCACCCGTCAGGAAATCGGCCAGATCGTGGGCTGCTCTCGCGAAACCGTTGGTCGCATCCTGAAAATGCTTGAAGATCAAAACCTGATCTCCGCGCACGGTAAGACCATCGTGGTTTACGGCACCCGCTAAGCCGCCTTAAAAAAACGGCGTGTCGCTTCGGTAACACGCCGTTTTTGTTTCTACACTTACCTCTATGTTTCGCCGTCTCATTTATCACCCGGAAGTGAACTACGCCCTGCGCCAGACGCTGATCCTGTGTCTGCCGGTGGCGGTTGGGTTACTGCTGGGCCATCTGCAACAGGGCCTGCTTTTTTCGCTGGTGCCTGCCTGCTGCAACATCGCCGGGCTCGATACGCCCCACAAGCGCTTTTTCAAACGTCTGGCGGTCGGCGCTTCGCTCTTTGCCGTCAGCAGTTTTACCGTGCAACTGTTACTGGCGGACAATCTGCCGCTGCCGCTTATCTTTTTAGGCATGGCGCTGCTGCTTGGCGTGACGGCGGAGATAAGCTCGCTGCATGCCCGACTGCTGCCCGCTTCGCTTATCGCCGCTATTTTTACGCTAAGCCTTGCGGGGAACATGCCGGTCTGGGAGCCTATCCTGCTCTATATTTTCGGCACGCTCTGGTACGGGCTGTTTAACTGGTTCTGGTTCTGGCTGTGGCGCGAGCAGCCGCTTCGCGAGTCGCTAAGCTTGCTGTATCGCCAGCTGGCGGACTATTGCGAAGCGAAATATAACCTGCTGACGCAGCATACCGACCCGGAGACCGCCCTGCCCCCGCTGCTTACGCATCAGCAAAAAGTGGTGGACCTTATCAGCCAGTGCTATCAGCAGTTGCACATGCTGGCGGCCGGGAAACAGAGCGGCTATAAGCGTCTGCTGCGCACCTTCCAGATGGCGCTGGATTTGCAAGAGCATATTTCGGTCAGCCTGCATCAGCCGGAGGAGGTGCAAAAGCTGGTGGAGCGCAGCCATGCCGAGGCGGTGATCCGCTGGAACGCACAGACCATCAGCGCGCGCCTGCGCGTGATGGCCGACGACATTCTCTACCATCGCTATCCGCAGCGTTTCGCCATGGATAAGCAAATCGCCGCGCTGGAGAAAATCGCCCGCCAGCACCCGGACAACCTTGTAGGGCATTTCTGCGAATACCACTTCAGCCGCATCGCCCGCATCCTGCGCACCCAGCGCCCGCTCTATGCCCGCGACCTGATGGCCGACCGGCAGAAACGGCTGCCGCTCTTCCCGGCGCTGAAAAGCTACCTTTCGCTCAAATCCGCCGCTTTGCGCAACGCCGCACGGCTGGGAGTCATGCTGAGCATCGCAAGCCTCGTTGGCAACGCGTTCCATCTGCCCAAACCGTACTGGATCCTCATGACCGTAATGTTTGTGACGCAGAATGGCTACGGGGCGACGCGGGTGCGCATTCTCCAGCGAGCGGCCGGCACGCTGGCGGGGTTAATCATCGCGGGCGTCACGCTGCACCTGCATGTGCCGCAGGGCTACATGCTGCTGGTGATGCTGGCTATCACGCTCATTAGCTACCTTATCCTTCGCAAAAACTATGGCTGGGCGATGATTGGCTTCACGGTGACGGCGGTTTACTCCTTACAGCTGCTGTCGCTGAACGGCGAACAGTTTATCGTCACCCGGCTTATCGACACGTTGATTGGTTGCTTTATCGCTTTCGGCGGTATGGTCTGGCTGTGGCCGCAGTGGCAAAGCGGGCTGCTGCGCCAGAACGCCCACGACGCGCTGGAGGCGGACCAGGAGGCGCTGCGCCTTATCCTGAGCGACGACCCGCAGCCTGCGCCGCTTGCCTGGCAGCGGATGCGTGTCAACCAGGCGCATAACGCGCTTTATAACTCGCTGAACCAGGCGATGCAGGAGCCTGGCTTCAACGCCCACTACCTGGATGATATGAAGCTTTGGGTTACGCACAGCCAGTTTATCGTTGAGCATATCAACGCCATGACGACGATGGCGCGCGAGCACCATATGCTGACGCCGGAACTGGCGGCGCGTTATCTGGAGTCCTGTGAAATTGCGTTGCAGCGCTGCCAGCAACGGCTGGAATATGATGAGCCGGGGGAATCCCACGACGCGAATATTCTGGAGGGGCCAGAGACGCTGCCGGATACCGCGTTGAGCGTCATGGAACAGCATGTGCACCGTATTCTTGGCCACCTGAACACCATGCATACGATCTCTTCGGTAGCATGGCGTCAGCGGCCCCATCACGGCATCTGGCTTAAGCGCCGTCTGGGCTGATTAGCCTGTTACGCGCGCTACGGCTTTCGCAAAGCGCGCCATCCCTTCGTCGATATCCTCGCTTTCCACTACCAGCGACGGCGCGAAGCGCATCACATCCGGCCCGGCGTTCAGCACCATCAGCCCTTCACTGGCGGCGGCGTAGAGGAAATCCCGCGCGCGGCCTTTATAAGCGGGTTTCAGCTCCGCGCCGATCAGCAGGCCCATCCCGCGAATGTCGCTAAAAAGGTCGTACTGCTCATCGATAGCGCGCAGGTGACGTACAAACTGCTCGCGCTTCGCGTTAACGCCGTCCAGCACTTCCGGCGTGTTGATGATATCAAACGCCGCGCCCGCCACCGCGCAGGCCAGCGGGTTGCCGCCATAGGTGGAGCCATGCGAGCCGACATGAAACGCCGAGGCCACATCCTGCGTCGCCAGCACCGCGCTTACCGGGAAACCGCCGCCAAGCGCCTTCGCGCTGGTCAGAATGTCTGGCGTCACGCCGTAATGCATATAGGTAAAAAGCTTGCCGGTGCGGCCCATGCCGCTCTGTACTTCATCAAACACCAGCAGCGCCTGATGCTGGTCGCAAAGTTCGCGCAACCCCTGTAAAAACGCCGGCGTGGCGGCGGTAACGCCACCTTCTCCTTGCACAGGCTCAACCACCACTGCGCAGGTGTGGTCGTCCATTACCGCTTTAACGGCGCTCAGGTCATTAAAAGGCACGTGGATGATGTCGGCTGGCTTGGGGCCGAAGCCATCGGAATATTTCGGCTGCCCGCCGACCGAAACGGTAAACAGCGAGCGGCCATGAAACGCATTATGAAACGCGATGATTTTCGTTTTGTAAGGGCTGTGGCGGGTAATCGCGTAATGACGAGCCAGTTTGAACGCCGTTTCATTGGCTTCGGTGCCGGAGTTCATAAACAGCACGCGGTCAGCAAAGGTGGCTTCAATGATTTTACGACCGAGGCGCAGCGCCGGTTCGTTGGTAAACACGTTGCTGGTATGCCAGAGGGTTTCACCCTGCGTTTTCAGCGCCTCTACCAGCGCGGGATGGCAATGACCCAGCGCCGTCACCGCGATGCCACCGGCAAAATCCACATACTCATTACCCTGCTGATCCCACACCCGGCTGCCTTTGCCCTTTACCGGAATAAACTCCGCCGGTGCATAAACCGGCAGGATCACTTCATCAAAAGTTGCGCGGGTAATTGCAGTTTGTTCAGTCGCCATGTCATGCCCATCCAGTTAATGCGAAACCGCATATGAAAAGATAAGCATAAAATATGCATAATAAATCAATTAATGGCAATAAAAATTCAGCGGTTAAGGAAGTTTGCCAGCAGTTGATGCCCCTGCTCGCTGAGAATGCTCTCCGGGTGAAACTGCACCCCTTCGAGATCCCATCGCTTATGCCGAATGCCCATGATCTCCTGACGATCGGTCCAGGCGGTGACGGAAAAATCATCCGGCAGCGTCGGCGGGTCGATAACCAGCGAATGATAACGCGTAACGGTAAGCGGATTATTGAGCCCGGCAAAGACGCCTTCTCCGGTGTGCTGAATCTGCGACGTTTTGCCATGCATGACTTTTTCTGCCCGTACGACCGAAGCGCCAAAGGCCTGGCCGATAGCCTGATGACCGAGGCAAACGCCAAGGATCGGGAGCCTGCCCGCATAGTGGGAAATGGCCGCAAGCGAAATACCCGCTTCGTTGGGGGTACAGGGGCCGGGAGAGATAACCAGCTTTTGCGGCGCCAGCGTCGCGATGTCGGCAAGCGTTAGCTCGTCGTTGCGCTTCACCACCACCTGCGCCCCCAGCTCGCAAAAGTACTGATAGAGGTTCCAGGTAAATGAGTCGTAGTTGTCGATAAGCAGTAGCATGGCGGCTCCGGAAAAAAGAACCGCGTCATTCTACTCGCTTTCGCGCGCCTCGCTCACCACTTTGCTGAAGATCTCGCGCAGCGGCGCGAGGTCGCCCATAGCGCCCGCCTGGTTGGCCGCATTCCAGGCCGTTACATCCACGTCGCGCCAGTCGAGGCTGTAACCCGCATGCAGCGCCAGCTGTTCGAAGAAAACCCGCTGGGCGCGGCCGGTACCGATACGAAACGGGTGCAGGACGTTTATCTCGCAATAGTAGTGGGCAAGGCGCTCAATGAAAGCGTCAGGCTCCAGGCCGACCAGATACTTTTCGTCCTCCAGTTCCTGCATCAGGGCGTTGCCCTCTTTTTCGATATATTCGAAGTGGCAAAAGCGGGTATCGCCCTGGTAGATATCCACCTCGCGCAGCTCGCCCGCCCATTCATAGACATCCTGAAAAAGCTGGCGGTGGATGGCGCACAGGTGCGGCAACCCACGCGGCAAAGGCCCCAGTTCAAGGGTGGCGGCTCGCAGCGAGGTAAGCTCACGCTCGGCGTGCTGCAAGTCCTGCAAAGAATGGATGTTCAGCCGGTTGCGCAGCACTTCGCTGCCCGACCAGAAATAGGGGTCGCGCCCTTCGCCAAATTTATCGCTCATAGTGCCCCCTCCGTTCGTCGATGCGCGCCAGCGCTTCTTCGCGCGACAGGGTGATAAGAGGGATATCGATCCCTTCCAGACGGTTGCTGGCCTGGAAGTTGGCGTTCTTTTGCCGCTCCCACAGCCGGGCCTTCTGTTTGTCGGTAAGTTTTTTCGCCATAACGCCTCCCTGAACGTAACCGTATTTGCCACAAGTATAAGCAGCAATTGGCAGATGCGCAGAAAGCAGGAAGAAACGCGGGTGAGGGCCACCCGCGTCGGAAAAGATTAAGGCAGGACTTTCGCAGAGAGGATAACTACCGGTTTTGACGGCACATTCTGGTACGGACCCACATCGTGCGTCGGCACCTGAGCGATTTTATCGGCCACATCCATGCCTTTCACAACTTTACCAAATACGGCGTAACCAAAGTCGCGCTGGCCGTGATTCAGGAAAGCGTTATCGGCCACGTTGATAAAGAACTGGCTGGTGGCGCTGTCTTTATCGGCGGTGCGGGCCATAGCGATGGTGCCGCGCGTGTTCGGCAGACCGTTGTCCGCTTCGTTTTTCACCGGCGGGTTCGTGGTTTTTTGCTGCATGTCCGCCGTAAAACCGCCGCCCTGGACCATAAAGCCCGGAATAACGCGATGGAAAATGGTGTTGTTATAAAAACCGTTGTTCACGTAATCGACAAAATTCTTCACCGTTGCAGGGGCTTTCTGGCTGTTTAACTCCAGCTCGATGTTGCCTGCTGAAGTGGTGAGCAGTACGCGTGGATCGCCTTTCGCCGCCAGCGCGGCCGGAGAAAGCGCAGAGAGAGCAAACACAGCCGCGACAGCCGCCAGAGTCGTTTTAAACATGAAAAATTCCTTACGTGGGCAGTGATGAATGCAAGTGGATCGATTCTAAAGAGCGTTTGTTTAACGTGCCAGCGATTTACCAGGCTTTACGTAACGCTAAAAACCCGCATTGTCGCTATCACTTTATCCTGACCGGTTAATTTATGTGATAGATCTCAAGTAATAACAGATAAGTTGCAGCAAAAAAGTATCTCAATGTTTAATTGGATCACGTTCGAGCATAAAATGCGCATGCTTCCGGCGCTGTCAACGCGCTTTACATATCTATGCACAGGCTCCCCATGACTAACAGTAACCGCATCAGACTCACATGGATCAGTTTCTTCTCCTACGCGTTAACCGGCGCGTTGGTTATCGTCACCGGCATGGTGATGGGCAACATTGCAGAGTATTTTCATCTGCCTGTATCCAGCATGAGCAATACCTTTACGTTCCTTAACGCCGGCATTCTTATCTCTATCTTCCTGAACGCCTGGCTGATGGAAATTGTGCCGCTGAAAACCCAACTGCGTTTCGGCTTTTTGCTGATGGTTGTCGCCGTTGCCGCCCTGATGTACAGCCAGAGCCTTGCGCTGTTCTCCGCGGCAATGTTCGTGCTGGGCCTGGTCAGCGGGATCACCATGTCTATCGGCACCTTCCTTATCACCCATATGTATGAAGGCCGTCAGCGCGGTTCCCGCCTGCTGTTTACCGACTCCTTCTTCAGTATGGCCGGGATGATCTTCCCGATGGTCGCCGCGTTCTTGCTGGCGCGCGCCATTGAGTGGTACTGGGTGTACGCCTGCATCGGTCTGGTCTACGTCGCTATCTTCATCCTGACTTTCGGCTGCGATTTTCCGGTGCTCGGCAAACATGCGCCGAAAGCCGATCTGCCGGTTGCGAAAGAAAAATGGGGCGTCGGCGTGCTGTTCCTTTCCATCGCTGCGCTTTGCTACATTCTGGGTCAGCTCGGTTTTATCGGCTGGGTGCCGGAGTACGCCACCAAAGGTCTTGGCATGAATCTGAATGACGCCGGTACGCTGGTGAGCAACTTCTGGATGTCTTACATGATAGGTATGTGGGTGTTCAGCTTCGTACTGCGCTTCTTTGACTTGCAGCGTATCCTGACCGTGCTGGCGGGCCTCGCCACGGTGCTGATGTACTTTTTCATCACCAGCAAACCGGAGCACATGTCGTGGTTCATCCTGGCGCTGGGCTTCTTCTCCAGCGCGATTTACACCACCATCATTACGCTGGGCTCGCTGCAGACCAAAGTCGCCTCGCCGAAGCTGGTTAACTTTATCCTGACCTGCGGCACCGTCGGCACCATGCTGACCTTTATCGTGACCGGCCCGATTGTGGCGAATCACGGCGCGCAGGCTGCGCTGTTTACCGCTAACGGCCTTTACGCTGTGGTGTTTGTTATGTGCTTCGCGCTGGGCTTTGTGACTCGTCATCGCCAGCACTCGGCCGCCGCCGCCGCGCACTAATAAGCCTAATGTCCCCTTTCCGCCTGGAAGGGGACATCGTTCAGATCCCGGCGTTCAGCCATGAACGCCGCTCCGTCCCCGGTTAACGCTTTTCCTCTTGCGCATGGCCTCCCCTTCACAGGCATTTCTGGTCAGTTTCTTTAGTTGTTAACACCTTGTGAAAAAATTAGCGCCTCGCCGCCTTAATTGTCCTTTTTTGTTCAGAAAATCCTCAAACGTGAATTTCCAGAAATTTCCATAACTTAGAAAATAAAAGGAAAATCAAACATATACCTCTTAATGGGTATATAGAAGCGCACTTGATCCATATCAATAAGCGGGGGTGCTGAATCGTTAAGGTAGGCAGTAATAGAAAAGAAATCGAGGCAAAAATGAGCAACGTCAAACTCGCTATTATCGGTAACGGCATGGTCGGCCACCGCTTTATCGAGGACCTTCTCGACAAAGCCGAACCGGGCCAGTTCGACATTACCGTCTTCTGTGAAGAGCCGCGCATCGCCTATGACCGCGTGCATCTCTCCTCTTACTTCTCTCACCATACCGCTGAAGAACTCTCTCTTGTTCGTGAAGGCTTTTACGAAAAACACGGCGTGAAAGTGCTGGTGGGCGAACGCGCCATTACCATTAACCGTCAGGAGAAGGTGATTCACTCCAGCTCCGGACGCAGCGTCTATTACGACAAGCTGATCATGGCGACCGGCTCTTATCCGTGGATCCCGCCTATCAAAGGCGCGGAAACCCAGGATTGCTTCGTCTACCGCACCATTGAAGACCTGAACGCCATTGAAGCCTGCGCGCGTCGCAGTAAGCGCGGCGCGGTAGTGGGCGGCGGCCTGCTCGGTCTGGAAGCCGCCGGGGCGCTGAAAAACTTAGGCGTGGAAACGCACGTTATCGAATTCGCGCCGATGCTGATGGCCGAACAGCTTGATCAGATGGGCGGCGAACAGCTGCGTCGCAAAATTGAAAGCATGGGCGTGAAAGTTCACACCAGCAAAAATACGCAAGAGATCGTTCAGCAAGGCGTTGAAGCGCGTAAAACCATGCGTTTTGCCGACGGCAGCGAGCTGGAAGTGGACTTCATTGTGTTCTCCACCGGTATTCGCCCGCGCGATAAGCTCGCGAAACAGTGCGATCTTGCTATCGCCCAGCGTGGCGGCATTATGATTAACGACCAGTGCCAGACGTCCGACCCGGATATCTACGCTATCGGCGAATGCGCCAGCTGGAACAGCCGCGTTTACGGGCTGGTGGCACCGGGCTACAAAATGGCGCAGGTCGCGGTCGACCATATTCTTGGCAACGCCAACGCCTTCGAAGGGGCAGATCTGAGCGCCAAGCTGAAGCTGCTCGGCGTTGACGTGGGCGGCATTGGCGACGCGCATGGCCGTACGCCGAACTCCCGCAGCTACGTCTTTCTGGATGAAAGCAAAGAGGTCTACAAACGCCTCGTGGTGAGCGCGGACAACAAAACCCTGCTCGGCGCCGTGCTGGTGGGCGACACCAGCGATTACGGCAACCTGCTGCAACTGGTGCTGAACGCCATCGAACTGCCGGAAAACCCGGATTCGCTGATCCTGCCTGCGCATGCAAGCCAGGGCAAACCAGCCATCGGCGTGGATAAGCTGCCGGACAGCGCGCAGATTTGCTCCTGCTTCGATGTGACCAAAGGCGACCTGGTCGCCGCCATCGGCCGCGGCTGCCACACCGTTGCGGCGCTGAAAGCGGAAACCAAAGCCGGCACCGGTTGTGGCGGCTGTATCCCGCTGGTGACGCAGGTGCTGAACGCCGAACTGGCTAAACAGGGTATTGAGATAACCAATAACCTGTGCGAACACTTCGCTTTTTCTCGTCAGGAGCTGTATCACCTCATTCGCGTGGAAGGGATCAAAACCTTCGACGAACTGCTGGCGAAATACGGCAGCGGCTATGGCTGCGAAGTGTGTAAACCCACCGTTGGTTCGCTGCTTGCCTCCTGCTGGAACGAATATGTGCTGAAACCGCAGCACACTCCGCTGCAGGACACCAACGACAACTTCCTGGCGAATATCCAGAAAGACGGCACTTACTCAGTCATTCCACGCTCCGCCGGCGGCGAAATCACCCCCGAGGGGCTGATGGAAGTAGGCCGCATCGCCCGCGAGTTTAACCTCTACACCAAAATCACGGGTTCCCAGCGCATCGGCCTGTTCGGCGCGCGCAAAGACGACCTGCCGGAGATCTGGCGCCAGCTTATCAACGCGGGCTTTGAAACCGGCCACGCTTACGCTAAAGCGCTGCGTATGGCGAAAACCTGCGTCGGCAGCACCTGGTGCCGCTACGGCGTCGGCGACAGCGTGGGCCTGGGGGTTGAACTTGAGAACCGCTATAAAGGCATCCGCACCCCGCACAAGATGAAATTTGGCGTCTCTGGCTGCACCCGCGAATGCGCGGAAGCACAGGGCAAAGATGTCGGCATTATCGCCACCGAGAAAGGCTGGAACCTGTATGTGTGCGGCAACGGCGGCATGAAACCGCGCCACGCGGATCTGCTGGCGGCGGATCTCGACCGCGACACGCTGGTGCGTTACCTCGACCGCTTCATGATGTTCTACATCCGCACTGCGGATAAGCTGACCCGCACCGCGCCATGGCTGGACGCAATGGAAGGCGGCATCAACTACCTGAAGAGCGTCATCATCGACGACAAGCTGGGTCTGAACGCACAGCTGGAAGCGGAGATGGCCCGTCTGCGCGAAGCGGTTATCTGCGAATGGACTGAAACGGTCAACAACCCGCAGGCGCAGGTTCGCTTCAAACACTTTATCAACAGCGATCGTCGCGACCCGAACGTGCAGGTCGTGGCGGAGCGCCAGCAACACCGTCCGGCCACGCCGTATGAGCGCATTCCGGTCACCTTCGTGGAGGAGGAAACTGTATGAGCCAGTGGAACACCGTCTGCCAGCTTGATGACATTATCCCGGCAACCGGCGTCTGCGCCCTGCTTGGCAATAAACAGGTCGCGATTTTCCGCCCTCGCGCCAACGAGGAGGTTTACGCCATCAGCAATATCGACCCGTTCTTTGAAGCGAGCGTCCTCTCCCGCGGCATCATCGCTGAACATCAGGGCGAGCTGTGGGTGGCGAGCCCGCTGAAAAAGCAGCGTTTCCGCCTGCGCGACGGGCTGTGTATGGAAGATGAAAGCCGTTCTGTCGCGCATTTTGAGGCGCGCGTGAAGGACGGTCAGGTGCAGGTGAAGGCGTAACCCAGAAAGGCTACAACAACGCCTTCAGGGTTTCAGGCGGGTCGCGCTTCGCTTACCCGTCCTACGCGCTCTCTGACATGGAGACAGCGGGTCGCGCGAAATTTTACGCCAGGCTCGGCACTGCCCGGTTCCCTCTCCCGTCCGGGGAGAGGGCCAGGGTGAGGGGCAAGCGCAAGGCAGGATGAATAAGCGCACCCACCCGTTTTTTCCCGTGCCTTCGCGCCACGCGAAGAAAAGCAGTAAAGCAGAGAGGCACAAGCCTCCGCTCATTAAAAATGTTCCATCGGCGTTCTGCTTACCGGAGCGTCAGTTAAGGACAACAACGATTACGCGTGCGGAAAACCGCCGCGCCGCCATAAGGCGAACCTTTTTACGTTTTGATTTCACTCACTTTTTAGGATAACCACTATGTTTACCGATACGATCAACAAGTGCGCGGCGAATGCCGCCCGCATCGCTCGCCTCTCGGCAAATAATCCGCTGGGCTTCTGGGTCAGTTCCGCCATGGCGGGCGCTTATGTAGGGCTTGGCATCATCCTGATTTTCACGCTCGGCAACCTGCTTGACCCGTCAGTGCGCCCGCTGGTGATGGGGGCCACGTTCGGCATCGCGCTCACGCTCGTTATCATCGCAGGCTCCGAGCTTTTCACCGGCCACACCATGTTCCTGACGCTTGGCGTTAAAGCGGGCGCTATCAGCCACGGCCAGATGTGGGCCATTCTGCCGCAAACCTGGCTTGGCAACCTCGTAGGCTCGGTGTTTGTCGCCCTGCTCTACAGTTGGGGCGGCGGCAGCCTGCTGCCGGTGGATACCAGTCTCGTCCACACCGTAGCGCTCGCCAAAACCACCGCGCCCGCCACCGTGCTGTTCTTTAAAGGCGCGCTCTGCAACTGGCTGGTCTGTCTTGCTATCTGGATGGCTATCCGCACCGAAGGCGCGGCGAAATTCATCGCTATCTGGTGGTGCCTGCTGGCTTTTATCGCCTCCGGCTACGAACACTCCGTCGCCAACATGACGCTCTTCGCGCTCTCATGGTTTGGTCATCACAGCGAAGCCTATACCCTCTCCGGCATCGGCCATAACCTGTTGTGGGTAACTCTCGGGAATACCCTTTCCGGCGTCGTATTCATGGGTTTAGGTTATTGGTATGCTACCCCGCGCGCAGAGCGCCCGCAGCCTGCCGCGCAGACCGCTACTGAAACCGTCCGATAAGCCCGATAAGAAGGATAAGCCGTGGATCACCTGCCCATATTTTGTCAGTTACGCAATCGTCCTTGCCTGCTGGTTGGCGGCGGGGATGTGGCAGAACGCAAGGCGCGTCTGCTGATGGAGGCAGGAGCCATCGTCACCGTTAACGCCCTGGATTTCACGCCGCAGTTTCAGGTCTGGGCGCAACAGGGCATGCTGCACCTGGCGGCGGGCGAATTCGACGCCCGCCTGCTCGATACCTGCTGGCTGGCGATAGCCGCTACGGACGACGACGCCGTTAACCAACAGGTGAGCGACGCTGCTGAAGCGCGCCGAATTTTCTGCAACGTGGTGGATGCGCCAAAGCAGGCGAGCTTCATCATGCCTTCTATCATCGACCGTTCGCCGCTTATGGTGGCAATCTCCTCCGGCGGCACCTCGCCAGTGCTCGCCCGCCTGCTGCGGGAAAAACTCGAAGCGCTACTGCCGCAGCACATCGGCGAACTGGCGCGCTATGCAGGCAAGCTGCGCAAGCGGGTGAAAGCGACGTTCGCCACCATGAGCGAACGTCGCCGTTTTTGGGAAAAACTGTTTGTTAACGACCGCCTCGCCCAGTCGCTCGCCAATAATGACCAACCCAACGTGGCGGATATTACCGAAACGCTGTTCAGCGAACCGCTGGAAAACCGCGGTGAAGTGGTGCTGGTGGGCGCAGGTCCCGGCGACCCGGGGTTATTGACGCTAAAAGGGCTGCAGCAGATTCAACAGGCGGACATCGTGGTTTACGATCGCCTGGTTTCCGATGAGATCATGAATCTGGTGCGCCGCGACGCCGATCGCGTGTTTGTCGGCAAACGCGCTGGCTACCACTGCGTGCCGCAGGAAGAGATTAACCAGATCCTGCTGCGCGAGGCCCAGCGCGGCAAACGCGTGGTGCGCCTGAAAGGCGGCGATCCGTTTATCTTCGGGCGCGGCGGCGAAGAGCTGGAAACCCTGTGCCACGCAGGCATTCCCTTCTCCGTGGTGCCGGGCATTACCGCCGCCTCCGGCTGCTCCGCCTACGCCGGCATTCCGCTCACCCACCGCGATCACGCCCAGAGCGTGAGGCTGGTCACCGGCCATCTGAAAACTGGCGGCGAGCTGGACTGGCATAACCTGGCGGCGGAAAAACAGACGCTGGTGTTTTATATGGGCTTAAACCAGGCGGGCGCCATTCAGGAAAAACTGCTGGAACATGGGATGGATGCCGCTATGCCGGTTGCGCTGGTCGAAAACGGCACCAGCGTCAAGCAGCGCGTGGTCGACGGCACGCTCATGCAGCTTGGCGAACTGGCGCAGCAGGTTGAAAGCCCGAGCCTGATTATCGTCGGGCGCGTGGTCGCGCTGCGTAATAAACTCAACTGGTTCTCTTCGAAATAAACCTCCCTGTGCGGGCTAGCTGTGCTTGCCCGCTACTTTCTTTCCTTATCTTTCAATAAGATGTCGCCATAAGGCGTTACATGCCGCTAACAAGTGGCGATTTTGTGATCCATCTCGCCAATACAATTCATCATATGTTGTTATATTCGTTATGCGTCATCTCATCATGAAAACAGCATAGCGATTTCTTCATGACCCGCGCCGTTTCGGGTCATGCGGCCTCCTGCTGCCTTCATCCAGGCGACGCGCTCTGAACCCCTACAACTCCATTTGAAAACTAAAAAAGGTAACGATATGGAAGGCCAGGAACTCCAACGCAAGCTCGGCTTCTGGGCCGTGCTGGCCATTTCCGTCGGAACGACCGTCGGTTCCGGTATTTTCGTTTCGGTTGGTGAAGTGGCGAAAGCGGCAGGCTCCCCGTGGCTCACGGTGCTCGCTTTCGTCATTGGCGGTTTGATTGTGATCCCGCAGATGTGCGTTTATGCGGAGCTCTCTACCGCCTATCCCGAAAACGGCGCAGATTATGTCTACCTGAAAAACGCCGGCAGCCGGCCGCTGGCGTTTCTCTCTGGCTGGGCGAGCTTCTGGGCGAACGATGCGCCTTCGCTCTCCATTATGGCGCTGGCGATAGTCAGCAACCTCGGTTTTCTGGTCGCGATAGACCCGTTCACCGGCAAGCTTATCGCCACCGGGTTAATACTCGCGTTTATGCTGCTGCACCTGCGTTCGGTAGAAGGCGGCGCGACGTTCCAGACGCTTATCACCATCGCCAAAATCATCCCCTTCGCCATCGTTATCGGCGTCGGCATTTTCTGGCTGAAAGGCGATAACTTCGCGGCGCCTGCGACAGCGGCGACCACCAGCGCGGCGGCGGGCATCATGGCGCTGCTGGCGGGTATTTCCGCCACCAGTTGGTCTTATACCGGCATGGCGTCCATCTGTTACATGACCGGCGAAATCAAAAACCCCGGCAAAACGATGCCGCGGGCGCTGATTGGCTCCTGTTTGCTGGTGCTGGTGCTCTACTCGCTGTTAGCGCTGGTTATCTCCGGGCTGATGCCGTTTGACAAGCTCGCCGCCTCCGGCACGCCTATCTCTGACGCGCTGACTTATATTCCGGCGCTTGGCAGCGTGGCGGGCGTTTTCGTCGCCGTCACCGCGATGATCGTGATTCTGGGCTCGCTTTCCAGCTGCGTGATGTATCAGCCGCGACTCGAGTATGCGATGGCGAAAGATAACCTGTTCTTCAAATGTTTCGGCCACGTACACCCGAAATACAACACGCCGGATGTTTCCATCATCCTGCAATGCGCGCTCGGCATTTTCTTTATCTTTGTTTCCGACCTCACCAGCCTGCTCGGCTACTTCACGCTGGTGATGTGCTTCAAAAACACCCTCACCTTCGGCTCCATCATCTGGTGTCGCAAACGTGAGGATTACAAACCGCTGTGGCGCACCCCGGCCTTTGGTCTGATGACCTTCGCCGCCATCGCGTCAAGCCTCATCCTGGTCGCTTCCACCTTCGTGTGGGCGCCCGTCCCGGGCCTAATCTGCGCCCTGATTGTTATCGCCACTGGCCTGCCCGCTTACGCCTTCTGGGAAAAGCGCAACCGCCGTCTGGCTCATGTTTCCTAACCCTGTCTGGAGAGTTGTTTCATGCTGAATATCGATAAAAGCACCGTGGATTTCCTGGTAACCGAAAATATGGTGCAGGAAGTGGAAAAGATTCTGGAGAAGGATGTGCCGCGCGTGCACGCTATCGTCGATGAGATGATCAAGCGCGGCATCGACCGCATCTACTTCGTCGCCTGCGGCTCGCCGCTCAACGCCGCGCAGACAGCGAAGCATCTGGCGGACCGCTTCTCCAGCCTGCAGGTTTACGCCGTTTCCGGCTGGGAGTTCTGTGACAACACGCCTTACCGTCTCGACGCAAAATGCGCGGTTATCGGCGTGTCCGATTACGGCAAAACCGAAGAGGTGATCAAGGCGCTGGAGCTGGGCGCCGCCTGCGGCGCGCTCACCGCCGCCTTCACCAAACGCCCGGACAGCCCGATTGTTCATGCGGCTGAACATGTGGTGGCGTATGAAGCGGACTGCATCTGGGAAATCCATCTGCTGCTCTGCTACAGCGTAGTGCTGGAGATGATCACCCGTCTCGCGCCGCACGCCGAAATCGGCAAAATCAAAAACGACCTGCGCAAGCTGCCGCAGGCGCTGGGTCACCTGGTGCGCACCTGGGAAGACAAGGGCCGTCAGCTTGGCGAGCAGGCTTCGCAGTGGCCGATGATCTACACCGTTTCCGCAGGCCCGCTGCGCCCGCTTGGCTACAAAGAGGGCATCGTCACGCTAATGGAATTTACCTGGACTCACGGCTCGGTGATTGAGAGCGGCGAATTCCGCCATGGCCCGCTGGAAATTGTCGAGCCGGGCGTGCCGTTCCTCTTCCTGCTGGGCAACGATGAAAGCCGCCACACCACCGAACGCGCCATCCGCTTCGTGCGCGAGCGTACCGATAATGTCATCGTTATCGACTACCAAGAGATTGCCCAGGGGCTGCACCCATGGCTCGCGCCGTTCCTGATGTTCGTGCCGATGGAGTGGCTCTGCTACTACCTCTCTATTTACAAAGACCACAACCCGGACGACCGTCGCTACTACGGCGGCATTGTCGAGTATTAATCCCCCGCCCGGCCTCTGCGGAGGCCGGGACATTCATGCAAGGAGAAGGGTATGAAAACGGGTATGTTTACCTGCGGGCATCAGCGTTTACCGCTGGAGCACGCCTTTCGCGACGCGCACGAACTGGGCTACGACGGGCTGGAGCTATGGGGCGGCAGGCCGCACGCCTTCGCGCCGGACTTAAACGCGGGCGGCATCCGCCACGTTAAAGAACTCTCCCGCGTCTATCAGATGCCGATCATCGGCTATACGCCAGAAACTAACGGCTATCCGTATAACATGATGCTGGGCGATGAACGGATGCGCCGCGAAAGCCTCGACATGATTAAGCTCGCCATGGAGATGGCTAAAGAGATGGAGGCGGGCTTTACGCTGATTTCCGCCGCCCATGCGGGCTACCTCGCCACGCCGGACGCCATCTGGCAGCGGCTTGCTGATAACCTGCGCGAATTATGCGATTTCGCGGAAGATATCGGCATGGATCTGCTGCTGGAGCCGCTCACGCCGTATGAATCCAACGTGGTTTGCAACGCTAACGATGTGCTGCGCGCGCTCTCGCTCGTGCCTTCGCCGCGCCTTTACAGCATGGTCGATATCTGCGCGCCGTTTGTGCAGGGCGAACCGGTAATGAGCTATTTCGACAAGCTTGGCGATAAGCTGCGTCATCTGCATATCGTCGACAGCGACGGCGCAAGCGACAGCCACTACATTCCAGGCGAAGGCAAAATGCCGCTGCGTGAGTTGATGCGCGATATCCTCGACCGGGGCTATGACGGCTATTGCACCATCGAACTGGTGACGATGTATATGAACGAGCCGCGGCTGTATGCCCGCAAGGCGTTGTCGCGCTTTCGCGAACTGCTGACGCAGGAGGCGCAATGAAAAAGCTGGCGACGGTAGGCGATAACTGCGTCGATATCTATCCGCAGCTCGGCAAGGCTTTCTCCGGCGGCAACGCCGTGAACGTGGCGGTTTACAGCACCCGCTACGGCATGCAGCCCACCTGCGTAAGCTGGGTAGGCGATGACGATTACGGCAAAATGCTCAGGCGTGACCTGGAGCAAAAGGGGGTGAATACGTTTCGCTTGCGCGTGAAGCCGGGCGTGACGGCGCAAACCCAGGTGGAGCTGCGCAACAACGACCGCATCCTCGGCGACTATACCGAAGGCGTAATGGCGAATTTTGCGCTCAATGAAGAG
The DNA here is from genome assembly GCF_023079515.1 of Franconibacter sp. IITDAS19. Lineage (NCBI taxonomy): Bacteria > Pseudomonadati > Pseudomonadota > Gammaproteobacteria > Enterobacterales > Enterobacteriaceae > Franconibacter > Franconibacter sp. IITDAS19. The sequence continues at coordinate 331,470 of NZ_JALJCP010000005.1, read as the reverse complement.
GATCTGGCCTGGCTGAATAGCTTTGACATCATCCACTCCGCCATCTGGGGCCATGCCGAAACGGCCTTCCCTGCCCTGAAAGCCGCCGGGAAAATCCTCTCGTTTGATTTCGCCGACAAATGGGAAAGCCCGCTGTGGCGCACGCTGCCGGAGCATCTGGACTACGTATTCGCCTCCGCGAACGACGACACGCCGTGGCTGCGCGATCGGCTGCAAACGGTGGTGCAGTGCGGCGCGGGCGCGGCTATCGCCACCCTCGGCGAAAACGGCAGCCTGGCGTGGGACGGTAAGCAGTTCTGGCGGATGCCGCCGGAGTTAGTGGAGGTGGTCGATACCATGGGCGCCGGGGACTCTTACATTGCCGGTTTCCTTTGCGCCATCGCCGAAGGCCTGCCGCTGCACGACGCCATGAAGCAGGGCACGCAGTGCGCCGCAAGGACCATCGGCTACCACGGCGCGTGGTGAGGTCTGCGTTGGCGTGACGAGCCTCACGCCAACGCCCTGTTACTCCACAATAAAGGCTCCTATAATCAACCCCACGCTTTTTACAACTTCAGGGTCGATTCATGCCAGCTACGGAGCGCTACTCCCACCAACTTCTCTACGCCACCGTGCGTCAGCGCCTGCTTGATGAGATAGCGCAGGGCGTCTACCAGGCAGGCCAGCAAATCCCAACCGAAAGCGAGCTCTGCGCACTCTACAACGTTAGCCGCATTACTATCCGCAAAGCCATCAGCGACCTCGTTAAAGATGGCGTGCTGATCCGCTGGCAGGGAAAAGGCACGTTTGTGCAGAGCAAGAAAGTGGAGAACGCGCTGCTGACGGTGAGCGGCTTTACCGATTTCGGCGTATCGCAGGGCAAACCGACCAAAGAAGAGGTGATAGAGCAGGCACGCGTGAGCGCCGACCCGTTTTGCGAAAGACTGAACATTCCGGGCGGCAGCGAGATGTTCCTGCTGCGCCGGGTCATGTATCTTGACGGCGAGCCGCTGTTTATCGACGGCTCCTGGATCCCGCTTGCCCGCTACCCGGGTTTCGACGAGATTTACACTGCGGGCGCCTCGACCTACCAGCTTTTTCAGGAGCGGTTCGATACGCGCGTGGTGAGCGATAAAAAGACCATCGATATTTTCACCGCCACCAAATCTGAAGCGCAGTGGCTTAAATGCGAACTGGGCGAGCCGCTGTTTCGCATCAGTAAAATCGCTTTCGATCAGCACGATCGTCCCGTGCACATTTCCGAATTGTTCTGCCGGGCCAACCGCGTCAGCCTGACTATCGATAACCAGCGCCGCTGAAGCTTTAAGCCAGCGCGTTTCGCTTATCCCTTTTCCTGTACCAGATGATGAAGAGAATGCAGTCTTTTATGTTGCAGGCAGCATTTCAGGGGACATTGACGGAGAACCCTGCAAAGCGTTTATATCTCTTCCGCTATGCATTAACGAGTAATTCATAGCCACTCTCAGGACTACTTAATCTAAAGGGATACATGATGAATCGTATGATGAAATTGGCTGTTCTGGCCGTCGCGCTCTCAACTCTCACCGCTTGCTCCGGGCACGTTGAAAACAAAAAGAAAGATTGCAGCTATGACTATCTGCTCCACCCGGCGATTTCAATCTCCAGAATCATTGGCGGTTGTGGTCCGGCGGCAGACCAGTAACAGACAAGCGCTAAGCGCAGGCATAAAAAAACCGGGAAATTTCCCGGTTTTTTTGTTTTTTACGGCTGGGCGACAAAGCCGATGGCTTCATAAACCGCTTTCAGCGTTTCAGACGCGCGGGCGCGAGCTTTTTCCGCGCCTTCTTTCATCACGCTCTGCAGGAAGGCTTCATCGTTACGGTAGCGGTGGTAGCGCTCCTGAAGCTCAGTCAGCATGCCGGAAACGGCATCCGCCACTTCGCCCTTCAGATGACCGTACATTTTGCCTTCGAAGTGCTGCTCCAGCTCGGCGATGCTCTGGCCGTTTACGGCGCTAAGGATATCCAGCAGGTTAGACACGCCCGCTTTGTTAGCCACGTCATAACGCACAACCGGCGGCTCGTCGGAGTCCGTTACCGCGCGTTTGATCTTCTTCACGACCGATTTCGGATCTTCCAGCAGACCGATGACGTTGTTACGGTTATCGTCTGACTTGGACATCTTCTTCGTCGGCTCCAGCAGCGACATGACGCGCGCGCCCGATTTCGGAATAAACGGCTCCGGCACCTTAAAGATATCCCCATAGATAGCGTTGAAGCGCTGCGCCACGTCGCGGCTCAGCTCCAGGTGCTGTTTCTGATCTTCGCCTACCGGCACAAGGTTCGTTTGATACAGCAGGATGTCCGCCGCCATCAGCACCGGGTAGTCGAACAGACCGGCGTTAATGTTTTCCGCATAGCGGGCGGACTTATCTTTAAACTGCGTCATACGGCTCAGCTCGCCGAAATAGGTGTAGCAGTTCAGCGCCCAGCCGAGCTGCGCGTGCTCCGGTACGTGAGACTGAACGAAGATGGTGCTCTTTTTCGGATCGATGCCGCAGGCGAGGTAGAGCGCCAGCGTATCAAGGGTGGCTTTGCGCAGCGCCGCCGGGTCCTGACGCACAGTGATGGCGTGCTGGTCAACGATACAGTAGATGCAATGGTAGTCGTCCTGCATGTTAACCCACTGACGCAGCGCACCCATGTAGTTACCAATGGTCAATTCACCTGATGGCTGTGCGCCGCTAAAAACGATGGGCTTACTCATTTTTCAATTCCTGATTGTCACTGTGGGGTAGCCCGAGAGCGGGCAAAAGATCACGGAAGTGGTCGAAGATAATATCGGGTTTGCTTAACGCTATCGCTTCGCCATAGTTATAGCCATAAGTCAGGCCTACCGAGCAGCAGCCAGCAGCCTGAGCGGCCAGAATATCATTACGCGAATCGCCGACAAACAGCAATTCCGGCGCGGCAAGCCCAAGCTTTTCCAGCACCATCAGCAATGGCTCAGGATGCGGCTTTTTGTTCGTCACGTCATCGCCGCCAATAATCACGGTGAAGAACTTAGCAATGCCCAGCGCTTCCAGCAGCGGCGCCACGAAAGGGGTCGGCTTGTTGGTCACCAGCGCCATCGGCATGCCGTTGTCATGCAACGCATGCAGCGTCTGCTCGACATCCGGGAAAAGAAAGCTGCTTTCTTCGACCACCTCGCCGTAATAGCGGTCGAAGAGTTTTCGCAGCATGCGAGCCTGTTCTTCTTCAGGAATATCCATCGCATCCAGCGCAGGTTTCCCGGCAGCAATGCGCTGCGCCGCTTTTTCTTCACGCGCCCATTTCAGCGCGCGCTGCACCAGCACATCCGCGCCGTTGCCAATCCAGGTGATAACGCGCGGCTCGCCGGCCTGCGGCAGCTCCAGCGCATAAAGCGCGCTGTCTACGGCATACGCCAGCCCCGGCGCGCTGTCCACCAGCGTGCCGTCAAGGTCAAACGCCACGCCGCGAATGGCCTGTAATTTATCCATGGCTTACCTTCGCCAGTTCGCTGCGCATTTCCTCAATCACTTTTTTGTAATCAGGCTGATTGAAGATAGCGGAGCCTGCGACAAACATATCGGCGCCCGCGGCGGCAATTTCGCCAATATTGTCCGCTTTCACGCCACCATCCACTTCCAGACGGATATCGCGCCCGCAAGCGTCGATGCGCTTACGCACTTCTTTAAGCTTATCCAGCGTGTGCGGAATAAACGACTGACCGCCAAAACCCGGGTTCACCGACATCAGCAGAATAACGTCCAGCTTGTCCATAACGTGATCGAGCCAGTTGAGCGATGTGGCGGGATTCAGCACGAGACCTGCTTTGCAGCCATGCTCTTTGATAAGCTGCAGCGAGCGGTCAACGTGTTCGGAAGCTTCCGGATGGAAGGTGATGTAGGTTGCGCCCGCTTCGGCGAAGTCCGGGATAATTCTGTCGACGGGTTTAACCATCAGATGCACGTCGATAGGCGCGGTAATGCCGTAATCGCGCAGCGCTTTCAGCACCATCGGCCCCATGGTGAGGTTAGGCACATAGTGGTTATCCATAACGTCAAAATGGACGACATCGCCGCCAGCGGCCAGGGCGCGGGCGGTATCTTCGCCCAGGCGAGCGAAGTCTGCCGACAGGATTGAGGGGGCAATCAAATACTGTTTCATCCGCTTCTCCATTAAAAGTGTTTTACGGCGGGCGAAACGGCTCAGGCTTTATAGAGCGCCAGCAGTTCGTCCACCTTCTTACGCGTGCCGCCGTTGCTGCTAATGCTGCGTCTTACCCGCACCTTATGGAGCTTCGCCTGCTGATACCACTGACGCGTCAGCGCCGTATCGTGGTTGGAGATAAGCACCGAAATGCGGTTGCTGTGCAGTTGCTCGGCAAGCTGGGCCAGATGCTGCTGCTGCTCCAGGTTAAAGCTATTGGTGTGGTAAGCGGTAAAGTTCGCCGTCGCGGAAAGTGGCGCGTAGGGCGGATCGCAATAAACTACCGATCCCGCGCCCGCCCGCGCCATGCTCGCATCATACGATTCGCAGATAAACAGCGCGTTCTGCGCCCGTTCGGCAAACCGGTACAGCTCCTCTTCCGGGAAGTAGGGCTTTTTATAGCGGCCAAACGGCACATTAAATTCGCCGCGCATATTGTATCGACACAGACCATTGTAGCCGTGGCGGTTGAGATACAAGAAGAGCAGCGAGCGACGAAAAGGATCGGCGCTCTGATTAAACTCTTCACGCAACTGATAGTACACTTCAGACTGATTATTCGACGACGTAAACAGCAAACGCGCCTCGTTAACATAGTCGTCCGGGCGATCTTTCACCGTGTTGTAGAGGCTTATCAGGTCGCTGTTGATATCCGCGAGGATATAGCTCGAATAGTCTGTGTTGAGAAATACCGAGCCTGCGCCGACAAAAGGCTCAATAAGACACTCCCCTTCCGGGAGATGACGTTTGATTTCGTCGAGCAGGGGGTATTTCCCCCCTGCCCATTTCAGAAAAGCGCGATGTTTTTTCATGCTGCTTGTGACTTTACCTTTCCCCGCTGTGGAGAAGGGCTCCGACAGCATACTGCGCTTTTACTCATTACTTCAGATCGGACTGAACCTGGTGGATCGGCTTCGCCCACGGGTTCTTCGCCTGGACATCGGCGGGCAGCGTGGCAACCGCGCGCTTCGCTTCATCTTTAGAAGCATAAACGCCGCTTACCAGCACATACCACGGCTGACCGTTACGGGTCGTCTGATAAACCACGTAGTTTTTCAGGTTCTCTTTTTTCGCCCACGCGTTGAGGTTGTTGTAGTTCGAAGAACTGCTCAACTGCAGCGTGTAGTGGCTGGACGGCGCTGACTTCAGCGAGCCGACGTTGCCCGTCGCGGCGGCAGGCGCGCTGGAAGATGGCGCAGGCGCGGCCGCTTTTGGCGCGCTGGTCGTCGCCGTGGCTGCCGGAGCGGAAGCCTTCGGCGCGGCGGTAGTCGCGGCAGGCGCCTTCACCGGTTCGGAGGCCGTACCGCTGGCAGGCGCGGAAACCGGTTCGCTGCGCTTCGCCGTCGTTGCAGGTTTCTGCTCGCTTGTCGGCGCTTTCGCGGTCGTTTGCGGTTTGCTCTGGGTCGGCTGCGCATTACGCGGTTCCGGCTCAATCACTACTTGCTTGCGCTCATGGCGCTGCGGCGCGGCAGCCTGGCGTGTAGCGGGCTCCTGCGGCGCGGCCTGACGGGAAGCGGCATTGTTGTTGCCTACCGCGGCAACCGTTGCAGGTTCGGTCGGCAGCGTAGAAGAGCCGGCTGCGGCGTTATCAATTTGGCCCTGCTGCTGGGTCAGCGCGTTATTCAGGTCGCCCTGCACTTCAACGCGCTGTTGACCGGCAGGCTGCGTCTGAGCCTGACCCTGAGTCGGCGTGGAAGAAATAGGCGGCAAAGAGACATCCTGCGGATTGTTGCCGGGCGCCGCGTTTACCGCAGAGGTTTCACCTGGCTGCGGCTGCGCACCGTTAGCCTGATCGGCTGGCGTGCCGCCGTTATTAGCGCCGCCTGCGAGATCGATATTTTTTTCCGCTGACTGGTTTTGCGCGCTGGAATCGGTCGACGGCCCCTGCAATGCGGAACCAATGCCGATAATCAGCACCAGCAGCACCAAAATGCCCAGCGCCATCATCAGGTGCTGACGAGAAACCGGCCCTTTCGCCGGCGCTTTTTTACGCTTGCGCGGACGACGCTCAACCACTTCTTCGTCTGCCGCTGCCTCCGCTTCGTACTCTTCCTCTTCGCGTACGCGGTCTTCATCACGAGCGCGACGGGCGCGCGAAGGGCGCGGATCTTCAGCGTCCAGCTCAACGTCATCGATGTTCAGCTGCGGCTCGTTATCATAGTCGGCAGATTTACGAGAACGACCAGGACGACGATCGCTGGGATCGGGTTTCAGCTCGTCTTCTGGTTTGAATTCATCCATTTAACACCCCACACTAAGGCTTATTGCGGCCCGCGGCTACGCACATCGCCCGAAAAAAAACGCCGCCAAAAACTGGCGACAGGCCGTTCTAATAGTTACGCCTGCTGACAGTCAGCAATAGCGCCAATAACTACCTCGTGCGGCACTCCGCCGCGCACTTCGCTTTTCCCTATAGCCAGCGGCAGCACTAAACGCAGCTCTCCCGCCAGCACTTTTTTATCACGCATCATGTGCGGTAAATAGGCTTCCGGAGCCATAGATTCCGGCCCCGTTACCGGCAAGCCTGCGCGTTTGAGCAGAGCGATAACGCGCTGCGTATCCGCCTCGCTAAAATTGCCCAGGCGTTGCGCCGTGCGCGCCGCCATGACCATGCCCGCCGCGACCGCTTCGCCGTGCAGCCAGTTGCCATAGCCCATTTCCGCTTCGATAGCGTGGCCGAAAGTATGGCCAAGATTGAGTAAAGCACGTAAGCCGCTTTCACGCTCATCCGCCGCCACGACTTCCGCTTTTATCTCGCAGCAACGGCGAATGCAGTAAGCCATCGCCGCACCATCCTGCGCCAGCAACGCATCCAGGTTTTCTTCAAGCCAGTTGAAGAAATCGCCGTCAAGGATAATGCCGTACTTAATGACCTCAGCAAGGCCGGAAGAGAGTTCACGCGCAGGAAGGGTTTTCAGACAATCGAGATCGATAACCACCGAAGCAGGCTGGTAGAAAGCGCCGATCATGTTTTTGCCAAGGGGATGATTGACAGCCGTCTTGCCGCCAACGGAGGAATCCACCTGCGAGAGCAGCGTGGTTGGTACCTGAATGAAGCGCACGCCTCGCTGGTAGCAAGCTGCGGCAAAACCGGTCAGGTCGCCCACTACGCCGCCGCCCAAAGCGATAAGCGTAGTATCGCGGCCATGCGGTTTTTCCAGCAGCGCGGTAAAGACAGTATCAAGCACCGCCAGGCTTTTGTATTGCTCGCCGTCGGGCAGGATAACCTGGTCGACTTTCACTCCCGCCTGTTCCAGCACCTGGCGAACGTTGGTGAGGTAAAGCGGCGCCAGCGTTTCGTTGGTTACCAGCATTACCTGGTCACCCGCGCGCAAGGGCCAAAAGGAAGCCGGATCGTTGAACAATCCGGCCGCGATGGTGATAGGGTAACTACGTTCCCCGAGAGTGACTGTCAACCTCTCCATGACGCTCAGTAACCTTATGTGCTAGTACCCGCAGACGAGTATTGGGTTAACTGGAATCAGTTATTTTCCAGCATATGGATAATCTGGTTAGCCACCACTTTCGCGCTTTGATCGTCGGTGCGAATGGTCACGTCGGCAATTTCTTCATAAAGCGGATTGCGTTCGTTAGCTAACGCTTCGAGCACTTCGCGCGGCGGCGTCTCTACCTGAAGCAAGGGGCGTTTTTTATCACGCTGGGTACGGGCGAGCTGCTTTTCGATGGTCGTTTCCAGGTAAACCACGACGCCACGGGCGGAAAGACGGTTACGGGTCTCGCGGGATTTGACAGAACCACCGCCCGTCGCGAGCACAATACCCTGTTTTTCCGTCAGCTCGTTGATAACCTTTTCCTCACGATCGCGGAAACCTTCTTCGCCTTCGACATCGAAGACCCAGCCCACGTCAGCGCCCGTCCGTTTCTCAATCTCTTGATCAGAATCGTAGAATTCCATATTGAGCTGCTGAGCTAACTGACGCCCAATGGTGCTTTTGCCAGCGCCCATAGGCCCAACCAGAAAGATATTGCGTTTTTCTGCCATTTTTTCGGTACTACTAAGACAATTCGTTGATGATAAACCCGGTGCGCCACAACCCTGCGTCACGGGAAATGAACTGAAACCTCTTATGCGATAGTGCGAGAGTCAGATCAAAAATTATCTCAACACTCCAGGTAGTTTGGCAACCGAATAAATTACCGTACCGGGTGCGAGGGAGTGAAAAAACATCACGGAAAGCACCGTTTCTTACCGACTCTCAAATCGGTACTCCTTGTATGCTAATTCCACCCCTTCGTCAAACATCCGGAGGACTTAAAACGTAAAAATCATAGCTCACGCTAATACATCAACGGCTCTTAACAATCCTCGGCGTAATAAAAACCACCAGCTCCCGCCGTTCGTTTCCCTTACCGTCATGGCTAAATACCCTTCCCAGTAATGGAATTTGCCCAAGCCACGGCACGCTGTCTTTGCCGGATTTATTTTTGTGCTGAAAGATGCCGCCCAGCGCCAGGGTTTCGCCATCTTTCACTTCTACCTGTGTTTCAATCTCTTGTTTATCAATGGCTAGCGTTTCGCCATCCGCCTGCTGCAACACTTGCCCCGGCATATTCTGGCTGATGCGCAGCTTCAGGCGAATGGTGCCTTTGTTGCCAATCGTGGGCGTCACTTCCATACCCAGCACCGCCTCTTTAAACTCGACCGAGGTTTTGCCGCTTTCGCCGCTGGAGACCTGATACGGGATCTCGCTGCCCTGTTTGATGCTGGCGGGCTGCTGATGAGCCGCCAGCAGTCGCGGGCTGGCGATAATCTCTACCTGATTTTTCTGCTCAAGCGCCGAGAGCTCAACGTCCAGCATTCGTCCATCGATGCGCCCGACGTTAAAACCCACATGCGTGGTCGCGTTCGCCACGCTAAGATCGGCAGAAAGGCTTGTGGGGTGCCAGCGTTTGATATCCCCTTCCGGCTCCGCCAGCCCCCATTTCACGCCTAGCTCGCGCAGGCTTTGTTCATTCATGGTAACAATATGGGCGGCCAGTTCCACTTGCCCTACCGGGATATCCATTTGCGCTATCCAGTCGCGCACCCGCTTCATCGCGGCGGCGTTATCGCTCACCAGCAGCCGGTTAGTGCGTTTATCTACCGTCACGCTTCCTTGCGGGCTTAAGAGCTTATCGCCCAGCGCGCCGATGGCGGCGGCCAGCTCTGTCGCGTCTGCATGCCCCAGCGTAAAAGTCTCGTTCCCGACAGGTTGACTAAGCTGGCGCTGTTGGCGCGCCGCTAAACGCCGCGCCTGCTGCTGCGCTTCCCAATCCTGCGGATAGACGCGCAAGATGGCGCCCTCTTTTTGCCAGTGCAGCCGGGCGCTGTCGATGACCGCCTGAAAAGCCTGCCGCCATGGCACATCAATAAGGTGCAAAGAAAGCGTTCCCTCAACGCCTGGCGCCACGACGAGATTCAGCTTTTCGCTCTCCGCCAGCGCCTGCAGCACTTGCGCTACCGGCGCTTCGTCCACCACCACGGAAAGCGGCGGGCTGACCGTTGCGCCCAGGCTCTGACTTGCCGCCGCGCTCAATGCTAATAAAAGAAGAAGTTTCCTTACCATGGGATTGCTCCTTAAGCTTCCAGTGTTGCGGCGTTTCCTCGCAGGCGCCATCCGCCACAAGCGTGATTTGCGCGGCAGCGATGGCGCTAACGCGCCAGCCTTCGTACAGCCTGCTTCCCACATTTACCCGAAGCGACTTTCCTTCCGGCGTCCTGACAATTCCGCGTACCGCCTCTTCCCGACCAACCATGCCGAGATAACGCCAGCGCTCCGTTTTTTCTGTATCGCAATCTCCGGCGGGAGGTTCAAAAGGATTACGGCTGGCGATAGCGGGCTGCATTAACGCCGCGATAAGCAACCATTCACTGCGCATGTTTCATCTCCAGCTGTAGCGAAAGGCGCAACGATTTCTCATGGGGCGCTAACGTAAATGCCGTCGCTTCAATGTCGTAGCGCGCCAGTCGGGCAAAAAAAGCGGGTACCTGCGGCCACGCAAGATCGACTACCAGTTCGCCGCGCTGACCATCCGGCGACCAGCGCGCCAGTCGTCCGCCATGCGCCTGCACCAGCTCCAGCGCAGAGAAAGGTTCCGGTTTGAGCTTCGCCTCCAGCGCCGTTATCTGACGATTGTGCTGCGCTTCATCCTGATGGCCTGCAAGCTGCTGGCGCTGCCGCTCCACCGTCTGCATGAGTTTCTGATAACGAAGCGCCTGCGCCGCGTTTTCCTGCCGGGTCGGGGCCAGCGCAAGCCAGCCGACGACAAGCCATGCCATCGTCCACGCCAACCAGCACAGCAGGCGCACGCTAACGGGAGCCGTGAGCCAGCGTTCAAGGTGCGGCGTCATGCTTCACCTCCGGATAAAGCGCAATAGAGAAACGCCATTCGCGATGACTCGCTTTTGCCGTCTCTCCCATCTCGCTGGCCGGAAAACCGGGCAACTGCCGCAGGCTTTGCTGCAGCGCCGCTATTGCATCGGGATCGCGCGATTTTCCCTGCAACAGCAATGAGTTTTCAGTGAAGCTCAGGCTTGTAAACCAGAGAACCGACGGCGTGAACTCCGCGAGCGCAAGCAAACGAGGTTCCCACGCCGCAAGGCTCGTTTGCCGGGCGACTCGCCGCTCAACCTGTTGCCGTAACGTCTCTATGCGCTGCTTAAGCGCCGCGATGTTCGCAAGCCGGCTTGCCTGGGCGCGCTGCTGAAGCTGCGCAGCTTCTGTGCGGACGGTCCATTGCGCCTGCGCCTGTATGAGAAGCCAGAACCAGAGCAGCGTTGCGGCTCCCACCGCCAGCGCGCCGCTGGCAAACAGCCCGGCCCAGAGCCGCATGCGTCGTTTGCGTCGTCGGGCGCGCCAGGCAAGCAGATTGATAAGCGCGCTCATCGCGCGACCTCGCTCATCGCAAGGCCAAGCGCCACCGCGTAACATTCAGGCGTTTTTAATAACGGCGGCTGCTGAAAAGTGATAAAAACAAGCGGATCCAGACGCAGGCAACCTTCCGCTTCTGCCGGCAACGGACCGCATACCGCTACGCGTTCGACGCTTATTGCCAGTTGTTTGGCCAGGGGCAGCAGACCGCCCCGCTCGATTACCCCCCAGCGCGAGCGGGAAGCCCATAACCACTGCCCTGCGGCTTCGCAAGCGATAAGCGCTACATTATCGGGCGCGTAAGGCCAGAAGGCCGTTAATGCGCAGGCGTCCGGCGTTAGCGCTTCGGGCTGGAACCCTGCCGCGCGAAGGTTGGCTAGCAGCGCTTCGGCTTCCCTTTTCTGCGCAGCCGTTACCTGAAACCGGGCAGGCTCTTCAGCAAGCGCGTAGTCAAGCCAGAGCGTGTCTGCCGGGAGATGAAGATCGCGAGCGGTCGCGCTCGCCAGCCATGTTTCGCATTCCGATTCGCACAGCGTGGCGGTCGGACGCGGAATGTCACGTTGCAGGGTACGCTGAGCCGGGAAAGCGATGCGCAGGCTATGTCCGCGCGGCAACTGCGCGCGCCACTGACGCAACGCCGACTGCAGCGCGCTATCGCCTGTTATTACCCCTTCGCGCCAGAGAGGTTCACGGGCAGGAATATGCCACCAGCGGCACAGCGCCCAGCCGCCGCGCCTGCGGCTCAACGCCACCGCCTTTACACTATCTTCTTGAATATGCAAGCCAATTTGCCATCTGCCGTTTGTCATGATTGCCGATCTCCTTATCGTGCCGGGTGAAAATGACATATCAATGCTTCAGGCTTGCCTTTATACTACCGCGCGATTGTTTATAAACTGCCCAAACGAAACCAAATGAGAAATTCCCGGTGAAGTTCGTAAAGTATTTATTCATCCTTGCAGTCTTTTGCATTCTGCTGGGAGCCGGCTCGATCTATGGTCTTTACAAGTACATAGAGCCACAGTTACCCGATGTCGCCACGTTGAAAGATGTGCGGCTCCAGATCCCTATGCAGGTTTACAGCGCCGACGGCGAACTTATCGCCCAGTACGGTGAAAAGCGCCGTATTCCGCTAACGCTTGATCAGATCCCGCCGGTGATGGTGAAAGCGTTTATCGCCACCGAAGACAGCCGCTTTTACGAACACCACGGGGTCGACCCGGTAGGGATATTTCGTGCGGCAAGCGTGGCGCTCTTTTCCGGCCACGCTTCGCAAGGGGCGAGCACCATCACGCAGCAGCTGGCGCGTAACTTCTTCTTAAGCCCGGAGCGCACGCTGGTGCGTAAAATCAAGGAAGTGTTCCTGGCGATACGCATTGAGCAACTCATGAGCAAGGATGAAATCCTTGAGCTCTACCTGAATAAGATTTACCTCGGCTACCGCGCCTATGGCGTCGGGGCGGCGGCGCAGGTCTATTTCGGCAAGACTATCGACCAGCTGAGCCTAAGCGAAATGGCCGTCATCGCCGGCCTGCCAAAAGCGCCCTCCACCTTCAACCCGCTCTATTCGCTTGACCGCGCAACGGCGCGGCGCAACGTGGTGCTTTCGCGCATGCTGAGCGAGGGCTATATCACCCAGATGCAGTACGATAGCGCGCGCGATGAAGCTATCGACGCGGCTTACCACGCTCCGGAAATCGCTTTCTCCGCGCCTTATCTTTCTGAAATGGTGCGCCAGGAGATGGTGAATCGCTACGGCGAAAACGCCTACACCGACGGCTACAAGGTCTACACCACGATTACCCGCCGGCTTCAACAGGCGGCGCAGCAGGCGGTGCGCGACAACGTGATGGATTACGACATGCGCCACGGCTACCGCGGCCCGGCGAACGTATTGTGGAAAGTGGGCGAAGCGGCGTGGGATCAACAACGTATTGTGGATTCGCTGAAAAACCTGCCGACTTACGGGCCGTTGCTGCCCGCGGTGGTCACACAGGCATCGCCTGCGGAGGCGACGACGCTGCTGGCGGATGGTTCGTCTATTACACTCTCCATGGACGGCATGCGCTGGGCGCGCCCTTACCGCTCCGACACCGCGCAAGGCCCAACGCCGCGTAAAGTGACCGATGTGGTGCAGACCGGCCAGCAAATTTGGGTGCGTAAAGTCGGCGACAACTGGTGGCTAGGCCAGGTGCCGGACGTGAACTCGGCGCTGGTCTCCATCAACCCGAAAGATGGCGCCGTCATGGCGCTGGTAGGCGGCTTCGACTTTAACCAAAGCAAGTTTAACCGCGCCACGCAGGCGCTGCGCCAGGTAGGCTCCAATATTAAGCCTTTCCTCTATACTGCGGCGATGGATAAAGGGCTAACGCTTGCCAGCATCCTCAACGATGTGCCGATTTCACGCTGGGATGCGGGTGCAGGCTCCGACTGGCGGCCAAAAAACTCGCCTGCGCAATACGATGGCCCGATTCGTCTTCGCCAGGGGCTGGGACAGTCTAAAAACGTGGTGATGGTGCGCGCCATGCGCGCCATGGGCGTCGATTACGCGGCGGAGTATCTGCAGCGCTTCGGCTTCCCGGCGCAGAATATTGTCCATACCGAATCGCTGGCGCTTGGCTCCGCTTCCTTTACGCCGATGCAGGTGGCGCGCGGCTATGCGGTAATGACGAACGGCGGCTACCTGGTCGACCCCTACTTCATTACTAAAATCCTCAATGAACAGGGCGATACGCTCTTCCAGGCGATGCCAAAAGTGGCCTGCGCGGATTGCGATATTCCGGTGATTTACGGCGATACGCCAAAATCCAATGTGCTTGAAAATAAAGACGTGGAAGAGGTGGCGACGTCGCAGGAGCAGCAGAACGCCACCGTGCCGATGCCGCAGCTTGAGCAGGCTAACAAAGCGCTGGTCGCGCAGAGCCCTGCGCCGCAGTACGCGCCGCATGTCATCAATACGCCACTGTCGTTTTTGATTAAGAGCGCGCTGAATACCAATATCTTTGGCGAACCGGGCTGGCAGGGTACGGGCTGGCGCGCGGGCCGGGATTTACAGCGTCGTGACATTGGCGGTAAAACCGGCACCACCAACAGCTCCAAAGACGCCTGGTTCTCCGGCTATGGTCCGGGCGTGGTGACCTCGGTCTGGATTGGCTTTGACGATCATCGTCGCGATCTTGGACGCACCAGCGCTTCCGGCGCGATTGCGGACCAGATTTCCGGCTACGAAGGCGGCGCCAAGAGCGCCCAGCCCGCCTGGGACGCTTATATGAAAGCCGCGCTTGAGGGCGTGCCTGAAGAGCCGCTGACGCCGCCGCCGGGCATCGTGACGGTGAACATCGACCGCAGCACCGGACAGTTAGCGAACGGCGGCAACAGCCGCGAAGAGTATTTTATTGAAGGTACGCAGCCAACGCAGCACGCCGTGCATGAGGTGGGCACCACGCTCATCGATAATGGCGAAACGCACGAATTGTTCTGATGGCAAAAACAAAAACGCCCCTGCAAAGGGGCGTTTTTTTATGACGGTGCGCAGGTTAAAAGCGGCCCTGGGACCGGAGCCATTCGCGCACCAGGAACAATGCGCTAACGTTACGCGCCTCGCTAAAATCCGGGTCTTCCAGCAGCGTCATCATTTCCGCAAGCGGCCAGCGCACCTGAACTAACGGCTCCGGCTCATCGCCCTGCAGCGATTCGGGATAGAGGTTTTCCGCCATCACAATGTTCATTTTGCTGGAAAAATACGACGGCGCCATGGTGAGCTTTTTCAAAAACGTGAGCTCATGCGCGCCGAAGCCCACCTCTTCTTTCAATTCGCGGTTAGCGGCTTCAAACACGGTTTCGCCCGGGTCGATCAACCCCTTGGGAAAGCCCAATTCATAAGACTCTGTACCCACCGCGTACTCGCGGATCAGCACCAGTTCATTATCAATAATGGGCACAATCATTACCGCCTCACGGGTGGAGGGGCGCATACGCTCATAGACCCGGCGCTCGCCGTTGCTGAACTCCAGATCCACAGTTTCCACGTTAAACAGACGGGAACGGGCTACAGATTCAACACGGAGAATGGTGGGTTTTTGTAATGGTTTACTCATCGCATGGATCACAGAGGTAAGAAATAGTCTTCATTGTGCGACATGCCGCACGGTTTGAGCAATGTGAATTGGCTGTTATTTACATTTTTGTAACCTTGTTTCGAGATATTTCGCAATTGCGAACAATTGTCAAGAGGCTGAAATTGAAATAAGAATTTGCTGATATTTAGGCCGATCCGCCTTTGCTACCATTTCACAGCCGCTGGTATGCCTCAGTAATTTCACTCAAGTTGCACCTCATACCTGCCGATAAAGCTCTTTTGCACACTTGCTTTTTGCTGGTGACGTTTGTCGATATCTGTACCAGGAACCGTAGTTTGATGGGGAAAGCATGAGCACCTTATTGATTTTCGTAGCTGCTATGCTGGCCTGTATGGTGATTGCAGGATGGTGGTTGAAGCGTAAAAAACATCACCGCGGCGGCAGGCTGTCCGCTCACACTTTTACTGGCGCTACTACCCGTAAACTTTCTGCGGATGAGCGCAGCGCGGTAGAAAGCTATCTTGAGACGCTGGCTCGCTATCAGGACGCCCCTGGCCCGACGGGCGCCAGCAAAGCGCCCATTAGCCTGACGCTCACTTCACAAAGCAACACGGTCTATGCTTTAACGCGCTCCATTACGCGTTACGGTTTGAGCACTGACGACCCCAATAAATGGCGTTACTACCTGGACTCGGTGGAAGTGCACCTGCCGCCCTTCTGGGAGCAGCACATCACCGATGACAACAGCGTCGAGCTTATCCTTACCGCAACGCTGCCGCTGGTTATCTCGCTAAATGGCTATAGCCTGGAGAATTCGGCGCCCGAAACGCGCGGCTACGCGCTGGAGCACAATCCCTCTCGCCAGGCCTCGATTCGCGGCGAAGAGAGCGAGCAGATCGAACTGCTTAACATTCGCCAGGAGACTCACGAGGAGCACTCCCTGGGGCGGCCGGACGGCCTGCGCGAAGCGCTGCTCATCTGCGGCGCGTTTATGCTTTTCTTTCTCTGTCTGGTGACGCCAGAGATGTTTCTGCCGTGGCTGCTGGGCGGCGGCATTATGCTGCTGGCGGCGGGGCTGTGGGGGCTTTTCGCGCCGCCTGCGAAAACCGCGTTGCGGGAAATTCATTGCCTGCGCGGCACGCCAAAGCGCTGGGGGCTGTTTGGCGAGTCGGACCAGGAACAAATCAATAATATTTCGCTTGGCATTATCGACCTCGTCTATCCGCCGCACTGGCAGCCGTTTATTCACCAGGATTTAGGCCAGAAAACCGATATTGATATCTACCTTGATCGCCATGTCGTGCGGCAGGGTCGTTTTCTCTCCCTGCATGAAGAGGTGAAAAACTTCCCGCTGCAGCCCTGGCTGCGCAACGCCATCATCTCGCTGGGCGCGCTGGTGGTATTAACGCTGCTCACGCTCTGGGTGCCGCTCGATATGCCGTTTAAGCTAACCGTTTCCTGGCTTAAGGGCGCGCAAACCGTTGAAGCGACAAGCGTAGAGCAACTGGAGCAGGCCGGGCTGCGCGTTGGCGATACCCTGCGCGTCAACGGTACCGGGATGTGTAATATTCATCTGCCGGGCAGCTATTCGCCGCGGCAAAACTATCCGTTCATGCCGTTCGACTGTTCGCAAATCCTCTGGAATAACGCACGGCTGCTGCCGTTGCCGGAGTCTGATGTCGTCGCCAAAGCCACGGCGCTGACCGAAGCGGTGAACCGCCAGCTTCATCCGATGGCGGGCGAAAGTAAAATCAACCCGCAGTTGGCCTCCGCTATCCAGAAATCGGGCATGATCCTGCTGGATGATTTCTCGGAAATCGTGCTGCTGACCGAAGCGCTCTGCACCGGCGAAGATGAGTGTGTTCGCCTTAAAAACGCGCTGGTGAACCTTGGCAACACGAAAGACTGGGAGACGCTGACCCACCGCGCCAGCGCCGGCAAGCTCGACGGTATTAATGTCCTGCTGCGCCCGGTCAGCGCTGAGTCGCTGGATAGTCTGGTCACGACCTCCACCGCGCCGTTCTTCCAGCGTGAAACCAACCGGGCGGCGCAGGCGCTTAATAGTCCGCCGCCGGGCGGCTTTATGATAGTCAGCGATGAAGGCGAAGATTTAGTCGACCAGCCCTACCCGCCAATGTCGCTCTATGACTATCCGGCGCAGGAGCAATGGAAAGAGTTCCAGCGGCTGGCGGAAATGCTGATGCAAACGCCTTTCCATGCGGAAGGCATTATCACCAGCATCCGCACCGATGCGAACGGCACGCAACACGTGGCGCTGCACAGTATTCCCGACAGCGCGGGCCTGTGGCGCTACATCGGCACCACCCTGCTGATGGTCGCCATGTTGGTTTGCGTAATTTATAACGGCTTTATGGCGCTGCGCCGCTGGCAGCGCAACCGCAGCCGACTGGCGCAAATTCAGCACTACTATGAAAGCTGCCTGAATCCGCAGTTGGTCCCCTCCCCCGAGGTCCGCTCTCTGTTCTGATGAAAAAGGGCGTCAGGAGTATGATACCCTGACGCCCTTTGCTCTTCCGGCTGGAGAAACCATGCATATAGATATCGCCTGGCAGGACGTTGATACCGTCTTGCTGGATATGGACGGCACGCTGCTCGACCTGGCGTTTGACAGCCATTTCTGGCTCCAGCTGGTGCCGGAAACCCTGAGCGCCAAACGCGGCATTACGCTCGACGAAGCCCACAGCTATATCCGCCAGGAGTATCACGCGGTGCAGCATACGCTAAACTGGTATTGTCTGGATTACTGGAGCGAACGTCTGGGGCTGGATATCTGCGCGATGACCACCGCCCAGGGGCCGAAAGCCGTGCTGCGTGAAGATACCGTGCCGTTTCTCGAAGCCCTGAAGGCCCGCGGCAAACGCCGTATTTTGCTGACCAATGCGCATCCTCATAATCTGGCGGTGAAGCTTGAGCATACCGGCCTTGCTCAGCACCTTGATTTATTACTTTCCACCCACACATTTGGTTATCCCAAAGAGGATCAGCGGTTGTGGCAGGCGGTCGCCCGCCATACCGGTCTGGAAGCGGCGAGAACGCTGTTTATTGACGACAGCGAACCGATTCTGGATGCCGCCGCGAAGTTTGGCATTCGTTACTGCCTGGGCGTGACCAATCCCGATTCAGGGATGGCGGATAAACTTTATCAGCGTCATCCGGCGCTCAATGACTACCGACGGTTGATCCCCGCACTGCAACTCAGGGAGTCGCCATGAAAGAGAAAACCGCAGAAGGGGTGCGCCTGGATAAATGGCTCTGGGCGGCTCGCTTCTACAAAACCCGCGCGCTGGCGCGCGAGATGATTGAAGGCGGTAAGGTGCACTACAACGGACAGCGCGCCAAACCCAGCAAGATAATTGAACTGAACGCGGTGCTGGTGCTGCGCCAGGGCAACGACGAGCGAACCGTGGTGGTGAAAGCCATTACCGACCAGCGTCGCCCGGCAGCCGAAGCGGTACAGCTCTATGAAGAGACGGCGGAAAGCATTGAGAAGCGCGAAAAACTCGCTCTGGCGCGCAAACTCAACGCGCTCTCCATGCCGCATCCGGACCGCCGCCCGGATAAAAAAGAGCGCCGCGATCTGATGAAATTTAAATACAGCGACAATGAATAACCGTCGCGCCAAGAGAGACAATTATGGCCCAACACGACCAATTACACCGCTATCTGTTTGAAAACTATGCCGTACGCGGCGAACTGGTGACAGTTTCCGATACCTGGAAGCGCATCCTTGAAAACCATGACTACCCGCAGCCGGTGAAAAACGTGCTGGGCGAGTTACTGGTCGCCACCAGCCTGCTGACGGCTACGCTGAAATTCTCTGGCGATATCACCGTGCAGTTGCAGGGCGACGGCCCGATGAGCCTTGCGGTCATCAACGGCGATAACAATCAGCAGATGCGTGGCGTGGCTCGTGTACAGGGTGACGTTCCGGCTGATGCGGATCTGAAAACGCTGGTGGGCAACGGCTACCTGGTTATCACTATCACCCCAAGCGAAGGCGAACGCTATCAGGGCGTGGTAGGGCTGGAAGGCGATACGCTGGCGGAATGCCTGGAAGATTACTTCCTGCGCTCTGAGCAGTTGCCGACACGCCTTTTCATCCGCACGGGTGAAGCGCAAGGGCGCCCGGCGGCGGGCGGTATGCTGTTGCAGGTGCTGCCAGCGCAAAACGCCCAGGCGGACGACTTCGCGCACCTGGCGACGCTTACCGAAACCATTACCGCAGAAGAGTTGCTGACGCTGCCAGCCAACGACGTGCTGTGGCGCCTTTATCACGAAGAAGAAGTGACGCTCTACGATCCGCAAGAGGTGGAGTTTAAGTGCACTTGCTCCCGCGAGCGCTGCGCCGAAGCGCTGAAAACGCTGCCTGCGGAAGAGGTGGATACCATCATTGCTGAAGATGGCGAAGTGGATATGCACTGCGATTATTGCGGCAACCATTACGTTTTCGATGCAATGGATATTGTCGCTATTCGCAATAACGCCTCCCCGGCGGACCCGCAGGTACATTAATTTCCCCTGCTTCTTCATAAAAAGCGCTTCCCGTCCGGGCGGCGCTTTTTTTATGACCTGAACGGGCATGGGTTTTCCGCTTGTCGTTATCAGTCAGCCAGCAAAAGAGTGCGATCTTTTCCGGGTTTTACCACCAGCCGCGCGCAACCGTTTCCTGAGAAAGCGCTTACACTCACAAACTGTTCGTTTACCGCCCACCTTTTTTAACATATTCGGAACAATCCCCGCTTTACGGTATACACTCCTGCCATACTCTGTCTCGCGTCGTGACCGGTCTGACAGTATTTTCCGCTGCGGCTATCCATTGAAGAAGTAAATATATGAAGCCCATCGCGGTTAACTCTCTCTGAACAACCCTACAATTTATGGCAGTAAAAATGGCTAAGGAGCAGTGATATGCGTGTTAAAGGTATAACTCCCCAGGATCTCGAAGCTTATGGTATTTGTGACGCCCACGACGTGGTCTACAACCCCGATTACGATACGCTGTATCAGGAAGAACTGGCTCCTGGCCTTGAAGGCTATGAGCGCGGCGTCCTGACGAATCTCGGCGCCGTTGCTGTCGACACGGGCATTTTCACGGGCCGTTCGCCAAAAGATAAATATATCGTCCGCGACGAAACTACCCGTGATACGCTCTGGTGGGCGGATAACGGCAAAGGCAAGAACGACAATAAACCGCTCTCCCCTGAAACCTGGCAGCACCTCAAGCATCTCGTCACCCGACAACTCTCCGGCAAGCGCCTCTTTATCATCGATGCGTTCTGCGGCGCCAACGCCGATACCCGCCTGTCGGTACGCTTTATTACCGAAGTCGCCTGGCAGGCGCATTTCGTTAAGAACATGTTTATTCGCCCTACCGATGAGGAGCTGGAGAACTTTACGCCGGATTTCGTGGTGATGAACGGCGCGAAGTGCACTAACCCGGACTGGCAAGCGCAGGGGTTGAACTCCGAGAATTTCATCGCCTTTAACCTGACCGAGCGCATCCAACTGATTGGCGGCACCTGGTACGGCGGTGAAATGAAAAAAGGGATGTTCTCAGTGATGAACTACCTGCTGCCGCTGAAAGGCATCGCTTCCATGCACTGCTCGGCGAACGTGGGCGAGAAGGGCGATGTGGCGGTGTTCTTCGGTCTTTCCGGCACCGGTAAAACGACGCTTTCTACCGACCCGAAACGCCGCCTGATTGGCGACGACGAACACGGCTGGGACGATGACGGCGTGTTTAACTTTGAAGGCGGCTGCTACGCCAAAACCATTCGCCTGTCTGAAGAGGCGGAGCCGGATATTTATCACGCCATCCGTCGCGACGCGCTGCTGGAAAACGTCACCGTGCGCGACGACGGCAGCATCGATTTCGACGATGCGTCGAAAACGGAAAACACCCGCGTCTCGTACCCTATCTATCACATCGACAATATCGTGAAGCCGGTATCGAAAGCTGGTCACGCAACCAAAGTGATTTTCCTGACGGCCGACGCCTTCGGCGTGCTGCCGCCGGTTTCACGCCTGACCGCGAGCCAGACGCAGTACCATTTCCTTTCTGGCTTTACCGCCAAACTGGCAGGCACCGAGCGCGGCGTAACAGAACCCACGCCTACGTTTTCCGCCTGCTTCGGCGCGGCGTTTTTGTCGCTGCATCCAACGCAATATTCTGAGGTGCTGGTGAAACGCATGCAGGCGGCGGGCGCCCAGGCTTATCTGGTGAATACCGGCTGGAACGGCACCGGCAAGCGCATCTCCATTAAGGACACCCGCGCCATTATCGACGCCATTCTAAATGGTTCGCTCGATGATGCGGAAACCTTTACTCTACCGCTGTTTAATCTGGCGATCCCAACCAGCCTGCCTGGGGTGGATGAACGTATTCTCGACCCGCGCAGCACCTACGCTTCGCCGGAGCAGTGGCAGGAGAAAGCGCAGCAGCTGGCGAAGCTGTTTATCGCCAACTTCGAGAAGTACACCGACACGCCGGCTGGCGCCGCGCTGGTGAGCGCCGGGCCGCGGCTCTGAAGCCGCAAGGCGAAAAAAAACCACCCTCGGGTGGTTTTTTTATGCTTACGCGGTAACGCTGTTTTTGCTCAGCTGCGGGCTTTTCATCACCGGAATGGGTAACCAGGCGCGAATGCGTAAACCGCCCCGCTCGCTGGTATCGATATCCAGTGCGCCGTTGTGGTTGTCAACGATACGCTGCACGATAGCAAGCCCCAGCCCGGTGCCGCTGGTGCTGCGGGCGCTGTCGCCGCGCACAAACGGCTGCAGCAGGTGTTTAAGCTGCTCGGGCTTAATGCCAGGCCCGTCATCTTCCACCTGGAACCAGGCGCGGTTGAGCTCGGTGCCGCTGCTCACTTTGATCCAGCCATTGCCGTAGCGAGCGGCGTTGACCACCATGTTAGCGACGGCGCGTTTGATGGAAAGCGGATGGATACGTACCATAATTTCGCCGCTCTCCAGCGCCGTCTCAATTTCACGCTCATAGCCGCTTTCCGCGGCAATCACCTCGCCCAGCACCGCGTTGAGATCCGCCATCTCCAGCGGCATCTCCTGACCGGTGCGCAGGTAATCAATGAACTGTTCGATGATGGCGTTGCACTCTTCGATATCCTTGTTAATGGACTCAGCGAGGTAGCCGTCACCTTCGCTCATCATCTCCGTAGCGAGGCGAATACGCGTCAGCGGCGTGCGCAGGTCATGGCTTACGCCCGCCATCAGCAAAGTGCGATCGTCCGCCAGCTGCTTCACCCCCGCCGCCATATGGTTGAAGGCGCGCGTTACCGAGCGCACTTCAGAAGCGCCATACTCACGCAGCGGCGGCGGGATATTCCCCCGCCCTACCTGCAAGGCGGCGTGTTCGAGATCCACCAGCGGCCGGTTCTGAATGCGGATAAAGAGCCAGGCGCCGCCTATCGCCAACAGCATGATGGCAAGCGTGTAACGGAAGAGCGGCGAGAAGTCGCCCTGATGAATTTCCGTGAGCGGCACGCGTACCCAGATGTTGGGCGACAGCCAGGTTTTCAGCCACACCACCGGCGAGCTTTTGTTCACCTCGACGCGGACTTCTGTCGGGCCGCCGAGCTGCTGGGCCATCTGCTGACTTAAAAATTCGTAGTGCTGCGCCCAGCGCAAGCCCGCGTCCTCTGCCGCTTCGTTGGAATAGAGCGAAATGCCCAGTTCCCGGTAGATCTCCCGACGAAACGCCGGAGGCACCACCAGCTGCGTGCCATCTTCCAGCTGCAGTTTATCCGTCATCAGCATACGCACTTCGTAGGCGAGAACTTTGTTAAACTGCTGAAGGCTCGGCAGAATAGCGAAGTTCAACACCACAAGGTACGTCGTCACCAGGCTGACGAACAGCAGAGTGATGATGAGCAGCAGCGTACGGGCAAAGGAGCTTCGGGGCGAGAAGCGCACTCGCTTCATGCTTTAGAACCGTCCGGCACAAAGACGTAACCCAGTCCCCAGACGGTCTGGATATAGCGCGGATGCGCCGGATCCTCCTCCACCATGCGGCGCAGGCGGGAGATTTGCACGTCGATAGAGCGCTCCATGGCGCTGTATTCGCGACCGCGCGCCAGGTTCATCAGTTTGTCGCGGGAGAGCGGCTCGCGCGGATGGCTGACCAGCGCCTTCAGTACGGCGAATTCGCCGCTGGTAAGGGGCATCGGCTCATCCTCGCGGAACATTTCGCGGGTGCCCAGGTTGAGCTTGAATTTACCGAAGGCGATAACGGCCTCTTCCTGCGAAGGCGCGCCCGGCAGTTCGTTCGCCTGGCGACGCAGCACGGCGCGGATACGGGCCAACAGCTCACGCGGGTTGAAGGGCTTAGGAATATAGTCGTCGGCGCCGATTTCCAGCCCCACGATACGATCCACCTCTTCCCCTTTTGCGGTGACCATAATTATCGGCATCGGGTTGCTCTGGCTGCGCAGACGGCGGCAGATAGAAAGCCCGTCTTCTCCTGGCAGCATCAGGTCGAGCACCATCAAATGGAAAGACTCGCGGGTCAGCAGTCGATCCATCTGCTCGGCGTTGGCTACGCTGCGAACCTGGAAGCCCTGTTCGGTGAGATAACGTTCCAGCAGCGCGCGCAGGCGCATATCGTCATCAACAACCAGAATCTTATAATTTTCTTGCATGTGTTTACTCCCAAAGGCTCGGACAGTGGTGGGCGTATTCTAAGAAACTGAGCGTCCACGGGGTGAATTAAATCTGGTATATATTCTAGCCTAAATTGTTACAAAGCATATTTAACAGCAGCTTAAATACGCGCTTTGTCATAAAGAGTAAGCTTCCTTGCGCTACGTTGGGTATCGGAAAAGCGGAAAACTTGCTGTCAGGAGGGTCCGCAAAGGGCAGCGGGAACCCTGTCAGTCTCGTGACGTCGAAAGCGCGCCGTGTTGCATGCGCGGCGCGACTAAAAAAGCGCCGCCAGCGGCTGAGAAAAAGAGGGTGGGTAGAAAAGGTTGCTGAGGCAGGAGAAACGCCGGGAATGCGCGCAGGCCGTTTATTCCTCTTCAGATTGATAAATTTGCCCTTCTTTATTACGAATATAAACCACGTTATCAAACCGGAATTCAATGTCGCCGTTACGCGAATAAAAAACAGTCATAATACTGTCTTTATCAATGCAGTTTTTCGGAGTATCCATATCCTTAAAACATAATCTGTCTTCGTTATTTTCTTCCTGATACCCTTTGCCAAAGGCAAAAATAGTTATCAGAGAAGGCCCGCCAGCATCGTGGTGGGCAATTTTATATTTGGAAAATATTTCAGGCTGATTTGTAATCCACCACTGAATACGCGCCGAGTTTGACAAAGG
This sequence comes from Franconibacter sp. IITDAS19, assembly GCF_023079515.1. Classification (NCBI taxonomy): domain Bacteria; kingdom Pseudomonadati; phylum Pseudomonadota; class Gammaproteobacteria; order Enterobacterales; family Enterobacteriaceae; genus Franconibacter; species Franconibacter sp. IITDAS19. The sequence continues at coordinate 306,971 of NZ_JALJCP010000005.1, read as the reverse complement.
TAAGTGATTCACAAGGACTTGCGCAGCATAGTGTCCATGGTGAGCATCTATAACGGTAACTTTCCTATTATTCAGATGGAAATAACACCCCAACATAATGGCGACAATCCCTAATATGAGCAGCAGCTTTTTCATCTGCTACCTCCCTCCAGATCAATGACTGCTTCCATATTAGTCAGAAATGGTCGAAAGCCGAACCGGTTAAAGCGCTGCAAAATGAACCATATCCTAAAAAATTGAAGTTGCATAAATTTTCGTTTTTGAATGTCTTCAATACCGAGGCCAAAATGGTCTTGCCCCTGGAAGAGAATTTTGGCTCGCCACCGTTTTTCTTCAACCTTTAAACTCAACACCTTAATCTGCGTAGCATGTACATCATGCACACAGACTCCCATACCGTTAATTTTATCAATAAATGAATCAAACTTCGGCAAGATTTTGTCGCGAATAGCTTCAGCAAACGCGAAAACCTTGTCGCCAGGATACCCCTTTTGTTGGTAATCAATGTAAGTATCGATAACCTGCTTAATCGCAATCCGGGTACTGTTTTTTGAGTTATCACTAAGGATTTGATTACGGTAGGCCAAATCTAACCGTGCGTCGCGCCAGGGCGCGCCGGTGGAGCGATAAAGGTGCGTCAGCATCTGATTGATAAGCTGCCGGTAAGGCCCATAAAAAGCGAAAGGCAAAGAAGTGGCCTGGAGTTCTTCGAACAGTAATCTGGCGCACTCATGAATGCTAAGCTGGCCGCCGTTTCTGTTGCCATATACGCCAACAAAGCGCGACTGCGGCGTATTAAAAGGCGTTAATCGCGTCAGAGTATAAGGATCGACAACGTTCGATACCGCGGTGAGCCGGAATCTTTTTATAAGTTGTTCCTGTGATATATCCCCGTAACGCATGTCATCCGCGCCAACATCATTAAAGCCGCGGCGTGTTTGATAAATCGTTAAGGGGAAGGTTGCCATTACCATAAAATAACGTCCTGTTATTCACGTTCTGTTTGCGCATTATCCGTGCTTATTTATTTTTTAAAGCATGATCTGGAATAACAAAGGGAGTTTTTACAGGTAAGGCGTCTTTATTTTCCCACAACGCTTTTTCCCGGATAAAGTAAAACGGATGAATGTGGCGCGCCGCCCTTTTCGCTTTTGCGTCCGGCTTGCCGCTCGAACCGAAAACCGCCACGCCTGCGGTGCGCATTTCTTAACAGCGACGCTTCCCTTTGTCGGCAGCGCTCGTTAAGGTACGCCGGTGCACGGTTACTTTGGAAAATCCGCAGATGAAAACGCCCTTAATCACCCGCGAAGGCTATGAAAAGCTGAAAAAAGAGCTCGATTATCTCTGGCGCGAAGAGCGCCCGGAAGTCACAAAAAAAGTGACCTGGGCGGCAAGCCTTGGCGACCGAAGCGAAAATGCTGACTACCAGTACAACAAAAAGCGGCTGCGGGAAATTGACCGCCGCGTCCGCTATCTCACCAAATGCCTGGAGCAGCTTAAAATCGTCGATTACTCGCCGCAGCAGGAAGGCAAAGTCTTCTTCGGCGCCTGGGTTGAGGTGGAAAACGACGACGGCGACATTAAGCGCTTTCGCATCGTCGGTTATGACGAAATTTTCGGCCGCAAAGATTACATCTCTATAGACTCCCCAATGGCGCGCGCGCTGCTGAAAAAAGAGCCTGGCGACGTGGCGACCGTTCAGACCCCGGCAGGCCTTGCCACCTGGTATGTGAACGAGATCGAATACGTTAAATAATCCTGCGCCACAGAAGTGTCCGATTCCTCCCCCCGGCGCGGCTGTGGCTGGCATTTTCCCCGCTCAATCCGTATAACTGTGCCCTGACTTTTCGTACTCAACAGATGACATTGCCATGATGAATGATTCGCTCAGCCGCATTATCGCCGGCGAACTTCAGGCCAGGACGGAACAGGTAGAAGCTGCCGTTCGCCTGCTTGATGAAGGGAACACCGTGCCGTTTATCGCACGTTATCGTAAGGAAGTGACAGGCGGCCTGGACGACACGCAGCTACGCCAGCTTGAAACGCGTCTGGGCTACCTGCGCGAACTGGAAGAGCGCCGCCAGGCTATTCTGAAATCTATCGCCGAGCAGGGCAAACTCACCGACGACCTCTCCGCCGCCATTAACGGCACGCTCAGCAAAACCGAACTCGAAGACCTTTACCTGCCCTTCAAACCCAAGCGCCGCACCCGCGGGCAGATAGCCATCGAAGCAGGCCTCGAGCCGCTGGCGGACCTGCTGTGGAACGACCCTGCCAACGAGCCGGAAGCGGCAGCGGCGACGTTTATTGATGCCGATAAAGGCGTCGCCGACGCCAAAGCGGCGCTCGACGGCGCGCGTTATATTCTGATGGAGCGTTTCGCGGAAGACGCGACGCTGCTGGCCCGCGTTCGCGATTATTTGTGGAAGAACGCGCACCTCGTTGCAACCGTAGTACCGGGCAAAGAGGAAGAAGGGGCGAAGTTCCGCGACTATTTCTCCCACCATGAGCCCATTTCCACGGTGCCTTCGCACCGCGCGCTGGCGATGTTCCGCGGACGCAACGAAGGCGTTTTACAGCTTTCTCTGAATGCCGACCCGCAGTTTGACGAGCCGCCGCGCGAAAGCCGCTGCGAGCAGATCATCATCGACCACCTCGGCCTGCGCCTGAACAACGCCCCGGCGGATAGCTGGCGCAAAGGCGTCGTCAGCTGGACATGGCGCATCAAAGTGCTGATGCACCTGGAAACCGAGCTGATGAGTACCGTGCGCGAGCGCGCGGAAGAAGAAGCCATTAATGTTTTCGCCCGCAACCTGCACGATCTGCTGATGGCCGCGCCGGCGGGCCTGCGCGCCACCATGGGCCTTGATCCAGGCCTGCGCACCGGCGTGAAAGTGGCGGTAGTGGACGCCACCGGCAAGCTGGTCGCCACCGATACGGTTTATCCGCATACCGGACAGGCGGCGAAAGCGGCGGTGGTCGTGGCCGCGCTGTGTGAAAAATATAACGTGGAGCTGGTCGCCATCGGCAACGGCACCGCGTCGCGCGAAACCGAGCGTTTCTTCCTCGACGTGCAAAAGCAGTTCCCGAAGGTGACGGCGCAGAAGGTGATCGTCAGCGAAGCGGGCGCTTCTGTTTACTCCGCTTCCGAACTGGCGGCGCAGGAGTTTCCGGACCTGGATGTCTCCTTACGCGGCGCGGTTTCCATCGCCCGCCGTCTGCAGGACCCGCTGGCGGAGCTGGTGAAAATCGACCCGAAATCCATCGGCGTGGGCCAGTATCAGCATGACGTAAGCCAGAGCCAGCTTGCCCGCAAGCTCGACGCGGTAGTGGAAGACTGCGTAAACGCCGTGGGCGTTGACCTCAACACCGCCTCGGTGCCGCTGCTGACCCGCGTGGCGGGGCTGACGCGCATGATGGCGCAGAATATCGTTGCCTGGCGCGACGAGAACGGGCAGTTCCGCAACCGCCAGCAGTTGCTGAAAGTTAGCCGCCTCGGGCCGAAAGCGTTTGAGCAGTGCGCCGGATTCCTGCGCATCAATCACGGCGACAACCCGCTCGACGCCTCAACCGTCCACCCGGAGGCTTACCCGGTGGTGGAGCGCATCCTGGCGGCGACCGAGCAGTCCTTGCGCGACCTGATGGGCAACAGCAATGCGCTGCGTAACGTGAAGGCAGTGGATTTCACCGATGAGCGTTTCGGCGTGCCGACGGTAACCGACATCATCAAAGAGCTGGAAAAACCGGGCCGCGACCCGCGTCCGGAATTTAAAACTGCGCAGTTCGCCGAAGGGGTGGAGACCATGAACGATCTCCAGCCAGGCATGGTGCTGGAAGGCGCGGTGACCAACGTCACCAATTTCGGCGCGTTTGTGGATATCGGCGTACATCAGGATGGCCTGGTGCATATCTCTTCCCTTGCCGATAAGTTCGTAGACGATCCGCATAAAGTGGTGAAAGCGGGCGATATCGTGAAGGTGAAAGTGCTGGAGGTAGACCTGCAACGCAAGCGTATTGCGCTGACCATGCGTCTGGATGAACAGCCAGGCGAAGGCAACGCCCGCCGCGGCGGCGGCAATGGCCGTGAGCAGGGCAATCGCCCGGCGCAAAACCGCAAGCCGCCGCGCGATAATGCCGCCAGCGGCAACAGCGCGATGAGCGATGCGCTCGCCGCCGCCTTTGGCAAGAAGCGGTAAACGCCGCGGTCTCTTCCCTTTGCCAGGGAAGCGGCGGAAATGAGAAGCGCCAGGGCAAGGCGGACGGCGCCTTCACCAAAGCGTTGCATGACCATGGCGCCTCTCATCCTGTGAATGTGTTAAGGGGGGCTTATCGCCCCCTTAATCATTCCGGCTCGCCTGCAGAAGGGCAGCCGAAGCCCCCGCTTGCGCGTTGGCTTCCCTTTCTCTGCACGAATAAACGTCGCACTGTTCGCCCATTGGCTGACCAAAAATCGGCGCCACGGCTAAACGCGATAATTAATAAAAAGACGGGATGAAATAACCATTACGTTTTGTCGCGATTGTCGCAGGCATTCCCCACCGTTTTTATTTTCTCATTCAAATAACAGATGAAACCAAATAATAACATTCATGCTAAAAATGAAATTATTTCGCCTTCCTGTCCAGCCTAATACATTGAAAAGTATAAAATAAAAGTAAAAACCCAAAAGATTCAGCAACTTATTTTCTCTTTTTTGCGCCAGAACAAATAAACCGTAAATAAGCACCCTTTCGCTTTATCGAGGCGTTGAAGATAAAAACCATTATCATTATCATCCTGCCATATAAATCGATTCCCTTCTCCTGCGTGATTTCCGGCTTATTGTCGGCTACCGGTCATGCCGAAAAGCCCGTCCGCAACTGAAAGATAAGTAGGCTTTATGCGATTCACTCTTAACAGCACGTGGAAAATTACCGGCTTCGCGCCAGCCATCAGCCCGGCATATCGTCAAAAACTGCTGTCGCTGGGCATGTTGCCAGGCTCTTCTTTTAACGTGGTGCGCGTGGCGCCGCTTGGCGACCCTATTCATATTGAAACCCGACGCGTAAATCTGGTGCTGAGAAAAAAAGATCTGGCGCTGTTGCAGGTTGAAGCCGCCTGACGGCGACCCGTTATTGAGTTCACGCGACTATGAAAAAGTTAACCATTGGCTTAATTGGCAACCCTAACTCCGGTAAAACCACCCTTTTCAACCAGCTGACCGGCGCGCGCCAGCGCGTGGGAAACTGGGCAGGCGTGACGGTCGAGCGTAAAGAGGGGTTTTTCTCCACCCTTGAGCACCACGTCACTCTGGTGGACCTGCCGGGGACTTACTCGCTCACCACTATCTCTTCTCAGACGTCGCTGGATGAGCAGATCGCCTGTCATTACATTCTTGGCGGCGAAGCGGATATGCTCATCAACGTAGTGGACGCCTCGAACCTTGAGCGCAACCTCTATCTCACGCTACAGCTGCTGGAGCTCGGCATTCCCTGCGTGGTAGCGCTTAACATGCTCGATATTGCCGAAAAGCAAAATATCCGTATCGATATCGACGCGCTGGCCGCCCGCCTGGGCTGCCCGGTGGTGCCGCTGGTCTCCACCCGCGCCCGCGGTATCGAAAGCCTCAGGCTCGCCATTGACCGCCAGCCGCAAAACCTGCCTGTTGAGCTGGTGCGCTACCCCTCCCTGCTGCTGCGCGAAGCCGATGCGCTGGCAGCCGTTATGCCGGGCGAGCTGCCGCCGCGCCAGCGCCGCTGGCTGGGCCTGCAAATGCTGGAAGGCGACATCTACAGCCGCGCGTTTGCAGGCAAAGCGGAAAGCCTGCTCCCCGCCGTGCAGGCGCGTCTTGCTGATGCGCTGGACGACCCGGCGCTGCTTATCGCCGACGCGCGCTATCAGAGTATCGCCGCCATTTGCGATGCGGTCAGCAACAGCCTCACCGCCGAGCCGCACCGCCTGACCGTGGCGATGGATAAAATTATCCTCAACCGCTTTCTCGGCCTGCCGGTCTTTTTGCTGGTGATGTACCTGATGTTTTTACTGGCGATTAATATCGGCGGCGCGCTGCAGCCCATCTTCGACGCCGGCTCTGTCGCCCTGTTTATTCATGGCCTGCAATGGGTGGGATACACATACCACTTTCCGGACTGGCTGACCATTTTCCTCGCTCAGGGGATTGGCGGCGGCATTAATACCGTTCTGCCGCTGGTGCCGCAGATTGGCATGATGTACCTCTTCCTCTCTTTTCTGGAAGACTCCGGCTATATGGCTCGCGCGGCGTTTGTCATGGACCGCCTGATGCAGTCGCTGGGGCTGCCGGGCAAATCCTTCGTGCCGCTGATTGTCGGGTTTGGCTGCAATGTGCCTTCGGTGATGGGCGCCCGCACGCTTGATGCGCCGCGCGAAAGATTGATGACGGTGATGATGGCGCCCTTTATGTCCTGCGGCGCGCGTCTGGCGATTTTCGCCGTCTTCGCCGCCGCCTTTTTCGGCCAGCAGGGGGCGCTGGTGGTCTTCTCGCTTTATCTGCTCGGCATCGTCATGGCGATTCTCACCGGCCTGATGCTGAAACACACCATCATGCGCGGCGAAGCCACGCCGTTCGTGATGGAACTGCCCGTTTACCATGTGCCGCATCTTAAAAGCCTGCTGTTGCAAACCTGGCAGCGCCTGAAAGCCTTCACCCTGCGCGCAGGGAAAGTGATTGTGGTGGTAAGCGTTTTCATTGGCGCGCTAAACAGCTTCTCTTTCAGCGGCAAACCGGTAAATAACATTAACGACTCCGCGCTGGCCTCGGTAAGCCAGGCGCTGACGCCGCTGCTCCAGCCGATTGGCGTGCGGGACGATAACTGGCAGGCGACTGTCGGCCTGTTCACCGGCGCAATGGCGAAAGAGGTCGTCGTCGGCACGCTGAACACCCTCTACACCGCAGAGAACATCCATGAGGATGCCTTCGACGCGACGACGTTCAACCTGGCGGAAGAATTAAAGAGCGCGGCCCAGGAAACCTGGCAAAGTCTCAAAGAGACCTTCAGCCTGAGCGTGCTCGCCAACCCCATTGAAGCAAGCAAAGGCGACGGCGAGATGGCGACAGGGGCGATGGGCGTCATGAGCAGCAAATTCGGCAGCGAAGCGGCCGCCTATAGCTATCTCATCTTTGTGCTGCTTTATATCCCCTGCATTTCCGTCATGGGCGCTATCGCCCGTGAATCGAGCCGCGGCTGGATGGGCTTTTCCATTCTGTGGGGGCTGAATGTGGCTTACTCGCTGGCAACGCTCTTCTACCAGAGCGTGACTTTTCATCAACATCCGCAGTACAGCCTGGTTTGCATTCTGGCGGTGGCGTTGTTTAACGCCCTGCTGTTGACTGGACTGCGACGCGTACGCAGCCGTGTGGATATTTCACTGCTTGCCCGCCGCCGTACGCCTGCTGCCTGCTGCGAAAGCCCGGCAGGCGAATGCCATTAAGGAGGCGCGATGGCGAGCCTGGTTGACGTACGCGATCTGTTGGCGTTCCAGGGGCGCATGGAGGCGCAGCGCATCGGCAAGATACTGGCGCTGCCCCTGCCCCGGGTAGCGGCAATGCTGGAGCAACTGGAAAGAATGGGCAAAGCGCAAAGGGTGCAGGCGGAGCCGGACGCCTGCCTCAGCAGCGGTTGCAAAGGTTGCCCGGAGAGCCAGGGCTGCCAGCGCGAGCTGTGGATGCTTACGCATTAAAAAGGCGGGTCGCCCCGCCGTTTTTTTATTTATACACGTCCGCCGTAGCGTGAATATCCTTGCCCGGTTTCTGCGCGCTGATAACAACATAATACTTGCCGCCCATCGCATCGGCCTTTTTCGACAGTTCCTGTCTGGCATCCATCGGCGCCGTGGCGTCGTCCGTAACAATGGTGCCGATTTTGGTCAGATTCATCTCTTTCACTTTCTCTTTCTGAATCTCTTCCGCCGCCAGTGCGCCGAAGGAAACAGAACCGATAAACAAAGCCGTAGTTACGCCAGTGATGATTTTCATAGCCATGACTCTCCTGAAAACAATCGAAGGAGTAAAAGATACCGACGCAGGACAGGCGCAGACTTCCTTTGCCCCTGCCCTGACTACCTCGTAAACGTCAGCAGACAGTTACGTTTTAAGTATTAACGACGGGCGCGCTTAAGCAGTCTTATTTTTATAAAAAGGGCGAAGAAAATTCTCGTAAGGCCAGACAAAATTCCGCCGGATGCGAGATGAACGGGGCGTGCGCCGCCTTTGGAAATACCAGAGAATCGCTTTGCGGCCAGGCTTCGTCTAACAAGGCTGCGACGTTGCGCGGCACCAGCCCATCGAGCCTGCCGTAAATACGCAAAAAGGGCAGCGAAAGCGCGGCGAGCGGTTCGCGCAAATCAACGGTTTTCAGGATCTCAAGCCCCCCGTCCAGCACATCCGCCGCGGGCATTGGCTGAGCCAGCACCACCGCCTTGAGCGTACGGGCATCCTGTCGCGCCGTTTCCGTGCCGAGCGTTTGCAGCGCCAGGAAGCGCTCTACCGTGCGCTGAAAATCTTCGCGCAGCTGCCGCTGGAATCCGGCCAGCACATCGGGTTTGATGCCGGGCCATTCGCCATGGGCGCTGAAACAGGGCGACGACGCCACGGTCACCAGCGCCTGTACGCGCTGCGGATGCGTGAGCGCAATCTGGCTCGCCACCAGCCCGCCCAGACTCCAGCCAAGCCACACGGCCCGCTCCGGCGCCTGACGCAGTACGATTTCCGCCATCGCGTCAAGCGAAAGCGCGCCAAAGTCCTGGCTTCTGCCAAAGCCCGGCAGGTCTACCAGGTGCAGCGTAAAATGCGAGCTTAATTCCTCAGAAATGCAATGCCACACTTCGGCGTTCAGCCCCCATCCGTGCAGCAGCACAAGATGACAATTTCCCTTCCCTTTGGTCTGCCACCAGATGTCGTTCATCCGTTACTCTTCTCATGATTGATGTACAAGGAGGTCGTCATGCTAACAATACCGGGGATATGTTGGCTATGCCGGATGCCGCTTGCCCGTTCTGGCTGGGGAGTCTGCTCACGCTGCGCCAGGAGCCTGAAATCGCCGCCTCACTGCCCGCAGTGCGGTTTACCTGCCGCGCACGGCCGCTTGCCGTGCGGGCGCTGTTTGCAAAAGCCGCCGCCGTGGCAGCGACTGGTGTATATCAGCGATTACGCCGCGCCGTTAAGTTCGCTGGTGCACAGGCTTAAATTTCAGCGCCAGACCACGCTTGCCGCCGCGCTGGCGCGCCTGTTGCTGCTGAACGTGTTACAGGAAAGGAGAACGGCAGGACTGCCGCCGGCAGACAGGATTATTAGCGTGCCGCTGCATCGCCGCCGCGCCTGGCGCCGCGGTTATAACCAGAGCGATTTGCTCGCCAGATGCCTGGCGCGCTGGCTTGGTTGTCAGTATGAAGCCCGCGCCATCAGTCGGGTGCGCGCAACGGCCATTCAACATCATCTGAGCGCCCGGCTGCGCCGACGGAACCTGAAAAACGCCTTCCGGCTTGAATTGCCGGTTAAAGGACTCCATATCGTTATTGTGGATGATGTCGTTACGACCGGCAGTACGGTCGCCCAAATCGCGCGCCTGCTTTTGCAGCACGGCGCGGCGACTGTCCAGGTATGGTGCCTGTGTCGAACCTTGTAGAGCCTCGATGATGGGCGTATTATAACCGACTAAAATAGTCAACTATTAGGCCATTGTTATGATCCGTATTTCCGATGCTGCCCAATCACACTTTGCCAAACTGCTGGCAAATCAGGAAGAAGGGACGCAAATCCGCGTGTTCGTCATCAACCCAGGCACCCCGAATGCCGAATGCGGCGTTTCTTATTGCCCGCCGGACGCCGTGGAAGCAACGGACACTGCCCTGAAATTCGACCAGCTTACCGCTTACGTGGATGAGCTGAGCGCCCCGTATCTGGAAGATGCGGAAATCGATTTCGTGACCGACCAGCTCGGGTCCCAGCTAACGCTGAAAGCGCCTAACGCCAAAATGCGTAAAGTTTCCGACGATGCCCCGCTGATGGAGCGCGTCGAGTACCTGCTGCAGTCGCAGATCAACCCGCAGCTGGCAGGCCATGGCGGTCGCGTCACGCTGATGGAAATCACCGATGAAGGCTACGCCATTCTGCAGTTCGGCGGCGGCTGCAACGGTTGTTCCATGGTGGACGTGACGCTGAAAGAAGGTATCGAGAAACAGCTGCTGAATGAGTTCCCGGAACTGAAAGGCGTGCGCGATCTCACCGAGCACCAGCGCGGCGAGCACTCTTACTACTAACAGAGCGCGGCTGTAGATGGCGAGTGCTGTTGCGCTTGCCTTACAACACCTTTAACGCCAGGGCCCACGGGGCGGATAAGCGCAGCGCCATCCGCTTTTACCCCGGCGTCCAGTTATAAAAAAGCCCGCATTGCGCGGGCTTTTTTTATTTCTTGCGCTTACCGGCAGGCGAGCTCGCCATCGCCGCTTTTTTACGGCGATTATCGAGATCCTTAATTAGCCGGTTGACACCCTCATCGGCGAACATCTGCTCAAGGCTTGTCGAGAGTTTGCGCCGCCAGTTTTTATACTGATAGCTGGTGCCCGGGATGTTCACCGGCTCCGCCATATCCAGCCAGTCCTCCGGTTGCAGGCCAAGCAGCGCGCTGTTGCTGTCGGCGATGTAGCGTTGCAGCCCGCGGTTTAGCGTGGAGGTCATCTTCATTAACGACGCGTTATGTCCGGTTCGCTTCGGCAGACAGCCAGATTTATGCAGGCTCTCCAGCAGGCCCTGTTTGGCGCGCTCGCGATCTTCATACAGGCCGTGCAGCACCTCGGCATCCGGATACAGGCCAAGCGTTTTACCAAGCGTCAGGTCACCGCTTTCCCAGTAGCCGCGCAGCGTCGGCAGGTCATGGGTGGTGGCAACCGCCATCGACTGCACCGGCCAGGCTTTCGGCGCGCGGAACTGCTTCTCATGGTCGCTCTCGAAGTAGAGCACCTTATAAGAGTAAACACCGGTGCTGCGCAGCTTGCCGACAATCTCCGCCGGCACGGTGCCGAGATCTTCGCCGATAACCATACAGCGATGACGCTGGCTTTCCAGCGCCAGGATAGCGAGCAGATCGTCTACCGGATAGTGCACATAGGCGCCTTTATCCGCCGTCTCGCCGTAGGGGATCCACCACAGGCGCAACATCGACATAACGTGGTCGATACGCAGCGCGCCGCAGTTCTTCATATTAGCGCGCAGCAGCTCCACAAAAGGCTCGTAGCCGCGCGCGGCAATAATGTGCGGATCCATCGGCGGCAGGCCCCAGTTCTGCCCAAGCGGCCCAAGAATATCCGGCGGCGCGCCGACGGACGCTTTCAGGCAGTAGAGCTCCCGATCGCGCCAGGTTTCCGCACCCCCTTCCGCCACGCCTACCGCAAGGTCGCGATAGAGGCCTATCGGCATTTCATGCTGTTGACTGGTTTGCCAGCACCCGGCGAACTGGGTATAAGCCAGCCATTGCAGCCAGAGGTAAAAATTAACCTCATCAGCCTGCGCTTCGCAAAACGCGTTAACCTCCGGGCTGTGAATGTCCCGGTAAGCCTCAGGCCAGACGGGCCAGCCCCAGCGCATTTTGTCTTCTTTCATTTGCGCGGCGTGCAGCGCGTCGAACGCCGCCTGCCAGTAAAGGCTCTCCCCCTGCTCGGCGACAAACGCGTGAAACGCCAGAGCCTGCTCATCTTCCTCGCTGCGGGTGGAAAAGCGTTTCCATGCCATGTGCAGCGCGGTGAGTTTCAGCGCCGTGACGGTGGCGTAATCCACCCACTGCGCGTCGCGGGCCGCCTGCAGCGATTGCTGCGTGGTAGGAAGCCGCCACCAGGCCTGCGCCTCTTCGCTTAAGTGAAAATCCTCCACCGCGTTCACGTCGATATAAATCACATTGAGCCAGCGGCGGGAAGAGGGGCTGTAGGGGCTGGCGCTTTCCGGGTTCGCCGGGTAAAGCGCGTGGATCGGGTTGAGGCCGATAAACGCCCCGCCCCGCTCGCCGACTTCCGCCAGCATCTTTTTCAGATCGCCAAAATCGCCGATCCCCCAGTTGGCTTCTGAGCGCAGCGTGTAAAGCTGCACGCAGGCGCCCCAGAGTTTCTTGCCATCCAGCAGCGGCTGCGGCTCATAACAGCGCTTAGGCGCGACGATGACCCGGCATTCCCAGCGCTTTTTCTGCTGCGTCAGCGTCAGCGTGTGATAGCCCAGCGGCAGACGCGTAGGCAGGACAAGCGTTTCACCGCCTTTCGCCTCGCCGGTGTGCTGCTGCCCCTGTTCGGTGTCGAGCAGCCACTGATAGTCCCCTTTCCCCTCAAGAGAAAACTGCATCCGGTTGCCCCGGATGAACACTTTCACATTCGGCACCGGCGTCGCCGCCACGCGTTTATTCGCGCTGACGGCGGTACGGTTCATCGCGTCCAGCAAACGCTGCTTGGTTTCAGCGCCAATAGCCTGCGGTTTGCCGTGCGCATTGATGTAGTTCGCTGCAATGCCCGCTCCCAGAGCGGCATTATCCAGGCGTTTGCTATCCATGAATTATCCTTAGCGTTTCGCCTGCCAGATACGTTGTTGGTAATCGCGAATCGACCGGTCCGAGCTGAACATGCCGCAACGCGCCGTGTTGAGTATAGCCGCGCGCGTCCAGGCTTCCTCATCGCGATAGAGCACATCCACCTCTCGCTGCGCTTTCACATAGGCGTTGAAATCCGCCATGACCAGATAAGGATCGCCGCCCTGTTTGTCCATGCTGCGCAGCATGAGGTCGAACGCGTGCTTGTCGCCGTCGCTGTAAACGCCCTTTTCAAGCTCTTTAAGGACTGCGTCGAGCAGCTTGTCTTTTTTACGCCATTTCACCGGGTCGTAGCCTTTGGCCTTCAGCGCTTTCACCTCTTCCACGGTATGGCCGAAAATAAAAATGTTCTCTTCGCCAACCTGTTCGGCAATCTCAACGTTAGCGCCATCCAGCGTGCCGACGGTTAACGCGCCGTTCAGCGCCAGCTTCATGTTGCCGGTGCCGGACGCTTCTTTGCCTGCGGTGGAGATCTGCTCGGAAAGATCCGCCGCCGGGATCATCTTCTCCGCCACCGACACGTTGTAGTCCGGCAGGAAAACCACCTTCAGCTTGTCGCCCACGAGCGGGTCGTTGTTTACCGCTTCCGCCACTTTATTAATGGCGAAGATAATGTTTTTCGCCAGGTAGTAGCCCGGCGCCGCTTTTGCGCCGAACAGGAACACGCGAGGCACGCGGTCCGCCTGCGGGTTCTCACGGATCTCTTTATAAAGCGCGAGGATATGCAGCAGATTAAGGTGCTGACGCTTGTATTCATGCAGGCGCTTAATCTGCACGTCGAAGAGCGCATTCGGGTTAATTTCTATGCCGGTGCGGGCTTTCACAAAGGCCGCCAGGCGAACTTTGTTTTCCTGCTTAATGGCGCGGTAAGCCTTGCGGAAAGCCGCGTCGTCGGCATACTTCTCCAGCCCTGACAGCGCATCGAGGTCGTTCACCCACTCTTTTTTCAGCGTTTTATCAATCAGCGCCGCCAGCGCTGGGTTGCACTGCTTAATCCAGCGCCGGGGGGTAATACCGTTGGTGACGTTATGGAATTTGTTCGGCCAGAGCGTGTGATATTCCGGGAAGAGATCTTTCACCACCAGATCGGAGTGCAGCGCCGCCACGCCGTTTACCGCAAAGCCGCTGACCACGCACAGGTTCGCCATACGCACCTGGTTGGCATGCACCACCGCCAGTTTCGCCCATACGGCTTCATCGTTAGGCCAGGTCTTTTGCACCAGCTTCTTAAAGCGGGCGTTAATCTCTTTGATGATTTGCATGTGCCGCGGCAGCAGCGTGCGCACCAGGCGTTCATCCCAGGTCTCCAGCGCTTCCGGCATGAGCGTATGGTTGGTGTAGGCGAACGTTTTGCTGGTGATAGCCCAGGCTTCATCCCAACTCAACTGGTGCTCATCAATAAGGACGCGCAGCAGTTCGGGAATCGCGATGGTAGGGTGGGTATCGTTAAGCTGGATAACTTCATAGTCCGCCAGATCGTGCAGATTACGCCCCGCCAGGTGATGACGACGCAGGATATCCGCAACCGAACAAGCGCACTGGAAATATTGCTGCATCAGGCGCAGCTTTTTACCGGCCAGGTGGTTGTCGTTCGGGTAGAGCACTTTGGTGAGTTTATCGGCGTCGATGCCCTGCTGCTCCGCCTTCAGGAAGTCGCCGTCGTTAAAGCGCGTGAGATCGAACGGGTGCGCGTGCGTGGCCTGCCACAGGCGCAGCGGCTGCGTCACGCCGTTGCGATAACCTATCACTGGCAAGTCCCATGCCTGGCCGGTAATGATAAACCCAGGCTGCCAGCGCGACGTTTTGCCTTCCTTCACCACTTTGCCGCCGATACCTACCTGCACGTCCAGTTGTTCATTGTGGCGAAACCACGGATAGCTGCCGCGATGCCAGTTATCCGGCGCCTCCATCTGCTTGCCGTCGTCAAAAGACTGGCGGAACAGGCCGTACTGATAGTTCAGGCCGTAACCGGTGGCGGGCTGGCCAACGGTTGCCATCGAATCCAAAAAGCAGGCGGCGAGGCGGCCAAGCCCGCCGTTGCCGAGCGCCGGATCGATCTCCTCTTCCAGCAAATCGCTCAGGTTGACATCATGGGCCTCAAGCAGTCCTGCAACCTGCGAATACCAGCCAAGATTCAGGAGGTTATTACCGGTCAGACGGCCAATCAGGAACTCCATGGAAATGTAATTAACGTGGCGCTGAGCAGAGGTGTTGTTTACCGCAGGCTGAGCGGCGAGCATTTCCGCCAGCGCGCCGCTTACCGCGTGCCACCACTGGCGCGTGGTCATTTCTTTTGCAGACGTTAAACCAAACTGCTGCCACTGGCGCGTCAGGGCGGCCTGAAATTGTTCTTCGTTAAAAATAGGCTGTGACATAGGGAATCGGGATCCTGTAGCAAAATAAACATCTTTTATAATAGTGTGCCGCGCCCCCTGGCTAACTTCCTCATCCTGCCAGGTATTAGACGGGGAGGAGTAGCGGGGAGTAGCGAAAACTGTGATCGGCGGCACTTAAAGCCGCCCGGAGCGGCAAAAAACCGTGCAAACCATCACTTCGGAAACACCCAAAAATAGCGCTCTTCTTTACTGACGCGCCCTGCGCTTATTTGTTTTTGGTGGTGGATGGAAAAGATAAAAAATGGACCTAAAGGTTTACGTTTTATTTTTATGAAATAACGTTTTGAAAAACAATTAATGAACAGAAATAATTAATCACCGTTTTAAATAAAGTAAACAAAATTTACCGATCGCTGAGAATTGATTATTTTTGCATCAGTAAATACGCAAATAGCCGTAATCTGGCGGCGCGAAGTCTTTATTCCCCCTTTGCCTGTAACGGCCAACATTGCGCGCCAGGCCGCACCAGACGGCGCTTTGCTACTATCGGGTGAAATTTATTGAACTAATAAATAGAAGTGTGACAGAGAGCAACTTTAAGCTCTCAGAAACCGGACATAACTTGCAATAATTCCCGTTCTGAACGACCTTATAATCAGCATTAATTACGAGGCACAAAAAAATTCTCCATTCCTCCTGATTCCTGCACAGTGAAGTGACCGATTATGTTGATACCGTCTAAATTAAGTCGCCCGGTTCGTCTGGAGCACACCGTAGTACGCGACCGTCTGCTGGCTAAATTATCCGGCGCCAACAATTATCGTCTGGCGCTGATTACCAGCCCGGCCGGATACGGTAAAACAACGCTGGTCTCCCAGTGGGCCGCAGGTAAAAACGAGCTGGGCTGGTACTCGCTTGACGAAGGCGATAATCAGCAGGAACGTTTTGCCAGCTATCTCATTGCCGCCGTGCAACAGGCGACGGGCGGACACTGTGTCAGCAGCGAGGTGATGGCGCAAAAGCGCCAGTACGCCAGCCTCTCATCGCTTTTCTCGCAACTCTTTATTGAGCTTGCGCAGTGGGAGCGTCCGCTCTATCTGGTGATAGACGACTACCACCTCATTTCTAACCCGGTTATTCACGAAGCGATGCGCTTTTTCCTGCGTCATCAGCCGGAAAACCTGACGCTGGTGGTGCTCTCACGCAATCTGCCGCAGCTTGGCATCGCTAATCTGCGCGTACGTGACCAGCTGCTGGAAATCGGCAGTCAGCAGCTCGCTTTTACGCACCAGGAGGCGAAACAATTTTTCGACTGCCGCCTTAACTCCCCTATCGAGCCTGCTGAAAGCAGTCGCCTGTGCGACGATGTGGCAGGCTGGGCCACCGCCCTGCAGCTTATCGCCCTGTCGGCGCGTCAGAGCGCCAGTTCCGCGCATCATTCCGCGCGTCGCCTGGCGGGCATTAACGCCTCCCATCTCTCCGATTATCTGGTGGATGAGGTGCTCGATAACGTAGACGACAGCACGCGCCAGTTCCTGCTGAAAAGCTCGCTGCTGCGTTCGATGAACGACGCGCTGATCGTGCGCGTAACGGGTGAAGAAAACGGCCAGATGCGGCTGGAAGAGATTGAACGCCAGGGATTGTTTTTGCAGCGCATGGACGACTCGGGCGAATGGTTTAGCTATCACCCGCTGTTTGGCGGCTTTTTGCGCCAGCGTTGCCAGTGGGAACTGGCAACAGAGCTGCCGGATATTCACCGCGCGGCAGCGGAAAGCTGGATGGCGCAAGGCTTCCCGAGCGAGGCGATTCACCACGCGCTGGCGGCGGGCGATTCCCGTATGTTGCGCGATATTCTGCTTAATCATGCGTGGGGTCTGTTTAACCACAGCGAGCTGGCGCTGCTTGAAGAGTCGCTCAAGGCGCTGCCGTGGGAGAGCCTGCTTGCTAATCCTAAACTAGTGCTGTTGCAGGCCTGGCTGATGCAAAGCCAGCACCGTTATAGCGAAGTGAATACGTTGCTGGCGCGCGCCGAGCAGGAGATGCAGGAGGCGATGGACGAAACGCTGCATGGCGAATTTAACGCCCTGCGCGCGCAGGTCGCCATCAACGACGGCGACCCGGAAGAGGCGGAGCGGCTGGCGATGATCGCGCTCGACACCTTGCCGCTGGCGAGTTTTTACAGCCGCATTGTGGCGACCTCGGTGCACGGCGAAGTGCTGCACTGCAAAGGCGAACTCACGAGATCGCTCTCGACGATGCAGCAAACGGAGCAGATGGCGCGCCGACACGACGTCTGGCATTACGCGCTCTGGAGTCTTATCCAGCAAAGCGAAATTCTTTTCGCCCAGGGCTTTTTGCAGGCCGCCTGGGAGACCCAGGATAAAGCCTTCACGCTTATCCGCGAGCAGCATCTTGAGCAACTGCCGCTGCATGAATTTTTACTGCGCATTCGCGCGCAGTTGCTGTGGGCCTGGTCGCGCCTTGATGAAGCCGAAGCGTCGGCGCGCATGGGCATGGACGTGCTGTCGGGCTATCAGCCGCAGCAGCAGCTTCAGTGTCTGGCGCTGCTTGTGCAGTGTTCGCTGGCGCGCGGGGATCTCGACAACGCTCGCAGCCACCTGAATCGTCTGGAAAACTTGCTTGGCAATGGCCCTTATCACACAGACTGGGTGTCGAACGCCGATAAGGTTCGCGTCATTTACTGGCAGATGACGGGGGATAAAAAATCGGCCGCCAACTGGCTGCGTCAGACGCCGAAACCCGCTTTCGCTAATAATCATTTTCTGCAAAGCCAGTGGCGCAACATCGCCCGGGTGCAGATCCTGCTTGGCGATTACGACCCGGCGGAGATGGTGCTGGAAGAGCTGAACGAAAACGCCCGCGGCCTGCGGCTGATGAGCGACATCAACCGCAACCTGCTGCTGCTTAACCAACTCTACTGGCAGGCAGGACGCAAGAGCGACGCCCAACGGGTGCTGATGGAAGCGTTGACGCTCGCCAACCGCACCGGCTTCATCAGCCACTTTGTGATTGAGGGCGAAGCGATGGCGCAGCAACTTCGCCAGCTCATTCAGCTCAATACGCTGCCAGAGCTGGAGCAACACCGCGCGCAGCGCATTTTGCGTGAAATTAACCAGCATCATCGCCATAAATTCGCCCACTTCGACGAGAGCTTTGTTAACCGTCTGCTGACGCACCCGGAGGTGCCGGAGCTTATCCGTACCAGCCCGCTTACTCAGCGCGAATGGCAGGTGCTGGGGCTGATTTATTCCGGCTACAGCAACGATCAAATAGCCGGCGAGCTTGAAGTGGCGGCGACCACCATCAAGACGCACATTCGCAACCTGTACCAGAAGCTCGGCGTAGCGCACCGCCAGGATGCCGTACAACATGCCCAGCAGCTACTGAAGATGATGGGATATGGGGTTTAACGGTATCCCCGCTGCATAGCGAATTAGTCAGTCAGCGCTCTGGCGAACGTAATCGTTCATGCCTGATTTACCAGAGCGCTGCCCGCCGTTACCCCATTCTCAGCACAGCTCCAGCTGCACATTATTCTCGCTAATCACCTTCATCACGCCTGCTGGCGGCATGACATCCGTATACACCGCGTCTACCAGATTGATGCTGCCGAGGTTAACCATCGCGTTACGGCCGAACTTGGAATGGTCCACCACCAGCATCACGTGGCGGGAGTTTTCGATAATGGCGCGCTTGGTGCGCACTTCGTGGTAGTCGAACTCCAGCAGCGAGCCATCGCTGTCGATGCCGCTGATGCCGAGAATGCCGAAGTCGAGACGGAACTGAGAGATAAAATCGAGCGTCGCTTCGCCGATAATGCCGCCGTCGCGGCTGCGCAGTTCGCCGCCCGCGAGGATAATACGGAAGTCCTCTTTCGCCATCAGCGTGTTCGCCACGTTCAGGTTATTCGTCACGATACGTAAATTGTTGTGATCAAGCAGCGCGTGAGCCACCGCTTCCGGCGTCGTGCCGATGTCGATAAACAGGGTGGCGCCGTTGGGGATCTGGCTTGCCACGCGCCGGGCGATACGCTCTTTTTCCGCCGTCTGCGTCGCTTTACGATCGTGCCAGGGGGTATTGACCGAACTGGAAGGCAAGGCGGCGCCGCCGTGGTGGCGCAGGATCATGTTCTGATCGGCCAGATCGTTTAAGTCGCGGCGAATAGTCTGCGGGCTAACCGCAAACTGCTCGACCAGTTCTTCCGTGCTGACATAGCCCTGCTTTTTTACCAGTTCGATAATCGCGTCATGACGTTGTGTTTGCTTCACACTCTTCTCCTGAAGTATCCCCGGATTTTATGTTCGTTTTCGCGCATGAAGGGTATCCGTCAGCGCCATCGCCAGCCCAACCAGCAACCCGGTGACATGCGCCGCGTTGGCGACAGAAAGGCCAAAGAGATCAAACCAGCCCGCAATCAGCCAGATAATAGCGAAAGCGAGCAGCCCGCGCGGCATATGCAGCCCGCTTTGCGGATCGCGCTCGCCGCGCAGCCAGACATAGCCCATCAGCGCGTAAACCACGCCGGAAAGGCCGCCAAACCACGCGCCGCTATAGTAATGCTGGATAAAACCGCTTAACAGCGCAGCGATAAGAAACAGCGTCAGCAGCTTGCCGCTGCCGAGGCGCTTTTCCACCGGGCCGCCCAGATACCACCACCATAACAGGTTGAAAGTGATGTGCAGTATGGAGAAGTGCAGCAAAGCGTGGCTGAAATAACGCCACGCCTCGAATTTCAGCGAAGGGTCGAACGGCCAGGCCAGCCACACCATTATTATCTGGTCGCCGACCGCCTGCATCAGCAGATAGACCACGATGCACGCCGCCATCACCAGCAGCGTGAGCGGTCCGGCGTTCTGGCGCACGGTGGCGAAAAAAGGAA
This sequence comes from Franconibacter sp. IITDAS19, assembly GCF_023079515.1. Lineage (NCBI taxonomy): Bacteria > Pseudomonadati > Pseudomonadota > Gammaproteobacteria > Enterobacterales > Enterobacteriaceae > Franconibacter > Franconibacter sp. IITDAS19. The sequence goes on along the minus strand of NZ_JALJCP010000005.1, from coordinate 287,154 downwards.
AGCGTCGATACTGCAAATGGCTGCCCGCCTGCCCGGTCTGCCAGCTGGCGGCCAGATAGCGCGGGTCATAGGGGTTTTGCTGAAAGCGCGCCAGTTCAGCCTGCACCCGTTCCGCCTGGCTCTCATCGGCAAGCCAGACTTCATACTCCTGCTGCGGCTTAATGGTCAGCGTGACGCCCTGCGTCGCCATGTAATCGACAAACGCCTGCGCCATGCGCGGATTAGCAAAAGAGGTAATTAACATCGCCTGCTCTTTCGTTAGCGGAAAATGCGATGAGTATACCGGGTAAAAGGGCCGCTACCGACAATTACTCCTCGCCGCGCGCCACTTCCGCCGGAAAATGACGGTGCCAGGCGTCGAAACCGCCGTCCACGCTGTAGACCTGGTCATATCCCTGTTGCAGGAGATATTGCGCCGCGCCTTTGCTGCTGTTGCCGTGATAGCACATCACCATTACCGGCGTATCAAAATCGGTGTTCTGCATAAAGTTAACCAGCGTGGCGTTGGTCAGGTGGAACGCGCCCGGCGTATGGCCCAGCTCATAACTCTGCGGATCGCGGATATCGACCAGAACCGCGCTGCCCTGGTGAAGTCTCTGGTGCGCTTCTTCCACATTAATACATTCAAATTGATCCATGGTGCTTCTCATCGTTGGTACAGGACAAAGGCTCTTGGCCTTAAGTTTACGTGGGAACCCTATCAGGACGCCATATTGTTATTCATATCACATTGAATTGTTTTTTTACTGTTACCAAAAGCGCGTTTGTTTGCTATTATGAGCGATATCGAACATTTTTGAGCTTTAACGAAAGTGAATGAGGGCAGTATGGAAACCAAAGATCTGATTGTGATAGGTGGGGGCATCAACGGTGCCGGTATCGCGGCAGACGCCGCCGGGCGCGGGCTTTCCGTACTGATGCTGGAAGCGCAGGATCTCGCCTGCGCCACCTCCTCCGCCAGCTCTAAACTTATTCACGGCGGCCTGCGCTACCTGGAGCACTACGAGTTCCGCCTGGTGAGCGAAGCGCTCGCCGAGCGTGAAGTATTGCTGAAAATGGCCCCGCACATCGCTTTCCCGATGCGCTTTCGCCTGCCGCACCGCCCTCACCTGCGCCCGGCGTGGATGATCCGCGTTGGCCTGTTTATGTATGATCATCTGGGCAAGCGCACCAGCCTGCCTGGCTCTACCGGTTTGCGTTTTGGCGCGGATTCGGTCCTCAAGCCTGAGATAACGCGCGGATTCGAATATTCTGACTGCTGGGTGGACGATGCGCGCATGGTGCTGGCGAACGCGCAGATGGTGCAGAAAAAAGGCGGCGAAGTATTAACCCGCACTCGCGCCACTTCCGCGAAGCGTGAAAACGGCGAGTGGATCGTGCAGGGCGAAGATGTTGATACCGGCGAAACCTTTACCTGGCGCGCCCGGGGACTGGTGAACGCCACCGGGCCGTGGGTGAAAAGCTTCTTCGACAACGGCCTGGAGCTGCCTTCCCCTTACGGCATCCGGCTTATCAAAGGCAGCCATATCGTGGTGCCGCGCGTCCATACCCAGAAGCAGGCTTACATCCTGCAAAACGAAGATAAGCGTATCGTCTTCGTTATCCCATGGATGGATGAGTTTTCTATCATCGGCACCACCGACGTGGAGTACAAAGGCGACCCCAAACAGGTGGCCATCGATGAAAGCGAAATCAGCTACCTGCTGAAGGTCTATAACGCGCACTTTAAAAAGCAGCTGGGCCGCGACGACGTGGTCTGGACCTATTCCGGGGTGCGTCCGCTTTGCGACGACGAGTCAGATTCGCCGCAGGCTATCACTCGCGATTACACGCTGGATATCCGCGACGAAAACGGCAAAGCGCCCCTGCTTTCTGTGTTTGGCGGCAAGCTGACTACGTACCGTAAACTTGCCGAGCATGCGCTGGAAAAACTGAAACCCTGGTACCCGACGATGGGCGAAGCCTGGACGAAAAACGGCGTACTGCCGGGCGGCGAGATCAACGGCGATCGCGACGCTTATGCCGCGCAGCTGCGCCGCCGCTACGGGTTTATCAGCGAGTCGCTGGCCCGTCGCTTTGCGCGTACCTACGGCAGCAACAGCGAGCTTATTCTTAATGGTGCAACCGACATCAGCGCGCTGGGCGAGCATTTCGGCCATGAGCTGTATGAAGCCGAACTGCGTTACCTGGTCGAACACGAATGGGTGCGCCGCCTGGACGACGCGCTGTGGCGTCGCACCAAGCTTGGCATGTGGCTGAACGCGGAAGAGCAATCCCGCGTGGCGCAGTGGCTTGAAGCGCATCAATCGAAAGGCCGCGTCGCCCTCTCTCTCGCCTCCTGAGGTTTATCCGAAAAGCGCGTTCGGGCACCCTGCCCGGACGCCGGATTTTCTGCTGTGGTTCATGCTTACCGTAACGGTTAGGTATAAAACATCGTCCCTGCGCTTATACTTTCCCGCTTAAAGAGAGGGAGAAGATTTTGCGGTCGAAGACTATACGCGCGCCGGATACGGTGATGCTGACTTTCCTGCTGCTGATAACGCTCGCGGTGACGGTTATCAGCGGCTGGTCGCTCTGGCAGTCGTGGCAACATAATGTTGAAGAGACGGAGCGTCAGGCGCGAAACCAGTCGATTTCGCTGGCGCGTCAGGCGGAAGATACCTTTTTGCAGGTGCAGTTAACGCTGGATGAAATGTCGCGCCGGGCGGATGACATTTTTGCTAATCCGGCCGCCTGGCGCGGCATACGCGGCCTGCTCGCCCAGCAGCAGCGGCAGCTTCCGCAGTTGCACGGCCTTTTTGTCTACGATACGCAAGGCGACTGGCTCGCCACCTCCAGCAGCTATGTTCCGGCGCAGGCGAATAACGCCGACAGGGATTATTTCACCTGGCATAGCCAGCATAATGACGACAGGCTGCATATCGGTCGGGTTATCCGCAGCCGCTCAACGGGCGATCTGGTGATTCCCGTTTCCGTGCGGCTTAATAATAATGAGGGACGCTTTCGCGGCGTGGCGCTGGCCACTATCCGCGTGGATTATTTCCGTCAGTTTTATGGTTACTACGAAATGGGCCCCACCGACACGCTGGGCCTGACGCTTGCCGACAGCACCGTGCTTTACGTCCGCCCTTTCTCCGACGCGTTTATCAATAAGACGCTGGCCTCCAGCCCGCTTTTCACCCGCATGCTCAAAATCAGCCCGGTAGGCGGCGGCACCTGGCGTTCGGCGCTGGACGGCGTAACGCGCATTTTTGGCTATGCGAGCCTGGCGCGCTATCCGCTGGTCGTCTCCGCAGGCTATGACCGCAGCTCGCTGCGGGCGGTGTGGTGGCGCAATAACCTGCCGGTGCTGGCGCTCAACGGCGTCCTGCTGTGCGCGGTGTTTGTGTTCGGCATTCTGGTGCTGCGCCAAATCCGCGCCAGTCTGCGCTATCAGCGCGAGCTTATCGTGCTGCGTGACGAACTGACCCGCTCCAACCATATTTTGCAGGACCTGGCGCTGGTGGATGGCTTAACCGGCCTTGGCAACCGGCGTCAGTTCGATATCTATCTTGAGCAGTGCGTAGCGCGCTCGACGAAAACCGGCGTGCCGGTTTCGCTCATCCTGTGCGATATCGACTTCTTTAAGGCTTATAACGATACCTTAGGCCATGTGGCGGGCGATCAGTGCCTCGCGGCGGTAGGCGAAATCCTGCGTTATCTGCCGCTGCGCAATACCGACCGGGTTTCCCGCTACGGCGGCGAGGAGTTCGCCATTATTCTGCCTGGCGCCAGCGAATATGCGGCGGAACAGGTTGCGCTGCGTGCAGTGATGGCGGTTCGCAACGCGGCGCTGCCGCATCCGGCGACACAGCTTGCGACAAAATTCCTGACCATAAGCGCGGGCGTGGGCACCGTAGCCGGCGAATCAGCCAGTGTCGCCACGCTGAAGAATATGGCCGACGAGGCGCTTTATCAGGCGAAGCACGCGGGTCGCGACTGTATCGCGACGCAAAGCGGACGCTGCGACCTGCCGCCCTCTCCGCTGGAGGCATAAAAAAAGCCAGAGCGAATGCTCTGGCTTTTTATCTGCGGGCTGCGCTGTCAGCGGTTACAGGCGCACCGGCTTAATATTCCAGATGTTATCGGCATATTCCTGAATGGTCCGGTCAGAGGAGAAGTAACCCATGTTGGCGATATTATGCATCGCCCGCGTGGTCCACTCTTCCTGCTGGTTGTAAAGCTCATCCACTTTATCCTGGCAGTCTACATAGCTGCGGTAATCCGCCAGCACCTGATAGTGGTCGCCAAAGTTAATTAGCGAATCCACCAGGTCGCGGTAGCGGCCCGGGTCGTTAGGGCTGAAGACGCCGGTGCCAATCTGCGTCAGTACCTGGCGCAGCTCTTCATCTTTATCGTAGTAGTCGCGCGGGTTATAGCCCTGCCGACGCAGCGCTTCCACCTCATCGGCGGTGTTACCGAAGATAAAGATATTTTCGGGACCAACATGCTCCAGCATCTCAACATTCGCGCCATCCAGCGTGCCGATGGTCAGCGCGCCGTTAAGGGCGAATTTCATGTTGCTGGTGCCGGACGCCTCCGTCCCGGCAAGCGAGATCTGCTCAGAGAGATCCGCCGCCGGAATGATTAGCTGCGCAAGACTGACGCTGTAGTTAGGGATAAAGACCACCTTCAGCTTGTCTTTCACCTGCGGGTCGTTGTTGATGACCTGCGCCACGTCGTTAATCAGGTGAATGATGTGCTTGGCCATGTAATAGGCCGACGCCGCTTTCCCGGCGAAGATGTTCACGCGCGGCACCCAGTCAGCTTCCGGGTCCGCTTTGATGCGGTTGTAGCGAGTGATAACGTGCAGCACGTTCATCAGCTGACGCTTATATTCGTGGATGCGTTTGATCTGCACGTCAAACAGCGCTTTCGGGTTTACCACCACGTTGAGCTGCTGCGCTATCCAGACGGCGAGCCGGCGCTTGTTGGCAAGCTTGGCGTTGCGCACCTGCTGGTTCACCGACGGATAGTCAATATGCTGCTCAAGCTCGCTTAGCTGGCTGAGATCGGTGCGCCAGGTGCGGCCGATGTTTTTATCCAGCACTTCCGAAAGCGACGGGTTGGCCAGCGCCAGCCAGCGGCGCGGCGTCACGCCGTTGGTGACGTTGGTAAAGCGCATCGGGAAGATTTTCGCGAAGTCGGCGAACAGCGACTGCACCATCAGATTGGAGTGCAGCTCGGATACGCCGTTCACTTTATGGCTCACCACCACCGCAAGCCACGCCATGCGCACGCGGCGACCGCCCGATTCGTCGATGATCGAGACACGACTCAGCAGGCCGGTATCCGTGGGGTACTGCTCCTGAAGGGTTTTCAGGAAGTAGTCGTTAATTTCGAAAATAATCTGCAGATGGCGCGGCAGGATTTTACCCAGCATATCCACCGGCCACGTCTCCAGCGCTTCGCTCATCAGCGTATGGTTGGTGTAAGAGAAAACCTGGCAGGTCGTCTCGAACGCCTCGTCCCAGCCGAACTTATGCTCGTCAATCAGCACCCGCATGAGCTCCGGAATAGAGAGCACCGGGTGCGTGTCATTCAGGTGAATAGCGACTTTCTGCGCCAGGTTGGCGTAGGTTTTATGCAGCTGATAGTGACGGCTCAGGATGTCCTGAATAGTGGCCGACACCAGGAAGTACTCCTGACGCAGGCGCAACTCACGCCCCGAATAGGTCGAATCATCCGGGTAGAGAACGCGCGATACGTTTTCCGAGTGGTTTTTATCTTCCACCGCCGCGAAGTAATCCCCCTGGTTGAATTTACCGAGGTTGATTTCGCTACTCGCCTGGGCGCTCCACAAGCGCAGCGTGTTGGTGGCGTCGGTGTCGTAACCGGGAATAATCTGGTCATAAGCGACGGCGAGAATTTCTTCGGTCTCGACCCAGCGGGTGCGTTTGCCCTCCTGCTGGATACGCCCGCCGAAACGCACTTTGTAGCGCGTATTGTGGCGCTCAAACTCCCATGGGTTGCCATATTCGAGCCAGTAGTCCGGCGACTCTTTTTGCTGGCCGTCGACGATGTTCTGCTTGAACATGCCGTAATCGTAGCGAATGCCGTAGCCGCGACCCGGCAGGCCGAGCGTGGCGAGCGAGTCAAGGAAGCAGGCGGCGAGACGTCCCAGGCCGCCGTTGCCAAGCCCGGGGTCGTTCTCTTCGTCGATCAACTCTTCCAGATCCAGCCCCATCTCCTCCAGCGCGTTTTTCACATCTTCATAAATACCGAGTGAAAGCAGCGAGTTAGACAAGGTGCGGCCAATCAGAAACTCCATCGATAGATAGTAAACCTGGCGCACTTCCTGCGACAGCTGCGCCCGGTAAGAGCGCAGCCAGCGTTCAACCATGCGGTCACGCACCGCGAACAGCGTGGCGTTCAGCCACTCGTGTTTATTGGCGATGGCCGGGTCTTTGCCTATGGTGAACATCAGCTTATAGGCAATGGAATGTTTTAGCGCCTCGACGCTCAGCGTAGGTGACGCATAGCTAAACGGTGCATTCATTTACGTGATTCCTGGATGGTTACAACAAGCGTTGATAGAGATCGCGATAAGACTGCGCGGCGACCTGCCAGCTAAAATCCATGCCCATCGCCTGACGCTGAACAAAACGCCAGAGCGAAGGGCGGGACCACAACACGAAAGCACGCCGAATCGCCCGCAAAAGCGACCAGGCATTACTGTCCTCAAAGACGAATCCACTGGCAATTCCGTCTGCTAAGTTCTCCAGCGAGCTGTCGGAAACGGTATCCGCAAGGCCCCCCGTGCGCCGCACAAGCGGCAGTGTTCCATACTTCAGGCCATAAAGTTGTGTAAGACCGCACGGTTCGAAACGACTCGGCACCAGAATGACGTCCGCGCCGCCCATGATGCGGTGTGAAAACGCTTCGTGATAGCCGATTTGCACGCCCACCTGCCCCGGATGTTCCGCGGCGGCGGCGAGAAAGCCTTCCTGGAGCACCGGGTCGCCCGCGCCGAGCAGCGCCAGCTGACCGCCCTGCTCCAGCAGCCCCGGCAGCGCCTCGAGCACCAGGTCCAGCCCTTTCTGGCTGGTAAGACGGCTCACCACGGCGAACAGCGGCACTTTATCGTTAACCTTCAGGCCCATCGCAATTTGCAACTGGCGTTTGTTTTCCGCCTTCTCCTCCAGCGTATCGCGGGTATAGCGCGAGGCGAGCAGGAGATCGTGCGCCGGGTCCCAGATGTTCTCATCCACGCCGTTGAGAATGCCGGAAAGCCGGCCTTCGCGGTGGCGCTGGCGTAACAGCCCCTCCAGCCCGTAAGCGTACTGCGGCTCAGTAATTTCACGCGCGTAGGTCGGGCTTACCGCTGTGATATGGTCTGCATAGTATAGCCCCGCTTTCAGGAAGGAGATTTGGCCGTTGAACTCCAGCCCCTCCACATCATAGAAAGACCACGGCAGTTGAATGTCATCCATGTGTTGCGCGAAGAACATCCCCTGGTAGGCCAGGTTATGTACAGTGAAGACCGATTTCGCCGGACGACCGCGCAGCTCCAGATAAGCAGGCACCAGCCCCGCATGCCAGTCGTGCGCGTGCACCACGTCAGGATGCCAGTAAGGATCCAGCCCGCAGGCCATTTCGCTGCCCACCCACCCCAGCAGCGCGAAGCGAATCACGTTGTCGGTATAGGCGTAAAGGTTGGTATCGTGATACGGGCTTCCGGGACGATCGTATAAGTGCGGGGCGTCAATAAGGTAAATGCCAACCCCGTTAAAGTGTCCATACAAAAGCGTGATTTCACCCGCGAAGGTCTCCCTGCGCGCCACAATCCGGGCATCGGTAATGCCGCGACGAATATCAGGAAACGCGGGCAACAGCACACGAGTATCCACCCCTCCGGCAATTTGCGCAGCAGGTAATGCGCCGATAACGTCTGCCAGTCCGCCGGTTTTCAGCAGAGGGAATATTTCAGAACATACATGTAAGACCTGCATTATCGCTCCCGTTCAAAGATTCAGCGCGAACAGCGCGCCGAACGTGAAAAACACAACGCGCGGAGCCTTCCGCGCGCGGTTTACCTCCCTGCGCGAATCAACCCGCTAAACGGGCCAGCATTTCGCGCGTCACTAACACAATTCCCTCTTCGGAACGGTAGAAACGGCGAGCGTCTTCCTCAGCGTTTTCACCTATCACCATGCCTTCAGGGATAACACAGGCCCGGTCGATAACACAGCGACGCAGGCGACAGGAGCGGCCTACCCAGACATCGGGCAACAGCACCGCCGAGTCGATGTTACAGAATGAGTTTATGCGCACTCTGGGGAAAAGCACGGATTGCACGACAACGGAGCCGGAAATAATGCAGCCGCCGGAGACGAGCGAGTTGAGCGTCATGCCGTGACTGCCGGAGCGGTCCTGCACAAATTTCGCTGGCGGCAACGATTCCATATGGGTGCGAATCGGCCAGTTGTGGTCGTACATATCCAGTTCCGGCGTGACCGAGGCCAGGTCGAGGTTCGCTTTCCAGTAAGCTTCGAGCGTCCCTACGTCGCGCCAGTACGGCTCGGCGTCCGGGTCAGACTGCACGCAGGAGAGCGGGAACGGATGGGCGAACGCTTCGCCCGAGCGGGTCACTTTCGGAATAATGTCTTTACCGAAATCGTGGCTGGATTTCTCATCCTTGTCGTCTTCTTCCAGCAACTCGTAGAGATAGTCGGCATCAAAGATGTAAATCCCCATGCTGGCGAGCGATTTCGTGTCGTCGCCAGGCATGGTAGGCGGGTTGGCCGGCTTCTCAACGAAGTCGATAACCCTGTCGTTTTCATCCACCGCCATGACGCCGAACGCCGTCGCCTCCGCTTTGGGGACCGGCAAACAGGCTACCGTGCAGCGCGCGCCTTTTTCGACGTGGTCGATAAGCATGCGCGAATAGTCCTGTTTGTAGATATGGTCGCCTGCGAGAATAACGACATATTCCGCTTTATAACGGCGGATGATGTCGAGGTTTTGCGTCACAGCGTCCGCCGTACCGCGATACCAGTTTTCCCCATGGACGCGCTGCTGGGCGGGCAGCAAATCGACGAACTCGTTCATCTCTTCGCTGAAAAACGACCAGCCGCGCTGAATGTGCTGCACCAGCGTATGAGACTGGTACTGGGTAATAACCCCGATACGTCGAATGCCCGAGTTAATGCAGTTGGATAGGGCAAAATCGATGATGCGGAATTTCCCGCCGAAGTGAACGGCAGGTTTGGCGCGAGTCGTAGTGAGGTCTTTCAGTCGTGTGCCACGCCCGCCAGCCAGAATAAGTGCGACAGATTTTAAGGGCAGCTGTCTTGCCAACATCAGAGGATCGTTCTTCTCAAACCTTACCATGACTGACTCCTTATTTATGACTTCTGGAATACGCACACACCGTGCGCGGGCCCATGCCATACAGCCATTACGACCGGATTATCCTCTCCGGCAAATGGGGGGATAGCACGCCATTCCCCTTCGGGTAATACGATGTCGCCGACTTCTGCGGTGGCGTTAATCGTAATTAACCAACGATCGGAAAGCTGGATCTGCATGCGACGAATTCCGCCTTGCCACTCGTCGGTCCTCAGAGGCTGCGCCTCGTTGTTTAGCCAGCGAACATTGCCGTCATCCTCATCCCACCATGCCTGGCAGGTAAGCGCCGGGATACTCTTTCTCAGATGTATCAATGCCGCCGTGAAATTAATTAATCCCTCATCCGCCTGCTCCCAGTCCATCCAGGTCAGTTCGTTATCCTGGCAGTAGGCGTTGTTATTGCCATGCTGGCTATGGCCATGTTCGTCCCCGGCCAGCAGCATCGGCGTGCCACGTGACAGCAAAAGCGAAAGCAGCAGCGCGTGAGTACTCACCCGCCGCCGTTCAATCGTATCCAGATTACCGCCAAGCCCCTCATAACCATGGTTGTTAGTATGGTTATGGTTATGGCCGTCCCGGTTATCTTCGCCGTTGGCTTCGTTGTGCTTATGGTTAAAGCTGACACAGTCGCGCAGCGTGAAACCATCATGCGCCGTAATGAAGTTAACGGAAGCGCAGGCAGGACGATCGTTGCGGCGAAAGAGCGCGCTGGAGCCCGCGAAGCTTTCAGCGAAATCGCCAAGAGTCAGCGCGTCATGCAGCCAGAAGCAGCGCATGGCGTCGCGAAAGCGGTCGTTCCACTCCATGAAAGAGGCCGGAAAGGCGCCTACCTGATAGCCGTTCGGCCCGACATCCCACGCTTCGGCGATAAGCTTGACGCGGGAGAGGTGCGGATCGTTTTTAATCGCTTCCAGCAGCGGCGCGTCGGGGCGAAACTCGGGCGTACGCCCCATCACCGTCGCGAGATCGAAGCGGAAACCGTCGACGTGGCACTCTTCGACCCAGAACTTCAGGCACCCCATCACATAGTCGACCACCCCTGGATTGCTGAGGTTGAGGGTGTTGCCGCAGCCGGTCCAGTTCTCATAATCGCCGTCGCTCCTTAACCAATAATAGCTACGGTTATCGATTCCGCGCAGAGAGAAGGTCGGCCCGTCGAGGTCCGCCTCCGCGCTGTGATTCAATACAATATCGAGAATGACTTCGATACCCGCTTTGTGCAGCGCTTTCACGGCGTCGCGAAACTCATCCAGCGCGCCGAAAGGGTTCTGGTTGACGGCGTAACGCGGCTCAACGCTCCAGAGCGCCAGCGGGTTATAACCCCAGTAGTTCGTCAGGCCGAGCCGATGCAGACGCATTTCGCTGGCGTAGTGCTGAACAGGCAGCAACTCCAGCGCCGTAATGCCCAGCCGTTTAAAGTAGTCGAGCATGACGGGATGCGCGAGCGCCGCATAGGTGCCGCGAATCTCCTCCGGAATATCCGGATGGCGCAGTGTCAGGCCGCGCACATGCGCCTCATAAACGACTGTGCTGCACCAGGGAGTACCCGGCGGCTCATCGTCCTCCCAGTCGTAACGATCCTGCATGACGACCGCTTTCGGCATGACATCAACATTATCGCGAAGATCGGGTTCATCATGGCCGCCGTGCAGGCGCGGTTCGTCGGCGGTACGTCCAACCACTACCCGCGCGCAGGGGTCCAGCAACAGCTTGGCCGGGTTGAAGCGATGCCCGTTGCGCGGATCCCAGGGACCGTGCACGCGATAACCGTAGCGCACGCCGGGCCTGGCCTTCGGCAGATAGCCATGCCAGATGTCGCCGCTGCGTCCAGGCAGCGCATAACGCTGCTCGTTGCCGTCGTCGTCGAAAACACACAGCTCCACCTTTTCCGCGTGAGCGGAAAAGAGGGTGAAATTAATGCCATGACCGTCATAGTGCGCGCCAGGCGGCGCGGGTTGCCCCTCCTGCAACTGCGTCATTCACCCTCCCGTACCAGCCAGATGGTGGCCAGCGGCGGCAGCGTCAGGGAAAGGGAATGATCATGACCATGGCTTGGAATCGCCTCGCTCTCCACCGCCCCGCCATTACCGGCGTTGCTGCCATGATAGTGAATGGAGTCGGTATTGACCTCTTCGCGCCAGCGGCCAGGCTGGTTAATGCCGAAGCGGTAATTGTGACGCACTACCGGCGTAAAGTTGCTGGCAACAATAATTTCATTGCCCTGCCTGTCGCGGCGGACGAAAACAAATACGGAGTTCGCGCGGTCTTCCACTACCAGCCATTCAAAGCCATACGGGTCGTAGTCCAGCTCGTGCAGCGCCTTATGGTGGCGATAAGCGAAGTTCAGGTCGCGCACCAGGCGCTGTACGCCGTGGTGCCAGTTGTCGCCCCCCTCCAGCAGGTGCCAGTCTAGGCTGCTGTCGTGGTTCCATTCACGCCCCTGGGCGAATTCGTTACCCATAAACAGCAGTTTTTTGCCCGGGAAGGCCCACATCCAGGCGTAGTAAGCGCGCAGGTTAGCGAACTTCTGCCAGGCGTCGCCCGGCATGCGATCCAGAATCGATTTTTTGCCATGCACCACTTCATCGTGCGACAGCGGCAACACGAAGTTTTCCGAGTAGTTGTAGACCATGCCGAAAGACATCTGGTCGTGATGGTACTGGCGGTGAATAGGATCGAGCTTCATGTAATTCAGGCTGTCGTGCATCCAGCCCATATTCCACTTGTACCAGAAGCCGAGGCCGCCTGTTGACGGCGGACGGGTCACGCCGCCGAAATCAGTCGACTCTTCCGCCATCGAGACGGCGCCGGAGACTTGTTCGCCAATGATGCGGTTGGTGTTGCGCAGGAATTCAATCGCTTCAAGGTTTTCACGCCCGCCGTGCTCGTTCGGGATCCACTCGCCCGGCGCGCGGCTGTAGTCGCGATAAACCATTGAGGCCACCGCATCCACGCGCAGCGCGTCAATGCCGAAGCGCTCAATCCAGTAAAGGGCGTTGCCCACCAGGAAGTTGCTCACTTCGCGCCGACCATAGTTGTAGATAAGCGTGTTCCAGTCCTGGTGATAGCCTTCACGCGGGTCGCTGTGCTCATACAGCTCAGTGCCGTCGAATTTGGCGAGGGCGAAATCGTCTGAAGGAAAGTGGCCGGGCACCCAGTCGAGGATCACGTTCAGGCCGGCGGCATGCGCGGCGTTAATAAAGTATTTAAAGTCGTCACGCGTGCCGAAGCGGCGGGTCGGGGCATACAGGCCGGTGGGCTGATAGCCCCAGCTGCCGTCAAAGGGGTGCTCGTTAATCGGCAGCAGTTCAATGTGGGTAAAGCCCATGCCTTTAACGTAAGGCACCAGTTGCTCCGCCAGCTCGCGATAGCTCAACCAGAAGTTGCTTTCCGGGTGACGGCGCCATGAACCCAGATGAACCTCATAAATGGAGATGGGCGCGTCAAACTGATTCGCCTTCTGGCGCGCCGGAGTAATCGGCGTCTTTTCCGGCAGACCGCAAATCAGCGAGGCGGTCTCCGGGCGCATTTGCGCTTCAAACGCATACGGGTCCGCTTTAATGCGCAGGTTTCCTTCGGCATCGATTAGCTCGAATTTATAAAGCTGGCCGTTATGGGCGCCGGGAATGAAAAGCTCCCAGATGCCGCTCTCTTTACGCAGACGCATCGGGTGGCGACGGCCGTCCCAGTAGTTAAACTGCCCCACGACCGAAACGCGGCGAGCGTTAGGCGCCCATACTGAAAAGCGCGTGCCGGTGACGCCGTCCATCGTCTCCGCATGCGCGCCCAGCGTTTCATAAGGGCGAAGGTGGGTGCCCTCAGAAAGCAGCCAGACGTCCAGGTCCTGCAGCAGCGGTCCGAAACGGTAAGGGTCATCGATCAGATTCTGTTGCCCGTGCCAGATAACCGCCAGCTGATAGCGGAAAAAATTTTTGCGTCGCGGCAGAACGCCGCTAAAAAAACCTCGGGAATCAAGGCATTCAAGTTTTCCTACCTTGCGTCCGGTTTTTGGTTCAATGACCCACACTTCGGTGGCATCGGGAAGGAGCGCGCGGACTTCCAGTCCAGCTTCGGTTTTATGCATGCCGAGTACGGAAAAGGGATCCGCAAAGTGGCCTGCGATAAGCGCATTAATCACGTCTCTATCTACACGATCAGACATGGCATTCATCCTGTTTTTTTGTGCCGCCCCTCTCCAGCCTTACGCCTTCGCGTCCGGTAGCGGCACTTTTTTATTGACCTGAACGGGCAGAGATAAATGGCCCTTTTCTGCTCCGTTCCACCTTGAGGTTTGGCGCGTTAATTCCGCCTTACCCTAAGCATAGCCAACACGTAATTTTACTCCTGCTAAAAATAGTGATCATCAGCGTTAATCCTTCGCTTACAGACACAAAAAAGGGAGCGATAATCGCTCCCTTAATATCAAGGTTTAAGCCAGCTGACGCAGCATGCGCCGTAGCGGCTCCGCTGCGCCCCACAGGAGCTGGTCGCCCACTGTGAACGCCGAGAGGTATTCCGGGCCCATGTTGAGCTTGCGCAGGCGGCCTACCGGCGTCGTCAGCGTGCCGGTGACGGCGGCCGGCGTCAGTTCGCGCATGGTAATTTCACGGTCGTTCGGCACCACTTTCGCCCATGGATTATGCGCAGCGAGCATCTCTTCAACCGTTGCAATAGAAACATCTTTTTTCAATTTAAGGGTGAAGGCCTGGCTGTGACAGCGCAGCGCGCCGATGCGTACGCAAAGACCGTCTACCGGAATGGTGTGCGCCGTGTTGAGAATTTTGTTTGTCTCCGCCTGGCCTTTCCACTCTTCACGGCTCTGGCCGTTGTCGAGCTGTTTGTCTATCCAGGGGATCAGACCGCCCGCCAGCGGCACGCCGAAGTTATCCACCGGCAGGTCTCCGCTGCGGGTAAGCGCCGTGACTTTGCGCTCGATATCCAGAATGGCGGAAGCCGGGTTGGCCAGTTCATCGGCAACGTAGTTATGCAGCAGGCCCATCTGGGTCAGCAATTCCCGCATGTGGCGCGCGCCGCCGCCGGAAGCCGCCTGATAGGTGGCGACAGAGACCCACTCGATAAGATCGTTGGCAAAGAGGCCGCCCAGCGACATCAGCATCAGGCTGACGGTACAGTTGCCGCCAACAAAGGTTTTCACGCCTTTATTCAGCCCTTCAGTAATGACGTGCTGGTTCACCGGGTCAAGAATAATGATGGCGTCATCTTTCATGCGAAGCGAAGAAGCCGCGTCAATCCAGTACCCCTGCCAGCCGCTTTCACGAAGCTTTGGATAAATTTCGTTGGTATAATCGCCGCCCTGGCAGGTAACGATAATATCGAGCGCCTTCAGCGCTTCCAGGTCATAAGCGTCCTGGAGCGTGCCACCAGCCTTGCCGCCGAACGCGGGCGCGGCCTGCCCAAGCTGGGAGGTGGAGAAGAAGACGGGGCGAATGGCGTCGAAATCGCGCTCCTCAACCATGCGTTGCATGAGGACGGAGCCGACCATACCGCGCCAGCCGATAAAACCAACATTTTTCATAGCGAGTCATTCCTGCAGAGGTGTGTGCGTATTGTGCGCCCGGTGAGCCCACCGGAACATTCCTTCACCTTACAAAATGCAGCTAAAGTCGCAAGTGAAATTAATCAATGATCGCGTGACCATTAGAAAAGTCGCTTATTGAGACGCCTTGCTCAATGGCATACAGGAAAATAGTTCATGAATGAAATCATCTCTGCCGCCGTGTTATTGATCCTGATTATGGATCCCCTGGGCAACCTGCCGATTTTCATGTCGGTGCTGAAACATACCGAGCCTAAACGTCGGCGGGCCATTATGGTCAGGGAGCTGTTTATCGCGCTGCTGCTGATGCTCATCTTTCTCTTTGCGGGCGAAAAAATTCTGGCATTTCTTAATCTGCGGGCGGAAACCGTCTCGATTTCCGGCGGCATTATTCTTTTCTTAATCGCCATTAAAATGATCTTCCCAAGCCACGAGGGCAGCAGCACCGGGCTGCCGGCGGGGGAAGAGCCTTTCATTGTGCCGCTTGCCATTCCGCTGGTGGCGGGGCCGACGCTGCTCGCCACGCTGATGCTGCTTTCGCATCAATATCCAAACCAGATGGGCCACCTGGTTATCGCGCTGCTGCTCGCCTGGGGCGGCACCTTCGTCATTCTGTTGCAGTCCTCGCTTTTCTTAAGGCTGCTTGGCGAAAAAGGGGTGAACGCGCTGGAGCGGTTAATGGGGTTAGTGCTGGTAATGCTCGCCACCCAGATGTTCCTGGACGGCATCAGGGCGTGGATGAAGGGGTAAGAAAAAGGGCTTCCGCAGGGAAGCCCTTTTTTTCAGGAGAGCAGCGTAAAGGCTATCGCCCCGACGAGGGCGCCGGTGGTGCCGAGGATGGTTTCCATCAGCGTCCAGGTTTTTAGCGTCTGCCCTTCCGTCGCGCCGGTAAACTTGCCGAAGAGCCAGAACCCGGCGTCGTTAACGTGGCTCACCACAATCGAGCCGCCACCAATGCAAATGGACAGCGCGGCAAGCTGCGCGCCGGAGTAGTGCAAATTTTCGATAACCGGCATCACCAGGCCTACCGCCGTCAGGCAGGCGACGGTGGCGGAACCCTGAATAATGCGCACCGCCGCCGCCAGCACGAAACAGGTCAGGGCAATGGGAAGCCCCATGCCGGTCAGGGCTGAGCCCAGCGCCGGGCCGACGCCAGAGTCGACCAGCACCTGTTTAAACACGCCGCCTGCGCCGATCACCAGCAAGATAATGCCCGCCGGTTGCAGCGCCTGGCCGCACACCGCCATCACTTTATCTTTCGGCATGCCGCGGCGCATCGCCAGGCCATAAATAGCCACCAGGCAGGCGACGAGAATCGCGGTAAACGGATGGCCGATAAACTCCAGCCATTCATACAGGCGGGAGCCCTGCTCCGTAAAGCGGGCGGCGATGGTTTTCATTCCCACCAGCACCAGCGGCAGCAGGATAAGCGACAGGCTGAAGCCAAACGACGGCAGCTTGCTGTCGCCAAAGTCAGGCTCGTTAATGTCGTCCGGAATACGCAGCTCCACATAGCGGCTAATAAAATTGCCGAACAGCGGACCGGCGATAAGCATGCCCGGAACGGCGGCGCACAGGCCAATCAAAATCATCCAGCCGAAATCGGCATGCATCTGGGAGGCGAGCAGCATCGGCGCGGGCCCCGGCAGCAGGAAGGCGGCGGCGGCGGCCACGCCTGCGAACAGCGGGATCACCAGTCTTACGAGGTTGGCGCCGGTGTGGCGCGCCATAGAGAACGCGATGCTGATAAGCAGCACAATCGCCACTTCAAAGAAGAGCGGTAGCGCGCAGATAAGCCCGGCAAGGCCAATGGCGTAATGCGCCCGGTTATGACCGAAAGATTTCAACATCTTCAGGGCTATCTGGTCCACCGCGCCGGTTTCATGCAGGATTTTGCCGAACATCGCGCCAAGCGCCACCACCACAGCCAGAAAGCCGAGCGTGCCGCCCATCCCCTTTTCCATTGTCGCTGCGATTTTATCGAGCGGCATGCCGGAGAAAAGCCCGGCGCCGATTGAAACCACCATCAGCGCCACAAACGCATGCATCCTTGCCTTCATGACCAAAAACAGCAAAAGGAGAACCGACCCTACAGCCGTCAACACGAGGGTTAATGTATTCACAACTTTTATAGCCTTTTATTTTTGATTGATTAGCGCAATGGTGCTCTCCACCACCTCATCCAGCGTCTGGTTGATATCGACGATCAGCACATCGCCTTCGTCGTTTTTCGGCTCTTCTAACGCTTCAAACTGGGTCACCAGCATCTGCGGTTTGAAGAAGTGGCCTTTACGCGCGCGCAGGCGGCTTTCAATCACGTCGAAATCGCCTTTCAGGTAGATAAAAGAGAGATTCGGGTTGCCGTCGCGCAGAATGTCGCGATAGCGCTTTTTCAGCGCCGAGCAGACAATCAGCGAAACTTTATTGGTGCGCTGCATGGCGAAAGCGGCGTCGTTGAGCGCCTGCAGCCAGGGCTTGCGATCGTCATCGTTTAGCGGGTCGCCTGCCGCCATTTTCATGATGTTGCGGCGCGGATGCAGGAAGTCGCCATCCAGAAAGGCGGCGTTCAGACGGTGCGCCACTTCAGCGGCCACGGCGGATTTGCCGCTGCCGGAAACGCCCATCAGAACAAAGATATGGTGATCGTTATTGGTTGTGCTCATCGCGTGGCTCCTGGTGGCACAGATTACACAAAGCGTTACGGGCAAGACTGTTACGGGTAACTGTTATCGGTAACATTGTCTGGCTCATATTCTTAATTAGCAATAACCATAGCTTTTGAGAGTGGATAAGTGTGAACTACTTCAAATTTGCGCGATCAAATCGATCCGCCCGGCGACAGGGTAAAACCGAGATCCAGCAGCGTCGGCGTTACCGTTTCGCCGCGAATGCGCGCCAGTAAACGCTCGGCGCCGATACGCCCCATCCGCTCGCGCGGCGTCAGGACGCTGGCGAGGCGCGGCTCCATCACCTGCCCGATATCGTGGCCGTGAAAACCGGCAATCGCCATATCCTGCGGAATGCGCAACCCCATACGCTGGCACTCGAACGCCGCGCCGATGGCGAGGTCGTCGTTAGTGCAAAAGATACTGTCGAGCTGCGGGTATTCGCGTCGCGCCTGGCGCAGTAATTCAATGCCTGTGGAATAAGACGACGATTGCTCCACCATGACGCTGTAAGGCGTCAGCCCCGCGTCCCGCATCGCCTGCTCATACCCTTTTTGTTTCATGATGGTGCGCTCATCAAGGCGCGCGCCCAGATAGGCGACGTGACGATGGCCGCGCGCGATAATCGCCGCGGTCATCTGCCGCGCCGCGTCGAAGTTATCAAACCCCACGGCGATATCCAGACACGGCGACACGCTGTCCATCAGCTCCACCACCGGAATGCCGGCCACTTCAATCATTTTCAGCGTGCGCGGCGTATGGGTGCGCTCGGTCAGGATCAGGCCGTCGATATTCCATGAGAGCATCGACTCCAGCCGCTCCTCTTCCAGCTCTGGCTTATAGCCATAGTGGGCGAGCATGGTCTGGTAGCCGTGCGCGTCAATCACGCTTTCGATACCGCGCAGCACCTCGGCGAACACCTGATTGGTTAAAGAGGGAAGCAAGACGCCCACCGCCCGGCTGGTGGCGTTGGAAAGGATATCGGGCGCCCGGTTGGGAATGTAGCCAAGCTCATCCAGCGCCACGGCGATTTTCCCACGCAACGCCGTCGAAACCTGCTCAGGGTTGCGCAGATAACGACTGATGGTCATTTTGGTAACGCCGACGAGATCGGCTACGTCCTGAAGAACCGGTCTTTTCTTTTTCATCGTCCTGAATAAGCGTGAGGTGAAAATTGTCGCTCAGTCTAGCACGGACGATGCTCAACCTTCCCCAGTTTCAGGGAAGGTTGAGAAGTGCGTTAAGTTATTAAACTGGCGGCAGATCGAAGAGCAGAATTTCGCTTTCGCTGTCGGCATGAATGGAGAGCGCCTGCTCATCCCAGATGGCGAGACCATCACTGGTTTTCGCTTTCGTGCCGTTAATCGTCACTTCACCTTTCACTACCTGGATCCAGACGCGGCGCTCGGCGGCTATCGGATAAACCGACTGCTCCTCTTTCGCCATCGCCCAGCGGGAAAGCTCCATATCCTGGTAAACTTTCAGCGAACCGTCACGGGCGTCCGGCGACAGCACCAGCTGGCGGCCCTGAGCGGCGTCGAAGCGGCGCTGCTCGTAGCGCGGCTCAATGCCGGTTTTTTCCGGAATGATCCAGATCTGGTACAGACGCAGGCGCTCGGTGCTGCTCGGGTTGTACTCGGAGTGACGCACCCCGGTCCCGGCGCTCATAATCTGGAACTCGCCCGCAGGCACCTGCTCTTTGTTGCCCATGCTGTCCTGGTGCTCCACCGCCCCTTCCAGCACGTAAGTCAGGATTTCCATGTCTTTGTGCGGGTGGGTGCCGAACCCTTGTCCGGGCGCCACGACGTCATCGTTAATCACCCGCAGCGCGGAAAAGCCCATAAAGTTCGGGTCGTAATAGTTGGCGAAGGAAAAGGTGTGCCAGGAATCCAGCCAGCCATGATTTGCGTGACCACGTTCTTCTGCTTTGCGTAAGAAAATCATCTTTTATACCCTCGTTGCGCCTGAGTCATCAGGCCATGTTCGTTTCGATGGATGTAGTGTGGACCGAGAACGATGAGGATCATAGAGGGTGAAAATTGACTCCTCTGTTCAAAAAATATGAATAAGTCCAGAGGAGCCAGAAAGCCTTATTTCGCAAGGGTTACCGTAGCGGGTGAGGCCTGCTCGAAACCGCGTTCGAGGATTTCCAGATTGGTCAGCACTTCAGATTCTCTGACGTAATTTGGCGCGCCGTTAACGAGCGTTTCATAGAGCGAATCGTAGACGCGGCCGTAGTCGCCCGGCACGGCATCGACCTTCTCACGCACGGTTTCCCCGGCGCCGTTGACATACTCCAGCACCCCTTCGCCTTCATGGGCCGCAAAGCCCGGCTCGCCTGGCATAACGCCCGCTTTCAGGCTGGTTTCCTGCTGGTCGATGCCGTAGCGCAGAAACGAACCCTGGGTACCGTGCACGATAAACTTCGGGTAATCGATTTTGACGAAGTGGCTGGTTTTAACGATGGCTTTCATATCGCCATAGAAAAGCTGCGCTTCAAACGTATCGTCCGGGTTCGCCTTATTGCGCAGGCTGCGGATGTCGTAACTGACATGGTCCGGTCGGCCGAACAGCGAGATTATCTGGTCCATCGTATGCACGCCAAGGCCGTAGAACATACCGTCCTGCGGCAGGCCTGGTTTGGTCTCCGCCGTCGGGCGGTAGTAATCGAAGTGGCTTTCGATTTCGACAATCTGCCCAAGCTTGCCGCTCTCAATCACCTGTCGGGTAGTGAGGAAGCAGGAGTCGAAGCGGCGGTTTTGGTAAGGCGTGACGGTCAGCCCTTTGCTGCGCGCCAGTTCGAACAGCTCCCGCGCCTCGGCAATCGTCGGCGTGAAGGGCTTCTCCACCAGCACGTTTTTGCCCGCCTCCAGCGCGCGCTTCGCGTAGTCGAAATGGCTGTCTGCGTGGGTGCAGACAATCACCAGCTTTACAGAATCGTCGCCCAGCACCTCGTCAAGATTGCTGGTGAAGTGGATATGCTGATATTCCGGCTGCTGCTCCAGCGCCGGTTTCTCGTGGCGGCGGAAAATATGGGCAACGTGAAATTTATCCTTACGAATAAGCACGTAAGGCAGATGGTAACGGGTAGTGCTTTTGCCAAAGCCGATAAAAGCGCAATTGAGGGTCATACTCTTTTCCTTATTTCAGACACTCAATTTACCTTAACTCCCGATGCGGGCATGCGCCAGTCCGGGCGCTTTTCTGAATGCGAAAAGCACACTATTCCTGGCTCGTTGATTCCGCTAAGGAATTTGACCGCTGCTGTAAACCAGGAATGTGTTTAGCCCTGAAGCGTTACGGGTGCGTGGTAGTATGCGCGGCCCGGATAACCCGGCGCTTTTATCTTTTCACAGGCGGGCAACGGAGCCGCAGGCAAGCCACCATGGATCGGCGTTTTCTCTTTTTAAATGCGGGACTCTGTTTCTGGTCGCTGGCGCTGGCGGCCTGGTGTTATCACGCCCGGAACTGGGCGCTGCCGCTCGCCTGCCTGACCTTATTGGCTTTTACCCTTCATCCCTTACAACAGCAGGTTTTTACTATGTTTGGAAAAATGAAAACGACGGCAGAGACGCCGCAAAATAAAGTGGTCACTGCCCCGCAGCCGGTTGAAAAAGAGCCGGCGCGCGAAGAGAAGCAAAACAATACCGTGGTCGCCGCCGACGTACGTTTTGAAGGCAATATTACCGCCGCCGGGCAGGTTTATATCTACGGTGCGGTGTACGGCAACATCGACTCCAGCGGCGGCATTATCAAAATCATGCGCAGCGGGCTGGTGGAAGGCAACATCACCAGCCGCGAACTGATTGTCGACGGCACCGTCAACGGCCAGTGCCGGTCTGAATCCATCGATATTTACGAGCACGGCAAAATCCACGGCGCGATTGCCTATGCGACGCTTTCGATTAAAAAAGGCGGCGCGCTGGTAGGCCAGTCGGAGATCTGGACGCCGGTTGAAACGCAGACCAACATCCTTGATTTCAGCGTCGAGCAACCGATAGCGGCGGAAGCGGCGGAAAGCGAAGCGATAGTCGGGCCGCAGAAACCCGCAAAAGAGAAAAAGCAGGCCTGAACGTTAACCCACCCCGCGGCGTTCAGGCAAAAAAAAAGCCAGCACCCGGCTGGCTAAGAAATACTGGAAGCAATGTGAGCAATGTCGTGCTTTCAGGTTCTCCGTTGGGGACTCCCTGAACGCACGGCAATAATAATCATTATCATTCGCATGTGTCCAGCGATTTTTAGCAAAAAATGGCAGTTGACCCCAAAAGCGAAACCCCGGAAGGTGGTAATTACCGTCACTCAATGAGGAGAAAAGTATGTCTGCACAAGTGGTTGTCCGTCACGCCGAAGCCCGGGATACCGAAGCCCTGCGCCAGCTCAACGCCCTGCCGGAGGTCTACCACGACACGCTGCAAATTCCTCATCCCTCTTTTGAAATGTGGCAAGCGCGCATGAACCAGCCGCCTGCCGGGCGGCGCCAGTTAGTGGCCTGCATTGACGATGTAGTGGCAGGCCATCTTGCTTTGACGGTGGAGCAAAACCCGCGCCGCAGCCACGTGGCTACCTTCGGCATGAGCGTTCACCCGGCACACCGCAACCGCGGCGTCGCTTCCGCGCTGATGGCGGAGATGGTGAACCTCTGCGATAACTGGCTGCGCATTGAGCGCATCGAACTGACCGTATTTGCCGACAACGCCCCCGCGCTGGCGGTCTACCGTAAGTTTGGCTTTGCGCTGGAAGGCACCGGAAAGCAATTCGCCCTGCGCAACGGCGAATATGTGGATGCTTACTACATGGCGCGAATGAAAGCGCGTTAACCCTTTTACTTCACGCTTTACCGTGAAATCTTCCGGCGCTGTCGCCTGACAGCGCCGTTCTCTTTTCCCCGTTTCTTACGCTTTATGACCATACCGTTTGGCATATACCCAAAATTCATATGAAATATTTTTTGGTCATTTTAAAGCTATAAACCCTCTCTATATATTTGTCTGAAAAACGCCCCAGGCAAAAAACTTCATACGCCATACCCGCCCTTTCAGCGCTCATGACGGTTTGCAGGATAAAGAAAGTTAATGATTGTTCTAAAAAACATATCCAAAATTTTTCACACGGGAAAAGAGAGCCTGACCGCCGTTGATGACGTTAGCTTGTCCATCGCGCGCGGGCAGATCTACGGCATTATCGGCTACAGCGGCGCCGGGAAAAGCACCCTGATACGCCTGCTGAACGGCCTTGAAAAGCCAACCGCCGGCAGCGTTGTGATTGCCGACCACGATATTTCGGCGGCGAAGGGCGAAGCGCTGCGCCGCGCGCGCCTGAAAATCAGCATGGTGTTCCAGCACTTCAACCTGCTGTGGTCGAGAACCGTCAGCGAGAACATCGCTTTTTCGATGCAGATTGCCGGCGTCCCTAAAGCGGACATCAAAAAGCGCGTGGCGGAGCTGGTTGAACTGGTTGGGCTGAAAGGACGCGAAAACGCCTACCCTTCCCGCCTGAGCGGCGGGCAGAAGCAGCGCGTGGGCATTGCGCGGGCGCTGGCCAACAACCCCGACGTGCTGCTGTGCGACGAGGCCACGTCGGCGCTTGACCCGCAAACCACCGATCAAATTCTCGACCTGCTAAAGGACATCAATAAGCGCTTCAACCTGACCATCGTATTAATTACCCATGAAATGCACGTGGTACGCAAAATTTGCGATCGCGTGGCGGTGATGGAAAACGGCAAAGTGGTGGAAGAAGGCGACGTATTGCAGGTCTTTACCCACCCGCAAAAGGAAATTACGCGGCAGTTTGTGCGCCAGATCAGCCAGCATGACGACGATGACGCGTTTCAGCCGGAACTGGCCGATAACCTGCGCGGCACCATTATCAAACTCACGTTTGTTGGCCACAGCACCCACCAGCCGGTCGTGGGCGAACTCACGCTGCGCTACGGCGTACCGTTTAATATTCTCCACGGGCGGATGACGCAAACCGCGCAGGGGGTATTCGGCCAGCTCTGGCTGCATGTCGACGCCAGCGAAGAGCAGCTTGACAACATTCTTAATGATTTACGCCAGCATGATATTCAGAGTGAGGTAATTAAACGTGGCTGATTCATATTTTCCCCATCTGAAATGGGACCAGCTTATTGCGGCCACGCAGGAAACGCTTTATATGACGGCGCTGTCGGGTATTGCGACGTTTATTCTCGGGCTGATTCTGGGGCTGGCGTTATTTTTAACGGCCAGAGGCAGCTTATTCCAGAACCGAACTATTTATGGCGTTATTTCTGTTGTAGTAAACGTCTTCCGTTCTATTCCTTTTATTATTTTGATTGTGCTGCTGATCCCGTTTACCAAAACGATTATCGGCACCATTCTCGGCGCCAATGCCGCGCTGCCAGCGTTGATTGTCGGCGCGGCGCCCTTTTATGCGCGCCTCGTTGAAATCGCGCTGCGCGAAGTGGACAAAGGCGTGATTGAAGCCACGCGTTCTATGGGCGCTCGCCTGAGCACGCTTATTTTCCGGGTATTAATTCCTGAATCCTCACCGGCGCTGGTCTCCGGCATTACCGTTACGCTTATCGCGCTGGTGAGCTACAGCGCGATGGCTGGCGTCATTGGCGCAGGCGGTTTAGGCAACCTGGCTTATCTGGAAGGATTCCAGCGCAACCACAACGATGTCACTCTGGTGGCAACGGTAACCATACTCGTCATCGTCTTTATTATTCAGTTTATAGGCGACGCGCTGACGAAGTATTTAGACAAACGTTAAACACACAACAGAGAATTAACCACATGAAAAAAGTTCTGACACTGATTGCCGCCGCCACATTAAGCTTTTCCGCCTGGGCTGATACCTTAACCGTTGGCGCCTCTAACGTTCCGCATGCGGAAATTCTGGAGCAGGCGAAGCCTATTCTTGCTAAACAGGGCATCGACCTCGAAATTCGTCCGTTCCAGGATTACATCCTGCCGAATACCGCGCTGGCGAGCCATGATATCGACGCTAACTATTTCCAGCACATCCCGTATCTGAACAGCGTGCTGAAAGATCACGCCGACGATAAGTCTTATGACTTTGTCAGCGCGGGCGCTATCCATATTGAGCCGATCGGCATTTACTCTAAAAAATACAAATCGCTGAAAGAGCTGCCTCAGGGCGGCAAAGTAATTATGCGTGACGCCGTGGCGGAAGAAGGCCGCATTCTCTCTATCTTTGAAAAAGAAGGCGTGATTAAGCTGAAGCCGGGCGTGGATAAAGTCGCCGCACGCATCAGCGACGTAGTGGAAAACCCGAAAAAACTGCAGTTCCTGCCGAACGTTGAAGGCTCCCTGCTGCCGCAGATGTATGCCAACGACGAAGGCGACGCAGTAGTAATTAACGCTAACTACGCCATCGACGCTGGTCTGGATCCGGTGAAAGACCCGATTGCAGTGGAAAGCGGCGAAAACAACCCGTACGCCAATATCATTACCGTACACCGCGGCGACGAGAAGAAAAAAGATATCGTCGCGCTGGTGAACGTACTGCACTCTAAAGAGATTCAGGACTGGATCCGCACCAAATATAAAGGCGCGGTCATTCCGGTAAATAACTAAGCGAACAGGGATAGCCGCATGTTAAGCGGCCATCCTTTCTCTTCTTTAAGCCGCAGGCGTTGAGTCGCCCGCGGCTTGATGCCACGATTAGTACCCCGCCGTTAAATCCTCCACCGTGCGCGGGTCGGAAGCGCCATAGAGCATGCCGTCCGGGCCGACCATGATGCTCTGCGTGCTGCCCATCACCTCTTTCACCGCCACGTTCTGCCCTTTCTCTTTTAACAAACGCTGCGTGTCCGGGCTAAACCCCTTCTCCAGCCATAGCTCGTCCGGCAACCACTGGTGGTGGAAGCGCGGCGCGCTGGTCGCTTCCGCCACGTTCATGCCGTAATCCACGGTGTTGACTATCATCTGCAGCACGGTGGTGATGATACGGCTGCCGCCCGGGCTGCCGGTCACCAGCCAGGTTTTGCCCTCTTTCACCACGATGGTCGGCGACATGGAAGAGAGCGGGCGCTTCTTCGGCCCCACGGCGTTGGCGTCGCCGCCCACCAGCCCGTAAACGTTCGGCACGCCGGGCTTGGCGGAGAAGTCATCCATTTCGTTGTTCAGCAAGATGCCGGTATTGCCCGCCACGATGCCGCTGCCGAAATCGGTGTTGAGCGTATAAGTCACCGCCACCGCGTTGCCGTCTTTATCCACCACCGAGAAGTGGGTGGTCTGGTTGCTCTCATAGGGCGAGATATTGCCAGGCTTAATCTCCTTTGACGGCCTCGCTTTGTTGATATCGATTTGCTGCGCGAGCGACTTCGCGTAACCCTTGCTGGTGAGCGCCTCCCACGGCACTTTCACAAAGTCGGGGTCGCCAAGGTACTCCGAGCGGTCGGCATAGGCGTATTTTTCCGCTTCCGCCATCAGTTGAATGGCGTCGGCGCTGCCGAAACCGTATTTATGCAGATCGAAATTCTCCAGAATATTCAGGATCTGCACGATGTGGATCCCGCCGGATGAAGGCGGCGGCATGGAGTAGATCTGGTAGCCGCGATAGTCGCCGCTAATCGGCGTACGCTCCACTGCCCGGTAGTTGGCGAGATCGGCTTTGGTGATAAGCCCGCCGTTTTTTTCCATCTCCTGCGCTATCTGGTCGGCAATCGGGCCTTTATAAAAGGCGTCCGGGCCGTTTTCGGCAATCATCTCCAGACTTTTCGCCAGATTGGTCTGCACCAGCCTGTCGCCCTGCTGTAGCGGCGTGCCGTCCTGCTTCCAGAAAATCGCCTTGCTGTTTTCATGTTTGGGCAGGATATCGGTGCCGTACGTTTTCAGGTCCGAGGCCAGCGCCTCGTTAATGGTTATCCCGTCGCGCGCAAGCTTAATGGCAGGCTGCATCACCTTGTTAAGTGGCAGCGTGCCGTACTTCTCCAGCGCCAGCGTAAAGCCCGCCACGCTGCCCGGCGTGCCGGTCGCCAGATGCGACGTCAGGGATTTATTGCTGTCGGCGTTCCCCTGATCGTCGAGGAACATATCCCGCGTGGCTTTTTCCGGCGCCATTTCGCGAAAATCAATGGCGGTGACCTTGCCCTCTTTGGTGCGCAGCATCATAAAGCCGCCGCCGCCCAGGTTGCCCGCCTGCGGGTGCGTGACCGCCAGCGCAAAGCCCACCGCCACCGCCGCATCCACCGCATTGCCGCCCTGCTTAAGGATGTCCACGCCCACCTGGGTGGCGGTAGCGTCTACCGACGCCACCATGCCGTGCTGGGCGCGCACCGGATGAAAGATATCCTGCTCGACGCCATAAGAAACCGGAGCAGGGGCTGCCGTAGGCGGCGGCGCGGCCGTCACCGATAAACATAGCCCTGCCACCAGCGCCGGGATGACGGCCCAGCGTGCCGTGTTCCACCTCATCGTCATTGCTGCTCTCCTGCTCAAACGGGGCCAGCCCCCGCTTAAGCCTGGTTCACAATGCTTAAAAAATCATCGTACTGCGCTAAAGGAGATACACTAAAAGAATGCCCCCGAGACGGAGGAAGTGAGCATGAAACGAACATGGCTACTGGCGGCTCTGCTGCCCTGCTGCGCGCTGGCGCAGCCTTTGAATGTGACCAATAACCCAAACCTGCCGGGCTATCAGATCCCCGCTCAGCAGCGGCTGCAAACGCAAATGCAGATAGAACAAAATCAGCGGCAAACCATGCTTAACCAGCAGGTGCAGTCGCAAACTCGCCTGCAGCAGCAACATCTGGAATCGCAAATTAACAACAACACGCAGCGGATGCGGCAGTCGCAGCCGGGCGAGCTGAACCCGCAAACGCAGCAGGTGCTGCCCAACACCAGCGGCAGCATGCTAAGCAGCGGCGGCGAACAGCGAATGCTGAATCCCTCTGTAAACCAGAGCGGGATGATGAGCGGCAGCGGTCAGGATCGCATGCTGAACAACAGCGCCAGCATGACGCAGGAGAGCCATATGCTGCCGCAAAGAAATAACGGCGATATGCTGCAACAGAACAACGGCACGCTGAACAACAACAGCACCGGTACGATGCCGCAGCCCAACGTGCCGCTGAAAACTATCGGGCCTTAAGCGTGGAAGTCGGGGCCGATGAGGTCAATCCGGTCGGTGCAGATGCAGTCTACGCCCCAGCTCAGCAATAGCGCGGCGCGCTGCGGGTCATTCACGGTATAAACCAGAATGCGCAGCCCGGCGGATTTAATTTGCGCCACCCGCGCCTCATCCAGCAAGCGATGGTTAAGGTGCAGGGAAACGCAGCCGAGCCGGGAGGCCAGCGCGCGCCAGTCGTCGCGCCACGCATCCAGCAGCAGGCCGCGCGGCAGTTCCGGCGCGCTCTGCTGCGCCGCCTCCAGCGCCTCAATGGAGAACGAGGAGAGCAGCGGCGCGGTCATTCCCTGCCACAGCGCGCGGGCGGCCAGCGCCACGACGCTCCCCGTTTCGGCATCCGCGCCGGTCGTCGGCTTGATCTCAATATTCGCCATCATCGCGTGCTGGCGGCAGCGCTGCGCCACCTCTGAAAGCAGCGGCAGCTTCTCGCCTTTAAACTCGCCGCTATACCAGCCGCCCGCGTCCACTTTCAGCAATTCGTCCCACGTCAGGCGCCCCGCCACCCCCCAGCCGTTGCTGGTACGCTCAAGCGTATCGTCATGCAGCAGGAAGATCTGCCCGTCGCGTGAGAGCTTGGCGTCAAACTCAATCATGGCGTGACCGAAGCGCGCCCCGACGTCAATCGCCGCCAGCGTGTTTTCCGGCGCCAGCTTGCCGCCGCCGCGGTGGGCGACGATGCGAGGGTAAGGCCAGTTGCTCATAGTCGTTGTCCTGTTTCACCGTCAAAAAAGTGCAGATGATTTTCCGGCAGGTGCAGCCACAGCGTGCTGCCCGGCTGCGGACGCTCCTGGTGCGCCAGGCGCACCACTACGCTCTGCTGTCCCCAGCGCCCGTGAGCGAGGTTATCCGCGCCGAGCATTTCAAGCGTATCCATCGGCAACGGCACGCCGCCTGCGGTTTGTGAGCTTAGCGCAATATGTTCCGGGCGGATACCCAGCGTCACCTTGCGCCCGGCGAGCGATTTATGCAGCCGCCCCAGCGGCAGAGAGAGACCGCCGTCCACGTCAAAATGGGCGCCGTCGACGTTAACGCGCCCTTCCAGCAGGTTCATCGCCGGGCTGCCGATAAAGCTCGCCACAAAGCGGCTGGCGGGCTTTTCGTAGACCTCCACCGGCGTGCCAATCTGCTCCGCCACGCCTTTATTCATCACCATTACGCGCTGGGCGAGCGTCATCGCCTCCACCTGGTCGTGCGTGACGTACAGCGATGTGGTGCGCAGACGGCGGTGCAGCTGTTGCAGTTCAAGACGCATTTGTACGCGCAGTTTGGCGTCGAGGTTGGAGAGCGGCTCGTCAAAGAGAAACACCGCCGGGTCGCGTACGATGGCGCGGCCCATTGCCACGCGCTGACGCTGACCGCCGGAGAGCTCGCGCGGGCGGCGCTTGAGCAACCCGTCCAGCTCCAGAATGCGCGCCGCCTCTTTCACCCGCTCGGCGATATGCGCTTTACCCATACCGCGAATTTTCAGCCCCCAGGCCATGTTCTCTTCCACATTCATATGCGGATAGAGCGCGTAGTTCTGGAACACCATGGCGATGCCGCGCGCTTTCGGCTCCATTTCCGTGACGCGCTGGCGATCTATCCAGATATCGCCGCTCGTCACCCGCTCAAGCCCCGCCACCATGCGCAGCAGCGTGGACTTGCCGCAGCCGGAGGGGCCGACCATCACAATAAATTCGCCATCCGCCACGTCCACCGTCAACGGCTGGATAACCTGCGTTTTGCCGTTATCCCAGCTTTTGGTCACGGCCTGAAGTTTTAAACCTGCCATCTTATTTCTCGCTATCCACCAGCCCGCGAACAAAGGCGCGCTGCATTGCCAAAACAATCACTACCGGCGGGATCAGGGTCAGCAGCATTGCCGCCATCACCTGGTTCCACTGGGTGCTCCCCTCGCCAAGCGAAATCATCCCTTTAATGCCTGCCACCGCCGTGCCGAGGCTCGGGTCGCTGATTATCAGCAGCGGCCAGAGATACTGGTTCCAGCCGTAGATAAAAGTGATGACGAACAGCGCCGCCAGGTTGGTTTTCGACAGCGGCAGCACGATGTCGCGGAAAAAGCGCATCGGCGAGGCGCCGTCAATGCGCGCCGCTTCCAGCAGTTCATCCGGCAGCGTCATAAAAAACTGGCGGAACAGAAAGGTGGCCGTAGCCGACGCCATCAGCGGCAGCGTCAGCCCGGTGTAGCTGTCGAGCATTTTCAGGTTCGCAATCACCTCTACCGTCGGGAAAATACGCACCTCGACCGGCAGCATCAGGGTGATAAAAATCATCCAGAAGAAAAGATTGCGCAGCGGAAAGCGAAACCAGACGATGGCGAAAGCGGAAAGAATGGAGACGGCGATTTTGCCCACGGTGATGCTGAAAGCCATGATGAAGCTATTAAGCAGCATCAGCCAGAAGGGCGCGCTGTTGGCGCCGACGCCGTTGCGCCAGATGTTGCTCATGTTTTCCCACAGATGGCCGCCCGGGATAAGCGTCATCGGCGTAGCGAACACCGCCTGGTTATCGAGCGTTGCCGCCACAAACGCGACATAGAGCGGGAAAAGGATGACGGTGATGCCGATAATCAGCATCACATGACAGAAGATGTCCAGCCCGCGACGGTTCTCAATCATTGGTAGCGCACCTTTTTTTCCACATAGCGAAACTGCACGACCGTCAGCACGATAACCAGCAGCATCAGCACCACGGACTGCGCGGCGGAAGCGGAAAGGTCCAGCCCGGCGAAGCCTTCGCGATAAATTTTGTAGATAAGCGTGGTGGTGGCCTGCACCGGTCCGCCCGCCGTGGCGGCGTCGATAACCGGAAAGGTGTCGAAGAAGGCGTAAACGAGGTTCACCACCAGCAGGAAAAAGCTCACCGGTGCGATAAGCGGCAGCGCCAGCATAAAGAAGCGGCGAATGGGGCCCGCGCCGTCAATGGCGGCGGCTTCCACCAGCGAGCGCGGGATGGACTGCAACGCGGCGAAAAAGAAAAGGAAGTTGTAGCTTATCTGCTTCCAGACCGAGGCGAAGACCACCAGGAACATCGCCTGGCCGCTGTTCTGCGCGTGGTTCCAGTAATAGCCGACATGCTCCAGCACGTGGGTGATAAGGCCGCGCCCCGGGTTGAACAGGAAGATCCAGAGCACCGCGGCAATAGCGGGCGCCACCGCATAGGGCAGCAGCATCAGCGTCTGGTAAAAACGGCTGCCGCGCACCACGTAATCCACAAGGGCTGCGAAAAAGAGCGACACCAGCAGGCCGCTGACGGTGACCAGCGCGCTGAATTTAATGGTGGTCCAGAAGGAGTCCAGATAGTAGCTGTCGTTGAAGAGCTGGGTAAAATTTGCGAGCCCGACAAACTGGCTGGAGAGCCCAAACGGGTCAACGCTTTGCACGGAGTACCAGAGCGCTTCGCCGGCAGGCCAGATAAAAAAGATAATGGTGATAATCAACTGCGGCGCCAGCAGTGCGTAGGGCAGCCAGCCTGAGCGAAACACCGGACGAGATGAAGACATAGCGTAACTCTTTAACAGCAGCGGGCGGCGGACAGGCCGCCCAACGTTGCAGAAAAACGTGAAAGGCGGAGGCGTTTTGCTTATCCGCCCGACAACGGCGTTATT
Organism: Franconibacter sp. IITDAS19; assembly: GCF_023079515.1. NCBI lineage: Bacteria > Pseudomonadati > Pseudomonadota > Gammaproteobacteria > Enterobacterales > Enterobacteriaceae > Franconibacter > Franconibacter sp. IITDAS19. The sequence continues at coordinate 255,797 of NZ_JALJCP010000005.1, read as the reverse complement.
CAACGGCGCGTTCTGGCTTTATCCCTCACCGCAGCCCTCTCCCCGCAGGGTGAGGGTGAGGGGCATCGCGTTATCAGGACTTCGTCGACTGCTCGAAACGGCGCAGCAGCTGGTTGCCGCGCTCAACGGCGGAGTCCAGCGCCTGCTGTGGCGTCTTCTTACCGGTCCAGACGCTTTCCAGCTCTTCATCAACAATGGTGCGGATCTGCGGCATATTGCCCAGACGCAGCCCTTTGGTGAACGGCAGCGGCGGCTTGTTCAGCATCTGGCGGGTGGCGATATCCGCGCCCGGGTTCTTGTCATAGAAGCCCTGCTCGCGCGTCAGGTCGTAAGCGGCAGTGGTGATAGGCAGATAACCGGTTTTCTGATGCCATTCCGCGGCGATTTCCGGCTGCGCGAGGAAGTTCAGGAACTCCGCCACGCCTTTGTACATCGCTTTGTCTTTGCCCTGCATCACCCACAGGCTCGCCCCGCCGATAATGGCGTTTTGCGGCGCGCCTTTTACGTCGGCGTCGTAAGGCATCATGCCTACGCCGTAGTTGAATTTGGCGTAGTGACGGATATCCGCAAGCGAACCGGAAGAGGCCGTGGTAATGGCGCAGTCGCCGTTGTAAAACTTCTCGGTTGATTCGTCTTTACGGCCGAAATAGCTGAAATCGCCCTTCTTGTTGAGCTCCTGCAGCAGCGCGATATGCTTCACCTGCTCCGGCTTGTTGAACTCCAGCACCGCGTCGGCGCCGTCGAAGCCGTTATTTTGGGTGGCGACCGGCAGACCATGCCAGGCGCTGAAGTTTTCAATCTGGATCCAGCCCTGCCAGCCGCTGGCGTAGCCGCACTTCATCCCTGCCGCTTTCAGCTTCGCGGTATAGGCGGCGAGATCCTGCCAGGTTTTCGGCGGCTGCTCCGGGTCTAAGCCCGCTTTTTTGAACGCGTCTTTGTTGTAGTAGAGCACCGGGGTGGAGCTGTTAAACGGCTGAGAGAGTAAGTGCCCGCTTTTGGCATCGGTGTAGTAACCGGCGACGGTCGGTACAAACTGGGTTTCATCGAACTTAATGCCAGCGTCGTTAAAAACTTCGTACACGGGCTTGATGGCTTTGGAAGCCATCATGGTGGCGGTGCCCACTTCATACACCTGCAAAATCGCCGGAGCGTTGCCGGTGCGGAAAGCCGCGATACCTGCCGCCAGGCTCTGCTCATAGTTGCCTTTGTAAACCGGGGTGATTTTGTATTCCGGGTGCGCCTGGTTGAAGCGCTGCGCCAGCGAATCGACCTCTTTACCCAGTTCGCCTTCCATGGAATGCCAGAAAGGAATGGTGGTTGCGGCCATTGCCGGGCCGCTCAGCGCCCATCCCAGAGCCACACAAATTGCTGTACGTCGTAACGAAGCTGTCATGTCTGTTATCTCTCTGATTATGCGTCGTTTGAGATGCGCGAAATCACGCGTTTTATGCTCGCGAGGTAACATGACACGCGCGTATGACAGAAAAATAACTGCTAAGTTACGAGATTGTTACATTCAAACGGCGCAGAGATGACGCTAACGTGATGCCCGGGTGACGGGTTTCACCCGCGTAGCCGGGCGGCGATAGCTTCAGGCGAGAGACGCTCAGCCGCTGCGTTAGCCGCCAGCCAGTTATCGCGTTTTGGCCTTCTGCCATTCGCCGTTTTTGATTTGGTTATAGGTGCGGTTGATCTCGCGGCGTTCCGCCTCCCTTTCGCCATCAGACAGGGTTCGCTGTTCATAGTCGCAGGGGGAGTAACGCACGCGGCGGCACTGTTCATCCATATCGCGGGCGGTGGGCGTCGGCGTTTTTTCCTGCCAGACAGCAGGGTCGCGTAGATCCCGTTTTCCCGGCGCAGCCAGTTCAACGCCCGCAGCGGTAAGCGAGCTGTAAAACATGAACAGAGAGAGCAGATGATATGTTGCCAGGCGCATATTTCCTCCCTGCCCTGACCGGGCGCGCGATAAATAAACGCCCGAGAAATTAGCACGGCGGAAAAGAAAAAGGAGCCTTGCGGCCCCTTTTACAGAATAGTGCTTTACCCGCCGAGATAGGCGCTGCGCACCGCCTCGTTGGCGAGCAGCGCTTCCCCGGTATCCTCCAGCACCACGTGACCGTTTTCCAGCACGTAGCCGCGGTCGGCCAGCTTCAGCGCCTGGTTGGCGTTCTGCTCGACCAGGAAGATGGTCATGCCCTCTTTGCGAAGCTGTTCGATGGTGTCGAAAATCTGCTGAATGATGATGGGCGCAAGCCCCAGCGACGGTTCATCCAACAGCAGCAGGCGCGGCTGGCTCATCAAGGCGCGGCCAATCGCCAGCATCTGCTGCTCGCCGCCGGACATAGTGCCGGCGCGCTGGATGCGGCGCTCGTGCAGGCGCGGGAAGAGTTCATAAACGCGTTGAATACGCTCCTGATACTGCGCGCGGTCGGCGAAGAAGCCGCCCATCGCCAGGTTTTCTTCCACCGTCATGCGGGAAAAGACGCGGCGGCCTTCCGGCACAATCGCCACCGCCTCGCGCATGATGCGCGCCGTCTGCCAGTCGGTGATGTCTTTGCCATCAAAGACGATTTTGCCGGTGCTGGCGCGCGGGTCGCCGCAGAGCGTGCCGAGCAGCGTGGTTTTCCCCGCGCCGTTGGCGCCGATAAGCGTGACGATTTCGCCCTGCTTAATGTGCAGGCTCACCTCGTGCAGCGCCTGGATTTTGCCGTAGTGCGCACTCACCCGGTCAAAAGACAACATCACATTTTCCATCTTAAGCCTCACCGAGATAAGCGCGAATAACGTCAGGGTTGTTGCGGATCTGCTCCGGCGTGCCGTTGGCAAGCGGCGTCCCCTGGTTCACCACATAGATTCGGTCCGAAATCCCCATCACCAGCTTCATATCATGCTCAATCAGCAAAATCGTGGTGTTGTGATGATTACGCAGTTCAACGATAAGCTCGTCCAGCTCTTTGGTCTCTTTCGGGTTGAGGCCCGCCGCCGGTTCGTCGAGCATCAGGATCTCCGGCTGCGTCACCATGCAGCGGGCGATTTCCAGACGTCGCTGGTCGCCGTAGGCGAGGTTGCCCGCCTGGCGGTTGGCGTGCTGCAACAGATTGATGCGCTCAAGCCAGGCGGCGGCGCGATCCAGCGCGTCGCTGTGGGCGCGACGAAACGCCGGGGTTTTCAACAGGCCGGAAAAGAGGCCCGATTTAAGCTGCTGGTGTTGCGCCACCAGCAGGTTTTCGATCACCGTCATTTCACGAAACAGTCGAACGTGCTGGAAGGTGCGCACCACGCCCATACGGGCGATCTGCTGGCCCGGCAGCCCTTCGAGATGCTGGTCGCGCAGCAGGATGGTGCCGCCGGTGGGCTTGTAAAAGCCGGTCAGGCAGTTAAACACCGTGGTCTTGCCCGCCCCGTTGGGGCCAATCAGCGAGACGATTTCCTGCGGGCGCAGCTCCAGCGAGACGTTATTCACGGCAAGCAGACCGCCAAAACGCATCATCAGGCCGCTGACGGATAATAATGGCTGACTCATGCCTGCTCTCCTTTACCGCTTTTCAGTTTCAGCTGCGGGCGCGTCATCGGCAACAACCCCTGCGGGCGCCAGATCATCATCAGCACCATCAGGCCACCCAGCACCAGCATGCTGTATTCATTCAGGTCACGCATCAGTTCACGGGAAACGACCAGCAGAATGGCCGCGAGGATCACGGCGAACTGCGAGCCCATGCCGCCCAGCACCACAATCGCCAGCACAAACGCGGATTCCGCGAAGGTGAAGGACTCCGGGCTGACGAAGCCCTGGCGCGCAGCGAACAGCGTACCGGCGAAACCGGCGAACGCGGCGCTGATGGTAAAGGCGGTCAGCTTGATGCGCGTCGGGTTCAGGCCAAGCGAGCGGCAGGCTATTTCATCTTCGCGCAGCGCTTCCCAGGCGCGACCCAGCGGCATACGCAGCAGACGGTTAATCACAAACAGCGAAAAGACCACCAGCAGCAGCGCCACCATATAAAGCCAGATAACCCGGTCGGACGGGTCGTACTTCACGCCGAAGAAGTTGCTGAAAGTATCCCAGCCGCCTTCGCGCGCGGTGCGGCTAAACTCCAGCCCGAAGAAGGTCGGTTTTGGGATCTGGCTGATGCCGTTCGGGCCGCCGGTAATTTCGGTGTTATTGAGCAGCAGGATGCGCACAATCTCGCCGAAGCCCAGCGTCACAATCGCCAGGTAGTCGCCGCGCAAACGCAGTACCGGGAAGCCAAGCAGGAAACCCGCCGCCGCGGCAACCAGGCCCGCGAGCGGCAGGCAGGTCCAGAAGCCCAGGCCGTAATAGTGGTTCAGTAAGGCGAAGGTATACGCGCCGATGGCGTAGAAACCGCCGTAGCCCAGCACCAGCAGGCCGGAAAGCCCCACCACCACGTTCAGGCCAAGGCCGAGGATGATATAAATCATCGTCAGGGTGGCGATATCCACCGTGCCGCGCGAAACCATAAACGGCCAGGCGACGGCAATCAGCAGCAGAAGCAGCAGGAACAGCTTTTGCTTCACCGTCGAGCCATCAATGGCTGGCAGAATAAACTTCGGCCCGGAGACCTTTTTCATGCTCTGCTGGAAGAACGGGCGCAGCAGCTGGAAGAAGAAGACCACGGCGGTGCCGATGAGGATCCACTCCCAGCGCACGTCGGCGGCGGAACCCACCACCAGACGGGTGCCGTCGAGGCTTAACTGCACGCCCATGAAAACGGACGCCAGCACGAAGAACATGGCGGCGGAAAGAATGGCCGCGACAAAATGCATCGGTTTCATACTTTTTCCACCTCCGGACGGCCCAGGATGCCGGTGGGCATCACCAGCAACACGCCGATCAACAGCGCGAACGAGACCACATCTTTATATTCAGTGCTCAGATAAGCAGAGCAGAGCGCTTCGGTCACGCCGAGAATGAGCCCGCCGATCATCGCGCCCGGAATGCTGCCGATGCCGCCCAGCACCGCGGCGGTGAAGGCTTTCATCCCGGCCATAAAGCCGATGTAAGGGTTGATAACGCCGTAGAACTGGCCGAGCAGCACGCCCGCCACCGCCGCCATCGCCGCGCCAATCACGAAGGTGAGCGCAATAACGCGGTCGGTGTTGATGCCAAGCAGGCTCGCCATTTTTAAATCTTCCGCGCAGGCGCGGCAGGCGCGGCCCATGCGGGAGTAGCGGATAAACAGCGTCAGCGCGAGCATCGCCAGCACGGTCACAACCCAGATAACCAGCTGCATGGTGGTGATGCTGGCGGAGAAGTTTTCGCTGCTGCCTACCGTCCACTGACCGTTAAAGAGGCTTGGCAGCGCGATATCGCGCGAGCCTTCCGTCAGGCTGACGTAGTTTTGCAAAAAGATAGACATGCCAATCGCAGAGATCAGCGCGATCAGGCGCTTGGAGCTGCGCACCGGGCGGTAGGCCACGCGCTCAATACTCCAGCCGTAAGCGCTGGCGATAACAATCGCCCCCACAAACGCGGCGCTAATAAGCAGCCAGCTGGTGTCGATGCCCATCATCATCAGCGCGGCGATGATCATAAACGACACATAACTGCCAATCATGTAAACCTCGCCGTGAGCGAAGTTAATCATGCCGATAATGCCGTAAACCATGGTGTAGCCGATGGCTATCAGCGCATAAGTGCTGCCCAGCGTGACGCCGTTAAACATCTGCTGGAGAAAATAGAGGAACTGCTCGGACATAACGTAACCTTCTTCAATCCTGCGGGATTGCCCGCAGGGGGGATGAACAAGCGCCTCGCCTTATTTCGCCACTGTGGACGAGCCGTCGGCGTGCCACTGGAAGACACCAAACTCAAATCCTTTCAGATCGCCTTTTTCATCCCAGTTCAGCGGCCCAATCACGGTATTCGCACCGTGCGCTTTTAACTCTTTAACCAGCTCCGCCGGTTCGCGGCTGTCGGCGCGCTCAAGCGCGGCAGCGAGCGACTGCACGGCGGCGTACGTTATCCAGACATACGGTCCGCTCGGATCTTTCTTCTGCGCTTTCAGCGCTTCCACCACCGCCTGGTTGGCAGGTTCCTGGTCGTAGCGTTTCGGCATAGTGACCAGCATCCCCTCGCCCGCCTTGCCCGCAATGTTAGAAAGCGACGCGTTGCCTACCCCTTCCGGCCCCATAAACTGCGTTTTCAGACCGGTGGCGCGCGCCTGGCGCAGCATCTGGCCCATTTCGGGGTAGTAGCCGCCGTAGTAAACAAAGTCGATATTCTCTTTTTTCAGACGCGACAGCAGCGCGGAGAAATCTTTCTCGCCTGCGGTAATGCCGTCAAAGAAAACCACGTTGGCGCCGCCCTTTTTCAGCCCGTCCTGCACCGAACGCGCCAGCCCTTCGCCGTACTGCTGCTTATCATGGATGATGGCGATGCGCTGCGGCTTGACCGTCTCCAGAATGTATTGCGCGGCGGTCGGTCCCTGAGCGGAATCGAGGCCTGCGGTGCGCATAATCATCTTATAGCCGCGCTGCGTCAGCTCCGGGTTAGTGGCGCCCGGCGTTATCATCAGAATGCCTTCGTCTTCATAGATGTCTGATGCAGGCTGCGTGGAAGAGGAGCAGAGGTGACCAATCACATACTGAATACCGTCGTTGACGATTTTGTTCGCCACCGCCACGGCCTGTTTTGGATCGCAGGCGTCGTCATATTCCACGCCCACCAGCTTGTCGCCCTTGATGCCGCCTTTGGCATTGATATCGTTAATCGCCTGGCGCGCGCCGTTGAACTCCATATCGCCCCACTGCGCTACCGGCCCGGACATTGCGCCGACAACGGCCACTTTAATTTCTTCAGCGAAAGCCGTTTGCGATACCGCCAGTGCAATCATCCCCGCGATAAATGACTTCGCGTTCCTGTTCATTCTCAAATACCCCATTTGTGACGTGTGTTGCTAATTGGTTTTATTATGGTTAAAAATTATTCTGTTGATTTTATAGACAACGCTATTTTTGCCTGTTTCTTTAATGGCTTAGCGTAGTATTTACGGAGAATACTAACTAAATCCTCTATTTTTCAGGCGATTAAGCAGAGATAATATTCTGTATTAATGCGGAGATAAACAAAAAAAAGCGCAGCGATTAGCATAAAATATCGATATTATGAGCCAGATAAATCGCTGCCTTTCAGCGTTATCTGCGGGTGTTCTTTCGATCCGCAACGGTTACGACTGCTTTGCTGTTAACACAAAAAGTAATCAGCTAGTGAATAGATAAGAAAGTAAAAGCCGCCGGTAAAAGAAATTAGGTAAACTTAGCTTTATTTCTGTTTGCGGAAACGCCCGTCATGAAACTTACCATTATTCGCCTCGACACCTTTAGCGAGCAGGACTATCTCGATCTCGGCAAAATCTGGCCTGAATACCCCGCCGACTCGCTGCGCGTAGATGAAACGCACCGTATTTACGCCGCTCGTTTTAACGACCGTCTGCTTGGGGCTGTGCGCGTGTTGCTAAACGGCACCGAAGGGACGATGGACTCGCTGCGCGTGCGTGAAGTTACGCGCCGCCGTGGCGTCGGGCATTACCTGATAGAAGAAGCGATTCGCGATAACCCGTCGATTACCGACTGGCGGGTAACGGATACCGGCGTGGAAGACCGCAACGTGATGAATGCGTTTATGGCGGCGCTGGGCTTTACCGCACAGCAGGATAGCTGGGCGAAGCGCTTAGAAGCGTGATGGCGGCGGCATCGCTGTTAAAGGGTGGATGCGCTTCGCTTATCCACCCGACAAAACCGCCCGCACCACAGTCGTTACAGGACGGGTAAGCGTGCACACCCGCCGTCGTGGGTTGAAGGGTGCAGCTAACGCCGCTGTAGCGCCAAAGGCGCAGCAGCATATTTCCCCAGGGATTTCGTGTTACAGCAAGGCGGCAAACCCTGAAATCCCCGGGAGCTTACATCCGTAAGTGACCGGGGTTGAAGGGTGCAGCTAACGCCGCTGTAGCGCGAAAGGCGCCACAGCATATTTCCCCAAGGATTTCGTGCTACAGCAAGGCGGCAAACCCTGAAATCCCCGGGAGCTTACATTCGTAAGTGACCGGGGTTGAAGGGTGCAGCTAACGCCGCTGTAGCGCGAAAGGCGCCGGGGAAATTATTTGGCGTCGGTGGCCGTGCCGTTAGCATGCCAGGTAAACACGCCGAACTCAAAGCCCTTCAGGTCGCCCTTTTCATCCCAGGAGAGCGGGCCCATCACCGTTTCCACGGAGCTGCCTTTCAGGTATTTGGCGATAGCCGCCGGGTCGTCGCTCTGGTTCAGGCCTGCCGCCAGCGATTGCAGCGCGGCGTAGGTGGTCCAGACGAAAGCGCCGCTCGCATCCTGCTTGTTCGCTTTGATGGCGTCTACAATCGGTTTGTTTGCCGGCACCTGATCGTAGTTCTTCGGCTTGGTAACCAGCATTCCTTCAGCAGATTCGCCTGCGATGTTCGAGAGCGACACGTTCGCTACCCCTTCCGGCCCCATAAACTGGGTTTTCAGGCCCGCCGCACGGGACTGGCGCAGAATCTGCCCCATTTCCGGGTGATAACCGCCGTAGTAAACGAAGTCGATGTTTTCTTTCTTCAGGCGCGCCACCAGGGTGGAGAAATCTTTCTCGCCCGCGGTAATGCCGTCAAAGAAGACCACGTTCGCTTTACCTTTTTTCAGGTTGTCCTGCACCGCGCGCGCCAGGCCTTCGCCATACTGCTGTTTGTCATGGATGATGGCGATGCGCTGCGGTTTCACTTTCTCCAGAATGTATTTCGCCGCCGTCGGCCCCTGATCGGAGTCCAGACCGGTGGTACGCAGGATCAGCTGATAACCGCGAGCGGTCAGCTCCGGCGCGGTGGCGGCCGGGGTGATCATCAGAATGCCTTCGTCTTCGTAAATGTCAGAGGCAGGCTGCGTGGAAGAGGAGCAGAGGTGGCCAATAACATATTTAATGCCGTCGTTAACCACTTTGTTCGCTACCGCGACCGCCTGTTTCGGGTCGCAGGCGTCGTCATATTTTACCGCTACGAGCTTATTGCCCTTAATGCCGCCTTTGGCGTTGATGTCTTTAATCGCCTGCTCGGCGCCGGTAAACTCCTGGTCGCCGTACTGCGCTACCGGACCGGACATCGCCCCGACCACCGCGACTTTAATATCTTCCGCCATCGCCGCGCTGCTCATTGCCAGAGCGATACATCCCGCCAGTAAGGCTTTACCCATCATTTTCATCCTGAGCTTCCCCATTGTTGTGGTTTTTGCAGTTGTGTTGTTGTTTTGTTTTGACACTTTATTTTAGCTTCACAATAGAGTTCAGCATTTAATGCCATGTACGGCGAATACCGCCCGTGTCCTGGCAGCATACTCTGCTAAAACATACCCCATTTTTTTGAATTTGGAATCACTATTTTTCACGTCAATATCGGCAGGATATGGCGAAAAAACATACGCCGCGCCAGTCGGGCGGCGTGATATCGGGGTTTACCAGCCTGCGGGCAGATAACCGAGGGCGGAGAACACGGCATAAACCGCGCTCGCAAGATAGAGCAACACGATGGTCGCCTGAATCAGCGGATGCGTGCTCCAGCTGCACTGCCAGCGCGGCGTAAGCTCCCCTCTGCGGCGGGCGCCTTTAAGAATGAGAATAGGCATGATGGAGAGGATAACTCCGCTGAATACCCCGGCGAAATAGAGGGCATTCACAAAGGAGACCATGCCGCTGTAGGCCAGCGCGAAAGGCGGCAGCGCCACAATAAGCAGCACGCCAACGCGCTTAAGCGGCTGCGCGTCGTCGCCCAGGCGGAATTTATCAAAGATATTGGTCAGGAAACTGCCGCCAAGCCCCCAGTAGGAAGTGAGCATGGCGCAGAGCGCGAAAATATTGGCGGAGAAGAAAGCCCACTCGCCCAGCGCGCGTCCCCAGGAGATAGTCGCCACTTCTGAAACCTGCTCCAGCCCGTTGAGCGCAATCACCGAAAGCGGTACGAGGGTGAGCAAAAGAAAAGTCAGCGCCATGCCGACGATAATCGCCTTCGGCAGCTTTTCCGGCTTATCGGCAAAACCGCGCGCCATCTCCGGCACGATATATTGCGCCGCAAAGCAAAAGGCCGTGACGTTAAAAACCGGCACCATATAACGCCAGTCGCCATCCAGCAGGTAACGAACCTGCGTTGTCTCTTTTAGCAGCGTGGCCACCACCAGCACGCTTATCATCACCACCATGCCGATGCTGATAAATTTCTCGCCGCGGCCGATGGCTTTCAGGCCGAGCCAGAGCACGCCCGCCGCCGGGATAAAAAAAAGCAGGCTGCCCATGGCGGGCGACAAACCAAACAGCGAGTGAAGGAGTTTACCGCTGCCGGTCATGTAGGCGGTGAGCGCCCCTACGCTGTTGACGCAAACCGAGGCGAACATCATCCAGGCGCCGAACCGCCCGACGTAGCGCGCCGCCAGGCCACTCAGCTGTAAGTGCGAGCGGGTGCGCAGCGTGGCTTCCGCAACATAGAGCATGGTGATGGTGGTCAGCGTGCCGACGAGCGCCAGCCAGAAGAGCAGCGGCAAAAAGCCGGCTTTGCTGGAGGCGTAAGCGATGGAAAGCACCCCGGCGCCAATATTAGTGCCGACGATCATCGCGACGCCTTCCACGAAGCTTAACGATTTAGCGGGTGCGGCGGCCCGTTCGCGGGCGCGCCAGAGCGAGGCGGGAGTCGTGTTTTCAGACATAATTCTTCCTTAAATATCCGGCGGCTGAAGGCGCCGGTAGCGAGTGTGTTCACGTGTTTGATTTTTTTGCTTTTAATGAGAGTTAAGCGTCCGGCTTAAAGGCGCGGTCCCTGCCTGAGAGCCCAAAGGCGCGCTGTCATGACCTGTCGAACGATAACAGGCCATAACGCAGGCGCCCTCGGGATGTCCGGTTCCCTTAGCGCGTTAAGGCGCGGGAGAGAATGTCGAGCGCTTTGCGGAACTGCGCGTCGGGAATAGTGAGCGGATAGAGGAAACGGATAACGTTGCCGTAAACGCCGCAGCTCAGCAGCAGCAGCCCTTCCTGCTGTGCACGGGCCTGCACTTCGCGAGTGAATTCCGGCGAAGGCTTACCGGTTTGCGGATCGTTAAACTCCACCGCCACCATCGAACCCTGCGCGCGGATATCGGCAATGGCCGGACAGCGCTCGCGCGCCTGCTTCAGCACTTCAACCAGATGCAGGCCGAGCTCCTGGGCGCGCTGGCACAGGTTTTCCTGCTCAATAACATCCAGCACGGCGTGGGCCGCCGCTACTGCTAATGGGTTGCCGGCATAGGTGCCGCCAAGGCCGCCCGGCGCGGGCGCATCCATTACTTCGGCACGCCCGACCACGCCAGAGAGCGGCATGCCGCCCGCCAGGCTTTTCGCCATGGTGATAAGGTCTGCCTTCACGCCGTAATGTTCCATGGCGAAGAGCTTGCCGGTACGGGCGAAGCCGGTCTGCACTTCATCGGCAATCAGCAGAATGCCGTGCTCGTCGCACAGCGCGCGCAGCGCCTGCATAAAGGCGGGCGGCGCCACGTTAAAGCCCCCTTCTCCCTGCACCGGCTCAAGGATGATGGCCGCCACCTGATCCGGCGCGATATCCGCTTTGAAGATGCGCTCAAGGCTCGCCATGGCGTCGTCAACCGAAACGCCGTGCAGCTCGTTCGGATACTGTCCGTGATAAACGGAACCGGGGAACGGCCCGAAGCCGATTTTATAAGGCGCCACTTTGCCGGTAAGCGCCATGGTCATAAAGGTACGGCCATGGAACCCGCCGCCAAAGGTAATCAGCCCCGGGCGGCGCGTATAAGCGCGGGCGATTTTAACGGCGTTTTCCACCGCTTCCGCGCCGGTAGTAAAAAACGCGGTTTTCGCCGGGCCGTTGACCGGTGCGCGCTCGTTGATGCGCTCAGCCAGCGACACATAGCTTTCGTAAGGAACGATCTGGTAGGCGGTATGGGTAAACGCCTGCAGCTGTTTTTCAATCGCCGCGACGACCATCGGGTGACGGTGACCCGTGTTCAGCACCGCGATGCCTGCGGCAAAGTCGATAACTTCGTTGCCTTCCACGTCCCACAGGGTCGCGTTTTCGGCTTTCTCGGCGTAAAAACCGCACATGACGCCAACACCGCGTGGGGTGGCGCTCTGACGACGTTGATTCAAATCTGAATTTTTCACCCTCAATCTCCTGCTGATAAACGTCACTTTTTAGCAACAAACCTGAAACAGTGACGTTTATTTACACAGTCTATGGCCCTATAATCGAGTACCAGTCTGGTTTAATTGAGGGATCCAATTGCGTTCTTTAGTGGCCGATCTCTTAGCCGTCCGGCTCGGCGAGCAGCAGGACGAATTGCTACACAAGCGACTCTATAACGCTATCCGCCTGTCGATTCTGGATGGCAGCCTGCCGCCGCAATGCCGCCTTCCCCCTACCCGGGATCTTGCCCGTGAACTTGGCCTTTCACGCAACACAATTTTAACAGTTTATGAACAACTGCTGGCGGAAGGATATGTTTTATCTCGTCAGGGAAGCGGAACATTCGTCGCCGATGTGGCGCCGGACAAACTGTTATCTGCGCCGGTGATGGCGCCTGGGGAGCATATTGACGCGCCCCCTGTTAGCTACTCGTCCCGAGGGAAATGGCTGCTGGATCACATCAGCGCCAGCCCGCGCCAGTGGGGAGCCTTTATTCCCGGCGTGCCGGATGTGAACGCTTTTCCCCATCAGCTTTTCAGTAAAATGCAGGCGCGCATCAGCCGCCGTCCTACGCCGCAGCGCCTCACCTACAGCAGCCAGGGCGGCACGCCGGAGCTGCAACATGCGCTGGCGAATTACCTGCGGGTAGCCCGTTCGGTTCAGTGCTCGCCCGAACAGGTGCTGATCACCGAAGGCATTCATCAGGCCATCGATCTGGTGGCGCGCATGTTGTGCGACAGCGGCGATGAAGCCTGGGTGGAAGAGCCTTCCTACTGGGGGATACGCAACGTCCTCCAGATGAACGACGTGAAGATTTGTCCGGTGCCGGTAGACTCCGCCGGCCTGGTTCCGCCGGAGCGCACAAGCGCCGCGCCGCGCCTGATCTTCGTTACCCCGTCTCACCAGTATCCGCTCGGTGCGGTGATGAGCCTGGAGCGCCGTCAACGGCTGCTGGCGTTAGCGCGCCAGAACGGCAGCTGGATTGTGGAAGATGATTATGACAGCGAATTTCGCTTCTCCGGCCAGCCAATTCCGGCGCTGCAGGGGCTGATGCCCGACCCGCCGGTGATTTACATCGGCACCTTCAGCAAAACGCTCTATCCGGGGCTGCGGCTGGGCTATGTCGTGCTGCCGCGCGCCCTGGCGCAGGAGATGAAAGCGGCGCACGCCGAGCTTTATCGCGGCGGCCATTCGCTTATTCAGGCGGCGCTGGCGGAGTTTATCGAAGCGGGCCATTACAGCGCCCACATCCGGCGCATGCGCCTGCTTTACGGGCGGCGGCGCGCCTTCCTCACCGGGCTGATAACCCGCTATCTTGGCCCGCAGGCGCTTTCCGACTTCAGCGATAACGCCGGGCTGCACCTGGTGCTGAACCTGCCGCAAGAGGCGGACGATATCGCCATCGCAAAGCGTGCCAACGCGCGCGATATCCTGGTGCGGCCGCTCTCCAGCTACTACCTGACGGAAAACCGGCGGCGCGGTCTGCTAATGGGGTTTGCCTGCGTGCCGGAGGAAAAAATGGAAGGGGCCTTTAAGGCATTGATGCAGTGCATCAATGACGTCTGTCCGCAGGCAGCCGAAGGGCTATAAAAACAAAACGCCCCACGGCCAGAGGCTCAGCGGGGCGTTCACGGGACTGACGCGGGTTACGCTTCGATAGCGGCGCGCAGTTTTTTCATCGCATTCTTTTCAAGCTGACGCACGCGTTCGGCGGAAACGCCGTAACGGTCGGCCAGCTCCTGCAGCGTGCTCTTGTTGTCTTCATCCAGCCAACGGGCGCGGATGATCTGCTGGCTGCGCTCGTCCAGACCCTGCATCGCGTAGGTGAGTTTGTCCGCAGCGTGCTCATCCCAGTTATCGTCTTCGATGCCGTCAGCGAAGTTCGACGATTTATCCTGCAGATAAAGCACCGGCGCCATGGGCTGCCCCTCGCCAGCGTCATCATCGGAGGACATATCAAACGTCATGTCCTGCGCCGCCATACGCGACTCCATCTCGCGCACGTCTTTGCTGGAAACGCCCAGCTCGCGGGCCACCATTTCCACTTCGTCCTGGTTAAACCAGCCCAGACGCTGCTTGGTTTTACGCAGGTTGAAGAACAGCTTGCGCTGCGCTTTAGTGGTAGCGACTTTCACGATGCGCCAGTTGCGCAGCACGTACTCGTGAATTTCCGCTTTAATCCAGTGCACGGCGAAGGAAACCAGGCGCACGCCCACTTCCGGGTTAAAGCGACGCACGGCTTTCATCAGGCCGATATTGCCTTCCTGAATCAAATCCGCCTGCGGCAGGCCATAGCCTGCGTAATTACGGGCAATATGAACAACAAAGCGCAGGTGAGACAGGATCAGCTTTTTAGCTGCTTCCAGATCGCCCTGGTAATGCAGCCTTTCAGCCAGCGCCCGCTCTTCGTCTGCCGACAACATCGGCCAGGCGTTGGCGGCCCGGATATAAGACTCCAGGTTACCTACCGGGGCTAAAGCTAAATTTTGCATTTCTTTGGTCATTCAAATCCTCTCATTCGACATCTTACCGGCGTTGGTATGTCCCCATCAGGCAACAGACGCACCGGCGTTGTGAGCAACGAGACTACCATTCGCTCATTACTATGACAGTGATTTTATCCACAAGTTCCATGCGAAGCTGTGAATAAATTACACACATTCTGTGACAGAGCAATGAAAACGCGGCAAGAGGTACAGCGGTGATAAGCGTTACTGCATCCCCTGCAACGGGAACTCGTAGCAGGGGATGATTATAACAAATATTTTTTATTCGGGGGTAAAGTGACGTAAATGTTGCACGGTGGCAAGCCAGGCGGCCAGCCAGCCGATCATCGAGCAAACCAGCAGCAACAACAGGCACTCATCGAAAGACAAGCCGTTGATTTCAAAAGTGGTTCCGAAAACTTTCGCCACGTCAGAAACCGCGCTGGAGAGCCGCAGCACCAAAATTTCTGAAAGAATCAGTGAAAGTAAAGCGCCCGAAAAGCCAAGTAAAGCGCCGCCGTACAGGAACGGACGCAGGATAAACCCATCCGTTGCGCCAATCAGTTTCTGCACGTTGATGGTGTCGCGCCGGGCGAAAATGCTCAGACGCACGCTGTTGCCGATAACCAGGAACACTGCGGCGACCATCAGCACGCCGATCATCGCCGACACGCGGCCCACAAGGCTTGTCAGCGCCGCCAGCCGGGCGAACCAGCTGTCGTCCATACGCACTTCATCAATGCCGTGAATACGGGAGATGCGATCGCGCAACGTGGTAAGCGCTTCGGTGCTCTGGAAATCCAGCTTTGGCACGACGACCGCCACGGCGGGCAGCGGGTTTTCTTCCAGCATATCCAGCGCGCCGCCAAAGCCCGACCAGTTGCGGAATTCACCAAGCGCCTCATCGCGCGAAAGGTAATTCACCTTTTCCACGCCCTGCTCGGCCTGAAGCTGCCCCACTACCTGTTGCGCTGCGTCATCATCCAGCGCCTTGTCGAAATAGACGGTGATTTGCGGCGAAGGATAATACTGCGAGGCCGCCTGGTTGACGTTTTTGTAAACCATATAGCAGACGCTTGGCAACGTCAGAGAGATGGCGATAACCATCACCGTCAGAAACGTAGCGAACGGCTTGCTTTTCAGGTCCGCCAGCGCGCCCTGCCAGGCGTAACGCATCTGTTCGTTAATGCCGCCCTTACGGGATTTACCTTTGCCGCTCGTCGCTTTCGCACGCTTTGGCGAAGGCTTGCCCGGCTCGCCCCCGCGCCGCTGTTGGTTGTAATCGTTCAGCTTGTTGCTGAAGCGGCGAATCTGATTAAGCGCGTCGCGTTTATTCACCAGCCAGGCCTCCATGCAAATGCCCGTCGCTCAGGGATAACACACGGTACGCACGGCGGGAGATAAGCCCGGTGTCATGCGTCGCCATCAATACGGTTACCCCTACGCGATTAAACTCCTCAAAAAGACGCAAAATCCCTTCCGAGAGCGCGTCGTCCAGGTTGCCGGTCGGTTCATCCGCCAGCAGCACCGCCGGTTTGTTCACCACCGCACGGGCGATGCCGACGCGCTGCTGCTCGCCGCCGGAAAGTTGAATCGGAAAGTTTTTCGCTTTGTCCAGCAGCCCCACTTTATCCAGCGCCGCCGACACGCGACGACGAATGTCTTCGCCGCTGGCGCCGGCGATAATCAGCGGGATCGCCACATTATCGTAAACCGTTCTGTCCATCAGCAGATGGTGATCCTGAAAGATCATGCCAATCTGGCGGCGCAGGAACGGCACTTCGCTGTTTTTCAGGCGGCTGATTTCATGACCGCTGAAAAAAATCTTGCCGGCGCTGGGCCGCTCAATGCCGCAAATGAGCTTGAGCAGGGTGCTTTTCCCGGCGCCGGAATGGCCGGTCAGAAACGCCATCTCGCCCGGCTGCAGGTGAAAAGTCACCCCCTGCAGCGCTTGTCTCCCACCGAGATAGGCTTTGCTGACGTGTTCAAAGCGAATCATTGTTAATCCTCTCGGGCAAAAAGTGCCTCAATAAAATCGCCCGCGTTAAACGGACGCAAATCTTCAATACGTTCACCGACGCCGATATAGCGAATCGGAATGTGGAACTGGTCCGCCACCGAGAAGATAACGCCCCCTTTGGCGGTGCCGTCGAGCTTGGTCAGCGTAATGCCGGTCAGCCCAACCGCTTCGTGGAACAGCTTCGCCTGACTTACCGCGTTCTGCCCGGTGCTGGCGTCGATGGTGAGCATCACTTCATGCGGCGCGTCCACATCGAGCTTTTTCATCACGCGCACAATCTTTTTCAACTCTTCCATCAGGTGCGCTTTATTCTGCAAACGCCCTGCGGTGTCGGCAATCAACACGTCAACATTACGCGCTTTCGCCGCCTGGATGGCGTCGAAGATAACCGAGGCGGAATCCGCGCCGGTGTGCTGAGCGATAACCGGAATATTGTTGCGCTGGCCCCAGACCTGAAGCTGCTCAACCGCCGCCGCGCGGAACGTATCCCCGGCCGCCAGCATGACGGTCTTGCCCTGCTGCTCAAACTGGCGCGCCAGCTTGCCGATGGTGGTAGTTTTACCCACGCCGTTTACGCCGACCATCAGAATCACGAACGGGCTCTTGCCTTCAATATTAAGCGGCTCATCCACTTTCGCGAGAATATCACCCATCTCTTCTTTCAGCAGACCGTAGAGCGCTTCGGCGTCGCGCAGCTGTTTACGGCTGGCCCCTTCGGTGAGATGGTTGATGATGCGGCGCGTGGTTTCCACGCCGACATCCGCAATCAACAGCTGTTCTTCCAGTTCCTCGAACAGATCGTCGTCGATTTTTTTGCCGCGGAACAGGCTGATAAATCCGGAACCGAGATTCTCTTTGGTTTTCAGCAGGCTGCGCTTAAGGCGGGCGAAGAAACCCTCTTTGGTCGGCTTCTCTTGCTCAACGGGCGCCGCTTCTTCAGCGGTTTCCGGCGCATCTTGCGCCTCGATGTCATCAAGGATCTCTTCCGCTTCCGGCTGCGCCGCCAGGGCCAGCGCCGCGAGTTCTTCCTCGTCGATGGCCTCTTCCTGCGACTCGATTTCCTGCTCCGGCTGCCAGGCTTCCGGCTCCGCTTCTGCGGTTACCTCTTCCGGCAGCGGCAGCGTTTCGTGCTCAATCTCAGCGAGGGGTTCTGGCTCAATTTCGGCAACGACCTCGGGTTCCGCCTCAAGCGGCGCGGCTTGCTGGACGGTTTCCTGCTCTTCATAAGCGGCCGCCGCCTCCTGCTCTTGCGCTACCTGCTCGCTGACGTCCACCACATCCTGCGCAAACGTCTCCGACTCCGCGAGCGTGTGCGGCTCGGCCTGTTCTTCGCGCTGCGTTTCTTCAGGCGCGACGGACGCGGCTTCAGCCGGTTTTTCTTCAACCGCCTGCTGCTCTGCTACTTGTTGTTCTTCCTGCGCTGGCGCCTCGTCTTTCTGGCCAAAACCGAGCCAGGAAAAAAAGCCACGTTTTTTCTCTTTTGCCATTGGCGAATACACTCCTCGCGGTTAAGTCATGGCGCAGTCCCGTCGTCACCGCGCGGGTACTGAAAAAATTGCAAATGAATACGTTAGTCTACCACTTTCCCTGCGGGGCGGCACGCGAGGGGATTGAGGTTTCGTCCGCCCCTCTGCGCCGCTAGAATAGCAGGCCAGATTGTTGAGCGCAGTGAGCATAATGAAGAAACCCACCACCTCCGGCAGCGGACAGATCCGCATTATTGGCGGGCAGTGGCGCGGCCGGAAACTTCCGGTCCCCGACAGCCCCGGCCTTCGTCCTACCACTGACAGGGTGCGCGAAACCCTGTTTAACTGGCTCGCCCCTTATCTGGTAGATGCCCGCTGCCTCGACTGTTTCGCCGGTAGCGGCGCGCTGGGCCTTGAGGCGCTCTCTCGCTATGCGGCCAAAGCCACGCTGCTTGAGATGGAGCGCGGCGTCGCGCAGCAGTTGCAAAAGAACCTGTCGACGCTAAAGGCGAGCAACGCACAGGTAGTGAACACTAACACACTTAATTACCTTAACCAGCCGGGCGAACCGTACGACATTGTTTTTGTCGACCCGCCTTTTCGTAAAGGCTTGCTGGAAGAGACGCTGAAACTGCTGGAAACGCAGGGTTGGCTTGCCAGCGGCGCGATGGTCTATGTTGAAAGCGAAGTGGAAAACGGCCTGCCGCCAGTGCCGGCAAGCTGGCGGCTGCATCGCGAAAAAGTCGCGGGACAGGTTGCTTACCGCCTTTATTCGCTTGAAACACAAGGAGAAGAAGATGTTGATTAATCTGGGTCGCCTGTTGATGCTCTGCGTCTGGGCCTTTCTTATTCTGAATATCGTTCAGCCTTTTCCGCGGCCGCTCAATATCTTTGTCAACGTGGCGCTGATCTTTATGGTGCTGATGCATGGCCTGCAGTTGAGCCTGCTGAAAGCGACACAGCCAAAAGAAGGGCCGGCGCTTAGCCGCGCACAGCAGTTGCGCATTTTTATCTTTGGCGTGTTTGAACTTCTCGCCTGGCAGAAACAGCAAAAGCGCCCGCGTTAACGGGCCGGGTCGGGGACGAAGCGAATAAAGCGCGTCCCCTGATAGCTGAGCGTGCCGGTCTCTCCCACCGCTAACGCATGATATTGCTCCGCCTCCAGACGAAACGTCATCGCCAGCCCGCCGTCTGGCGCCCGAAAGCTCGCCTCATAACGCATCGTCTGCGCAGGCGGCGCCACCTCACGCTGGCGCGAGCGCTGCTCGTTCGCCGCTTTTTCACGTTTGTTCATCACTTTCATACGCTTTTCCACCACAGGCGCGGCGTCATTGGCGCCGTTTTCGCGCCGCTGGTGCATGAAGCGAAATGAAGCGGCAACAACGATTAAGAGGATGATAATAATGAAAAAAAGCGGTGGTTTACTCATGCTGGCTGCCTGAATCGCGGATACATTTTAAGAATACCCCGTAGCGACTGACGTTGTCATCCCGACGCTTCGACCACTAGACTGAAAGGTAGAGCCGTGCGCTGAGCGCACCCGTTACCATAACTGATTCAGGGACTTATCATGCTTTGGTCGTTTATTGCTGTCCTTCTTTCCGGCTGGCTGTATGTGGATGCCTCCTACCGTGGTCCGGCGTGGCAACGCTGGGTATTTAAGCCGCTTACGCTGCTCTTGCTGCTGTTGCTCGCCTGGCAGGCGCCGCTGGCGGAACCCGTGGGCTATCTGGTGCTTGCCGGGCTGGTCGCGACGCTTGCGGGCGATGCGCTGACGCTGCTGCCGCGCCAGCAGTTGCTCTATGCCACCGGGGCGTTTTTCCTTTCGCACCTGCTTTACACCATCTATTTCGCCAGCCAGATGTCGATGTCTTTCTTCTGGCCGCTGCCGCTGGCGCTGCTGGTGATTGGCGCGGCGCTTATCGCCACCATCTGGACGCGGCTTGATACGCTGCGCTGGCCGGTCTGCACGTATATCGGCATGACGCTGGTGATGGTGTGGCTTGCGGGCGAGCTCTACTTCTTCCGCCCGACCGATACCAGTTTCTCCGGCTTTGTGGGTGCGTCGCTGCTGCTGCTCGGCGTTATCGTCTGGCTCGGCAGCCATTACCGTAAGCGCTTTACCGGCGACAGCGCCATCGCAGCGGCCTGTTACTTCGCCGGCCACTTCATGATCGTACGTTCGCTCTATCTCTGATAGCCGACGAAAACTCACATCCCCCCTTGACTCTGGAGTCGACTCCAGAGTGTATCCTCCGGTAATGAGAAAATTATCGTTACCGGAGGATGCCATGCCCTCTTCTTCTCCTGGCCCCGTTAAAACACCGCAATTCGCGAAGATGAAACTTAATCCATTGCCTGAAGCGAAGCCCTGCTGCCCGGGCGGTACGTGTGCAGCGGATGCGCCGGAAGCGACGCCGGATATCGCCGCTCGCCTGAGCTGGCGCGTGGAGGGGATGGACTGCGCCGCCTGCGCGCGCAAGGTAGAGAATGCCGTGCGTCAGGTTCCCGGCGTACGCCAGGTGCAGGTCGCGTTCGCCACCGAAAAACTGCTGGTGGACGCGCCGGATGAGGCCCGTGAAGCGATAGCGCGCGCCGTCAACGCCGCAGGCTATACGCTACGCGACGCCCGCGCGCCGGTGGCCGACACTGCCAGCTGGCGCGATTACCTGCCCATTATTACCCTCCTCTCGCTGATGCTTATCAGCTGGGGGCTTGAGCATGTCAATCACCCTTACGGCAAGCTGGCTTTTGTGGCGACCACGCTGGTCGGCCTGTGGCCCGTGGCGCGGCAGGCGTTCCGGCTGATGCGCAGCGGCAGCTGGTTTGCCATAGAGACGCTGATGAGCGTGGCGGCGACGGGTGCCTTAATTATCGGCGCGACCGCTGAAGCGGCGATGGTGCTGCTGCTGTTTCTTATTGGCGAGCAGCTGGAAGGCTGGGCGGCGAAGCGCGCGCGAAAAGGCGTCAGCGCGCTGGTGGCGCTGCGCCCGGAGACCGCCGTTCGTCTGCGCAACGGCCAGCGTGAAAGCGTGGCGCTGGAAACGCTGCGTCCCGGCGATGTGATAGAGGTGGCGGCGGGCGGACGTTTGCCTGCGGACGGCAGGCTGCTTTCTCCTTTCGCAAGCTTTGATGAAAGCGCCCTGACGGGTGAGTCGCTGCCCGTTGAGCGTCAGCAGGGTGAAAAAGTGGCGGCGGGCGCCACCAGCGTGGACCGGCTGGTGCAGCTTGAGGTGGTGAGCGAACCGGGCGACAGCGCTATAGACCGCATTCTTCGGCTGATTGAAGAAGCGGAAGAGCGCCGCGCGCCCATCGAACGTTTTATTGACCGCTTCAGCCGCCTCTATACGCCTGCGATCATGCTGCTGGCGCTGCTGGTCATGGTTATCCCTCCGCTCTTTTTCGCCGCCGCCTGGCAGGAGTGGATTTATAAAGGGCTGGCACTGCTGCTGATTGGCTGCCCCTGCGCGCTGGTTATCTCCACGCCTGCGGCTATCACGTCGGGCCTTGCCGCCGCTTCGCGGCGCGGCGTGCTGATAAAAGGGGGCGCGGCGCTGGAGATGTTAGGCCGCGTGCGACAGATAGCGTTTGATAAAACCGGCACGCTGACCGCCGGCAAGCCGCAAGTCACGGCGATAACCGCCGAGCGAGGCCTGGAAGAGGCCGCCTTGCTGGCTTTTGCCGCCGCCGTTGAACAGGGCAGCACGCACCCGCTGGCGCAGGCCATCATTCATGAGGCGGCCCAGCGTAACGTGGCGCCGTTGCGAACCCGGGCGCAGCGTACGCTGGCGGGCGTGGGCGTGGAAGCCGAAGTGGAAGGACGCGTCGTGCGCCTTAGCGCGCCGGATAAAACGCAGATGGAGATACCGGACCGCTGGCGACAGCGGATCCGCGAGCAGGAGGCGCAGGGGCAGACGGTGGTGCTTGTCGAATGTGAAGGCGAACTGCTCGGCACGCTGGCGCTGCGCGACACGCTTCGCCCGGACGCTCGCGAGGCGGTAGAACGCCTTCGCGCGCTGGGCATTCAGAGCGTAATGCTGACCGGGGATAATCCGCGCGCTGCGGCAGCCATCGCCGGTGAAGCAGGCATGGATTATCGCGCAAACCTGCTGCCTGGCGATAAAGTCGCGGCCATTAACGAGCTTAACCGCCGCGCGCCGCTGGCGATGGTGGGCGACGGCATTAACGACGCGCCCGCCATGAAGGCTTCCGCCATTGGCATCGCCATGGGCAACGGCACCGACGTGGCGCTGGAAACCGCCGATGCGGCGCTGACCCACAGCCGCCTGACGGAACTGCCGTCGATGATAAAACTCGCTCGCGCGACTCACCGCAACATCCGGCAGAATGTCGCTATCGCGCTGGGATTAAAGGGCATTTTTCTGGTCACCACGCTGCTCGGCATGACCGGCCTGTGGCTGGCGGTGCTGGCGGATACGGGCGCCACGGTGCTGGTAACCGCCAACGCCCTGCGGCTGCTGCGTAAAGGGCGGTGAGGGATATACAGGTAAAACGGGGTGGCGCTGCGCTTACCCATACGACAAAAAAACCACCGTCGATGCGGCGGTTGTTTATGCCAGCGGCCCTTTTGCCGCGAATCAGGATGATTAAGGGGGCGGCGCGCCCCCGTAACCTCTTCGCGTGAGGGAGCGCGTCATGGAAAGCCCGCGCTTCAGCAAACAGGCTCTTCCGCCGCCCGAACAGCGTATCCAGGGCGGGTAAGCGCAACGTTAACCAACCTCTTACATCATCCCCAGCATTCCCGGCAGCCAGAGCGATATCGCCGGAATGTAAGTCACCATCGCCAGTACAATCAGCAGCACGGCGTAGAAGGGCAGCATGGAGCGCACCACCGCCTCAATCTTCTGCTTGCTGACCGCGCTTGCCACAAACAGCACCGAGCCCACCGGCGGGGTAATCAGGCCGATCCCGAGGTTCACCATCATGATCATGCCGAAATGCACCGGATCGATGCCAAGCGTATTGGTCACCGGCAGCAATACGGGCGTGAGGATAAGGATAATCGGCGCCATATCCATCAGCGTGCCGATAAGCAGCAGCATGACGTTGAGATACATCAGAATGACGTACTTGTTATCCGAGAGCGACGTAAAAAACTCGGTGATGCGCGTTGGCAGCTGCATGTAGGTCATTACCGCGCCAAACGCCGCCGCGAAGCCTATCAGGATCATGACGATAGTGACGGTTTTTACCGTACGGCAAAGCAGTTTCGGCAGCTCATTCCATTTGTAGTCGCGGTAAATAAACATCGTGACGAAGAAGGCCCAGACGCAGGCGACCGCCGCCGATTCCGTCGCGGTAAATACCCCCGTCAGAATGCCGCCCAGGATAATCACCACCGTCATCAGCCCCCAGAGCGCGTCGACAAAAATTTTCAGCGCCTGTTTCATCGGAATGCGCTCGCCTTTCGGGTAGCCGCGCTTGCGGGCAAAGGCCAGACAGAGCACAACCAGACACATTCCGAGCAGCAATCCCGGCAAGACGCCGGCGATAAACAGCGTGGCGATGGAGACCGTGCCGCCCGCCGCCAGTGAATAAATCACCGAGTTATGGCTTGGCGGAATGAGGATAGCCTGCACCGAACCGCTCGCTGTCACCGCCGCCGCGTAGTCGCGCGGGTAGCCCTTTTTTTCCATCTCCGGGATCATCACACTGCCGATAGAGGCCGTATCCGCAACCGACGAGCCGGAAATGGCGCCGAAAAAGGTGGAAGCGACAATGTTCACCAGCGACAGGCCGCCGCGCACAAATCCGACAAACAGGTAGGCGAAGTTCACCAGACGGCGCGCAATGCCCCCTTCCGCCATAATGGCGCCCGCGAGGATAAAGAACGGAATAGCCAGCAGCGTGAACTTATTCACCCCGCTGGTGATTTGAATCATCAGCGCTTCCAGCGGCAGCTCGATCCACAATGCGCCCGCCACAGCGCTTAACCCTACGGCGAAAGCCACCGGCATGCCCACCGCCAGCAACACCGCGAGGGTGGCCAGTAAAATGAATGCGTCCATTGGTTTGTCACCCCGTCAGCTGTGGTTGCCAATCAGCACTACCGGGCGGTTCTCCTGGGAACCGAACAGCAGGCGTTCAATGACGAACAGGATTAAGATCGCCGCGCCGACAGGCAGCGGCAGGTAAGTTTCCCCGGAGGTGACGACAGGGAACTCCGCGACAGGCTGCTCCCACAGTTCGAGGCAAAGAAAGTAGCTGTAGTAAAACATTACCAGCGAGATGACCAGCATCAGGGCGTCCACAACGCGCGCCAGCAGGCCCTGCCAGAACGGCGGCAGACGGTCGGTCAGCATGTTCACGGCGATGTGCGACCCGGCGCGGTACCCCACGGCTGCGCCAATAAAGGTGAACGTCACCATGCAGATAATGGCGACCGGCTCCGGCCAGGACTCCGCCCGATTGAGAACATAGCGGGAGAAAACGTTAATCGGGATAATAACGGTCATCACCACCAGCGCCAGCCCGGCGACGGCCATGGCGAACAGGTAAAGCTTGTCCATACAGGATAAGTAAAAGCGGGACATAACGCCTCCGGGAAAAGGTGCAGCGCCGGTTGTCCGGCGCAGGGAATTACTGAACGTCCGCTATCGCTTTCATCAGATCCTGATGCTTTTCACCATACTGCTGGCGCACAGGCTCAGTGGCCTTCACAAACCAGGCTTTGTCGATGTCGTGGAACTGCACGCCGCCCGCTTTCATCTTGTCGAGGGCCTGCTTGTTATAGGCATTCCACAGCTCGCGCTGCTCCATTTGCGCTTCGCGGGCGAGCTTCAGGATGGTTTGCTGCTGTTCAGGCTTGAGCTTGTCCCACTTCGCTTTGGAATAAAGCAGCATTTCCGGAATGATAAAGTGGCCGCTCAGGGTGTAGTTTTTAGCGACCGGCAGGTAGTTGTGGGCGATATAAGTCGGCGGGTTGTTCTCTGCGCCGTCAATCACGCCGGTTTGCAGGCCGCTGTAAACCTCGCTCACCCCCATCGCGACCGCGCTCGCGCCCATGTCTTTTAGCGTGGCGAGCGCCACCGGGCTGCCCTGTACGCGGATTTTCATCCCGTTCAGGTCTTCCGGCTTCGCCACTGCGTTTTTGGTAATGAGGTTGCGGGTGCCGGAATCCATCCAGCCCAGGAAAACCAGACGAGATTTCGGGTTGCTGGTGAGTTTATCGCCAATCTGCTTGCCGATGTCGCCGTCGATAATCTTGTGCATATGGTCTTCATCGCGGAAAACGTAAGGCAGCGTGAAGACTTCGATTTCCGGCAGGATGGCGGCGACAGGCGCCATCGAGACGCGAATCATGTCGATGGCGCCCATTTGCGCCTGTTCAATCATCTGTTTTTCATCGCCCAGCACGCCGCCCGGAAACACTTTAATCTCCAGCTCGCCGTTAGTCTGCTGTTTGAGTTTATCGCCCATATGCTGGACGGCGACGACATTCGGGTACCCTTGCGGATGCACATCGGCAGCTTTGATCACCTGCGCCGACGCGGCGGTCGCAAACATCAGTGACGCGGTGGACAGGCACAGGCCAGCCAGGCCTGTTAATAAGGTCTTTTTCATCGGGTCAGCTCCAGCAGAGTAAGAGGCAAGATATAAAACGCTGTTTTGATTTGCCGCTTAAAACTAGCTTAAGCCTGGTAAAACGGAGGTGAAGCGCCTCACAAAAGTGAAAGCTTTGAAACAAGGTTTTAAAAAGAATGTGACGAAGGTTCAGGGCAGCCGCTTAATCGGGACTGCCCACGCATTATCAGTGCCCTTTGCGCAAGATATAGCGATAGGGCAGCGTTTCCGTCTGCTGGGCGAGCAATTCATGTTCCATAAAACGGCAAAAGCCCGGTATATCACGGGTAGTGGCCGGGTCATCGGCAATAATGAGCAGCGTCTCGCCTGCCTGCATATGGCGAACGGTTTTACGCACCATCATTACCGGTTCCGGGCAACGCAGCCCCTGAGCGTCCAGCGTATGGTCGGGATTGGCGAACAGGTCGGTCATTTTATTCTCGGATCAGTCAAAAACCGCCTTAGTTTACGCGCAGAAGGCAGAGGCGCAAGCGAGCTTAACGATTGCGTTAAAATTAACCATTGCATTGACGACGTAAAGCAGTATTATGCGGCGGCTTTTGCGCAAACGCGCCGCGTCTGCCCTCAAGCAAGAATGAACTGGGTTCCCTCACCCCAACTAACAAAAAGGTCACAATATGACGTCCTTTACTTCAAGCCAGCGCCGCCGTGCGCTCGTCTGGCTTTCGCTGTTTCATTTGCTGGTTATCACGTCCAGTAACTACCTGGTGCAACTGCCGGTTTCCATTTTCGGTTTTCACACCACCTGGGGCGCGTTCAGCTTCCCATTTATTTTTCTGGCAACCGACCTGACCGTGCGCATTTTTGGCGCGCCGCTGGCTCGCCGCATTATTTTCGCAGTAATGGTGCCGGCGCTGCTGATTTCTTACGTGGTCTCGTCGCTTTTCTACATGGGAAGCTGGCAAGGGTTCGGCGCGCTTGCGCACTTTAACCTGTTCGTTGCCCGTATCGCCACGGCGAGCTTTATGGCTTACGCCCTTGGGCAGATTCTGGATGTGCATGTCTTTAACCGTCTGCGCCAGAGCCGCCAGTGGTGGCTTGCGCCTGGCGCCTCCCTGCTGCTTGGCAATATCAGCGACACGCTGTCGTTCTTCTTTATCGCCTTCTGGCGAAGCCCCGATCCGTTCATGGCCGAGCACTGGATGGAAATCGCTGCGGTGGACTACTGCTTTAAGGTGCTTATCAGCATTATTTTCTTCCTGCCGATGTATGGTGTGCTGCTGAATATGCTGTTGAAAAAACTGGCAGATAAATCCGATTTCTCCGCGTTGCAGCACGGTTAAACGTTCGCGGAATTTCTTGTGTTAAGATGCAGGGATGGGTCGTTATGACCGTTTATGTAAAGGAATAAGTCAATGCGCAACCTGGTAAAATATGTCGGTATTGGCCTGCTGGTAATGGGGCTGGCGGCCTGTGACAACAACGACAGCAAAGCGCCTGCTGCCGGCAACGCGGCCGAAAGCAGCGCCGCCAGCGGTCAGCCGGTAAGCCTGCTGGATGGCAAGCTGAGCTTCTCCCTGCCAGCGGATATGTCCGACCAGAGCGGCAAACTCGGCACCCAGGCGAACAACATGCACGTTTACTCGGACACCACCGGCGAGAAAGCGGTTATCGTCATTCTTGGCGACAACACCCAGGAGCCGCTCGATGTGCTGGCTAAACGGCTGGAAGACCAGCAGCGCAGCCGCGATCCGAACCTGCAAGTGGTCACCAACAAAGCCGTTGAGATCAAAGGCCAGAAGCTGCAGCAGCTTGACAGCATTATCTCCGCCAAAGGCCAGACCGCCTACTCGTCTGTCGTGCTGGGCCATGTGGATAACAAACTGCTGACCATGCAAATCACCCTGCCTGCCGACAATCAGCAGCAGGCGCAGAGCGCGGCGGAAAATATCATCAACACCATCGTGTTGAAGTAATCACTGCCGCGTTTCACCGGCCTCTGGCGCCTGCGTCAGAGGCCGTTTTTTTAGCCGCCACGCCAGCCCCATCGCTGCCAGCACCAGCGCCGCCGACGCCAGATAAATCATCGGCACGCCCGCGTAAGCCATCATCACGCCCGCCAGCGGCCCGGTCATACCGAGCGATAAGTCCATAAACACCGTGTAGGTCGCCAGCGCGCTGCCCTGGTTATGCTGCGGCACCGCTTTCACCGCCACCACGCCAAGCGCCGGGAAGACCAGAGAGAACCCGCCGCCTGCGAGCAGCGTGCCTGCCTTCGCCATCAGCGGCGTGACGGCGAGCCCCACCAACAGCAGCCCCAGTGCTTCTACGGCAAAGCAGATCATCGCCACGTTCAACCCGCCGAGACGGTTAATGCCGTTGGGGAACAGCAGGCGGCCGCCGACGAACGCGGCGCTGAAGAGCGTCAGCGCGAAAGCCGCGCCATCCCAGCCTTTGGCCTGATAAAAGAGCGTGATAAAGGTGGCGATAACGCCAAAGCCGGTCGAAGAGAGCGCCAGCGCCATGCCATAGGGCCAGACGCGCCCCAGCACCGCGCGAAACGGCAGCGGTTTGCCCTTGCTGGCCGTCACTTTAGGTCTCGGCAGCGCCAGCAGCGCCGCCAGCAGCGATACGCCCATAATCACGCCCGCCAGCAACCGCAGCCCGCCCCATGCGTAGCACAGCGCCCCCAGCGGTGCGCCGACCGCCATCGCCCCGTAAGTCACTACGCCGTTCCACGAAATCACTTTACCGATATGCACCGAACCCACAACGCCCACGCCCCAAAGCGTCGCCCCGGTTCCTGCAAGGCTCTGTCCTACGCCAAGGATGAGTCGTCCAAGGCAGAGCAGCGCCAGGCTCGCCAGCGGCCAGGCTTGCGTTTCTGCCGCCAGCCAGTAACAAAGCCCGCTTAAGAAACAGCCGCACAGGCCAAGAATCACGACTTGCTTTGGCCCGAGCGTATCGGCGGCGCGTCCGGCGTGCGGACGGCTTAACAGGGTGGCGAAGTATTGCAGGCTGATAACCAGCCCCGCCCAGAAGGCGCTAAAGCCCATCACGTCGTGCACATAGCCGGGCAGCACCGCAAGCGGCAGACCAATGGTTAAAAAGCTGGCGAAGTTAAAGATAACAACAGATACGATGCGCAGATTAAGGCGTAATCCGCTAATAGCCGGTTCAGCGGCGCGGTCGGGCATGGAAATCACCGGAAATTAACAACAGTGCGCCAGTATAAACATGTCGCCCCCGGAAAATCAGCCTTCACTTTCAGAACGCTCTACTCCGGCGCGCTTTCTGCAAAGGGCTACACTGTAAACAACCACACAGTACGGGCGACTACTTAAAAGGACTTCACCATGCTCAGAAAGACGGGCAGCAGCAACGAGGTTGCGGCCACGCAGAAGGCTGGCCTGCATATGCTGCAAAAGCTGGCGGCGCTGGTCATTATTCTGGCCGGCATCCACGCCGCCGCCGACATTATTGTTCCATTATTGCTGGCGTTGTTTTTCGCCATCGTGCTTAACCCGCTGGTCACGTGGTTTGTGCGCCGGGGCTTTAAACGCTCGTTCGCCATTACTATTGTGGTCATCGCGATGCTTTTCGTGCTCACGCTGCTGCTCGGCCTGCTGGCCGCTTCGCTCAATGAGTTCGTTGCGCTGTTGCCAAAATATGCGAACGAATTCTCACGCAAAATAATGCGTCTGGAACGGATGGTGCCGTTTATGCATTTGCATCTCTCGCCGGAACGCATGCTGCAGCGAATGGATTCCGAAAAGATGATGGGCTATGCCACCATGCTGATGACGCAGCTTTCCGGCGCGATGGCGAGCATCGTGCTGCTGGTGATGACCGTCGTGTTTATGCTTTTTGAAGTGCGCCATCTGCCCTACAAACTGCGTTTCGCCCTTTCCAACCCGCAGATTCATATCGCCGGGCTGCACCGCGCGCTGAAGGGAGTGACCCATTATCTGGCGCTTAAGACGCTCATTAGCCTCTGGACCGGGGCCATTATCTGGCTCGGGTTAACGCTGCTTGGCGTGCAGTTCGCGCTGATGTGGGGCGTGCTCGGCTTCCTGCTTAACTACATTCCTAACATCGGCTCTGTGCTTTCAGCCATTCCGCCCATGATCCAGGCGCTGCTGTTTAACGGCTTTTACGAATGCGTGATGGTGGGCCTGCTTTTCCTGGCGGTACATATGGTGCTGGGGAATATGGTGGAGCCGCGCATGATGGGACACCGCCTCGGCATGTCGACGCTGGTGGTCTTTCTCTCGTTGCTTTTCTGGGGCTGGCTGCTCGGCCCGGTGGGCATGCTGCTCTCCGTGCCGCTCACCAGCGTCTGTAAAATCTGGATGGAAACCACCACCGGCGGCGCCAAACTCGCGATTCTGCTGGGGCCCGGCAGACCGAAAAGCCGCTTACCGGGATAGCATAAAAATAAAGAATAGGTTAAAGCGGGCAATTGCCCGCTTTAACTTTTACAGGGGTTTATTGATTCTCTGCATAGATTGATAAAATCTTTTTTTTCCGCAGCTGCCACTCATGAATGATTAACCGCTTCACTTACAGTGAAACAATCCACCAATGAAGAAGTTTCAAAAAGAATAAAAAAATGCATTAAATAAATATGTAGACCTGCGCAATTTTTAATATTGTTTAGTTTGGTTATAGTACCGCCGCCAAATCGAGGATGCTCTGTCTTTTTTTAGATATACAAAATATACAGGTTAAGCTCGTTAATCGAACCGGACTGACCCACGCTTATCAAAAGGAATTTATTGATGCTTAAGAAATATATCTTTCCTCTTGGAATGACTACTTTTATCGTATGTTTTCCTGCAACTGCACAAAACTGGCAGTCTATAAATAATGAAGTTACGTTTAATACCAGTCTGGGTTGGCTTGGCGGCGAATCTAAAGAATATGTTTATGATGAAGGACATAAAGTCAGCCAGCTTGACTGGAAGATAAAAAACGCGGCGATTATTAAAGGCGACATTTCATGGACGCCGGTGTCTTATATAACACTTAACGCGCGTGGCTGGACGACCCTTGCTTCGGGCAGCGGCGAAATGGAAGACTATGACTGGCAGGATGAAAGCCAGTCGCACTGGACAGATAAATCCACCCACCCTGATACGCCTCTTAATTACGCCAATGAGTTTGATATTAATATCAAAGGTTGGATTTTTAACCAGCCCAACTACCGCTTTGGCGGCGTAGTCGGTTATCAACAGACTCGTTATAGCTGGACCTCGTATGGCGGCACGTATAATTACGATAACGGTACGGACAAAGGCGAGTTTCCCCGCGGTGAAACCGGCATCGGCTACCAGCAAAAATTTAGCGCGCCCTATATGGGCGTAGCGGGTATGTACCGCTATCAGGACGTTGAATTTAACGCGCTGTTTAAGTTCAGCCCCTGGGTTGAAGCTAAAGATAATGATGAGCACTATCTTCGCGATACCACTTTCCGCTCTAATACTAAAAACTCACGCTATTATTTTGCCTCTGTCGATGCGGGCTATTACGTCACGCCAAACGTAAAAGTCTTTACTGAATTAAGCTGGGCTAAATATGAAAAAGAAAAAGGCAGCATGGAAGTTATCAATTACCGTACTGGCGAGCGTGATTATTATGGCAGTAACACTTCAGGAATTGAAAACGAAAGCTATATGATCACTGCCGGTATTCAGTACCGCTTCTGAAAAGCAACCAACAGGCCCAGGGCCTGTTGGTTATTTTTACACACCTGAACCTCTTATCAGGCCAGCGTGCCGCGGGTTTTCACCCGGGTTTTCACATATTCCGCCGCCCGCTTCCCGGCCAGGAAAGCGTGGTCGGAATTGTAATATTCCCACTCGCTGTAACGCCCTGACAGGTGAATGTCATACCCCAGCAGCCATTCGCGGATCAGCGCAACGTTAGCCTTGCGCGCATGATCGTAAACCACGTAGGCATAAGGGATATCAATCATATTCGCCGTCAGGATCGGGTCTTCCCGCGTTATCATTCCCACCGCAATACACTCTTCCACGCAGCGGGCGATAAGTGCATCGCCATCCACCGGCAGCGGTTTTTCGGGCGAGTAGCTAATCTCACACGTTAACCCGCAGCCGCCCGGCGGATTGCAAAACGGGCTGGCGTTGCCCTGTACGAAAATCCGGTGGAAGATCGTCTCGCCGGGGTAATAGATCCAGTGCTTTTCAGTGAGATCCGCACGGCCGACACCCAGGTTGACGCAGCGTATCGAGACGTGCCGCAACCCTTTCGCCGCCTCCTGGACCGCCTCCGGCGCTTCGTCGCCCATCAGGTTGATAAGCTCCGGCAGCGGCATGGTGTTGATGAGCTGCTCGTAGCGGTAGCGGCGGCCATCGGAAAGCACGGCGATATGTTCGCGCGGCTGCACTTTTACAAGCTTCGTATTGGTTTCAAGCTTGCACTTGAGATGCGGAAGAAACCCTGACATCAGCGCCTGAAAGCCGCCGCGCAGCGGATAGCCGAAGCGGGCGTTGGGTCCCATGGGTTTGGCGAGCGGCGCGAGCGCCCCTTCGATAATCTGCCCGAGATCCGGCAGCGGCACGCGCCCGCCGAGCCAGGAGGTTTCCATCTCGCTAAGCGGCACCGTCCAGAGCTTTTTGTTGTAGGGAATGGCGAAATATTTGGCGATGCCCCGGCCCCAGGTTTTCAGGATAAAGCGCTCGAAGTTCTCTTCGCCTTCGCTTTCATTCGCCGCGCGGCACGCTTCGCCGTCCGGCACCGCGCCGTCGGCGCAGCAATCCCGGAACTGCGCGGAGGCTTCGGCGAGCTTAGGCCCGTTCACAGCGGCTACGCCGCTTTTTTGCGCCGCGCCATAGCGCGCTTCGATAGCCCCCAGGATACACTCCTTTATCACTTCCGGCGGCAGCCCGAACAGCGAGGCCTGGAACGGGTAGCGAGTATGCACGCCTTCGCTATAGACCCAGGCTTCCCGCATCTGCCAGTGCAGGTTGTTGCCGAGCAGCAGTTTATACATCTCCAGCACATAAGCGTCGTCAGAAAACATAATGTGCCCGGCATAATCGAAGGTGAAACCTTTATCAGTTATCGAGCGGCACCAGCCGCCTGGCGCGGCATTTTTCTCCAACAGTACGGCCCCTTCCCCGTAGTGATAACCCGCGCTCAGCCCGGTCGGCCCGGCGCCGATAACCAGGCAGGGGATGATGTCGTCATCGGCCGCCAGCGTTTTAAGCCGCACCACCGCGCTCTCCCGCGTTTGCGGCTCGCCATCAGACGTCGTCTGCGCCGTGGGCGTCTGCCCGGCGGTGCGCGCATTTTCAATCAGCGAGTGCATACGCTTCGCGGTGTCATCCCAGGAGGTGGCCGCCACCACGTCCGCCATCTGCCGCGCCATGGTTTCACGCACCTCAGAGGTTAGGCCGAGCGCCTGTTCACAGGCGCGTATAAACTCTTCCTCGCTGCGGGCAATCGCCACCAGGCCTGCATAATGGCGCTCCACATCCGTAATGGCGGTACTGACCACAGGCAACTGCGCGGCCATATATTCCAGCACTTTGGTCGGGCTGATGTATTTAGTCGACGCATTAATGGCGAAAGGCATCAGGCAGATATCCCAGCCGGCAAGGAAATGAGGCAATGCTTCGTAAGTCTGCTGGCCGAACCAGTGAATATTGTCGCGCTGAGGCAGGCTTTGCGGGTCGATTTTGACCACCGGTCCCACCATCACGATTTGCCACTCCGGATGGCTGTCGGCGAGCGCGGCGATAAGCCCCAGGTCCATACGTTCGTCTATTACGCCGTAATAGCCAAGCCGGGGACCCGGCACGGCCTGCTGGAGCGGATGCCCATTGCCGCGATCGAGCGCCTGCTCAAAGTGCGCGGCATCAACACTGCTCGGAAAACAGTGAACGCTGCTGTGGCGGTTTTTCTTGGCTTCATAGAGGCTCGAACCGCCGGTAAAGACCAGATCGGCTCGTCCAAGCAGCGCCGATTCGCGCTGTTGCAGTTGGCGAGGCGCCTGATGAAACGCGGAAAGCTCATCCATGCAGTCATAAACCACTACGGCGGGCTTAAACGTGGTCAGCAGCGGCAGCGCCATCGGCGTGTAGAACCAGACGACCGGCTGTTGTCCTTCGCTCAGCAACTCGCTCAGCAGCGGCTGCAGCACGGCAATCTGATCGTCATGAAAGCCATGCGCTTCCACAGGCGTGTGGGGCTGAATAACCGTCACGTTAGGGGCGGGAGCGGTCTGGTATAACCCGGCAGGGCCAGCTTCAAACACCGGTTCCTCAATAAAATACACCCGGTAATATTCTGCCAGACGGCTTAACAGGTGCTGAGGTCGCTGGAAAACAAAACCCCAGCGTAAGTGGCTGAATACAAGCAGTGTTTTCTGATGCATACCCTTCTCCTCGACCCGGTTCGCCGGGTGAATAAACGATTGAAAATGGCGTAGCGTGCGCTGCGCCTGAAGGAGCGCGGCGGCGTAGGGCGCGTGGAGACGACGAGCGGTCGGGTCCGGCCCGCTCAGGTCGAGATCCCATAAGCCGCTTTGCGTCCAGTGCGTGGGGTCCTCCCACATAGGTCGGTCTACAATCGGGTAAAGGCAGATGCCGCAAATATCGGCGCCGGAAAGCTGCGCCTGCGCCACATGCGCGGTGATATGGCGAACCCAGGCGCTGCGCCCGCTGCCGACATGACTGGTTTCCGCCAGCAATATCGGCCTCTGGTAACGCTGATGAAGTTCGTAAAGCATTTCGTGGAGCGGCTTACGCCGTCTGTCGCCCAAATGCCAGGGCAGGCGGTAGTGGGTTGTGTCTTCCCACTGGTTGCTGTGGTAATAGTTCGCGCCGATCATATCGAGATAGCGCGGCGCGCCGCCAAGCTCCGGCGCGAGGCGGCCGCTCAGCATATCCCATGCCTGAAACTGTGCGTCAGAGCATGCCCGGGCTGCGGCTTGCGCCTCCGGGTCGGCATCCCCGGAGATGACATGGATAATCGGGTCGCAATGCAGAATGCGGGCGCGGCTGTCCGCCTCCCAGATGGCGTCGCACGCAGCGATAGCGGCGCGGATCAGCTGGCGTTTGGCCGCATCGGCAACGCCGCTTTCCGGTCGGTCCGGGCAGGGAAATACCCCCACCTCAATCCCCCAGCTCATAAAAGAGATTTCATTAACCGGCGAATAGACCGGCGGCTGGTCGTAGTAAGGGGCGAGAAAGCGTGCCAGCGCGCCGCAAAAACGGGCGAAGCGAGGAACAAAATCAGCGGAAAAAAGGCTCAGGCCATCAGGCCAGCCGTAGTGGCATAACGTCCAGCACACCTGCACGCCATGCTCGCGCGCCGCCTCCATGCGGGCCGCGACATCAGTGAAATCATAACCCTGCGGCGTTTCCGTAAGCCGCCACCCCACGCTTTCCCGCACGGTGGCGATAGAAAAGGCGGCGAGCGCGGCATAATCTTCCTGCACGCGAAGCAGATGGCCCGTCGTCGTATTCAGCGAGAGCGGGATACCTTGCGGATTGATATGGTCCGCCCCTTCATAACCTGCCTGCCAGAACGTTGAGAATATCGCCACGCGTTCCTACTCCCCTGTTTATTACAGACAAAACCTCCCTACCAAACCCACCCGTAAGGGATGGTTCAGCAGCGTAAAAAAAGCCGAAAGCGTGGCGAAAGCGGCGCGCCTAAAGGTGGCCGACCCTTTTCGCCGGATACCCGACAGAGCCTTATTAAACGAAGCGGAAAAATGTATCTGCGCCGGGTGAAAAATATCGCACAGGTGAAAGAAAAAGACGGGAGAAATATCTCCCGGTCACGTTCATTTATAATTTAATAATGAATAGTTGCTCGCAGAAATCCATCAATGAAAAGTATAGGTAACGTCACCCTTTCTGCAAGGTTATGCAGCCGGCAACCATAAAAGCGGTATTTTCAAGGCATTATTCAGCGCTTCGCTAATTAACCTTTATAGCCTGTAAACCTTGCTACAAAAGGCCTGAAGGCAGGAAAAAACAAAAACGTAGCGGCGAGGGAAAAATAAATCTAAAACGGTGAATAAATAATCACTGTCGTTTCGGTCAATAGCAAAAATATATAAATTAAAGCTCAACAAGCGCAACGAAAATTAAAGCACTTCTTCCAATGAAATTAATCAGTAGCGGTTTTAAATTAATAAAAAAGAACCAGTGACGGCACGGATAATTTATTCGCTGTTGGGCTAACACATAAAATAAAAACGCGCCGGTAGATGACGTTTACCGGCGCGAAGAAGCGCGTTTAGCGACGGCTTTCCGCCAGCGCCTGCGCACAGGCCCAGGCGCTGGCCCACGCCCACTGGAAATTGTAGCCCCCCAGCCAACCGGTCACGTCCACCACCTCGCCGATAAAATAGAGGCCTGGCACGTTTCGCGCTTCCATGGTGCGCGAGGAGAGCGCATGGGTATCCACGCCGCCAAGCGTCACTTCCGCAGTACGGTAGCCTTCTGTGCCGTTAGGCTGTACGCGCCAGTTTTGCAGCGTCTCTTCAAGCGCCTGTTGCTGGCGGCCATTGAGTTGTTTAAGCGTTGCATCGGGGATCTGTTTGAGCTCCTGTAAACACTCCACCAGCCGCTTTGGCAGCAACATGGCAAGCGTATTTTTCAGGCTCTGGTTGGGGTGCGCTTCACGCTGCGCGTTAAGAAACGCTGACAAATCCGTATCGGGCAGCAGGTTTACCGAAACCCATTCGCCCGGCTGCCAGTAGCTGGAGATTTGCAGTACCGCCGGGCCGGAAAGCCCGCGATGGGTAAAAAGAATATTTTCGCGGAAGGTGACGCCGTTTTCCGCCGTGACGACCGAGGGCACCGCCACGCCGGAGAGCGTCTGTAGCTGCTCCAGCAAGGGCTTGTGTAGCGTAAAGGGCACCAGGCCTGCGCGCGTCGGCAAAACGTTTAAACCAAACTGTTCCGCGACCTTATAGCCAAACGGCGTGGCGCCAAGGCCTGGCATGGAAAGCCCGCCGGTGGCGATAACCAGCTTCGGCGTTTTTACTTCCGCGCCATTAAGCTGCAGGGTATAGCCATTGTCGTCACGTTCAATGCTGAGCACCTCGGTGCGCAGGCGCAGCGTGACGCTCCCCTTCTCGCATTCCGCCATCAGCATGTCGACTATCTGTTGAGCGGAATCATCGCAGAAAAGCTGGCCGAGGGTTTTCTCATGCCAGGCGATGCCGTGCTTACCCACCAGCTCGATAAAATCCCACTGGGTATAACGCGCCAGCGCCGATTTACAAAAATGCGGGTTCTCGCTCAGGTAGGCGGCGGGCTCGACATAGAGGTTGGTGAAGTTGCAGCGCCCGCCGCCTGACATGAGAATTTTTCGTCCTGGCTTTTTACCATTATCCAGCACTAACACCCGGCAGCCCGCCTGCCCGGCCTGCGCCGCACAGAAAAGCCCCGCTGCGCCCGCCCCGATAATGACGGCATCAAACTGTTCCACTGCCTTTTCCTCTTAATGACTGGGCCGCGAATTGTAAATATTCGGCGCTGGTCGCACCAGCGTAACACCTGTTTCAAAATTTATATCTTTGAATTTAAAAGATAAAATTATTAATAAAAATGACAACCGCACGTAAATCCTTAAAAAAGTCTATATTTCACTTTGCCCGCGCCGCGGTTGTCTTAGATAATGCGCCGCGTTCATGTCCTCAAAATGGCGTAACGTCCTATGCTACATTTGTTTGCCGGGCTGGATCTGCATACTGGCCTGTTGTTATTACTTGCTCTGGGATTTGTACTGTTTTATGAAGCCATTAACGGCTTCCATGATACGGCAAACGCAGTAGCAACGGTTATCTACACTCGCGCTATGCGATCGCAACTCGCGGTGGCGATGGCGGCAATCTTTAACTTCCTCGGCGTGCTGTTAGGCGGGTTGAGCGTGGCTTATGCCATCGTGCATATGCTGCCCACCGATCTGCTGCTGAACGTTGGCTCCGCGCACGGCCTGGCGATGGTTTTCTCCATGCTGCTGGCGGCCATCATCTGGAACCTGGGCACGTGGTATTTCGGCCTGCCGGCGTCCAGCTCCCATACTCTGATTGGCGCTATCATCGGCATTGGCCTCACCAATGCGTTGATGACCGGCACATCAGTGGTGGACGCGCTGAACATCCCGAAAGTCATTAATATTTTCGGCTCGCTAATCATTTCGCCTATTGTCGGCCTGGTCTTTGCGGGCGGGCTGGTGTTTTTGCTGCGTCGCTACTGGAGCGGCACGAAAAAACGCGCCCGTATCCACCTGACCCCGGCCGAGCGTGAAAAGAAAGACGGCAAGAAGAAGCCGCCATTCTGGACGCGTATCGCGCTCATCCTTTCGGCTATCGGCGTGAGCTTCTCCCACGGCGCGAATGACGGCCAGAAAGGCATCGGTCTTATCATGCTGGTGCTGATTGGCGTGGCGCCGGCGGGTTTCGTGGTTAACATGAACGCCTCCGGCTACGACATTACGCGTACCCGCGATGCGGTCAACAACGTCGAAACTTACTTCCAGCAGCACCCGACAGCGGTCCGCCAGGTAGCAGGGGTCGATCCGCTGATCCCGACGCCGGAACAGGTAAGCTCGACAGTGAACCCGAAAGAGTTCCACTGCGACGCCAGCCGCGCCATTATCGCGCTGGACCGCGCTAAAGCGATGCTGGGTTCTATCGACAGCTATGACAAGCTGAGCGTTGACCAGCGCAGCCAACTGCGCCGCATTATGCTCTGCATCTCCGACACGACGGATAAAGTCGCGAAGCTGCCGGAGACCAGCGCGGATGACAAGCGTCTGTTGAATAAGCTGAAAGGCGATATGCTTAGCACTATCGAGTATGCGCCGGTCTGGATAATCATGGCCGTAGCGCTGGCGCTGGGTATTGGCACTATGATCGGCTGGCGCCGCGTGGCGACCACTATCGGCGAAAAAATCGGTAAGAAAGGCATGACCTACGCGCAGGGCATGTCCGCGCAGATGACAGCGGCGGTCTCTATCGGTATCGCCAGCTACACCGGGATGCCGGTTTCCACCACCCATGTGCTTTCCTCTTCCGTGGCGGGCACCATGATTGTGGATGGCGGCGGTCTGCAGCGTAAAACCGTAACCAACATCCTGATGGCCTGGGTCTTTACTCTGCCTGCGTCGATTATGCTTTCCGGCGTGTTGTACTGGATAGCGCTGCGCTTTGTGTAAGCATCAGGCTTAACAAGAATAAAGCGGGTCAGGCAACTGGCCCGCTTTTTTTATGCTCAGTGCCAGATAAGCAGCGCCACCAGGCTTACCACTACCAGGCCGCACAGGGCGCTGGTCAGGATGAACTGCCGGCGCACCCGCTCGCAGCGGCGGATAAACTCATCATCATGATGGTCGAGGTAGCGCTGCCAGTAGATATACCAGACGAGGCGGATCTGCTTGCTGGGCTGACCGTGGGCGGTAAAAAATCCGCCGCCGTCGACATACTGATAAAGCAAGGGATCGCAACCACGCAGCACGACCAGCAACGCACGCAACGACGAGAAGTAGCGCGCCATATTGACAACACATACCACACACAAGGCCCAAAACAGCGCAACAGTGCTGACCATACCCCACCCCCGGTCGCTCTATCCGGCGCGGACGCCCCGGATACCCAGTCTGACATTTCAGTAAATGGATGCAGTAAAACCCGCCGGGGATCACATTTATTCACCCGAACGGCTCATTAAATAGTGTAGGAGATCCGTTAATTTTTTTACCACAACGTTAATCCTTATCAATGCCAGTCGAGCTATTTTTCATTTGAATAAGGGTGACCAGGGTCAATTGACGGATAAGTCAGAGCGCTATAAGGTACAAATAGCCTCTATAATTGAAGTCCTTACGCTGGAGTCAGCTCCCGCAAGGGTGGTACGCAGGACGCCGGCACGCGAGTGGCAAAGCAAAAACGCCGTTCAGTCCACTGGTCATCGACATCTTATGGAAGGAGTAACACTATGGCTTATCAACATATTCTTATCGCGGTCGACCTGTCACCGGAAAGCAAAGTGCTGGTAGAAAAAGCGGTATCCATGGCGCGTCCTTACAACGCGAAAATTTCTTTGATTCATGTCGATGTGAATTACTCCGATCTCTATACCGGCCTTATCGACGTGAACCTGGGCGATATGCAAAAGCGCATCTCCGAGGAGACCCACAACGCGCTGACCGAGCTTTCCACCAATGCAGGCTACCCGATTACCGAAACCTTAAGCGGCAGCGGCGATTTAGGCCAGGTGCTGGTGGACGCCATTAAAAAATATGACGTCGACCTGGTCGTCTGCGGCCATCACCAGGATTTCTGGAGCAAGCTGATGTCCTCCGCTCGCCAGCTCATCAACACGGTGCATATCGACATGCTGATTGTGCCGCTGCGTGACGAAGACGACGAGTAAGCGCCATCAGGAGCCTAAAAGATAAGCCCCGCTTTCGCGGGGCGTTTTATTACGCTTTCACGCCGGCGTGCCGGCGTAAATATCAAACCGGTGCCCTTTGGTCACTACCGCGTTCGGTGTAGCGATGTTCGCAAGCGGCGGCGCGTAGTCGGGGCGCTTCACCACCACGCGTTTTGTGGCAAGCAGGCGAGCCGGGGCCAGCAGACCGTCAGCGTCTTCGTCCGGCCCCACCAGCGACTGAAACACCCGCATCTCTTTTTTCACCAGCGCGCTTTTTTGCTTATGGGGAAACATCGGGTCGAGATAAACCACCTGCGGGCGCGGCGTAATACGCTCCAGCGCCGTCA
Organism: Franconibacter sp. IITDAS19; assembly: GCF_023079515.1. NCBI lineage: Bacteria > Pseudomonadati > Pseudomonadota > Gammaproteobacteria > Enterobacterales > Enterobacteriaceae > Franconibacter > Franconibacter sp. IITDAS19. Next base: position 215,318 of record NZ_JALJCP010000005.1, on the reverse strand, counting down.
GGCTGGAGGCGTGAATAAGCGTGAGCCGCTCGCGCAGCCAGGGGCCAATCTCCGGGTCTTCATAACCACGACGCAAACCGTCATCCAACAGCGCCGCGACGACCGGGTTGCGCTCAAGCATGCGCACCCGACAGCCCACCGAGGCCAGCACGAAGGCGTCGCGTCCCAGCCCCGCCGTGGCGTCCACCACGTCCGGTAAATAGTCGCCCTTTACCCCTACGGCTTTCGCCACCGCCTCGCCGCGCCCGCCGCCAAACTTGCGGCGGTGCGCCATCGCGCCGGAGACGAAATCGACAAAAATACCGCCAAGTTTTGGCTCATCGCGCTTGCGCAGTTCCAGATGCGTTGTCGTCATGACCAGCGCCATCGGGTTCTCCGCGTCGTGTTCTAAGCTCCAGCGAGCGGCAAGAACAGATAAGGCGCCGTCTCCGGCGCCTGATTCATCCATTAAGCAAATGTTCACGTGATGCTTTAGCCTTTGATGCCGTAGTGTTCCAGCATCGCGTCGAGCTGCGGTTCACGGCCGCGGAAGCGTTTGAACAGCTCCATCGGCTCTTCGGAACCACCGCGGGTCAGGATGTTATCCAGGAACGCCTGGCCCGTTTCGCGGTTGAAAATCCCCTCTTCCTCGAAGCGGGAATAGGCATCCGCCGCCAGCACGTCGGCCCACAGATAGCTGTAATAACCCGCTGCGTAGCCGCCTGCGAAGATATGGCTGAAGGCGTGCGGGAAACGGCCCCACGACGGCCCCGGCAGCACCGCCACCTGTTGTTTGATTTCCGCGAGGGTCTCCAGCACCTTCGCGCCCTGCTTCGGGCTGAATTCGGCATGCAGGCGGAAATCGAACAGGCCGAACTCCAGCTGGCGCAGAATAAACATCGCCGCCTGGTAGTTCTTCGCCGCCAGCATTTTGTCGAGCAGCGCCTGCGGCAGCGGCTCGCCGGTTTCAAAGTGGCCGGAGATAAAGGCCAGCGCGTCCGGCTCCCAGCACCAGTTCTCCATAAACTGGCTCGGCAGCTCGACGGCATCCCACGGCACCCCGCTGATGCCCGCCACCCCTGGGGTTTCAATGCGGGTCAGCATGTGGTGCAGGCCATGGCCAAACTCGTGGAACAGCGTAATCACTTCATCATGGGTGAAGAGCGCTGGTTTGCCGTTCACCGGGCGGTTGAAGTTACAGGTAAGGTAAGCCACTGGTTTTTGCAGCGAACCGTCCGCTTTGCGCATCTGGCCGACGCAATCATCCATCCACGCGCCGCCGCGTTTGTTTTCGCGGGCGTAGAGGTCGAGATAAAAGCTGCCGCGCAGCTCGTTGTTTTCGTCATACAGCTCGAAGAAGCGCACGTCCGGATGCCAGACGTCGATATCTTTGCGCTCTTTAGCGGTGATGCCGTAAATGCGTTTCACCACTTCAAACAGGCCGCTAACCGCTTTCTGCTCCGGGAAGTACGGGCGCAACTGTTCATCGCTGATGCTGTAGAGATGCTGCTTCTGTTTTTCGCTGTAGTACGCGATGTCCCATGGCTGCAACTCGTCCACGCCAAAGTTCTCTTTGGCGAAAGCGCGCAGCTGCGCCAGCTCTTTCTCGCCCTGCGGGCGGGCGCGTTTAGCGAGATCGGTTAAGAAATCGAGTACCTGCTGCGGGTTTTCCGCCATCTTGGTGGCGAGGGACTTTTGCGCGTAGTTGTCAAAGCCCAGCAGCTCCGCCAGCTCGTGACGCAGCGCGAGAATTTCCGCCATAATTGGGCTGTTATCCCATTTACCAGCGTTCGGGCCCTGATCAGACGCGCGGGTGCTGTACGCGCGATACATCTCTTCGCGCAGCGGCTGGTTGTCGCAGTAGGTCATCACCGGCAGGTAGCTTGGAATGTCGAGCGTCAACAGATAGCCCTGCTGCTCTTTGGCTTCCGCCTGCGCTTTGGCCGCCGCCAGCGCGCTTTCCGGCATGCCAGCCAGTTCAGCCTCGTCGGTAATCAGCTTTGACCAGCCCATCGTGGCGTCGAGCACGTTGTTGCTGTAGGTCGACCCCAGCTCAGAAAGGCGCGCGGCAATTTCGCCGTAACGTTTTTGCTTCTCTTTCGGCAAGCCGATGCCGGAAAGCTCAAAGTCGCGCAGCGCATTATCAACCGCTTTTTTCTGCGCGGTGTCGAGCGCCTGATAATGCTCGCCGTCGCGCAGGTTGCGGTACGCCTGATAAAGCCCTTCATGCTGGCCGACCCAGGTACTGTATTCAGAGAGCAGCGGCAGGGTTTGCTCGTAAGCTTCGCGCAGCGCCGGGCTGTTTTGTACGGAGTTCAGGTGGCTTACCGGCGAGAAAATACGTCCCAGACGGTCGTCCACTTCCGCCAGCGGCTGGCAAAGGTTATCCCAGGTATAAGGCGCGCCTTTGGCGACCACGGCCTCTACCTGCGCGCGGCAATCTTCCAGCGCCTTTGTAACGGCAGGCACCACATGCTCAGGTTTAATCGTGGAAAAAGGCGGCAGTTCAAAAGGCGTGAGTAACGGATTGGTCATAAGCGCAGTCCTGTCGAAAAGGGTGAATGAAGCGCGCGTTCCAGCGCTTTGCCTGTGCGTCTTAGCATGGGGTTAAGTGTAGTGAATTTCAATGGCGAGCGGGACTCGCAAGCGCTTATTGCTGCGATGCGCTTAACCACCTGGCGCCCGCTTAGCGCACGATTACGCATCGGGATGCTGGCGTTGGGATGGCTTCTGCGGTAATCCGTTGCGATCTGCGATAAACTAGGGCTTGACCTCTTTTATTCCGGAATTCATCCCGCATGCTCAGTTATCGCCACAGCTTTCACGCCGGCAACCACGCCGACGTCCTCAAACATACCGTCCAGAGCCTCATCATTGAGTCGCTCAAAGAGAAAGAGAAACCTTTTCTCTATCTGGATACCCATGCGGGCGCCGGACGCTACCAGCTCAGCGGCGAGCATGCCGAGCGCACCGGCGAATATCTGGAAGGCATCGCCCGCATCTGGCAGCAGGACGACTTACCTGCCGAGCTGGAGCCTTATATCAGCGTGGTGCAGCATTTCAACCGCAGCGGGCAGCTACGCTATTACCCCGGTTCGCCGCTTATCGCCCGCCAGCTTTTACGTCCGCAGGACAGCCTGCAACTGACGGAGCTGCACCCGAGCGATTTTCCGCTGCTGCGCTCTGAATTTCAGAAAGACGAACGCGCCCGCGTGGAGCGCGCCGACGGTTACCAGCAGTTAAAAGCCAAACTGCCGCCGGCCTCCCGTCGGGGATTAATCCTCATTGACCCGCCTTATGAGATCAAAACCGACTACCAGGCGGTAGTGAGCGGCATCAGCGAAGGCTACAAGCGTTTTGCGACCGGCGTTTACGCGCTGTGGTATCCGGTTGTGCTGCGCCAGCAGATCAAACGCATGCTGAACGACCTGGAAGCGACCGGCATTCGCCGTATTTTGCAAATTGAGCTGGCGGTGCGCCCGGACAGCGATCAGCGCGGCATGACCGCCTCCGGCATGATTGTTATCAACCCGCCGTGGAAGCTTGAGCAGCAGATGGCGAACGTGCTGCCATGGCTGCATAAAACGCTGGTGCCGACCGGTACGGGCCACACCACGCTGAGTTGGGTGGTTCCGGAATAAGTTGCTTATTGCAACCATAGGCGCAAGCCAGACGCCCAGGGCGTACACTTAGCTAACTTTTTCGACGCAATTCAAGGAAACGGCCATGAGCAAACATTACGACTACCTCGCTATCGGCGGCGGCAGCGGCGGCATTGCATCCATTAACCGGGCGGCCATGTATGGCCAGAAATGCGCGCTAATCGAAGCGAAAGCGCTGGGCGGCACCTGCGTAAACGTGGGCTGCGTGCCGAAAAAAGTGATGTGGCATGCGGCGCAAATCGCCGAGGCTATTCACCTTTACGGCCCCGATTACGGCTTCGATACCACCGTCAACCATTTCGACTGGCAGAAGCTGGTTAACAGCCGCACCGCGTATATCGACCGCATCCACACCTCGTATGAGAACGTGCTGGGGAAAAACAACGTTGATGTTATCCACGGTTTCGCCCGTTTTGTGGATGCGCATACCGTTGAGGTGAATGGCGAGACGATCACAGCCGATCATATCCTGATCGCCACCGGCGGCCGCCCCGTACAGCCAGACATCCCCGGTGCGGAATATGGCATTGATTCCGACGGCTTCTTTGCGCTCCCGGAGATGCCGAAACGCATCGCTGTCGTTGGCGCAGGCTACATTGCGGTAGAAATCGCAGGCGTGGTCAACGCGCTGGGCGCGCAAACGCACCTGTTTGTGCGTAAACACGCGCCGCTGCGCACGTTCGACCCGATGATTTCCGAAACGCTGGTGGAGGTTATGCAGGCCGAAGGGCCGCAGTTGCACACCCACGCCACGCCGAAAGCGGTAGTTAAAAACAGCGACGGCAGCCTGACGCTGGAGCTGGAGGATGGCCGCTCGCAAACCGTGGATTGCCTGATTTGGGCCATTGGCCGCGAGCCGTCGAACGACAACTTCAACCTGGCGGTGACTGGCGTTAAAACCACGGAAAGCGGCTATATCGTTGTCGATAAATTCCAGAACACCAGCGTGCCGGGCATTTACGCGGTGGGTGATAATACCGGCGCGGTGGAGTTAACGCCGGTTGCCGTAGCCGCGGGCCGTCGCCTCTCAGAGCGCCTGTTCAACAACAAGCCGGAAGAGCATCTGGACTACAGCAACATCCCAACCGTGGTCTTCAGCCATCCGCCAATCGGCACTGTGGGCCTCACCGAGCCGCAGGCGCGCGAACAGTATGGTGATGAAAAGGTGAAGGTATATAAATCGTCCTTTACCGCCATGTACACCGCCGTGACCTCGCACCGCCAGCCGTGCCGCATGAAGCTGGTCTGCGTTGGCGAAGAGGAGAAAATCGTCGGCATTCACGGCATCGGCTTCGGCATGGACGAGATTTTGCAGGGCTTCGCCGTAGCGCTGAAGATGGGCGCGACGAAAAAAGATTTCGACAACACGGTCGCTATCCACCCAACCGCGGCGGAAGAGTTCGTGACTATGCGCTAAGCGCTGTTCAGACAAGAAATCAGGCTAAGAGCAATGCTCTTAGCCTTTTTTATTGCTGCGCGCTGGCCATCCTCAGAAGAGCAGCGAATAGTTCAGGCCAAAGGTACGGCCACGGCCTTTGTAAGCGTAAAGGTCCTCGCTGCCGTAGGTTGGGCTATAGAGTTTCGGCGCGCGCTGGCCCCAGATGGTGGTGTAGTTTTTATCCAGCAGGTTTTCCACGCTGAAGCTGAGCTTGCCCACCGGCAACGCATAGCTGCCCAGGAAATCAATCGTGTTATAGCCCTCGATTTTATTGCCCGCCTCATCGGAGAGATCAAACGCCTGCTGGGATTGCAAACGCAGCGTCCAGTCATCAGGCGCCCAGCCAATATAGGCCGTCGCCTTGGAAGGACTTGCGGAATCCACCGTCAGTTTTTCCCATTTCCCGGCCACGCGCGTTTCTGAACGAATAACATTAAACGTAACGCCAGCGCTCCAGTCCGTATCCGGCACGAAGTAATCCACCGCGCCTTCTAGACCATAAATGCGGCGCTTGTCGTCGTCCAGATTAATGGTCATGTCCGTTTTGTTAATGGAGATCGTTTTGTCAGACAGCGAATAGTAAGCGGCAAGCTGGGTGCGAACCGCATCGCCGGTATAACGCCAGCCAAGCTCCCACGCGTTAACCTTAATGCCATCCAGCCGGGAGTCGTTCACGTTGACGCTGTTCAACAGGCGGTAGTGGCCGTTGCGTAACTGATAGGTGCCGGAGCCGTAATATTTTGCGAGGTCCGGAATTTCAAAGCCCTGAGAGAAATTAAGCCACGCTTGCTGACGCTCCGTCAGGTGCGCAAGCACGCCTGCGTTAAACAGAACGTTGTTGTAATCGGTTTTTCCCCCGGGCACCGCATCGGCCGAGCTCGCAAGCCCCGTGGCGATCCCCTGCTGCTGGGCGTATCCCACAAAGTCATCCACCTTGTTTTCGGTGTACTGATAGCGCACGCCGCCGCTCAGGGTAAAGACAGGGGTAATGTCATAGTTAGCTTGCAGGAACGGCGCCAGGTTAGTGACCGAGTAGCCCGGATAGCGCCCTACGTTATAAGCACTCTCAAGATGCATCCCGCCTGACTGGCTCGCTTTCGCCAGGTCGAAGAACTGCTGGTTGGCGTCGAACGTTTCGTGTTCCGCATCCACGCCCCAGGTGAGGCCCAGCCCGTCGAACGGATTGCTGTTTAGCGTTAGCTTGCCGCCCCAGAAATGGGTGTTCTGCTCCGAGGCGCCAATGCTGGTTACGCCCGTGCGGCCAAGCGTAGGAAAGGGATAAAAGGCCAGCTTTTCGTCACGGTAAAAAATTTGCGCGACCAGGTCCTGACCCCAGACATCGGTGTTGGAATACTGCAGATTAATCAGATGACGCTCGGTGCCGGGAATGCGGTCTGAAGAGAGATTACTGCCGTTACGCGCCTGCCCTTGTCCAGTGACCGCAGAAAAATTTTCACCAAGATCAAGGCCATGCTCACCATCAGACTGGCTTTTATAAAACTGCGTGGTGAGCTGGAGTTGCTGATTATCGTCAATGTCCAGCGTGCCGGTTCCCATCACATCCAGCCGGTCAGAGTACTGCAACCCGGTCTGCGTGTTATCGATGATAACCTCCTCGCCGCGACCGTCATACCAGCCGCCGAAACGTTGATAAGCGACCGAAAGCCGACCAGAAGCGTGTTCGTTGCCGCCGCTTACCGCCGCCGCGACGTTCTCATCATGGTCGTTATGGCTGTTGAAGCCGCTTTTGCCGCCGACAGTGAATTCAACCTGCTTTTCCGGCTGGCCTTTTTTGGTAACGATATTAATTAGCCCGCCGGTGCTGCCGCCGCCATACAGGGAGGTGGCGCCTGAAATCACTTCGATTCGTTCGATATTAAACGGATCGATAGCGTCCAGCTGACGGCTATCCGTGCGAGACGAGTTAAGACGTACGCCGTCAACCATCACCATCATTGAGCGGCCCCGCATATTCATGCCGTAATTTGTACGCCCCTGGCTGCTGACATCCATCCCGGGTATAAGCTGCGCCAGCACATCTTTAAATTCTTTGCCGCCCTGAACCTGCTGCTGTAACTCCTGCCCTTCAATTACCCAGTTAGTTTGCGCCAGCTCCGTTACGCTTCGGTGAGCGCGGCTGGCCGATACGACGATGTTGTCGCTTTGCGCTTGTTCTGCGTGTGCAGCCGGGCCGGCAAGCGCCAGCAGGCAAGGTGACCACAAAGAAAGTTGCTGAATTTTCATTGTTTTTATTTCCATATTGTCAGATGGAGCACAGCGGAAAAGGCTTCCTTTGATACCGCGCCTCCGCCAGCCGGGCTGTTTTAATGATAATAATTCTCGACATGATAATTATTTACAAAGCGCTGGCAATACATTTAGCAACATTTAGTTTTATTTGGTCACATGCGTGATCGTTACTCACGTTAAGATAAGCGCTGCGGCGGGCAGGCAAGTGATGCGCGGAAGTACGGCAGTTTCAGACGGGAAGAAGCGCGCCTCAACGAAGCGGCAAGCCTCCTTTTTGTATAAAAAGAGATTTTTTAAATTTCGTGATGCAGGACGTGTATCTTTTACAGCCTTTCTCATTAATGTTACTTAATTTTTTTACGTTATTACTTTTATTTAAAGTTTCCGCAAAATACAGCAATGGCTAAAAATAACACGCATAAAAACCGTAAACCCGGCAATTTAAACAATTATTTACTTAACTTTCAGTTAATTGAAAAAATATTGAATGAATTCTAATTTTAAAGGTTGCCTGAAATAATCACTCTCGCTAATTTGATAAGGCCACTTAATCAAATGGAGGGAGATTAAGGTTTGAAATGGACTGTACTCGAAACGCTTGTTAGCCCGGAAACCGGCATGGCCTTTACGCTTGTCGTTTCCGCTAACAATAACAAATTCATTCTCTGGCACCTTTACTGCGCCCGGATAACGTCCCGAAAGCCTCTTTATGTCCACGCAGGCATGGCCTGGGTCTATCAGGGCGAGCGGATTGACCGCATCCAGATTTACCGGGTTACGCTTTATTGCAATAATCTTTGGGAAAATTTAAAAAAACACGCGGGCTGTGAAAAATATATTACGGATGAACAATGCACTCTGGGAACCCGGTGCTCAATTTCTCCCTGCCCACGTAACCTGCGCTGAGCTTTTTAATCCGCCTGAAATAATGCCGGGGTATCGCCCCGGCAGCGTTAAAAGTTATGTACTTAAGAATCAACTTAAGCGCCTGAACTTATTTCCTGGTAGATTGAACGCTGAATCGCGGCCCACTTTTTCGTATTCGCATCCGGGTTAGCCTGCGCGCGCAATTCCGCCTGGTCGAGAGCGTGTTGTTGTCTTTTCACCACACCCGGCGTAACGCAGAAGCTTTTCAGGAACTGCTTGCGCATCGACGTAAAGGTTTCGCCCTGCGCCAGCGCATGGCTTAAGGTCGCGATCATTCGCCGGCAGGGCTTGATTTCATCCATCTGCGCCCGGTGGCGCAGCAGCAGATTTAGCGAATCATCCTGTTTTGCCGCCAGCGCCTGCTCTGTCCAGGCGACCTGCCAGCTCATGCCGCCGTCCAGAAAGAGCTGAACCACATCCGTCTCGTTGCGATCAATTGCCGCGCGGAAATGATTTACATCCCAGCGTATTCCCTTGCGACTCAGCTTTTCACGCGGCGTTTCGTTGATGTTTACCGGTTGCGAAATCTCCACTGCCTGGGATGAAGCGTGATTAACGCTCTGCGCTGTCTGGGGCGGGTTAACCCGATCGCTGGCAAGATAGAGCGCGCCCAGCGCTACCGCGATAAAAGCCACCCCCGTTACGCCCCAGAGTACGCTGACGAGAAGCTGTTGCGTATCACGCTCCGCGCCCTGCCGTTGGGCGCCGGGCCGTTCAATGGTATCGCGCAGATCGAAAATATCGCCGCCAACGGCGCGGTTTTTCTGCGCCGCCTCTTCAAAGAAAGCGTCGAGCTTCGCGGTATCCATCGACATGAACGCCTGCGGATTAACGCTCACGCGCCCCTTCGCATACGCCTCCTGCACCGGCCCCGCAATAGCTGAATAAAACGCATCCAGCATAGTCATCTGCGCGCTCGTCAACGGCTGTTGTTGCACGGCGGCGTTGCGGATAACGCGAACATCATCCAGAAAGGTTTGCAGCGTTTTACGCGGCTCGACAAACAGCGTTAGCGAATCGGCGGCGTTGAACAGGCGTTCGTAATGCTGCGCATACTCTTTTTTATCGATGACCAACAAGGCCAGTTCGCTGAACAGCATGCCGCTCAGCACATCGCCCTGCTTGCCGAGCTTCAACCAGCGGCGCACTTTGTCGCCGCCAATGCGCTGCTTCAGGTGGTTTATAAGTTGTTGTTGATCGGGCCAGGCGTTTGCTATCAGGCCTTTCAGGGTTAACTCCAGCGCCCGTAACTGTTGCAGCGCCTGCCGCTGCTGCGCGTCGTTATCCGCAGCAAGAACCGTCGAGTACTCAAGCTTCGGCTGGTTATCGCGCAGCCGCTCCAGGCAGGCCACAAAGCGCAGTGCGGCAAAAAGCTGGTTCTGACTTATCGCCTGACCGCTTTCATAACGCGGGACCAACTGCTGCAAATGGCGTAGCCGCAGGCTGAAACGGGACATTTCCACATCATCGAGATTGAGCTTACGCCCAACCACCGCCCAGCTCCCCAGATTCTGGCGGGCCTGCTCAAGCTGTTGTGAAAACCACTGTGGATCTTTGCCTTCGGCCACCCGAATATCGAGCAGCGCGAGAATCGCCACCGACGCCTGGCTGATAATACCAAGCGCGGTTTCAAACTCTTCTCGTAGAGATTGCTGTGTGGAATATGTCATACCGCGTCCTCTTGCGGAGTAATGTTTGCCGTTTCGCTAACGGTCTTTGCTCGCCTTTTCCAGGCGTATTGTTATTACCCATTTTTACCGTTTTACAGACAGTAAAATAACATAGCTGAAAATAGCGGGAATAAAAGTGATGGCAAAGCACCCGTTATGAAATCATCCTTTGCGCATAACTTCATGAAAGAACTCGCCTATGTTACGCAGCGCGTTTTCACACTTTTCATCAAACGGCGCGGCGAAGTTCAGACGCAGACAATTACGGTATTTTTCTGACGCGGAAAAAAGTTGGCCTGCAGCCAGATGGAGGCGTCTCTGCTGCATCTGTGCGGTATAACGCGTTAAATCAATTTCTTCCGGCAGCTCCACCCACATCATAAAACCGCCCTGCGGACGACTGACGCAAATCCCGCAGGGGAACAAGGAGCGCACCTTGCAGCTTAATACGTCATAATTGCGCTGATAATGCTGGCGGATGCGCCGCAAGTGCCGATGATAGTGGCCTTCGCGAATAAAGGTAGCTACCGCTGTTTGCGTGGCCGGAGGAGAAGAGGTCGTGGCGATATATTTACGGTGCAACACGCGGTCATAGTAACGGCCTGGCGCAATCCAGCCCACGCGCAGCCCCGGCGCCACGGTTTTGGAAAAGGAGCTGCACAACAGCACTCGCCCTTCCTCATCCATTGATTTAATCGTCGCCGGACGAGGATATTGCCAGGCGGTTTCACCATAGATGTCATCTTCGATGAGCGCGATATCAAACCGCGCAGCGAGGTTGAGCACCGCGCGCTTGCGGGCAAGCGGCATGGTAAAACCCAGCGGATTGTTACAGGTAGGCACCAGCAGCACGGCTTTAATCGGCCACTGTTCCAGCGCCAGCTCAAGCGCCTCCACGCTAATGCCAGTCTGAGAGTCAGTAGGAATTTCGATAACTTTGAGGCCAAGCCCGCGCAACATCTGCATGGTGCCGTAATAAGAGGGAGATTCCATCGCCACAATATCGCCAGGCTGGCAAAGCGCGCTAACAGCCAGAGACAGCGCGCCATGACAGCCCGGGGTCACAATAATCTCTTCGCTGTTAACCTGCGCCCCACCATCAAGCATCAGGCGGGCTATCTGTTCGCGCAGTTCGCGGTTGCCCGCCAGTTCGTCATAGCCGAACATCGCTTCCACCCGTTGAGGTGAGGCAACGCGGCCGATTTCTCGCCACAGCGGTTTAAGCGTAGGGTGGGAGATATCCGGCGACCCGCCGCCAAAAGGAAATACGGCTTTATCCTTGCGCGCTTCCAGCAACGCCAGCGTTTCGTTCCACTGAGAAATTTCTACAGGGCGCTGCTCGGGTCGAGTGAGACGCGGCGCGGGCGGCTCCGCTTTCTGCGGCGCGACGAAATAGCCCGAACGCGGTTGCGGCAGCACTAGCCGCCGCTCTTCAAGCAAACTATAGGCCTGCTGTACCGTACTGATGCTAACGCCATGCTCCTGGCTTAAGCTGCGAACGGAAGGCAGTCGCTCTCCCTGTTGATAAAGCCCCTGCCGGATCCGCTGCGTTAATAAATCCGCCAAATGCTGATAGCGCGTCATGCTGTATCCCCTCTTTTCATCATACAGGGCCGTTAACCAGTACAGATGGCGCGCCCGGTATGCGATTCAGCCTCTGTTATGCCGCTTCTGTATGGTAAAGAAAAGGATTTTGTGCGCCTGTATTGCGCCCCCGTAAAAGTCGACCATGAAAGCTCGTTGATGAAGAGGAGCTTAATCATGGAATTTCACGAAAACCGCCCGGTACGTCCCTTTTATGGTTTTGTTTTGCTGGGGCGCTTTCTTCGCAGCGCATGGCGATGCTACCAGACGCGCCGGTTACTGCGTACGCTGGACGACGCAAAGCTGCGGGATATCGGCCTGACGCGGGACGATATCGATCCCCAATAATAGGGAGCCTCTGCGTCGTAATAATCTGCTGCGTAAACCTTTTTTTGATGCGAGAGTAAAAGACCCGCCGCCGCTTCAGAGAATTAAAAGGATAACCATGCAGCTTGAGAATATTCCCTTTGGCATTACAGACTGGGCGACTGTACCGGTCACCGAACACGCCGGCATCAGCGGCAAAGCGCTATGGCGCACTCAGCAATTCGGCGCGGTGCGCGTGCGAATGGTGGAATATACGGCGGGTTATCTGGCCGACCACTGGTGTCGCAAAGCGCACATTCTGCTCTGCCTGAGCGGCGAGCTGCATACGGAGCTTGAAGATGGCCGCCGTTTCGTTATGACGCCGGGCGTCAGCTATCAGGTAGCGGATAACGCCGAAGCGCACCGCTCTTCCACGTCGACCGGCGCCACGCTGTTTATTGTGGATTGACGCCATGCTGACAACTTTCACCACCTCCCGCCTCGCTTATCGCCAGCTTACCGCCGAAGACTGGCCCTTTTTTCTCTCCCTGCAGCGCGACGAAGAGGTGATGCGCTTTATGGCGGATCGGGGCAGCGAAGAGGAGATTTATGCGGCGTTCGCCACGCGTTTGCCCGTCTGGACGCCGGAAAGCCGCCACTGGCTCGGCCTGTTAATAAGCGAGCAGGCAAGCGGCGAGCCGGTGGGCGTAACGGGGTTTATCCGCCGTGAAGAGGATAAAGCCGAGGTGGGCTATCTGCTGGCGAAGCGGCATCAGGGGAAAGGCTATGGCTACGAGTCGCTGCGCGCGGTCTGCCATCTTGCGTTCAAGCAATGCGGCATCCGTAAGCTTGTCGCCACCGTTACGGTGGGCAATGATCCTTCGCGCAGGCTGCTTGAAAAAACGGGCTTTATGCTTGAGGGCACGCTGCGGGAAAACTACTTTCTGCACGGCCGCTGGCAGGATGACTGGGTATTTGGCCTGTTAAACCAGGAATATTGTTAATCGGCGTTTTCTTCTCCGTGTGCCAGGCTTAAAACATGTGACCCTAAGCCAATGCTAAGGAGAAGTATGAAAAAGGCACTTATCATCGCTGCATTTACTACCCTGTTTACGCTGCCCGCCGTGGCTGAAGACCAGCCGGGACTGAAAACGGGCGATGCACCGCCGCCGCCGCACAAAATCGATAGCGGCTATCGCGGCGCGGAAACGCACAAAACCATGTCCATCAAAGAAGGTAAAGAGATGCATGACGGCGCTTCCGTTTCGTTTCAGGGCAACCTGATCCAGAAGAAAGGCAACGATATCTATGTGTTTCGCGATAAATCGGATCAGATTGACGTGATGATCCCGATGGCGGTGTTCCAGGACCGTCAGATCGAACCCGATCAGCTGATTACGATTAACGGTACGCTGGATAAGAAACAGCAGCCGCCCGTAGCGCGCATCGACCGCATCATCAAAGAGTAAAGTTCAGGTTTTTGCGCCCCTCTCCCCGGTAAGGAGAGGGGCCTTTAGCGCATCGGTTACGATCCGCCTCCCTGTTTACTCTCTTTTTCACATTCGATGACATCCTCAAACGCCGCAAGCAGACTGCCCGACGCCGTGCCTCTTACAGGAACATCCCGCCAGAGACCTCAATGCGCTGCGCGTTCATCCAGCGCAACTCATCGCTGAGCAATGCGGCGATGGCGTCGCCAATATCATCCGGCAGGCCAACCCGGCCCAGCGCCGTTTGCGACGCGATAGCGCGGTTCATCTGTTCGTTGTCGCGAACGACGCCGCCGCCAAAGTCTGTTTCAATCGCGCCTGGTGCGATGATATTGACTGAAATGCCCCGCTCGCCCAGCTCTTTCGCCTGATAACGCGTCAGCACTTCCATCGCCCCTTTCATCATGGCGTAGGCCGCCTTGCCCGGCAGCGCGAAGCGCGCCAGCCCGCTGGAAACATTCAGGATCCGCCCACCGTTTTTCATCAATGGCAGCAGTTGCTGAGTCAGGAAGAAAGGTCCTTTGAGATGGATGCGCATCATCTCATCAAACTGCGCCTCGCTGGTCTCAGCAAACAGGACATCGATGCCTGTTCCGGCGTTGTTTAATAAATAATCGAAGCTGTCACGCTGCCAGACATCTTTCAACTGCGCCTTCACCTCTTTAACAAAATCGGCGAAAGTGTTGCTTTCGGCGACGTTCAGCTGCAATGCCACTGCTTTTACGCCTTTTAGCTCAATTTCGCTGACCACTTTTTCCGCTTCCTGACGCTGGCTGTTGTAGGTCAGGATGATGCCTGTTCCTCGTTCAGCCAGCTTCAGCGCCGCGTTTTTCCCCAGGCCGCGGCTGCCACCCGTTACGATTGCGATACGTTGCGTCATAAAAACCCCCTCTTTGCCGTTGCAGTGATTGAGAGAAAGCTTATTAGCTGATAAAAAAACAATAAATGTGCTGAATTGCGTTTCACTGTTTCAATAACAACAACAATGAGCCATTCCGATGGATAAAATTCACGCAATGCAACTCTTCGTACGGGTGGCGGAACTGGAGAGCTTTTCCCGCGCCGCCGAAACGCTCGGCCTGCCCAGAGGCAGCGTGTCCCGCCAGATCCAGGCGCTGGAAGCGACGCTTGGCGCAAGGCTCCTGCACCGCACCACGCGCCGGGTGCAGCTCACCCAGGACGGCATGGTCTATTACGAACGCGCCCGCGACCTGCTGGCGAACCTGGATGAGCTGGACAGCCTCTTCCTGCACGACCCGGCAAGCGTCAGCGGGCGGCTGCGCGTCGATATGCCGGTGGCCGTGGCGAAAAACCTCGTGATCCCGCGTCTGCCCGCCTTTTTGCAGCACTACCCCGGTATTGAAGTAGAGCTTAGCAGCAGCGATCGGCTGGTGGATGTGGTGCGCGAAGGCTTTGACTGCGTGGTGCGTGTCGGCCAGCTAAAAGAGTCGGGGCTGGTGGCGCGACCGCTAGGCAAACTGACGATGGTGAACTGCGCAAGCCCCGACTACCTCGCCCGGTTTGGCTACCCGCAAACGCTGGAAGACCTTGCCACCCACGCGCTGGTGCATTACGCCGCCAACCTCGGCACGCGCCCACAGGGGTTTGAAGTGTGGAGCGATAACGAAACCCGCTGGGTCAAAACCGGCGGCGTACTGACCGTCAACAGCACCGAAACCTATCACGCCGCCTGCGTGGCGGGTCTTGGGATTATTCAGGTGCCGCGCGTCGGGGTCAAAGCGGCGCTGCGCAGCGGTACGCTGGTGGAAATTTTGCCGCAATACCGCGGCGCGC
The DNA here is from genome assembly GCF_023079515.1 of Franconibacter sp. IITDAS19. NCBI lineage: Bacteria > Pseudomonadati > Pseudomonadota > Gammaproteobacteria > Enterobacterales > Enterobacteriaceae > Franconibacter > Franconibacter sp. IITDAS19. The sequence continues at coordinate 200,218 of NZ_JALJCP010000005.1, read as the reverse complement.
CGATGCCGGTCTCGCTGATTTATCCTCACCGCCGCAACCTGTCGCGTCGGGTGCATCTCTTTATGGAGTGGCTCAGCGGGGTGATGAAAAGTTACGTTGATTAGCGTCAGGCTATACTTTTGTTTATGTCGATTAACACCCATAAGGAACCGCTTTTAATGACGACACCGGAGAAGCCTGCAAAACGGCCAACGGAAGACCTGGATTACAAACCCGTGCCGCAGCTTGACACCCGCCCGCCTGAGGAGAAAAAAGCGGAGCCTAAGGAGAAAGGCGAAGGCCCCGTCGCCGCCGTTACGCAAACCGTGGAAAAGCTGGAACGTCGCCCGATGGTGGCGCATCTTATCCGCGCAACGGAGCGTTTTAACGACCGGCTCGGCAGCCAGTTCGGCGCGGCTATCACCTATTTCTCGTTCCTGTCGATGATCCCTATCCTGATGGTCTCATTCGCCGCCGCCGGGTTTATTCTCGCCTCTCACCCCACGCTTTTGCAGGACATCTTCAGCAAAATCCTGATGAACGTAAGCGACCCGACGCTCGCCCAGACGCTGCAAAGCAGCATTAACGCCGCCGTGCAGCAGCGCACCACGGTAGGTATTGTCGGGCTTGGTGTGGCGCTCTATTCCGGGGTGAGCTGGATGGGCAACCTGCGTGAAGCTATTCGCGCCCAGTCGCGCGAGGTGTGGGAGCGTGGCGCGCAGGACGAAGAAAAGTGGTGGGTGAAATACCTGCGCGATTTTATCTCGCTCATCGGCCTGCTGGTGGCGCTGGTCATCACCCTCTCTATCACCTCGGTCGCCGGCTCCGCGCAGGAGGCGATTATTCGCTGGCTTTACCTTGATTACATTCCCTGGCTGAAACCCGTCTGGCATCTGATTGGCCTTGCGATTTCCATCTGCGCCAACTTCCTGCTTTTCTTCTGGATCTTCTGGCGGCTGCCGCGCCATCGCCCGCGCCGTAAAGCGCTGGTGCGCGGCTCGTTTATCGCCGCGATAGGGTTTGAAATCATCAAAGTCATCATGACCTATACCCTGCCTTCACTGGTGACGTCGCCGTCCGGCGCTGCCTTTGGCTCGGTACTGGGGCTGCTGGCGTTCTTCTACTTCTTTGCCCGTCTGACGCTCTTCTGCGCGGCCTGGATAGCCACCGCGGAATATAAAGACGACCCGAAAATGCCGGGCAAACACTTCGACTAAACCGGCAGGCGGGTTGAAAAACCTCTGTTTTTTTCACCCGCCGCCGCTACTTCAGCATATAAATCCAGCCTGTAACTTTTGTTTAACCAAAAACTAGTTTTATCTTCTAATTTTCAAAAATCGTGAAGCATTTCATAGAAGATATTCGGCGAGCCCGAAAATTATTCGCTTTTTGCCTGTTTTTTGCGCAAAGCGCCGGCGGGCAGCGCGTTGAAATGTCGCTTTTGCTGTGGCTAATATGGCTGTCCGACGGTAAAAAATAAGAAATATCTATGCAAGCATCACTCGCAACGACTCTGGAAAACGACCAGGACGCCACGCCGGTAAACTCTCGCGGTAAAGTGGTTATCGCCTCGCTCATTGGCACCGCCATCGAGTTCTTTGACTTTTACATTTATGCCACAGCGGCGGTAATTGTCTTCCCGCACATCTTCTTCCCGCAGGGCGACCCGACCGCCGCCACGCTACAATCGCTTGCTACTTTCGCTATCGCCTTTGTGGCGCGCCCGATTGGCTCCGCCCTGTTTGGCCACTTCGGCGACCGCGTGGGCCGCAAAGTGACGCTGGTCGCCTCGCTGCTCACCATGGGCATTTCGACGGTGCTGATCGGCCTGCTGCCAGGCTATGAGAGCATCGGCGTGCTCGCCCCGCTGCTGCTGGCGCTGGCGCGCTTTGGTCAGGGCCTGGGTCTTGGCGGCGAATGGGGCGGCGCAGCATTGCTCGCTACCGAAAACGCGCCGCCGCGCAAGCGTGCGCTTTACGGCTCCTTCCCGCAGCTTGGCGCGCCGATCGGCTTCTTCTTCGCCAACGGCACCTTCCTGCTGCTCTCCTGGCTGCTGACCGACGAACAGTTCATGAGCTGGGGCTGGCGCGTGCCGTTTATCTTCTCCGCCGTGCTGGTGTTGATTGGCCTCTACGTGCGCGTTTCCCTGCATGAAACGCCGGTGTTCGCCAAAATCGCCAAAGCGAAGAAACAGGTGAAAATCCCGCTTGGCACCCTGCTGACGAAACACGTGCGCGTGACGGTGCTCGGCACCTTTATTATGCTTGCGACCTATACGCTGTTTTACATCATGACGGTCTACTCCATGACCTTCAGCACCACGCCAGCGGCGCAAGGCGGCCTTGGCTTCTCGCGCAATAGCGTGCTGTGGATGCTGATGATGGCGGTGATTGGCTTTGGCGTCATGGTGCCGGTAGCAGGGCTGCTGGCGGACCGTTTTGGCCGCCGCAAGAGCATGATAACCATTACCAGCCTGATCCTGCTGTTCGCGCTGTTTGTCTTCCCGCCGCTGCTCGGTTCCGGCAACCAGGCGATGGTGATGGCCTACCTGCTGATTGGCTTAAGCCTGATGGGGCTGACGTTCGGTCCGATGGGCGCGCTGCTGCCGGAGCTGTTTCCAACGGAAGTGCGTTACACCGGCGCCTCGTTCTCCTATAACGTGTCGTCGATTCTGGGAGCGTCGGTTGCGCCCTACATCGCCACCTGGCTGCAGGCGAACTATGGCCTGACTTACGTTGGCATCTACCTTGCGGCAATGGCGGCGTTAACGCTGATTGCGCTGGTGGCAACGCATGAGACGCGCGAGCAGGCGCTGTAATCCCGCCATCGCGTTAATGAAAAAGGCTGCCTTCGGGCAGCCTTTTTTATCTCTGTGACACCGGGCCCGGCGGGTAACGCGTTGCTTACCGCCGCAGGAGATTCAGACGAACCGGCCCGTTCTTCTTATTTCTTCATTTGCGACAAAATCGCGCCGCACTGATTCTCGCTGCCCTCGGACGGCGAAATCAACGCCAGCAGCGCGGCGGCCGGGGTCACCAGCGTCGCCAGCGCGGCGGCTACGGCGCCACGGGCGATGAGCGGCCCCGGCTTCACGCCGTAATCCGGGTTCTTGAAGGAGCCGCGCACGTAAAGCGGCGAGCGCAGCGTAACAATACGCACCCCTTTGCTTTCCGGGTTAATGGTGAGATCGAGCCGCTCGTTGGCGAAACTGGTGGTGCCGGTAATGTTAATCAGCGCATTTTCCGTATCGAAGGCGAAAATTTGCGGACGGGCCACGCCGTTCACCAGATCGAGGTTCGCCGCCGCGCAGTTCACGCGCACCTCCTCATCGCCGAAAATCTGGCCGACGACAAAGTTACCCACGTTGAGGCCGAGAATTTCCATCAGGTTGCGGCTAATCAAGCCATCATTCATCAGCAGCTTCAGGTTGCCGTTGCTGCTGCCAAGCAGCGCCGCTACTGAGTTACCAGTGCCGCGGAAATCCGCATCGCCGTTCAGCTCGCCGAGCGTCTTTTGCATCAGCTCCACATCCGGCATCAGCTCTTTAAGCTTCAGGCGACGCGCCTGAATATCCGCCGCGCCCTGCATCGGCGATTTTCTGCCGTCCAGATGAATGGTGGAATTAATGGTGCCGCCCGCCATGCCGAACTTAAGCGGCTTCAGGCGCAGGTCGCCGTTGGTCAGAATGATATGCGTAGTGAGGTCGCTTAACGGCAGGCTGGCGCTGTGTTCAATGCGGCGGCCTTTAAAGCGCACGTCCGCATCCATCACATCCCATTTATCGGTTTCGAATTTATCGTACGGCAGCACTTTATCCGCCGGCTGCGACGATTTTTCGCCCTTGCGCTGTTCGGCGCGTTTGCTCTTGTCAGCCTCTTTGCCAGAATCGACGCCGATAAGCGGCCCCAAATCCGCCAGACGCAGCTGGCGCGACTCTAAATCACCCTCCAGCTTCGGCCGCGGTTCGCCTTTGGTATAGGTGAGCGAACCGTGAATGTCGCTGTCGCCGATGCGACCGTTAAAACCGCGATAATCATAGGTGGAAGTTTTATCGCCGATTTTCGCCACCAGTCGGCCATCCGTTTCAAACGGCGGGGTGTCCGGCAGCAGTACGCCGGTCAGCTCGTAAAGCTCGCCCAGCGAATCGCCCGCAAATTTCAGTTTTAAATCCACCCCGCCCATGTTCATCGGGTCATTAACGGTGCCGACAAAGGCCACGCGGGTATTACCGGAGCGTAAATCGGCCTGCACCGGGAACGGCGTGCCTTCGCTTCTCAGCGCCAGCATGCCGCCGATTTTTCCGGTGCCTTCAACGGCCTGGCCGTTGTAGCGCCCGTCCGCTTTCAGGCCAAAAACATAGTTGCCGACGTTGCCCTTGTTCTCTTTATCATCTGCGCCGGTCACTTCATTGAACGGCAGAGGTTTGCCGAGCGGATCGACGGTAATTTTCACATCGGCGCGGCTGAGTTTGTCATCAATGGAAATATGGCCTTTATCGAACAGGATATTGTCGAGCTTAAAAGACCAGGCGGAAGGCTGGGCGTTCTCCTCTTTTTTATCGCTGTTCGCCAGGTTAAAGGTCCAGTTATTGTTTTTTTCCGACAGGCGAATCAGGCGCGCATCCGGCTGCACCAGTTTAATCCAGGGGATGTAGACCGTTTTGGTCAGCAGCGCGAGCGGCGCGAGCGTGGCTTCCACGCGAGGCAAATGCACCATGGTGACTTCAGGGATTTCAGGCGGGTTGCCGAGGATAATGTCTTCGGCATGGACGTGCGGCCACGGCACCCAGCTGCGCCAGCCGGTTTCCTCTTTGCTGCGCTCCCACACCACGCCCAGATCGCCGCGAATAGCGAAAGGACGGTTCAGCTCGGTGGAGACTTTCTCGTTAATGGTCGGTTTTAATCGGTTCCAGTCAAAAGTGGCGATAACAATGATTAAAATCACGATCAGCAACACGAAGATCCCTGCTACCGCACTGATTATTTTGCCTGTTTTTGTCATTTCCGCGCCTTCCCTTTCTACCTTGCCTTAAGTAAAGATAGTTTAGGGAAACGGAAACAACATCAGGAAAGTCTTAGCATTACGCGCTCCAGGGTATCAAAAGAGACCGGACGGGAGAGGAAATATCCCTGAGCGGCAAGCGCGGGCGAAGCCTGCACGTCGCGCCACTCCTCTTCGGTTTCCACCCCTTCGACAATCACCCCTTCACAATAACGATTCATTAGTTGCAGCAGCAGTGTGAAAAGGTTTTGGCCCTCAGGCGTTTTACGCAGCATCGTGAAGAGCTCGCGCGCCACTTTGATATAGTCGTAACGGACTTCGCTTAATGCCGAGAAGTTCGCCATGCCGGTGCCAAAGTCATCCAGCCAGAGCGGCCCTAACTCGCAAACGCTGGCGAAAGAGGAGTCCTGCGGCAGGCGGATATGCTCCACCAGCTCAAAGCGCACCCACTCAAGCCGGTTGGCTCGATCCAGCAGTTCGCTGTGTTCGCGCATCGTCAGCAGCGTGGGGCCGTCAATGTTCACCGAGGCCAGCACCTGGTTTTGCTGGAAAAAGGCGGCTCGCGCCTCCAGCACCGACAGCTGTTCGTCAATTACCATCAGCCGCTGGCGAACGGGCAGTTCCGAAAAATAGCGGTCAGGCGGAATGCGCCGGTCCGGCTCGCGGGGATGCGTGACCACCGTCAGCAGCTCTACCGCCAATAGTCGCCCATCGGTTTTATATATGGGTTGATAGGTATAGGCACGCTCACACTGCAACCAGAAACGCCGCTCCTGGAGATTTTCAATGTTCGCGGCAGGCATAGGTAGCCGTTGAGTGACCTGTTTTAACTTCATCGTAGTCGTCCTGTTAAACGTGATGGCTGTCCTGGACTCGCCAACGAATTATCGGCCCGCCAGGTGAGAACTTTATGTTCAATCTCTGCCTGTTTATGAATCACTGTTTTTCCGGGACTTTCAAAATACCTGTTTGGCTCAAATAAATATCGGAACGATGTTTTAAAATGTTTGACGGATTTATCAGCGGAGCACACACTAGCTTTCATTTTCTCTGTACAGGTTCTTCACTATGTCTTTGCAAAAAATTGCCGTTATTGGCGAATGCATGATTGAACTGTCGCAAAAAGGCACGGAGGTAAACCGTGGTTTTGGCGGCGATACCCTTAACACGTCAGTTTATATTGCCCGTCAGGTCGCGCCGACCGCCCTCTCCGTGCACTACGTCACCGCGCTGGGCCAGGACAATTTCAGCCAGCAGATGATCGACGCCTGGCAGGCAGAATATGTGAAGACCGACCTGACGCAGCGCATGGAGAACCGGCTGCCGGGCCTGTATTACATTGAGACCGACGCCAGCGGCGAGCGTACGTTTTACTACTGGCGCAATGAAGCGGCGGCCCGCTACTGGCTGGAGAGCGACAAGGCAGACGCCATCTGCGCCGAGCTTGCAGGTTTTGACTACCTCTATCTGAGCGGCATCAGCCTCGCTATTCTCAGCCCGCAAAGCCGTGAAAAACTGCTCAACCTGCTGCGCAACTGCCGCGCCAACGGCGGCAAGGTGATTTTTGACAACAACTATCGCCCGCGCCTGTGGGCCAGCCGCGAAGAGACACAGCAGGTTTATCAGCAGATGTTAAGCTGCACCGATATCGCCTTTCTGACGCTGGATGATGAAGACGCGCTGTGGGGCGAAAAGCCGGTAGAAGAGGTGATTGCGCGCACCCATGCGGCGGGCGTGCGGGAAGTGGTTATCAAGCGCGGCGCGGATTCTTGCCTCGTCGCCATTCAGGGCGAAGCGGTGCTGGACGTGCCGGCGGTGAAACTGCCAAAAGAGAAAGTGATTGATACGACAGCCGCGGGCGACTCCTTCAGCGCCGGCTATCTGGCGGTGCGCCTCGTCGGCGGCAGCGCAGAAGAGGCGGCAAAACGCGGTCATCTGACTGCGAGCACCGTCATTCAGTATCGCGGCGCGATTATCCCCGCCTCGGCGATGCCGGCCTGAGGCCATAAAAAAAGCGCCGCGCGGCGCTTTTTTTATCTGCAACACGCCTTACTGCGCAGGCGGAATATCGGTCACATCCTGATGGGTGTCGTCGGCGGCGGCCGGCGTGACGGCAGGCGTCATTATCTTATCCCACGTCGTTTGCAACTCCTGCATGCTGTACTCAGGCTCACCCTTCGGCTGCAGCAGAATCAGCGACATCGTCTGCGAAAGCTGCTGACGGAGATCCTGGTTTAGCTGCTCAAGCGTCAGGCTGTCCAGGAAGCTCTGGCGCAGCTTCTGGTATTGCTCCGGCGCGATATCCACCACCTGGTTTTGCAAAGAGCGCATCCGTTGGTTGATAAGGATGTCGGTATCTGTGCGCGCATAGGTGGCGAAAAGTTTTTGCAGCTCCAGCTTTTTCTGCGCGATAAGCGCGTTGAACTCATCCCCGGAAAGGCCATTGCCGCGCACGTTCGCCAGCTCACGGGCGACCAGCGCCAGATTGCTGTTGAGCTTGTCGGTCGGCGATTCCACGTTAATGGCGCACTGGGCGCGCTGGAACAGCACGCGGCAGTCAAAGCCGATGCCGATATCCTTGATGCTGTTTTTGCTTAAATTTTGCTGAACGTGCCAGAACAGCGCCTCGCGGGCGAGGTCGGCGCGCCAGTAACGCTGCAGCGCCGCGGATTCGCGGATAGGCTGCCAGGGAGTGTCCCACATGATGGAGAGCCTGTCCTGGCGCACCATATCGGTCATGATGCTCACCGGCTCATGGCGCAGCGGAGAGAGCGTCGGCACCGGCGCAGGCGTCTCGCGCTTGCCTTTCAGGTCGCCAAAGGTTTTGTTGATCTGCTCCGCCACCGCGCGGCTGTCGATGTTGCCGACGACGATAAGCGTCATCGCGTCCGGCGTATACCACTTCTGGTAAAACGCTTTCAGCTGGTTAGCATCCACCGGCTGACGGATCTCATCCGCCGGGTCGTGGCCGAGCAGCGTCGATCCCTTCAGGCGGTAGCGCCACCAGCCCTCTTTGGTATCGATGGGCGACGTAACGACCATATCCTGTCCCTGCAACGCCTTTGTAATGCTCTCAGGGGTGATTTTGGTTTGTCCTGCCGCGTCGGCAAGGTAGGTCAGCGCTTCTTTGAGTAAATCGTTGCGGTTATTGGGCAGGCTCAGATTAAACAGCGTGGTGTCATAAGAGACAATAACCGGCGGCAACGGGCGCTTCGGGTCGATGCTTTGCTGCCATAAGGAGCGCGCCTGAGTGGGTTGCAGGCTGCCGCTCTGGGTCAACGCAAGGCGCGGCAGAAAGCGGCTGTAACCGCTCTGCTGGGTGCTTTCCGCAAGCGAGCCGGTATTAATGGAGAGGCGGATTTCCACTCGGTCGCTGGGGCGTTGCGGCGTCGCCAGCACCTGCCACTGAAAACCGTTCGCCAGCGTGCCTTGTTGCCAGGCCGGGTCGGGCTGGAGCGCTTCTGCCTGCACGTAGCCAGTAGCCGCTATCATCAGCAGGCTCCCGGCGAAAAGACGAATTTTAGTGCCCTGCATGTGTACCCCTGATCAACATTCCTGGTTAAAAATCATTCAAGCGATGACCTGTCGCGCATGTACGGCCATCAAAGGTGACGTCAGAACTTTTCGTTTGACCGCGAAATTAACAAAACGTCACGCAATAAAGTGAAATAAAAGCCAATTATGCGCAGGGGCCCGCAGCCGAGGCAAGCGGCAGCGGGCAGAAGAGTGAGATCAGGAGGAGATTTGTTGCGGGCGGGCGTCGCGTTTTTTCGGGTTCAGCGTCGCTTTGAGCTGCTTTTCATCAAGCTGTTTAACCCACTTCGCCACGACGATTGTCGCTACGCCATTGCCGACCAGGTTAGTCAGCGCACGCGCTTCCGACATAAAGCGATCGATGCCAAGGATCAGCGCCAGCCCCGCGACAGGCAGGTGGCCTACCGCCGAAATGGTCGCCGCCAGCACGATAAACCCGCTGCCGGTTACCCCGGCCGCCCCTTTCGAGGAGAGCAGCAGCACCACCAGCAGCGTGATTTGATGGAAGATATCCATATGGCTGTTGGTCGCCTGGGCGATAAACACCGCCGCCATCGTCAGATAAATGGAGGTGCCGTCGAGGTTAAACGAGTAACCGGTCGGGATAACCAGCCCCACCACCGATTTCTTGCAGCCCAGCTTCTCCATTTTATCGAGCATGCGCGGCAGCGCCGACTCTGAAGACGACGTCCCCAGCACAATCAGCAGCTCTTCTTTGATGTAGCGGATAAATTTGAAGATATTGAAGCCCGTCGCGCGGGCAATGGCGCCCAATACCACCACCACGAACAGAATACAGGTGATATAGAAGCAGACAATCAGCTGGCCGAGCTGCACCAGCGTGCCGACGCCATATTTCCCAATGGTGAAGGCCATCGCCCCAAACGCGCCAATCGGCGCAAGGCGCATGATCATATTGATAATGCCGAAGATAACCTGCGAGAAGCTTTCAATAACGTTGAAAATCAGCTGGCCGTTTTTGCCAAGACGGTGCAGCGCAAAGCCAAACAGCACGGCGAACAAGAGCACCTGCAAAATGTTGCCGCTGGCGAACGCGCCGATGACGCTGCCGGGGATAACGTCCAGCAGGAAGGCGACTACGCCCTGCTGCTGCGCCTGTTCGGCGTAAACCGCCACCGCTTTCGCGTCCAGCGTCGCCGGGTCGACGTTCATGCCCGCGCCTGGCTGCACCAGGTTCACAATAACCAGGCCGATAATCAGCGCCAGCGTGCTGACGACCTCAAAATAGAGCAGCGCGACCGCGCCGGTGCGCCCAACCGCCTTCATGCTTTCCATGCCGGCGATGCCGGTCACCACGGTACAGAAAATCACCGGGGCGATAATCATTTTGATGAGCTTAACGAAGGCGTCGCCCAGCGGCTTCATCTGCGCGCCCAGCTCCGGGTAGAAGTGGCCGAGCAGAATGCCGATGGCGATGGCGGTCAAAACCTGAAAATAAAGGCTCTTGAAGAGTGAGAGTTTCATAGGGTGTCCTTGAAGGTAATAACCACAAGAAAAGTGCTTGTTTAGCAATCCTGTTGGCTAAAAGTAACACCCGGTATACATCACAGAAATAACAACACACCAGCTTGTTAACATTAATGTTAAAAATTATGAGCTGGCTCGCATAAGTCGCGCTGAATCGCAGCGCTTACGCCGCTGGGCCGGAGCGAGAAAGGTAAAGACGCTCAAACTCCTGCGCCGTTGTCGCCTTACCGAACAGGTAGCCCTGCGCCAGGCTCACGCCGGCGCTGGCGAGCCAGTCGCGCTGCGCGTCGGTTTCCACCCCTTCGGCCACTACATCCAGCGACAAACTCGCCGCCAACTGAATAATCACGTCGGCCATGCCATGCTCCTGCGGCAGCCCTTCAATAAATTTTTTATCCATTTTCATCACGTCCACCGGCACCGTTTTCATATGGTGCAGCTGACGCAGGCTGGCGTACCCCATACCGAAATCATCCAGCGCAATACGCACCCCGGCGTTACGCAACGGGCGCAGAATAGAAACCGCCGCGTCCGGGTCGTCGATACGGCGGCTTTCCGTGACCTCCAGCACCAGCGTGCCTGGCGCGATGCGGTAGCGTTCAAGCAAAGCGAGCAGCGAGGGCACCATCTCATGGTGCAGCAACTGCAACGCTGACAGGTTTACCGACAGCGGCATCGTGATGTTGCGGCTTTGCCAGGCCGCCAGCAGCCGACACGCCTCCTCCAGCACCCAGTTGCCCACCAGCACCATCAGGCCGCTGGATTCAATGGTTTCAATCAACCCTTCCGGCAAGGCCCAGCTGCCGTCCGCCTGCTGCTGGCGAAGCAGCGCTTCGGCACTAACTACTTTGCCGGTGCGCAAATCGACCTGCGGCTGAAGCCAGATGGCGTACTGATGGCTGTCGAGCGCATTGAGGATATCGCTCTCTTCGGTCAGCCGCCGCTGCGCCTGAAGCGTCTGCTCGGGGTCGAAAAAGAGCACCTGGTTTTTACCCTTGCGTCGCGCGCTGAAGGCGGCCACCACGGCATGACGATAAAGCTGCTCTGCGCTGAGTTCGCCATGGTACATCGCGATGCCGATGCTGGCGGTAGGTCGCAAATGCAGCTCGCCGCCAGGCAGGTTTTCACCGATCGCGGCAAGCAGCTGTTGGGCAAGCGTTAACGCATGCCCCCGCTCCTTCACGCCGTGGGCAATAACGGCGAAGTCATAATGGCTGACCTGGGCGATAACCATTCTCGGCGAGAGTGCCGACCGCATTCTTTCCACAATGGTGACGAGCACGCGGCTGCGTTCTTCTTCACTCAACACCGCCGCCGCTTCCTGCAAGGTTTCACAGGCGATAAACACCAGCGCCGTGGTTTTACCGCCCGAGACGACCTTTTCCAGCAGCGACATCAGCAGCGCCCGGTTCGGCAGGCCGGTAATCGGCGAGTGGGTGCTGAGCGCCGTGGTCTCTTCCTGCAGGCGCATCAGCGTTTGCTGGTTGCGGTTATAGCTGCGCACCAGCATGCCTATCTCATCATCTTTATGCAGCCGCGCCAGCTTAAGCTGGTGAGGAAGCACTTTCGCCGCGTCCAGCTCGTTAAGCTCGCGGGCAATTTTACGCAGCGGGTGGACGATAAGCCGGTTAACGCACCAGGTAATGGCCACGGAAAGAATCAGCGAGAGCAGTAGCCAGGCGGTAAGCAATGTTGAAATCAGGTGCATGATAAAGCGATAAACGCGCCACGAGTCCGCCTGCAAAACCAGATAGGCCAGGGGCTGCGGGTTCGCCGGGCGTTCAAGGGAGTACAGCGGCAGGGAAATCTGCACCGGCAGCTCAAAAATGCGCGAAATCATCATCGGGATGGGGCGATCGGGCGTGAAACGCACCCTTAACGCCTGAAACTGGTTTGGCAGCACCACGTCGGCGCGGCTGATAACGCCCGCCGGTTTGATCTGCTGCAAAATCGCTTCCGCTTCGGGAATATCGGCTTTCAGAATGGCGGCGGAGAGAGGCTGGCGCACCGAGCGCGCCACGCTCTCCATCTGCATGGCAACGTTATAGCGATTGGACTGCGCGAAGTGAAACAGCAAAATCACAACAAAAACAAAAATAAACACCAGGGAGACGGCTGACACCGTCGCCATTTGTTTAATCGTTAAGGAACGACTGACTCGCAAGTTAACTCTCCACTGTGCCTCTGCCCGCTGCAAATAATGCGCTTTGCGGGCAGAGTATACTGCATTGTGTAGAATTTTGACCGCGAACTCTCGGCGCTAACCCTTTATTCAGACTACCAGTCCGCGTATGGCACCAGCGGCTGCGGCGGCATATCCATATCGCCCTGCCAGCCCGCCTGGGAGTAGCGTACAAATATCTGCGCATGGCTTGGGGTGTAATCTTTCGCCTGCTGGATATCAATGCCCGCACCGATCGACCAGTTTTTGCTGATGCGTCTCTCCACCAGCGCGCGCGCCGTATAGCCGAAGCCGGACCCGGTGCCGCCGGATTCCGGCTCCGCCTTATCGCCATAACGGTCAAAAACGCCGTCGCCGTCGGTGTCCTGCGGCGAAGGAACCAGGCCGGAAAGCGGATAGCGCGGCCCGCTGCGGGTACGCGAATGCGACCAGGAAGCGGAACCGCCCACTTCCCATGACCAGTTTTCCGTGCGCTGGCGCCAGGTCAGCGGCACGGCGAACGACACATACTCCTGAGGACTGTAATAACCGCCCTGACCGAGGTTATAGCCGCTCAGGTCCTTCTCGTAGTGCCAGATCATGTTGTTCAGGCCCAGCGTCAGGCGGCGATTATCCTCGTTAATAAACTTATAGTAATAGCCCGTCATCCAGCGCACGCGCCAGTTGTCCTGAACGTTTTTACCCGTCAGCATATCGGCGTTAAGGCTCGCCCATACGCCGTTCGCCTCGCCTTTATCATAGCTCAGGCTCACCCCGCCGCCGGTGGCGCGAACGCCGCCCCAGGTCGTACCGGTATTGGCGCTGGCGTCTTTCTGCCCGGCAAACGCGAGCAGCGAGCTGGAGAGAGGGCGACGGTGCGCGTTAAGCGTATAGCCAACAGGGCCGAGATCGTCGCTGTAGCTCAGGCCGCCTACGATATCAACGACCTTAAAGCCCATCGGCGTCGTGCCGATATCCCCCTCCCAGGTGTCGTTGCGCCAGCCCGCCGCGACGCTTACGCCATGCGCTTTTTGCGAGGCGCTGCCATAGCATGGCGTTGCCTCGCAGGTTCCCCAACTGGGGCTATATACGCCATCTTCGCTTTTAAAGCTTCCGGCGTTCATATTCACCACGTCGGTGCGAAAGAACATCCGTCCGTCGCTGAGCGGGGCGTCTACCTGAAACATGGTGGTGTGCGCTTTCAAATCTGAATAGCCCGGCGTACCGCTGGAGCCCCAGTAGTCGTGGTCGAGCGTGACGTTCACATCCTGTTGACGGTAAAGCGCCGCCGCGTCGCTGCGCACGCCGCGCTTAAGCCAGTCATCTTTTTCATGGTTGCGCGTCAGCCGGGTGAAGTCGCCGTTATCCCGTGGCCGTGAAGGCGCAATGCCCGACGCCACCATGGCGTCGCGATACGTTTCCAGCGCCTGCTGCGGCTCGCCATCCTGCGCCTGAAAACGGGCCGCGTCGCGCAACACCAGGGCGGTGGCCTGTGAGGGCGGTTGCGACGTCGCCTGCGGGATAAGCTTGCGAAAACCTTCGCGCGCCGCTGTTTTATCCCCCGCCAGCGCCAGCACGTTGGCGACGCGGCGTTCGGCATTCAGCGCGGGCGGCTCACCGGGGGACGCGACAGGCAGTTGCGCAAGCTGCGCTCGGGCGCCAGCGCCATCTCCTTCGTCCGCCAGCACTTCTGCAAGTCCCAGACGCGCGTCGGCGTTGTCCGGCTCCCGTTGCAGCACTTTCTGATACAGCGCGCGCGCGTCAGCATCGTCACCGCGCTGCTGCGCCCAGTCCGCCAGCGTTAAATCAATGCGGGTGGCGGGCGGCTGGCTTAGCAACAGCGTGATGGCCTGGCGCTCCTGGCCTGCATCGCGCAGGCGGTTAGCCTGATTAATAAGCCCGTTGCTCGCCAGCCGCTGCGCCAGTTCGTGGATATTCGGGTTCCATTTCGCCTGCGGCAGCGCGGCGATTTGCGCCAGCGCCTCCTGGTCGCGGTCCTGGCCGGAAAGATAGAGGCTGCGAGCGTATACCTGTTCAGCATCCTGCGGCTTAAGCCGGGCGAGGTCGGCAAAAGCGGCGTCAGCCGCGGTTTGCCGACCGGCCGCCGCCAGGTCTTTCGCCAGCCGGTATGTTATCCAGACATCGCCGGGCGAAAGCGCCAGCCTTTCGCGGTGACGCGCCGCCGCCTCGCTAAAGCGCCCCTGGTTTTCCAGCGCGGCGGCCTCCTGCTCCAGCCGGTCGTTAGTCAGGCTGCGCTCGATATCATCAATGCTGCGCCGTTGGCTGGCGCTTAAGCCTGCAATAAAGGCGCTGGCTTGTACCGGCGACTGGCGGCGGTAAAGATTGGCAAGACCGCGCACCGCGTTGCTGTTGCCGCGGTCCAGGCGCAGCGCCTGCTGATAATAGCGCTCCGCCGCCGCGTCATCCTTTTCCGCTACCGCCACATCGCCAAGCCCCAGCACCGCGTAGCTGTCGCGCTTATCCACCGCCCGCGCCTGCTGGTATTTCCGCTTCGCAAGCGCGATGTCGTTGGCCTTCAGGGCCGCGTCGCCCTGCCCGATGAGCAGCCAGTAACGGTTAGTCTGCAGCAGACTGTCCCATTTGCTGCGATTGTCGCTGGCCGGGTCGATAGCCATGGCCTGTTCAAGCAGCGACACCGCCTTCGCCCGGTTGCCCTGCCGGGCGTAAGCCTGCGCCAGCGCGCCCAGCACTTCGCTGTCCTGCGGATTGGCGCGTCGCGCCTGCTCAAGCTCAGGCAGCGCGCCGCCGCCCTGCCCGGCATCCACCGCCGCCAGCCCCTGCGCGCGGGCGCGAAACGCCGGGTCGGCGAGCTTCGCCTGCTGCTCCGCCAACTGCGTTTGCGCTTTGGCGACGCTGTCGCCAAAAGAAAATACCGATAAATAGCGCTGCAACGCTTTTACGCTGGCGTCGCTTATCGGCATCGACTGAATATGTTGATACCACTGTCGCGACGCGGTCTCTCTGCCGGTGGCTGATTTCGCCAGCTGTTCAAGAACGGCGAACCCTTCTTCATCGCGGTCGCTGGCGAAAAACAGCTGCGCCAGCGTGCTGCCGGCCTGCACGTTGCCCGGCTCCTGGCGGTTAATCGCCTGAAGCTGGCTTAACGCCTCGTTACGCTGCGCGGGCAGCTTCGCCGCGAGCGTCCAGTACTCCACGGCCAGTTCGCCCTGGGGCGGCTTGCCGTTAAACAGTTTCTGGTACGCCGCCAGCGCCTGTGGGACATGGCCGGTGGCGCCGAGCAGGCGGGCTTGCTGAAGCTGCTGGCGGCCTTCTTGCGAAGCGAGCGTCATGGTTAACTGCGCCTGGCGCAGCGCGTCAGAACCCGGCGCGAGCGTCGCTAATCTGTCGAGCTGCCTCTGCGCGCCCGCCATATCGCCCTGGCGCAACTGGTAGCGCAGGCGCGCGCTAATCGTCTGCGGATTGTCCGGGTCCATCAGCTCAAGGCGATAGAGCGACTGGCGCACCAGATCGTCGCGCTGCGTCGTTTCGCCAAGGCGGATCTGCTCGAGCAATTGTTGACGAACGTCAGCCTGCGCCCAGGCCTGCGGCATCAGGCCGAGGCCGAGCGTCAGGCCGAGCAGGCTTATGGAGAACTTCGACATTCTTCTCCCCATCCAGGCGCTACTTCTCCCTGGGCTGAAAAACGGAAACGGTGCTCATCCCACCCCTGGCCAAACAGGGTAAGGACGTAGCTGTAATAAGCGTCATTTTTGGGAAAGTTATCGGCCACGCGCTGGCGCTGAATCGCCTGGGCGTCGCGATTCTGAAGAAAGGGCAGCAGCGACGCGGAAAAGCCCACCGGCCCCTGCCCCTGCGGTTTGCCATCCGTCACGCCCACTTTTTCTGGCGGCACGCCTTGCTTTTGCGTCAGCGCCGCCATGGGTTTGAAGCGTTGCAGCAGGGCGGCTTTTTGCCTGTCACCGTCATGCAGCATGCCCACCCACAAATAGACGCGAATGGCGTCATAGCCGCTCACCAGCGGTTTTTCCGGCTTCATCTGCCAGCTTGCGCCTGTCCAGTTGACCCAGTCGGGCGAAAAACCCTTCGGTGCGGTTTCGGCCAGCAGCCGCAAGTTGCTCTCCTGAACGGCAGTCCAGGGCGCACCGTAGCGGGTGAAGTAACGCGCCAGCTGGGGCGGTAAGTAGCTCGGATTGAGGCGCCAGACGTTGTGCTCAGCGAAACCGACTTTGCCCGGCAGCAGCGTCAGCCCCAGTCCCGGCACCTTAACCACTTCCTCTTTAGCGATACGCGCAAGCAGCGCCTTGCCGGTTTCGCTATAGCGCGGCGTTTGCCACACTCTTCCGGCTTCAAGCAGCGCCCAGGCTATCCAGACATCGGCGTCGGAGGCGGAGTTGGTATCCAGCACCGTCCAGTCGTTTTCCGCCTTTTTGCCCCATAGCCAGGCGGGCAATGACGTTTTCAGCGACCCGCCGGCGAGGTTGTTTTCGGTCCACGCCAGCAGCCTGTCGAACGCCTTTTGATCGTTAGCCGCCAGCGCGAAGAACAGCGCATAGCTCTGTCCTTCAGAGGTGGTGATGTTGCGCTCGCTGCTCGGGTCGATAACCCGGCCTCCCTCGCTGACATACTCTTTTTTAAACTGCTCCCAGGCAGGCCAGCCGCAGGCGGCGTGCGTGGCGGTCGCCGCCAGCAGCAGTCCCGCTATCGCTCCTTTGCTCAGGCGCGTCATTGGCGCTTACTCCTCTGAGCCCAGACGGCGGCGGCTCAGGATGCGCAGCAGACGCCATAACACCCACGCGAGCAGCACCACGGTAACCACGGCGAAAATCGCCAGCATGATGGGGTGACCGGAGAAGGCGTACCAGATCCGCTCAAACCACGGCAGATGACCGACATAGTAAACATCGCCGACCCGCAGGCTATTGACGCCGGATTCCCTGACGACCGCCACCGAGCCGTAAATTGCCGCGCGTTTGCCGCTGTCATTCAGCGCATCATTAAGCAACTGGTAGCCGCGCGGGCTGTCCGCCAGCAGCGCCACGACGCTGCGCTGGTCATCGTAAGGCGACTGAAAGCCGATGACGGCCGCCATCGGCGCGCTGGAGATAATGGTGGACTGGCTTTTCGCCTGCCGGTCATGCTCATCCGGTATCGCCGTCGGCAACTGATACTCCCGCGTCGGGCTTTTCACCCAGCTTTCATTCGCCTGCACCAGCAGATCCAGATGCTGATCGTCTTTAAAGCGCGTCGGCAGCGAGCCAATTATCAAAATATCGGCGTCTTTATTTTTTATGTCGTCACCCTTATCGGTCACCGTGACGTTAACCGCCGGGAAGCCGGTCTGCGCGCCGATGGACGCCAGCGTGTTGAGCAGCGCGCTCACCTGCGCGGCCTGCGGTTCAGGCGGCACCACGACCAGCGTGTCGGAGAGATCCGCCATACGGCTGAAAGGGAAGCCCGCGTTGGCGAACGCCCGTAAATCGGGCATGGCGATAAAGTGGTGATAACGCGAGAAGTCGAGCGTGGAGTCATCGCCGATGACCACATTATTTCGCACCGACTGGAAGGTAACGCAGTTGTCCACCGAACCGCCCGGCATAGGGTTCATGTACTGAAAATCAAAACGCAGCTGGTTAACGGCGCCCAGTTTCAGCGCCGGGATAGAGACATCGGTCTTGCCATCCAGCAGCCCCTGCAATACCGGCAGGCGCAGCAGCAGTCGGTTAGTTTCTTCTTTGGGTTGCAGGCTAAACGACTGCAGGAACTGGTTATTAAGGCTGATGTCCATCCGCGAACTGTCGCGCGCTACCGGCGCGCTGTAGCGGTAATTTAGCCGCATATCGATCCCGTTGCTGCGCAGCAGGTACAGGTCCGGCGGCAGGTTCAGCGTCAGGTTAATGGAGCCAGGCTCCAGACCGCTCGACTGCAATTGCTCTTCATAGGTTTTCAGTTCTGCGAACGTGATAGCGCGATCGGTACGTACCCAGTTCGGCGCATCGTAAGGCTGCCTTGCAAGCAGCGGCTTAACGTTACCGACCACCACGCTTGAACCGCGGAACAGAATATTGCCCTGGGCGATGCCCTTCGCCGCCTGCAGGAGATCGTTGTCATCGCGCCCGAGCACCAGCAACAGCTTCATCCAGGGGTGTTGCGGGTGGTTTACCATCTCGATAGTCGGCGCGTTTACCGGCGGGCGATCGCGCAGGAAGTCGGGGCGCTTATCATTGGTGGCGAAAACAATGCCGCTGCTCTCCGGCAGTTGGTTAAAGAGCACCGGGAAATTTTGCCCGCGCCATGCCGCGCGCGCGCCGAACCAGGAGGCGACTATCGCTGCGGCGCGCTGCTGGGTCAGGTCCGGCGAGGCGGCGAAAACCATGGGCAGCACCAGCGGGCGCGTGTCCCGCGGGTCAAAGAACGGCACCGGGAAATGCGACAGATCGTTTTGCAACTGAAGCTTCTGGAAAGTCAGGTCGACAGAGCTGTTGCGCCCCACATCCATCCATAACGCGCTGCTGGTCGGGTTTTCGCAGACATCGCGATAATGGCCGATAAACTCCAGCCGCACGCGGTTAAAGTCGCTGATATAGAGCGGGTCGACCGGCATCTGGGCGAACGTTTTTTTACCAAGCTGCTCTTTGGTCACGGGCAATACGCCCATCAGTTCGTCATTAAGATAAACCTTGAGCTGGGACTGTACCGGCAGCAGCGCAGGCGATGGCGTGTATTCCAGATTCAGCATCGCGTTAGAAACTACCTCGTCGCTGCGCATGCCGAACTCCACCGCCCCGTCAGGCTTGACGCCGCGCAGCACCATGCTGCCTGGCGCAGGCGCAATAGAGGCGAAGCTGAGCTTGACCTCACGGGAAGGCGTGTCGCTCTGCGCAACCGGCGCGCCGGCGCCGTTGACGCCGGGCATCACCTGACCGACGACAGGGTCGCCTGCGGCAGGCACCGGCGCCTGCCCGACCGGCGGCGGCACATCCGGCGTGACCTGCTCCGCCTGCGTCGGCTGCGCCGTCACCACGCCCTGCGTTGCGGGCGCGACCGTCGGCACCGTCGGCGCGGCGGTCGCCTGGGGATTCGCCGCGGGCGCCGCCTGAACGGTCAGCGTCAACAGCGCGCTTATTCCAACAGCTAGTGCACAACTCCAGGAGAATTTTCTTTTCATTGCCTTTTCATCATCATTGACTCATAACCGGGGCCGGCGCTTGCCCGGCAACCCCACGCGCCGGACGGCGAGGAACAAACGACACTACCCAGCCGACCAGCGCAGTGAGTGCCCTGAAAACCATTTTTACTGAGGAGGGCGCGAACTCCGCGAGATGGCGGTAGCCGCGAAAACCAAGCTTGAGAATATCCAGCAGGCTTTCCAGCGGTTTATCTTCCGGGAAACTGTCCTGCCAGAGCGCCCAGGTATCCGCGCGCGCAAACGTGCATTGCACAAAATCGATATGCTGACGGGTGCTCATCTGGTCCAGATGCAGCCCCACCTCCGTACCAAACACGCGGGCTACCCGGGCCGGGAAGGCGTACTCCTGCTGGCCGCGCTTAAGCAGCAGCTTCACTTTTTGCCCTTCCCGTACCTGCGCCTGGCCATGGATTTTTATCCCCAGCCCGCCGTCCGAATAGTCATGCACCGTACAGGAGAAGAGATGGCCGTCTTCACGGGCGATTGCCGCCGGCATGACCATTTCCACGCGGTGGGCGCGCCGCACCTGTTTGCTCTCAACGGAAACCGCCACCGCGCCGCCGAGAATAATCAGGTTGTAGAAAACCCAGGCCATGGAAACGATAACCGTGAGAATTTCGTTTTGCGGGCCATAGACGTAGCGCCAGACGCCGACCAGCAGCCCGACCACGTTCAGAAGCACCAGGAAGATGTAGGGACGCGAGATAACCCAGTCGACATACTCTTCTTCCACCAGCCCCCCTTTCGCCGTCACGTTAAACTTCCCTTTATGCGGGTTGATTAAGGCGACGAAGGTCGGCGGCGCAATGTACCAGGCCAGTACGGTTTCGTAGATTTCGCTCCAGAAAGAGTGGCGATATTTGCCCTGAATTTTGGAGTTGGTGAGGCTGGCGTGAATCATATGCGGCAAGACAAAGAGCGCAATCATCAACGCCGGGGCGTAGATGATGTAAGCGTGCAGCATTAAGAACGCCAGCGGCGCGGTCAGGAAAATAAGCCGCGGAATACCGGAAAGAAAGTGGAACATGGCGTTCACGTAACAAAGCCGCTGCGCGAATTTCAGCCCTTTGCCAAATAAGGGGTTATCAAGACGGAAAATTTGCACCATGCCGCGCGCCCAGCGGATGCGCTGGCCGATATGCGCCGAGAGGCTCTCTGTCGCCAGTCCCGCCGCCTGGGGAATGCGCATGTAGGCAGAGGTATACCCCCGGCGATGCAGGCGCAGCGAGGTATGGGCGTCTTCGGTCACGGTTTCCACCGCGATGCCGCCGATTTCGTCCAGCGGCTTGCGGCGGATGACAGCGCAGGAGCCGCAAAAGAAGGCGGCGTCCCACATATCGTTGCCATCCTGCACCAGACCATAGAACAGCGTTCCCTCATTCGGGGTCTTACGAAAACGGCCCAGGTTGCGCTCAAACGGATCCGGTGAGAAGAAATGGTGCGGCGTCTGCATCATCGCCAGCTTTTTGTCTTTCACAAACCAGCCCATGGTCATCTGCAGGAACGAGCGTGTAGGCACATGGTCGCAGTCAAAGATAGAGACAAATTCGCCGGTGGCGTGCTTGAGCGCGTTATTGATATTGCCCGCCTTGGCATGCTCATGCGTGGTGCGGGCGATATAGTTCACACCGACCTCTTTGGCGAACCGGCGGAACGCCTCCCTGCCGCCATCGTCGAGGATCCAGATGGTGAGCTTGTCTTTCGGCCAGTCGATGCCAAGCGAGGCGTAAATCGTGTTTTTCACGACGTTGAGATCTTCGTTGTAAGTCGGCACGAAGATATCAACGGAAGGCCACTGCGCCATCTCCTCTGGCAGCGGAACCGGCTGGCGGTTAAGCGGCCAGACCACCTGAAAATAGCCGAGCACCAGTACAACCCAGGCATAGGTTTCCGCAAAGAGCAGCACCAGGCCGCAGACCAGGCTTACCGGATCGTTCCAGTTCAGGGTTGAGGTGTAGCGCCACCAGATATAGCGGCAGGAGACCGTGAGCGAAAGCACTACCAACATGAGCACGGAGAAACGCCCCGGCAGCCGTCGCACCATGAGCGCCACGCCCCACAGCAGCAGCAGGAAGATGAACTGCGACAGAGGGTTAAAGGGCTGCGTGATGCAGAGCACCGCCAGCAGCAGGGAGAAAACAATCACCACACCAAGAATTATCCGCCGCCAGCGCGCGCTAAGATGCCCAAGCTCCTTTTTGTCGTCATGGCGCTGTGTGCTTTCGCTAAAGCGCTGCGGCAGGTTTTCCAGCCACAGATGATAGCGGGCGCGTAAGCGTTGCAGCCCGGACACTGAACGCCAACGCGGCGTCGTCAGCAACCCTTGCGGCTTAACCAGCATCAGCCACAGGCTTTGCAACAGATAACGGGCGCAGTCCAGCGGGCGCGGGCGCAGAGGATTAATATGGGGAAACAGCGCATCATGCCGCGCGCGGATAGCCTGCCAGCGGCGATTTTCCAGCGGCAGAAACATCCAGCCGATAACAAACAGCAGGCAGCCTACGGCCGCGCTGAAGGCGGGCGCGCCATGGCGGCGGTAAAGCCCATAGCGCTCGCTCAGACGGGCGCCGACTGGCGGGACGAGCAGCCAACTAGCGACCCTCATGCAACGCCTCTTCGCCGTAATGAAGAATGCACCAGTTCGCCAGCGTTATGATCTCCTCTGAAGCCAGGGCATCGGCCCGGTATTCGCCGGGCGGCTGCTTTATCGCCAGCGCTTCCGCCACCGCTTCATCACGATGAATCACTATCGGCAACAGGTTGCGCTGGGTTTGCAGCCAGAGCTGATAAATATCATCCTGCAGCTGACTGTTCAGGGCGCGCCCGTTCACCAGCACATCCGCGCCCTCCGGCAGCGCCTGTTGATGAAGACGGATATGGCAGTTGGCGTCTGGCGTAGCGATGCTGAGCACGTTATCCGTTACGCTAATCAGGCTGCGGGTAAGCAGGGTGTGCTCCGCCGGCAAATCGAGCAAAATCCAGCGGTAGCGCCCGCTGGCCTTTAACATTTGCAGCGCAGCGGCAAACTCAATAAGAGAGTGTTCTGTTTCCGGCCAGCGTTGCAGTTGGGCCTGGGTTAACTGTCCAAAGGGCAGCAGATCAAGGTCAGGGGTATAACGCCACGCGCAGGCGCGCCACGACCCTTTTTCCAGCATGGCGCGCGCCCAGCCCTGCTCATGGGAAAAATCGACGTTAAAAAAATGCCGCAGCAGATTATCTCTGGAGGCGTCGACAACCAGTACCGTCTCGCCAAGCTGTTGCAATGCCCAGCCAAGCGCCGCCGTTAATGAGGTGGTTCCCACCCCGCCGCGCACGCCTTGTAATCCCAGTATTGTCATCCGCAGCTCCGTTCACTGACGTTTATTTAATTCAGCCAATTCAGCCAGCAGCGGCCAGCGATTAATTGCCGCTTTAAGGTTTTCCTGCTGCGAAATATCCGAATAGTTAATTTCAGGCAGATGAAATACGTGTTTAAGCGTCGCTAAATCATTCTGGAAAGTGTACCCCTGCTCCGGCGTCGACAAGGGGTTAGCATTTATTCCGGCTATTTGCATACACTCCTGTAGCTCATTCAGGTCAATAATGGAAGAAACGTACTGCCGCGCAACGAAATTAATCCCATTGCTAATCTGCTGCCTATAATTTCAATGGTAGGTATGTTTTTGAATTTTGCTAGTACGCTAATAAGAGACTATTTGCTTCATGAGGGGCGCAATGGATCCGGTTTTTTATCTTGGCATCAACGCATTATGGGACGAATTGCGCCTGCTGCCCGCCGGAGGGCTCTGGTGGGTAAACATAGACAGGTATGAAGACGCCATAAAGCTGGTAAATCGTACGGTCGCTTCACAAAATGAAAGCGCCAAAGTCGCGGTTATTACCACAGGCGAAATGCAGCATCAGCACATAAAATTAGAAGGCGATCACGGTCCGAAAAGATTATTTTTATTTTCATTACCACATGATTCTAAGGCATTTGATGGATTGACGCAGGACTTATTATGCAGCCTTAATCCGCATCACTGCATGATTATTATTTTGTGCAACGAAAATGGCTTGCAAAATATATCAGCCACACACTTGCGCCGCTGGGTTAAAGATGCTAACGCCTGGGCGAAATATCACCACTGTACCTTGCTTTTATTGAATCCCAGCCTCGATCCCGACCCCTATATTTCAGCGCTGGCAAATCAGTATGCGCTGCTGTCCGGGCTTACTACGCTGCGCTATGAGGGCGATACCTGGCTTTATGACGTGGCTTTCTGGTTCAACCAGAAAGGGGTGAGCGCGCGTCAGCAGTTGCGCCTGATTGAGGCAGGGCAGCGCTGGACGCTGCCGCCGCAGCAGGAGATTGCGCCGCAATCACGCAACGATGAGCGCCGCGTGCTGAGCCACCTTTCCGTACTGGAAGGCGCCCCGCCGCTGTCAGAAAACTGGAGCCTGTTCGACAGCAACGATGCGTTATTCACCGAAGCGCGGCAGGCGCAGGCCGCTACCGTTATTTTCGCGTTGAGCAGCAACAGCCAGGTGGAGAGCGTGGCGCGGCAAATCCATGCGCTGCGTCGGCAACGCGGCTCGGCGATGAAAATCATCGTGCGCGAGAGCCAGGGCAGCGTGCGCGCGACGGATGAGCGTTTGCTGCTGGGTTGCGGCGCCAATATCGTGATCCCGTGGAACGCGCCGCTTTCACGCTGTCTGACGCTGATTGAAAGCGTGCAGGGACAAACTTTTTCTCGTCAGGTGCCGCAGGAGATCGCCATCCTGCTGGAATCGATGCAGCCGCTGAAGCTTCGCGGTTACCAGCCGTGGGAGACGTTTTGCGACTCGGTCGGCGCATTGATGAATAACACGCTTCTGCCGAAAGACGGCAAGGGCGTCCTGGTGGCGCTGCGCCCGGTGCCGGGGATCCGCATAGAGCAGGCGCTAACGTTATGCCGTCCGCCAAGAGCGGGGGATATTGTTACGCTGGGCGAAAACCGTCTGGTGCTGTTTCTCTCTTTTTGCCGTATTCCCGATCTTGATACCGCGCTGAAGCATATCTTCCCGCTGCCTGTCGCCGATATTTTTTCCAACCGGATGGTCTGGTATGAGGATGCGCAGATAGCCGCAGAAATCGTACAGATGCGCGCCATGCAGCCAGAAAAGTGGAGCAAACCGTTAAAAATGACTGCCGATGCCACCCCTGTCGCCAGCCAGCGCCATGACGACAACGCCCGGCGTCGCGTTCCGACGCTCATCACCTTATTGAGCGAGCCCGAAGGGGAGCCCCGCAGATGATGTCTGTCAGCGATATTTTGCAGCTTGTCGCGCTGTGCGCCGTCATTTTCTTTCCGCTGGGGTATGCGGCCCGCCATTCCGTCAGGCGGTTGACGGCGCTGGTACGACCGATTTTTTTTAAACCCCGCTATCTGAAACCGGTCGGCACGCTCCATCGCCGCACCGACGTCAAGGCAGACCAACAACATGACTAATCAAACCTCTTCCGCACCGGCGTCAGCCTCTGGCTGGCAATACTGGCGCGGCCTTTCCGGCTGGAATTACTATTTTTTACTGAAGTTTGGCCTGCTGTGGACCGGTTACCTCAATTTTCACGCGCTGGATAACCTGGTTTTTATGGCTTTCTTGCTGTTCCCAATACCGAACCGCAACCTGCACCGCCTGCGCCACTGGCTGGCGCTGCCTGTGGGCTTCGCGCTGTTCTGGCGGGATACCTGGCTGCCGGGGCCGCAAAGCCTGGTCAGCCAGGGGTCGCAAATCGCGGGCTTTAGCAGCGACTATATTTTCGACCTTATTACGCGCTTTATTAACTGGCAGATGGTCGGCGCGGCGTTTGTGCTGCTGGTGGCCTGGCTGTTTCTCTCTCAGTGGCTGCGGGTTACCGTTTTTGTGGTGGCGATAATGCTCTGGCTGAACGTGCTTACGCTGACCGGCCCGGTTATCTCGCTGTGGCCTGCAGGCCAGAACGCCGCCGCCACGGTCACCGCGACCGGCGGCGGCGCGGACAATACGGTCGCGCGCGCCAGTACGGGCGGCGCGCTGGTCTCAGGCGATATTCCCGCCCAGGACGGCCCGCCCACCACCGCCAACCTGAATGCGTGGCTCAGCAGCTTTTACGCCAGCGAAGCCAAACGTCAGACCCCGCTTCCGGCCAGCCTGCCTGCCGACGCGCAGCCGTTTGAACTGTTAGTGATCAACATCTGCTCGCTCGCCTGGTCAGATGTTGAAGCCACCGGGCTAATGAACCATCCGCTGTGGTCGCACTTTGATATCGTCTTTAAAAACTTTAACGCCGGCACCTCTTACAGCGGCCCGGCGGCGATTCGCCTGCTGCGCGCCAGCTGCGGCCAGCCATCGCATAAAAACCTTTACCAGCCTGCCGGCGAAGCCTGTTATCTGTTCGATAACCTGGAGAAGCTGGGCTTCACGCAGCATCTGATGATGGACCATAACGGCCTGTTCGGAGATTTCCTTAAAGAAGTGCGCGACTTTGGCGGCATGAAAGCGCCGCTGATGAACCAGGCAGACCTGCCTGTTAACCTGCTCTCTTTCGACGGTTCGCCCGTTTATAACGATACCGCCGTACTGAACCGCTGGCTGGAACAGGAGGGGCGCGATAATACGAAGAGCAGCGCGACCTTCTTTAATATGTTGCCGCTGCACGACGGCAACCATTTCCCTGGCAACAGCAAACCCGCAGATTACAAGCTGCGGGCGCAGAAACTGTTTGACGAACTGGACGCGTTCCTGACGCAGATAGAAAAAGAGAATCGCCGGGTGATGGTGGTTATCGTGCCGGAACATGGCGCGGCGCTGCAGGGCGACAGAATGCAGGTTTCCGGCCTGCGTGATATTCCATCCCCCGCCATCACCCATGTGCCGGTAGGGGTGAAGTTTGTCGGCATGAAAGCGCCGCATCAGGGCAGCGCCATTGAAATCGATCAGCCCAGCAGCTTCCTGGCTATTTCGGAACTGGTGGCGCGTTCAGTGGATGGCAAAAACTTTGTCGCCGACCGGGTGGACTGGGACGCGCTGACAAAAAATCTGCCGCAAACCGCGCCAGTGTCTGAAAACGCTAACGCCGTGGTAATCCAGTACCAGGGTAAACCTTATGTCCGCCTGAGCGGCGGCGACTGGGTGCCCTACCCGCAGTAACCGCTGCGACGCCTCTCCCGGGCGCCGTTTTCCCTGTGAAAAACGGCGCCCGCAAACGCGCTGCTCAGTTCTTGCACGCAAAAAGAGCGCTTAAGAAACAATGAACTGTCTCATTAGCGTCATTATTTGTTCAAGTTTTCTCTACAGAATATCGCGGGGCTATTTTACCGCTTTAATTTTTCTTATTTAACTAATTCGTGTATGACCGCTTATGTCCCGGCTACAACGGATATTTCTTGTTCCCTTTGCGAAGTATTATCTTCGCTCTCCTTTATTCCCGCAAAAGGGTGAGAAAAATATATATCCGTTAATTTAATCCATGGTTTAACTTCCTGCTTCTCCACGTTAAAACCTATCATTCTGTAAAACGACAGAGACCACAAGCATAATGATTAGTTTCCAGGCTAACTTTCAGATTACTCCTCAAGAAGTCGCCGCACCTCGACAGTAAAAACAATACAATTCATTAGCTTACCTTAAACCCACACGAAAGAATTAGATTCTCACTCCCTCCCGACGAAATTAGCACTTATTCATGATGGCAACTTATTCATAATGATCAGACTTAAATAAGCGATAAAAGCGCTTACCAAAAGCAGCCTGAACACCGTTAATTTATTCTGCCTGAGGATTTATTCAGTAACGGCCCTGCTGGCGTTACCGATATGCCCCAAGGTTTAAATCCGAGCTCATTGCTTATTATTTTTTATTTACCGACCAATCAGACTTTCGCATGAGTTACGTCGCAACAAAATATTAAGAAACTACCTGGCACGGCTCGCTGAAATGAATTGCTTAGGCAATCCAGGATATCGGCCGCTCAATAATCAGGGTAGATATATTAAGGAGAGCTATGCGTAGCCCGCATCTACATCATAAAGCCGTTTTGCGTATTCGGC
Organism: Franconibacter sp. IITDAS19; assembly: GCF_023079515.1. NCBI lineage: Bacteria > Pseudomonadati > Pseudomonadota > Gammaproteobacteria > Enterobacterales > Enterobacteriaceae > Franconibacter > Franconibacter sp. IITDAS19. The sequence goes on along the minus strand of NZ_JALJCP010000005.1, from coordinate 172,836 downwards.
TCAGAACCTGTCTTGCCGCCAGCCTGGCAATGGCGTTTCCGCTGGCAGGACTTGCCGCTGACCCTGTTTATGACACGCTGGTGCAGGAAGCACGCAGTGGCAATACCACCGCCTTGCTTGGTTATCTGCGTGAGCATGAGCAGCAAAACCCACTCACCGCCAACCAGGTGGCCGACTGGCTGCAGGTCGCGAACTGGGCCGGCCAGGATACCGAGGTGGTTAAGGTCTGGCAGCGCTATCACGACACGCTTGCTATCCCGGCGCGCGGTGAGGTGGCGGTCGCCCGGTCTTACCGCAACCTTAAGCAATATCCCGCCTCGCTGGCGCACTGGGAATCCGCGCTGGCGATGGAGCCGCAAAACGACGATATCCGCGCGGGCTGGGTGATGACCATGGCGGACGCCCGTCACTATAACGCGGCGGTGTCAGAGGCGCGTCAGATGGTCGCCCGCGCCCCGACGTCGGCTAACTACGAAGCGCTGGCTTACGCGTACCGCGCGCAGGGCAAGAGCTGGGATGCGCTGTTCGCCGCCTCGCGCGCGCAGGAAGAGAACCCGCAGAACAAGGGCACCGCGCAGTTCCTGACCGGCACGCTCTCGGCTAACCGCGTCTCTTCGCCTGCGCTGGAGCTTTCCGAAAGCGCCGCCGTCTCCCCGGAAATGGGCCGCCGTCTGCAGACCGACGCGGCAGCTGAAATGGTGCGCACCGCCTTTATGCCTACCCGCACTGAGCAAGAGCGCTACCTGCTGGCTGACAAAGCGCTGTCTCGCTATGACCGTCTGCTCAATACCTGGCGCAACGATCCGGCCGCTCAGGCGGACTATCGCCGCGCGCGCGTTGACCGCCTCGGCGCCCTGATGGCGCGCGGCAGGATTGACGAAACCATTAGCGAGTATGAAGCGCTCAGCGCCGACGGCCAGCCGGTGCCCGCCTACGCCAAACGCTGGGTCGCTTCCGCCTACCTGACCCGACAGCGCCCCGACAAAGCGGAAGTGCTGATGAACGAAGTCTTTCGCAGCGACAACCCGAAAGCCTTCCGCGTCACGTCGCTTTCGCAAGACGACACCCAGGCGCTCTTCTTCACCCGGATGGAAAACGGCGATTACGAAGCGGCGAAGGCGCAAATAGACGAGCTGGTTAAGAACACCCCTTATCTGCGCCGTTATTACGGCTCGCCGACGCCGGAACCGAACGACTACTGGCTGCTCGGTCAGACATTACAGGCGCAGTATCGCGCGATGACCAACGACCTGCCGGCGGCGGAAGAGCTTTCTGAACGTCTGGCCCGTTCCGGCCCCGGCAACCAGGGTTTGCGCATCGGTTATGCCTCCGTGCTGGAAACGCGCGGTCTGCCCCGTCGGGCGGAGCGGGAACTGAAAATCGCTGAAGTGCTGGAGCCGAATAACCTCGAGCTGGAGCGTCAACAGGCTTACGTGGCAATGGATCTTTATGAGTGGGAGCAGGCCCGCCTGCTGATTGACGACGTCATGGCCCGCAGCCCGCAAGACCAGGACTCGCAGCGTCTGGCGCGCCTGCGCGACGTGCATGACAAAATGGAACTGCGCATCGCGGGCAGCCAGGGCATCGACTCTGACAGCCCCATCAGCGGTCAACACGACTTTACCTTCCAGAGCGCCCTCTATAGCCCGCCGATTAACGAAAACGTGCGGCTCTTTGCCGGTTTTAACTTCGCCACCGGCGAGTTTGAAGAGGGTAAAGGCTATAACCGCGACGTGCTGGGCGGCGTGGAGTGGCGCTCACGCGACAACTGGGCTGAAGCGGAGATCTCCGGGCGTAACTTTAACGACGGCCAGAAGATTGGCGCTCGCCTTGCCGGCTGGCACGACTTCAACGACAACTGGCGCGTGGGCGGCTCAGCTGAGCGAATCTCGCGCAATACGCCGCTGCGTGCGCTGCGTAGCGGCGTGACGGCCAACGGCGGCGATGCGTTTGTGCGCTGGTATCAGAACGAAAGACGTGAATATCAGCTAAGCGTGGCGCCGTCCTGGTTCTCCGACGGCAACGACCGGTTTGAATACAGCCTGAGCGGCCATGAACGTCTCTTTTCCCGCCCCCGCTTTACGCTGGATTTTACCCCCAGCATCAGCGGCAGCTTTAACAACAAAGAGAACGTGAACTATTACAACCCGAAACGGGATCTCTCGCTGGTGCCGGGGCTTACCGCCGAACACCTGCTCTATCACCACTATGACAACGCCTGGACGCAGCAGCTTTACGCAGGCGTCGGCAGCTATATGCAAAAAGGTCAGGGCAGCGGGCTGATTACGACTGTTGGGTACGGACAGCGTGTCCAGTGGAACAACGTGGTGGAAGGCGGATTCATGCTCACCTGGGACAGACGTCCCTACGACGGCGAGCGTGAAAGAAATATCTCCGTCTCCTTTGATTTAAACGTCAGGTTTTAAGGACTTTTCATGTTGAAACATTTCCTGCGTATGGGCCTGTTGCTCGCTGGTTGGTTACTGATGACCGCTTGCGGCAACGCGGAAAACCCTCGCTTTACGCCGCCTGCGGAAAGACCTATGCCAGAAGCTAATCAACCCTGGCCGCACAACAGCTTCCTCGTGATTGCCTATCACGATATCGAAGATGACGGGGCGGACCAGCGCTACATGTCAGTGCGTACCAGCGCGCTCAATGACCAGATGGTCTGGCTTAAGCGCAACGGCTACCGGCCGGTGAGCGTGCAGCAGATCCTGGATGCCCGCAACGGCGGCGCGCCCCTGCCGCCAAAAGCGGTGCTGCTGACCTTCGATGACGGCTACAGCAGTTTCTATACCCGCGTCTGGCCGCTGCTGAAAGCCTATAACTGGCCCGCCCTGTGGGCGCCGGTCGGCATCTGGGTCAGCACGCCGGAGAACAAAAAGGTCGATTTCGGCGGCCTGCCCACCGCCCGCGAGAAGTTCGCCACCTGGGATATGGTGCGCGAAGTGAGCCGTTCGCCGCTGGTGGAGATCGGTTCGCATACCTGGGCTTCGCACTATGGCGGCGTGGCTAACCCGCAGGGCAGCTCGCAGCCTGCGGTCGCGAACCGCATGTTTAACAAAAAGACCGGCCAGTACGAGACGGACGAAGAGTTCCGGGCGCGTATTGAGAAAGACGTAGCCACCATCACCGCCAAACTCAAGGAAACGACCGGCAAGGCGCCGCGCGCCTGGGTCTGGCCTTATGGCGCGGCCAACGGCGTGTCGCTGTCGATAATCAAAAAGCATGGCTATCAGATGGTGTTCACCCTTAACGAGGGACTTGGCAACGTCAAAAACCTCGACAGCATTCCGCGCTATCTGGTGTCGGGCAACCCGTCTATCAATAACTTCGCCAACGCGGTTATCGACGCGCAGGAACCGACTCAGATGCGGGTGATGCACGTGGACCTGGACTACGTCTACGACAAGGACCCGAAACAGCAGCAGAAGAACATCGACAAGCTTATCCAGCGCGTCTTTGACATGAAGATAAGCCACGTCTTCCTGCAGGCTTACGCGGACCCGACCGGCGACGGCACCGTCAAAGAGCTCTACTTCAAGAACCGCTGGCTGCCGGTGCGTTCCGACCTCTTTAACTTCCTGGCCTGGCAGCTGCAAACCCGCGGCGGCGTGAAGGTGTACGCCTGGATGCCGGTGCTGGCCTTCGATCTGGATAAATCCCTGCCGCGCGTGCAGGTCTGGGACCCGGAAAGCGGCACCGCGAAAGTGGACCCGAAACAGTACCAGCGTCTTTCGCCGTGGAACCCGGTGGCGCGCCAGCGCATCACTGAAATCTACGAAGACCTGGCCCGTTATTCCAACTTCAACGGCGTGCTGTTCCATGACGACGCGCTGCTGACGGACTTTGAAGACGCCAGCCCGGACGCCATGGCGGCGTACCACAAGGCGGGCTTTAAAGGGACGATTACGGACATTCGCAACAACCCGCAGGAGTTTGAGCGCTGGACGCGTTACAAGAGCCGGGAGCTTATCGACTTTACGAAGTCGTTAACCGAGACCGTGCGTACGATTCGCGGCCCGCAAGTCAGAACGGCGCGCAATATCTACGCCATGCCGGTGCTGGATCCGAAAAGCGAATCCTGGTTCGCGCAGAACCTGAATGACTTCCTTACCACCTACGACTGGACGGCGCCGATGGCGATGCCGCTGATGGAAGGCGTGCCGCTCAACGAAAGCAACGCCTGGCTCGAGAAGCTGGTGCATGCGGTGGCGGAACATCCGGGCGCGTTAAACAGAACCGTTTTTGAGTTGCAGGCGCGCGACTGGCGCAAACAGGAAAATCACGCGGAAATCAGCGGCGAGCAGCTGAAAGAGTGGATGCAACAGCTCCAGATGAGCGGTGCCTTCAACTTTGGCTACTACCCCGATGATTTCATTAACGATCAACCTGAGATGTCCGACGTTCGACCGGCATTCTCCGCATACTGGTACCCGCAAAAATGACCGATCGCATCATAGCTTTTTTAATTCTGTGCCTGGTGTTCAGTATCCCGCTGGGGGTCGCCGCTATCTTCACTGGTGAAGTGATGCTGAACTTCGTCTTCTTCTGGCCGCTGTTTATGTCTGCATTGTGGATTACGGGCGGTCTTTACTTCTGGTTCTACCGGGAGCGCAAGTGGAAATGGGGCGATGACGCGCCGCCGCCGGAGCTGCCGGGCAACCCGCTTATCTCCATTCTCATCCCTTGCTACAACGAAGGGCTGAACGCGCGGGAGACCGTAGAGGCGGCGCTGGCGCAGCGTTACGCCAATACGGAAGTCATCGCCATTAACGATGGTTCGAAGGACAACACCGCCGACGTGCTTAACCAGCTGGCGGAAGAATATCCGCGGCTGCGCGTGATTCACCTTGCGGAAAACCAGGGCAAAGCGGTGGCGCTGAAAACCGGCGCGGCGGCGGCCCGCAGCGAGTATCTGGTCTGCATCGACGGCGACGCGTTGCTGGACCGCGATACCGCCGCTTACATGGTGGCGCCGCTGCTGCAACACCCGCGCGTCGGCGCGGTGACGGGCAACCCGCGCATTCGCACCCGTTCAACGCTTGTGGGCCGCGTGCAGGTGGGCGAGTTCTCCTCGATTATCGGCCTTATCAAACGCACCCAGCGTATCTACGGCCAGGTCTTTACCGTCTCCGGCGTGATTGTCGCCTTCCGCCGCCGCGCGCTGGCGGAAGTGGGCTACTGGAGCCCGGATATGATCACCGAAGATATCGATATCAGCTGGAAGCTGCAGCTGCGTCACTGGTCGATATTCTTTGAACCGCGCGCGCTGTGCTGGATCCTGATGCCGGAAACCATGAAAGGGTTGTGGAAACAGCGTCTGCGCTGGGCGCAGGGCGGCGCGGAAGTGTTCCTGGTCAACATGCGTCGCCTGTGGTCGTGGGAATACCGCCGCATGTGGCCGCTGTTTGCCGAGTTTTGTCTTTCGACAACGTGGGCGTTTGCCTACGCCGCCAGCATCGTGCTTTTCGTGCTGGGCTTTATTTTCCCGCTGCCCGATTCGCTTCTCATCCAGCGGTTGTTCCCGCCAGAGTTCACCGGGTTAATTCTGGCCGTGGTCTGTTTGCTGCAATTTATGGTGAGCCTGCTCATTGAGCGACGCTATGAGAAGAACATTGGCACTTCACTGTTCTGGGTTATCTGGTTCCCGGTGGTGTACTGGATGTTAAGCCTGTTCACCACGCTGGTCGCCTTCCCGAAAGTGATGCTTAAACGCCAGCGCGCCCGCGCGCGTTGGGTCAGCCCCGATCGTGGTATAGGGAGGATCTAGTGATGATGCAGCCGTTAATTTTCACCGAGCAGCGCCTTGCGCCGCGCGTATTCGACGTCCTGCTGACAGTCATCGCCTGGGCGGCGTTTACTTACCTCATCTATTTTGACCTGATGAAAGAGTTAATGCTGCCGGCGACAACCGGACCGCGTCCGTTTTACGCCACGCTTGGCACTATCGCCATCTATGTTCTGATGGCGTTGCTTAACGGCGTCGCGCTGCTTATCTGGGCAAAATACAACCAGTTTCGCTTTCGCGTGGAGCGGCGTAAACGCCGCCCTGACCTTGAGCATGAAGAGGTCGCGGAGAGCTTCCAGATAACGCCAAAACTGGTGACGGAGATGAACAAAGGACGCGTTCAGACGGTGTTTCACGATGACCATGGCGGCATCGATCATGTGGAGGTCAACCGCGCTATCGGCGAAAACCTGCTGCCGGCGCCGACCGAGCCAGGCAGGCTCCCTCTGCTGCCCGCCGGCGAAACGGTGCCGGCTTCGCTGGTGGAAGAGAACCGGCCGCACTAATCCAGCAGATAAAGCCAGAAGATAAAAAAAAGCCGACGCATGCGTCGGCTTTTTTTATGGGTCAGGCGTTAGCGCTTTTCCGCGTTCTCGTCCTGGTCTACCGCAAAGCAGGCCACCAGTTGCCCGCCGTAGCTCTTCAGCGCTGGCTGGATCTGGGTGCAGGTGCCAAAGCGGCGACGGCAGCGAGCGTTAAAGGCGCAACCCGGCGGCGGGTTGAGCGGGCTTGGCAGCTCGCCGGTCAGCTTTATGCGCTCGCGACGATCGTCCGGATTCAGACGCGGCGTGGCGGACAGCAGCGCCTGAGTGTACGGATGACGCGGGTTATTGAAGATCTGGTCTTTCGTCCCTTTCTCTACGCAGCGGCCTAAGTACATCACCATCACTTCATCGGCGATATGCTCCACCACCGAGAGGTCGTGAGAGATAAAGACGTAGGAAAGTCCCAGGTCCTGCTGCAAATCCATCATCAGGTTCAGCACCTGCGCGCGTACGGATACGTCCAGCGCCGAGACCGGTTCGTCCGCAATCACCACGTCCGGGTCCAGCATCAGCCCACGGGCGATGGCGATACGCTGACGCTGACCGCCGGAGAACATGTGCGGATAGCGGTCGTAGTGCTCGGTTTTAAGCCCCACTTTCGCCATCATCGCCAGCGCTTTCTCGCGGCGCGCCTCTTTGCTCATATCGCTGTTGATAAGCAGCGGCTCTTCCAGAATCTGCCCCACTTTTTTGCGCGGGTTCAGCGAACCATACGGGTTCTGGAAGACAATCTGAATTTTCTGGCGGCGCAGCTTTTGCGCCTGCGGATCGTGCTTGAGCAGATCCTGCCCCTGATAGTAAAGCTCGCCGCCGGTCGGCGTTTCGATCATCGTGAGCAGGCGGCCCAGCGTCGATTTACCGCAGCCCGACTCGCCCACTACCGCCAGCGTTTTGCCGCGCTCAAGGGTGAACGACACGCCGTCCAGCGCCTTCACCAGACGCTCCGGGGCGAAGAAGCCTTTCTTCACCGGATAGTGTTTTTTCAGATCGATAGCCTGCAGCAGCGGCTGCGGCTGTAAGGTGGCCTCATGCGTGCTCATAATTTGTCGGCCTCCCGGCATCATCGAGTGGATAGTGGCATTTCGACTGGCGACCGTTGTCCACCAGGTTCAGGCCCGGCTCTTCAACGCGGCAGCGTTCCGTGGCGTACGGGCAACGCGGGTTCAGCAGACAGCCCGTCGGGCGGTCATATTTGCCCGGCACCACGCCTGGCAGCGAGGCCAGCCGCGCTTTGTCCTGCGCGAATTCCGGCAGCGCGCGCAGCAGCGCCTGGGTGTAAGGGTGGCGCGGCGCGCGGAAAATATCTTTCGCCTCGCCCGTCTCCACCACCTGGCCTGCGTACATCACGATGATTTTGTGCGCCGCTTCGGCCACCAGCGCGAGGTCATGGGTGATAAGCACCAGCGCCATGTTCTCTTTTTGCTGAAGCTCCAGCAGCAGCTCGATGATTTGCGCCTGGATGGTGACATCCAGCGCGGTGGTCGGTTCGTCGGCAATCAGCAGCTTCGGCTGGCAGGCGATGGCCATCGCTATCATCACGCGCTGGCTCATCCCGCCGGAGAGCTGGTGCGGGTAGACGTCCAGACGCGACGCCGGGTCCGGGATGCCGACCTGGTTTAACAGGTCGATAGCCCGCTGGCGGCGGGTTTTCTTGTTGCCGCCCTGATGCACCTTGATGGCTTCCATAATCTGGTAGCCCACGGTGTAGCAGGGGTTCAGGCTGGTCATCGGGTCCTGGAAAATCATCGCCACTTCGGCGCCCACCAGGTTGCGGCGCTCTTTTTCAGAGATGCGCTTTAAGTCCTGGCCGTTAAATTCCAGGTTATCGGCCATCACGCGGCCGGGGTAATCAATCAGGCCCATAATAGCGAGCGAGCTGACCGACTTCCCTGAGCCGGATTCACCGACGATGCCCACCACTTCGCCCTGATTCACGCTGTAGCTTATGCGGTCTACGGCGCGGAACGGCGCGCCTTCGTCGCCGAAGTGCACCGATAATTTATCTACATTCAATAACGCCATCTCGTGCCTCTTTACTGCTTGAGTTTGGGGTCGAGCGCGTCGCGCAAGCCGTCGCCCATCAGGTTAAATGCCAGCACCGTCAGCAGAATAGCGAGACCCGGGAAGGTCACTACCCACCAGGCGCTCTGCGCAAACTGCAACACGTCGGAGAGCATGGTGCCCCACTCCGGCGTCGGCGGTTGCGCACCCATGCCAAGGAAGCCAAGGGCGGCCATGTCGAGAATGGCGTTGGAGAAACCGAGCGACGCCTGAACAATCAGCGGCGCAAGGCAGTTGGGGAAAATGTTGACGAACATCTGGCGCATGGCGCCTGCGCCCGCCACGCGGGAGGCGGTCACATAGTCGCGGTTCACTTCCACCAGCACTGCGGCGCGGGTTAAGCGCACATAGTGGGGGAGCGCCACAAAGGTGAGCGCCAGCGACGCGTTGACTATCGACGGACCGAAAATCGCCACCAGCACCAGCGCGAGCAGCAGGCTCGGCAGCGCCAGCATGATATCGACCACGCGCATGATGATGACATCCACCACGCCGCCGAAGTAACCGGCGATAAGCCCGAGCACAATGCCCATGATGAGCGACAGCACCACCACCAGGCAGCCTACCAGCAGCGACAGGCGCGCGCCGTACATCAGACGCGAGAGCGTATCGCGGCCGACGTCATCGGTACCGAGGATATGCGCCCAGCTGCCGCCGTCCTGCCACACCGGCGGCGCGAGCAGCGCGTCGCGGAACTGGTCGGCGGGGTTATGCGGCGCCAGAAAGTTGGCGAACACGGCGATGATGATCATCACCACGACGTAGACCAGGCCTACTACCGCGCCTTTGTTGCGCTTGAAGTAGTGCCAGAATTCCTGCATCGGCGTCATCGGCACCGGGGCCGCAACGGCTTTGTTTTCTGTAACTTGAGACATGATGGCCCCTTACTTCTTGTGACGTATACGCGGGTTCACCACGCCGTACAGCAGATCGACCAGCAGGTTGACGAGAATAATCATCGTCGCCACCAGCAGCACCCCGCCCTGCACCACCGGATAATCGCGGCGCTGCAGCGCGTCAATCAGCCAGCGGCCAAGACCCGGCCAGGAGAAAATCGTCTCGGTGAGGATAGCGCCCGCCAGCAGCGTGCCGACCTGCAAACCGATAACCGTGACGACCGGCAGCATGGCGTTGCGCAGCGCATGCACCACAATCACGCGCATGCGGGTTAACCCTTTGGCGCGCGCGGTGCGGATGTAATCCTCGCCCAGCACTTCCAGCATGGAGGAGCGCGTCATACGCACGATAACCGCCAGCGGAATGGTGCCCAGCACAATGGCAGGCAGGATCATGTGCGCCAGCGCATCAATGAAGTTGCCTTCTTCGCCCCAGATAGCGGTGTCTATGAGCATAAAGCCGGTAAGCGGGTTCGTGTCGTCGAGGAACACCATGTCGCTGACGCGCCCGGAAACCGGCGTCAGGTTCCACTGCACCGACACCAGCATGATAAGCATCATGCCCCACCAGAAGATAGGCATGGAGTAACCGGTGAGCGAGAGACCCACGGCGGTATGGTCGAAAATAGAGCCGCGCTTCACGGCCGCCAGAACCCCAACCGGGATACCGACCGCTACGGCGAAAATCATGGCGCAAACGCCAAGTTCCAGCGTCGCTTTGAAACGCGGAACGAACTCTTCCCACACCGGCAGGCGGCTTTTCAGCGAGAGGCCTAAATCGCCGTGCAATACGCCCCAGATATAATTGAGGTACTGCTGCCACAGCGGCTTGTTCAGGCCCAGTTCAGCCAGCAGCTGCGCATGACGCTCGGGGGAAATGCCACGTTCGCCCGCCATGATCATCACCGGGTCGCCGGGGATCATATGGACAAAGGCAAAAGTGAGAAGGGTAATACCGATAAACGTCGGAATGACAAGCCCCAGACGTCGGAGGATGAACTGCAACATAACCCGGATTCTCTGTAATGACGCACGGCCTGGTGACAGTGCGTCTGTATTGCTCACAAATGTGTTCACGCTCCCGTTCGGGAGGGAATACACCCTTCCCCTCCCCCGGCAGGAAAGGGACGGGTGAGGAGGCGGACTTCGCTGCGGCTCCCCACCCCGCCCCTCGCCCGGTCAGGGAGAGGGAGTCGGGTATCTTACTTGCTTATTATTCGACAGATACGTTTTCGAAGTGGTGTTTACCCAGCGGGTCCACAACGTAGCCTTTAACCTCTTTACGCACCGGCTCATAGACGGTGGAGTGAGCGACGATCAGCGCAGGCGCCTGGTCATGCATCACTACCTGAGCTTGTTTGTAAAGCTCGATACGCTTGTTGTGGTCGTCGGTGGCGCGCGCCGGCTGAATCAGATCTTCAAACGGCTTGTAGCACCAGCGGGAGTAGTTGGAACCATCTTTCGCCGCGTCGCAGCTAAACAGCGTGGCGAAGAAGTTATCCGGATCCCCGTTGTCGCCGGTCCAGCCCATCATCACCGCCTGGTGTTCGCCCGCTTTCGCGCGCTTGAGGTATTCACCCCACTCATAGGTCACGATTTTGGCCTGAACGCCGATTTTCGCCCAGTCAGACTGGATCATCTCCGCCATACGGCGCGCGTTCGGGTTGTACGGACGCTGTACTGGCATCGCCCACAGCTCAACGGTAAAGCCTTTATCCTGGCCCGCTTCTTTCAGCAGCGCTTTTGCTTTCTCAACGTCGTAAGTGTAGTCCTTAACGTCGTCGTTATAGCCCCACATGGTCGGCGGGATCAGGTTTTTCGCGGCAACGCCCGCACCCTGGTATACCGCTTTGATGATGGCTTCTTTGTTCACCGCGTAAGTCAGCGCCTGACGCACTTTCACGTCGTCAAACGGCTTTTTCTCGGTGTTGAAGGAGAGATAGCCCACGTTCAGGCCCGCCTGCTCCATCAGGTTGATGTTTTTGTCCTGCTTCATGCGGGCGATGTCAGCCGGGTTCGGGTACGGCATCACCTGACATTCATTCTTCTGCAGCTTGGCATAACGCACGGAAGCATCTGGCGTGATAGAGAAGACCAGACGGTCAATCTTCGGCTTAGTGCCCCAGAAGCCTTCAAACGCTTTGTAGAGAATGCGCGAATCTTTCTGGTATTGCAGCAGCTGGAACGGACCGGTGCCGATCGGGTTCAGGTCAACTTTCTCCGGCGTGCCGGCTTTCAGCATGTTGTCGGCGTATTCTTTGGAAAGAATCGAGGCGAAGTCCATGGCGAGGTCAGCCAGGAACGGCGCTTCCGGACGAGTCAGCACGAACTGAACAGTAGAGTCATCCACTTTTTTCACTTCGGAAATGAGCGCCGGCAGGCCCATGCCTTCAAAGTACTCGTAGCTGCCGCCAGAAACTTTATGGTACGGGTTCTGATCGTTTTTCTGACGGTCAAAAGAGAAGACAACGTCGTCGGCGTTAAAATCGCGCGTCGGTTTGAATTCTTTATTGTCCTGCCACTTCACGCCCTTGCGCAGGTGGAAAGTGTACGTTTTGCCGTCCTCGCTGACGTCCCACTTCTCAGCCAGGCCCGGAATGATTTCGGTGGTGCCGGTTTTGAATTCTACCAGGCGGTTATAAATTGGCACTGAGCTTGCGTCATAGGTGGTGCCAGAGGTAAAGAGCTGTGGGTTAAAGCCTTCCGGCGAGCCTTCTGAACAGTAAACCAGGGTTTTTGCCTGTACGCTTGCTGCAACGGTCATGGCTACCAGGCTCAGACCAAACTTCAGCATCCCTGACTTTTTCAAGGAAATACTCATTCTTCTGCTCCAATGTGGTGGGTGTTGTGTTATCCGTCAGACCTTTTTTTGTTTTTTACCCGGTCCGATCGGGGTGCCCGCTGGGCGTTGTGAGGATGGGGATTCCTTTCGTAAGGTTGACCAGGAAGCAGTGCATTTTGTCCGTAAAGGGCCCCTCACGCCCTACAATCTGTCAACAGATTAGGAAAACGTCAATACAGGTCACCGGGATTTACAAGCGGGGTGAGAAACAACAAACAAAGATTAAAAAAAGTTCAAGCCGCTATTTCCAGCAGGGAAATTTATGCTACTACCCTGATGCCAGGATAATCCTCTTAATAACTTGCAACATCCAGCGGTTATGGTTTGCGCCATTTCTGTAAAATTAGTGGCGAGCTGGCGAAGTAATGAACGATTCATGCTGCAAACATGAAGCGCTTCAGCTAAAAATGCTGGCAGGATCTATAAGCGGAGGGAAAAGTATCCACCCTTTTTCATAACAATTTTCAATGGAATATCTCACAAAACCGTCAGGGCGCCGCAAAAAATAGAGTCCCTCATCGCCATCTGCCGTTTGGTTAAAAACTGCTTTTTATGAACGGATGCGTTGCGTGCTGGCGCGTTGGACTAAAAGATAAAAGAAACAAAAATAGCCTATTTAAAATGAGGCTTTCTTCGCTCTGTTTAAATAACGCCAATAATCTGGCAAATAGCGTTTATTAAAAAAGAGAATGGAAATGATTTTTTCGCGGTTAAGTCTCGCCGCCTGTTTTATTGGCGGCTTTATTCGCCGCTTGAGATAAAAGCGCGAACGTTAAATACAAAAAAGCCTGCTCGTTGAGCAGGCTTTTCGAATTTGGTCGGTGCCAGAGGATTACACATCACTGCGTGACGCGCCCTGCGGGCCGTTGCTTAAGCAACGTTCTCTCGCTGCGCTCGAGTCGAACCTCCACCCCCGGAGGTTCTCATCCTCACAGGCGTTAAATGCAAAAAAGCCTGCTCATTGAGCAGGCTTTTCGAATTTGGTCGGTGATAGAGGATTACACGTCACTGCGTGACGCGCCCTGCGGGCCGTTGCTTAAGCAACGTTCTCTCGCTGCGCTCGAGTCGAACCTCCACCCCCGGAGGTTCTCATCCTCACAGGCGTTAAATGCAAAAAAGCCTGCTCATTGAGCAGGCTTTTCGAATTTGGTCGGTGATAGAGGATTCGAACCTCCGACCCCTTCGTCCCGAACGAAGTGCGCTACCAGGCTGCGCCAATCACCGAATGCGGGGCGCATATTACTGCCGTGCTAACCCAGCGTCAATACCTTATTTAAAAAAGCCACGCGATCGCCTGGAAAGCCAGCGCCGCTGGCTATTTCTGCGTCGCGGGAGCGCGGCACCAGTTGTTGTTCTGGTTGATTCCGCCGTCCGGCGAGGTGTAACCCAGGCACCCCATAATGGTGTCGTAAAGCTCAACGTGGCGGTGCGCGGTCTTATCCTGCGCCTGCTTTTTAAGCTGGGCGAAAGCGCGCGCGTGCTCCGGCTCCGCCAGATAGCTATCCGACATCCAGACCATCATCGGCACGCGGAACTGTTCCGGCGGCGCAATGTTGCGCGGCGTGCCGTGCAGATGCTCTTTCTCGTTGATCGATTCGCCATGGTCGGCGGCGTAAAAGACGATGGCCTTCTTATCGCGCACCTGATCAATCACCTTCGAGATAAAGCTGTCAACATAGAGCACCGAGTTATCGTAGGCGTTAATCAGCTCCTGCTTGCTGCACTTGCTGTCTACGCCCATGCACTCCGGCTGCCAGCGAGCGAAGCTGCGCGGATAGCGCTGCACATAGTTATAGTGCGACCCTTTGGTATGCAAAATAACGATGTGCTTGCCCTTCTGATGCTCACTCAGCGAGTTTTGCATCTCTTCCACCAGCAGCATGTCATCGACCTGCTTGCCGCGATTACGCGGCTCGGCGCCAATCTGCTCGCGGTACGAAATGTTATCCGCCATGGTGTTGCTGTAGAACCACATCTCACTCTGCATGGCATAGAGATCGGAGCTAAAACCGAGCTGTTTAAGCACCGCAAAAATGTTCTGCTCTTTCAGGGTACGCTGCGGGTTATCTTCCGCTCCGCCTTCGCGCACAAACATGCAGCGCAGGGAGAGCTTGGTCGCCGTATCGCACGACTCGCCGCGGAACGCCGCCAGGTTTTTCTCCTGCGCGAGTTTCGGCGTGGTGTCGCGGTCGTAACCGAGCATGCCCATGTGATCCCAGCGCGTGGTTTCACCAATAATGAACACGACGTACGTATCATCAATGCCCTTTGGGGCGTCGTACGTAAATTTCTTCGCCGGGTTCATCAGTGATTTATTGTCGCTTGATTCATCCACCTGCGCCCAGGCGTACAAACCCAGCGCTGAAAGCCAGTTAGAGGGCAGGTAGGAGTTCGCCACCACGCCGCCGTAGCTCGGCATATCCACGCCGGAGGTACGTTCCACATTTTTTTGATGCAGGTCGAGCAGGCGAATCGGCGCCCAGACCAGCACGCCAGCCACCACCACCACAATGGCGCTGCGCAAACGCTGCTCACGGCTGCGCAGCTGGCGTAACAGAGTAAAGCTGCAGCGGTTGCGCCAGATAAGCACCATCGGCAGCGCGCTGACGGCAATCATCCAGACGAAGAACTGCCAGCCCACCACCTCTTTTGAGAGGTCGATATCCGTGGTCATTACCGAGGCGATGATGCCATAGCCAATCACCACGTTCAGGAACGTCATGTAATAACTGGCGGCGGCGGAAAACAGCACGATAAGCGTTGTGAGAATACGCCATACGCGCCGGCCAAATAAGGAAAGCACGCGTAGCAGGAAAAAGGTGACTAAAACGGTCGCAAACAGTTCGACCACGGCGGAAATTCCCTTCCAGGCAGTGAAATCCTGCGCATATCCATCAAAGCGACGGTAAAACACCGCGCAGTTGAAAAAAAGACCAATATAGAGCGCGAGCAGAAAGCTGACTTTCTGCTGCGTCATTGAGAGGATATATCTCATGCAAGCCGCCCCGGCAACACAGGTGCAATAACGCTTTCCCTCGTTCAAAGAGAAAACTCATACGTAAAAAACAAGAGGAATCGACAGATTCTTATCTCAGACGTGCGCTAGTAGACCATAGCGGCGGGAAAAAGTTAGAAAAATTACGCGGGCAGACCCGGATATTTACAAAATACCCGGGCCGGAAACAGGCTGTCACAAACGGTCAAGAAGCGAGCAAATCAGGTAATGACGTTAAGCTTCACATCAATATTGCCGCGAGTGGCGTTGGAATACGGACAGACGATATGCGCCTTTTGCACCAGCGCTTCCGCTTCGCCCCGATCCATACCCGGCAGATGAATATCCAGCTGCGCTTCAATACCAAAACCGGTCGGTAAGGGGCCGATGCCTACCTGACCTTCGATAAAGGCATCCTGCGGCACGGTTTTCTTCTCCTGCGCGGCGACATGCTTTAGCGCACCCAGGAAGCATGCGGAGTACCCCGCCGCAAAAAGCTGCTCCGGGTTAGTCACCTGGCCGCCCATACCGCCCATCTCTTTCGGCACGCCAAGCTTCACATCAAGTACGCCATCATCAGAGGTTGCACGACCATCACGGCCACCGGTCGCTTTCGCTTTGGCGCGGTAGACCACTTTTTCTAAGGACATGGCTTTCTCCTTCTGTTGTGAGTGTTATCAAAGGATAGACGCAATGCGCCGGGGTCTTGTTAGCCGTTACAAATAAAAAAGCCGCCACGCAGGCGCGGCGGCATAGGTCAGGGTAAGGTTATGCGTGGGCGTGTTTCAGCGCTTCACGCTGCGGCTGGCGGATAGTGGTGGAGAGCGCCAGCGAGACAATCAGCAGAGCAAAAATCACGCAGAAGGTGACATAGAAACCGCCAAACAGCGAGGCGATCACCGAGCCTACAATGCTGCCGATACCGAAGCCGAGATAAATCACGCCGTAGTTTTTGGCGAGGTTATTCAGGCCAAAGAATTCGCTCACCAGCGACGGGTAAACGGTAATCGTGCCGCCGAAGTTAAAGGCCACGCAGGCGATAGCGGCAAAGAAGGTCATTTCATTGAGCGGAGCGAAAAGCAGCGCCGCCATCCCTACCAGCGAGATAATCTGGCCGAGCGTAATCACGCGGATGCGGGAGATTTTATCGGAGAGGATGCCGAGCACCAGACGGCCCGAAAGGTTAGCAATAGAAATCACCGTTACGGCGTTTGCGGCGGTCGCCGCGTCCAGACGCACCATCCCCTGAGCGATGTCTTTCGCCACGCCAATCACATACAGGCCGCTCATGCAGGCGGTAAGGAACATGACCGCCAGCATCCAGTACTGCGGTTTGCGCATCGATTCCGCCAGCGTGAAATCTTTCTCGCTCACGCCGCTTGCGTTAACCACCGGCTGTTTCGGCGCATCAACCATCAGCGTAGCGCCCGCCACAATCATCACCATCACCAGCGCGCCCCAGATGATAAAGGTGTGCTCAAGGCCAACGGTCGCCAGCAGATGGCTGTCGATAAATTTAAAACCGAGGCTACCCAGACCGTAAGATCCAATGGAAAACGCAGAGATAAGCCCTTTGCGCTCCGGGAACCATTTCACGCAGTTGGAGAGCGTCAGCAGATAACCGGCGCCGTCCGCAAGCCCCACCAACACGCCCGCGCTCAGCCAGAGCATCATCAGGTTATTTGAGTGCGCGGTCAGAAACAGACCAAGCCCCAGCAGCACGCCAGAGGCCATCGTGACCCGCTTCACGCCGAAACGCTCCTGCAGTTTCCCGGCGACGGAGGAAGAGAGCGCAAGCCCCAGGCTTAGCAGGCCGAAAGAGAACGCCACCTGGCTGACAGGCGCATCCAGCTTCTGCGACAGGGAGCTGTTAAACAGGCTCCAGGTATAAACGGAACCCAGCGCGAACTGGGTCACAATGGTGCCAACCAGCGTTAGCCAGCGGGTACGGTGGTTAAGTGATGTGTTCATGGCAGAAATCCCGCAGAAAAATTAAGGAAGTTAACTGCCTCAAACAATAGCGAAGCGCATTTCATGGCGGATCGAAAACGGCATGAAATGCAGTCAGGGGGGAATGAAATGCCTGTCAGAAGGAATGAACGGCCTTGAATCTTGCGACGCGCTTTGAAAGAAATTTTGTATGTGAGTACACACTTCCTTTATAAGCCGCATCATTTCAGTAAACAAAAGGTAAAATGATGTTGTGACACAGGTAACAAAAATGAAGTCAGGTTGATGCCATTTCGTGCGCTCTTCGTAACACGGAAAAAAGTTTGCGAACCATTTTCCACGCTTTTATGCGAATGGTGACGCCCCGACGACCGCAGGGCATGCTGACGCCGCTCTTCGGAGCGAACGCTGATTTCCTCAGCAATATCCACTTACAGGTGATAGGGCGGACAAGGATGCCCGACATGTGCTGCTTATCACCCGAAGGCGCTGGATGAGACCAGCGCGCGTTAAGCGTTTAAAAACGCGCGTTCACCCCAAGGCTATATAAATAAACCTCGCCTTCCGCCATGCCATCGGCCTGGGAAAGAGAAGCGTAAGCCGCCATATGACGGTTAATGGGCATATCCGCGCCCACCGTCACGTCCATCCAACTGCCGTACTGGTTGCTGGAGGTGGTCATGTGCATGCCGGACTGCGCTTTCCAGATATTTTCGCCGTACTGCTGGTTATAGCTGATTTGCGCCCAGGGCCGCAGGTAGCCGAGCCGCGAATCGACGCGCCAGCCGAAGGTGCTGACACTGGCGTGCCAGAGCTTATCGCTGCTGCCCGCCGCGATGGCGCTATCGCCATAGTCGTTGTAGCTGGCCGGGTTGCTGCCGTCCCAGCGCCAGCTTGCCACCGGACCGGTGGAGATATGCGCCGGCAGGGTAATATTCCACCCTACGCCCAGCGTCGCCGGTTCCGCCGCGCTCTCCTGGTACGAGAGTATAGCGAGCCCCGCCGCGTCGCCCTGACGCTGCGAAGACTCAATACGTTCAGCAAGAATATCGTTGTAGCTAGGCCGCCTGTCATTATCCCAGGTATAACGCTGCGAGCCAGGCGTGTAACTCTCTTCAGCGATATACTCTTGTTGCCAGGCCTGCGCTGTGTGTGAAAAAGCCAGACACCACGACAACCACGCCATGCGCTGAATAACATGGCGCCCACTGCGTAAAGTTATAATCATCAGGCGACTCCAGGAGAGAGCCAGTTCCGGCGTATTGTTGTTCGCTTTATAAACGGATTTGCGTATAACCCTGAGTTAACTATTGTCTCTTTATCCGCTACGTCAAGCAGGGTTAAGCAAGACTTTACTTCACCAGAAACAGAGGACGTATTTATGCAACGTTGCGGTTGGGTCACCCAGGATCCCCTTTATCTTGATTATCACGATAAAGAATGGGGCATACCCCAAACCAGCGGTAAAAAACTCTTTGAAATGCTTTGCCTGGAAGGACAGCAGGCGGGCCTTTCGTGGATCACCGTACTGAAAAAAAGAGTTCATTACCGTCGATGCTTTCACGATTTTGATCCTTCAGCCGTGGCGTTGATACAACCCGAAGAGGTGGAAAAACTTTTACTGGAGCCGGGCATCATTCGCCATCGCGGCAAAATTGAGGCCATCATCAATAACGCGAAGGCGTATATGGCAATGGAAGCCGAGGGAGAAAAATTTTCAAAATTCGTCTGGTCGTTTGTGAATAACGAGCCGCAGATTAACCACTACGCCACCCTTGCTGACGTACCCGCCAGCACCGCCACCTCTGAAGCGCTCTCAAAAGCGTTAAAAAAACGCGGCTTTAAGTTTGTCGGCGCCACCACCTGTTATGCCTTCATGCAGGCGTGCGGGCTGGTGAACGATCACCTCACCGGCTGCTTTTGCCACCCGGACTATCAGCGATGATCCGCGAGGGAAACCAGCGCGATATTCCGACGCTGCTGCCCCTATGGCTTGCCAGCACGACGATGGGGCACCCTTTTATCCCGGCGGAGTATTGGCTGGAAAGCCTGCCGATGGTGCGCGACGCCTGGCTGCCGCGGGCGCAAACCTGGATTGCGGAGCGTAACGGTGAACCGGAGGGGTTTATCAGCGTGCTGGACGAACAGTTTATCGGCGCGCTGTTCGTGGCGCCGGACAAGCTTGGCAGAGGTATCGGCGCCGCGCTGCTCAGCCATGTTAAGCAGCGCTACGACAACCTGAGTCTTGAGGTGTACCAGCAAAACGAGCGGGCGGTGACGTTCTATCACGCACAGGGCTTTCGCATTGAAGCGAGCGCCTGGCAGGAAGAGACTCACCACCCGACATGGATTATGCGCTGGTGGGCGGATCAAACGCCGTTACGCTAAGCGCAGGCCCCCGGTATTTTTCCATCCACACAAGGGTCGTGTTGCCGGCGCAGCCGTTAGCAAGGCGTGAAGAGGGAATATCCAGCGTCAGCACGTTAACCGCGCCGTTTTTGCAAATGCCGTCCGCCGTTTTATCGAGATCCGGCCATGCGCCCTGATGCAGGCAAATCACGCCGGGCTTAATGCCGTCGGTGACTACCGCGCCCGCCAGCACCTGGCCGCGTTCGTTCCATACGCGCACCAGGTCGCCATCTTCAATGCCGCGCGCGTTAGCGTCCTGCGGATGCAGCGTCAGCGGCTCGCGCCCGGCCACCGCGTAGCGATCGCGCAGTTTCGCGTAGTTAAGCTGGCTGTGCAGGCGGTGCGCCGGGTGCGCGGAAAGCAGCTGCAGTTGCCCTTCCCGCGCGTTGCCCTGCCATTCGTCCGGCGCAAGCCAGGTTGGGTGCGGCGGGCAGTCGGCGTAGCCGTAGCGGGCGATACGCTCGGAATAGATCTCGATTTTGCCGCTTGGCGTTTTAAGCGGGTTTGCCGCCGGGTCGTCGCGAAACGCGGCGAAGCGGATGAATTCAGCGTTTTGCGGGTTCTCCGGCATTTCGATAATGTTGTTCGCCTGCCAGAAATCGTTGAAGGGCGGCAGCGTCACCTGCTGCTGCGCGCCGCGCTCGCTGGCGATGTTATAAAACGTCTCCAGCCATTCCAGCTCGGTTTTGCCTTCGGTAAACCGCGCGTGCCCGCCCTCTTCCCACCGTTCGCTGAGCGCGGCGAAAACGTCGAAATCATTACGCGCTTCATACTGCGGCGGCACAACCTGCTTCATCGGCACAATATGCTGGTTGCTGTAGTCGCCGGTCATGGTCATGTCGTTTCGCTCAAACGAGGTGGTGATGGGCAGCACGATGTCGGCGTGCTTCGCCGCGCCCGTCCAGAAGCATTCGGAAATCACCACCAGCTCCGGCTTCTGCCAGGCGTTAATCAGTCGGTTGGTATCCTGATGATGGGTAAAGTTGCTGCCGCCCGCCCACCAGATGAAGCGGATATCGGGAAACGTGCGCTGTTCGCCGTTGTGATGGTAAGCGCCGCCCGGGTTTTCCAGCGCTTCGACAATTCGCGCCACCGGGATTTTGTCCACCGCATCCACACCGCCCGCCAGCGAGCCTTGCATAGAGGCGAGCACCGCGGCGCGGCGCGTCGGGTTGCCGCCGTTGGCGAAGTGGTAAGAGAGGCCAAAACCGCCGCCCGGCAGGCCGATTTGTCCGAGCATGGCGGCAAGCGTCACCAGCATCCAGTGTTTCTGCTCGCCGTACTGCTGGCGCTGCATGCCCCAGCCCGCCATCAGCATGGTGCGGTTTTCATGGAAAAGCTGCGCCAGCTCACGAATGGCGGCAGCCTCAACGCCGCAAATTTCCGCGGCCCACTCCGCCGTTTTCGCCGTTCCGTCGCTTTTGCCGGTCAGGTAATCGGCGAAAATCTCATAACCATGGGTACAGCGTTCCAGAAACGCCCGATCCTGCCAGCCATTCTCCACCAGCGTGTGGGCGATGCCGAGCATCAGCGCCACGTCGGTGCCCATATGCGGGGCAATCCACGTCACGCTGTCGCCAAGAAACTCCACCGTTTCCGAGCGCATCGGATCGATGCAGAAAATGCGTTTGCCGCTCTTCTTCAGCTGTTCGAAATAGCCGATGCCCTGCTCGTCCGAGGCGTTCCAGGCGATTTTCAGCGTATTGAGCGGGTTGGCGCTCCACAGCACGACCACCTCGCTGTGCTCAAGCACCAGCGGCCAGCTGGTCTGCTGTTGATAAACCTCGTTGCCGCCCACCACGTAAGGCATTATCACCTGCGCCGCGCCCGTGGAATAGTCGCCCAGATGCCCCGTATAGCCGCCCGCAAGGCTCATATAGCGCTGCAGCAGCGTCGCCGCCTTGTGCAGCACGCCGTTAGAACGCCAGCCGTAGGAGCCTGCGAAAATCGCCGACGGACCGTAACTGGTACGAATACGCTGATGCTGTTGATGGATAAGCGCGAGCGCCTCGTCCCAGCTTATGCGAACAAATTCATCCTGCCCGCGCACGCCCTGCGGTTTGTCTGGCGAGGCGAGAAATCCTTTACGCGCCATCGGGTAGCGCACGCGGGTTTTGCTGTGTACCTGATCGGGCACCGCCGTTTGCAGGGAATTGGGGTGGCGGGTTTCAAGCGCGCCCGTGGAGGAGAAGACGGTCTCACCGTCGGTTTCCACCACCATCGGCCCCCAGTGGGCGGCCGTGACAATTTGTTTTAAAGAGGATGAGTTCGCCAAAACGGGCTCCTGACTGGCATTTGCAGATAACGTGGCGTGATTGTGTTTACTTTATCGCCACTCGACTCACTATTGCTTACAAAATCGGAAGAGTTCCTGAAATTTTCAACATAAACACCCGGCATAATCAATCACCGCCGTTGTATGCGGCCAAGAAATAAATTGAATAAGGATATGCGATGAAAAAACGCGTAATGATGATTGCCGCTCTGGTCAGCGGCGCACTGGCCGTTTCCGGCTGTACGACTAACCCCTACACCGGCGAACGTGAAGCAGGGAAATCGGGTATCGGCGCAGGCCTCGGCACGCTGGTAGGCGCAGGCGTCGGCGCGCTCTCCTCTTCGAAGAAAGATCGCGGCAAAGGCGCGCTGATTGGCGCGGCGGCGGGCGCGGCGCTCGGCGGCGGCGTAGGGTATTACATGGATGTGCAGGAAGCTAAGCTGCGCGACAAAATGCAGGGCACCGGCGTAAGCGTCACCCGCAGCGGCGACAACATTATCCTCAACATGCCTAACAATGTGACCTTTGACAGCAATCAGGCGAACCTGAAACCCGCGGGCGCCAACACCCTGACCGGCGTGGCGATGGTGCTCAAAGAGTATCCGAAAACCGCGGTTAACGTGGTGGGCTACACCGACAGCACCGGCGGCCAGGATCTCAACATGCGTCTGTCGCAGCAGCGCGCAGAAAGCGTCGCCAGCGCGCTTATCACGCAGGGCGTGGCGGCCAACCGCATCCGCACCAGCGGCATGGGCCCGGCGAACCCTATCGCCAGCAACAGCACTGAAGAAGGTAAAGCGCAGAACCGTCGCGTAGAAATTACCTTAAGCCCGTTGCAGTAACAGGCAGCACGCCTCACCGCGCTTTTCCGGTGAGGCGTATTTAGCCGGTTTACTTGCTTAGAAAAGTTAATGGTGCAGCATCTCATCCACAATCTGCGCTTTGCTTAACTGGTAGGGATAATAAGTCGGCCAGTTATCCATCTCTTTTAATAACGCGTCGTGTGAAGCATTACCCATAAAAATATGGAAATGCTGTGATTTGCGCGGGGCGATGGTGTGGTCGCTGAACTGAACATATTTCGGCGCCTTTGACGCGGCGTCTTTACATTCAAAAAGGTAGCGCACGCCCTTTTTACCGGAAGCATAAGTCAGAATTTTAAAACCGTTATAGCTGTACTGGCAGGCGTTTACGGCTTTACCGGTATGGAATTCCATCACATTGTTTTCAATGCCGATCATCTCCACATCCGTGGCGTAACCTTTTTTATAATAAGCCCGATACTCCTCCACGCTTTTATTGGCCGCTTTCGCCTTCCTGGCTAAAACCGGGTCCAGATCGCCGTTTAACAAATAAGGGTTAAGCGATTGCCACACGCCATCCCAGTCGCTTAGCGGGCGATCTTTAACCGCTTTATCATCAAAAATACCTTCGCTGGCTTTCTGCTCCGCTTCTGTCAGCGGCGCGCCATGATGATGCGCATGGGCAAACGCCTGCGCGCCAGGCAATACAAGCCCTATTGCCAGTAACAAGGCTAACTTATTCATTACTCTCACTCTCCTGTGCAAGCATGGTTATTAATTGATACGTTATAACATAATAATTAACAGTTCTGCAAAGCCGCACAAGCGCGATGACCAACCGGCAAGCGATGAATGACGCGCCGCGCCCGGCAACGGTCCGCTTTACGCCTGCCCCCTAAATAATCTAATAATAAAAACAGCCACCTGACCGGCAGGCGTTACAGCACTCAGAAGGAAGCTCCATGACCATAAAAGCGTCTCGCGCCACCATCAGCGACGTGGCGAAAGCGGCGAATACCGGCAAAACCAGCGTTTCGCGCTACCTCAACGGCGAAAAACATCTGCTTTCCGAAGCCTTGCTTGAGCGCATTGAGCGCGCCATAGCCGCCCTGGATTACCGCCCCAGCCAGATGGCGCGCGGCCTCAAGCGTGGGCGCACGCGGCTAATTGGTCTTATCATCGCAGACATCACCAATCCCTATTCCGTTAACGTGCTGAGCGGCATCGAAGCCGCGTGCCGGGAAAAAGGCTTTACGCCGCTGGTCTGCAACACCAATAACGAGCTTGATCAGGAGCTGCATTACCTCGACCTGCTGCGCAGCTATCAGGTGGAAGGCATTGTGGTGAACGCCGTGGGAATGCGTGAAGAGGGATTGAGCCGCCTGCAGCAGTCGGCGCTGCCGATGGTGCTGATTGACCGCAAGATCCCCGATTTCGCCTGCGATGTCGTCGGGCTTGATAACAACCAGGCGGCCACTACCGCCACGGAGCATTTAATCGAGCAGGGGTTTGAAGCGCTGCTGTTTCTGAGCGAGCCGCTCGGTACGGTGAACACCCGTCAGGAGCGGTTGAAAGCGTTTCGCCACACTGCCGCGCGTTATCCCGGCATTGTGGCGCAGAATGAAGAAACGCCGCTGCATGAGACGGAGCGCCTGGACAATATCCTGCGTCAGTTTCACCAGCAGTATCGCGGCATGCGCAAAGCGGTTATCTCAGCCAACGGCGCGCTGACGCTGCAGGTAGCCCGCTCGCTTAAGCGCATCGGCCTGCACTGGGGCGCAGACATCGGCCTGCTTGGCTTCGACGAACTGGAATGGGCGGAGCTCGCGGGCGTTGGCATCACGACCTTAAAACAGCCCACCTGGCAGATTGGCTACGCCGCGCTTGAGCAGGTGGTAAAACGTATTGAAGGGCATGAAGAAACGGTGCGGGAGCAGGTTTTTTCCGGCGAGCTGATTGTCCGGGGCTCCACGGCGCGCTGATCGACTGTTCGTGATGGCGATCATAAATTCAACATCCTGGCCTTCTCTTTGGAACCGGTTCCATCTAGCGTAATAGCTATGTTATACAGATGTAACCACTCCGGAGAAATCGATGGAGAGAGAAATTATTGTTGTTACCGCCGCTTACGGTAACGACCGGGTTAAATCCCTCGGCGGGCAGCAGGCAGTCCTGCCGATTATCGCCGAAGCAGGGGCCGACGGCGTGGAAATTCGCCGCGAGCTGTTAAGCCCTGAAGAACGCGACAACCTCCCCGCCCTTGCGCGCACCATTGAAGAGAAAGGGCTGTTCGCCTGCTACTCCGCACCAGAGCCGCTTTTTGATACCGACGGCAAACTTAACCCTCAGCTTCCCGATCTGCTGACGGAAGCGCACGAGCTGAACGCCCGTTGGCTGAAGGTGTCGCTTGGTCATTTTCGTCATAACCGCCAGGCGGAGCCGCTCTTTTCCCTGCTCGCCCTCTCCAACGTGGCGCTGGTGGTGGAAAACGACCAGACCGATTGCGGCCAGCTTAAGCCGATGCAGCGCTTCCAGGCCGCCAGCAAGGTGCTCAATCTGCCGGTGAAACTGACCTTTGATATGGCGAACTGGCTGTGGGTGGGCGACTCGCCGGAAGACGCCGCACGCTTTCTGGCGCCTTCCGTCAGCTACATTCACGTGAAGGCCGCCGTGCCACACCACTATCACTACCGCGCCATTGCGCTGGATGACGCAGAGCCGCGCTGGCGCGCGCTGCTGAATCAGCTGCCCGCCGACGCGCCGCGCGGCATTGAGTTCCCGCTGGAAGGGCGCGATCTCACCGCCGTCACCCGTCATTACGTCAATCTGTTACGCGAGGAGTAAAGGCCATGCCGAACACGCTGGATGTCATCACCATTGGCGAAGCGATGGCAATGTTCGTCGCCACCGAAACCGGCGATCTGGCCGACGTTGAACGCTTTATGAAGCGGGTCGCCGGGGCGGAACTGAACGTGGCGACAGGCCTTGCCCGGCTCGGCCTGCAGGTGAGCTGGGTAAGCCGGGTCGGCAACGACTCCTTTGGCCGCTTTGTGCTGCAACAGTTGGCGAAAGAGGGAATTAGCACCCAGGGCGTCACCATCGACGACCGCTATCCGACCGGTTTCCAGTTGAAATCGAAGGTTGAAGATGGAACCGATCCCACTGTGGAATATTTCCGTAAAGGTTCCGCCGCCAGCCACCTTTCCGTAGAAGATTTTAACGCGCCGCTGTTTTACAGCGCCCGTCACCTGCACGTCAGCGGCGTGGCGGCAGCGCTTTCAACCTCTTCGCTGGAGCTGCTTAACCACACGGTGCGCATGATGAAAGCCGAAGGCAAAACTATCTCCTTCGACCCGAACCTGCGCCCGGTGCTGTGGAAAAGCGAAGCGGAGATGGTAGAGAAACTAAACCAGCTCGCCTTCCAGGCGGACTGGGTGCTGCCGGGGCTGAAGGAAGGCGTCATTCTGACCGGGCAAACCACGCCGGAAGGCATCGCCGATTTTTACCTCGAACGCGGCGTAAACGCGGTGGTGCTGAAAACGGGCGCCGATGGCGCGTGGTTCAAAACCGCCAGCGGCGAGCAAGGCGCCGTGGCAGCGGTGAAGGTGGATAACGTGGTGGATACCGTCGGCGCAGGCGACGGCTTTGCGGTAGGCGTAATCAGCGCGCTGCTGGAAGGCAAAACCCTGCATCAGGCGGTTTGCCGCGGCAATAAAATCGGCTCACTGGCGATTCAGGTGCCCGGCGACAGCGAAGGATTGCCGACCCGTGAGCAACTGGGTGAGTAACACCCTTACCCCACCCTTTTTCCTGAAAGGGAGAGGGGAAAAAGCGGGCAGGTCATCGTTAAGCGCGCCCTCCCCTGCGCCGGGAAAGAGCGGAACACAAAGTTAAGCGATTTTTCCTCCACCGTTCCGGCAAGAGAAAAAGAGCAGAACGCAAAAGTAAGTGGTTTTCTCCCTCGCCCCTTTGGGGTGAGGGCCGGGATGAGGAGAGCAGTCCTCACCCACCTGAAAGCGAGTCAGTATTAACAGCATCCGTCGCCCCCTACATCGACGCGTTGCCCTAACCTCAACCATAGAGGGAAGCTTATGAAAAGCCCGACTAATGCATCAAAACGCTGGCTGTACATCATGCCTATCGTGTTTATCACGTACAGCCTGGCCTACCTCGACCGCGCTAACTTCAGCTTCGCCTCCGCGGCGGGCATCAACGAAGATCTGGGCATTACCAAAGGGGTTTCTTCCCTGCTGGGCGCGCTCTTCTTCCTGGGATACTTCTTTTTCCAGATCCCCGGCGCGGTCTACGCCGAACGCCGCAGCGTGCGCAAGCTTATCTTTATCTGCCTGATTTTATGGGGTGCCTGCGCCTCGCTCACCGGCGTGGTGAGCAATATCCCGATGCTTGCGGCAATCCGCTTTATCCTCGGCGTGGTGGAGGCGGCAGTGATGCCCGCCATGCTGATTTACATCAGCAACTGGTTTACCAAATCGGAGCGTTCGCGCGCGAACACCTTCCTGATCCTCGGCAACCCGGTGACGGTATTGTGGATGTCGGTGGTCTCCGGCTACCTGATCCAGTCTTTCGGCTGGCGTGAAATGTTCATTATCGAAGGGGTGCCGGCGGTAATCTGGGCTTTTTGCTGGTGGGTGCTGGTGAAAGATAAACCGACCCAGGTGAAATGGCTGGCGGATGAGGAAAAAGCGGCGCTGCAGGCGCAGCTCGACCAGGAACAGCAAGGCATTAAAGCGGTGCGCAACTACAGTGAAGCGTTCCGCTCACGCAACGTTATTCTGCTGTGCGCGCAATACTTCGCCTGGAGCATCGGCGTTTATGGCTTCGTTCTGTGGCTGCCTTCCATTATCCGCAGCGGCAGCGAAAACATGGGCATGGTGGAAGTGGGCTGGCTTTCGTCCGTGCCTTATCTGGCCGCGACCATCGCCATGATCGTGGTCTCCTGGGCGTCTGATAAGATGCAGAACCGCAAGCTGTTCGTCTGGCCGCTGCTGTTGATTGGCGGGCTGGCGTTTATCGGCTCATGGGCGCTGGGCGCGAACCATTTCTGGGCGTCCTATACGCTGCTGGTGATAGCCGGTGCGGCGATGTATGCCCCGTACGGCCCGTTCTTCGCGATTATCCCGGAAATGCTGCCGAAAAATGTCGCAGGCGGCGCGATGGCGTTAATCAATAGCATGGGGGCGCTCGGGTCGTTTGTCGGCTCCTGGGTGGTGGGTTATCTCAACGGCGCCACGGGCAGCCCGGCCGCCTCCTACATTTTTATGGGTGTGGCGCTTTTCGCCTCCGTATGGCTCACGCTTATCGTTAAACCCACGGTGAGCCAGCGGATGCCAGCCGGCGCTCGCCACGCATAACGCGCAGGGCGGCATGATGCCGCCCTTTCGTCTACGCTTGAAACTTCGCTAAACGCAGGAGATTTGCATGAAGCCGTCCGTCATTCTTTATAAATCCCTCCCCGACGACCTGCTCGCCCGCCTGGAAAGCCACTTCACCGTAACTCAGGTTAAAAACTTAAGCCCGGAAACGGTAGAACAGCACGCTGAGGCGTTCGCCAACGCTGAAGGGCTGCTGGGCTCGAGCGAAAAGGTCGATGAAGCGCTGCTGGCGAAAATGCCTAAGCTTCGCGCCACCTCCACCGTTTCCGTTGGGTATGACAACTTTGACGTTGACGCGCTGAACGCCCGCCACATCGCGCTGATGCATACGCCAACCGTGCTGACCGAAACGGTGGCGGATACCCTGATGACGCTGGTGCTGACCACCGCGCGCCGCGCGCTGGAAGTCGCGGAGCGCGTGAAAAAAGGGGAATGGAGGAAGAGCATCGGTCCGGACTGGTTCGGCATTGACGTACACCATAAAACGCTGGGCATTGTCGGCATGGGCCGCATCGGCCTTGCGCTGGCGCAGCGCGCGCACTTCGGCTTCGGCATGCCCATTCTGTATAACGCCCGCCGCCAGCACCAGGAAGCGGAAGAGCGTTTCAACGCTCGTCCTTGCGACCTGGATACGCTGCTGCGCGAATCGGACTTCGTCTGCATCGTGCTGCCGTTAACAGAGGAAACGCATCATCTTATCAACGCCGAAAAAATCGCGCTGATGAAGCCTTCCGCCATTCTTATCAATGCCGGACGCGGCCCGGTAGTGGATGAACCGGCGCTGATTGACGCGCTGAAGGCGGGGAAAATCCACGCGGCGGGTCTGGATGTATTTGAGCAGGAGCCGCTGCCGGCGGATTCGCCGCTGCTTTCAATGCCAAACGTCGTGGCGCTGCCGCACATCGGCTCAGCAACCCACGAAACGCGTTACAACATGGCGGCCTGCGCGGTGGATAACCTGATTGACGCGCTGAACGGCAACGTAGAAAAGAACTGCGTGAACCCACAGGCGGTGAAATAAAAAAACGGCTCGTAAGAGCCGTTTTTTGTTACTGCATCGCGTTAGTCGCGGCGCTGTAAGCTTGCATAAAGGCCTGATGCTGAGAAGCGAGCGGGCCAATCAGCGAATTGTACTGGCTTGCCTGCTGAGAGGTAGGAAACTGAATGCCGTTCGACACAAAGCTCACCTGCGTGCCCTGCTGAGCGATGAAATCGCCAACCTGCACCAGCTGTTGCGTGAACACCTGAGCGGCCGGGATCAGCGGCTGCAGCGCGTTCGCCGGGCCGGTCACCACTTTCTCATAGGCTTTATCAAAGACCGGCTTCAGATCGTCTGCGAGCTTCAGCGTCGAGCGCGAGTTATCCGCCTGCATTTTAGCGTTTTGCAACTGCTGACTCAGCACACCGAGCGAGCCGTTAGCCTGGCGCAGCGCTTCACGCTGGGTCATGTAATCCTGCGGCACGCGGATGCTGTTTACGCTGTCCACCACCGGGCGAATGCCGGCGTCCATCGCCTGATTCACCTGCTGGGAATAGCCGTAAAGCACGGCGTAATCAGAAACGAACGGGCCGAACTGCTTTTTCTGGTCCGCCGTCAACGTCGGCAGCTGTTCGCCGCTACGCATCACCGTGTTTTGCAGAAAATCGATAAACGCTTTGCGTTGATCGCCCTCTTTATCAAAGCACCCGCTCAGGCTAACCACCATCAGTAACGCCGCCAGCGGCGCAAACCAGCGAGAGCAGGACTTACCTGTCGCCATTTTTTTACTCCTTTCACCACGAATTACGCACCCTGCCACCAGCGTGCTTTCAACGCTGACAAGAATAGTCCACGCGCGCCTCGCAGGATACCCTTTATTGCTTCGCAATGCAGGCTTGCGCGCCTTTTATTAACATCACGTCCGTGAGAAAAAAGGGGCTGCCAGCCTGCGCTGACAGCCCTTATAAAGGCGCTCGCGGTACGCCCGTCCACCTCAGGCCTGAAAGGCGGGAATACTCCCCCGCCTTCAGGTTGCTTACTTACCGGATTCGTAGGCCATAAGCGCAACAACCTCCAGAGGCCCGTCCTTATAGCGAATTTCACAGAATGAATTTCTCGTCAGGGACAGCGTTATTAACAGCGTGCTGCAGACGATTAATAAGTACCAGACCCGGGGGTTTTGCGGCAGCTTCATCGCTTTCTTCTCCTTGCCTTGCGGCGGGTAAGGGGCTACTCTGACGGTGTCTAGGCGTCGGAGTAGGCCTCGTTGGTTAATGAAAATTGACCTTCGGGGCTTTCTTCTTTCTGCCTCACCGCACATCCGCTTTTGTGCCGATCGCATGAGGCAAAAAGCCTCAAGCGCCAGCGCCACTATACGCCTCTGCGTTCCTTACCCAGCCAACCCCAGCCAACTTTCAGAAGATGCAGCGCGTCCTTTTCCGCAGCCTTAATCTGAAACTATCCGCGCTGTATTACCGCGCCCCGCCCTTCTTGCCCCATTGAAGTGCAGCCCTGAGTGCGACTGCCCCGTTGTTGCACAAACGCGCAGGCCGCTTCTGCTACGCGTTCTTTTAAGGCGCTGAATGCAAAGCGCATCCCTTACCTGGCACGCGGCTTGCTTTATCAAACCCGCAGGGGTGACGGGCGTTTCGCCGTCGTCGCCAGACACATTCAATGGGTCACTAGGGTTCCGGTCGCAAGACGCTGGTCCGAGAGTGGCCGACCGCCCTCTGGCGGTTACACGGCGGGACAAAAGCCCGGGAGGATAAGCGACGAAGGTGCGCCTCCTCCTGCTTTGTTCCCCGTTAACCTCAGAGGAAACGCCATGCTCAACGCCTGCCGGAAAGGAATACTGCTTATCGCCCTTGCGCTCTTTAGCGTGGGTGCCGATGCGGCAAAACCCGCCTTCAAACTTTGCTGGTCTATTTACGCAGGCTGGATGCCCTGGGATTACGCTCAACAGAGCGGCATCATCAAAAAGTGGGCCGACAAATACAACATCGACATCCAGTTCGTGCAGGTAAACGACTATATCGAGTCGGTTAATCAGTACACCGCTGGCGGTTTCGACGGCTGCACCATGACCAACATGGACGCCCTGACCCTGCCGGCCGCAGGCGGCGTCGACAGCACCGCGCTGATTATCGGCGACTACTCCAACGGCAACGACGGCATCGTGTCGAAAACCGTCCCGTCCGTCGCCGCGCTCAAAGGCCAGAACATCAATCTCGTCGAGCTTTCCGTTTCCCACTACCTGCTGGCCCGCGCGCTGGAAACGGCCGGGCTTAGCGAAAGGGACGTGAAAGTGGTGAACACGGCGGACGCTGACCTGGTGGCCGCTTTCGGCACCCCGGATGTGAAATCCATCGTGACCTGGAACCCGCTGCTGGCGCAGGCGCAAAAGCAAACGGGAGCCAAAACGCTCTTCACTTCAGCGCAGATCCCCGGCGAAATCCTCGACCTGCTGGTGGTCAACACCGCCACGCTGAAACAGCACCCGGAGCTTGGCAAAGCGCTGACCGGCGCCTGGTTTGAAACGCTGAAAACCATGCAGGGCGACAGTGAAGCCGCAAAAGCCGCCCGCAAGCAAATGGGTGAGGCGGCAGGCACCGATCTGGCGGGCTTTGACGCCCAGCTCGCCGCCACGCACCTTTTCGCCACGCCGCAAGCGGCGCTCGACTTCACCGTCAATCCGCAGCTTAAAACCACCATGCAGAAAGTGGCGGAGTTCTCCTTCGCCCACGGCCTGCTGGGCGACGCCGCGCCTTCCGCCGATGTGGTGGGCATCGCGACGCCTGCTGGCAACTGGGGCGACGCGGGCAACCTGAAATTACGCTTCAGCGACGAGTTTGTCCGGCTCGCCGCAGAAAACAAACTCTGATAACGGAGGTGGGCGATGCGCAAAGTGATTAACTTCCAGCCGCAGCCGATGAGCCGCGTACTGCTGGGGGCCCTGCCGCTGCTGGCGCTGGCGCTGTTTTATCTGATTGCCTCCGACGCGCGTCTGGCGGCCAACAGCGCCGATAAGCTGCTGCCGGGCCTGGACGCGATGCGCGCCGCCGTTGACCGCATGGCGTTTACGCCAAGCCCGCGCACCGGCGAATATCTGTTATGGACCGATACCGCCGCAAGCCTGCTGCGTCTGCTTACAGGCGCGCTGCTGAGCGCGGTCACTGCGCTGCTGTTGGGCCTCTTTTGCGGCGCGCTGCCCTCGGTACGCGCCGTGCTCTCGCCGCTGGTGACCCTGGTGGCGCTGGTTCCCCCGCTGGCTATCCTGCCGATTCTGTTTATCTGCTTCGGGCTTGGCGAGCTGTCGAAAGTGATGCTGATTATTATCGGCATCACCCCCTTTCTTATCCGCGACCTGCAGATGCAGGTAATGGCCATTCCGCATGAACAGCTGGTGAAAGCGCAAACGCTCGGCGGCCACAGCGGCCAAATTCTGGTGCGGGTGATTTTGCCGCAGCTGCTACCGCGCCTGCTGGACGCGCTGCGCCTGTCGCTCGGCGCCGCCTGGCTGTTTCTTATCGCCGCCGAAGCCATCGCCGCCACCGAGGGGCTGGGCTATCGCATCTTCCTGATGCGCCGCTACATGGCGATGGACGTCATTCTGCCGTATGTCGCCTGGATAACGCTGCTCGCCTTCCTGCTCGACTGGCTGCTGCGCATGCTCAGCCGCCGCTGTTTCCCCTGGTACTACGCCAAATAAGGAGGCCGTTATGCCACTGCTGGAACTGAAAAACCTTGAAAAGCATTACGGCAATCAGGTGGTGCTGGAGCGGCTGAACGTGCAGGTGGAAGAGGGCGAATTTGTCTCTATCGTCGGCGCGTCCGGCTGCGGCAAAACCACCTTTCTCAAGATGCTGCTCGGCACCGAAGCGCAGAGCAAAGGGCAACTGCTGCTCGACGGCGAACCGCTCGCCCAGGAGCCGGACGCCCAGCGCGGCATCGTCTTCCAGCGCTACTCCGTCTTTCCGCACCTGACCGTGCTTGGCAACGTGATGCTGGCGGATGAGTTTAGCGAAGCGCGCTGGTTCGGTCGGGTGTGGGGACGCAAGCGCCACGCCATTCGCGAACGCGCCCGCGCTATGCTCGACCAGGTTGGGCTATTGGCGGCGCAGGATAAATACCCGCACCAGCTCTCCGGCGGCATGCAGCAGCGTCTGGCGCTGGCGCAGGCGCTGGTAAAACAGCCGCGCATCCTGCTGCTGGACGAGCCTTTCGGCGCGCTCGACCCCGGCATTCGCGGCGAAATGCACCAGTTGATAAGCGATCTCTGGCAGCGCCACCGCCTGACGATTTTCATGATAACCCACGACCTGAAAGAGGGCTTTTCGCTCGGCTCACGGCTGTGGGTGTTCGATAAAGTACGCCACGACCCGCAGGCCCCTGACGCGTACGGCGCCTGCATCACCTATGACATTCCGCTGGATCGCCCGCCCGCCGGGAAAGTCAGGCCGATTAACGGCGTGGTGCGCCCCTTTCCCGGTTCTGACCCCACGCAACGCCCGCTGGCCTTAATCAGCGAAGGCTAACTCAAGGAGACGCAATGGAAACCGTTTATGAAACCCGCCTGCCCGCCGGCAGCCACTGGTCGCTGGTGATGCGCCGGGGCACGGCGCTGACGCTCACCGACGCAGAGGGCGGCGCGAACGCCGCCGTCCTCTTCTATAACCCGGAAAACCTGCTTGAGCGCTATAACGCGCCGGATACGCTGAAGTGCCAGCACACTTTCCGGCTGACGGAAGGCCACTGCCTCTACTCGGATATGGGCCGTATTTTTTGCGGCATCGAAAAGGACACGTTCGGCTGGCACGACACCGTCTGCGGCGTCAGCAATGCGTCGCTGATAGAAAAACAGTTCGGCGCGCTCAACTACCAGCAGGCGCGTAACGCGCGCCATCAGAACGGCTATGACAGTTTCCTGACTGAACTGGCGAAATATGGCCTAGGTAAGCGCGATATTGCGGCAAACATTAACTTTTTCGCGAAAGTCGCCGCCAGCGACGAAGGCGAGCTGCGGCTGATTGAGCAGGGCAAGCCTGGCGCGAGCGTTACGCTGCGCTTCGCCATGGATACGCTGGTGGTACTTCATACCTGCCCTCACCCGCTAAGCGAAGCCAGCCGCTACCCCACCGCGCCGCTGGCGATAACCCTCGACGGTAAGCGTCAGCCGCTGCCGGAAATCTGCCTCGCGCGCGCCGAGAACCAGCGCGGCCTGCGCAATAACCACCTCTACTACCTGAGCGAAGGAGTGTGACGATGCTGACCGAAAGCCCACGCCAGACCACGGATGCCCTGTACCGCGCCACCGTTAACGCCGGAGATTACTGGCTTTACCGCCTTGGCGAAGGCCAGACGCTGCGTATCACCGATCTCGAAGGCAACCAGGCGGCGGATACCCTCTTCTTTAACGCCGACGACACCGCCGAACGCTACAGCATGACCGACACCCTGCGCGGTCAGCGCAACGTCTTTCTTTCTACCGGCACGGTGCTGCGCTCAAATGAAGACCGACCGATGCTGGAGATTGTCGCGGATACCTGCGGTCGCCACGACACGCTCGGCGGCGCCTGCTCCTGTGAAAGCAATACCGTGCGCTATGACCTGGAAAAACGCCATATGCACGCCTGCCGCGACTCGTGGATGCTGGCGGTGGCGGCGCACCCGGAATTTAACCTGACGCGTCGCGACATCACCCATAACGTCAACTTCTTCATGAACGTGCCGGTTACCGGCGAAGGCGGTCTGACGTTCGCCGACGGCATCTCCGCACCGGGAAAATATGTGGAAATGGTGGCGAAAATGAACGTTCTGGTGCTTATCTCCAACTGCCCGCAGCTCAATAACCCTTGCAACGGCTACAACCCGACTCCGGTTGAAGTGGCCATCTGGTAATACCCGGCGCTGCGGGACGACCCGCAACAGAGCGCAACGTTAACGCAGGACGACCTGCCCGCCGGAGAGCCGGTTATGTTAAGCCGAATTCTTATCGCCAACCGCGGCGCCATCGCGGTGCGCATCATCCGTACCCTGAAAAAAATGGGCATTACCGCCATCGCGGTGTATGCCGACGCCGATAAACATGCCGAACATGTGCGTCTCGCCGACGCTGCTTTCCCGCTGGGAGAAGGCAACGTGCGGGAAACTTATCTCAATCAGGACAAACTGTTCGCCATCGTGCGCGAAAGCGGCGCGCAGGCGATTCACCCCGGGTATGGTTTTCTCAGCGAAAACGCCCGCTTTGTTGAACGCTGCGCCGCCGAAGGCGTGATATTCCTGGGCCCCACCACAGAGCAGATGGCGGCCTTCGGCCTTAAGCACCGCGCCCGTGAGCTGGCGGAGCAGAATAACGTGCCGCTGCTGCCCGGCAGCGGCCTGCTGCGCGATGTGGCGCAGGCCACTGCCGCCGCGCAGGAAATCGGCTATCCGGTGATGCTGAAAAGCACGGCGGGCGGCGGCGGCATCGGCATGCAGCGCTGTGACGACGAGCAGGCGCTGCTGGATGCCTTTGAGCGCGTAAAACGTCTCGCAGGCAACAATTTCGCCGACGATGGCGTCTTCTTAGAGAAATTTATCGCCCGGGCGCGACACATAGAGGTACAGGTTTTTGGCGACGGCGAAGGCAACGTCATTGCACTCGGCGAGCGCGACTGTTCCGCCCAGCGTCGCAACCAGAAAGTGATTGAAGAGACGCCCGCGCCCCGCCTTTCCGACGCCACGCGTCAGGCCTTGCAGGCGACGGCGGTGCGCCTGTGCCAGGCGGTCAACTACCGCAGCGCGGGCACGGTTGAGTACGTTTATGACGACCAGGCGCAGCAGTTCTGGTTCCTTGAAGTGAACACCCGCTTACAGGTGGAGCACGGCGTCACCGAGATGGTTTATGGCGTCGATATCGTGCGCTGGATGGTGGAGCTGGGCGCGCAGACGCTGCCGCCGCTGGAAACGCTTCGCACCACGCCGCAGGGCCACGCCATCCAGGTGCGCGTCTACGCTGAAGATCCGGCGAAAAACTTCCAGCCGGTAGCGGGAACGTTAAGCGAAGTGGCGTTCCCAACCGCGGTGGAGGGCGCGCAGCTGCGTATCGACCACTGGCTCTCCAGCGGCTGCGAGATTTCGCCTTTCTACGACCCGATGCTGGCGAAAGTGATTGTTCATGCCGCCGATCGCCCGGCGGCGCTGGCGGCGCTGCAAACAACGCTTAATGAGAGCCGTCTTTACGGCATTGAGAACAACCTTGTCTGGCTGCGTCACCTGCTGACGCTGCCGGAGGTGCGGCAAGGCGAGGTGATCACCGCCACGTTAGGCCAGGTTAGCTGGCGGCCCGCCACGCTCGACGTGCTGGGCGGCGGCACAATGACCACCATTCAGGATTTGCCGGGCCGCACCGGCTACTGGCACGTCGGCGTGCCGCCTTCCGGCCCCTTCGACAGCCTGGCGTTTCGCCTGGGCAACGCGCTGCTCGGCAACGCGCCGGATGCCGCCGGTCTTGAAATCACCCTGCGCGGACCGACGCTGCGCTTCAACCAGGCGTGTTCGGTCGTGTTAACCGGCGCGCCCATTGAAGCGATGCGTGAGAAAACGCCGTTGCCGATGGGCCAGGTCGTAGACATCGCCGCAGGCGAGACGCTGAAGCTCGGCGCGATTAGCGGCGCGGGCTGTCGCAGCTACCTGCTGTTGGCCGGCGGGCTGGATTGCCCACGTTATCTGGGCAGCCGCAGCACGTTCACTCTCGGTAAATTTGGCGGTCACGTTGGGCGCGCGCTGCGCACCGGCGATATGCTGCACCTTGGGGCGCCGGCACTGCGTCCGCAGGCCTCGCTGCCTGCGACGGCTTACCCGGCGATAACGAACCACTGGCAGCTGCGGGTAATTTACGGCCCGCACGGCGCGCCCGCCTTTTTTACCGAAGAGGATATTGAAGCCTTTTTCGCCGCGCGCTGGCAGGTGCACTACAACTCCAGCCGCACCGGCATTCGCCTGATTGGCCCGAAACCGCAGTGGGCGCGCCCCGATGGCGGCGAGGCGGGCATGCACCCTTCCAATATTCACGATAACGCCTACGCCTTCGGCACCGTCGATTTCACCGGCGACATGCCCGTGATTCTCGGCCCGGACGGCCCTTCGCTGGGCGGTTTTGTCTGTCCGGCGACGGTGATTCAAAAAGATCTCTGGAAGCTCGGCCAGCTGAAAGCGGGCGATACGCTGACGTTTGTGCCGGTCACGCTTGAAGAAGCCGACAGCACCGATGAAATCGCCCCGGCTGTCGCCGTTGCCTCACTTCCCTCGCCCATTCTCTGGCAAGACGCGGCGCGTGACGGCATGCCCGCCATGACCGTGCGCGCAGCGGGCGATAACTTCCTGCTGGTGGAATATGGCGAGCTGACGCTGGATATCGCGCTGCGTTTTCGCGTACATGCGCTGATGCAACGGCTTGAAAGCGAACCACAGCCGGGCCGTCTGGAGATGACGCCCGGGATCCGCTCGCTACAAATTCATTTCGACCCGACGATCTGTCCGCGTTCGATCCTGTTAAACGCGGTGATCGAGGCGGATCTGTCGCTTGGCGATTTGCATGACGCTCGCGTCCCTTCGCGCACCGTCTGGCTGCCGCTCTCCTGGGATGACGAGGCCTGCCGCGAAGCCATTACCCGTTATACCCAGTCGGTGCGCCCGGGCGCGCCATGGTGCCCGAGCAACATCGAATTTATCCGCCGTATTAACGGCCTGGAGAGCGTTGAGCAGGTGAAAGCGATCGTGTTTGAGGCTTCATACCTGGTAATGGGACTGGGGGATGTTTATCTCGGCGCGCCAGTGGCGACGCCGCTCGACCCGCGCCACCGGCTGGTCACCACCAAGTACAACCCGGCGCGCACCTGGACTGCGGAAAACTCGGTGGGCATCGGCGGCGCTTATCTGTGCGTATATGGCATGGAAGGGCCTGGCGGCTACCAGTTTATCGGCCGCACGATGCAGATGTGGAACCGCGACCGCCAGACCGCAGCCTTCACCCAGCCGTGGCTGCTGCGCTTCTTTGACCAGATCCGCTTCTACCCGGTCAGCCATGAGGAGCTGCTCGACATTCGCGAGCGCTTCCCATGGGGCGATTACCCGTTGCGCGTTGAAGAGGGCGAGTTCAGCCTGAGCGCTTATCAGCAAATGTTGCAGGACGAGGCGCAGACCATCGACGCCTTCCAGCAGCGCCGCCAGCAGGCGTTTGATGAGGAGCTGGCGCGCTGGCGCGCTGAGGGGCAGTTCACTTTCGACAGTACGCTGGACGAGCAGCCGCTCGGCGATGAGGCTATCCCGGAAAGCTGTCATGGCGTGGAGAGCCAGGTGGCGGGCAGCGTCTGGCAGTGGCTGGTGCAGCCGGGCGAGCAGGTGCGCGAGGGGCAGATTATCGGCATCCTGGAATCGATGAAGATGGAAATCCCGGTCACCGCGCCGGTGGACGGCACGGTGCATGCGCTCCAGCGTCAGCAGGGGCATCAGGTTCAGGCCGGTCAGTTGCTGATGCTGATAGAGCGCGCCGCCTGACGCGCTTTTACGCCGGGCAGGGAGGCCTGGCGTAAAATGTTAATAGTTCGTTAAGTCCATCACAAATCCGCCTTCCGGTTTTACCGCCTCGCTTCTGCTTTAATCTTTTATTTATCAATATAATGGCCGCTTAATATCGTCACTCAGGCGCCGGATCGTACGATTATCGCACGCTTACGCGGCGCGCATGATTGCCGGAACGCCAGCGCAATGGTTTGATTAAATGAACGATTAACGAATGACTGTTCGATAATCGAACATAACAGGTCAACTCCGGCGGCGCCCGACACCCTTACCTCTGTTGCCTGCGCCCGCCCCAGCAGGACGTGCCCTATGACAAACAAAACGACTACTGATATTCAGACGTTTATCAACGAGCATCCTTTTTCCCGTTACCAGTGGATGATCCTCGTACTCTG
The DNA here is from genome assembly GCF_023079515.1 of Franconibacter sp. IITDAS19. Classification (NCBI taxonomy): domain Bacteria; kingdom Pseudomonadati; phylum Pseudomonadota; class Gammaproteobacteria; order Enterobacterales; family Enterobacteriaceae; genus Franconibacter; species Franconibacter sp. IITDAS19. The sequence continues at coordinate 133,938 of NZ_JALJCP010000005.1, read as the reverse complement.
CTTTATTACCGTGGCGCTGGATGGTTTCGACACCGCCATTATCGGCTTTATCGCCTCCGACCTTGTGCAGGAGTGGGGCGTGGAGAAATCGGCGCTCGGCCCGGTGATGAGCGCAGCCCTGGTCGGGCTCGCTTTCGGCGCGCTTACCGCCGGGCCGATGGCGGACCGCATCGGACGCAAGAAGGTGCTGGTGCTCTCCATTCTGGTGTTCGGCGGCTTTAGCCTGCTCACCGCCTTCGCCAGTTCGCTTAACCAGCTGGCGCTGCTGCGCTTTTTAACCGGCCTGGGGCTTGGCGCGGCGATGCCGAACGCTGCCACGCTGATGTCGGAATATGCGCCGGAGCGCAAACGCGCGCTGCTGGTTAACCTGATGTTTGTCGGCTTCCCGATAGGCTCATCGATGGGCGGTTTTATCTCCGCCTGGCTTATCCCCCATTACGGCTGGCAGAGCGTGCTGGTGCTGGGCGGCGTGATGCCGCTGATGCTCGCCGTGGTGCTGATTTTCCTGCTGCCGGAATCGGCGCGCTATCTGGTGGTGCATAACAAACCGCAGCCGCACATCGCCGCCATTCTCCGGCGCATCGCGCCCTTGCCGGAACAGAGCCATTTCGTGCTGCATGAACCCGGCCAGGTGCAGGAGAAATCGGCGCTCGGGGTTATCTTCTCGCCGCGCTATCTGGTCGGCACGCTGATGCTCTGCCTCACCTACTTTATGGGCCTGCTGATTTTCTATCTGCTGACCTCCTGGCTGCCGCTGCTTATTCGTGAAACCGGCGCGAGCTTAAGCCAGGCGTCTATCATTACCGCTCTCTTCCCGCTTGGCGGCGGGATTGGCGTGCTGATTATCGGCGCGCTGATGGACAAGCTGAACCCGAACAAAGTGGTGGCGGTGGGTTACCTGCTGACCGGGCTTTTCGTCTGCCTGGTGGGCTTCTCGACGAGCAGCCTGGCGCTGATGGGCGTCATGGTGTTTATCGCCGGCACCATCATGAACGGCGCGCAGTCTTCCATGCCGGCGCTGGCGGCGGGCTTTTACCCGACTCAGGGACGGGCGACGGGCGTGGCCTGGATGCTTGGCCTGGGCCGCTTCGGCGGCATCCTGGGCGCTTTCAGCGGCGCATTTTTAATGCAGGCCGAACTCGCTTTCCGCACTATCTTTATGCTGCTGGCAATCCCGGCGGCGCTTTCCGCGCTGGCGCTGATGGTGAAATATTACGCCAGCCTGCGGCGCCCGAAAGAAGAGCGGGTAGCTGACAATCGGCTCGATAAAGCGGCGCAAAAGGCGTAACGCTACGCGGCGGGCGGTTATTCGCCGCCCGCATAACGATTTACAAATTTATACTTAGCTCAACGGGTTAACTGATTATTCAGGCAGTTAACATCATCTAAAATGCTTATTGAAGCACTCAGTAAGCATAAAAAAGCATCAATTGCAAAATTAATTAACAGGCGCAGGCGCATTTTATATTTTCCGAACTATCCTTAAGAAGCTTCTTAGAAGTTCACGATCCCGCTGTGTGATGTACGAGGAGTTCTCAATGGAATATAAAGAGCCTATGGCTGAGCTGCTCAGCAGCCTTGAGCAGATTGTATTTAAGGACGTACCACCAAAAGTTACCCCGGCGCAGAAACCTAATGCCTTCTCAGAATTTGAAAAACTGCGTAAGAGCATGGGACTGAAAACGGCTGAACTTGCCCGTGTAATGGGCGTCAGCGTCGCCATGGTGCAGGAATGGGAATCAAAACGCGTAAAACCTTCCAGTACTGAACTTAAGCTGATGCGCCTGATTCAGGCCAACCCGAAGCTAAGTCAGCAGCTGATGGAATAATCCGGTCTGTTTGATTTGAACGTTTTAAAAAAAGTAAAAAAATAAACCCCGCCATCTGAAGCGGGGTTTTCTGTTTTTAGTAGCCGATATTAAGCACTTCCGGCACAGGATAGCGCTGCGTTTTTTCATCAAAAGGCAGCAACCAGCTTTTATTCATCGCTTCGCCTGCAAGTTTGCCTTTTGCCGTAAGCTTCATGTCCGGCAAACGTTGTCCGGCATGCATTTCGCCAAATCCCACCTTCACCTTCAGTTCATCCTGCTTGCAGCCCGCTTTTTCCGTGACATCGCAGAAGCCCAGGTTATCGGAGTACACCGTTACGGTCGCCACGTTGGCGATTCGCTCGCCAAGCCGAACGTAGTAACGCTCAAAATCCTGGGTGAAGCCCTGAAGCGAATAGCCGGTTTTCGTCACAACGCCCCACTGGTCGCCCATTCGCACCGCCTGCACGTCGCCAGACTGGCCGTAACGCCCGGCTCCCTGCTCGCCCGCCAGGCTTATCGCTTTATCCCCGGTCAGATACCAGATATCGAAATAGCCGCTGTCGGCGCCAGCGCTGTTAGCGTTATCGCCTTCGCCGCACATCACGAGGATTCGCTGCTGCGCGCTGATGGGCTTATCAAGACAGCGGCGATACACAAAACCCGGCGTATCGGCTTTGCGCCACTCCCCAACAGAGAGAGGCTGGTAGTGCTTGTTGATAAAGCGCGTTGTATCGTCCGCCGCGTACAGTGGCGCGCTGATGATCCCTGCCAGCGCCAGTGTTAAGGCTAATTTCATGTTATCCCTCACATAAAAAACCCGCCTTGCGGCGGGTTTCATCAGGCTTATTGCAGCAGCGAGATATCCGCCACCTGCAAGAATAGCTCGCGCAGTTTTGCAAGCAGCGTCAGGCGGTTGATGCGCACCTCGTGCTCTTGCGCGTTCACCATCACTTTGTCGAAGAACTCATCCACCGGCTCGCGCAGGGCGGCAAGCTCAATCAGCGCATCCTGGTAACGCCCTTCGGCGAAATAGGGTTGCAGCTTATCGCGCAGCACAACAAGGTTACCCGCAAGCTTAATCTCCGCCGGCTCTTTGAGCACTGAAGCGTGAACCGTCTCGTTCAGCGGTTCGGTCGACTTCGCAAGGATGTTGGACACACGCTTGTTGGCGGCGGCCAGCGCAGCGGCCTCTTCCAGCGTGCGGAAGTGCGATACCGCCTTCATGCGAGCGTCGAAATCCGCCGGTTTGGTCGGACGACGCGCCAGCACCGCCTGGATGGTATCCACGCTGTGACCTTCTTCCTGATACCAGGCGCGGAAGCGGCCCAGCATGAAGTCGATGACGTCATCCACCACGTTAGCATTGGTAAGCTTGCTGCCGTAGAGGCGCACCGCTTCTTCGGTCAGCGTTTGCAGATCGAGCGGCAGGTTTTTCTCAACGATAATACGCAGCACGCCAAGCGCGGCGCGGCGCAGCGCGAACGGGTCTTTATCCCCTTTCGGATGCTGGCCGATGCCGAAGATGCCCGCCAGGGTATCCATTTTGTCGGCAATCGCCAGCGCGCAGGCGACCGGGTTAGAAGGCAGGTCATCGCCCGCAAAGCGCGGCTGGTACTGCTCGTTCAGCGCAACCGCCACATCTTCGGCTTCGCCGTCGTGACGCGCGTAGTGCATCCCCATCACGCCCTGGGTGTCGGTAAACTCGAACACCATGTTGGTCATCAGGTCGCATTTGGAGAGCAGGCCTGCGCGGGTCGCGTGGTTAACGTCTGCGCCAGTCTGCCCGGCAATCCAGCCAGCGAGCGCCTGAATGCGGTCTGTTTTATCGCGCAGGGTGCCGAGTTGCTGCTGGAACAGCACGGTTTCCAGGCGCGGCAGATGGTCTTCCAGACGCTTTTTGCGGTCGGTATTGAAGAAGAACTCCGCATCCGCCAGACGCGGGCGCACCACTTTTTCGTTACCGGAGATAATCTGCTGCGGATCTTTAGACTCAATGTTCGCCACAAAGATGAAGTGCGGCAGCAGCTTGCCGTCGTTGCCGTAAACCGGGAAGTATTTCTGGTCGCCTTTCATGGTGTAGACCAGCGCCTCGGCAGGCACCGCGAGGAATTTCTCTTCGAATTTCGCCGTCAGCACCACCGGCCATTCCACCAGCGAGGCGACTTCTTCCAGCAGGCTGTCGCTTAAGTCGGCGTTGCCGCCAATCTGACGGGCCGCCGCTTCGGCGTCTGCTTTGATCTTCGCTTTACGCGCTTCGTAATCCGCGATCACTTTGCCGCGCTCCAGCAGGATTTCCGGATACTGATCGGCGTTCTCCAACGTGAATTCCGGCTCGCCCATAAAGCGGTGGCCGCGGATCACGCGGTCAGAATCGATGCCGAGCACGGTGGCGGGCACGACCTCGTCGCCCAGCAGCAGGGTGACGGTATGCACCGGACGCACGAACTGGACGTCGGAATCGCCCCAGCGCATCAGTTTGGGAATCGGCAGCTTAGCAAGCGCGGTGCTGACCATATTCGGCAACAGCGCCTGCACGCTTTCACCCTTCACATGGGCGCGATAAAGCAGCCATTCGCCTTTGTCGGTGGTCAGGCGTTCCGCCTGGTCGACGGTAATGCCGCAGCCTCGCGCCCAGCCTTCCGCCGCTTTGCTCGGCTTGCCTTCAGCGTCAAACGCCGCCGACACGGCCGGGCCGCGCTTTTCCACTTCGCGGTCGGGCTGAGAAGCGGCGAGGCTCGCCACTTTCACCGCCAGGCGGCGCGGCGCCGCGTACCATTTCACCTCGCCATGGGCGAGGCCCGCAGCGTCCAGTTCAGCCGTGAAGTTCGCAGCAAAAGATTCCGCAAGGCTGCGCAGGGCTTTTGGCGGCAGCTCTTCAGTGCCAATCTCCACCAGAAAAGTTTTTTCAGACATGGCAGCCTCTTATTTATTCCTGTTGCACATCGGGAAGCCCAGCGCTTCACGGGAAGCGTAGTAGGCCTCAGCCACAGCTTTGGTCAGCGTACGGATACGCAGAATGTAGCGCTGGCGCTCGGTTACCGAGATGGCTTTGCGGGCATCCAGCAGGTTGAAGCTGTGCGCGGCTTTCAGGATACGTTCGTAGGCTGGCAGCGGCAGCGGCGTTTCCAGCGCCAGCAGCTGCTGCGCTTCTTTCTCGTACTGCTCAAAGCAGGTGAATAGGAAATCCACATCCGCGTATTCAAAGTTGTAGGTGGACTGCTCTACTTCGTTCTGATGGAACACGTCGCCGTAGGTAGTTTTACCCAGCGGGCCGTCGCTCCACACCAGATCGTAAACGCTGTCGACACCCTGGATATACATTGCCAGACGCTCAAGACCGTAAGTGATCTCACCCGTAACCGGCTTGCACTCCAGACCGCCTACCTGCTGGAAATAGGTGAACTGAGTGACTTCCATACCATTGAGCCACACTTCCCAGCCGAGACCCCAGGCACCCAGCGTCGGGTTTTCCCAGTTGTCTTCAACGAAGCGGATATCGTGAATGGTCGGGTCCATGCCCAGCTCTTTCAGCGAGCCCAGATAAAGCTCCTGAATGTTGTCCGGCGACGGCTTGATGATCACCTGGAACTGGTAGTAGTGCTGTAAGCGGTTCGGGTTTTCGCCGTAACGGCCGTCGGTGGGACGGCGGGAAGGCTGTACATAAGCCGCCGCGATAGGCTCAGGTCCGAGCGCCCGCAGGCAGGTCATGGGGTGAGACGTTCCGGCGCCGACTTCCATGTCCAAAGGTTGAACGATGGTGCAGCCCTGGCGAGCCCAGTAATCCTGAAGCGTCAGAATCAGGCCCTGAAAGGTCCTGGTATCAAACTTTTGCATATAATTTCGCACGCGATACGAGTGGTTTTATAGGGAAGCGGTCAGTATACCCATTGACCGCAAGATATACAGCCCGGATCCGCGTACAAAACCCGGCTGTTGAAGGAAGAGTGAGGTGCTAGCGCATGGAAAGGTGTAAAAAGCGACCGTCAGCGTCAAAAGAGCAGGTAAATCCCTCTTCGCGAGCGGTGTAGCCGCGTAATTCATAGCTTCCCTGAAAAGTATCGAACCCGACGACGTTAACCTGCTGCGGCCCGGTGTTGTAACGGTGCGCGGCTTCCCCTTTGCACAGTTGCTCCATATCCAGCGAACGCGCCGCGGTTAAATGCGTCTTTTGCGCGTTCTGGGCATGCTGCGGCTCTGATTGCTGCATCATGCAGCCTGTCGTCAGAACGGAGGTCGCCAGCACCATACAGAGAAACCGCTTCGCCATTACTTGTTATCTCCATGTTAAAGTATCGACCTTTCCGCGTTTATGCCGTGGTCCGTCACAGAAAGGGGCCGCATTGTGCGAAACCCCGCAACCGCAGGCAACCGGCCAGCGCTAAACTCAGATTGTTCCGGGCGGATGACGCCACCAGAGAATAAAGATGGTACAGAGGATGGCATGCAGCAAAAAATTAACTGGATAGATAACCTGCGCGGCATCGCCTGCCTGATGGTAGTGATGATTCACACCACCACCTGGTACATCACCAATTCAGGCCAGGTCAGCGCCTGGAGCTGGGATTTAGCGAACGTGCTGAACTCCGCTTCGCGCGTCAGCGTGCCGCTCTTTTTTATGATTTCCGGCTATCTTTTTTTCGGCGAGCGCAGCGCCGGACAGCGCCACTTTCTGCGCATCGCGCTCTGTCTGCTGTTCTATAGCACGGTCGCGTTTATCTATATTTCGCTCTTAACGCCCATCAGCCCACGGCTTTCGCTTATCTATCTGTTTCAAAAGCCGGTTTTTTATCACCTGTGGTTTTTCTTCGCGATTGCAGTCATCTACCTGCTTTCACCGCTTATCTGCGTAAAAAGGGTCAACGCCACAACGATTCTGGGACAGATGGTGTTGCTGGGGGTCATCGCCAATCCGAATACCGTGCCGCAGGTCATCCACGATGTGAAATGGCTGCCGATAAACCTGTATATTCGCGGCGATACCTTTTACTACGTGCTTTATGGCCTGCTTGGCCGGGCTATCGGCATGCTGGAGACGAAAAACGGCGTGGTCAGCGCGGTGGCGGCGTTTTTATTCGTATTATGCGTGGTGATGATTTCAACCGGCACCCATACGCAACTGGAAATCCAGGGCAATTTCTCAGATATCTTTTACATCTACTGCGGCCCGCTGGTGTTTATCGCCGCTATCAGCCTGCTGGTGCTGGTGAAAAATACGCTTGATGGACGCCCGCTGCCTGTACTCGGCTTTATTTCCCGCCATTCGCTCGGCATTTACGGCTTTCATGCGCTGTTTATTCATTTTCTGCGCACGCATGATATTGAATTCACCGCCTGGCCGGTGCTGGATCTCGCGTGGATATTCGGCGCGACGCTGGCCGGCTCACTGCTGCTTTCCGTGCTGTTGCAGCGCATCGATACCCGACGGCTGGTTAGCTAGCGCGACCGCGGGCGCGATGAAACTGGCGCGGCGAAGAGAACCCGGCCGCCAGCGCCGCCTGCTCGGTCCTTTGCCCTTGCAACAGGCACTGTTCCGCCACGGCAAGGCGCAGGTGCTCCAGATAATCCCGCACGCTAATGCCGAGGTGCTGCTGAAAAAGCCGCGAAAGATGGCGCGGGCTGACATGTACTTTTTCCGCTAATACGGGCAGGCTCCAGGCTCGCTGCGGCGCGGCCGCCAGCAGATCCTGAGCGCGATGAATGGCCGGATGAAGATGGTTGCGATAGCGCAGCCAGGGCGAAAGCTGCGGGTCGTCGCCGGAGCGGCGCAGCCAGACCACCATCTCTCGCGCCACCTCCAGCGCCGTCTGCGGCCCGCAGATCCGGTTAATCAGGTGCAGCGAAAGGTCAATGCCGGAAGTAATGCCGGCGCTGGTCCAGATCCCTCGGTCCTCGACAAAAATGCGGTTCTCCCGCACCAGCGCGCCCGGCGCGGCAGCCTTGAGCCGCTCCAGCACGTCGTGGTGCGTGGTGCAGGCGACGCCGTGCATCAGCCCGGCGCGGGCGGCCAGCAACGCGCCCGAGCAGATGCAGACCAGCGTAAGCTGCTGGCTGTGGATCTGCGGCTGCTGGCGCGTCAGCCAGCGGCGTACCGTTTCCGCCTGCGGCGTGGCGAACCAGCGGGCTGAATCTTCCGCGCCCGGCACCACCAGCAGGCTGCCTGCGGGCAGGTGCTCCGGCAGCGGCGCAACGCCGCTTATTTTCAGCCCGATCGAGGTTTCCACCTCTTCGTCCGGCCCAATATAGTGCAGACGAAAGCGCCCGCCCGCCAGCCGCAGCGTCTCCGCCGGGCCGGTCATATCCAGCGCGAGTACGCCCGGTAACACCACAAACCAGACATCTGTCATCATGCAAGCTGCTCCAGCGTTTGCGCTACGGTGAGAATGGAAGCGAAGCGGCCCTGCAGCACCGTTTCGGTACGATGGCGCAGGGTTTGCGCGTCCAGCGTGACGCCCTGCCACGTCATTGGGAAAGTCAGCGTGGCTTCGCTAACAAACGTTACCTTATAGCCAAGGTCGGAAGCTACTCGCGCAGTGGTTTCGCAGCACTGTTCGGTACGGATGCCAGCAATTATCAGATGATTAATATCGCGCCCGCGCAACCAGCGATCCAGCCCGGTGTCGGTAAAAGCGTTATGCACATGCTTATGAAAAGCGACCGCCGGACGATGGGTTAAAAAGGGCATCGGCGTAACAAAGCCGGACTCCAGCGTAAAGACATCGTCACCGTCGACGTGAAAAATATCCACTACCGGCACCTGAAGCGCTTCGCAGCCGCGAATAAGCTCGTTTAGCGCCTGCTGAAAGGCCGGAAACTCCGTTTCCTGCCAGTAATGGCGGTGAAAGAAGGAACACTGGGTATCGATATTAAGCAATGCGCTACGTGTCATTTTCGGACTCCGGTAAAGGGGATTCGTAGCCATTGTGCGCGAGGTTCGCCGCCGGGAGCAGACCAGAAAAGGACAGAAACAGGCTGGTTCAGGACAACGAAAAAGCGCGCCTTCTGGCGCGCTTATACGACAAAAAAGGGGATTTTTAATCTCTCGCCTTCCGCGATACGCTTTCAGCCTCTTCGCTATGACATCAGCGGCAGCAGTTGCTGATAGATCTGGCGGAAAGTTTCCCGTCGCCCGGCATAGCGCTGATAGCGCTCGTTATCGGGCTGGTGTTGCTGCTCCAGCGGCAGCTGCGGCAGAAGCTGGTGCAGGGATTGTCCGGGCGAAAGGGCGATTTGCGCCAGCCGCGCCGCGCCAAGGGCTGGCCCCACGTCGCCGCCGGTGCGGTAATCCAACGTTTTGCCGCTGATATCCGCCAGCATTTGCCGCCAGTAACCGCTGCGCGCGCCGCCGCCGATAAGCGTTACGCTTTGCGGCTCGATGCCGCAGGCATGCACTGCGTCCATGCCATCCGCCAGCGCATAACCTACTCCTTCGAGCACGGCGCGCGCCAGTTCCGCCGGGCCGTGCTGATGCGTCAAACCGAAAAAGACCCCTTTCGCCTGTGGGTTGTTGTGCGGCGTGCGCTCACCGGAAAGGTAGGGTAAAAACCAGATAACACCTACATCGCCGCGCGCGTTTTGCGCCGCTTCAAGCAGCGCCGGCACGCTGTGAAAACCGGTTAGTTTCGCAGCCCAGTCGAGGCAGGAAGCGGCGCTTAACATGACCGACATCAGATGCCAGCGGTTGGGCAACGCGTGGCAGAAACTGTGCACCGCGCTTTCCGGCTTTGCGCGAAAGCCGTCGCTTACCGCGAAATAGACGCCGGAGGTGCCGAGCGACAGCATCGCCTGGCCGGAATCCACCATGCCAACGCCGACGGCGCCCGCCGCGTTGTCGCCACCGCCCGCCACCACAGGCACGGCTGGCATGCCCCACGCCTCAGCCACATCCGCCTTCAGCACGCCGGTAATTTCGCTGCCTTCAAACAGCGCGGGCATGTTGTCGCGCGTGAGCCGGCACGCCTCCAGCATGACGTCGCTCCAGTCGCGCTTCGCCACATCAAGCCACATCGTGCCCGCCGCATCGGACATATCGCTGGCGAAGTCGCCCGTCATGCGCAGGCGAAGATAATCTTTTGGCAGCAAGACCTTGTCTACCTGAGCGAAAATTTCCGGCTCATGACGCTCCACCCACAGCAGCTTCGGCGCGGTAAAGCCTGGCATCATCAGGTTGCCGGTGATCGCGCGGGAGGTTTCAATGTTCGCTTCCAGCAGCGCGCACTCTTCGCCGCTGCGGCCGTCATTCCATAAAATCGCCGGGCGCAACACGCGCTGTTGCTTATCCAGCAGCGTGGCGCCGTGCATCTGCCCGGTCAGACCGAGCGCCTTGACGCCGCGCAGGCTCTGCTTAGCGCCCAGCGCTTTCATGGCGTCGTCCGTTGCCTGCCACCACGCCTGTGGATCTTGCTCAGACCAGAGCGGTTGCGGTCGCGACACGCTTAACGGTGCCGTATGCGAGGCCAACAGCGTTCCTTGCTCGTCCAGCAGTATCGCTTTAACCCCCGATGTTCCGAGATCGATTCCGACATACATAGCGGCGACTCCTTAAAAAAGCGCCGCCTTGTGGCGGCGCTGGCTTTTATTTATCAAACAGATAGTGATTAACCAGGTTTTCCAGCAGCTCCTGGTGGCCACTCTGATGACGCGGCGCGAAATTATGCTGTTCAGCGTACTTCGCCAGCTCCGCGAGCGTCAGCTGCCCTTTCAAAATTTGCTGGCCCAGCTCACCATTCCAGCCCGCGTAGCGTTTAGCGACGCGCTTATCCAGCTCGCCCTCTTCCAGCATCCGCGCCGCAATCTTCAGCGAAAGCGCCATAGTGTCCATCGCGCCGATATGGCCATAAAAGAGATCGTATTTGTCGGTGCTCTGGCGGCGCACTTTGGCGTCGAAGTTCAACCCGCCGGTTGTAAAGCCGCCCGCTTTAAGGATTTCATACATCACCAGCGCGTTTTCCTCCACGCTGTTGGGGAACTGATCGGTATCCCAGCCAAGCTGCGGGTCGCCGCGGTTGGCGTCTACCGAACCGAAGATGCCGAGCGCGATAGCCGTGGCGATTTCATGATGGAAGGCGTGACCCGCGAGCGTGGCGTGGTTCGCCTCGATATTAACCTTAATCTCTTTTTCAAGGCCAAACTGCTTGAGGAAGCCGTAAACCGTCGCGACGTCATAATCATACTGGTGCTTGGTCGGTTCCTGCGGTTTCGGCTCTATTAACAGCGTGCCGCGAAAGCCGATTTTGTGTTTATGCTCGACCACCATCTGCATGAAGCGGCCAATCTGCTCGCGCTCCTGACGCAGGTCGGTGTTGAGCAGCGTTTCATACCCTTCGCGCCCGCCCCACAGCACATAGTTTTCCCCACCCAGTTGATGCGTGGCGTTCATCGCCGTTACAACCTGCGTTGCCGCCCAGGAGAAGACTTCCGGATCCGGGTTGGTGGCGGCCCCGGCGCCGTAGCGCGGGTTCGTAAAGCAGTTCGCCGTGCCCCACAGGAGCTTCACGCCGCTTTGCTGCTGCTTTTCCGCCAGCACGTCGACCATCTGCGCAAAATTGTTCAGGTATTCTTTCAGCGATGCGCCTTCCGGCGAGACGTCCACATCATGGAAGCAGTAATAGGGCACGTTCAGCTTGTGAAAGAATTCAAACGCCACGTCCGCTTTGCGTTTCGCAAGCGCCAGCGCGTCGCCCGGCTGTTGCCACGGGCGGTCGAAGGCGCCCACGCCGAACATATCCGAGCCATTCCAGCAGAAGGTGTGCCAGTAACAGGCCGCGAAGCGCAGGTGCTCCTCCATGCGCTTGCCCATCACCTTCTCGTCAGGATTGTAATGGCGAAACGCCAGCGGGTTGGTGGTCGTCGGACCTTCGTAACGCACGCGCTCAAGTTGGTCGAAATAATTTTGCATAATTGACTCCGTAATCAGGGACCGTTCCAGCGAGGATGGCTTTATCCTGGAATTACCTTTCGTTCTGCTCAATTACGTTATTTCACACTGCGATTAAGAGAATACGCAAATGTGCGGCGGCTCTCAAAATAGCGTGCAAAATGAAATAAACATCTTCGAGGCTTATTCCACTTTTTTGAAATTGCGCTATGCATTGAAAAATGAAATTCGATCGCCGTCATAAAAGCAAAAATAAACAAAAAATCATAATCAGAAGATAAAAATCTGTAATTGATAACAGGCGAGTCTGCGCTAAAAATTGCCAGCGTCTGAAAGTATCTCTTTGCCTTTAGCTTTAATGGTTGTACGACCTTTCTCACCCCTACTACAGGTATTAACGCTATGAAAATGAAAACCCTACTCGTTACCCTGTGCGCCTCGCTGATGCTTTCGAGCTTCAGCGGCATCGCTAAAGAAGTTAAAATCGGCATGGCTATTGATGACCTGCGCCTTGAGCGCTGGCAAAAGGATCGCGACATCTTCGTCAGCAAAGCGGAATCGTTAGGCGCGAAAGTTTTCGTACAGTCGGCCAACGGCAACGAAGAGACGCAAATGTCGCAAATTGAAAACATGATTAACCGCGGCGTGGATGTGCTGGTTATTATTCCCTACAACGGTCAGGTATTAAGCAACGTCGTGGCGGAAGCGAAACGCGAAGGAATTAAAGTTCTCGCTTACGACCGCATGATTAATAACGCCGATATCGATTTCTATATCTCCTTCGACAATGAAAAAGTCGGTGAATTACAAGCTAAAAGCCTGGTCGACAAAGTGCCTCAGGGAAATTATTTCTTGATGGGCGGCTCGCCAGTAGATAATAACGCGAAGTTATTCCGCGCCGGGCAAATGAAAGTATTAAAGCCTTATATCGATGAAGGCAAAATTAAAATTGTCGGCGATCAGTGGGCCGATGGCTGGCTGCCGGAAAACGCGCTGAAAATTATGGAAAACGCGCTGACGGCCAACAACAACAAAATTGACGCGGTGGTCGCCTCCAACGACGCCACGGCGGGCGGCGCTATTCAGGCGCTGAGCGCGCAGGGACTTGCGGGCAAAGTGGCTATTTCCGGGCAGGATGCGGACCTTGCGGGCGTGAAGCGTATTATCGCCGGCACGCAGACCATGACGGTTTATAAACCTATTACGCAACTTGCTAATACCGCGGCGGAAATAGCGGTAGAGCTTGGCAACGATCAAAAACCGAAATCGGACGCCACGCTCAATAATGGTCTGAAAGAGGTGCCGGCGCGCCTGTTAACGCCTATCGAAGTGGATAAAAGCAATATCGAAACCACCGTCATCAAAGATGGTTTTCATAAGAAAAGCGAGCTTTAACCTGGCGGCGCTCATGGTTCGCCATGGGCGCTTTGCTGCTGTCTGAACGTCGGGCGAGGGTGCTATGCCTTACTTACTCGAAATGAAAAACATCACTAAAGCATTCGGCGCGGTGAAAGCGGTGGATAACGTCACGCTCTCGCTGAATCCGGGTGAGGTGCTTTCGCTGTGCGGCGAAAACGGCTCTGGTAAATCAACGTTGATGAAAGTGCTCTGCGGCATCTACCCGCACGGCAGCTACGAGGGCGAAATTTGGTTCGCCGGAGAAAAACTGGAGGCGAACCACATTCGCGATACCGAGCGTAAAGGCATCGCGATAATTCATCAGGAGCTGGCTCTTGTGAAGCACCTGACGGTGCTGGAAAACATTTTTCTTGGCGCCGAGATAACACACCGCGGCGTACTGGATTACGACACCATGACGCTACGCTGCCAGAAGCTGCTCGCCCAGGTCAGCCTCGCTATCTCACCCGATACCCGGGTCGGCGATTTAGGTCTCGGCCAACAGCAGCTGGTTGAAATCGCCAAGGCGCTGAATAAGCAAGTGCGGTTGTTGATTCTGGATGAGCCCACCGCGTCGCTCACCGAACAGGAAACCGCCGTGCTGCTGGAGATTATCCGCGATCTGCAAAACCACGGCATCGCCTGTATTTATATCTCCCACAAGCTGAACGAGGTAAAGGCGATCTCCGACACCATCTGCGTTATCCGCGACGGGCAGCACATCGGTACCCGGGAAGCCGAACAGATGCGCGAGGAGGATATCATCACCATGATGGTCGGCCGGGAGCTGACAGCGCTCTACCCTAACGAGCCGCACACCGCAGGCGAAGAGATTCTGCGCGTGGAAAACCTGACCGCCTGGCATCCGGTTAACCGGCACATCAAGCGGGTGAATAATGTCTCTTTTTCACTGCGCCGCGGTGAAATTCTTGGCATCGCAGGCCTGGTAGGCGCCGGACGAACAGAAGCGGTGCAGTGCCTGTTCGGCGTCTGGCCCGGCCGTCATGAAGGCAAAATCTTTATCGATGGCAAACCAGTGACGATAACCAACTGCAAACAGGCCATCGCGCACGGCATCGCCATGGTGCCGGAAGATCGCAAGAGAGACGGCATCGTGCCGGTAATGGCGGTCGGACAGAACATTACGCTGGCGGCGCTGGATAACTTTTCCGGCGCGCTGAGCGCGCTGGACGACGCGGCCGAGCAGCAGTGCATCTTACAGTCGCTACAGCGGCTGAAGGTGAAAACGGCCTCGCCCATGCTCGCTATCGGCCGCTTAAGCGGCGGCAACCAGCAAAAAGCGATTCTTGCACGCTGCCTGCTGCTTAACCCCCGGGTGCTGATTCTGGATGAACCCACCCGCGGCATCGATATCGGAGCCAAATATGAGATCTACAAACTAATTAACCAACTGGTGCAACAGGGGATCGCGGTCATCGTTATCTCCTCCGAACTGCCGGAAGTGCTGGGCCTCAGCGACCGCGTACTGGTGATGCATGAAGGCCGCCTGAAAGCCAATCTTATCAACCATAACCTGACCCAGGAGCAGGTGATGGAAGCCGCACTGAGGAGCGACAGCCATGTCGAAAAGCAACCCGTCTGAAATGAAACTGGCCGCGCCGCTGGCGACGCCGCTCGGCAATTTGCGCGCGCTGAATTTACAAGTTTTTGTCATGATTGCCGCCATCGTCGCCATCATGCTCTTTTTCACCTTTATGACCGACGGCGCTTATCTGAGCGCCCGTAACGTTTCGAACCTGCTGCGCCAGACCGCCATTACCGGCATTCTGGCGGTAGGGATGGTATTTGTGATTATCTCGGCCGAAATCGACCTCTCTGTGGGCTCGATGATGGGCCTGCTTGGCGGCGCGGCGGCGATTTTTGACGTCTGGCTGGGCTGGCCGCTGCCGCTGACGGTGGTCGCCACTCTGTTGCTGGGGCTGCTGCTTGGCGCCTGGAACGGCTGGTGGGTCGCCTACCGCAAAGTCCCTTCGTTTATCGTCACGCTCGCCGGCATGCTGGCGTTTCGCGGCGTGCTGATAGGCATCACTAACGGTACTACTGTCTCGCCCACCAGCGCAGCGATGTCGCAAATCGGGCAAAGCTACCTGCCGGATGGCGTCGGTTTCGCGGTAGGCGCGCTGGGTTTAGGCGCGTTTATTATCTGGCAGTGGCGGGGACGTATGCGTCGTCAGGCGCTGGGTCTCAGCGCACCCGCCTCAGGCGGCGTAGTGGGACGCCAGGCTATTACCGCTATCGTTGTACTGGGCGCTATCTGGCTGCTGAATGATTATCGCGGCGTGCCAACCCCGGTGCTAATCCTGGCCTTTCTGCTGCTGGGCGGCCTGTTTATGGCGACGCGTACCGCATTTGGCCGGCGCATTTACGCTATTGGCGGCAACCTGGAAGCGGCGCGCCTCTCCGGTATTAACGTGGAGCGCACCAAGCTTGCCGTCTTTGCCATCAATGGCTTAATGGTCGCTATCGCAGGGTTAATTCTCAGCTCCCGCCTGGGCGCAGGCTCGCCTTCGGCCGGGAATATTGCGGAACTGGATGCCATCGCCGCTTGCGTGATTGGCGGCACCAGCCTGGCAGGCGGTATCGGCAGCGTGGCCGGCGCGGTGATGGGTGCATTTATTATGGCTTCGTTGGATAACGGCATGAGCATGATGGATGTGCCCACCTTCTGGCAGTACATCGTTAAAGGCGCCATTCTGCTGCTCGCTGTCTGGATGGATTCGGCAACCAAGCGTCGCGCCTGAACAAACCCGGCGGCAGATCACAATGTCAGTGCGGGGTTCGCCGCTCGCCGCCGGAATATGGTATTCAGACACAGGTTATGGGCCTGGAAATCAACACTATGTTTGAGAAGCGTCACCGCATTACGTTGTTATTTAACGCGAATAAAGCATATGACCGGCAGGTCGTTGAAGGCGTGGGTGAATATTTACAGGCTTCACAATCGGAGTGGGATATTTTTATTGAAGAGGATTTCCGCGCCCGTATCGACAATATCAAAGAGTGGTTAGGCGATGGCGTCATCGCTGATTTTGATGACCGGGAGATAGAGACGCTGCTGGCCGACGTTGACGTGCCGATTGTCGGCGTCGGCGGATCTTATCATTTGCCTGAGCACTATCCGGCGGTACATTACATCGCTACCGATAACCAGGCGCTGGTAGAGAGCGCCTTCCTGCACCTTAAAGAAAAAGGTGTCAATCGCTTCGCCTTTTATGGTCTGCCTGCTTCCAGCGGCAAACGCTGGGCGGCGGAGCGCGAACATGCTTTCAGCCAACTGGTGGCGCGGGAGAAATACCGGGGCGTCATCTATCAGGGGCTGGAGACCGCGCCGGAAAACTGGCAACACGCACAAAACCGGCTGGCGGACTGGCTGCAAACGCTGCCGCCCCAGACCGGCATTATCGCCGTGACGGACGCGCGGGCGCGTCACCTTCTACAGGTTTGCGAACATTTGCACATTCCCGTGCCGGAAAAGCTGTGCGTTATCGGCATTGATAACGAAGAGCTGACGCGCTATTTGTCGCGCGTGGCGCTCTCTTCAGTGGCGCAGGGCACGCGACAGATGGGGTATCAGGCAGCTAAGTTACTGCATCGCCTGCTCGATAATGAGTCGATGCCGTTACAGCGCGTGCTGGTGCCGCCCGTACGCGTAGTAGAACGGCGTTCCACGGATTACCGTTCACTGCATGACCCGGCAGTTATCCAGGCGATGCATTACATTCGCAATCACGCCTGCAAAGGCATCAAGGTTGAACAGGTGTTGGATGCCGTAGGCATTTCCCGCTCTAATCTGGAAAAGCGCTTTAAAGAAGAGGTGGGCGAAACCATTCATGCGGTTATTCATGCAGAAAAGCTGGATAAAGCGCGCAGCCTGCTTATTTCTACCTCGTTAACTATTAACGAAATCTCACAAATGTGCGGCTACCCTTCGCTGCAATATTTTTACTCGGTGTTTAAAAAGGCTTACGAGTCGACCCCGAAAGATTATCGGGACAGGTATAGCGAAGTGCTGATTTAAGCAATAAAAAACGCCTTCCGGCTGGAAGGCGTTTTATCTGTCCGCTTAGTTTGCTGAAAGCAACCGGGCATTATCCTGGTACATGGCAAACAGGTAATTGTTATAGCTCTTACCTTTCGTCGAATAGCCTTTGAGCTTATGAATCATATTGCTCGCGGTAATTTCCTGATCCGCTTTGCGCAACTGGGCGCGTGATTTACGGAAGGAGTTGTAAGCCGGGTGCGTATTCAGATTTACCACATAAGCATTCACGGATTCTTTTACCGAAGTAAAGTGCGAATAACCTTTCACCTTGCCCGGCTCATTATTACAGTGGCGTTTCGCACACTTCATGCCGAACAGATTATTGTTACTGCGCGCAAGCTTAGAGGTGCCCCAGCCGCTTTCCGCCGCCGCCATGGTCGCAACCATGCTGGTTGGAATAATATCCACGCGCTCAAGCAGCGTATTCCACGGAATGCGTTTAGTATTGCCGCTCCAGCTAATCTTGTAGCGCTTCGTGATATCTTTCAGGCGCGCGCGTTCACTCGGCGACCAACGGCCCTCATACTGCTTAGAAATAAGCCAGTTACGGTCTGCCGTAATTGCCGCGTTTTGACTGGTAATATAGGGCATTACTGTCCGGAGAAACGCCTTTTTCCTTGGTGTCCCGGAAGGGTATTTTCGCAAGTCAGGAAGTGAACCGCTTTCACTATTGCGAGAATACTCTTTTTTACTGCTCGCCAGATTTTTACCGTCTTTTATTGCTGTTACGTGGGCTGTATGAGTCTTCTTAGTTGTGTGCTCTTTTGCCAGCACCTCACCCGATAAGCCAAGGGTGATCAACATGAATATCGCGGCCCCGAATCGGTGTAATCGAGTCGATATCATCAGCTCTCCTGGTCGGATATAAGCATTCCAACACCTTATTTTTCACAAATATTTAAGAAACGAATTTGAAATCGTATCAAAAATACCGGTCGATAGCATCAAAAGAAATAGTCCAAATCCTAAAAACTGTCACGTATGATTTTTACATCTCTTTGATTATTAAAAATAAAAGTCGTCAATTTTTTACGTGATAATACCAATGAATGACCTCAAAACTCAGCCCGTATCGTCCTCCCCTTTCACTACGAATAAAGGATGAGTTACTTTCATGGCAGCCAGGCGAAAATGGAGAAAAACCGCACAGGACGCCGCTTAATGAAACATTCGCTCCTCGCCCTGCTGGCTATGCCAGGCCTTGTCTGGGCCAACTGGTCTGCGCCAGGACTGCCTGAATTTCACGAACAGCCCGCCGGGATATTTGTCAGCGACGCCACGCTCGCAAAAGGTACGCTTCCTCTCACCCTGACATTTGACCAGGCGTGCTGGCAGCCGGCAGACGCCATCAGGCTCAACCAGATGCTTTCGCTAAAACCCTGCGATGGCGCGCCGCCGCAGTGGCGCCTGTTTCGCGACGGCAATTACCGCGTGCAGATTGATACCCGCTCCGGCACGCCCACGCTAATGTTAAGCGTGCAGCAGGAAGCGGACGACACGACGCAGGAAGTTGCGCGCCAGTGCCCGAAATGGGACGGCAAGCCGTTAACGGTGCAGGTAAACAGCGTTTTCCCTGAAGGCAGCGAAGTGCGTGATTTTTACAGCGGCCAGACCGCCACGGTAACGAATGGCGCCATCACCCTGACCCCCGCTGCTAACAGCGACGGCCTGCTGCTGCTCGAACCCGCGCAAGCGGCTGGCAAAGCCTCTTTTAGCTGGCAAAACGCCACGGTCTACTTTGTGCTGACCGACCGCTTCGTCAACGGCAATCCGGCGAATGACAACAGCTACGGTCGTCACAAAGACGGGCTGGAGGAGATTGGCACTTTCCACGGCGGCGACCTGCAGGGCCTTGCCGGCAAACTTGATTACCTGCAGCAGCTCGGCGTAAATGTCTTATGGATAAGCTCGCCGCTTGAGCAAATCCACGGCTGGGTGGGCGGCGGCACCAAAGGCGACTTCCCGCATTACGCTTACCACGGCTATTACGTGCAGGACTGGACGAAACTTGACGCCAACATGGGCAGCGAAGAAGACCTGCGAAAGCTGGTGGATGAAGCGCATAAGCGCGGCATCCGCGTTCTGTTCGATATTGTGATGAACCATACTGGCTACGCCACGCTTGCGGATATGCAGGAGTTTCAGTTTGGCGCGCTTTACCTTAAAGATGACGAAATAAAAAAGACGCTGGGCGACCGCTGGACAGACTGGCGGCCCGGGCCCGGCCAGAGCTGGCACAGCTTTAACGACTATATTAATTTCAATGACGGCCCCGCCTGGGAAAACTGGTGGGGTAAAAAATGGATCCGCACCGATATTGGCGACTATGACAACCCGGGCTTTGACGACCTCACGATGTCGCTCTCTTTTCTACCGGATTTGAAAACGGAATCTGTCGAGCCCTCCGGGCTGCCTGGCTTCTACCGCCATAAGCCCGATACCGCCGCCCGGGAATTAGCGGACTTCACGCCGCGGGACTATCTCACCCACTGGCTTAGCCGCTGGGTGAAAGATTTCGGCATTGACGGCTTTCGCGTAGATACCGCAAAACATGTGGAGATGGGTGCCTGGCGGCAGCTTAAAACCCAGGCCAGCGAAGCGCTGCAGGCATGGAAAGCCGCCAACCCGGACAAAAAACTGGATGACGCCCCTTTCTGGATGACCGGCGAAGCCTGGGGCCACGGCGTGATGCAGAGCGAGTACTATCAGCACGGCTTCGACGCGATGATTAATTTCGATTATCAGGAGCAGGCGGCGAAGGCGGCGGATTGCCTGGCGGAGATCGATACCACCTGGCAGCAGATGGCGGAAAAACTTCAGCAGTTCAATGTACTGAGCTATCTCTCC
Source organism: Franconibacter sp. IITDAS19 (assembly GCF_023079515.1). Lineage (NCBI taxonomy): Bacteria > Pseudomonadati > Pseudomonadota > Gammaproteobacteria > Enterobacterales > Enterobacteriaceae > Franconibacter > Franconibacter sp. IITDAS19. The sequence continues at coordinate 113,945 of NZ_JALJCP010000005.1, read as the reverse complement.
TCACATGACACGCGCCTGTTCCGGGAAGGCGGGCAGCGCGCCGCGGAATTGCTGCTGCTCACGCCCGGCGCCGTACAGATTTTTTATGGCGATGAAACGGCGCGCCCCTTCGGCCCGACCGGCTCCGATTCGCTACAGGGGACGCGTTCAGACATGAACTGGCAGGACGCCCTGGGTAAAAACGCAGCCATGCTTGAGCACTGGCAGCGAATAAGCCAGTTCCGCGCCCGCCATCCCGCTATCGGCGCGGGCAAACAAACCACGCTAGCGTTGGGCCAGGGCTACGGTTTCGCGCGTGAGCAGGGCGACGACAAGGTTATCATCGTCTGGGCGGGCAACCCTGAATAAGCCGCCCCGGCAGGTGTGATGAAGAAAGCCAGCGAAGCGATATTTCATACTGAAAATTAAGCTCAGGAAAACATATCCTCCGCTTCGTCTGGCTTTACGACCATTTGCACCGCGATATATGTAGCGTTATCGTTAGCCTCTTTTAAAAGAAATGCGACACAATACGGCTATGACGTTTTCCCTTTTCGGCGACAAATTTACCCGCCATGCAGGCATCACGCGCCTGATGGAGGATCTCAACGACGGTTTGCGCACTCCCGGCGCCATCATGCTGGGCGGTGGAAACCCGGCGCAAATTCCCGCCATGAATGACTACTTCCAGCAACTGCTTGCCGACATGCTGCAGAGCGGCAAAGTGACTGACGCGCTTTGTAATTATGACGGTCCGCAGGGCAAAAGCGAGCTTCTCGCGGCGCTGGCGGCGATGCTACGTGAAACATCCGGCTGGGATATCGAACCACAAAATATTGCACTAACAAACGGCAGCCAGAGCGCATTTTTCTACTTATTTAACCTCTTCGCGGGTCGACGCGCCGACGGCACGACGCGCAGGGTGCTTTTCCCGCTGGCGCCGGAGTATATCGGCTACGCGGATGCGGGTCTGGAAGAAGAGTTGTTTGTTTCAGCGCGGCCCAACATTGAACTGCTGCCGGATGGCCAGTTCAAATATCACGTCGATTTCGAACATCTTCATATCGGTGAAGAGACGGGAATGATTTGCGTATCCCGTCCGACTAACCCTACCGGTAACGTTATTACAGACGATGAGCTGATGAAGCTCGATGCGCTGGCAAACCAGCACGATATCCCCTTGGTTATCGACAACGCTTACGGCGTGCCTTTCCCGGGCATTATTTTCACTGAGGCGCGCCCGCTGTGGAACCCGAACATTATCCTGTGCATGAGCCTGTCGAAACTGGGTCTGCCGGGCAGTCGCTGCGGCATTATCGTTGCCAATGAGAAAGTCATTTCCGCTATCAGCAATATGAACGGTATTATCAGCCTGGCGCCCGGCGGCATCGGCCCGGCGATGGCCTGCGAAATGATTAAACGTAACGACCTGCTGCGTCTTTCTGAAACCGTCATTAAGCCGTTCTACCAGCAGCGCGTTCAGGAAACGATCGCGACCATTCGCCGCTATTTATCCCCGGAACGCTGCCTGATCCACAAACCTGAAGGCGCGATTTTCCTCTGGCTGTGGTTTAAAGATTTGCCGATTACCACCGAACTGCTTTATCAGCGCCTGAAAAAGCGCGGCGTGCTGATGGTGCCGGGCGATTATTTCTTCCCGGGCCTTGATAAACCCTGGCCGCACACACACCAGTGCATGCGCATGAACTATGTGCCGGAGCCGGAAAAAATCGAGGCGGGGGTAAAGATCCTGGCGGAAGAAGTAGAGCTGGCCTGGCGCGAAGCCGGGCAGTAAACCGCTTTCACGCAACAAAAAGCGCCGCTTGCCGGCGCTTTTTCATTTTCAACGCCCCGCCATTTTTTGTAGGGCATTCTGGCGCTTAACATAAAGATGCCCGATACTCGGCGCACGCTCTCCCTTTCTGGACCTCCTATGAATAAGGAAATTACCACCGTTGTCAGCGTGAAGCAGATTAAGCCCGGCAGCATCTACCGGATTTTGTTAACCGGACTTGGCACCTCTCTGATGCTGCTCTGCTTTCTTTTCGGTCTGCTGGCCTGCTTTGGCTACGACACGCTGAACTGGAATAACAAGCCGATCCATGGCCTGCTGGCGCTGCCAGCATCACTGGCGATGGGCCTCTTTTTCTCCGTTATATTGACGGCATTGATCGGCACGCTGACCTGTGCAGGGCTGTGGATTTACAGCCGCTTCCGCCGTCTGGATATTAACGTCGTGGAGTAATCAGGCAGGAAAAAAGCAGGCTGCGGGCGCAGCCTGCGATGCGATTAAAACAGCCCCAGCGGCTTATCGGAGTAGCTCACCAGCAGGCATTTGGTTTGCTGGTAGTGCTCCAGCATCATTTTGTGGGTTTCACGACCAATGCCGGACTGCTTGTAGCCACCAAAAGCGGCATGCGCAGGATAGGCGTGGTAACAGTTAGTCCAGACGCGGCCCGCCTGGATGCCGCGGCCCATCTTATAGGCAAGGTTGCCGTTGCGGCTCCAGACGCCTGCGCCCAGGCCGTACTGGGTGTCGTTGGCGATTTCCAGCGCCTCGTCCATGGTTTTGAAGGTGGTTACCGCCAGCACCGGCCCGAAAATTTCCTCCTGGAAAACGCGCATGCTGTTCTGGCCGAACAATATGGTGGGCTCAAGGTAATATCCCTCTTTTAGCTCGCCTTCCAGCGCCTTGCGTCGCCCGCCGGTCAGTACATCCGCCCCCTCTTTTTTACCGATATCGATATAGTTAAGAATGGTGTCGAGCTGGCCTTTGGAAACCTGCGCGCCCATCTGCGTCAGGGTGTCGAGCGGGTTGCCGCTGCGAATGGCCTCCACGCGGCGAATGGCGCGCTCCATAAAGCGCTCGTAGATGGACTCCTGCACCAGCGCACGGCTCGGGCAGGTGCAGACCTCTCCCTGGTTAAAGGCGAAAAGCGCGAAGCCCTCCAGCGCCTTTTCGAAAAAAGCATCCTCTTCGTCCATCACATCTGCAAAAAAGATGTTGGGTGATTTCCCGCCCAGCTCCAGCGTGACCGGAATGATGTTCTGGGTCGCGTACTGCATGATCTGCTGGCCTACTTCAGTCGAGCCGGTAAACGCCACTTTCGCGATGCGTTTTGAGGTTGCCAGATATTCGCCAATCTCGCCGCCTGCGCCATTGACCACGTTAACCACGCCGGGCGGCAGCAGGTCGCCGACAATTTCCATCAGCAGCAGAACCGAAAGCGGGGTCAGCCGGGCAGGCTTGAGCACAATGCAGTTGCCTGCCGCCAGCGCCGGAGCCATTTTCCAGCTCGCCATCAGCAGCGGGAAGTTCCACGGGATAATTTGCCCGACAACGCCGAGCGGCTCGTGGAAATGGTACGCCACGGTTTCGTTATCCACCTCGCTGATGCCCCCTTCCTGCGCGCGGATGCAGGAGGCGAAATAGCGGAAATGGTCAATCGCCAGCGGCACGTCGGCGGCGCTGGTTTCACGGATAGGCTTGCCGTTGTCCCAGGTTTCCGCCGTCGCCAGCCGTTCCAGGTTTTGCTCCATCCGGTCGGCGATCTTCAGCAGGATAGATGCTCTCTCCTGCACCGAGGTTTTTCCCCACTGTTCTTTCACCGCGTGGGCGGCATCTAACGCCAGGTCGATATCTTTTTTGCCGGAGCTTGCTACTTCACACAGCAGCTGGCCGGTCACTGGCGTCAGGTTCTGGTAATAATCGCCTTCTACGGGCGCCACCCATTCGCCGCCGATAAAGTTGTCATAGCGGGCTTTCAGATTCAGAGGGTAGCCATATTCGGCGGGGTTGATGCGGGTGTTCGGAGGATTATTAGTCATGGTTTTCTCCTGGTCGGGGTACCCTTCAAGCGTAGACGGCGACCGCTCATTTTATGTCCGCCTTCTGCCTGCTTTACGACACGCCTCACGGATTACGTTCTTTTACGTTTCGCCCATTGTTTTCAGCCATACTCAAAAGCAGAGACGGGTCAGATAAGGAAAGATGATGCGACATTTCATTGGCTTTGACGTGGGCGGCTCACATATTAAGCACGGCCTGATTACCGAAGAGGGCGAGGAGCTCAGCAGCGACGAATTTGATACGTCCTACGACAAAGAGGCGTTTAAAAGCGCCTGGAAAAAGGTGGTGGAAACGTATCAGAAAGAGCAGGAGATAGCGGGCATCGGCATCAGCTTTCCCGGTTATATCAATCCCTATACCGGCGATGTGCCTAAAGCGGGCGCGCTCGATTTTCTCGACGGCGTCAACTTGCTGGAGATGTTTGGCGAGCTGACCGACCTGCCCATTACTATTGAAAACGACGCCAACTGCGCGGCGCTGGGTGAAATGTGGCGCGGAGCGGGCAAGCAGTACGAATCGCTTATCTGCATGACTATCGGCACCGGCATCGGCGGCGGCATTATCCTGGAGCGCCAGCTGCTGCGCGGTTCGCACTTTCGCGCCGGGGAATTCGGCGTTATGCCGGTAGGGAATAACGGCGAGAATATGCATGAGATTGCCTCGGCGCGCGGGCTGATTGAAGCAAGCCGTCAGGCGCTGTCGCTCCCGGCCGACGCGCCGCTGCATGGTAAGGAGATTTTCGAGCGCATGGAGAACGATGTGCATCTGCGCGAAGTGGTGGATAAATGGGTGAGCTATTTATCGCGCGGTATTTACAGCGTGGTTTCGATGTTCGATCCGCAAGTGGTGCTGATTGGCGGCGGCGTCTGTCAGCAGCAGAAGCTTTACCCCATGCTCGAGCGCGCGCTGGAAAAATACACCTTCTGGGATGCGCTGCGCGTACCGATTCAACCGTGTGAACTGGGCAACCAGGCCGGGCGCCTTGGCGCGGTGTGGCAGGCCGTACGCAAACAGTAGCCCCGCCCGAACGGCGGGGCTGAGAACTTACATAGCAGCATGGAAAATCGCCATAATCTCCTCATGCGTGGCCTGAATCGGGTTGGTCAGGCCGCAGGCGTCTTTCAACGCATTAGCCGCCAGCACCGGAATATCCTCTTCCTTCACGTTCAGCTCACGCAGGCCAGCCGGAATGTGAACCTGTCGCGCCAGCGCCTGGATGGTCTCAATGCAAAGCGCGGCGCCCTCTTTATCTGAAAGCCCGCTCACGTTGCATCCCAATGCCTGCGCGCAATCCCGCAGGCGTCCGGCGGCCAGCGCGCTGTTAAAGCGCTGCACATGCGGCAGCAGAATCGCATTGCATACCCCGTGCGGCAGATCGTAAAAACCACCCAGCTGATGCGCCATGGCATGAACATAGCCCAATGACGCGTTGTTAAAAGCCATGCCGGCCAGGAACTGCGCATACGCCATGGCTTCGCGCGCCGCCATGTTGTTGCCCTGCGCTACCGCTTGCGTCAGGTTCTGGCTGATCATGGCGATGGCTTTCAGCGCGCAGGCGTCGGTTATGGGCGTGGCGGCGGTGGAAACATAAGCTTCGATGGCGTGCGTAAGCGCGTCCATGCCGGTCGCCGCCGTCAGCGAGGCGGGCATACCGACCATAAGCGCCGGGTCGTTTACCGAAAGCACCGGCGTAACGTGTTTATCGACAATCGCCATTTTCACATGACGGCTCTCGTCGGTGATGATGCAGAAACGGGTCATCTCCGAAGCGGTGCCTGCGGTAGTGTTGATGGCTATCATCGGCAGCTGCGGCTTCGCGGAACGGTCCACGCCCTCATAGTCACAGATATGGCCGCCGTTGGTTGCGACCAGCGCTATCCCTTTCGCACAGTCGTGCGGCGAGCCGCCGCCCAGCGAAACAACGCAGTCGCAGCGATGCTGATTCAATAAATCCAGCCCGGCTTTTACGTTTGCGGTGGTGGGGTTAGGGTGCGTGCCGTCGAAAATAACGCTTTTGATATCGCGGGCCGCCAGCAGGCGCTGCACGTTGTCCGCCATGCCGAGCTTGCTGAGCATAATATCGGTCACGATCAGCGCGCTGCGGTAGCCGTAGCCATGCATCGCGTCCAGCGCTTCCTCTAAAGCATTCGCACCAATGATATTGACGGAGGGGATATAAAAAGTCGCAGTAGTCATCATCTTTTCCCTGGTAGTGAAGTAAGCACCGCCGAAAATAGCCCTGTTATCCGCAGGGAAAAAGCAAAGAAAAGACTTTTAGGAAAAAGGAATAGAAAAACGGTATGCGCTCAAATAAAAACCATAAAAATCAATAGTATTTCCAGTAATAACAGCAAAAAAGTGTGAAAATAAACAAGCCGTTATTTCCACACTTTCGGGTTTATTCCGCGAGGCGGAAAAGCGCGCTGTCGCGTAACAGATGTTCATTGCCGCGACGACGGGTAAAGCCGATACGGTCAAAATATTCGAGGATTTGAATCGCCAGTTTGCGGCCAACATTAAGGCGATCGCGAAAATCAGCGGCAACCGTCGTTCCTTTCTCCCGATCCAGATCGCGGATCATGTCGGCGAAGGCCACAATGCGATCGTGGCGATAGTAGCGATCTTTAACGATCGCGGTGATAAACCCTTGCTGGGCCGCCAGCCGCAACAGCTGGCGCATCGCCTGCTCTTCTTCTCCCGCCTCGCGCGCCAGGTCGCGCACCCACCAGGGTTCGTCGCCAAACAGCGGCGCGATTTTCTCCCAGACGGCCTGCTGAGCGGCGTTAAAGCCAGCTTCATGGCCCGGCAGGTGCAGCCACCCTTCGCGGCTGGCCAGCGCGCCATCGCGGCGCATCTGTTCAATGAGCGCGAGCACCAGCGGCTCCGCTTCAGAGGGCAGCGCCATGCGGCGCAGCCGCTCGCGTCCCGGCCCTGGCTCTTCGCGGTGGCTTTCATGATAGCGGGCAAGGGTGGCGAGCAATTTTTCCCGCCAGCGCTGCGCCACCCCTTCGCTCAGCGCGTAGTCACCCGCCTGTAGCACGCTTTGGGTGGAAATAAGGTCCCGCAGCCCCGCCTGCGTGAGCTGCCGCGCCCAGCCAAAGGCGGAAAGCGAAACGGCGCCGCGCTCAAGGTGGCGCGACAGCGCCTCCGCATCGTTTTGCGCACGGGCAAGCTTTGCCAGCCAGCCTAAAAATTCAGGCTGGCGTTTGCCGCGCTTTGGCGCCTCCAGCAGCACGACTTTCGCGCCCGCCAGCGTCACGCGAGCGCTGATATCGCGCAGCACCAGCCTGTCGTTATCGGCAAGCCACAGCGGGGAATCCAGCACCAGCTCCGCCAGATCGTTTTCCAGCAGCGATACGCGCCCGGTGATATGGCTCGCGGCGTGATGAATATGCACCGGCTGCCACTGCTGCAACGGGGCGTGGCGCTGTAGTTCAACAATGACCCGCTCGACCGCCGCCAGCGGCTTTTGCGAAAGCAGCCAGTCGCCGCGCGTAATATCCGCCTTTTCCGCCTCGCCGCTGATATTCAGGGCGATACGTTGCCCCGCATGCGCCTGTTCAACGGGCTGATTCTGCGCATGCATTCCGCGCACGCGCATCGGTTTTTCCGCGCCGGTGAGCCACAGGGTCTCGCCCACGTTAACCTCGCCGGAAAGCGCGGTGCCGGTGACCACAAGCCCCGCGCCTTTTACACTGAAAGCACGGTCTATCGCTAAGCGGAATCGGTGCGCGGTCAGGCGCTCCCGCTCCGGCAACTGGCTCAGATGCGCGCGCAGCGCGTCAATGCCTAACCCCTGCGTGGCGGCGGTGACAAACACGTTCGCTTCCCGCCAGCCGAACGCCCGCAACGTAGCGAGCGCTTCTTCACGTACCGCTTCCACTCTCGCGTCATCCACCCGGTCCGCTTTAGTGAGCGCCACGGTCAGGGCCGGTTGCCCGGTGAGTTGCAAAATCGCGAGATGCTCGCGGGTTTGCGCCATCACGCCGTCGTCGCACGCCACGACCAGCAGCGCGTGATCGATGCCGCCCACGCCTGCCAGCATATTGGCGAGAAACTTCTCATGCCCCGGCACGTCGATAAAGCCGATAACGCGGCCATCCGGCTGCGGCCAGTAGGCGTAGCCGAGATCGATAGTCATCCCGCGCTTTTTCTCTTCCGGCAGACGGTCGGCGTTAATCCCGGTAAGCCGTTCAAGCAGCGTGGTTTTGCCGTGGTCCACATGCCCGGCGGTGGCGATAATCATTGCAACAACATCTCCATCAGTCCCGCCTCATCTTCAAGGCAGCGTAAATCAAGCCATAAGCGGCCGTCATAAATGCGGCCGATTACCGGTTTTGGCAGCGCGCGCCAGCGCTCGGCCAGCGCGTTCAGACGACTGCCGCGCCCGTCGCGCGGCGTAAAAGCCAGCGCCGCACCCGGCAGGCGGTCAACCGGCAGCGAACCGCTGCCAATCTGCGAAAGGCAAGGCATCGCCTGGACGGTGAACTCCGCCTCATAGCGCGCCTGCAAAGCTGGTAACAGCCGCTGCGCCTGCTCATTGATTGCGTCGGCGCTACGGGTTAACAGGCGCAGCGTAGGCAGCGTTTCCGTCAGCGTTTCAGGGTGCAGATAAAGACGAAGCGTCGCCTCCAGCGCCGCCAGCGTCATCTTGTCGGCGCGCAGCGCACGCTTGAGCGGGTGCGTCTGCAGACGTTCGATAAGCGCCCTTTTGCCGACGATGATCCCCGCCTGTGGGCCGCCAAGCAGTTTGTCACCGGAAAAACTCACCAGGCTTACGCCCGCCGCGATAAGCGCCTGCGGCATCGGCTCTTTTGGCAGGCCGTACTCGCTTAAATCGATAAGCGAGCCGCTGCCGAGATCGGCAATCACCGGCACCCCAAGCTCCTCCCCGAGCGCCGCCAGTTCGGTCTCTTCCACCGCTTTGGTGAAGCCTTCAATAGCGTAATTGCTGGTATGTACCTTCATCAGCAGCGCGGTATTTTCTCCCACCGCCTGGCGGTAATCTTTCAGGTGCGTGCGGTTAGTGGCGCCCACTTCCACGAGCCTGCACCCCGCCTGGCGCATGACATCCGGAATACGGAACGCGCCGCCAATTTCCACCAGCTCGCCGCGGGAAACCACCACCTCCTGGCCTGCCGCCGTGGCGGCCAGCATCAGCAGCACCGCCGCCGCGTTGTTATTAACGATACAGGCGTCTTCCGCGCCGGTGAGTTGACAAAGCAGGTCGGCCAGCGCCCGGTCGCGGTGGCCGCGTCCGGCGCCGTCGAGATCGTATTCCAGCGTGACGGGGGACTGCATCGCCTGCGTAACGGCGTCTACCGCCGCCTGCGCCTGCAAAGCGCGGCCAAGGTTGGTATGCAGCACCGTGCCTGAGAGGTTGTAAACCGGGCGTAGCGCGCTTTGCGTGCGGCTCTGGAGGCGAGAAACCGTCTCTTTCGCCCAGTCGGCGCACCAGTCGGGCAGCGTCTGGCTTTCGCGAATGGTCTGCCGCGCTTCATCCTGCAATGTGCGCAGGATACCCACGACCTGGCTGTGTCCGTAGCTGTCGAGCACGGGTTGAAACGCCGCAGCGCGCAGCAGCCGGTCCGTGGCGGGCAGCTGGCTGTAAAGTGAAGAAGTCTGGCTTGTCATGAAAAATGTAGGTTGGCTGAATTTAGCGCTAATCTACCACCAAATAACGGGAGATTCAGTTGCCGTAGCGCTTTACGCGAAGCCCGGCGCGTTTACGCCGGGAGGTAAAGGAGAGGAGAGCTTCAGGTTTTCGGCGGCTCGGTACGAGCGAAGCTTTCGCGCTGGAATAAGGTTTCTACCAGCTTTACCAGATGAGGTCGGTTAACGCACCAGCCCGGCGAAACGCGGCGGAAGTTAAGATAGCCGATGGCGCAGCCTGCCGCGATGGTCGCAACAGAGAGGTTATCCGCGCTCAGCGTGCCGTTGGCGGCATGCTGCTCCAGCGCATCAAGCGCACGGCTGATTTTCTCCCGCTGGCGCAGCAGTTCCGTTTCCGACTGTTGCGCTGCCGGGCGCTGCAGTTCACGCACATGGACCAGCCCGGCGTCCATCACGCCATCGGCCAGCGCTTCCAGTTGACGCACTTTCAACGCCTCATGCGGGTCGCGCGGCAGCAGGGCTGGCTCAGCCTCGAGCAGTTCAAGGTATTCGGCGATAATCGGTGAATCGAACCACTGCTCGCCGCTGTCGGTCACCAGCGCCGGCACCTTGCCCAACGGGTTGTATTGCGCCACCCCGCTTTGCTCCGCGTAAGGCGATTCATTAACAAACTCGAAGGTAATGCCTTTCTCCAGCAGAATGACTGAGATTTTCCGGACAAACGGGCTGGTGTAACTACCGATAAGCTTCATGGCCTGCTCCTTTATGCGTCAACGCCGACAGTGGCTAAGTATGGCTCAGGTTACGTTAAAAGCAGGCGGGCGGGAACGCGCTATACTGAGGGCCGGTACATGCGTAATAAAATTACAGCGCGGCAATGCGCCGCCAGGCAGTTTGCGGTCGATCACAGAGAATAAAAAGAAGGAAAAATCGCATGTGATTTAGATCACAAAATAAAAACAAAAACGCCACATTAAATTGTGACAATATTCACGTTTTCATCGTTTTTACGTTCATAAATTCGTCATCGTTCTTTTTTTACACGAATGTTTTGTGATTGAAGTCACTAAATAAGCCCCTGATCCCCCTCGCTTCATGTGATATAGATCACACTTAAACCCACCATCTGGACAGTTGCTTTATTCGGTGCCAGATTCGCGTCATCCAGAGCATTCGGCCGGCTACCTCTGCCGCCACGTTAACAATAAACCTCGGGCTGCTGGCCTGCGCGTAACCATAAGAAGGGGTGTTTTATGTCATCCGATATCAAGATCAAAGTGCAAAGCTTTGGTCGTTTTCTCAGCAATATGGTAATGCCCAATATCGGCGCGTTTATCGCGTGGGGTATTATCACCGCATTATTCATTCCGACTGGGTGGCTGCCGAACGAGACGCTGGCGAAGCTCGTGGGTCCGATGATCACCTATCTGCTGCCCCTGCTTATCGGTTATACCGGCGGCCGTCTGGTTGGCGGCGACCGCGGCGGCGTAGTAGGCGCTATCACGACCATGGGCGTTATCGTCGGCGCCGACATGCCGATGTTCCTCGGCGCGATGATCGCCGGCCCGCTGGGCGGCTGGGCCATTAAACATTTCGACAACTGGGTTGACGGCAAAATCAAATCCGGCTTCGAAATGCTGGTGAACAACTTCTCCGCCGGCATCATCGGTATGATCCTGGCGATTCTGGCGTTCCTTGGCATCGGTCCGGCCGTTGAAGTTCTCTCCAAAGCGCTGGCTGCGGGCGTCAACTTCATGGTGGTTCACGACATGCTGCCGCTGGCGTCCATCTTTGTTGAGCCGGCGAAAATCCTGTTCCTTAACAACGCCATCAACCACGGCATCTTCTCGCCGCTGGGCATTCAGCAGTCTCATGAACTCGGCAAGTCTATCTTCTTCCTGATTGAAGCTAACCCGGGTCCGGGGATGGGCGTGCTGCTGGCTTACATTTTCTTCGGTCGCGGTAGCGCTAAACAGTCTGCTGGCGGCGCGGCTATCATCCACTTCCTGGGCGGTATCCACGAAATCTACTTCCCGTACGTGCTGATGAACCCGCGTCTGCTGATCGCCGTTATCCTCGGCGGTATGACCGGCGTGTTCACCCTGAGCGTGCTGAACGGCGGCCTGGTTTCTCCGGCTTCTCCGGGTTCTATCCTGGCGGTGCTGGCGATGACGCCGAAAGGCGCTTACTTTGCGAACCTCGCGGCTATCTTTGCGGCCATGGCGGTTTCCTTCGTTATCTCCTCTATCCTGCTGAAAACCAGCAAGGTGAAAGAAGAAGACGATCTGGAAGCGGCGACCCGTCGCATGCACGATATGAAAGCGCAGTCCAAAGGCGCGACGGCAGCCACCCCGCTGGCCGCTGGCGATGTGACTAACGACCTGAGCCACGTGCGTAAAATCATCGTCGCCTGCGACGCCGGTATGGGCTCCAGCGCCATGGGCGCGGGCGTGCTGCGTAAGAAAGTGCAGGATGCCGGCCTGAGCAATATCTCTGTAACCAACAGCGCGATTAACAGTCTGCCGTCGGACGTGGACGTGGTCATTACCCACCGCGACCTGACCGAGCGCGCTATGCGCCAGGCGCCGCAGGCGCAGCACATTTCGCTGACCAACTTCCTCGACAGCGGCCTGTACACCAACCTGACCGAACGTCTGGTTGCCGCGCAGCGCCATACTGACAACGAAGCGAAAGTGCGCACCAGCCTGCAGGACAGCTTTGACGACAGCAGCAGCAACCTCTTCAGGCTGGGCGCGGAAAACATCTTCCTCGGCCGTACCGCGGCGACCAAAGAAGAAGCTATCCGTTTCGCAGGCGAGCAGTTGGTGAAAGGCGGTTATGTGCAGCCGGAATATGTTGAGGCGATGCTGGAGCGTGAAAAGCTGACCCCGACTTACCTGGGCGAGTCTATCGCCGTTCCGCACGGCACTGTTGAAGCGAAAGATCGCGTACTGAAAACCGGTGTCGTCTTCTGCCAGTATCCGCAGGGCGTACGCTTCGGCGAAGAAGAAGACGATATCGCCCGGCTGGTGATAGGCATCGCGGCGCGTAACAATGAACATATCCAGGTTATTACCAGCCTGACTAACGCGCTGGATGATGAGAGCGTAATTGAGCGTCTGGCGCACACCACCAACGTTCAGGAAGTGCTTGATCTGCTGGCCGGTAAAAAAGCGGCCTGATGTATCAGGGAGAGGATGACAGTCCCTCTCCCTTTTAACGTTGAAGGTTTTGCCTGCACCAGGGCAACCCTTCCCTCTCCCCCTCGGGAGAGGGCAAGGGAAAGGGAGTTTCTGCAACACCTCTTTCCCCAGCCCTCTCGGGCGAACGACTCAAGTTTAAGAAGGGTTCAGACAATGAAAGCATTACATTTCGGCGCAGGTAATATTGGACGTGGCTTTATCGGCAAACTGTTAGCGGACGCGGGCATTGAACTGACTTTCGCCGACGTAAACCAGGCGGTGCTGGACGCGTTGAACGCACGTCGCAGCTACCAGGTTCATGTAGTCGGCGAACAGGAGCAGGTCGAGACCGTATCGGGCGTAAGCGCGGTCAGCAGCGCGGGCGAAGAAGTGGTAGACCTTATCGCGCAGGTTGACCTGGTGACCACCGCGGTCGGCCCGGTAATCCTGGAGCGCATCGCGCCGACGATTGCCAAAGGCCTGGCAAAGCGCAAAGCGCAGGGCAACAACCAGCCGCTCAATATTATCGCATGTGAAAACATGGTGCGCGGCACCTCGCAGTTAAAAGATCATGTGCTGAAAGCGCTGTCGCAGGAAGATATCGCCTGGATGGAAGAGCACGTAGGCTTTGTCGATTCCGCCGTGGACCGCATCGTGCCGCCAGCCGCCTCCGCCAGCAACGACCCGCTGGAAGTGACCGTAGAAACCTTCAGCGAGTGGATTGTCGATAAAACGCAATTCAAAGGCCAACTGCCGGCCATTGCGGGTATGGAGCCCACCGAAAACCTGATGGCTTTTGTCGAGCGTAAGCTCTTCACGCTAAACACCGGACATGCTATAACCGCGTACCTCGGAAAACTGACCGGTCATCAGACCATTCGCGACGCCATCCTGGACGAGAAAATTCGCCTCGTGGTCAGAGGCGCGATGGAAGAGAGCGGCGCGGTGCTGATCAAGCGCTACGGTTTTGACGACGCGAAGCACGCGGCCTATATCGAAAAAATTCTTGGCCGCTTCGAAAACCCGTATCTGAAAGATGATGTGGAGCGCGTGGGCCGTCAGCCGCTGCGCAAGCTGAACGCCGGAGATCGCTTAATTAAACCGCTGCTCGGCACGCTGGAATACAATCTGCCTCACCATAATCTGGTGAAAGGGATTGCCGCCGCGATGCACTACCGCAGCGAGCAGGATCCGCAGGCGCAAGAGCTGGCTGAGCTTATTGAGAAACAGGGCCCGAAAGAGACGCTGGTGCAGATTTCCGGCCTCGACGCAGGTAGCGACGTGGTCGCTGAAATCATTAAAGAATACAACGCGAAAGCGTAATGAGTACCGGGCGCGGCTGAGTCTGCGCCCGGCGTTTTATTGTCAGATATGCAGGCAACGATGGAAGAAACACAGGCCTTTGAAAACCGAGTGCTTGAGCGTCTGAATGCTGGCAAAACCGTAAGAAGCCTGTTGATTGCCGCCGTGGAGCTTTTGACCGAGGCGGTAAATATCCTGGTGCTTCAGGTGTTCCGCAAAGATGACTACGCGGTGAAATATGCCGTCGAACCGTTGCTTGATGGCGATGGCCCGCTGGGCGATCTCTCCGTTCGTCTTAAGCTCATCTATGGTCTTGGCGTGATTAGCCGTGCGGAATATGAAGATTGCGAGCTGCTGATGGCGCTGCGCGAAGAGCTGAATCATGACGGTAACGAATATCTCTTTACCGATGACGAGATCCTCGGCCCTTTTGGCGAGCTGCACTGCGTAGCCGCGCTGCCGCCAGCGCCGACCCTGATCGAAGGCGGCGACACGGAATTGCTGGCAATGCAAAAGCAGCGTTATCAGCAGATCCTGCGCTCCACCATGGTGCTCTCCCTGACTGAGCTGATTTCTAAAATCAGCTTAAAAAAAGCATTTCAAAAAAAGTGACTCCGGCGGTGGCGTAACCTCGTTACCCAGCGCCTATCCTGCCCAATATCAGGCCTTTCCCACGCTGTGCTACACTCCGTCGCAATTTACTTTGTGAGAATGAGTTATGAGACGAGAGCTTGCTATCGAATTTTCCCGCGTTACGGAAGCCGCCGCGCTGGCGGGCTATAAATGGCTTGGCCGCGGCGATAAGAACGCCGCTGACGGCGCCGCCGTGCACGCCATGCGCATCATGCTCAACCAGGTCAATATCGACGGGCGGATCGTGATCGGCGAAGGAGAGATAGACGAAGCGCCGATGCTCTACATCGGCGAGCAGGTGGGCACCGGCAAAGGCGACGCGGTGGATATCGCCGTCGACCCTATCGAGGGCACCCGCATGACGGCGATGGGCCAGGCTAACGCGCTGGCGGTGCTGGCGGTGGGCGATAAAGGCAGCTTCCTGAACGCGCCGGATATGTATATGGAAAAGCTGATTGTCGGCCCCGGCGCGAAAGGCGTTATCGACCTTAACCTGCCGCTTGCGCAAAATCTCTATAACATCGCCAGCGCGCTACATAAGCCGCTGTGCGAACTGACCGTCACCCTGCTTGCGAAACCGCGCCATGATGCGGTTATCGCTGAGCTACAGCAGCTGGGCGTACGCGTTTTCGCGATTCCCGATGGCGATGTGGCGGCCTCTATCCTCACCTGTATGCCAGATAGCGAAGTGGATGTGCTTTACGGCATCGGCGGCGCGCCCGAAGGGGTGGTTTCCGCCGCCGTTATCCGCGCGCTGGATGGCGATATGCAGGGCCGCCTGCTGGCGCGCCATCAGGTAAAAGGCGATACGCCGGAAAACCGCGCCATTGGCGAGCAGGAGCTGGAGCGTTGCCGACAGATGGGCATCGAAGCGGATAAAGTACTGCGGCTTGATGAGATGGCGCGCAGCGATAACGTGATTTTTTCCGCCACCGGTATCACCAAAGGCGATCTTCTTGACGGCATCAGCCGCAAGGGCAATATCGCCACCACCGAAACGCTGCTGATTCGGGGCAAATCCCGCACCATTCGCCGCATAAAATCAATCCATTACCTGGATCGCAAAGATCCGGACGTACAAACGCATATACTTTAAGACATTTGTCTGAATGAGCTTTCCGGCCCCGGCGGGCTGGAAATCTCCGCTCCCCCTGGCGAAGATAAAGCAAAAGTAATGACAGGAGTGCAAGATGGCGGATTGGGTCACCGGTAAAGTCGTACGGGTTGAGCACTGGACCGATGCTCTTTTTTCTCTCATTGTTCATGCGCCTGTGGCGCCGTTTACTGCTGGCCAATTTACCAAACTGGCGCTGGAAATTGACGGCGAACGCGTGCAGCGCGCCTATTCCTACGTCAACGCGCCGGGCAATCCGGACCTTGAGTTTTATCTGGTCACCGTGCCGGAGGGGAAGCTCAGTCCGCGCCTGCACGCCATGAAGCCTGGCGATGAAGTGATGCTGGTTAGCGACGCGGCGGGCTTTTTCGTGCTGGAAGAGGTGCCGGAATGCGAAACGCTGTGGATGCTGGCCACGGGGACGGCCATCGGCCCCTATCTTTCCATTTTGCAGGAAGGCAAAGATCTGGACCGCTTTAACAATATCGTGCTGGTGCATGCCGTGCGCTATGCGCAAGATTTAAGCTATTTGCCGCTGATGCTGGCGCTACAGCAGCGCTATGAAGGCAAGCTGCGCATTCAGACTGTGGTGAGCCGCGAAGAAGTGGCAGGGTCGCTTACAGGGCGCGTGCCTGCGCTTATTAGCAGCGGCGCGCTGGAAGACGCGGTCGGGCTGCCGATGGATACGCAAACCAGCCATGTGATGCTCTGCGGCAATCCGCAAATGGTGCGCGATACCCAACAGCTGTTAAAAGATACCCGGCAGATGACCAAACATTTGCGTCGTCGTCCGGGCCACATGACGGCCGAGCATTACTGGTAATCTCAGCGGTATTTCACATCCAGCGTCTCTTTGCCGTACTTGTTTTCGCCCTGGGTGCCGATAAAGGCGCCCAGTTCGATGACCAACATCACAATAATCAGCGTGGGGATAAAGCGCCCCACGGCCCACTGCCAGACGCCGGCCAGTATGGCCCAGTTGCCTGCCAGCAGCATCCACGCGAGGATGAATAAAAACGCCCATGCGCCCGATTTCCCCCGATCGTGCAGACGTTTTACCATCACCGCCGCGGTTGGCCACAGCAGGCAAACCAGCATAAACGCCGCCGTTTGCGAATTCAGCATATCGTTGCCTGCCAGCATAAACAGCGCCGTCATGGCGACCAGCCATAAAACGACCCATACCCAGAAATCACGGCGGCCAATGCGGCCCTTAAACGAAAATAACCATTGCTGTAAGGTCATGCCATCTTCCTTTTATCGTAATGCCGCGTAGTTTACCCTGGCGCGACGCCTTTTTGACAAGGCCGCCGCTTCTCGTTTTAATCGCTGTGACAAGCAACCGGGAGTGGGTGTCATGAAGTTTCTGCCTTATGCCTTATTGTTGATACTGCCGCTGGCGGCAGGCCATGCCGATCCGCTGACGCCGGAAGAAAGCGAGACGCCCGCCGCGCCCTATCTGCTGCCAGGCGCGCCCGTATTTGATGTCACCATCTCCCGCTTCCGGGAAAGTTTCAATACTACCAACCCTGGTTTACCGCTGAATGAATTTCGCGCCATTGAAACCAGCCGCGATAAAACGAACCTCACCCGGGCGGCGACCAAAATCAATGAAAACCTGTATGCCTCAACGGCGCTTGAGCGCGGCACGTTAAAAATTAAAAGTATGCAGATAACCTGGCTGCCGATTCAGGGGCCGGAACAGAAAGCCGCCAGAGCGAAAGCGTTGCAGTATATGGCGGCGGTATTAAGAAGCTTTACGCCGGGGCTATCGGCTGCGCAAAGCCAAGCGCGGCTGACGCGTTTGCTGAGCGCCGGGAAAAACCAGCGCTACTTTAGCCAGACGGAAGGAGCGATTCGCTATGTGGTTTCAGATAGCGGCGAAAAGGGGCTAACTTTCGCTGTTGAACCGATTAAGCTTGCACTTACGGATGCTCTGGAAGGCAACAATAAATGACAAAAAGCAAAGCCTTTCCGTACGCGAATCTCTATACTGTTTCACAGACCGCGCTGCCCTGAAGGGCAGCAATATTCCTTAATTCGCCTAGCGCGTGGAGAATAAAAATGCGACATCCTTTAGTGATGGGTAACTGGAAACTCAACGGCAACCGCCACATGGTTAACGAGCTTATCGGCAACCTGCGTAAAGAACTGGCGGGCGTAACCGGCTGCGACGTGGCAATCGCCCCGCCAGCGATGTACCTGGATCTGGCGAAGCAGGCCGCTGCAGGCAGCCATATCATTCTTGGCGCGCAGAACGTTGACGTAAACCTGTCCGGCGCCTTCACCGGCGAAACTTCCGCTGAAATGCTGAAAGATATCGGCGCGAAGTACATCATTATCGGCCACTCCGAGCGTCGCACCTACCACGCGGAGTCTGACGAGTTCATCGCCAAAAAATTCGCCGTGCTGAAAGAGCAGGGTCTGGTGCCGGTGCTGTGCATTGGTGAAACCGAAGCGGAAAACGAAGCGGGTAAAACCGAAGAAGTTTGCGCTCGTCAGATCGACGCCGTGCTGAAAACGCAGGGCGCAGCCGCTTTCGAAGGCGTAGTGATTGCTTACGAACCGGTATGGGCTATCGGTACCGGCAAATCCGCTACGCCGGCGCAGGCGCAGGCGGTACACAAGTTCATCCGCGACCATATCGCTAAAGCCGACGCTAAAATCGCTGAGCAGGTCATCATTCAGTACGGCGGCTCCGTAAACGCTGCTAACGCCGCTGAGCTGTTCACGCAGCCGGATATCGACGGCGCGCTGGTAGGCGGCGCGTCGCTGAAAGCGGATGCTTTCGCTGTCATCGTGAAAGCGGCGGCGGAAGCTAAGCAAGCGTAATCGCGTCGTTTATCCGCCCCACGGCTTAAAGCCCGGCAAGCGCATCGCTGCCGGGCTTTTTATTTCAGAGCTTGCCAAGTAGTTGAAACCAGCCGTAATCCAGCGGCAGCAGAATCAGAAAGGTCGCGACCGCCAGCCACAGACAGAGCTTCATGCCCGCCCGGGCAGGCACTTTGCCAAGCGCCATCGCCACCACTATCGGCGAGGCTTGATAAGGCAGCAGCGGCGTTGAATAGCCCAACACCTGAATCATAATCACAGAGAGCAGCGGAAAACCTGTCGCCTGCGAAAAGCTTTGCGCGAGCGTGGTATAAAGCGCCGGTACGCCGTTCGCGGTCATAATGAAATTCAGCGCCGTGGTAATGCCCGTCAGCGCCGCAAAGCTGGTGAAAGGCTTGTCCGGATCAAGCGGCATCACGTGCAGCAGCGCTTCGCCCACCGCGCGGCCAAGCCCGGTTTGCGTTACCGTGGTAGCAAGCCCGAGAATGCCCGCAACGTAAATGCAGGTGCGCATATTCACACCGCTGGAAAATTCTTCGCCCGAGATAAAACCCACGCGCGGCAGCAGCGTAACGACGGCTGCGGCAAGGCCGGTCCAGGCAGGGCCGATGCCGTGCCAGCTTTCGGTTACCCACAGCGCTAACACTACCAGCAGCAGCCAGGCGAGCCGCTTTTCCGCGCCGCTCATCGGCTGCGTGGGCGGCAAATGCTGCGGTGGCTGCGCTTTGCCCGGAAACAACCAGCAGATAAGCGCAACCAATATCATCCCTTTGAGAAGACCGAGTACCGGGGTATGCAACAGCAGATAGGGGAGATAGTTAAGGTGCAGGCCGTAAGAGCCTTCCGCCGCACCGCTCATCACCAGGTTCGGCACGTTGGCGGGCAGAATGGTGGCGGAGAGCTGAAAAGTGCCGAACCCCACCGCCAGCGCCAGCCCGTACCAGCCGCGCGTGCCCTCTTCCACGCCGGCGCGCTTCGCCATCGCCGCCACAATCGGCATGAGCAGCGCGATGCGTCCCATGTTTGAAGGCATCACAAACGCCAGCGCGTAGCTCAGCAACACAACGCTGCCGACCATCTGCCACCATTCGCCGGTAAGCCGCGCCGACAACGCCCTCGCGGCCCTGTCGGCCAGACCGGTTTTACGGATAGCCACGCCGAGCACGAAGCCGCTGAACACCAGCCAGAAAGCGGAGGAGGCAAAACCGCTGAAGATGGTCTCCGGCGGGGCGATTTTTAACATCATCGCTACCGTGAAAAACAGCAGCGCGGTAATAAACTCCGCCAGCAGCGAGGTCGCCCACAGGATAATAGTGATAAAAATAACCAGCGTGGGCAGAAACAGAGGGTGAGAAAACCAGTGCGACATACCTGTCTCCTGTTGAAAATTCAGGCAAGTTTACACTGCCGCACTGCTAAGTAAACGCGGCTTTACCCCTGAGAATTGAGGATGCCGCAGTCGTGATCCTGAATCTCTTCCGCCGAAGCCAGGTTGAAGTCGAGCAGGTTGCGCGCCGTCGCCAGCAAGATAAACGAGCCATCGTTTTGCTTCGCCACCGCCAGCGCGTAACGCCCCATATGGCCTCGCGCCTGCGGCACCTCTTCTGCCAGCATCATAAACGGGCTGCGCCTTGAAAGTTCTGGCTCCGTCACGCGCCGCGCCAGGTAATCGTGGCCGCGCAGGCCGCCGGGAAAAGGTTGCCACTGGCTGCTTATCTGGTGAACGCTCTCATTGAGACGCTGGCGCACGTCCGGGCGCAGGCAAGAGATATGAATATGCAGATGGTTTTGCGTGCGCCCCAGCCGGGAGTTTATGGTCAGGGATATCGCTTCATCCGGCACTTTCTCGCCGCGTTTTTCACTGATGAAACGTCGCGCCTGCCAGGCTTGCCAGAAAAAATCCGGCGTTCTCGCCTCAAGCAGCAGCGGGCTTTCCATACCGTTGATGCGATAGGTTGGCAACAATAAATACTGGAGCGGCCCGTTGCGGTCTTTCAGCACCGCATAGCCATCTGCAAGATTGACCTGAGCGCAGGGAGCCGGATTATTTTCGCGCTGCTGATGGGGTACGCACTGTGCGGTCACAATATGCCGCAGCACGTCGGGGTTACCAGGTTTGAAATGATGCCAGGCCAGCGCAGCCCCTGCTGCCAGTAAGGCAAAGAGCACGCCGGTGACGTACAGCGTTCGCTTCATGCTTCGTCCTTTTTCTTTTTAAGAGTGAGAGCGTAGCGCAAAAAAGCGCAGGCATGAGCGAAATAAACGTTTAAGGCGGCCATTGAGGGTTTAACGGGGCTTAGGGCAAGAAAAAGCGGGTAGCGCCACGCTTACCCGCCTTGTTTTCTGGATTGCCACCTCCCTGTGGCCCGTGATGCTTAGCGTTTACTGATCTGATCGAAAGTACCGCCGTTAGCGAAGTGCGCTTTCTGCGCTTTTGTCCAGCCACCGAAGACATCATCAATGGTGAACAGCTTCAGTTTCGGGAATTCATTTTCATACTTCTTCGCTACCGCCGGATCACGCGGGCGATAGAAGTTTTTCGCCGCAATTTCCTGGCCTTCCGGCGAGTAGAGGTATTTCAGGTAAGCCTCCGCCACCGCTTTGGTGCCTTTTTTATCGACCACTTTATCCACGACGGAAACGGTCGGTTCAGCAAGGATAGACTCGCTCGGCGTGACAATTTCAAACTTATCTTTACCCAGCTCGTTGGCCGCCAGCAGCGCTTCGTTCTCCCAGGCGATCAGCACATCGCCAATGCCACGTTCGACGAAGGTGTTCGTTGAACCACGCGCGCCGGAGTCGAGCACTTCAACGTTTTTATAGAGCGCTTTGACGAAATCCTGCGCTTTGGCCTGATCGCCGTTGTTCTGATGCAGGGCATAGCCCCATGCAGCCAGATAGTTCCAGCGAGCGCCGCCGGAGCTTTTCGGGTTCGGCGTAATCACCGATACGCCCGGCTTAATCAGGTCGCTCCAGTCGTGGATCTGTTTCGGGTTGCCCTTACGCACCAGGAAAACGATGGTAGAGGTGTAAGGCGCCGAGTTGTCCGGCAGACGCTGGATCCAGTTTTTATCGATGCGGCCGCGCTCTGCGATGGCGTCTACGTCATAGGCCAGCGCGAGAGTCACCACATCCGCCTCGATACCGTTAATTACCGAGGTCGCCTGTTTGCCGGAACCGCCGTGCGACTGCCGAATAGTGACGTTATCGCCGGTTTCTTGCTTCCAGTGCGCGCTGAACGCTTTGTTATAAGCGTCGTACAGTTCACGAGTTGGGTCATAGGAGACGTTTAATAACTGGATATCCTTCGCCAGTACGCTCGTCGACGCCAACAGTAATGTTAACCCTACTCCCCACTTGTTCATCGCACGTTCTCTCAAAAGTTATGTTGTGATGAAAAGAGCGTGCCAGAAAGCGCTGCGTTGATTAAAGAATAAAAAAAGATTGGCTATAACTGCGAGGAATATCACAAAGAAAAAGAAAGCCGGGTTTCCCCGGCTTTTTGCTAACTTAGTAGAGCTTTTTGGCGCACTCCAGCCAGTCGCCTTTGAACGGACGCTTCATATTTTCGATAGCGTCGATGATGTCGTGATGCACCATCTTCTCGTTCTGAATGCCCACGCAGCGGCCGCCGTGGCCCTGCAACAGCAGTTCGATAGCGTAAGCGCCCATACGTGAAGCCAGGATACGGTCGTAAGGCACCGGAGAGCCGCCGCGCTGAATATGGCCCAGCACGGTAGCGCGGGTTTCACGCTTCGTTTCTGATTCAATATACTTCGCCAGTTCGTCGATATCGCAGATATGCTCGGTGATGGCGACGATAGCGTGTTTTTTGCCTTTCGCGATGCCGGCTTTGATTTCCGCTACCAGATCTTCACGGTTGAATTCCACTTCCGGCAACACGATAAACTCGCAGCCGCCTGCAATGGCTGCCGCCAGCGTCAGGTCGCCGCAGTAACGGCCCATCACTTCTACAATGGAGATACGCTGGTGAGAAGAAGAGGTATCGCGCAGGCGGTCAATCGCTTCAACAACGGTATGCAGCGCGGTGAAGTAGCCGATAGTGTAATCCGTGCCCGCTACGTCGTTATCGATAGTGCCCGGCAGGCCGATGCACGGGAAGCCCATTTCAGTCAGGCGTTTGGCGCCCATGTAGGAGCCGTCGCCGCCAATGACCACCAGCGCATCAATGCCGCGTTTTTTCATGTTTTCGATAGCCACGGCGCGGATGTGCTCTTCACGGAACTCCGGAAAACGCGCAGAGCCCAGGAAGGTGCCACCGCGGTTGATCATGTCGGAAACGCTGTAGCGGTCGAGCTGAACCATACGGTCTTCATACAGGCCCAGGTAGCCATCATAAATGCCGAATACTTCCAGCCCTTCTGTTAAAGCCGCACGGACCACGCCACGAATAGCAGCGTTCATGCCCGGCGCATCACCGCCACTCGTCAACACACCGATTTTCTTAATCATGACTACCTCTGAACGTAGAATACAAAATGAATTCTGTTGCCGAATACCGCCGCGCTCAGGCGAAACGGCCGACCATGCTGCAAATAGTAACTTAAGCGTTTCCTGCTGAATTGATTCAGGTCAGGCCACAGGATACTGACTTTTACCAAAAATGGCTGCGCCTGAGGGCGTTAACAGCGGTTTACTTAAGTTCAAACTGCCCCTGCTGCGGCTGGGGTACTACCGAGCAAGGATCCTGGTGAATAATCACATCTGACCCCGGAAAATGCGTCAGAATCGCCTGTTCCACCTGTTCAGCAACCAAATGCGCCTGAACAAGCGGCAAATTATCTTCCATTTCCAGATGAAGTTGAATAAAGCGGGTCGGCCCTGACTGCCGCGTGCGAAGATCGTGCGCTCCTCTGACGCCGGGCCAGGAGGAGACGATATCAATGATTGCCTGACGTTCGTTATCAGGTAAAGCGCGATCCAGCAAAGACTGCACCGCCTCGTACCCCATTCGTAAAGCACTATACAAAATATAGATGCCAATACCGAGCGCGAACAACGAATCGGCACGGTGCCAGCCATACCAAGACAGCGCCAGCGCAACCAGAATCGCGCCGTTCATCATAACATCAGACTGATAGTGAAGCATATCCGCGCGTACCGCCTGGCTGCGGGTTTTACGCACAACCCAGCGCTGGAACGTCACCAGCAACAATGTGCTAACGAGCGCGATAAGGGTGACGACCATCCCCACGCCCGGTTCGTTCATAGGCTCCGGCTGCGCCAGATGCTGGATGCTGGTTAAAAAGAGGAACAGGGCGGATCCGGAAATAAACATGCTTTGCGCCAGCGCCGCCAGAGACTCCGCTTTTCCATGGCCGAAGGTATGTTCTTCATCCGCAGGCTGCAGGGAATAGCGCACCACCAGCAGGTTAGTGAGCGAGGCGGCGATATCTACAAGCGAATCCACAAGCGCCGCCAGAATGCTGACAGAACCGGTATACCACCAGGCGAAAATTTTGATGATCAGCAGCAGCGAAGCCATGACCGTGGCGGCGACAGCGGCCCGGTTTACCAGTTGCGCATAATTATGAACCATAACGACTCCAGCACCTTAAGCGGCAAGTATAACGGATAGCCTTACACACAAAGGTGAAAAAAAGCGCACTGCAGTACGTCTGTTCTCGCGAAGGAAAAAGACCATTCTTGCTGTATTTTCATCTATGACGCACGGCCCGCCGCTATCTTTTCTGAACTTAACAGGTTAAGGCCATGGCGGGTGCGGAAAAAAGACAAAAAAAACCCCCTCGTCATGAGGGGGAAGACAGGGATGGTGTCTATGGCAAGGAAAACAGGGTTGTTACTGGTTACTACGGGTACTGCTACTAAAAATGTCAGGTGGCGTGTCGGGCCTGTGGACCTGCGCCACTTCACGAAGCTGTCGCATACGTTGCTTATGCTTCTCGTTTAAAACCGCTTGCTGCTCGGGCGTTAACAGGCGGAACATCTGGTTTCGCACCTTCGCCATTTCAACCTGGCGGACGACCTGTTCCTGCGCCATCTTTTCTGCCTGAGCGCGCACAGCGTTTTCATCAAAATTTTCTGCGGTCACCAGCCTGTGCATGGTGTCCATTTCACTAACATTAACAGGGGGCTGCTCGTGCCTCGCCTGCTGCATCAGGTCCCGCATTTGCTGACGCTGTTGCTCTGTCAGGTTGATGCCGTCAAACATATGGCTCTGCACACTATTACGTTGTGAAAGCGCTTCAGCCGGATGCCAGTTATCGCCGTTTACGACTTCAGCAGCCTGGCTGGCCAAGGCACCTAACGCCAGTGTTGAGGCCATGACGGCAGTAGTAACTTTGCGCATCACTGACTCCTGAAAAACTTGTGTGCTGCGATTCCACGAAAATGAGTCTACGATTTGGGCTGCAAACAAGCGTCAGGGGGTGTAAAACAACGTAAAGTCATGGATTAGCGAGCCTTGATGACGTAATTTCTGCCTCGGAGGTACTTAACAATGAATAAAATTTTGTTAGTTGATGATGACCGCGAGCTGACTTCCCTGTTAAAGGAATTGCTCGACATGGAAGGCTTTAACGTACTCGTTGCCCATGACGGGGAGCAGGCGCTCGACCTCCTGGATGACAGCATTGACCTGCTTTTGCTTGACGTAATGATGCCGAAGAAAAATGGTATCGATACGCTTAAAGAATTGCGCCAGACTCACCAGACTCCCGTTATTATGCTCACCGCCCGAGGCAGCGAGCTGGACCGCGTGCTGGGCCTTGAACTCGGCGCCGATGACTATCTCCCTAAACCGTTTAATGACCGCGAACTGGTCGCACGCATCCGCGCTATTTTGCGCCGCTCGCACTGGAGCGAGCAGCAGCAAAACAGCGACAGCGGCTCGCCGACGCTGGAAGTTGACGCGTTAAGCCTCAATCCTGGACGCCAGGAAGCGAGTTTCGACGGCCAGACCCTGGAGCTGACCGGCACCGAATTTACCCTGCTCTACCTGCTGGCTCAGCATTTGGGCCAGGTGGTTTCGCGCGAACATTTAAGCCAGGAAGTGCTTGGCAAGCGCCTGACGCCGTTCGACCGCGCCATTGATATGCATATCTCCAACCTGCGCCGCAAATTGCCGGATCGCAAAGATGGTCATCCCTGGTTTAAAACCTTGCGCGGTCGCGGCTACCTGATGGTGGCGACTTCATGATAGGCAGCCTTACCGCCCGCATCTTCGCCATTTTCTGGTTAACGCTGGCGCTGGTATTGATGCTGGTATTGATGCTGCCAAAGCTGGACACCCGTCAGATGACGGAACTGCTGGAAAGCGAACAGCGTCAGGGCGTAATGATTGAGCAGCATGTTGAAGCCGAGCTGGAAAACGACCCGCCGAACGATCTGATGTGGTGGCGCCGTCTTTTTCGCGCCATCGATAAATGGGCGCCGCCGGGGCAGCGCCTGTTGCTGGTGACCAGCGAAGGTCGCGTTATCGGCGCAGAACGCAATGAAATGCAGATAATTCGCAACTTTATTGGTCAGTCTGATAACGCCGATCACCCGCAAAAGAAAAAATATGGCCGCGTTGAGCTGGTTGGGCCGTTTTCGGTGCGCGATGGCGAAGATAACTATCAGCTTTACCTCATTCGCCCGGCAAGCAGTTCGCAATCTGACTTTATTAATCTGCTGTTCGACAGACCGTTGCTGCTGCTTATCGTGACGATGCTGGTGAGCGCGCCGCTGCTGTTATGGCTCGCCTGGAGCCTGGCACGCCCGGCCCGCAAGCTTAAAAACGCAGCCGACGAAGTAGCCCGCGGCAACCTGCGGCAGCATCCGGAGCTCGAAGCAGGCCCGCAGGAATTTATCGCTGCGGGGGCCAGCTTTAACCAGATGGTCACGGCGCTGGAGCGCATGATGACGACCCAACAGCGCCTGCTTTCCGATATCTCGCACGAACTGCGTACGCCGCTCACGCGCCTGCAGCTTGGCACCGCCCTGTTGCGCCGTCGCAGCGGCGAAAGCAAAGAGCTGGAGCGCATAGAGACCGAAGCCCAGCGGCTCGACAGCATGATTAACGATCTGCTGGTGATGTCGCGTAATCAGCAGAAGAACGCGCTGGTTAGCGAAACCATGAAGGCGAATCAGCTCTGGAATGAAGTGCTTGATAATGCGGCGTTTGAAGCTGAACAGATGGGTAAAACGTTTGAAGTGACCTATCCGCCAGGACCCTGGCCGCTTTATGGCAACCCAAACGCGCTGGAAAGCGCGCTGGAAAATATTGTCCGCAACGCGCTGCGCTACTCGCACACCAAGATTGCCGTGGCGTTTTCGGTAGATAAACAGGGCATCACCATTAACGTTGACGATGACGGCCCTGGCGTCAGCCCCGAAGACAGAGAGCAAATCTTCCGGCCGTTCTACCGTACCGATGAGGCGCGCGACCGTGAATCTGGCGGTACCGGGCTGGGTCTGGCGATTGTCGAAACGGCGATTCAGCAGCATCGCGGCTGGGTGAAAGCGGACGACAGCCCGCTTGGCGGCTTGCGTCTGACGCTCTGGCTGCCGCTCTACCAACGATCCTGAGACGCGGCTCCCTCGCAAAGCCGGGAGGGAGCCATCAGTCTTTGCCTTTGAAGAAAGTGGTGCCGGCGCGTGTGTCTCCCATCCGCCAATTCTGTTATTCTGCGCCCCTCGTAAAGGGGAGTTGTATGCTGAATATCGTCTTGTTTGAACCTGAAATCCCACCTAATACCGGCAACATTATCCGCCTGTGCGCCAATACCGGCTTTCGGTTGCATATTATTGAGCCGATGGGGTTTACCTGGGATGACAAACGCCTGCGCCGCGCCGGACTGGACTATCATGAATTTACCGCCGTCACCCGCCATCACGATTATGCCGCGTTTCTCGAAGCGGAAAAGCCGCAGCGCCTGTTTGCCTTAACAACCAAGGGCACCCCTGCGCATAGCGCGGTGAGCTATCAGGCAGGCGATTATCTGCTGTTTGGTCCGGAAACACGCGGGCTCCCCGCAACGATTCTCGACGCGCTGCCGAAAGAGCAAAAAATTCGCATTCCGATGATGCCGGACAGCCGCAGCATGAATCTGTCGAATTCGGTTTCGGTAGTAGTCTATGAAGCGTGGCGTCAGATGGGTTATCCGGGCGCGGTTTTACGCAGCTAGCCGATAAAGATGAGCGCCTTTTCTTTCAGGCGCTCAGAACTGAATTTTAAATACCGTCGCCGTATTCAAAACCGTGGTTGATGCCATTGAAATGCTGATCCATATCCATGGACGGTTTATCGCTTTCCGGTTTACCCACAATACGCGCCGGCACGCCTGCCGCCGTGGTGTGGGGTGGAACAGGTTGCAGCACGACTGAACCTGCGCCGATTTTCGCGCCGCGGCCCACCTCGATATTACCGAGAATTTTCGCGCCTGCGCCAATCATTACCCCTTCGCGGATTTTCGGATGGCGATCGCCGGTGGTTTTACCCGTACCGCCGAGCGTGACGGATTGCAGAATGGAGACATCATCTTCCACTACCGCCGTTTCGCCGATCACAATGCCTGTCGCGTGGTCGAGCATGATGCCGCGGCCAATTTTCGCTGCGGGGTGGATATCCACCTGGAAAGAAACCGATACCTGGTTTTGCAGGAAAATCGCCAGCGCCTGGCGTCCCTGGTTCCACAACCAGTGGCCGATGCGGTAAGCCTGAAGGGCGTGAAAGCCTTTAAGATAAAGCAGCGGCGTTGAGTATTTATCTACCGCCGGATCGCGAGTGCGGACAGCCTGAATATCACAGGCGGCGGAGGCGATCATTTCCGGGTCGGCGGCATACGCTTCTTCCACCACTTCACGAATGGCGATAGCAGGCATAATGGGCGAAGCCAGTTTGTTGGCGAGCATGTAGCTCAGGGCGCTGCCGAGATTTTCATGCTTGAGCAAGGTAGCATGATAGAAACTGGCCAACATCGGCTCACAGTCAGCAAGCGCACGCGCTTCGGCTTTGATGTTATTCCAGACCAGACCCAGTTCTTCACACGGCATTGCTTTCTCCAGACAAAC
Source organism: Franconibacter sp. IITDAS19 (assembly GCF_023079515.1). Classification (NCBI taxonomy): domain Bacteria; kingdom Pseudomonadati; phylum Pseudomonadota; class Gammaproteobacteria; order Enterobacterales; family Enterobacteriaceae; genus Franconibacter; species Franconibacter sp. IITDAS19. Next base: position 85,405 of record NZ_JALJCP010000005.1, on the reverse strand, counting down.
AAACGGCGGCCGGTAAGCTATGTTACCGGCGCGCTTTATAATTACGGACGTTCCGTCAGTGACTGCTTCGCTCATCCTTGCGCGCACGACCCAGCAGCGTTAATGCTGCCTCGCGAGCATTTTTTCCGCAATACAATACCTGATAAATTTCCTCGGTTATTGGCATTTCGACGCCATAGCGGGCCGCCAGTTCACGCACCTCTTTGGTATTGCGATAACCTTCGACCACCTGACCGATCTGCGCCTGCGCGCCTTGCACGTCCATCCCCTGGCCGAGCATCATGCCGAAACGGCGGTTGCGTGACTGGTTGTCGGTACAGGTCAGCACCAGGTCGCCCAGACCAGCCATACCCATAAAGGTGCTCGGGTCTGCGCCTAACGCCTCGCCCAGACGGGTCATTTCCGCCAGACCGCGCGTAATAAGCGCCGTGCGCGCATTCGCCCCAAAGCCGATGCCGTCAGACATCCCGGCGCCGATAGCGATGACGTTCTTCACCGCGCCGCCCAATTGCACGCCGATAAAATCGGTGTTGATGTAAACGCGGAAGCTTTTACCGCAGTGCAGCAGCTCTTGCAGATCGTTTGCAAAAGCGTCATCGGTAGAAGCGAGAGAAATGGCGGTTGGCAACCCTGCGGCCAGCTCCTTCGCAAAGGTCGGCCCGGAAATCACCGCCAGCGGAATGTCGTCGCCGAGCGCTTCGCGTGCGACATCCTGCAACAGACGCCCTGTTTCCGCTTCCAGCCCTTTAGTTGCCCATACCAGACGGGCATCCGGGCGCATCAGCGGTTTTATCTGACGCAGAACCTGATCAAAGACATGGCTTGGCACCACCACCAGAATATTGCGGCTGGCGGCCAGCGCGGCGGCCAGGTCGCTTTCAGGATGGAGCGTATCAGGAAAAGGCACATCAGGGAGGAAAGCCGCGTTGCAGCGCTCTGCCTGCAGCGTAGCGATGTGATCCGGGTTATGGCCCCACAGCACAACGTGGTGGCCGTTCCTCGCCAGGGTGATGGCGAGAGCGGTGCCGTACGAGCCGGCACCGATCACTGTCATTGACGCATTAATGGTGTTCATCAGGCATCCTGATGGTCTTGCGCACCTTCGCCAGCCTGCTGCTGTAAATAATTCATGAACAGCGCATCGAAGTTAACCGGCGCGAGGTTCAGCTGCGGGAAAGTGCCGCGGGAAACGAGGTTGGTGATGCACTCGCGGGCGTACGGGAACAGGATGTTCGGGCAGTAGGCACCGAGGCAATGCGCCATCTGCGTACCTTCAATGCCGCCTACGGAGAAGATGCCCGCCTGCTGCACTTCACACAGGAAAGCGGTTTCTTCGCCAAGCGTAGCCGTTACCGTGACGCGCAGCACCACTTCAAACACATCGTCAGCCAGCTGGCTGGAAGCGGTATCCAGATCCAGTTTGACTTCCGGCTGCCAGTCTTTCTGAAACACGTGCGGGGCATTGGGTGCTTCAAAAGAGATATCCTTGGTGTAAACACGTTGAATCTGAAAGGTCATTTCAGTGTTGTTTTGTTCTGACATGAGTGAACCCTTTTACGTTATGTCCTTAAAATTGCCGTCACGGCTAAAACGCATCAGCGCAGAAGCGGATCGAGTCCACCACGTGCGTCCAGTGCATACAAGTCATCGCAGCCGCCGATGTGCTGCGCGTCAATAAAAATTTGTGGCACGGTAGTGCGCCCGCTGCGCTTAATCATCTCTTCGCGCTTTGCGGCATCGCCATCAATAGGCAACTCGATAAAAGTCACTCCCTTGCTGGTCAGCAGCGCCTTTGCACGGTGGCAGTAAGGACAGGTGGCTTTGGTGTACATTTCAATGTTGGCCATGACGTTACCTCTTGTAAGTTATTTACCACGCACCAGCGGCAGATTTTCGCCGCTCCAGCCCGCTACGCCCTCTTTCAGCACGTAGACCTGCTCGAAGCCTGCTTTGTTCAGCAACGAAGCGGATTCCTGGGCCGCCATTCCGCTAGCGTCAGTGACGATAATCGGTTTAGCTTTATGCTTTTCCAGTTCGCCAACGTTGCCGGCTTTAATCTCGTTCGGCAGCACATTAACGGCGCCGGAGATGTGCCCTTTGCGGAAGTCGTCGCGCTGGCGAATATCCACCACCACAGCATCTTCTTTATTGATTAAACGTGTGGCTTCACCACGGGTGATGACCTTCACTTTGGAGGTCAGCCCTTTGAAAGTGGTGTAAATCACCGCCGCCAGTAACGCAATCCACGCGATACTAAGTATGGGGTGACGGCTAACGAATTGCATAATTTCTTGCATGGGGGGTACGGACTCCCGATGTGAGTGAAAAAAAAATCAGGTGAGGAGTATACCTGCGCGTTGTGGCAATTACAGCCAGTGGAAGAGAGGTTCTGCGTTTTCTGCGGCGCGTTACGAAAAAAATGGCAAAAAGCGCCGAAAAGCGCTCGCCGACCGGCCCTTTTCTTTGATCTCCTGCGGCTATCTGGCGCGTTGCGGTGTAGTAAAGTTACGCCAATTTTTGTCTTTAGCGTATGAGGTTGTCACAATGTCGGGTTCTAAAAAACCAATGGTGCTGGTGATTCTGGATGGCTACGGCTACCGTGAAGATCAGCAGGATAACGCTATTTTTAACGCCAAAACGCCGGTGATGGACGCGTTGTGGGCCACTCGCCCGCATACGCTTATCGACGCCTCCGGGCTGGAAGTGGGCTTGCCGGACCGCCAGATGGGCAACTCTGAAGTCGGTCACGTTAATCTCGGGGCGGGCCGCATCGTTTATCAGGATTTAACCCGTCTCGACGTTGAAATTAAAGAACGTACTTTCTTCAGCAACCCGGTGCTGACCGGTGCGGTGGATAAAGCTGTCGCCGCAGGCAAAGCGGTGCATATTATGGGTCTGCTCTCGGCAGGCGGCGTGCACAGCCATGAAGATCATATTATGGCGATGGCGGAGCTTGCCGCCGCGCGCGGCGCAGAGAAAATTTTCCTGCACGCCTTCCTGGACGGACGCGATACGCCGCCGCGCAGCGCTGAATCCTCCCTGAAAGCGTTTGAAGCGAAATTCGCCTCGCTGGGCAAAGGTCGCGTAGCGACGATTATTGGTCGTTACTTTGCAATGGATCGCGATAATCGCTGGGAGCGCGTTGAGCTGGCGTATGACCTGCTGACTCAGGCGCAGGGCGAGTATCAGGCGGAAAGCGCGGTGGCGGGACTGGCGGCGGCTTACGCCCGCGACGAAAACGACGAATTTGTTAAACCAACCGTCATCCGCAAAGCAGGCGATTGCGATTCCGCCATGGAAGATGGTGATGCGCTGATTTTCATGAACTTCCGCGCCGACCGCGCCCGCCAAATCACCCGTGCGTTTGTAAACGCTAACTTCGACGGTTTCGCCCGTAAAAAAGTGGTTAAATTCAGCGAGTTTGTCATGCTCACCGAGTACGCAGCGGATATCAAAACCGCCTGCGCCTATCCTCCCGCTTCCCTTGCCAATACCTTTGGCGAATGGATGGCTAAGCATAACAAAACGCAGTTGCGTATCTCTGAAACGGAAAAATATGCGCACGTTACTTTCTTCTTTAACGGCGGCGTGGAAGAACCGTTCCCGGGCGAAGATCGCACGCTGATTAATTCACCGAAAGTCGCCACCTATGACCTGCAACCGGAAATGAGCTCCGCAGAGCTGACTGAAAAGCTGGTCGCGGCCATCAAGAGCGGCAACTACGACGCCATCATCTGTAACTACCCGAACGGCGACATGGTCGGGCATACCGGCGTATTCGACGCCGCCGTGCAGGCCGTAGAAGCGCTGGACCGCTGCATCGCGCAGGTGACTGACGCTGTCAGCTCCGCAGGTGGCCAGTTGCTAATTACTGCTGACCACGGCAATGCCGAGCAGATGCGCGACCCGTCTACCGGCCAGGCGCATACGGCGCACACAAACCTGCCGGTGCCGCTGATTTACGTTGGCGATAAGCACTTGAAAGCAGTGGAAGGCGGTAAGCTTTCCGATATCGCGCCGACCATGCTCGCCCTGATGGGTATGGAAATCCCGCAAGAGATGACTGGCAAGCCGCTGTTCATCGTGGAATAATCCCTCCCCATGAGGGGAAAGGCGATTTTTTCAATAACATGGGCCGCACAGCCGAAACGGCATTCGCTGCGGTCTCTGATCTACGCCAGCGCGCTCAGCGCTGGCGTATTGTTATGTCCGCTTTCCGCCCACGCGGATGACCGCGATCAACTTAAATCCATTCAGCAGGATATCGCCGCCAAAGAGCGCGCGGTACGCCAGCAGCAGCAGCAACGCGCTAAGCTGCTCGCCCAGTTAAAAGAGCAGGAGCAGGCGATTGCCGCCGCAGCCCGCAAACTGCGTGAAACGCAAAGCACCCTGACGCAGCTCAATCGCCAGATTGACGAGATGAACGCCTCCATAGCGAAACTCGAACAGCAAAAAGCCTCGCAGGAACGCAACCTGGCGGCCCAGCTTGACGCTTCGTTCCGTCAGGGCCAGCACAGCGGTTTACAGATGATCCTGAGCGGTGAGGAGAGCCAGCGCGGTCAGCGGCTGCAGGCCTATTTCGGCTACCTTAACGAGGCGCGTCAGGAGACTATCGCGCAGCTAAAGCAAACCCGCGAAGAGGTCGCCTCGCAAAAAGCGGAGCTGGAAGAGAAGCAGACCCAGCAGCAAACGCTGCTTTATGAGCAGCAGGCGCAGCAGGCGAAGCTTGAACAGGCGCGCAACGAGCGTAAAAAGACGCTGTCAGGGCTGGAGTCTTCTATACAGCAGGGTCAGGCGCAGCTGAGCGAATTGCGACAGAACGAATCGCGCCTGCGCGATCGCCTCGCCCGCGCTGAAGCGGCGGCCCGCGCCCGGGCAGAAAAAGAGGCGCGCGAAGCAGAACAGGTGCGAAGCCGCCAGCAAGAAGCCTCCCGTAAAGGCACGACCTACAAGCCCTCTGAAAGCGAGCGCTCACTTATGGCGCGTACGGGCGGTCTCGGCTCCCCCAATGGCCAGGCGTTCTGGCCGGTTCGCGGCCCGTTGCTGCATCGCTATGGCGAACAGTTACAGGGTGAGCTACGGTGGAAGGGTATCGTTATTGGCGCGTCGGAAGGCACGGAAGTGAAAGCTGTGGCGGACGGGCGCGTTATCCTTGCCGACTGGCTTCAGGGCTACGGCCTGGTGGTCGTGGTGGAGCACGGCAAAGGCGATATGAGCCTTTATGGCTATAACCAGAGCGCGCTGGTGAGCGTGGGCGCCCAGGTGCGCGCCGGCCAGCCTATCGCGCTGGTCGGTAGCAGCGGCGGTCAGGGCCGACCTTCGCTCTATTTTGAAATTCGTCGCCAGGGTCAGGCAGTCAATCCACAACCGTGGTTGGGAAGATAAGTTTTGCTTTATTTGCGTCGTCTCGTTGTTGCTTTTGCCAGTACGCTGGCGCTCGTCGCTCCGGTTTACGCCGGTAAACTCGCCCTCGTTATCGATGACTTCGGTTATCGTCCCCATAATGAAAATCAGGTTCTGGCGCTGCCGCCTGCCGTTTCCGTCGCCGTCTTACCGAACGCGCCCCATGCCCGTGAAATGGCGACCAAAGCGCATAACGACGGCCACGAAGTATTAATTCATCTGCCCATGGCGCCGCTCAGCAAGCAGCCGCTGGAAAAAGATACGCTGCGCCCCGAAATGAGCAGCGATGAGATCGACCGCATCGTCCGGGAGGCGGTAAATAAAGTGCCCTATGCGGTGGGAATGAACAACCATATGGGCAGCGCGATGACCTCCAGCCTCTTTGGCATGCAGAAAGTGATGCAGGCGCTGGGGCGCTATAACCTTTACTTTCTCGACAGCATGACCATTGGCAACAGCCAGTCGATGCGCGCCGCCGCAGGCACGGGCGTGAAAGTCATCAAACGCAAGGTCTTTCTCGACGATTCGCAAAACGAGGCGGATATTCGCTTTCAGTTTAACCGGGCGATAGCCGTTGCCCGGCGCAGCGGCTCGGCCATTGCTATCGGGCATCCGCACCCGACTACCGTGCGGGTGCTGCAACAAATGGTTTATAACCTGCCGCCGGACATCACGCTGGTGCGCCCGAGCAGCCTGCTTAATGAGCCGCAGACGGATACATCAACGCCTAATCTCACGCCCCCTGGCCAGTCCGCGCCGAGAAACCCTTTCCGCGGCGTGAAGTTATGCAAGCCTAAGCATCCGCCAGAGCCGATTTATGCCACGCGCTTCTTTAGCGTGATTAGCGAAAGCGTCAGCCAGAGCAGTGTAGTGGCTTATTTCCGACACCAGTGGCAAGGCTGGGGACAAATTAAAGCAAATTAAAAAAAGACCAGCTTATGCTGGTCTTTTTTTTAGCGAATAAATTGAGAATCGGAAGCCGTTTTTACCCTGGCGCTTTTTTTATCGTGCGCGTACCAGGCTTTGAAATATTTAAGAAAACTGTAAAAAGTCGCATACAGCCCGGTCACCAGGCCAACTTTCCCTTCGCGCCACGCGCCGCTAAACAGATACCATTTAAAAAAGGCGCCGATAGCGCTTATCACCCCGCGCCAGAGCGAAGGTTTAACATATTTATATTTTACCAGTCGGCTGGTATAGCCGTTTAGCTTGTTAAAAACTTCATGGATAGAGTAAAACGTGTCGTGGCGAACATAACCGGGTATTTTCACGGTCTCAATATTTCCTTCCACTTTATCATCCACCGGGCGATCGTTAAAACGCGCCTGACGCCGGTTAAAGAGGCGTACGGGATAATCGGGAGACGATACAGGATATATCGTTTTTACCGGTTGGCCTAATACATGCCAGTAACGGGAAATACGCCAGGCTTTATCAGGCGCAGGCGTTTCACCTGCCTTAAGCGCGAGAATGAAATCCACGGTCTCCCGGTCAAGAATTTCATCGCTATCCATACACAACACCCAGTCATTCTTAGCAAGATCAATAGCGTAATTCATTTGCTGACCATGCATGGCGTAAGGATGCGTATGGGGCGAGATGTCATATTCCCGACATATTTCTACCGTTTCATCAGTGCTGCCGGAGTCAAGCACTACGATTTCATCAGCAACGATTATTAAAGGAGGCAATACCTCACGCAATAAGCGGGCTGAATTATGAGTGAGCAGACAGACGGATAGCTTAAACATAGTTTTAACAAAGTTAAACAAAGCCTGAACAGACTATATTAAGCAATTTCCTAAAAAGCGATGCTGATTTTGTGCGATTACGGATGGGTTGTGATAGGGGTCATAATTAACGATCAAAAAGCGCCCGCAGGCGCTTTGTCATAATAATTACTTATTCCAGTTAAGGATTACCTTACCCGATTGTCCGGAGCGCATCGCATCGAAGCCTTTCTGGAAATCATCAATGGAATAGTGATGGGTGATAATCGGCGTCAGGTCGAGACCGGACTGGATCAGCGCCGCCATCTTGTACCAGGTTTCAAACATCTCGCGTCCATAGATGCCTTTGATGAAAAGTCCCTTAAAGATGACCTTATTCCAGTCGATAGCCATATCCGAAGGCGGAATGCCCAGCATGGCGATACGACCGCCGTGGTTCATGGTATCCAGCATTGTACGAAACGCTGGCGGCGCGCCAGACATTTCAAGGCCCACGTCGAACCCTTCGGTCATGCCCAGTTCATCCATCACATCTTTCAGGTTTTCCCGAGAGACGTTTACCGCCCGCGTTACGCCCATCTTGCGGGCCAGCTCAAGGCGATAGTCATTCACATCCGTGATGACAACATGGCGCGCGCCAACGTGCTTCGCGACAGCGGCAGCCATGATGCCAATCGGGCCTGCGCCAGACACCAGCACATCCTCGCCCACCAGGTCAAAGGAAAGCGCAGTATGCACCGCGTTGCCGAACGGGTCGAAAATCGACGCCAGGTCGTCAGAAATGTTGTCCGGGATCTTGAACGCATTAAAAGCCGGAATCACCAGATATTCAGCAAAGCAGCCCGGGCGGTTTACGCCTACACCCACGGTGTTGCGACACAGATGCGTGCGCCCGCCGCGACAGTTACGGCAATGGCCGCAGGTAATATGCCCTTCGCCGGAAACGCGGTCGCCAATTTCGAAGCCTCTTACTTCCTGGCCGATGCCGACCACTTCACCGACATATTCATGCCCCACCACCATCGGCACCGGAATGGTCTTCTGCGACCACTCATCCCAGTTATAGATATGCACATCGGTGCCGCAGATAGCGGTTTTACGGATTTTGATCAGCAGATCGTTATGACCCATCTCCGGCTTCGGCGCATCGGTCATCCAGATGCCTTCTTCCGCTTTCAGTTTCGCTAATGCTTTCATCTCACATCCTCAGGCAATCACGCCAAGCTGTTTACCGATGCGGGTGAAAGCTTCCACCGCGCGCTCAATCTGTTCCGGCGAATGCGCCGCCGACATCTGGGTGCGAATACGCGCCTGCCCTTTCGGCACAACCGGATAGAAGAAACCGGTCACGTAAATGCCCTCTTTTTGCAGTTCGCGGGCGAAGTTTTGCGCCACGACCGCATCACCGAGCATCACCGGAATAATGGCGTGGTCGGCGCCCGCCAGCGTGAAACCCGCCGCGGTCATTTTTTCGCGGAACAGGCGCGCATTAGCCCACAGGCGCTCGCGCAGTTCCGCGCCGGATTCCAGCATCTCCAGCACCTTGATGGAGGCGGCGACGATAGCGGGAGCGAGCGAGTTAGAAAACAGATAAGGGCGAGAACGCTGGCGCAGCCACTCCACCACCTCTTTACGCGCAGCGGTATAGCCGCCGGATGCGCCGCCCAGCGCCTTGCCGAGCGTCCCGGTGATAATGTCCACGCGGCCCATCACGTCGCAGTATTCATGCGTGCCACGGCCATTCGCGCCGACAAAACCCACCGCGTGGGAGTCATCGACCATCACCAGCGCGTCATATTTATCCGCCAGATCGCACACGCCTTTCAGGTTGGCGATAACGCCGTCCATGGAAAAAACGCCGTCAGTTGCGATAAGAATATGGCGAGCACCCGCTTCGCGCGCCTCTTTCAGGCGTGCCTCCAGCTCCTGCATATCGTTGTTGGCGTAACGGTAACGCTTCGCCTTGCACAGGCGCACGCCGTCAATAATGGAGGCGTGGTTCAGCGCATCCGAAATGATGGCGTCTTCCGCGCCGAGCAGTGTCTCAAATAGCCCGCCGTTGGCGTCGAAGCAGGAAGAGTAAAGAATGGCGTCTTCCATACCGAGGAACGCAGCCAGTTTGTTTTCCAGCTGCTTGTGACTGTCCTGCGTGCCGCAGATAAAGCGCACGGAAGCCATGCCGAAACCGTGCGTATCCATGCCCTGCTTCGCAGCGTCGATAAGCGCCGGATGGTTGGCGAGGCCAAGATAGTTATTGGCGCAGAAGTTAATAACATGGCTGCCATCCGCCACCGTGATATCTGCCTGTTGGGCAGAAGTAATGATGCGTTCTTCTTTAAACAACCCTTCCGAGCGGGCGTTTTCCAGCTCGGTAGTTAACTGTTGGTAAAAATTCCCTCGCATTGCGATTCTCCAGGCAGGGGCCAATTCGGCACATATTATTACCCAAAGCTTCCCAAACAGACGAGACGACGATTCAGGGATTCTCCGTTTTGCAGCATAAATCACGCTTGGCGTCGCATCGCGGCGGCGGATAAAACAGGGGATGGCTGAAGGGCACCCGATGTGATGGTATGATTAGAACCATTCATGCCGGAGATTGCGCCCGGCTCACTTTTGAAGGACAGGATTATGATCATTGTTACCGGCGGCGCCGGCTTTATCGGCAGCAACATTATCAAGGCCCTGAATGATATCGGCCGTACCGACATCCTGGTGGTCGACAACCTGAAAGATGGCACCAAGTTTGCGAACCTGGTGGATCTGAATATCGAAGACTACATGGATAAAGAAGACTTCCTGATTCAGGTCATGGCAGGCGAAGAGTTCGGCGACATCGACGCCGTTTTCCATGAAGGCGCCTGCTCCTCCACCACCGAGTGGGACGGCAAGTACATGATGGATAACAACTATCAGTACTCCAAAGAGCTTCTCCACTACTGCCTGGAGCGTCAGATCCCTTTCCTGTACGCCTCTTCCGCCGCGACTTACGGCGGTCGCACCAGCGATTTCAAAGAATCCCGCGAGTTTGAACAGCCGCTCAACGTTTACGGCTATTCCAAATTCCTTTTCGACGAATATGTGCGCAAAATCCTGCCGGAAGCGGATTCACAAATCGTAGGTTTCCGCTATTTCAACGTCTACGGACCACGTGAAAACCACAAAGGCAGCATGGCGAGCGTGGCGTATCATCTGAACACCCAGCTGAACGCCGGTGAAAATCCGAAATTGTTTGAAGGCAGCGACAACTTTAAGCGCGATTTCATCTACGTAGGCGACGTCGCCGCTGTGAACCTCTGGTTCTGGCAGAACGGCGTATCCGGCATTTTTAACTGCGGCACCGGCCGTGCGGAATCTTTCCAGGCGGTGGCGGACGCCACGCTCGCTTTCCATAAGAAAGGCAGCATTGAGTACATCCCGTTCCCGGATAAGCTGAAAGGGCGCTACCAGGCGTTCACGCAGGCGGACCTGACCAACCTGCGCGCTGCGGGCTATGACAAGCCGTTTAAAACCGTTGCCGAAGGGGTAACGGAATATATGGCCTGGCTGAACCGCGATGCATAAGCAGGTTAATGCATGAAGATACTGGTGATCGGCCCGTCATGGGTGGGCGACATGATGATGTCGCAAAGTCTTTACCGCACGCTCCGGGCGCGCTATCCCCAGGCGATAATCGATGTGATGGCACCCGCGTGGTGCCGTCCGCTTTTATCGCGTATGCCGGAAGTCAACGACGCGATCCCGATGCCGCTCGGCCACGGCGCGCTGGCGCTGGCGGAAAGACGCAAGCTAGGTCAAAGCCTGCGCGAGCGGCGTTACGACCGCGCTTATGTGCTTCCTAACTCCTTTAAATCCGCCCTTGTGCCCTTTTTTGCCGGTATCCCTCAGCGCACCGGCTGGCGTGGCGAAATGCGCTACGGCCTGCTGAACGATGTGCGCGTACTTGATAAACAAGCCTGGCCGCTGATGGTGGAGCGCTACGTGGCGCTGGCTTATGACAAAGGCGTGATGCAGTCGGCGAAAGATCTGCCGCAGCCGTTGCTGTGGCCGCAGCTTCAGGTAAACGAAGGCGAGAAGGCGCAAACCTGCGCCGCGTTTTCGCTTTCTGCCGAGCGCGCCATTATCGGTTTTTGTCCGGGCGCGGAGTTCGGGCCGGCCAAGCGCTGGCCGCATTATCACTATGCGGAACTGGCGAAGCAGTTGATTGACGAGGGGTATCAGGTGGTGCTGTTCGGCTCCGCGAAAGACCACGAAGCGGGTAATGAAATCCTCGCCTCGTTAAGCGTCGAACAGCAGGCCTGGTGCCGCAACCTGGCGGGCGAGACCCAGCTTGAGCAGGCCGTGGTGCTGATTGCCGCCTGCAAAGCGGTGGTGACGAACGACTCGGGTTTGATGCACGTCGCGGCGGCCCTGAACCGCCCGCTAGTGGCGCTTTACGGCCCCAGCAGCCCTGATTTTACGCCGCCGCTGTCGCACAAGGCGAAGGTCATTCGCCTGATCACTGGCTATCACAAAGTGCGCAAAGGCGAGGCAGCGGAAGGTTATCACCAGAGCCTGATCGATATTACCCCTGCCCGCGTGCTTGAAGCGCTAAACGCGCTGCTGCTGGACGAGGAAGCCTGACGGATGCGGGTGCTTATCGTTAAAACGTCTTCGATGGGCGATGTGCTGCACACGCTGCCTGCGCTGACGGACGCCATGCGCGCTATTCCCGGCATCCGTTTCGACTGGGTGGTGGAAGAAGGCTTTGCGCAAATTCCCGCCTGGCATGCGGCGGTAGAGCGTGTTTTGCCGGTGGCTATTCGCCGCTGGCGCAAAGACTGGTTTTCCGCGCCGGTAAAAGCCGAGCGTCGCGCGTTTCGCGAAGCGCTGCAGGCGGTGCATTACGATGCGGTTATCGACGCCCAGGGGCTTATCAAAAGCGCCGCGCTGGTGACGCGTCTGGCCCATGGCGTCAAGCATGGCATGGACTGGTGCAGCGCGCGCGAGCCGCTCGCGAGCCTTTTTTACCGCAAGCGACATCCTGTTGAAAAACAGCAGCACGCCGTTGAGCGCACGCGAGAGCTGTTCGCCAAAAGCCTGGGGTATGCGAAACCGCAAACCAAAGGCGATTACGCCATCGCTCAGCATTTTTTACATCATTTGCCTGCCGATGCAGGCCGTTATGTGGTGTTTTTACATGCCACCACGCGCGACGATAAACACTGGCCGGAGAGCCACTGGCGGCAACTGATTGCGCTGATGGCGCCGACAGGGCTGCGCATCAAGCTGCCGTGGGGCGCGCCGCATGAGGAAGCGCGGGCCAGGCGCCTGGCCGACGGCGCAAGTCTGGTCGAGGTGCTGCCGCGCATGAGCCTTGAGCAAATTGCTCACGTGCTGGCGGGCGCTCGCGCAGTGGTTTCCGTTGATACAGGGTTAAGCCATCTGACCGCCGCGCTGGACAGGCCTAACGTCACGCTGTACGGCCCGACTGACCCCGGGCTGATTGGCGGCTACGGGCAAAACCAGCACACCTGCAAGCCTGAGCACTCTCAACAACTCAACGATCTGAGCGCGGAGGCGGTTTTCGCCGCCGTTGCGCCATTGCTTGGCAACAAGCCTTTTGAATCCGGTGATGTCCATGGCTGAATTTTTTACCCCCGAGCGCCCGCCACGTCGGGTGCTGATTATTAAGCTGCGCCACCATGGCGATGTCCTGTTGACCTCGCCGATGTTCACCGTGCTGAAAAAAGCGTGGCCGGACGTAGAAGTGGATGCGCTGGTTTATGACGACACGCAGGCGATGCTCACCAGTCACCCTTATATCGACCAGGTGCATACCATCGGGCGCAACTGGCGCAAGCAGGGCTATTTTAAACAGTTCAGCCTTTATCGCGGCCTGGTGAAAACGCTGAAAGCGCGCGAGTATGACGTGCTGATTAACCTTACTGAACACTGGCACGGCGCACGGCTCGCACGCCGTCTCAAACCGCGTATTTCGGTGGGCTTTCGTCCCGACAAGCGCACCGGCCTGGCGCGCTGGCGATGGGTCAACGCCTTTACCACGCTTTACCCGGCGATACAGGACAACACCCGTCATATGGTGGAGGTCAACCTCGACGCGCTGCGCCGTATCGGCATTCATCCTGCCACCAGCGACGACAAGCGCACGCTGTTTGTGCCGGGTGAGGAAGCGGAAGCGTTTGTTCAGGAGCGCCTGAAAGCGTTCGGCCTGACCAGCGGGACGTATATTCTTGTTCATCCCACTTCGCGCTGGATGTTTAAATCCTGGGATATCAAAAGTCTTGCGGCCACGGTGGACGCGCTTGCCAGCCGGGGGCTGCCGGTTATTCTCTCTGCCGCGCCATCGCGTGAAGAGACGGAGTATATGGATAAACTGCGCGCTGCGATTACCCAGCCGGTGTTCGATCTCAGCGGCAAACTGAACCTTAAGCAGCTTGGCGCGCTAATGAAGCACGCCCGCGTTTATTTCGGCGTCGATTCGATGCCAATGCACCTGGCAAGCGCCGTAGGTACGCCGACGGTCGCCATTTTCGGCCCTACCGGGGCGATTAAATGGGCGCCCTGGGGCGTACCGCATCGCGTTATTACGGCTGGCTTTACCTGCCAGCCGTGCGGCAAAGATGGTTGCGGCGGCAGCGGCGTTTCCGACTGCATCATGGCCATTACGCCGCAGCAGGTGCTGAGCGCTATCGATACCCTGCTGCTGGAAAGCAAACCATGAAGCTTGCAATCGTTCGCCAGACCTACAACCCCAACGGCGGGGCCGAGCGTTTTGTTTCGCGCGCGCTGAACGTGCTGTCGCAAAGCGGCGAGCTGGACGTCACGTTAATAGCCCGCCAGTGGGAAGATGCCGCAGGCTGGCAGACGCTGACCGTAAATCCGCCGTTTCGCAATCGCCAGTCGCGTGAAGAGGGATTTGCCCGCGAAGCGGCGAAGCGCTTTTCGCAATTCGACATAGTGCAAAGCCACGAACGCATTCCGGGCGCCACTCTCTTTCGCGCCGGCGACGGCGTACATGCCGCCTGGCTTGAACAATACAGCCGTATCCTTTCGCCGCTGCGCCGCTGGGCGCAGGCCTTCAGCGCTTACCACCGCTACATTTTGCAGGCGGAGCGTGAGATGTTTACTCATCCGCAGTTGCGCAAGGTTATCTGTAATTCCAGGCTGGTGCGGGACGATATCGCTCGTCGCTTTGGGCTGGGCGCTGAAAAGCTTACGGTAATTTATAACGGCGTCGACACCGCCGCTTTTCACCCGGACGTGCAACGTTTTTCGCAGCGTGAAACCTGGGGAATACCGGCGCAGGCGCCCGTGCTGGCTTATGTTGGCTCCGGTTTCACCCGTAAAGGGGTCGCCGTGGCGCTCAAGGCTATCGCCGCGCATCCGTCCGTCTGGCTGGTCGTTGCGGGCCGCGACAAACATGCGAAGCGTTTTGAGGCGCTGGCGGCGAAACTTGGCGTGGCGGAGCGGGTAAAATTTCTCGGCCCGGTCGCCGACGTTAAGCAGGTCTATGGCAGCGCCGATGCGCTCATTCTGCCCACGCTTTACGATCCCTTTCCGAACGTTTGCGTGGAAGCGCTGGCCTGCGGGCTGCCGCTGCTGACCAGTACCCAGTGCGGCGCGGCGGAATGGATTGAAGAAGGCAAAAACGGCTGGGTGCGCGATGCGCTGGATGTAGACGGCTATCGCGAGGCTATCTCGCTTTGGCTGGCGGGCCGCGCACGCGGCGAAAATTATCGCCAGGCGGCGCGCCATACCGCCGAGCCTTTTACGCTCGACCGCATGGCGCAGGAGTTAAACGCGCTGTACCGCGAACTGCTGAGCTAGTTTATCGCGCCTGTCCCGCGCGGCAGGCGTTGGTAAAGACGTTTTCCATCGCATCCAGCATGCATTCACGGGTAAGGTGGCGGCACAGGAAATCATATCCCTGCTGCGCAAACTGTTTACGCAGCGCGCCGTCGTTATAGAGCCGTACAATCGCCGCCATTAGCGCATCCGCATTACGCTGAGGGATCAGCAAGCCCGTTTCGTTATTCTTAATCGCATCGCCCGTGCCGCCGGCATCGGTGGCGATAGTCGCCACGCGTGACGCGAGCGACTGCAATACGCCCTGCGGCACCCCTTCCATATCGTGCGAAGGGCTCAGCGCAATATCAAAGGCCGGAAACCACTGCTCCGGGTCGCTGCGATGGCCCGCCATGACGACGCGCTCCTGCAACCCAAGCGCCGCTATCTCTTGCTCCAGCGTTTCGCGGTGCGGGCCTTCGCCGACAATAGCAAGCTTAATACGCGGGTTATCGATTTTCGCCAGCGCCTGCAGCAACACGCTGTGCCCTTTGTTAGGCCGCAGATGAGACACCACGCCCAGCCAGAAATCATCGACGCTCAACCCGCAGTGACGGCGCGCTTCGGTTTTATCGCCAGGCTTAAAGCGCGCCGTGTCCACACCGCTTGGCACCGAGGTGCTGTGCTCGAGCGGCACGCCGATATCAACCAACTGATAGCGCAACGCTTCGCCCGTGGTCACGACATGTGTGCAGGCGGTGCCAAACAGCCAACGGGTGCCGCGGTTGTTGCGCGGTTTGCCGGAGGCGTGGCGCGTACGCACCAGCGGCACAGCCCGGGGCAAGAAAAGGTTCGCCAGCGCCACAAGCCAGGTATCCGCCGAATTATGGCTATTAATAACGTCCACCTGATGGCTGTTAAGCCAGCGGCGCAAGGTCAGCAGGTTGCTGATATTTTTACGTTTCAGCGGCAGGTTAACCACCGTGAGACCCGCTTTGCGAGCAAGCTCACTGAGCGGCGCCTCTTCCGGACACAGCAGCGTCACCTGATGGCCACGCTCCACCATGCCGAGCGATTCATTGATGATGCGCAGAGGCTGGCCGCCCTTTCCGCCATCTGCCTCTGTATGAACGATATGCATAGCTTTTATTCCTTCGCGAACCCGTCTGAAAAGGCGGAATTATAGCGTTTGCTTTATAAGACGTTACAAACTTTATTCTTCTGTAGAGGGGGCAATTATGGTAATTTGCCGGGCGTTTTCATCTTTATTCTTAGACCCAGCTTAGCATTCAGCTGCTTTACTGATTGTTCTTTCCAGCAAATTACAAGCGTACATTTTAGCTTTATAAATTTTATGATGAATATTCGTAAGTCTTTGGCGGGTTTGTTGCTTTTTTGCGTTATGGGGCTCTGTTTTGTCTGGCCGATTCCTAACGACCTCCTGCTTTTTCACCGCAACGGCTTTATTTATCCCGCCATTTTGCTGGCGCTGGGCTTATTTATCCGCACGCCTCAGATTCGCGCAATGATTAATGAGCGTCAGGCTCGCCCGGCGCTGTTGATTTTGCTCTTATTGACGCTATTTATTCTTATCAACGGTTTTATTTTTGCGCCAGACATCAAAGAGATGCTGGATTCCTGGGACGGCCAGTGGCTGCGCCCGGTGCTGCTTTTTTGCTGCGGATTTGTGCTGGCGCCCGTTATTCAGTCCCAGTTTCCTTCGATTACGGCTGATCGTCTGTTTACCGCGATTGTGCTCTGCTTCTGGGGAGTCATCTGCGTTCATCTGCTGGATACCGCCTGGCTCTACTGGCGTGACGGGATTATTCACTGGGGCGAAACCCGCATTGTTTTTAACCGCACGCGGATGAGCTTCCAGATCAACATGATAACCGGCTTTCTGATTGCAGAACTGCTGGCTCGCGCCTTGATTCACCAGCGTTTTCTGACCCTGAAAACGCCTTTCCTGGCCTTTATGCTGCTGGCGAACCTGGTGTGTACCGCGCTGGTCGATACCCGCTGGGGCACGATTGGCCTGGTCGGTAGCCTGTTCTCCACTTTTATCCTGCTGGGGCTGCACAGAATGCGCCGCGGCAACATTTTGAAAATAGCCTCTATTTTCCTGGTGCTGCTGGTTGCCGCTATCGCCCTGGGCATCGCCTCATGGAAAACGGACCCACGCTGGCAAAGCCTTAGAAGCGATGCCGAAACGGGCTGGAACGCGCCTTTTACCAGCTACTGCTATAACGTTAATGGCGGCGCTATCCCGCTTAATGCGGAAGGACAACCAATGAACCATTCCAATGGGTGTCGCGCCAGCTTCTTCCATCGGGGTTGGGAGATTGTGGCAGAACACCCCTTTGGCATTGGCCCGCGTAAAGAAGCGTTCCGCTTCATCTTACGCCGTGACCTTCAGACCGATAAAGTCACCATTCCGCATAGCCATTATGGCCTGATTGAATTCGGGTTACAGAACGGCGTGCTGGGCATTGCGGGCTGGCTGGCGCTGCTTGTGGCATGCTGGTATATCGGCTGGCGGCATTACCGTCACGGCAAGACCATGCCAGGACTGTTTTTACTGCTCTTCACTATCGGTTTCTTCTCGCGCACCATGGTTGACCATAACCTGAAGGACCATTATCTGGAGCAGTATATGATGCTGACGGGTCTGCTCATCGGCATCTGTTGTCTTCGTTCTCGCGACTCCCATACGCAAAACGGCTCTTAATCCCCTTCACGGATAGCCAGCTTTTCTTTCTTCCCTTGCAGTCAGAAAAGCTGGCGCGCGAACTCTGCTTAAGCGTTGCGGTCCAACCGCCATTCAGTCAAACTGACGCATTTTTCGCACGGCCCGGTTTTTACGGAGAAAGTATGTCTGACACCCCTCTTCTGAGTCTCGTTATCGCGGTATATAACGGCGAGAAGTTCCTGAGCGCGTTTTTTGAAAGTATTAAAAACCAGCATCTCAACAGCGTTGAACTGATTGTCGTTGATGATGGCTCGACGGACCGTTCCGCGGAAATCATTGGCCGCTATGCCAGTGAGTTTGCGCGTTTTCGCGTAGTGACTCAGGAAAATCAGGGCGTGTCAGTGGCGCGCAACAGTGGACTGGCGCTGGCGAACGGCGAATATCTTGCTTTCCCTGATATTGATGATGTGATTTACCCGGGCATGTACAACCGGCTGCTGGAAATCGCCACGCAGAACCGTCTTGATGTAGCGACCTGCAATGGCACCTATATCTATGACGACGGTCGCCCGGCCAAAAAGATATTCCCGTCCGACCGCCTGGCTTCAACCGGGGTGATTGATGGCCCAACCTGGCTGCAGATGGCGCTGGATTCCCGCAAATTCCTGCACGTTACCTGGCTTAATATTTATCGGCATGATTTTATCAAACGCCAGGGTTTTACGTTCGAACCGGGTTTGCGGCACCAGGATATCCCCTGGACGACAGAAGTCTTACTTACCGCCGAGCGGGTGCAATATATTGACGAAGCGCTGTATGACTATTTGATTCACTCCGCGTCGGTCTCGCATACCCCCGGCACCGATGACACACGTATGCGTTCCGCACGTCACTACATGAAGATTCTGGAGCTGCTTAACGCCATTAATGAGCGCTACCCGGAACAGGTAAAACGCGTCCCGGCCTGCCACTGGCAAATCGCTAAAGAGGGCCTGGGCATTCTGCACAGCATCAACAATATCGAAAATCCGGATAAGAAGCGCGAAATTACCCGCGAACTGTTTGAGCGGGGGATCTGGGAGATGATTTGGCGTAACGCGCGCGGCTTTAAGCAGCGCTGGCGTCTGGGTCGTCGTTATTTTCGTCTTAAGAAGATTTATAAAGCCTCATGATGAAGAAAATTAAACTGCACGCTGTCTCGCGCGCCGATTTTATCGCAAAGAATTATGCCGACTTTCAGGCGTTGCTTGACGCTCGCGTTAACCCGGACACCATTCCAGAACGCTTTTATTGCGGCGGGCGCGGCGGCTGGACCTTTCAGACGGCGTTGACCCTCAATCATTACTATCCGGATCTGATTGAATGTTCGTTCGGCGCGCAGTGCCGTCCCGACGCCATTAACCTGATGCACAACGACGATTTTGGCTCCCGCGTTAAGCCCTGGAAAGGGGTAACGGTAGTCGCACGCGCCGATCGGCCGCCGATTATTGGTGCAGACTACGTCGTTGAGCAGAATCCGGAAGTGGCAGGCCATGGCAACCGACTCTTCGTGCCTTACTGGCCACAGCCGGGTGTACAGCCGCGCGAGCGCACCGATAACACCGTACGTACCGTCGCCTACTTTGGCCGCGTGGATAGCTTCCCGCCGGAATATGCCAGCGAGGAGTTTAAACAGCGTCTGGCGGCTGAAGGCATTGACCTGCGTATCTCTTTCAATAACTGGACCGACTATCGCGACGTGGATGTTTGCGTGAGTTTCCGCAAATCCCACGATCACAAGCTTGCACGCAAACCCGCCAGCAAATTGATTAACGGCTGGCTAGGCAAAACGGTCATGGTCTGTGATGACGAGCCCTCTTTTCGCGCTATTCGTGAAAGCGAACTCGATTACTTAATTGCGAAAAATCCGGACGAAGCCTTCGCCGCGATTATGCGTCTGAAAAATGACCCGACGCTGTTTCGCAGCATGCTGGAGCAGGGAGAAAAACGGCTGCAGGTTTACTCGCGTGAAGCGGTTGCCGCACGCTGGTTCGCTCTTTTTGAATCTATCTGGCAAAAGGGGCTGCACCAACGCCCCGCTGCCGTCCGCGCGCTGCGCTTTGGTTTCGGCAAAGCGATCCGTCCGCTTACCCGAAAAATGTAATGGTTTAAGGTTATTCCATGTCTGTTACTACTTTGACTGCGTCCAAAGCAGGACGCAGTAACTTGCTGCGTACGCTGGGCCTGACGCTTGCGTTTATGCTGCTGTTTTCGCTTTCTGAAATCAGCATCCTGCTGAAAGATAATGTGTATCATCCTAAGCCGGATGATCTGCTGCTCTACGTGATTATCGCTTTGCTGGCGGCCGCCAGCGCACGCTTCTTCCTGACGCGCCTGTTGCTGGCCGTGACGTTCATCGTGCAGATCAGCGAAGCCATCTATTACACCTTCTATGGCCAGTTTTATGGCCCAAGCGAGGTGTGGCTGGCATTTGTCGAGACCAAAGATATCGCCAGCGGCATAAGCGACAGCATCGGCACGCTTGGCATCTATTTTATCTTTATGCTGGCGGCGGTGGTTTTCTCGCTCGACGTTGCCCGCCGCTTTGCGCCAGCGTGGAAAAAATGGCTGACGATCCCCTGCCTGATGGCTATCGTGGTGATGTTTGCCGGGCAGTTTTATAAAGCCATTGACGGCCAGATGTATAAGTTCAACCCGGATTTGCGCCATTCGCTGCTGCGTAACGGTCTTTCAGCGATGAGCTTTAGCGCTATTCGCCTTATTCCAGAGGCTATCTCCGGTGAAAACCAGAACATCGCGCATTATGATCCCTACACCGTGAAACCCGTACCGGGCTACCAGAGCGGTAAATACTCTATCATTCTGGCCATTGGCGAAAGCCTGAACCCGCATCACGTCAGCGCCGTTGGCTATGACCGTGAGACGACGCCGGAGCTCGCTGCGCTGATGAAACAGTATCAGGGCACGTCACGCATTATCGTTTCTAACGCGGTCTCTACGCGCGTGGCGATCCCGATGCTGGTGAACAACCTGCGTGAGCCGGACAACTATTACGCCTATAAATCAAAATCCACGAACCTGTTCGCCAATGCGCAGAAACAGGGCTACCAGACCGCGTTTATCTCCGCCCAGGGGCTGGAAGGCCTGAGTAACTGGATAGGCGTTCACAATATCAATTTGTGGGAAGACACGCAGGTTCGCCCTGCGCCGGAAGTGGGCGCGGACAGCGTACTGACCCCTTCCGTAGAAAAAGCGGACCTCGACTACGCGAAACCGTTTTTCATGGTGCTGAACAGCCGCGCGCCGCATATTCCTTATGAGCGAAACATTCCGGCGGGTTTTGCGAAGTTCTCAACGCCAAAGGTTGCCGATAGCGTTGCGCAGAAGAAAAACGAGTATGACGATGCTATCCGTCTGTACGACAAAGAGCTGGCCTCGGCTATTCGCACGGTCATGGCGAAATCGAAGCTGCCGGTGCTGGTTTTTATTACGTCTGACCATGGCGAACGCGTGGGCGACGGCGGTTTGTTTGGCCACTCGGTGGTGGAAATGCCAATCGCTCAGGTGCCGTTTATCTACTTCAGCAACGGAAAAGCGTATCGCTTTGATGACATCGCGTCGGCGCAGCCGAAAAACCATTTCCAGCTCGCTACGCTCATCAACAAAATGCTGGGCTTTGACGTCACCAACCCTAATCTCAAAGACGATAGTTTCTTTATCACAGGCGGTGATATTCGCGGCCTGTCAGAGCGTATAACCTATCATCTTGATTCTTTGCCGGAAAATAAGCGCTGATAACCTCTTTTGCAGACGCTTTTCTTATCGCGGGCAGACCTGTGCTGCCCGCTTAATCATCATAATCCGCTCTCTTTGCACCCTGGCGGGGCAAAACCGCGCCCACGACGCCAAAAGGATAGCTTTAGCTACGCTAAATGCTTAGAATTTGCCCGCCGATAAAGAAAATAACGGATATTCGCTTGGAATCGTTGTATACCGCTTTACTCTACCTTATACAGCCTTTTGTCTGGCTACGTCTGCTGCTTCGCAGCCGCAAAGCCCCGGCTTATCGCAAGCGCTGGGGAGAACGCTACGGCTATTGCGAGGGCAAAGTCCAGCCAGACGGCATTCTGCTTCATTCTGTTTCCGTCGGTGAGACGCTTGCGGCGATCCCATTGGTTCGCGCGCTGCGTCACCGTTATCCCCGACTGCCTATTACCGTCACGACCATGACGCCGACCGGCTCTGAGCGCGTGCTCTCCGCTTTTGGCAAAGATGTGCATCACGTCTATCTGCCTTACGATCTGCCGGGCGCGATGAACCGCTTTCTTAACACGGTGAATCCGAAGCTGGTTATCGTCATGGAGACGGAACTGTGGCCAAACATGGTTTCCGCGCTGCATCAGCGCAAAATTCCACTGGTCATCGCCAATGCGCGCCTTTCTGAACGTTCAGCGCGTGGCTACCAGAAACTGGGCGGCTTTATGCGTCGCCTGTTAAGCAAGATCACGCTTATCGCTGCTCAGAACGAGGAAGATGGCAGCCGTTTTATTGCGCTTGGGCTCAAACGCAATCAACTGGCCGTCACAGGCAGCCTGAAGTTTGATATCTCCGTTACGCCGGAGCTGGCGGCCCGCGCCGTAACGCTGCGTCGGCAGTGGGCGCCGCGCCGTAAAGTCTGGATAGCCACCAGCACCCACGACGGCGAAGAAACCATTATTCTTGAAGCCCACCGCAGGCTGCTGGAAACCTTCCCTGACCTGCTGCTGATTCTGGTGCCGCGTCACCCGGAGCGCTTCAAAGACGCGCGGGAGATGGTGCAAAAGGCAGGATTCAGCTTCACGCTGCGCAGTACGGGTGAAATACCTTCCGGCAGCACGCAGGTCGTTATCGGCGATACCATGGGCGAACTGATGCTGTTATATGGTATCGCAGACCTCGCCTTTGTCGGCGGCAGCCTGGTTGAGCGCGGCGGTCATAACCCGCTTGAGCCGGCGGCGCACGCTATTCCGGTGCTGATGGGCCCGCATACGTTCAATTTCAAAGACATCTGCGCGAAGCTGCAGGAAGCGGACGGGCTTATCACCGTCACGGGTGCAGACTCGCTGGTAAAAGAGATCTCAACGCTGCTGACGGACGAAGATTATCGCCTCTGGTATGGCCGCCACGCGGTGGAAGTTCTGCACCAGAATCAGGGCGCGTTGCAACGTCTTTTGCAGCTTCTGCAGCCCTATCTGCCGCAGCGGAGCCACTGATGACCGCGCGTCTTTCTGTGGTGATGATCGCCAAAAACGCAGCGGACGTGCTGCCGGATTGTCTGGCTTCGGTAAGCTGGGCGGATGAGATTGTGCTGCTGGATTCCGGCAGCGACGATAACACCGTCGCGCTGGCCGAAGCGGCGGGCGTTCGCGTATTTACCTCAGCCGACTGGCAAGGCTACGGCATTCAGCGCCAGCGAGCGCAACAGTACGCCACCGGCGACTACGTTTTGATGATCGATACCGACGAGCGTGTGACGCCAGAACTGGCGCACGCCATTCGGCAGGCGCTTGCTAACCCGCAGCCTGACACAGTCTACAGCATCGCGCGCCGGAATCTATTCCTTGGACGCTTTATGCGTCACAGCGGCTGGTATCCCGATCGCGTAACCCGTCTCTATGCTCGTGAACGTTACCGCTATAATGACAACCGGGTCCATGAATCGCTGGAAGCGTCCGGCGCACGCGTGGTAGCGCTACAGGGCGATCTGGAGCATCTGACGTGCCGGGATTTCGCAGGCTTTCAGCGTAAGCAGCTGGCTTACGCCGCCGCCTGGGCGCAGGAGCGCCATCAGAAAGGAAAGAAGGTTTCAGCAGCGGCCATTTTCGGCCACACGCTGGGCGCCTTTTGTAAGACGCTGTTATTGCGGGGCGGCGTACTGGATGGCAAACAAGGTTGGCTGCTTGCCGTCGTGAACGCACAGTACACCTTTAACAAATACACCGAGCTGTGGGCGTTAAACCATGGCTATACGGAAAAGAGACCGCTATGACCACTCGCGCTATTTATCCCGGCACGTTTGACCCGATTACCAACGGCCATATCGATATTCTTACCCGCGCTTCCCGCCTGTTTGACGAAGTGATCCTGGCGATAGCCGCCAGTCCGCATAAAAAAACGCTGTTTACGCTGGAAGAGCGCGTAGCGCTGGCGCAGAAGGCGACTTCGCATCTGGAAAACGTGCAGGTAACAGGATTCAGCGATCTGATGGCTAACTTCGCGCGAGCGCAAAACGCCACTATTCTGGTGCGGGGCCTGCGTACTTCGGGTGATTTCGAGTATGAAATGCAGCTGGCGCATATGAACCGCCATCTGATGCCGGAGCTGGAAAGCGTCTTTTTGATGCCCGCCAAAGAGTGGTCATTTATCTCTTCGTCGCTGGTAAAGGAAGTGGCGCGCCACCAGGGCGACGTTTCCCACTTCCTTCCGCAGCATGTGCATCAGGCTCTGCTCGAAAGACTTGCCTGATTATTTCTGGCAGCGACGGCACCAGTAGGTGCTGCGCTGGGCATGTTTTCCCGCCTGTATCGGCGTACCGCAAACCCGGCAGGGTTCTCCTTCGCGACCATAAACCTGTAGCTGCTGCGCAAAATAACCCGGTTTGCCGTCGCTTTGCAGGAAATCGCGCAGCGTCGTGCCGCCCTGCTCTATCGATCGTAACAGGACAGCCTTAATCGCCTGCGCCAGCAGCTCGCACTCTTTTTTCGATAACGACGAGGCAAGGCGATCAGGGTGGATCCCCGCCGCAAAGAGCGATTCGCTGGCATAGATATTACCCACGCCCACTACCAGCTTGTTATCCATCAACCAGGGCTTGATGGCGGTTTTCTTTTTCACGCACTTCGCATGCAGATATTCGCCATTAAACGCTTCGCTAAGCGGTTCCGGTCCCAGATGCGCCAGGACGTTATGGCCTTCCAGCTCTTTTGTCCAGAGCCAGGCGCCAAAGCGGCGTGGGTCGGTATAGCGCAGCACTTTGCCGTTGCTCATCACCAGGTCAACGTGATCGTGCTTCTCCGCGGGCAACTCTTCCGGCAGCACGCGCAGGCTGCCGGACATGCCAAGGTGGATAATGATCCAGCCATCCGGCAATTCCAGCAGCAGATATTTTGCCCGCCGTTGTACGCTCAAAACCGGTTTATCGCTTAAGGCATGGATTTCATCAGAGACTGGCCAGCGCAGGCGGCCATTACGCACCACGGCGTGAAGAATGGTTTCGCCAACCAGATGCGGTTCGATACCGCGACGGCTGGTTTCTACCTCGGGTAATTCAGGCATGCTTTCTCTCGTGACCTTGTGTTTATCGGATAACCTTAATATGAGGGTAGCCGGAAAACAAAAAACCCCGCCGAGGCGGGGTTTTTGTACAATCCACTAAAATTATTTAATTTTAGCTTCTTTGTAAAGAACGTGCTGACGAACAACCGGATCGAATTTCTTCAGTTCCAGTTTTTCCGGCTTAGTACGTTTGTTCTTCGTGGTGGTATAGAAGTGACCAGTACCAGCAGAAGAAACCAGCTTGATTTTCTCGCGAATACCTTTAGCCATGATTTAGCTCCTTAGTACTTCTCGCCACGGGCACGCAGTTCAGAAAGAACAACGTCGATGCCTTTTTTATCAATAACACGCATACCTTTAGCAGATACGCGCAGAGTAACGAAACGCTTTTCGCTCTCTACCCAGAAACGGTGAGAGTGCAGGTTCGGCAGAAAACGGCGTTTAGTCGCGTTCAGTGCGTGTGAACGGTTGTTACCGGTCACCGGACGCTTGCCAGTAACTTGGCAGACTCGGGACATGTCTATTCTCCAAAAATCAAATTAGCTCGAGCTTCGTATAGGGTATTGGCGCCTCGTCAGGCCTAAAGCCCGGTCTGGCGGTTCAATGTGAACTCGCGTATGCCAGGCCCAAATGCCAAACCCGAGATTCTCAAAGGTGGCGTAGTATACGCTGCCGGGGCCGTCTGCTCAAGTCCCGAACAGAAAAGATCGCCATGGATCGCCTCGTCTGGCTTATATCCAGCCACGTTCGGCGAAAGAAACGCATTCTCCGCGGCCAATAACCAGATGGTCCAGCACTCGGATATTCATAAACTGGCAGCAATTTATAATGCGTTCGGTAATCATTTTGTCCGCCTTGCTGGGTTCGGCGTGACCGGAAGGATGATTATGCGCAAGGATTACCGCCGCCGCGTTAACTTTTATAGCCTCCCGCACAATTTCCCTCGGGTGTACTTCTACATGATTAAGCGTGCCTGAAAAAAGTTGGCTGTTTTTAATGACGCGGTGCTGATTGTCTAAAAAGATCACCATAAAGATCTCACGCTGCTCATCGCTAAGCTGGCTCATAAGGAATTCACGCGTCATATCAGGGTTTAATAATGGCTGTTCGTCCTGCATCCAGGAGGCAGCGTAACGCCTGCCTAACTCAGCAATCGCGCTAAGCTGCGCATATTTCGCCACACCAATGCCCCCTACCGCGCCCAGTTCCTCAAGCGTTGCTGATAACAGACGACGCAGCGAGCCGAAATGTCCGAGCAACTGTTCCGCCAGCGTGACGACATAAACCCCGCGCTTGCCTGTGCGCAGGAAAATCGCCAGCAGTTCCGCATCGCTTAGCTCTTTTGCGCCATAAGTAAGCAGCTTTTCGCGCGGCCCCGCCGGCTGCGCCTTTTCAACCACCATCACACCTCCTCTGCGTTACGACGGCGTTATCCTGCCACAGATAAGTTTCACTGGAAGGCTGGTTTGTCACGCTTGCGCGCTATCTCGCAAAGTTGATTTTTTGTACTGCTCCGCCGGTTTTTTGATTGTGGTAAAATGGCCGCCTTATTTGTTGCTAGCGGAAAAAATCATGACTGGGCTTTCCGGAAAAAAAATCGTTCTGGGCGTCAGCGGGGGTATTGCTGCGTATAAGGCGCCTGAGCTGGTGCGGCGCCTGCGCGATCGCGGCGCGGAAGTGAGAGTCGCCATGACAGAAGCGGCGAAGGCGTTTATTACGCCGCTGAGTTTGCAGGCGGTGTCGGGTTATCCCGTTTCCGACAGTTTGCTTGACCCGGCGGCCGAGGCGGCGATGGGCCATATCGAGCTTGGCAAATGGGCCGATTTGGTTATCCTTGCGCCCGCCACCGCCGATCTTATCGCCCGCGTAGCCGCTGGCATGGCGAACGACCTGGTTACGACTATTTGCCTTGCCACACCTTCGCCTGTTGCCGTCGTGCCCGCCATGAATCAGCAGATGTACCGCAACGCCGCAACCCAGCATAATCTGCAAGTGCTGGCCTCCCGCGGGTTGCAACTCTGGGGGCCGGACAGCGGCAGCCAGGCCTGCGGCGACATAGGGCCGGGCCGTATGCTTGACCCGATGACGATAGTGGAAATGGCCGCGCTGCATTTCGCGCCTGTAAAAGATCTGCAACATCTCAACATCATGATTACCGCAGGCCCTACCCGCGAGCGGCTGGATCCGGTGCGTTATATTACCAACGACAGCTCCGGCAAGATGGGCTTCGCCATTGCTGCGGCAGCGGCAGCGCGAGGCGCCAACGTCACGCTGGTTTCAGGCCCCGTATCGTTATCTACGCCGCCGTTTGTGCAGCGTGTGGATGTCACCACCGCGCTGGAGATGGAAGCAGAAGTGCAAAAACGCGCGCAGCAGCAGCATATTTTCATTGGTTGCGCCGCCGTGGCGGATTACCGTGCAGCTGAAATCGCCAGTGAAAAAATTAAAAAACAGGGCGATGAACTCACCCTGACCATGGTGAAAAACCCTGATATCGTGGCGGGCGTAGCTGCGCTTACCCTTAACCGCCCTTATGTCGTCGGGTTTGCCGCCGAAACGAATAATGTGGAAGAATATGCGCGGCAAAAACGCCAGCGTAAAAACCTTGATTTGATTTGTGCGAACGACGTTTCTAAATCTGATCAAGGCTTTAACAGCGATAACAACGCTCTGCATCTTTTCTGGCAGGAGGGCGATAAACGCTTACCGCTTGAGCGGAAAGAACGCCTTGGCCATCTTTTACTGGACGAAATCGTTACCCGTTATGATGAAAAAAATCGACGTTAAGATTCTGGACCCGCGCGTGGGCCAGCAGTTCCCGCTGCCGACTTACGCTACCGCCGGCTCGGCCGGCCTTGACCTGCGCGCTTGTCTGGATGACGCTGTAGAGCTGGCGCCTGGCGCAACGACGCTTCTGCCGACTGGCCTTGCGATTCACATCGCCGACCCGTCTCTCGCAGCGGTCATCCTGCCGCGCTCAGGGCTTGGCCATAAGCATGGCGTTGTTCTGGGTAACCTGGTGGGCTTGATTGATTCTGATTATCAGGGTCAATTGATGGTCTCCGTCTGGAATCGCGGCCAACAAAGCTTCATTATTGAACCTGGCGAACGCATCGCGCAGATGGTGTTTGTTCCAGTAGTACAGGCAGAATTCAACCTGGTTGAAGCCTTTGATGAGACCGAACGCGGTGAAGGCGGTTTCGGTCACTCTGGGCGGCGATAAGCCCCCGGTTTAAACGCATCCCTTAAGCAAAATAAAGCGAATAAATTACCACAGGCATTACGCCTGTGGTCGCTTGTGGATGCTCGCCTGGCAAGAATGTATTCTCAGGGGTCTTTCAGAACATGTCAGAAAAACAAACTGCGAAAAGGAATCGTCGCGAAGAAATACTTCAGTCTCTGGCCCAGATGCTTGAATCCAGCGATGGCAGTCAGCGCATCACCACGGCGAAACTGGCGGCTTCCGTTGGCGTTTCCGAAGCGGCGCTCTATCGTCACTTCCCCAGCAAAACCCGGATGTTTGATAGCCTCATTGAGTTTATCGAAGACAGCCTTATTAGCCGTATCAACCTTATCCTGAAGGATGAGAAGGATACGACCACGCGCCTGCGGCTGATTGTGCAGCTCATTCTCGGCTTTGGCGAACGCAACCCGGGGCTAACGCGCATCCTTACCGGTCATGCTTTGATGTTTGAACAGGACCGTTTACAAGGTCGCATTAACCAACTTTTTGAACGTATCGAAGCGCAGTTGAGGCAGGTTTTGCGTGAACGCAAAATGCGCGAAGGCGAAGGGTATGTAACCGATGAAACCCTGCTGGCGAGCCAGCTGCTGGCGTTTTGTGAAGGCATGCTATCGCGTTTTGTGCGCAGCGAATTCCGCTACAGCCCCACCGACGAGTTTGACTCTCGCTGGCCGCTGCTCGCCGCGCAGCTTCAATAAACAAAAAAGGGCCGAACGGCCCTTTTTTGTTTTATACCCCGTACTGCTCGCGATATTCGCGCACCGCCGCCAGGTGAACCGCCATCTCCGGTTTTTCTTCCAGATAAGCAATAAGGTCTTTCAGGGTAATAATGGAAATAACGTTGCAGCCGTAATCACGTTCCACTTCCTGAATAGCAGAAATGTCACCGCGTCCGCGCTCTTGTCTGTCGAGAGAAATCAGCACGCCCGCAAGCGTAGCGCCGTTAGCCTGAATAATTTCCATCGACTCACGGATAGCCGTCCCGGCTGTTATCACATCATCCACCAGCATCACGCGCCCCTGCAGCGGGCTACCCACCAGGTTGCCGCCCTCACCATGATCTTTCGCTTCCTTACGGTTAAAGCAGTAAGGCACGTCGCGTTCATGGTGTTCTGCCAGCGCCACAGCGGTCGTCGTGGCGATGGGAATACCTTTATAAGCCGGGCCGAAAAGCAGGTCGAAATCAATGCCGGAATCTACCAGCGCTTCTGCATAAAAACGGCCCAACAATGCCAGATCGCGCCCCGTGTTAAATAACCCGGCGTTGAAGAAATAGGGGCTCGTGCGCCCGGATTTCAGCGTGAATTCACCAAACTTTAGCACCTGTTTGTTAAGGGCGAATTCAATAAACTGGCGCTGATACGGTTTCATGGCTTTGCTCCTCAAATAGCGTTTTTTCAGGCATAAAAAAGGCGACTTCACAGTCGCCTTAAAAATTAATTTGCTAACGCCGCCTTCTGCGACGTGACAATGGATTCAATTCCCCCGCGGGCCAGCGCCAGCAGCGAGAGCAACTCCTCATGCGTAAACGGCTCGCCTTCCGCTGTGCCTTGCACTTCAATAATGCGGCCATCTTCGGTCATTACGACATTCATGTCGGTTTCCGCAGCAGAATCTTCCACATATTCCAGATCGCAAACCGCCTCGCCATTCACGATGCCTACGGAAACCGCCGCCACCATGCCCTTCATCGGGTTGGTTTTCAGCTTGCCGCCAGCGACCATCGCGTTCAGCGCGTCTGCCAGCGCCACGCAGGCGCCTGTAATAGAAGCAGTGCGGGTGCCGCCATCCGCCTGCAAAACATCGCAGTCGAGCGTAATGGTGTATTCGCCCAGCGCTTTTAAATCTACCGCAGCGCGCAGCGAACGTGCGATTAATCGCTGAATTTCCAGCGTGCGACCGCCCTGCTTGCCTTTTGCGGCTTCGCGAGCGTTACGGGTATGGGTTGAACGCGGCAACATGCCGTATTCGGCAGTGATCCATCCTTGCCCCTGCCCTTTCAGAAAGCGCGGCACGCCTTCTTCAATGGTGGCGGTGCAAAGCACTTTGGTATCGCCAAACTCAACCAGCACGGAGCCTTCAGCGTGTTTAGTGTAGTGACGGGTCAGGGTAACTGGGCGCACTTCGGTAGCGCTACGGCCTGATGGACGCATGAATTTCTCTCCGGCTTGTAACAGATGTGGCTGCGCATTATACGGGCTTAAGGCGCTTATTCCTATCCTGGCTGCCCAGGGGTAGCTATAATCGCATCACTCTTTTTAAAAACAGGTATGACTATGATCCGCAGCATGACCGCCTACGCCCGGCGTGAAATTAAGGGTGACTGGGGTAGCGCCGCCTGGGAATTACGCTCGGTAAACCAGCGCTATCTGGAAACCTATATTCGCCTGCCGGAACAGTTCCGCAGCCTGGAACCTGTAGCCCGCGAGCGCATCCGTAATCGTCTGACTCGCGGTAAAATTGAGTGCACGCTGCGCTTTGAACCTGACGCCAGCGCGCAAGGGGAACTCATCCTCAACGAAAAACTGGCGAAGCAGCTGGTCAGCGCCGCGAACTGGGTGAAAATGCAAAGCGATGAAGGCGAGATAAACCCGCTCGATATTTTGCGCTGGCCGGGCGTAATGGCCGCGCAGGAACAGGATCTGGACGCTATCGCCGCTGATATCCTGTCGGCGCTGGACGGCGCGCTGGATGACTTTATTGTGGCGCGTGAAACCGAAGGCCAGGCGCTGAAAATGCTTATTGAGCAGCGTCTGGAAGGGGTGAGCGCGGAGGTGACTAAAGTCCGTGCGCAAATGCCCTCCGTCCTGCAATGGCAGCGTGAAAGACTGGTCACGAAGCTTGAAGAAGCGCAGGTACAGCTTGAGAACAACCGCCTGGAGCAGGAACTGGTGCTGATGGCACAGCGCATCGATGTGGCCGAAGAGCTGGATCGCCTCGATGCGCATATTAAAGAAACTTATAATATCCTGAAGAAAAAAGAGGCGGTGGGTCGCCGTCTCGACTTTATGATGCAGGAATTCAACCGCGAGTCGAATACGCTGGCGTCTAAATCAATTAACGCCGACGTGACCAACTCAGCTATTGAACTGAAAGTGCTGATTGAGCAGATGCGTGAGCAGATTCAGAATATTGAGTAATCAGACTAAACATACTGTTAACGCATATAAACCCGCTTCAGGCGGGTTTTTTTATTGGTTCAGCCCTCTTTCCCGAAGGAAAACTTCTGTTTCGGATAGCGATAAAGACAATGCTCCAATTTTGTACAAATAATAAATATTTTTAATGTCAACCAGACTCATTACAAATGTTACTATTCAGCCAACGAGCATAAACAAGCGGGTCGCCGTGTGAAAATCATTAAATAATCGGCCAGTATTTATACTTAGCAGGATATGTTTACTCACTCATCGCCAGATTATGTAAACTAGCGCATTAAACTCAGGACCCGTTACGGTCACCACAAAAATTTAGATTATGTCTTTTGTCAGCATTATTACTACAAAGTTACGCGAAGAGCGACGTAGCGCATTTCTCCTGTGCATTGTGCTTTCTCTTTTACTTTTATTATGGCCCGTGGCTTTCACACAGCCGCCCCGCTTCATTTTACGCATTGCAGTTTGTAATGCTTTGCTTATTGCCAGCGCCGCAGCAATTTACAGGACTCTGGCCGGGAAGGCTATTTCACTGGTAATTTGCGCTTTTCTGTCTCTCAACTTTGCTATTGATTTTAGTACTTATAGCATTTACCAGAGTGAATTTAACGTCGCCTTTGCGATGAGCATATTAACCACGCACTTACGTGAAGTTAAAAGCATGGCGGGCATCTATCTTTATTATATGCCCGTCGCGGTGGCGCACTTTGCTATTACGTTTACCGCAATACATTTGCTGTCGAAAAAGCTAACCCGCAAGCAAAGTATTCTCTCTTTCGCTTTGCTGGCTATTTTTATTGCCTGGTTTTCTTTTGCTTGCTGGTTCAAAAAACAAAAGGATAAAGAGGTCTATTACCCTCTGGCATCGCGTATATTAGTTAATACTCCTTTTTACGTAGTCTCGGATTTCATTATCGCGAATCGGGACAATCAACTGGCAGCCAAAATCAGCCAGGGTGGGCAAAATGATGCTCATCTGACCTGGCAGGATCAAAACATAGAGACGTATGTCGTGGTTATCGGCGAATCCGCGCGACGTAACAATATGCAACTTTATGGCTTCTCGCTGGATACTACGCCTGTCGAGACGAAACTTAACCATAATGCGCTCATTTTCGAACATGCTATTGCGCCTGCTTCGGCTACCGTACTGGCGGTTCCTATGATCTTAAGCCGCGCAGATGCGGAACATTTCACCATTGATAACCTCTCAGACAACATTGTCAAAGCAGCGAATAGAGCAGGCTTTAATACCTACTGGATAAGCGCGCAAGGAAACAGCGGTAAAAGCAACAATTATGTGGCTGCGATTGCCTCCACAAGCCATCACCTGAACTGGGTGGAAAGTCATTACGATGATGAATTATTACCCTGGTTCGATGACGCCCTAAAACAGCACGGCAAAAAAGTCATTTTTTTGCATATCAACGGCAGCCATGAACTGGCTTGTACGCGCTATCCCAAATCTCATGATTATTATCATACCGGTAATAAATATGAAGATTGTTATAACAATGCTATTCGCTTCACCGACTATTTCCTGGGTGAAGTTATGGCGCGTCTGGCTAACCGTTCCGCGTCATTGCTCTATTTTTCCGATCATGGGCTGGAAAAAAATGCTGAGCTTGAGTCGATTTATATGCATGGCGCGCGTTTCCCAAGTAAAGAAGCCTATGACGTTCCTCAATTTATCTGGTATAGCGACAAAGCGCTTGGCAGCCAACCTCGTAATACAGGCAAAGTTGAAGCGCCGTGGTCTACCGCCAACAATTATTTCCTGATGTTGAGCTGGATGGGCATTTCAACAGCAGAGAAAAACTGCCGGTCAATACTGGACGTTTGTTTTCACCCGGATAAAACATTCCCGGTCATGGACGGCGGACGGAATATTTTTGAATATCAAACGCTCAGGACTCATTTCAATGACCTTAAACCAGAGATTGCCGTAAAAGAGGCTGGCAAAAATTCCCTATAGCGCAGGAACGGTAAAGCCTGTTATCTGCTGTTTTCCCAGCCACTCTGCCAGCGAACTTACCTGGGGGTGATGGAGGAATTGTATAAGCAGCCGCGCGCGGCCAGCGCCAACGCCCGGAAGTTGCTGCCAGCTGGCTTCATTGCGCATGGTAAGCTCCCGCCAGCTTTGGTCTGGCAACGTCCGCAGCGCGTTGGCGGGCAACGGCAGGCCCAGCGCTTTTAACCAACGGTGAAACGGTAATTTGCGAGTAAATGAAAAACGATGCCAGAGCTGAACGGCGCGCTGTGGTGAGAATCCGGGCGTCTGTGATAAAGCTTCGGGTGTAAGCGCAAGCCAGGAGAAAAGGTGTTCAAAATGTTGAGCGCGGTGCAACTGCTGCCAGGTGGCTTCGCCCAACCCGTTCAGGTCGAGCACAGATTTCTGACTTAGCCACGCAAGCCGGGCGAGAAACTGCGCCTCACACCCGGCGGATGCATAAAAGCAACTTACGGCTGCGTGCGGTTGTTTAACAGGCGGTTGGGGTTTATCGCGTTTCGCTACACGCCAGACGACCTCATCCAGCCGAGGAATACCCCGTCCCGCCAGGCTCACTGCCACACTGTCGCCGGGTGCGATATCCCACTGGTCCCATTTTGAAACAGAGCCAATATTCGTACGGCGCACCCATTTGTCATCCAGCAACACGGGCTCCAGCTCCGCAACTACGCTCACTTTCCCCGTGCGTCCAACCGCGAAGCGAATGCTATTGACCGTTGTGACCTGCTTTACTGGCGGATATTTCCAGGCGACTACCCAGTTGCCTTGTCCGGGCTGCCAGTTTTTGCCGGAAGGCTCCTTTTCAGCGCGTACGACAACGCCATCCGTAACGAAGGGCAGCGGCGAATTAAACCAGCGGTCTCGCCACTGGGCCACTTCCTTGCTGGTAGCGACAGGTTTTGTCCACGCTCTGGTCAGCGTGAAACCAGCCTCGGCCAACGCGGTTGCCCGACTCTCCATGTCAGCCGGGCCATCCGGCCACGCCCAAATGAAAACATCCAGTTCACCAAGTAAAGGCGAAGCCTCGCGGCGCATCATCGCTCCCGCCACCAGTGCTCGGGCGTTAATACCGCCAGCCGCTTTTTGTTGATGCCCGTTACGCCGCCAGAAGATCTCACCCTGCAAGACACTGTTTTCCAGGGCTCCGGAAACCTTAGGAGGAATAGCCGGGATACGCCGTACTTTTTCTGTCCAGTCCTCCCCATAAAGGCCATCGCCCCGGCTGATGGCTTGCTGTAGTAAGCCGGAACGATAAACCAACGTTACGGCTACGCCGTCTACTTTAGGTTGCACCCATAATGCCGATTTCTGGCGCATCCATTCATTGAGTTCGTTCGCATCGCTTAGTTTTCGCACCCCAGTATGCGGAACAGGGTGAGGCAGGCGGCCTCTCGCCAGCGCAGGCGGGAGCGCCGGAATGGTTTCATGATGAAAACAACGTCTCCACAGGGCGAGCTGCGCGCTGAGCTGGTCGTATACCGCGTCGCTGGTCTGGCTTTCGCCTTTCTGCCAGTAGGCTTCATCCCAGCGCTTTAGCTGCGCCTGTAGCTGCGCCATCTCCTCTTTTGCCCGTGATAACGGCCAGTCCGGGCAAGCCGCCTGAACGCTAAAACACCCCAGGCTTGCCAGTAGCCAGCATGCTTTTCTTATCATCATCCGCCCTCCTGTGCGCTTTCGTCGGAACATAAGCCCGATAGCGAACCCACGCTATTGTGTGATGCGCGTTTCTGGAGAGGCTTTCAGAGAAATTGCCGTGAAGCTGCAAAAATTGCGCCGTGGTGGATGAAAACGCGCAAATATCAAAAGCTGAAGATGAAAAATGTGACAAAGGCTACGTCGCGCAGCCGCTACGTGTATAATAAGCCCGTATACGCCTCCTCTTTTGGCACACCAGGACGTAAACACACTCATGGCTCAAGGCACGCTTTATATTATTTCCGCCCCCAGCGGCGCAGGTAAATCCAGTCTTATTCAGGCTTTTTTAAAGACGCAACCGCTTTACGATTCGCAGGTTTCTGTCTCGCACACTACTCGCGGCCCGCGCCCGGGCGAAGTTCATGGCGAACATTACTTCTTCGTCAATCATGATGAATTTAGAAAAATGATCGCCGAAGATGCTTTTCTTGAACATGCGGAAGTGTTTGGCAATTATTATGGAACTTCACGCGCGTCGATTGAGCAGGTTCTCGCTACTGGCGTAGATATATTCCTGGATATTGACTGGCAAGGCGCGCAGCAAATCCGTAAAAAAATGCCGCAAGCGCGCAGCATTTTTATTCTGCCGCCTTCAAAAGAAGAGCTGGACCGACGTTTGCGCGGTCGTGGTCAGGACAGCGAAGAAGTTATCGCAAAGCGCATGGCGCAGGCGGTAGCGGAAATGAGCCACTACGCTGAATATGATTATCTTATTGTGAATGATGATTTCGATATGGCGCTCGCCGATCTGAAAACCATCCTTCGCGCGGAACGTCTGCGCATGAGCCGCCAGAAGCAGCGGCATGACGCATTAATCACCAAACTATTGGCAGACTGAAGCCACTTTCAGTATTATGCCCAGTCATTTCTTCATCTGTGGAGCATTTTTAGTATGGCACGCGTAACTGTTCAGGACGCTGTAGAGAAAATTGGTAACCGTTTTGATCTGGTGCTGGTCGCCGCTCGTCGCGCTCGTCAGATGCAGGTAGGCGGCAAGGATCCGCTGGTACCGGAAGAAAACGATAAAACCACCGTTATCGCACTGCGCGAAATCGAAGAAGGCCTGATCAACAATCAGATCCTCGACGTACGTGAGCGCCAGGAGCAGCAGGAGCAGGAAGCCGCAGAACTGCAGGCCGTTACCGCTATTGCTGAAGGTCGTCGTTAATAACGCTGCGGGTAGCCCTTGTATCTGTTTGAAAGCCTGAATCAGCTGATTCAACAATACCTGCCGCAGGACCAGATTAAGCGCCTGCAGCAGGCTTATCTCGTTGCACGTGATGCTCACGAGGGACAAACACGTTCAAGCGGCGAACCCTATATCACTCACCCGGTGGCGGTGGCCTGTATTCTGGCCGAGATGAAACTCGACTATGAAACGCTGATGGCCGCGCTGCTGCATGACGTGATTGAAGACACCCCTGCCACCTACCAGGATATGGAACAGCTGTTTGGCAAAAGCGTTGCCGAACTGGTGGAGGGGGTTTCCAAGCTCGACAAGCTTAAGTTCCGCGATAAGAAAGAGGCGCAAGCCGAAAACTTTCGCAAGATGATTATGGCGATGGTGCAGGATATCCGCGTCATTCTCATCAAACTTGCCGACCGCACCCACAATATGCGTACGCTGGGTTCTCTGCGCCCGGATAAACGTCGCCGCATCGCCCGTGAAACGCTCGAAATCTACAGCCCGCTGGCTCACCGTCTCGGTATTCATCATTTGAAGACGGAGCTGGAAGAGCTTGGCTTTGAAGCGCTTTACCCCAACCGCTACCGCGTTATCAAAGAGGTGGTGAAAGCGGCGCGCGGCAATCGTAAAGAGATGATTCAGAAAATCCTCTCTGAGATTGAAGGCCGTTTACAGGAAGCAGGGATTCCGTGCCGCGTCAGCGGTCGCGAAAAGCATCTTTACTCCATCTATTGCAAGATGGTGCTTAAAGAGCAACGTTTCCACTCCATTATGGACATTTACGCGTTTCGCGTAATCGTTAAGGATGTGGATACGTGCTACCGCGTGCTCGGACAGATGCACAGCCTCTATAAGCCGCGTCCGGGGCGTATGAAAGACTACATCGCCATCCCTAAGGCGAACGGCTATCAGTCTCTGCATACCTCCATGATTGGCCCTCACGGCGTGCCAGTTGAAGTCCAGATCCGCACGGAAGATATGGACCAGATGGCGGAAATGGGTGTCGCTGCGCACTGGGCTTATAAAGAGCGCAACGAGAGCAGCACCACTGCGCAAATCCGCGCGCAGCGCTGGATGCAAAGCCTGCTGGAACTTCAGCAGAGCGCCGGCAGCTCATTTGAATTTATTGAGAGCGTTAAATCCGATCTCTTCCCGGATGAGATTTACGTTTTCACCCCGGAAGGGCGCATTGTCGAACTGCCTGCTGGCGCCACGCCAGTCGACTTCGCCTATGCGGTGCATACGGATATCGGCCACGCCTGCGTTGGCGCCCGCGTCGATCGCCAGCCTTATCCCCTTTCGCAACCGCTTTCCAGTGGTCAGACAGTTGAAATCATTACCGCGCCGGGTGCTCGTCCGAACGCCGCCTGGCTGAACTTTGTCGTGAGCTCAAAAGCGCGCGCCAAGATTCGCCAGATGCTGAAAAACTTAAAGCGTGACGATTCGGTAAGCCTGGGCCGCCGCCTGCTCAACCATGCGCTCGGCGGCAGCCGCAAGCTTGCCGAGATCCCCCAGGAGAACATCCATCGTGAGCTTGAGCGTATGAAGCTCGCTACTCTTGATGATCTGCTCTCTGAGATTGGTCTTGGCAATGCCATGAGCGTCGTAGTAGCGAAGAATCTACTGCAAGGCGAAACATCGGCTACAGGCTCGCAAAGCGGCTCGGCCAGTCACAGCCACCTGCCTATTAAAGGCGCGGACGGCGTGCTTATCACCTTTGCGAAATGCTGCCGTCCTATTCCTGGCGACCCGATAGTGGCGCACGTCAGCCCGGGCAAGGGGCTCGTGATTCACCATGAATCATGCCGAAATATTCGCGGTTACCAGAAAGAGCCGGAAAAATTCATGGCGGTCGAGTGGGATAAAGAGACCGAGCAGGAATTTATCACCGAAATTAAGGTAGATATGTTTAACCATCAGGGCGCGCTGGCGAACCTGACGGCGGCAATCAATACGGCTGGCAGTAACATTCAGAGTCTGAACACGGAAGAGAAAGATGGCCGCGTTTACAGCGCGTTCATTCGCCTGACGGCGCGCGACCGTATCCATCTGGCGAATATCATGCGCAAGATCCGCGTTATGCCTGATGTGATTAAAGTTAACCGCAACAGAAACTAGCGTTATGAATCCTCAGCGTTATGCGCGAATCCGTGAAATGCTTGCCCGCCGTCAGCCAGACCTGACGGTTTGCATGGAGCAGGTGCATAAACCTCATAACGTCTCGGCCATTATCCGCACGGCAGACGCCGTTGGCGTGCACGAGGTGCATGCCGTCTGGCCGAGCAGCCGGATGCGCACCATGGCCTCTTCAGCCGCAGGCAGCAACAGCTGGGTAGAGGTAAAAACACATCGCACTATTGGCGATGCGGTTGGCGAACTCAAAGCGCAGGGCATGCAAGTGCTGGCGACCCACCTGTCCGATAAAGCGGTGGATTTTCGTGAAATCGACTATACCCGTCCAACCTGTATTTTGATGGGCCAGGAAAAGACCGGCATCACCAGGGAAGCGCTGGCGCTTGCCGATCAAGACATCATCATTCCGATGATCGGCATGGTGCAATCGCTTAATGTTTCAGTCGCCTCCGCGTTAATTCTTTATGAAGCGCAGCGCCAGCGTCAAAACGCCGGCATGTACGAACGTGAAAACAGCACCCTGCCTCAAGCAGAGCAACAGCGCCTGCTGTTTGAAGGCGGCTATCCGGTGCTGGCAAAAGTCGCTAAGCGCAAAGGACTTGCGTACCCCCACGTTAATCAGCACGGTGAAATCGAAGCTGATGCGGGCTGGTGGGCGACAATGCAGGCTGCGGAGTAAACCATGAAAGGCCGTCTGCTGGATGCGGTTCCGTTAAGCTCGCTTACCGGCGTCGGCGCCAGCCAGAGCGCGAAGCTGGCGAAGCTCGGCCTGCATACGGTTCAGGATCTGCTGTTCCATTTCCCGCTGCGTTACGAAGACCGTACTCAACTTTCCACTATTAGCGACTTACTGCCGGGGGTGTATGCCACCGTAGAAGCCGAAGTGCTGAACTGCAATATTGTCTTTGGCCGTAAGCGTATGATGGTATGCCAGCTTAGTGATGGCACCGGCGTGCTGACGCTGCGCTTTTTCAACTTCAACGCGGGCATGAAGAATAACCTTGCGCATGGCCGCCGGGTTCTGGCGTATGGCGAAGTGAAGCGCGGCCAGTACGGCGCGGAGATGATACATCCCGAATACCGCGTTCAGGGCGATCTGGAAACAACCGAGCTGCAGGAGACGCTTACGCCGGTTTATCCCACTACCGAAGGGGTTCGACAAGCTACGCTTCGCAAACTTACAGACCAGGCGCTGGAAGTGCTGGATACCTGTCCTGTTGCTGAATTACTGCCCGTAGAGCTGTCGCAAGGCTTAATGAGCCTGCCGGAAGCCATCCGCACGCTGCATCGTCCCCCTCCTTCGCTACAGTTGACCGACCTCGAAAGCGGCAAGCATCCGGCGCAGCGTCGCCTGATTCTGGAAGAACTGCTGGCACACAACCTGAGCATGCTGGCGCTACGGGCGGGCGCGCAGCGCTATCGCGCCCTGCCGCTTGATGCGAAAGATAAGCTTAAAACCCAGTTCCTTCGCTCACTGCCATTTACCCCCACGGCGGCGCAAAACCGAGTGGTTGCGGAAATTGAACGCGACCTGGCGCTCGATATCCCCATGATGCGCCTGGTGCAGGGGGATGTTGGCTCCGGTAAAACGCTGGTTGCGGCGCTTGCCGCTTTGCGCGCTATTTCTCACGGTCAGCAAGTAGCCATGATGGCGCCCACGGAATTGCTCGCCGAGCAACATGCGAATAACTTTCGCAACTGGTTTGCCCCGCTCGGGATCGACGTGGGCTGGCTGGCGGGCAAACAGAAAGGGAAAGCACGTCTGGCGCAACAGGAAGCTATCGCCAACGGACAGGTGCCGATGGTCGTTGGAACACACGCCATTTTTCAGGAGCAGGTCCAGTTCAAAAACCTCGCGCTGGTTATTATTGATGAACAGCATCGCTTCGGCGTACATCAGCGCCTTGCGCTGTGGGAAAAAGGCCAGCAGCAAGGCTTTCATCCCCATCAGCTCATCATGACCGCGACGCCTATTCCGCGAACGCTGGCGATGACCGCTTACGCCGATCTCGATACCTCGGTTATTGATGAGTTGCCGCCGGGGCGTACGCCAGTGACCACCGTCGCCATTCCTGATACGCGGCGTGGCGATATTATCGATCGCGTACGGCACGCCTGCACTCAGGAGGGCCGTCAGGCTTACTGGGTGTGTACGTTGATTGAAGAGTCAGAATTATTAGAAGCACAGGCCGCTGAAGCGACGTGGGAAGAGCTAAAAACCTCTCTGCCGGAGCTAAAAGTGGCGCTGGTGCATGGCCGCATGAAGCCGCAGGAAAAGCAGGCGGTGATGCTCTCTTTTAAGCAGGGCGACGTTGATCTGCTGGTAGCGACCACGGTCATTGAAGTTGGCGTGGATGTGCCAAATGCCAGCCTGATGATAATCGAAAACCCCGAGCGCCTCGGCCTGGCGCAGCTTCATCAGCTGCGTGGCCGCGTTGGGCGCGGTGCCGTCGCTTCGCATTGCGTTCTGCTTTATAAAGCGCCTCTGTCAAAAACGGCGCAGGTGCGCCTGCAGGTACTGCGCGACAGCAATGATGGTTTTGTCATCGCCCAAAAAGATCTGGAAATCCGTGGTCCGGGCGAACTGCTTGGTACCCGCCAGACGGGTAACGCGGAGTTTAAAGTGGCGGATCTGCTGCGCGATCAAGCGCTTATTCCTGAAGTGCAGCGCATCGCCCGCCATATTCATGAGTATTTTCCTGAACAGGCTGCCGCTTTGATTGAGCGCTGGATGCCGGAAACGGAAAAATACTCTAATGCATAAATAATAGATTACACTTTCTTCGACAACAAAATAAATTCACTCCGTCAATCACCTTCTGTCCACTTATCATTTCTTCATTTTTTCTATAAATGGATCTTTTGAATTGATTGATTGAGAAAATCCCAAAACTCTATTTATTAGCAATACGCCCTTTTTACCCGGGCTATATTCTTATAAAAAACCTGCCGCACAAAATATCAAAACTTAATACATTCAAAAAGAGAATACATTTAACGCTCTGACAAGATAACATCGCAGGGGGGGAATTTGACTCTTTTTATGCCGCCACTCTATGATCAAAATAACCTGGTGATGGTGATGCATGGGATATTTATTCCACCATCTGGGTTAAATAGATCCCCACCATTCTAAAATGAGATTCCACGATGAAAAAATTAGCATTAATCATCGCTATAAGCAGCGTATTAACGTCTGCTGTAGCCATTGCCGCTAATGATATTCCGGCCGTGCTGGATATTAGTGGGTCAGTACAGGACAGCACCAGTGGTTGCGCCGTTGAGTTGAGCCGTTCACTGGTGCACCTGGCAAGCCAGGATGTTGCTGCTTTGCCGGAACAGGGTCAACCGCTTTCTGATGCCATTTCCCGGGATGCCGTGTCGGCCTTTTTAACGGGAGACAACTGTAAAGGCATTGCGCTCAATTTCATGGGTACCGTCGCCGGAGATGGTTCTGCGCTTAGCAATGCCGATGAGGGTAGCGCCGCCGCAACAGGCGTGGGCATAGGCGTTTATGACGCGTCAGGCGAAATTATTACGCCGAACGTTAGCGCCAGATACATTATGCAAGGTGTTAATAGTTACCCATTTCATCTGGCGATGGTTAAGTTAAAAAATCAGGAACCTACCCCCGGTTCAGTACAAAGTTCAGTAACCGTGCAGATTGACCGGATGTAAAAATAAATAATGTGCAGTACATGATTATTACCTATTAGCAGCAGGCGTTGGCGTTTATGACGGTATGGGAGGTGAAGTTATTGTTCCCAATATTACCCTGAAACCGACGCTGGAAGGCCGCTGCTCTTTCGGGTAGGCATAGTGAAATTAAAAAACCAGACGCCCACGACTAGGCGTAATTACCCGTACAAATTGAAAGACTCTGATTCTATTTAATATAAAAAGCCACCTTTGAGGTAATTTTTAATTACTTCGCAGGTTATTTCTCACTGCGTTCTTATGGATTTAAAATGAAAAAATTACTCCTGACAACTCTTTTGACTGCGGCTTGCTGGTCAGGAATGTCTCATGCGGCATTAACTTTAAATGCTGACAGGTTGATTTACAACGAAAAAGATGGCGATGCTTCTGTTACGGTTCACAGTAATGAAGAGCGCGCCTATCTTATTCAGTCATGGCTGGATGCAGGCGACAGTACGGTTAAAAAGAATTTACCGTTTGTTGTAACGCCGCCTTTATTCCGACTCGCGCCCAAAAGCGATAACGTTATTCGTGTGGTTTATCTGGGAAATGGTTTGCCTGCCGATCGTGAAAGTCTTTTCTGGCTGGACGTGAAAGGCGTACCGGGTTTGAACGATGAAGAGTCTAAAGTTGAAAACCGCATGGTGCTGGCGATAAACAACCGTATTAAATTTTTCTTCCGCCCTGCGGGCCTGAAAGGCGATCCGGGCGACGCGGTTAAAAATCTGCACTGGTCGCTTTCCGGTAATACGGCGAAAGTGGATAACGCGTCGCCTTTTTATGTCGTGCTGGGTGAGATCGCTGTGGATAAAGAATCTATACCGGTTTCCGTTATCGACAACAACACTGTTATCCCGCCTTTTGGGAACAAAACTTATCGTCTTAAACATAATCCAGCGGCTGGCGCAGGCGTGGAATGGAGCGCTATTAACGACTTTGGCGTCACCTCTAAAACGTTTACACAACGTCTTAATTAACTAACAGGACGTTATGCACGGCACAAGGATTAAGTGGCTTGCCTCTTTTGTAGCAACGGCGATTTTCGCTCGCTCAGTATTAGCAGGTGAATATTTTGACCCTGGTCTGTTACAGGCAGTGAATGGAAACGCAGCCATCAGCGATACCAGCCTGCTGAGCCAGGGTTATCAGCCGCCCGGAACTTACCGGGTACATATCAGCGTAAATGGCAGCGTAGTGACGGTCAGCAGCGTCAGATTTGAACTGAATAAAGAGAAACAACTGGTTCCGTGTCTCTCTTATAAAACTTACCAGACACTGGGAGTGGATATGAGCAAAGTGGATTCAAAAGCACAGGATAATGAGCTTAAAAACACCTGCGTATCCATGGAAGAGCAGGTGCCTGGCACCAGGACCAGTTTTGACTTCTCAAAACTGGCGCTGGAGATCGCTATTCCCCAGACGGTGCTGCGTGATGAATCGCTGATGGGTGTCCCACAGGAAGAGTGGGACGACGGTATTCCTGCGCTTATCACGATGTACCAGCTTTCTGGTCAGCAATACCTTTCGCGTAATGACAGCGTATCGGACTCGGTCTACGCCAACCTCACTAATGGCATCAATATTGGCCGCTGGCGCTACCGTAACAACGCAACGGTGAGTAAAGATGAAGGCTGGAAGAGCATCAGCAATTATGTCGAGACCGCTATCCATGCCCTTAAAGGCGAATTAACGCTGGGCGATGCCAGCACGCCTGGCGACGTGTTTGACAGTCTGCTGCTCCGCGGTGCGCAGCTAAGCTCTGACAATGACATGATCCCGGATCAGCTCACGGGCTTCGCGCCGATTATTCGCGGTATTGCCAAAAGCAATGCGCGCGTAACGGTGCGTGAAAACGGCAACGTGATTTATCAGCGTTCCGTGCCGCCAGGGCCTTTTATGATTGGCGATCTGTCATCGGTATCCAATGGCGGTAAGCTCGAGGTGGTGGTAACGGAAGCTGATGGCTCCGAGTCGCGCAGTACCGTTGCGTACTCCAGCGTCCCGCAACTGCTGCGCACCTGGCAGATAAAATATAACCTGACGGCGGGCCGCTACCTTTCGTCTTCAGACTCTGGCAATGACAAGCCTGAAATTCTGCAGGCCGCGCTGTCCTGGGGGTTACCGCTTAACGCCACTGTGTATGGCGGCAGTCAGTATCAGGATAAA
Source organism: Franconibacter sp. IITDAS19 (assembly GCF_023079515.1). Classification (NCBI taxonomy): domain Bacteria; kingdom Pseudomonadati; phylum Pseudomonadota; class Gammaproteobacteria; order Enterobacterales; family Enterobacteriaceae; genus Franconibacter; species Franconibacter sp. IITDAS19. The sequence goes on along the minus strand of NZ_JALJCP010000005.1, from coordinate 41,192 downwards.
TTTAAAGCCTTCAGTCTTGGCCTGGGCTTTGATTTCCAGAGCCTGGGCGGCATTGCTCTGGACGTTACGCACAGTAGAGGGCGCCGGGAAAACTCGCCGGAATATACCGGCGATATGGTGCGTTTGACTTACCGTAATGACATCCCGGAAACGGATACGCAGATCCAACTGGACAATCGCTACTACCTGAGTGATTACCTGTCGTTCAGCGACTGGGCGGATTCGGAAACACTGTTTGCCGACACCCGCAAACGTCGCGAGTACAACCTGACGGTTAACCAGTCGGTGACTGACGAACATAGTTTCTTCGCCACGCTAAACCGCAGCGAAAACAGAGATAACTCCGTTTCCCGGATGTGGCAGGTGGGCTGGAACGGCTCGTATAAAATGGTCAGTTTTTCGCTGGCTTACAGCATGACGCGTAACGAAGGCGATCCGCAGTGGGATAAACAACTGGCGCTGACGCTTTCGCTGCCGCTTAGCGAAGCGTTCCCGCGCGTTCAGCCGATGGTCAACTACACGGCGACATCCGGCTTGCAGGGCGACCTGTCGAACCAGGTCGGGATCACCGGGAAAGTGGGCGATCGTCAGGATCTGAGCTGGAATACGCAGCTCTCCTACGCTTCGCAGCATGGCCAGAGTGATACCCAGAGCGGTTCGGCAGGTCTCGACTATCAGGGCCGGTACGGCGAAATGAACCTTACCTATAACGCCGATGAGAACCAGTACATGACATGGAACGCGTCGGGCAGTCTGGTCGCCCATCGCCATGGCATTACCGCTGGCCGCTACTCGAATAATAGCCTGGCGCTGGTCGCCATTCCCAACACGCCGGATGTGGCGCTGGAGGGCGGACAGAATATCGCGACCGATTCGCGCGGTTATGCGCTGGTACCGGATTTACGCGCGTATCACCGCAACCCGTTAAGCATTGATACACGAGCCAGTAAAGAGGTCGATTTTACCAGCACCTCTACCCAGGTCGTGCCGACGAAAGACGCGATTGTAATGGCCCGGTTTGCGGCGGTAAGCGGGCGTAAAGCGGTGCTCACGGTTAAACACAACGGCGACTATTTGCCCTTTGGCGCCCGGGCGCGCATTGAAGGTAATGACGAAACGTATTATGTCGGCGATGCGGGGCAGGTCTATTTGAACACTGCGCCGGATAAAGGCGTGGTGCGTTTTACCTGGGGTGATAAACAGCAGTGCTCCGCGCCTGTGGAATTACCGGCGAAAAGCGGCACAAAACTGCCGGTCGCCTTACTGGCTGTGGAGTGCCATTGATAATCATGAAGAAAACCATTTCTCGCCTGGCCAGGGCAGCAATCTTAACGACGGTTTTTCACAGCGCCGTGACCATAGCGGCAGAGTGTCAGGACATAAAGCGAAGCGAACCGCTTAATTTAACGGTGCCGGTTACGGTGCAGTTGCCGGCTCGCGTGGCGGCGGAGCCGGTCGGGGCCGTGCTTTATAAAAAAGAGGCTTCGCTGGCGCAATTGACCGGCTCGCATCGTCCCATTACCAGCGCATGTCTGGAGAAAGTGAGGAAAGTGCTGAACGGGAGAATGACGGCGCGACAGACAGGATTTAACACTTTCGCTACCGCTCTACCGGGTCTGGGCCTGCGCCTGACGGTGATTTATGACAAACCGGGCGCCACGCGCAAAGAATGGGTTTTGCCTTTCAGCGCCCCGGTTGCTGATTTATCCCTGGCCGCTATTACTACCGATGATTTAACGCTTCGCTTTGAAGCTGTGAAAACGGGCGCTATGCAGAGTGGGACGCTGAACCTGCGGTTGCCTTCGTTGCTTTCCCTTAATGATAACTCGCTGGTAGTGAATATGGCGGTAAATGTATTAGCAGCGAAAGCGCACTGCGCTATTCAGGTGCCAAATCCGCAAATTGATTTGCCGCCTATAGATGCAACGGAACTGGCCAGCAGCGAAGCTAAAAAGCCTTATCCCGTGAGCGTTAATTTGTTATGCCTGAATACCAAAAAAGCCAGCATTAATGTTGAAGGTGCGAACGACCCTCAAATACCGTCAATATTTAAAAATGTTGCGCCAGATAACCCGGCATCCGGCGTAGGGATTGAGATGCTCTATAACAGTAGCGTCCTGTTCCCGGGCCGACCGATGGAAATAATATTGCCGCAACAGCAAAACGGGTTCGCTTTGCCCCTTGCTGTGCGCTATGCCAAAACCAATGAAAAAATCACAAAGGGAAATGTAAAGGCGCAAATAACGCTACGCATTAATTATCTTTAAAAGATTCACAACCAAATAAGAAATATGGAAGTGTTATTACCTTTTTTTCATAAAGGGGAGTGCGCTTCGCCTATTTCACATTCAAGGAAAATATAAGGATATTTATTATGAAAAAGACTGTATTAGGTTTGGCTGTTTCCGCACTGTTCATGGTTGGCGCTGCTCAGGCAACAACAAATCCGAATGATGTTTCTGCCACCCTGTCGGTAACGGGTGCCGTTACTGCTAACGATTCATACTGCTCTGTCGACCTTTCTGATACCAGTGTCGCTCTGAATGAAGATATTTCTACAATGGTTGAATCCGGTCAAAAACTGACTAACTCAAAAACTGTTGTCATGAATATTAAAGGTGATGACAATTGCCGGCTTTCTCTTGCCCAAGGCAAACTGGCTTATAAATTCCTCGGCACTGCGGATAGCGTAGACGGTAACACTCTTGCAAACACCGCCAGCGCAGATGTTGCAGCAAAAGGCGTAGGTGTTGGTCTTTATAATTACGATGATGAAGTTGTCAAAGTTAACGATACTGTTGCTGCAACGACCAACGGCTATTCTCTGAAATTGGGTCTGGTGAAACTGGCAGGCCAGGAACCAACCGTAGGCGCCGTTCAGGGCTCTCTGACCGTTCAGATCGAACGTCTGTAAGCATAACTAAAGCCTTCGTGATGTCACGAAGGCTTTTTTGCTTTGTATAAGGATAGTGGAAATGAAAAAAGCATTAATGGCATTGATGCTCTCTTCTTTATTCGCCGCCAGCGCTGCCTGTGCTGAAGATAATTCAGCTTCACTGCAGATTAGCGGCACCGTTATGAACGGTAATTCTGACTGCTATATTTACGTCGAATCGTCTGTCTCCTTGAGTGGTCAAACTGACCAGCTTATTCCACAAGGGACCAATGCGACAGCACCGAAAAATTTGCCTATCTCCATCGGCAATGTGGGGGGTTATTGCCCGGCGCCTGAAAAGCTTTCCATTCAATTACATGCGGTTGCGGATGATGCCGATGGGACGGTAATCGCCAATAATGATGTAAGCGAAAATGGCGCAAAAGGCGTTGGCATTGGTGTTTTTGATAAAAATAAAACACCGCTGAATATTAACGGCGGTGTGATCCCTCTTAACGGGGTAATCAGTGAAGTTAATCTGCAACTGGTTAAGTTAAATGGTCAAACGCCGACCGAAGGAACCGTTCATGGCACCCTGACCCTTGACCTGGTGCGTCTGTAAGCCGGTGCGCTTTCGGATTAATTCACTTTTATCCAATTAATACTTATAAGGATATTTAAATGAAAAAAGCGATACTGGGTTTATTACTCTCTTCCTTTTTCGTGGCAGGCGCAGCGCACGCGGAAGATCGCTCCGCTGTGGTGGATATTAATGGTGTGTTAAGCGCGCCAAGCGAAGGGGATTGTACGGTCCTTCCTTCAACCACCTCCATCGCGCTTGAAGATTCAATCGATAAACTCCCCATACAGGATGGCGCTGCGGCCCATATCAACAGTACGTTTACCGTTACGGTTGGAGGCGACCTGGTTTGCATCGATAAAATTCAAGCCGGGCGCGTAGGGATTAAATTCACAGGCACAGTTGATAATGCCAATGGAACGGTGCTTGCCAATACGGATAGCAGCGAAGGCGCAGCTAAAGGTGTAGGGGTTGGTCTGTATGCTACTGACGGCAGTCCGCTCAACATTAATACTTACCGTCCAGTTATAAATAGCGCGATGCCAATTAGCCTGGGCTTACATATGGTTCAGCTTAATGGCCAGACGCCGGAAGCAGGCAATATTCATAGCGCACTGACCATTGAAGTCGTGCGCCTCTGAAATAAAAAACCCGCTGAATACGTTTATCAGGTTTTTTAAATGAGAAGACTTTTATGAAAAAACTGGCATTAACACTCGCTCTGGGCGCTACGCTTATCGCCGGTTCGGTTCCGGTGCAGGCGCAGGATATCGGGCACGAGATGGTGATTTACGGTCGGCTACAAACAGCGGCAAGCGGCTGCACCGTATTAATGAGCAAATATGTGCTGACCCTTCATCATGAAAATAAAAATTTGCCTGTTCAGGGTAGTGATATTAACCCCTTCAATGCAGACGACCATGTTTATGTGCAACTGGGCGGCAAAAACTGCGATGCCGATGAAGGCTATAAAAATATCGGCCTGAAATTCCTTGGTACTGCGGATAGCATCGAAGGAAATACCCTGGCGAATACTGATACCAGCAGTACTGCCGCACAGGGTATTGGCATTCAACTCACCGACTTTGAGCACAAACTCATCACGCCCAACGTGACGGTCGCGACCTTCCCCGGTGCTAATAAGAGCGGGGAGGCAAGCAACTTAACGGCTTCTTTCCCCCTTTATCTTTCACTGGTGAGCCTGAAAGGCCAGGAGTCGACGCAGGGTAACGTCTCGACAAACCTGACGGTGCAGATTGAACGTCTGTAAAGGGCGCGGTTTGGGTTAATCCATTAATACCAGACCGTACGTACTCATTAATTAGGACATCATGATATGAAAAAATTATTGTCGGGCCTGATAAGCGCAACGCTGCTTATGGCTGGCACAGCTCAGGCTAAAGATATGTCGGCTAATATCATCATTTCAGGGACGCTGAAACCAGCCGAATTTACCTGTAGCGTAGCGCTGAGTGAGAGCTCCGTATCTGTGCTGGAAAACTCAGATACGCTCATTAAACAAGGCGACAATGCTACCTCTCCCGTTACCGTTCAGGCCAGCGTTGATGGCGGCCCGGAATGCGACAAACTGGCGGATGAGGGTAAAATTGCCTACAAATTCATGGGGGTTGCCGACGATGCCGACGGCACGGTGCTGGCAAACTCTCTGACTGATGAAACCGCGGCAAAAGGCGTGGGAATCGGCATTTTTAATAGCCAGAATGAGCCGGTGCCATTAAATACAGGTCGCCTGGTTGCGCAGGAAGGAGGCACCTTTGGTTTGCAAATGGTGCAGCTAACCAATCAGGAAGCGGTTGCAGGTAATATTAACAGCACCGTAACCGTGCAGATTGAACGGCTTTAATCATCACGCCCATCGCAAGGTGGGCGTTTTCGATGCTATGCATTCAAGCCGGAAACAATAAGAATGACTACGCCGCAGCCGCAGCGTTGCGACTCCCCCTCTTACCAGACTTCCCTGCTGGCTTTTTAGGCGCTCCAGCAATGACTCTGCTTTTATTGAGTCATGCCTCTCCTGGCTGCGAAAGCGTTATATAAAATCCTTTTTTGGTGCGTTTAAATATAGTTACGCCCGTTATGCAATCGTTTGCTTTTACCATTCAGTCCGATAAAATGGCCGCTTTTCCATCGTGGGATTGCCGTTGATGTCCGTTGATACCGTAGAGTCTGAAAAAGCGCAATCGGTTGCGCCTGCTCGTGCCAGTGAACTGATTTACCGTCTTGAAGACAGGCCACCCCTGCCGCAAACGCTGTTCGCCGCCTGTCAGCATTTGCTGGCGATGTTTGTCGCGGTCATTACGCCCGCGCTGTTGATTTGTCAGGCGCTTGGTTTACCGGCGCAGGATACGCAGCACATCATCAGCATGTCCCTGTTTGCGTCCGGCGTGGCGTCTATCATCCAGATTAAAGCCTGGGGGCCGGTGGGATCCGGGTTGCTCTCTATTCAGGGCACCAGCTTCAACTTCGTTTCACCGCTTATCATGGGCGGTCTGGCGCTGAAAAACGGCGGCGCGGATGTGCCGACGATGATGGCGGCGCTGTTCGGCACGCTGATGCTGGCAAGCTGCACAGAAATGCTGCTTTCCCGTGTTTTGCACCTGGCGCGCCGTATCATCACGCCGCTGGTTTCCGGCGTGGTGGTGATGATTATCGGTCTTTCGCTGATTCAGGTAGGGCTGACCTCTATCGGCGGCGGCTACGCGGCAATGAACGATCACACCTTCGGCGCGCCGAAAAACCTATTATTAGCTGGCGCGGTACTGGCGGTGATCATCCTGCTTAACCGCCAACGCAACCCCTATCTGCGCGTCGCCTCGCTGGTTATCGCCATGGCCGTGGGTTACCTGCTGGCGTGGGCGATGGGCATGTTGCCGCAAAGCAGTGCGCCAGCGAATGACTCGCTCATTATGGTGCCCACGCCGCTCTACTACGGCCTCGGCATTGACTGGAACCTGCTGGTGCCGCTGATGCTGGTCTTTATGGTGACGTCGCTGGAAACCATCGGCGATATCACTGCAACGTCTGATGTCTCTGAGCAACCGGTCTCCGGCCCGCTTTACATGAAGCGACTGAAAGGCGGCGTGCTGGCGAATGGCCTTAACTCCTGCGTTTCCGCCATCTTCAACACCTTCCCGAACTCCTGCTTCGGGCAGAACAACGGCGTCATCCAGTTGACCGGCGTTGCCAGCCGTTACGTGGGTTTTGTGGTGGCGCTGATGCTGATTGTGCTGGGACTCTTCCCGGCCGTCAGCGGCTTCGTGCAGCATATTCCGGAACCGGTGCTGGGCGGCGCGACGATTGTAATGTTCGGCACCATCGCCGCCTCTGGCGTGCGTATTGTCTCCCGCGAGCCGCTCAACCGCCGCGCCATTATGATTATCGCGCTTTCTCTGGCGGTGGGTCTGGGCGTTTCCCAGCAGCCGCTTATCCTGCAGTTCGCGCCGGACTGGGTGAAAAACCTGCTCTCCTCCGGCATCGCCGCAGGCGGCATTACCGCCATCGTACTGAACCTGATTTTCCCGCCCGAAAAAGCGTAATACTTTCCGATGGCGGCGCCCTGCCGCCATCGCTGTTACCCTCTTTGACAATCCCTGCCTTGAGCTATATGCCTAAATGGGGCATAACTCCATCACCGGAACTTCACAGGATGGAAGACAATGAAATTTCTTGGAAAGCTCATTCTTACCTTACTGGCGGCCGTTCTGATTGTTCTGCTGGCGTTTTATATCCTGCTGCAGACACGTTGGGGCGCCGGATGGATAACCAGTTGGGTTAACGGCCACAGTGACTACCACATCACCTTTGATGAAATGGATCACAGCTTCTCTTCGCCCTCGCATCTGGTGCTGAAAAACGTCACTTTTGGCCGCAATGGTCAGCCCGCCACGCTGGTGGCGCAGAAGGTGGATATTGGCCTCAGCAGTCGTCAGCTTACGGAGCCTTCCCATGTGGACACCATTCTGCTGCAAAAAGGCACGCTGAACTTTTCGCCCTCCACCGCTCCGCTGCCTTTCCGCGCCGATAACTTACGGCTCAGCGAGATGGCGTTTAACAGCCCTAATACCGAATGGGACCTGAGCGCGCAGCGCGTAAACGGCGGCCTCAGCCCCTGGCTGCCGGAAGCCGGTAAGATCCTGGGCACTCAGGCGAATATACAGTTAAGCGCAGGTTCGATGACGCTAAACGGCGTGCCGTTCAGCAACGTTTTTATTCAGGGCGCGATTGATAAAGACCAGGTTACGCTCTCCAACATTGGCGCAGACGTGGCGCGCGGCGCGCTGACGGGCACCGCCCGGCGCAATGCCGACGGCAGCTGGGTGGTGGAAAGTCTTCGCATCAGCGATGTCCGGTTGCAGAGCGATAAAAGCCTGAGCGATTTTTTCAAACCGCTCACTACGATCCCTTCTCTGGCGCTGGGCCGCCTTGAAATCACCGACGCGAGGCTGGAAGGTCCCGGCTGGGCGGCGACGGATCTTGATGTTAGCGTGCGCAACCTGACGATTGCGAAGGGCGACTGGCAGAGCGAAGACGGCAGGCTTTCTATGAACGCCAGCGAGTTTATCTCCGGCTCGCTCCATTTCTTCGACCCGATAGTTAACGCTGATTTTTCCCCGCAGGGCATTGCGCTGCGCCAGTTCACGACCCGCTGGGAAGGCGGCATGGCGCGCGCTTCCGGCAACTGGCTGCGCGACGGGCGCGCGCTGGTGCTGGATGAAGTGGCGCTGGCGGGGCTGGAATACACCCTGCCGGCAGACTGGAAAAAGCAGTGGCAGCAGAAGCTGCCTGACTGGCTTAACAGCATCACGGTAAAAAGGCTGGCCGCCAGCCGCAACCTGATTATTGATATTGACCCGCTCTTCCCCTTTCAGCTTACGGCGCTGGATGGCTATGGCAATAATTTGCAGCTGGCGCGCAACAGCCAGTGGGGGATCTGGGGCGGCAACGCCACGCTTAACGCCGCCGCCGGCACATTTAACCGCATCGACGTACGTCGCCCTTCCATTACGCTTAACGCGAACGCTTCAACGATCAACGTTACCGAACTGAGCGCGTTTGCCGGACAAGGCATGCTGGAAGCCACGGCCGCTATTTCGCAATTGCCGCAGCGCCAGGTCACACTCAGCCTGAACGGACGCGCGGTGCCGGTAAACGTGCTGCGCAACTGGGGATGGGCGCTGGTGCCGCTGCAAGGCGACGGCAACCTGCAACTGACCGCCAGCGGCAGCCTGGCGGCGGGCGCGCCGCTGCGCCCGAGCGTAAACGGTCAGCTGCAAGTGACAGGCGCCAATGGGCAGCAGATTCAGCAAGTGATGCAGGGCGGCGTGGTGCCGGGCGCGTAAGCCGCTTTGCGCCTCATCTCAACGGGGAGACGCGAGACGTCATCGAGTGGATGAACAGAGCCGGCAAGCAACGCGTCACCGGCCCTGTTCTCTTCATTTCACGAGCGAAGCACGCAAAGCGTTACTCCTCTTCGTTGCCACCCTCTTCCAGCGGCCCGAAGGGGGTGGCCGGCAGGACGATATAAATACCTTCAAACACCGCGCCCGGCGTATCGTCGCCAAACAACTCCACCTGTAACTGCACCCGCGCTTTGCGCCCACGCGCCAGGCGGTCGAGGTCGCCGCTCAGCGAGCCTAAGTCGGCGATGGCGCCCGGCTTTCCGGTGATCGGGGTGCTATAACGGATATGCGCATCGGCAAGGATAATAGTGCCGCCAAGGTGGCGCTCGCGCAGCATCAGCCAGATGAGCCCCCAGCCTGTCAGGGTGGCGAGGGAAAACAAACTGCCAGCGAACAGCGTATGGTGCGGGTTCTGATTGCCGGTTTCCGGCATGGTGGTAATAAATTTTTGCCCGGTGTACTGGAGAATGCGCACGCCCATCTTTTCACTGAGCGGAATATGCTGGTACCAGGCTTGCTGAAGCTGGGCGCACCAGTCCGCGCGGTGCAAAATATCATCCAGTGTCGCCACCGGTTTTATCATCAGAAAGTGGCGCACCGGCGTGGTCTGCGGCGTGGTGATTTCGCCCTGGTTAACGAACCCCAGCTTGGCGAAAAAATCTACCGCATCCTCGCGGGCGCTGCACACCACGCGTTTTACCCCTTCCTGGCGGGCGACTGACTCCAGCGTCATCGCCACCAGCGTGCCCAGGCCTTTATCCTGAACGGAAGGATGCACCGCCATAAAGCGGATAGCCGCTTCATTGTCGGCGTTGATATAAAGCCTGCCGATGGCGACCGGATTGCCCTCTTCGTCCACCACCATCTGGTGATGCGCCATGGCATCGTAAGCGTCGCGCTCGGAGCCTTTCGGCTGATGCAGCGGCTTACGTAGCATCTCCCAGCGAAACTGGTAGTAGCGCTCAAGTTCTTCTTCAGTCTGCGGTACGCGAAGGTGATACATAGCTGTACTCTCTCTGGTTACCCGCGGCCATGCGGCAATCTGGCTCATACCTGCAACCAGAAGGTTACCGGCCCATCATTGGTCAACGAGACTTGCATATCGGCGGCGAAACGTCCGGTCTGGGTCGTGATGCCCTGTTCACGGCAGCGACCGACAAAATAGTCGTACAGCGCCTGCGCTTCCTGCGGCGCCGCGCCGCGCGAAAAACTCGGGCGCATACCGCGCTCCGTATCCGCCGCCAGGGTGAACTGCGACACCACCAGCACGCTGCCGCCCGCCTGCTGTACGTTAAGGTTCATCTTGCCCGCGTCATCGCTGAAAATGCGGTATCCCAGCACGCGCTCGCACAGGCGGTTAGCTTTCTGCTCGTCGTCATCCTTTTCGACACCTAACAGCACCAAAAGTCCCGGGCCGATTTCACCCGTCACCTCGCCCGCCACGCTGACGCTTGCCTGCGTGACCCGTTGAATTAATGCAATCATGGCTCCTCAGCTTCTTCTTTTGCCGCTTCTTTTAATTTTCGGTAATCGCCGAGAGTGACAGTTATTTCCGCGCCAAGCAAGACGATGCACCAGGTCCAGTAAACCCAAAGAAACAGAATCGGGACAACCGCCAGCACGCCGTAAATAAGCTGATAGGAAGGAAACATGGTGATGTAGAGGGCAAAACCTTTCTTACCCAGTTCAAACAGCAGCGCCGCTACCAGCGAGCCTATCAGCGCATCTTTAGCCGGGACGCGAGTCGTCGGAACAACGCTATAAAGCAGCCAGAAAGAGAGCCACGAGAGCAGCAGCGGGAAGATACGCAGCACTTCGTCAATCATGCTGTCAAAGCCGCTTGCCCAGCGCAGGGAGAGCACCCAGGCGCTGATGGCAAGGCTCGCCCCCGCCAGCAAAGGACCAAGGGTAAGGATCATCCAGTAGACAGCGAAAGAGTAGATTTTCGGCCGCGTCCGCTGGCTGCGCCAGATGGTGTTAAGCGCGCTGTCGATGGCGTACATCAGCAGCAAAGAAGTGACGATAAGTCCAATCGCCCCGACCGCCGTCATCTTGTTAGAGTTAGCGACGAACTGCTCAATATAGCGCTGAATAATGTCGCCCGTCGCCGGCATAAAGTTAGCGAACACAAAGTGCCGCAGCTGCAGGCTAACATCCGAAAACATCGGAAACGCCGCGAACAGCGCAAAAATAACCGCCACTAAAGGCACCAGCGACAGGAGCGACACATAGGCCAGGTTACCGGCAAGCGTCGTCATATTGTCCTGATCGATACGGTGCCAGAGCAGCTTCAACCAGGCCACGAGGGGCCGCGTTTTTTGATGAACGGTTTTTAACATGACAGCTTCGCAAAGTAGTCCGGCACGGTTTCTTTTCCCGTCACCAGAATACTGGTGATGCCAGCCTGTTGGGCTCCTTTAATATTATCGGCGTTATCGTCGAAAAATACCGCTTCACTGGGGCGAAAGCCTTCCTGTTCGAGCACCTGCTGGTAGATAGCAGGCTCGGGCTTACGCAGGCCCATCTCCTGCGAAAGGTAAATATTATCCGCGGCAGCGCGAATTTCCGGATATTGCTCCGGCCAGTAAGTGGTATGCAGACGGTTGGTATTGGAAAGCACCACTACACGATGCCCCTGCTCGCGCAGCTTATGCATGATGTCGATAACGTCCGGACGCAGGGCGACAAACACCGCCTGCCAGCCAGCGGAAAATTGTTCGAAGCTCAGCGGCAGCGCCATCTCTTCGCAAAGCTTACGGGCAAACGCTTCGTCGCTGAGTTCGCCGCGTTCATGCTGATGGAACGCTTCGCCCATGGTGAAGCTTTTTTGCAGATTCGCCAGCGGCACGCGGCTGTAATCACTCCAGACACCCAGTACGCGATTGAAGTCGATATCGACAATGACGTTACCTAAATCAAAGATATAGAGCATGACACTCTCCCCTGTCGGCCATGGAGAGGTAACTGTAGCGGGAAAGGCGATATTTGACTACGCACAAGCGCATGGCTTGCAAAACAGAAAGGAATAAAGGGGAGTTTTCGGCGCATGCGGCCGGATAGCATAACGCTCTCCGGCATAAAAAATTAACGCTTTTCCTGCTCGCCAAGGGCGCTAACCTGCACAATTTCAACATGCCCCGCCTTGAGCAAGTTATGCAATGCCGGGCCGGGAAGCTCATCCGTAAAAAGCGCGGCGGCTTGCACGACATTGCCTATCTCTACCGCTGCCGAAGCATGATATTTGGTGTGATCGGCGGCGAGCAAAATATGACGGGAATGCGCCATCATGGTCCTGACAACGCTTGCTTCGTTAACATCAAACTCCAGCATTGCGCCATCATTCTCAATCGCCCCTACGCTTGTCACCAGATAATCGGCGCGAAACCCTGACACAAACGCCGTTGCGGCCGGCCCTATTATTCCGCCGTTATGGGCGCGCAGCGTGCCGCCCGGCACCATCACTTCGAACCGGGGGTTTTTAAACAAAATATGCGCGACCCGCAGACTGTTAGTGATAATGCGAAGATGGTTATGATTGAGCAACGCCCGCGCCACATGCTCAACCGTGGTGCCAATGGTAATAAACACCGTCGAGCCATCAGGGATATAGTCGGCAATAGCTTCTGCGATCGCGCGTTTCTCCTCCGTCATAGAGACTTCGCGCTGCTCAAAAGCCGTATTTATCACGCTGGACGCACGGCCTGCACCGCCATGATGCCGGGTTATTAAACCCTGCTCGCTGAGTTTGCGAATATCCCGACGCACCGTCTGGGTTGAAACGTCCAGAAGTTGCGCCAGTTCGTCAATATTCATGTAACCGCGATCGGCAATCAGCGTCAGCAATTGATCGTGTCGCGGATTACCGGTTAGTTCGGTAAGGCTCATAGGCTGTCCTCTAAAAACCATCACGCCCCGCATTTTATACAAAAAGTGACAGAAAAGAGCGGGTTTGATCACAATCAGGGATACCGTCACGTCCGCCTGGTCGGGTGCATTTCAATGCCGCTACTGCGCTGGCGAAGCGAACGACCTCTTCCGTTGGCGCCTGTTGCGCCAGCCCCACGGCCATGGCGCCATGGAAAACGTCGCCCGCGCCAGTGGTATCGATAACCTTGACGGAAAACCCAGGCTGATGACACAGCGTCCCATTTTTCAGCCAGTAGCAACCGTCACTTCCCTGCGTGACATAAACAAGACCCTCTGTGAGCGTTTGCGCTCTTTTAAGCGCCTCCGCAGGCGCTTTGCTTGCGGTCAGCCGTTGTAAACCTGGGGAAGAAAAAACAGCGTGATCGCTTAAAGCAACCAGGTCAGAAATGTCCTGTGGGGTAGTATCGCCATCCAGCAGCGTGGTGACGTGATGCTGGCGGGCCTGAGTAAAAGCTTGTTTCGCGCCATCGTGCCAGCGCACATCCGCCAGCACCACATCCCATTGAGAAAAGTCAATCGCCTGCAGCCAGTCGGCGCAGGCCGGAAGTTCCGGGCCAGGATAATTGACAATAATCCGCTCACCATGGGCATCCACAAAAACGCCAGAATGCGACGATCGCGCCCCGGAAAATACGCGCGTATAACGTGTTTTTACCCCCAATGACTCCAGCTCGCTGAGCACGCTTTTCCCCGTGTCGTCGTCACCAACACGGCCAATAAAATCGACCTCTGCGCCCAGTTTTGCTGCGGCTACGGCCGCTGTCGCAGCAGGCCCGCCACCGACTTCTTTGTAATTGTTAGCGACATACTTTCCCCCTTCGCCTGGTAAATCATTGAGATACCAGATGCGATCCAAAACGGTAATACCGACACAAGCGATACGAGCCATAAGGTTTCCTTTCTGCTTTTCCGAATGTCGCCATTTTAAGTTCATCAAATGTTTAAAAAGTGACGACTGTCAATTTTTTGACCATAAATTACAAATACGATCAAAAAAAACCAGAACAAACGCTCAATTATTGACACAAGTTGACATCAACATCTTTCAGGAGAGAAACATGCCGGTAATCGCTTTTATAGGGCTTGGACAAATGGGCGCGCCGATGGCGAGCAACCTGCTTAAGCAGGGCCACCAGCTTAAGGTGTTTGATGTAAACCCACAGGCGGTCGAGCAGCTTGCAAAACAAGGCGCAACCGCTTCGCCTACGGCGGCGCAGGCCGCTACCGATGCAGAATTTGTTATCACCATGCTGCCTAACGGCGACCTGGTTCGCTCCGTACTGTTTGATGAAAACGGCGTCTGCGAGGGGCTATCCCGCGAAGCGCTGGTCATTGATATGTCCACTATTCATCCCTTGCAGACCGATCGGTTGATTACTGACATGAAGCAGCGCGGTTTCAGCATGATGGATGTGCCCGTAGGCCGCACTTCCGATCATGCTATCGCCGGCACGCTGCTGCTGTTGGCAGGCGGCACGCCAGAGCAGGTAGAACGCGCCAGGCCGGTTTTAATGGCGATGGGCAACGAGCTGGTTAACGCGGGCGGACCGGGGATGGGCATTCGCGTCAAGCTTATCAACAACTACATGAGTATTGCGCTTAACGCGTTGTCGGCAGAAGCCGCCGTACTGTGTGAGGCGCTTGGTCTCTCTTTCGATGTCGCGCTGAAAGTCATGAGCGGTACGCCCGCCGGTAAAGGGCACTTCACCACCTCCTGGCCGAATAAAGTGCTGAAAGGCGATCTTTCCCCCGCCTTCATGATCGACCTCGCCCATAAAGATCTCGGGATCGCGCTGGACGTCGCCAATCAACTGCAGGTGCCGATGCCGCTCGGCGCCGCTTCTCGCGAAGTCTACAGCCAGGCGCGTGCTGCCGGGCGCGGACGCGAGGACTGGACAGCCATTCTTGAACAGGTGCGAACGTCAGCTGGCCTGGCCCGCAAAATTTAACCAGTAAAAGGAACAAGATATGTCCCACTACACGCTTAACGATATCACCCGACCTTCTGGCGGCTTCGCCATGCTGGCTGTCGATCAGCGCGAGGCCATGCGTTTAATGTTTGCTGCGGCGGGCGAACCTGCCCCTGTAGGCGATCGGGTGCTCACGGACTTTAAAGTTAACGCCGCCAGGATCCTGTCGCCCTATGCCTCTGCAATTCTGGTGGATCAGCAATTTTGCTACCGCCAGGTCATTGAGGAAAAGGCTATCGCGAAGAGCTGCGCCACCATTGTCGCCGCCGATGAGTTTATTCCCGGCAACGGGATTCCCGTCGATAGCGTGATTATTGATAAAAAGATCGACCCGGAAGCGGTGAAGCGCGATGGCGCGAAAGCGCTAAAACTGCTGGTGCTATGGCGCAGCGACGAGGACCCGCAGCAGCGGCTGGAGATGGTCAACGCATTTAATCAGCTATGCCATGCCAGCGGTCTGTTAAGCATCATCGAACCCGTTGTTCGTCCGCCGCGTCGCGGCGATAAGTTTGATCGAGAGCAGGCGATTATCGACGCGGCAAAAGAGCTGGGAGATAGCGGCGCGGATCTCTATAAAGTCGAGATGCCGCTCTATGGTAAAGGCCCTCAACAGGCGTTGCTCGCCGCTTCGCAAAGGCTCAACGAACACATCAATATGCCCTGGGTCATTCTCTCTTCGGGCGTGGATGAAAAGCTCTTTCCACGCGCCGTCCGGGTGGCGATGACCGCAGGCGCCTCAGGTTTTCTTGCAGGCCGCGCCGTCTGGTCATCCGTTATCGGCTTACCCGACGCGCAAGCAATGCTGCGAGATATCTCCGTCCCGAAATTACAGCGCTTAGGCGAGATTGTTGACGAAATGATGGCAGGCCGCTGAGAAAAGGAACAGAACATGAAATGGTTTAATACGCTGAGCCATAACCGTTGGCTGGAGCAGGAAACGGATCGCATTTTTGATTTCGGCAAAAAGGCGGCGGTGCCGACCGGCTTCGGCTGGCTGGGCAACAACGGCCAGGTCAGAACGGATATGGGCACGCATTTATGGATAACTGCCCGTATGCTGCACGTTTACGCCGTTGCCGCCGCGATGGGGCGCCCTGGCGCGCTGGCGCTGGTGGAGCATGGCATCAACGCCCTTAACGGCGCGCTGAAAGATAAGCAATACGGCGGCTGGTATGCCTGTGTAAATGATGAAGGCGTTGTAGACGCCTCAAAACAGGGCTACCAACACTTCTTCGTCTTGCTTGGCGCCGCCAGCGCAGTGACCACTGGTCATCCCGCCGCCCGCCCTTTACTGGATGAAGCCATCGAAGTTATCGAAAACTATTTTTGGAGCGAAACGGAGCAGATGTGCCTCGAGTCATGGGACGAGGCGTTCAGCAAAACGGAGGATTACCGCGGTGGAAACGCCAACATGCATGCCGTGGAAGCGTTTTTAATTGTTTATGACGTTACTCATGACAAGAAATGGCTCGACCGGGCATTACGCATCGCTTCGGTAATTATTCATGACGTAGCCCGCAAAGGCGAATATCGCGTTAACGAACATTTTGACGCCAACTGGAATCCTATCCGCGATTACAACAAAGAAAACCCCGCCCATCGTTTTCGCGCTTACGGCGGCACGCCGGGTCACTGGATTGAGTGGGGACGGCTGATGCTGCACCTTCGCGCTGCTCTCGAAGCCCGTTTTGAAACGCCGCCAGCATGGTTGCTGGAAGATGCAAAAGGGCTTTTTCACGCCACTATTCGCGATGCCTGGGCGCCAGACGGCGCAGACGGTTTCGTCTATTCCGTAGACTGGGATGGCACGCCTATTGTTCGCGAACGTGTTCGCTGGCCGATTGTTGAAGCGATGGGTACCGCCTATGCCCTTTATACCGTAACCGGCGATCCGCAATACGAAGCCTGGTATCAGAAATGGTGGGACTACTGCATTAAGTACCTGATGGATTATGAAAACGGCTCCTGGTGGCAAGAGCTGGACGCCAATAATCAGGTCACCACTAAAGTCTGGGACGGAAAACAGGATATTTACCATCTGCTGCACTGCCTTGTTATCCCCCGCCTGCCCCTCGCGCCAGGCTTAGCGCCCGCCGTTGCCGCCGGGCTGCTGGATAAGAACGCTAAATAAGCGACACGCAGGGAGAACAGGCATGCATAAAAGCGGAAAAACCCTTGTGCTGAACGCCGGGCGCTATCAGGCAAAAATCGTTACGGTGGGCGCAGGCCTCGCTGAGCTGACTTACCTCGGGCGACATCTGGTCGTTCCGCATAAGCCGGAAGAGATGCCCCCGGCCCATATGGGAAAAGTTTTACTTCCCTGGCCTAACCGTATCGCTGGCGGTCGTTATCACTACGCGGGAAAAACCTTTACGCCCGCGATTAACGATAGCGAGTCTGGCTCGGCGATACATGGGCTGCTGGCGTGGCAAAACTGGCAGGTTGCGCACCAGTCGGCCTCTGAAGTCACCTTAACGGCTTTCTTACCACCGACCTATGGCTACCCTTTTATGCTTGCCTGCGAAGTGACCTGGCGATTAGACGCGCATGCGGGCCTGAGCGCCTGCATCGCTACGCAAAATTTAGGGGACGAGCCTGCGCCTTACGGTGCGGGCGCACACCCTTATTTAACCTGCAATCTGGAAAAAGTAGACAGCTGCACGGTCGTTATACCCGCCGAACAGGCGTTCAGTGTGGATGCGCAACGTCATCCTCTGCATTTAGTCGATGCGCATGAGCTGGGCTTGCTGTTCTCAACGCCCCGGAAAATCGGCGCGACGCTTGTCGATCATACCTTTAAAACGCTCGCAAATGGGAAGGCGTGGGAGGTGAGGTTAACCAGCCAGCGTCAGGCCATGTCCACCTTTCTGCGTTCCGATCAACCCTGGCTGCAAATTTATACCGGCGACAAGCTAAACCGGATTGGGCTTGCCGTTGAGCCGATGAGTTGTCCGCCCGACGCGTTTAATTCCGGCCTGGACTTACTCTCGCTGGCGCCAGGTCAGACGCATCAGCTGCGTTTTTCCATCGGCGGCGAATAACAAAAACAGAAACGAACAACTTACCGAACTACCTTACAACGGAGATCGTTATGACTTCTCAACAAACGGGTTCAGATGACCTTGAGCTTATTGAACAAAACGACGGCTTTACGCTTATCTGGCAACAGCGTCTCATTTTGCGCCATACCGCTCAGGCGCCCTGCTTGTGGACTGGCGCGGGCGAGGCGGACATCGCGATGTTTCGCGGCAACTTCAGCATTAAAGATAAGCTAAACGAAAAAATCGCCCTGACTAACGCGTCTGTCACGAAACAACGCACAGGCTGGACTATCCATTTTACTCGCGGCGATGCTGTCAGCGCGACGTTGATTATCGATACCGATACCGCAGGCCGTCTTCAGTTGCGCTTGCAAAACGAGGCCAGCAGCCATAACCGCATCTGGCTGCGTCTGGCGGCGCAGCCGGAAGATCATATTTACGGCTGCGGCGAACAGTTCTCCTGCTTTGATCTGCGCGGCAAGCCGTTCCCGCTCTGGACCAGTGAACAGGGCGTCGGCCGCAACAAACAGAGCTATGTGACATGGCTTGCAGACTGTAAGGAGAATGCGGGAGGCGACTATTACTGGACCTTCTTTCCACAGCCGACCTTTGTCAGCACGCAAAAATACTACTGCCACGTTGATAACAGCTGTTACATGAACTTCGACTTCAGCGCGCCGGAGTTTCACGAACTGGCATTCTGGGAGGATAACGCCACGCTGCGTTTCGAATGCGCGGAAACCTATGTTGCGCTTCTGGAAAAACTGACCAACCTGCTGGGACGCCAGCCGGAGCTACCCGACTGGGTCTATGACGGCGTGACGCTGGGCATTCAGGGCGGCACCGAGGTTTGTCAGCAGAAGCTGGAAACGATGCGCAACGGCGGCGTGAAAGTTAACGGCATATGGGCGCAGGACTGGTCGGGCATCCGTATGACCTCTTTTGGTAAGCGCGTGATGTGGAACTGGAAATGGAACGGCGAGCTTTACCCGCACCTCGCTGAACGCATCCAGCAGTGGAACCGCGAAGGCGTCCAGTTTCTCTCTTATATCAATCCCTATGTCGCAAGCGATCGCGACTTATGTGCGGAGGCGGCGAAACGCGGTTATCTGACAAAAGATGCGCAGGGCAAAGACTACCACGTTGAGTTTGGCGAATTTTACGCAGGCGTTATCGATCTGACTAATCCAGAGGCGTACGACTGGTACAAAGGCGTTATCAAGCAAAACCTGATTGCGCTGGGGTGCGGCGGCTGGATGGCGGACTTTGGTGAATATCTGCCCACCGATACCTTTCTGCATAACGGCGTGAGCGCGGAGATCATGCATAACGCCTGGCCTGCGCTGTGGGCAAAATGCAACTACGAAGCGCTGGAAGAGACAGGCAAGCTTGGCGAAGTGCTTTTCTTCATGCGCGCAGGCTACACCGGCAGCCAGAAACATTCCTTGATGATGTGGGCAGGCGATCAGAACGTTGACTGGAGCCTGGATGACGGGCTGGCGTCGGTGGTGCCGGCCGCGCTCTCTTTAGCCATGTCCGGCCATGGCCTGCACCACAGCGATATTGGCGGCTACACCACGCTGTTTGATATGAAACGCAGCAAAGAGCTTCTGCTTCGCTGGTGTGATTTCAGCGCTTTTACGCCAATGATGCGCACCCACGAAGGGAACCGCCCTGGCGACAACTGGCAGTTCGACAGCGATGCGCAAACTATTGCCCATTTCGCACGAATGACAACAGTCTTCACAACGCTTAAGCCCTACATCAAACAGGCGGTTGCGCAAAACGCCAAAAGCGGCTTGCCGGTAATGCGGCCTCTGTTCCTTCATTACGAGAACGACCCTCGCGCTTATACGATCAAGTACCAGTATCTTTTTGGCCGCGATCTGCTGGTCGCTCCCGTTTATGAGGAAGGGCGACGCGACTGGACGCTTTACCTGCCTCAGGATAGCTGGGTCAACCTCTGGACGGGCGAAGAGTGCGGCGGCGGAGAGATCACTGTCAACGCGCCTCTCGGTCAACCACCGGTCTTTTACCGTGCGCAAAGCGAATGGGCTTCGCTGTTCAATGCGTTACGTCTTATCTGATAAGGCTCGCCCGCAGGACACTCTCCTGCGGGCAGAAGGAGAAATATAATGAGTCAACACGTATCCGACCCGGCCACCCTGCGCCTGCCGTTCAAGGAAAAAGTTGCCTATGGCATGGGCGACTTAGGTTCCAATATCCTGCTGGATATCGGCACGCTCTATTTACTGAAATTTTATACTGACGTACTGGGACTCCCTGGCACCTACGGCGGCATTATCTTTTTGATAGCCAAGTTCTTTACCGCGTTTACCGACATGGGTACCGGCATCATGCTGGATTCGCGGCGTAAAATCGGCCCTAAAGGCAAATTCCGTCCTTTCGTTCTGTATGCGGCCTTTCCCGTGACGCTGCTGGCTATCGCTAATTTTGTCGGCACGCCTTTTGAAATCACCGGCAAAACAGTGATGGCGACTGTGCTGTTCATGCTCTATGGGCTGTTTTTCAGCATGATGAACTGCTCTTACGGCGCGATGGTGCCCGCTATAACCAAAAATCCCAATGAGCGCGCCTCGCTGGCGGCATGGCGACAGGGCGGCGCGACGCTTGGGCTGCTGCTCTGTACGGTTGGCTTCGTACCGGTAATGAACCTTATCGAAGGCAATCAGCAACTGGGCTATATCTTCGCCGCTACGTTGTTCTCATTGTGCGGCCTGTTTTTTATGTGGTGGTGCTATGCCGGGGTGAAAGAGCGCTACGTAGAAGCACAGCCTGCAAGCCCGGCGCACAAGCCTGGTCTTTTACAATCTTTTCGCGCCATTGCGGGCAACCGACCGCTTTTCATTCTCTGTATAGCCAACCTCTGCACGCTGGGGGCATTCAACGTCAAGCTGGCCATTCAGGTCTATTACACCCAGTACGTTCTTAACGATCCGATACTGCTTTCCTGGATGGGTTTCTTCAGCATGGGATGCATTTTCATCGGCGTCTTTTTAATGCCTGGCGCGGTGCGCCGCTTCGGCAAAAAGAAAGTTTATATCAGCGGCCTGTTGATATGGATCGCGGGGGATTTGCTCAACTACACGATGGGCGGCGGTTCGGTGAGCTTTGTCGCGTTTTCCTGCCTGGCATTCTTTGGTTCGGCTTTCGTCAACAGCCTGAACTGGGCGCTGGTTTCCGATACGGTGGAGTATGGGGAATGGCGCACCGGCATACGGTCGGAAGGCACGGTTTACACCGGCTTTACCTTCTTTCGCAAAGTCTCTCAGGCGTTGGCCGGTTTTTTCCCTGGCATAATGCTCACGCAGATAGGCTATGTGCCTAATGTGGCGCAATCCGCAGGCACGGTCGAAGGTCTGCGACAGCTGATTTTTATCTACCCCTGCGTGCTGGCGGTTATCACCATAGTCGCGATGGGATGCTTCTATAACCTCAACGAGAAGATGTATGTCCGCATCGTTGAAGAGATAGAAATGCGTAAACGTATGGCCTGAACGTTTTTGACAGAGCGCCCGCAAGGGCGCTGTGGGGGCGATGATGAACCGTAACGCTGATCCGCTGACGCTAAAACTGAGCCTGCGTGAAAAATGCGCCTATGGAATGGGTGATTTTGGCTCAAACCTGATGCTTTGCATCGGTACGCTTTATCTTTTGAAGTTTTATACCGATGAACTGGGCATGCCCGCATTTTATGGCGGGGTTATCTTCCTGGTGGCGAAGTTTTTTACCGCTTTTACCGATATGCTGACCGGGGTGCTGTTAGATTCCCGCCGCAATATTGGTGAGAATGGCAAATTCCGGCCCTTTATTCTTTATGCTTCCGTACCCGTTGCGCTGGTCGCCACGGCGCAATTTATGGCTAACGACTTTAGCCTGACGGTAAAAACCGCCATCGCTACCGTCCTGTTTATGATGTTTGGCCTTTTTTACAGTCTGATGAACTGTTCCTATGGCGCCATGGTGCCCGCCATCACTAAAAACCCTGACGAACGCGCGCAGCTTGCTGCATGGCGTCAGGGAGGCGCAACGCTTGGGCTATTGTTGTGTACGGTAGGTTTTATTCCAGTGCAGTCGCTTTTTAACGCCAACCCTTCCCAGGGCTATTTTTTCGCTGCGCTGCTGTTCGCCCTCTGCGGATTACTCTGCATGTGGTGGTGCTATAACGGGGTGCAAGAGCGCTATGTGGAGGTAACGCCTGAGCATCATAAACCCAGCATGATTAAATCGTTCTGCGCCATTTTCCGTAACCCGCCGCTGTTGGTGCTGTGTATCGCTAATCTCTGTACGCTGGCTGCTTTTAATATCAAACTCGCCATTCAGGTTTATTACACCCAGTACGTGCTGAATGATATTCATCTGCTTTCATGGATGGGCTTTTTCAGCATGGGCTGCATTCTGATCGGCGTTTTCCTGGTGCCTGGCGCGGTAAAGCGGTTTGGTAAAAAGCAGGTTTATCTTGGCGGGCTAACGTTATGGGCAACCGGCGACGTGCTGAACTTTCTTTGGGGCAGCAGCTCGCTGATGTTTGTGTTTTTTTCCTGTATGGCTTTTTTCGGGACGGCATTTGTTAATAGCCTGAACTGGGCGCTGGTTCCGGACACGGTTGATTATGGCGAATGGAAAACCGGGATCCGCACCGAAGGGTCGGTTTACACCGGTTATACTTTTTCTCGAAAAATTTCCGCAGCGCTGGCCGGTTTTTTACCCGGCATTATGCTGACGCAGATTGGTTATGTTCCAAATACGCTTCAAAGCGCGACAACGTTGCTTGGTCTGCGCCAGCTTATATTTCTTTGGCCCTGTGGCCTGGCGATAATAGCTGCATTAATTATGGGTTTCTTTTATAAACTGAATGAAAAACGTTTCGCTTTTATTATTGAGGAGATAAGTACGCGTAAAAATAAATCGTGCCAGCAATCTGCAACTAATACTGAAAATAAAGCGTCAGCAGTCACTTTATAACTATAAACCCGGCCATGAATTCTCTCCTGTTAAACAGGAGGGGAGGCCTTTCTGTACTTTATACATGGAAAAACTATGAAAAGAGTCGTTACCGTTATGCTTTTTTCTTCCGTGTCCTGCTCTGTTCTGGCAGGCGCATATGTCGAAACACGCGAGGCCTACAACACCGCCTCTGATTTGCATGAGGTTATTCTTCGGGCTGGCTATAACTTTGACATGGGCGCAGGCATTATGGCGACAAATGCCTATAATGTCGGCCGATGGGATGAACTGAAGCACAGCTATAATGAGATAGAAGCATGGTATCCGCTGTTCAAACCCACCGACAGATTAACATTCCAGCCTGGCGCGCTTATTAATGACAATCGAAGCGGTTCAGGTGGCGCTGTCTATTTAGATACTAAATATAAATTCACTGACTGGTTTAATCTGACGCTCCGTTATCGTTACAACCGCACAAATTATGATACGCCCGACTTTAATGGGAACATGGATAAAAATGACACCCATGAGTTTGCAAACTATTGGAGTTTTAAATTAACCGATCAATTCACTTATATCTTTGAGCCGCATTTTTTCCAGCGGGTGAATGATTACCACAGCAAAAATGGTAAAGATCATCACTGGGAAATTACCAATGGTTTCAGATATAAAGTGGATCAACACTGGCTGCCTTACCTGGAGCTTCAGTGGCTCGACAGATGGAATGCGTATAACAAGGAACAGTATCGTATTCGTTTAGGATTGAGATATTCCTTCTGACGTTATTATCCGGCGTTTGAAAAGCAATGACGTGAAGCAATAAAAAAAGCCGCTAAACTCAGCGGCTTTTTCATAGCAACGACCATTACGCAGCTATTAGTCTTCTTTCGAACCGCGCGAAGCGCGTTTACGATCGTTTTCCGTCAGATGACGCTTACGAATACGGATAGACTGCGGCGTTACTTCCACCAGTTCGTCATCATCGATGAATTCCAGAGCCTGCTCCAGAGTCATCTTGATAGGCGGAACCAGAACCGTGGCTTCGTCTGTACCAGACGCACGCATGTTGGTCAGTTTCTTACCGGTCAGGCAGTTTACCGTCAGGTCGTTAGAACGGCTGTGAATACCGATGATCTGGCCTTCATAAACTTCCGCACCGTGACCCAGGAACAGCTTGCCGCGATCCTGCAGACCGAACAGCGCGAACGCTACCGCTTTACCCTGACCGTTGGAGATCAGCACGCCGTTGTTGCGCTGGCCCACTTCGCCCGGACGAACGTCGTCGTAATGGCTGAAGGTGGAGTAGAGCAGACCGGTACCGGAGGTCATGGTCATGAACTCAGAACGGAAGCCAATCAGGCCGCGGCTTGGGATCACGTAGTCAAGACGTACGCGCCCTTTGCCATCCGGGTTCATGTTTTTCAGATCGCCTTTACGCTCGCCCAGAGCCTGCATGACAGAACCCTGATGCTGCTCTTCAACGTCCAGCGTTACGTTTTCGAACGGCTCTTGTTTACGGCCGTCGATTTCGCGGAAGATAACTTTCGGACGGGAAACCGCCAGTTCGAAACCTTCACGACGCATGTTTTCGATAAGCACGGAAAGGTGCAGTTCACCGCGGCCAGAAACGCGGAACGCATCAGCGTCTTCGGTCTCTTCAACGCGCAGCGCAACGTTGTGCACCAGCTCTTTGTTCAGGCGGTCCAGGATCTGGCGAGAGGTAACGTATTTACCTTCTTTACCACAGAACGGTGAGGTGTTGACGTTGAAGAACATGGTCACGGTCGGCTCGTCGACAGACAGGGCCGGCAGCGCTTCAACATTCTGCGGATCGCAGATGGTGTCGGAGATGTTCAGTTCGCCAAGGCCGGTAATCGCGATGATATCGCCCGCTTCCGCGAGATCGGTATCGATACGCTCCAGACCCAGGTGACCCAACACTTTGCCCACTTTACCGTTGCGAGTTTTACCTTCGCTGTCGATAACGGTGACTTGCTGGTTCGGCTTCACTTTACCGCGCTTGATGCGACCGATGCCGATAACGCCCAGATAGTTGTTGTAATCAAGCTGGGAGATCTGCATCTGCAGCGGGCCGTCAAGGTCCACGTCCGGCGCCGGAACATGGTCGACAATCGCCTGGTACAGCGGGGTCATGTCGTCAGCCATGTTTTCATGGTCCATACCTGCGATGCCGTTCAGCGCGGAAGCGTAAACGATAGGGAAGTCCAGCTGCTCGTCGGTAGCGTCCAGGTTTACAAACAGGTCGAAGACCTGATCGACAACCCAGTCAGGACGCGCGCCCGGACGGTCGACTTTGTTGATAACGACGATAGGCTTCAGGCCATGGGCAAATGCTTTCTTGGTCACGAAGCGCGTTTGCGGCATTGGGCCGTCAAACGCGTCAACCACCAGCAGCACGGAGTCAACCATGGACATGACACGCTCTACTTCACCCCCGAAGTCGGCGTGCCCTGGGGTATCAACGATGTTGATACGGTAATCATTCCATTTGATGGCAGTGTTTTTCGCGAGGATGGTAATCCCACGCTCTTTCTCCAAATCGTTGGAGTCCATCACACGCTCTTGTGCTTCAGTACGCTCGTCGAACGTACCGGATTGCTGGAGCAGTTTGTCAACCAGGGTAGTTTTACCGTGGTCAACGTGCGCAATGATGGCGATGTTACGCAGATTTTCGATCACAACTTTGCCTCAGGCATTAGAAATAGCGCGTTATTGTACACGTATTAATCGAAGGACTAAACAGGATCACAGACTTCCTTCCCAAACAAGTTTAGCTGCCGGGCTTTGTGATCGCTTTCACGGAGCGATAAAAGGGAGACATAACGCAAATTGCACCAACACAGTGCTTTATTTTTACACACAAGCACTATATTGGTGCAATTTATCCACAATGGTGCATCCCTTTTGCACTATGGTGCGCATCATAGCGCCTTTTGCAGGCATTTTAAAAGTTGGCACACTTTTCGCTTTATTCTATTCATGGCGCCAATGCCTTTTTAAGCAGTGTTTGAAGACCTCGTTACCACGACGACAATGACAAATCCGGGAGAGTTAAGTATGTCCGCTGAACACGTTTTGACGATGCTGAACGAGCATGAGGTGAAGTTTGTCGATCTGCGCTTCACCGATACCAAAGGTAAAGAACAGCACGTCACTATCCCTGCTCACCAGGTAAACGCCGAATTCTTTGAAGAAGGCAAAATGTTTGATGGCTCTTCCATCGGTGGCTGGAAAGGCATTAACGAATCCGACATGGTGCTGATGCCGGACGCTTCCACCGCTGTCATTGACCCGTTCTATGAAGAGCCTACCCTTATCATTCGTTGCGACATCCTGGAACCGGGCACCCTGCAAGGCTATGACCGCGACCCGCGCTCCATCGCGAAACGCGCTGAAGAATACCTGCGTTCTACCGGCATCGCGGACACCGTGCTGTTCGGGCCGGAACCGGAATTCTTCCTGTTTGACGATATTCGCTTCGGCAGCTCAATTTCTGGTTCTCACGTGGCTATCGACGATATCGAAGGCGCGTGGAACTCCTCCACCAAATACGAAGGTGGCAACAAAGGTCACCGTCCGGGCGTAAAAGGCGGTTACTTCCCGGTTCCGCCAGTCGACTCTTCTCAGGACATCCGTTCCGTGATGTGTCTGACCATGGAAGAGATGGGCCTCGTCGTTGAAGCTCACCACCACGAAGTCGCAACTGCTGGCCAGAACGAAGTGGCAACCCGCTTCAACACCATGACCAAAAAAGCGGACGAAATTCAGATCTACAAATATGTCGTGCACAACGTGGCTCACCGCTTCGGCAAAACCGCGACCTTCATGCCGAAACCGATGTTCGGCGACAACGGCTCCGGTATGCACTGCCACATGTCTCTGTCCAAGAATGGCACCAACCTGTTCTCTGGCGACAAATATGCGGGTCTGTCTGAACAGGCGCTTTATTACATCGGCGGCGTAATCAAACACGCTAAAGCGATCAACGCCCTGTCCAACCCGACCACCAACTCTTATAAGCGTCTGGTTCCGGGTTACGAAGCGCCGGTTATGCTGGCTTACTCCGCGCGTAACCGCTCCGCTTCTATCCGTATCCCGGTGGTGGCGTCTCCGAAAGCGCGTCGTATCGAAGTTCGCTTCCCGGACCCGGCGGCTAACCCGTACCTGTGCTTTGCAGCGCTGCTGATGGCCGGTCTGGATGGTATTAAGAACAAAATCCACCCGGGCGAAGCAATGGACAAAAACCTCTACGATCTGCCGCCGGAAGAAGCGAAAGAGATCCCGCAGGTTGCCGGTTCTCTGGAAGAAGCCCTGCAGGCGCTGGATCAGGACCGCGAGTTCCTGACCGCAGGCGGCGTGTTCACCGACGATGCTATCGATGCGTACATCGCGCTGCGTATCGAAGAGAACGACCGCGTGCGCATGACGCCGCACCCGGTAGAGTTCGAACTGTATTACAGCGTTTAATCCGAAGTCATTTTTTGTTGCCGTGGAAACTTTCAGCCCATCTTCGGATGGGCTTTTTTCTCCATGCTGGCGCTGTTTTCAGGCGATTTTATGTCGCAAAACGTTATACTGCACTAAATTGGTGCAACCTGGGAGACTGCTGAATGGCAACAGGCACGCTGCCCGATGCTGGGCAGATCCTCAATTCACTCATCAACAGTATTTTGCTGGTTGATGACGAACTCGCGGTGCATTACGCGAACCCGGCGGCGCAACAGCTGCTGGCGCAAAGTTCTCGCAAGCTTTATGGCACTCCACTGCCGGAGCTGTTGAGCTATTTTTCTCTTAACATCAGCCTGATGCAGGAGAGCCTGAACGCAGGGCAGGGCTTTACTGATAACGAAGTCACGCTGGTGATTGACGGCCGCTCGCATATTCTCTCCCTCACGGCGCAACGGCTGCCGGAAGGGCTTATTCTGTTGGAAATGGCGCCGATGGATAACCAGCGCCGCCTGAGCCAGGAACAACTGCAGCATGCGCAGCAGGTAGCGGCTCGCGATTTAGTTCGCGGACTGGCGCACGAAATTAAAAACCCGCTCGGCGGTCTGCGCGGGGCGGCGCAGCTGTTAAGTAAAGCCTTGCCGGACCCGACATTAACCGAATACACCAAAGTGATCATTGAGCAGGCCGATCGCCTGCGCAATCTGGTGGACAGACTGCTCGGCCCGCAGCAGCCCGGCATGCACGTGACGGAAAGCATCCACAAAGTCGCGGAGCGCGTGGTGAAGCTTGTGTCGATGGAGCTGCCGGAAAACGTAACGCTGGTGCGTGATTACGACCCAAGCTTGCCCGAGTTCGCCCATGACCCGGACCAGATTGAGCAGGTGTTGCTGAACATTGTACGCAACGCGTTGCAGGCGCTGGGCGAGGAAGGCGGCGAAATTGTGCTGCGCACCCGCACCGCCTTCCAGCTGACCTTACACGGCGTTCGCTATCGCCTTGCCGCCAGAATTGATGTGGAAGATAACGGGCCGGGCATCCCGGCTCACTTGCAGGATACGCTGTTCTACCCAATGGTCAGTGGCCGCGAAGGCGGCACCGGTCTGGGGCTTTCCATCGCCCGAAATCTTATCGATCAGCATTCGGGAAAAATCGAATTTAACAGTTGGCCGGGTCATACCGAGTTTTCGGTTTACCTGCCTATTCGGAAGTAGAGGTCTCTATGCAACGAGGGATAGTCTGGATCGTTGATGACGATAGCTCCATCCGCTGGGTTCTGGAACGCGCGCTTACCGGCGCAGGCTTAAGCTGCACCACGTTTGAAAGCGCAAGCGAAGTGCTGGACGCGCTGGCGACCAAAACGCCCGACGTCCTGCTTTCAGATATTCGCATGCCGGGCATGGACGGCCTGGCGCTGCTCAAGCAGATCAAACAGCGTCATCCCATGCTTCCGGTCATCATAATGACGGCGCATTCCGATCTGGACGCCGCCGTCAGCGCCTACCAGCAGGGCGCGTTTGATTATCTGCCGAAGCCGTTTGATATCGACGAGGCGGTGGCGCTGGTAGAGCGCGCCATCAGCCACTATCAGGAGCAACAGCAGCCGCGCAACGTGCAGGTTTTCGGGCCTACCACGGATATCATCGGCGAAGCGCCGGCAATGCAGGATGTGTTTCGCATTATCGGCCGTCTTTCCCGTTCCTCAATCAGCGTGCTGATTAATGGCGAATCGGGCACCGGTAAAGAGCTAGTCGCTCACGCGCTGCATCGCCATAGCCCGCGCGTGAAGGCGCCGTTTATCGCGCTGAACATGGCGGCGATACCGAAGGATCTTATTGAGTCTGAGCTGTTCGGTCATGAAAAAGGGGCGTTTACCGGCGCTAACCAGATTCGTCAGGGTCGCTTCGAGCAGGCCGACGGCGGCACGCTGTTTTTAGACGAAATCGGCGATATGCCGCTTGATGTGCAGACGCGTCTGCTGCGCGTACTGGCCGACGGCCAGTTTTACCGCGTCGGCGGCTATGCGCCGGTAAAGGTTGATGTGCGTATTATCGCCGCAACGCACCAGAACCTGGAGCTGCGCGTGCAGGAGGGGAAATTCCGTGAGGACCTTTTCCACCGTCTGAACGTCATCCGCGTGCATTTACCGCCGCTGCGCGAACGCCGGGAAGATATCCCGCGTCTGGCGCGCCATTTCCTGCAGGTAGCGGCACGCGAACTGGGCGTAGAGGCTAAACAGCTCCATCCGGAAACCGAAGCGGCGCTGACCCGCCTCGCCTGGCCTGGCAACGTGCGCCAGCTGGAAAATACTTGCCGTTGGTTAACGGTGATGGCGGCGGGTCAGGAGGTGCTGATTCAGGATCTACCCAGCGAACTGTTTGAAACCAGCGTGCCGGACAGCCCCTCCCAGAGCCTGCCGGACAGCTGGGCGACGCTGCTGGCGCAGTGGGCCGATCGGGCGTTGCGTTCCGGTCATCAAAACTTGCTTTCAGAAGCGCAGCCGGAGATGGAGCGTACGTTGCTGACCACCGCTTTACGTCATACTCAGGGGCATAAGCAAGAAGCGGCGCGGCTGCTTGGTTGGGGAAGAAATACCCTGACGCGCAAGCTTAAAGAGCTGGGCATGGAGTAACGCGGCGGCTCTGTGTAAAAAACCGCCACTTCGCGCAAACTGCGTTAATTTTGTACTTTACTGTGATAATGAGTTCAGTATGATCGTGCGCGTTCACGCGGGGGGATCAACATGCTGGAATCATTAATTCAACTGGTGTCGCACAGCGCCGAAGCCGGCGCGGCAGCAAGCCATACGCCGCAAACGGCGATAGCGGCTTTGCTCTGTGCGGCGCTGGTCAATTTCTTTAGTTAAAAAAGGCGGGTTTTAAACCCGCCTTTTTTATATCACCCGAGAGAACTGCTGAAGCCGCGCTTTGCGACGCAGGTAAATATCAAAACACATGCAGATGTTGCGAATAAGCAGCCTGCCCTTCGGCGTCACCCGGATGCCCTGCTCGTTGATATCCACCAGCCCATCCTGCGCCAGCGGTTTTAACAGCGCCAGATCTTCAGCAAAATACTCAGCAAAGCGCAGCGCCCACGCCCTTTCAATCTCAGCAAACGACAGCTGGAAGTTGCAAATCAGCGCCTTGATGACATCGCGGCGGATGCAGTCGTCGCGCGTAAGCGCGAGGCCGCGCCATAGCGCATTCCCTTGCTCATCCACCTGCTGATAGTAAACCTTCAACTCTTTCTGGTTTTGCGCATAGCAATCGCCAAGCATGCTGATGGCGGAGACGCCAAGTCCCAGCAGATCCGTATCGCCCTGGGTGGTGTAGCCCTGGAAGTTGCGGTGTAAAACGCCCTCGCGCTGGGCAATCGCCAGCTCATCATCCGGACGGGCGAAATGGTCCATGCCGATAAACTGGTAGCCCGCCTGCGTCAGCGACTGGATAGTTTGTTGCAGAATGTCGAGCTTCTGCTGTGCGGAAGGGAGATCCGCTTCCTTGATTTTACGCTGCGCCGCGAAGAGGTTCGGCAGGTGCGCGTAGTTGAAGACACTGAGGCGATCCGGGTTGAGCTGCGCCACACGCTTCAGGGTAAAGGCGAAGCTTTCCGGCGTCTGCTTCGGCAGGCCGTAAATCAGGTCAATATTGGTGGAAGTGAAGCCAATCTCACGCGCATGTTTAAGCAGAGCGAATATAAATGCTTCGTCCTGCTCGCGGTTTACCAGCCGTTGCACCTCTTTATTGAAGTCCTGCACTCCCATGCTAAGGCGGCTGAAGCCTTCGGCACGCAGATGGTCGAGCACATCCAGTTCGATTTCACGCGGGTCCACTTCAATGGAGATTTCCGCATCTTCGTTAAAGCGGAAATGGCCGCGCAGCAGGGCCATCAGGCGGCTGATTTGCGCTTTATTCAGATAAGTTGGCGTGCCGCCGCCCCAGTGCAGCTGGCTGACGCGACGATCGGCAAAAAGCGGCGCGCGATGGACAATTTCCTGCTCAAGCGCATCGAGATACTGGTCCGCCTTATGCTGCTGACGGGTCACTATCTTGTTGCAGCCGCAGAAATAGCAGAGCTTGTGGCAAAACGGGATATGAACGTAGAGCGAAAGCGGGCGCTCTGGGTAGCGCGCCACCGCTTCGGCAAACGCCTGCTCGCCAAACGATTCGGAGAACTCAAGGGCGGTGGGATACGAAGTATAGCGCGGCCCGGAATAGTTATATTTCTGGATAAGGGCCAGATCCCAGTCGATTAACTGCTCAGACATGCTCACTCCTTCCGACGGTGTCGCCGACGCGTTCGGCGAACAGGCCTACCCGCCTGATGAGGGATAAGCCGGCTGCGCAGCCATTTCTGCCGCCGCGACAGCCGCTGTAGTTTAACGAATAACCACACCAGATAACATACTATTGGAAGGAGTATGAGCAGAACCGGCAGGCCCATCGGATCTTAGTTGCCGCCCTTCAGCAGACGCATCATATCTTCCTGGCCCTCTTCCTCTTCTTCGTCGTCATCGTCATACGAGAGGCCAAGCTGCTGCATCAACTCATCGATGCGATCGAGTTTCGCATCCACCCAGGCTTGATCTTCAGCGCTGATGGTTTCGCCCTCTTCCAGGCGCTCCAGCAGGGAATCCAGGCGTTCGTCGTTTTCCAGCATATCCAGTTCGGCTTGCGGTGAAAGCATCGGTTTCTCGCTCTTCGGTTTAGGCTGCTTTTTGGCAGGCGCTTCAGTTACGCCCAGAGGAATCGGCTTTTTGCTGCCGATACGCGGATCTTTCGCCTGCGCACCGCCTTTACCTTTTGAGCCTGCGGTCGCCCCTGTGGCGCGGCTACCCGGCGCATGGCCGCGGTGCTTTTTCTCGCGCTTGCGGTCGCGCGCTTCCTGGTTAATTTCTTCGCGTGTCTTACGATGCGCTTTTGCGCCGCTTTTGCTGCGCCCTGCAGAGGTTGGTTGCTTCATGGGATATCGTCTTGAGCCGTTTTGATCAGTATAGAATTGCGGCGGAATCTAGCAGAAAGCAAGCAAAGAAAAAAGGCGACAGGTTATTTACCTGTCGCCCTTTTTCTTGACTCTATACCGGTCACCGGTTTTCCCGTCCCTGTAGCTTTTCGACAACCCCTGTCTTTCCCTAAGCCTGCAACGCTCCGTGTTGCTTTCCTTTTCCCTTTTAACGCCGCTTCCCTGGGCGGGCCAGCCTGGCCATAATCCTTTTCTCGTCATCCTGACGCATCAGCATCCTCTTGCGGAAATCCTCTCCCGAGGCTGCCTTGCCTGTGCTGTCTACTTTACCAGGATCTCGCCGTCTCACAAGCAAGCGAAGCCATTACGGGAGGACTTTCAGAAAGTTCTGTACGCATAACTTGCTGTTTTACTTAACTTAAATTTTGCATGTTACTGATTTTTCCTGAGAAATCTTAAAGCAGGAATAGCCGATCGCTTACAAACCGCCGGGGGACCGTTGTAAGCCTGCCGCCAGGATTAACACAGCCTTTCGGCCATGTTCAGGTATAATCCCGGCAATTGCTTATCCTCTGACGGAGAAAACCGTTTTGACTAACTGGAATTATCAACTGACGCACTTTGTCACCAGCGCGCCAGATATCCGCCACCTTCCTGCCGACAGCGGCATTGAAGTCGCTTTTGCCGGTCGCTCTAACGCGGGGAAATCCAGCGCGTTAAATACGCTCACTAACCAGAAGAGCCTGGCGCGCACCAGTAAGACGCCGGGGCGCACCCAGCTTATTAACCTGTTTGAAGTTGCAGAAGGCAAGCGCCTGGTGGACTTGCCAGGCTACGGTTATGCCGAAGTCCCGGAAGAGATGAAACGCAAATGGCAGCGCGCGCTGGGCGAATACCTGGAGAAACGCCAGTGCCTGAAGGGGCTGGTCGTGCTGATGGATATTCGCCATCCGCTTAAGGATCTCGATCAGCAGATGATTGAATGGGCAGTGGACAGCCAGATCCCGGTGCTGGTGCTGCTGACTAAAGCGGATAAACTGGCGAGCGGCGCGCGAAAATCGCAGCTCAATATGGTGCGCGAAGCGGTTATCGCGTTTAACGGCGACGTGCAGGTAGAGATGTTCTCTTCGCTGAAGAAAATGGGCGTTGATAAACTGCGTCACAAGCTGGATAGCTGGTTTAATGAGGTGCCGCCCGCGACGGCTGACGAGAACGCCGAAGAGGCGTGATGGCGTGCGGGTTTGCCCCGCGCCGCTTTTTCTTCAGACAATAAAAAACGCCCCAGTCATTACTGACTGGGGCGGCTAAATATTCAGCCAAATCCGATTACGTGAAGTAAAAGGTCTGAAAGATAGAACATCTTACCTCTGTACCCTACGTCTTTAACTCTACTCTTTTTTCCCGGACCTACAAAGCACTTTTTGTAGTTTTTTTTCACTCTTTACATAGCGAATTCTAATGATCATCACAAAATGCTATGAGTTATGTTGCTTAGTTACATAAAACGGCTATAACGCCACCGCCGTTAATGCGCCTGATCCCAGTTTTCCCCGCTGCCTACTTCCACCAGCAACGGCACATCCAGTTTCGTGCTGCTTTCCATGAGATGATGGATCTTCTGCGACACCGCCTCGAGGTCATCTTTATGCACCTCAAACACCAGTTCATCGTGCACCTGCATGATCATTTTCACCCGCGGTTGCTCTTCCTGCAGCCAGGCGTCCACAGCTATCATGGCGCGCTTAATGATATCCGCCGCCGTGCCCTGCATAGGGGCGTTGATAGCCGCGCGCTCAGCACCCGCACGCCGCGCGGCGTTGCTGGCATTGATATCCGGCAGATACAGACGACGCCCTTCAAGCGTCTCAACATAGCCTTGCTCTTTCGCCTGCTTACGGGTGCGCTCCATATACTCGAGTACGCCCGGATAGCGCTCGAAATAAAGATCCATATACTTCTGGGATTCTTTACGAGAAATATTCAGCTGACGAGAAAGACCAAAAGCGCTCATGCCATAAATCAGACCGAAGTTAATCGCTTTAGCGCTACGGCGCTGTTCAGCAGAAACGCTCTCCAGCGGCAGGCCGAATACCTCCGCGGCGGTGGCGCGGTGAATATCCTGGCCTTCGGCAAACGCCTTCAGCAGACCTTTATCACGAGAGAGATGCGCCATAATGCGCAGTTCAATCTGCGAGTAGTCCGCAGAGACGATGAGATAGTCATCTGGCGCGATAAACGCCTGACGGATGCGGCGGCCCTCTTCATTACGCACCGGGATGTTCTGCAAGTTCGGGTCGGTCGAGGAGAGCCGTCCGGTCGCCGTCACGGCCTGGTGATAAGAAGTATGAACGCGGCCCGTTTTCGGGTTGATCATTTGCGGCAGCTTGTCGGTATACGTCGACTTGAGCTTCGCGAGACCGCGGTACTGCAAAATAACTTTCGGCAGCGGATAGTCCAGCGCCAGCTCCGCCAGCACTTCTTCGGAAGTGGACGGCGCGCCGCCAGGCGTTTTCTTCAAAGGTTTGATGCCCTGCTTCTCAAACAGAATGGTTTGCAGCTGCTTGGTTGAAGAGAGATTAAACGGCTCGCCTGCAATTTCATGCGCTTTTTGCTCAAGCTCCGCCAGGTGGTGCGTTATCTCTTCCGAATGCGCGTGCAGCACGGCCGGGTCGATTTTCACGCCGTTACGCTCAATGCGCGAAATCACCGGCACCAGCGGCATTTCGATATTCTGGAAGATATTGAGCGGGCCGGCGTATTTTTGCAGCTTCGGCCACATCTTCAGATGCAGTTGCAGAGTTACGTCAGCATCTTCCGCTGCGTAACGCCCCGCCTCTTCAAGCGCTATCTGATTAAAAGTGAGCTGATTTTTAC
Organism: Franconibacter sp. IITDAS19; assembly: GCF_023079515.1. Classification (NCBI taxonomy): domain Bacteria; kingdom Pseudomonadati; phylum Pseudomonadota; class Gammaproteobacteria; order Enterobacterales; family Enterobacteriaceae; genus Franconibacter; species Franconibacter sp. IITDAS19. The sequence continues at coordinate 6,108 of NZ_JALJCP010000005.1, read as the reverse complement.
CTTTGCCGGCAATGGTTTCGAAAGTGATGGTCTGGTGCTTAAGCCAACGCTCGGCGAGGCTGTCCATATCGTGACGGCCAGAGACGCTATCGAGAATATAAGACTCCAGCATGGTGTCGAATGCGATGCCGCGCAGTTCAATGCCATAGTTCTGCAGCACGCCCCGGTCATATTTCAGGTTCTGTCCCACTTTCAGCAGCGTTTCATCTTCCAGCAGCGGCTTAAGCAGTTCAAGCACGCGCTCGCGCGGGAGCTGATCCGGCGCATCCAGATAATCATGCGCCACCGGTACATAGGCGGCGAGCCCCGGCTCAGTGGCGAAAGAGAGGCCGACCAGGCTGGCGGTCAGGTTATCAAGGCTGTCGGTTTCGGTATCAAAAGCGAAAACCGGCGCCTTTTTCAGACGGCCAATCCACTCCTGCAGCGTCTCTTCATCAAGAATGGTGACGTAATTTTCAAAAGAGAGCGCTACCGCTTCTTCTTCGGGCTCCGCGTCTATCTGGATGGTCTCTTTCGGCTTAACGGCGGGCTTAGCTCCTTTGGCCTGCAGCCACTTCCCGGCCTCGACATCTGAGGTCCAGCGTTTGAACTCATAGCGTTTGAACAGCCCCAGCAGGTCATCCACCAGCGGTTGCTGTACTTCAAGCTGCTCGCTGCTCAGATCCAGCGGCACATCCGTTTTGATGGTGGCCAACTGATAGGAGAGATAAGCGACCTCTTTGTTCTGTTCAAGCTTCGCCGCCATGGTTTTCGCGCCACGGAATGAAAGCTCGGCGATTTTCTCCGGGTTGGCATAAAGCGAATCAAGCCCGCCCAACCCCTGCAGCAACGCCTGCGCGGTTTTTTCACCTACGCCCGGCACGCCTGGAATGTTGTCCGAGGAGTCCCCCATCAGCGCCAGAAAATCGATAATAAGCTCCGGCGGCACGCCATATTTGGTCTGTACTTCTTCCGGACCAAGGATCGTATTGGTCATCGTGTTGATAAGGGTGACCTGCGGCGTAACCAACTGCGCCATGTCTTTATCGCCGGTGCTGATGAGTACCGCGCGGCCTGCAGCAGCAGCTTCTTTCGCCAGCGTGCCGATAACGTCATCCGCCTCTACACCGCTTACGGCAAGCAGCGGCAACCCCATCGCTTTCACCATCGCATGCAGCGGTTCTATCTGCGCGCGAAGGTCGTCCGGCATGGGCGGCCGATGGGATTTATAGTGTTCAAACAATTCGTCGCGGAACGTTTTTCCTTTAGCATCAAAAACCACCGCCGCATGCGTTGGTTGATACTGCAATAACAGGCTGCGCAGCATATTCAGTACGCCATACATCGCACCTGTCGGTTCGCCTGCGCTGTTGGTCAGCGGTGGAAAAGCGTGATAAGCCCGGTAGAGGTAAGAAGAGCCGTCAACGAGGATAAGGGGATTTTCTGGGATCTGAACCATGTGTCCGTGCCTGATTATCAAGTTATGGATAAAGGATGCCATAGCCTGGCAAAAAACATGAACTTTTCAGGCCACCGGAGGCGAAAGAATTGTCGATCCGCGAGATCGCTTCCAGAGCCCGTCTGTGGATAACTTTGTGCACAGTTTTCTAAGCCATTAATAACGAAATATAATTTTCCCGCTTCGCAAGCTAAAAATCCATGTGGATCAATTATTTATGTTATTAATAATTTGGTTAACTATCTCATTAAGGTAAGATATTAATGTGGATATAAAAAGCTTAGCTGGATTATTAAGCTGCTATTTTCTTTTACAAATTTGTCGCTTTTAAACCCGGTTACGTTTAGGCGTCTTGCTGACCGCGGTTTTCTGGTAAGATCGTTTCCTTCAGTTTATTGCCCATATTCTTTTATTATTACTCGTTGAAAAAGCCATTATGCCGAGATTACTCGCCGCGATAACGCTGGTTCTTAGTATCGCGCTTACCTTCATGGTAACCATTTTTTGCTCTATCCCTATCATTGCGGCGGGCATCGTTAAGCTTATTTTACCTTTCCCGTCGGTCTGGCGTTCCGTCTCCGCCTTTTGCAATTTTATGATGTATTGTTGGTGCGAGGGGTTAGCCATACTGCTCCATTTAAATCCGCGTCTGAAATGGGATGTAGAAGGATTAGAAGGGCTTAACAAGAAGAACTGGTATTTGCTTATTTGCAATCATCACAGCTGGGCCGACATCGTGGTGCTGTGCGTATTATTCCGCAAACATATCCCGATGAATAAATACTTTTTGAAACAAGAGCTTGCCTGGGTCCCTTTCATTGGTCTGGCTTGCTGGGCGCTGGATATGCCTTTTATGCGCCGTTATTCACGCAGCTATCTCCTGCGTCATCCGGAAAGGCGCGGCAAAGATGTAGAAACCACTCGTCGTTCCTGTGAAAAATTCCGTTACCACCCTACGACTATCGTTAATTTTGTGGAAGGGTCGCGCTTTACGGAAGAAAAACGTCAGCAGCAGCGTTCTCCTTATAAACGCTTACTTCCACCGAAAGCGGCAGGGATCGCTATGGCGTTGAATGTCCTGGGTAAGCAGTTTGATAAATTACTCAATGTGACGCTGAGCTATCCGGAAAATAACGAGAGACCTTTCTATGACATGCTCAGCGGTAAACTTACGCGGATCGTCGTACGTGTAAATTTACTGCCGATTGCTGAAGAATTACATGGAGACTATGTAAACGATAAAAACTTCAAGCGTGGTTTCCAGCTCTGGCTGAATAGCCTGTGGAGTGAGAAGGATGCGATGCTGGAACACATTGCAGAGAAATACAAAAACGCCGGTCGATGACCGGCGTTTTATTATCGAGATTATTTCTGGCTGACGAGGAATTTCACGGTATCCGCATATTGCTGGACAAACGCGTCCATATTGCTGGTGTCCATACCCTGCGGGTTCAGCTGATATTTGCCGTTAACAAACATGGACGGCACGCCCTGCAGTTGTAAATCGGCAGCCGCTTTTTCCTGCTGCGCGACCAGAGATTTCACCACAAAGCTGTTCCATGCCGCGTCGTATTCTTCCGGCTTTACGCCCGCATCGACAAACACCTTACGGATGTCTGCGACAGTCTGAACGCTCTGGGTTTTTTGTACAGCTTCAAACATTGGTGAAGTAATTTTATCTTCAACGCCCAACGCCATTGCTACCGCCCACGCCTGAGTCAGATCTTTACCCAACGGGCCCAGGAATTCGACATGGTACTTGGTCATTTTGGTGCCTTCCGGCAGTTTTTTCTTCACCGTGTCGGAGACATGCAGCACTTGTTCAAACTGGTAGCAGTGCGGGCAATAGAAGGAAAAGAACTCCAGCACCTGGGGTTCGCCAGCTACCGGTTTTTGCAAAGTAATATACTCTTTGCCATCGGTAACCTGCGCCGCCGAGGCGCTAAAAGCCAGGATCATGCCTGCCAGCGCCAGCCAAATTTTTTTCATAATCAACTTTCTCCTGAATATTACTGATTAATACATTGGCGTTAATTGTAGTGGGGGTTCACCAAGAACCCTGACCTGCTCGGTAAAAATGGCAGTCTGTCTGCGCCAGTAGTCCTCCTCGGCAAGCCAGGGAAAACTTCTGGGAAAAGCGGGGTCGTCCCAGCGGCGGAGCAGCCACGCAAGGTAATAGACCATACGCATAGCGCGCAAAGGCTCAATCAGGGACAACTCGTTAAGGTTGAAGGGCATAAATTCTTCGTACGCTTCAATGATGGTTTCAAGCTGCATGCGCTGTTCGGCTTTATCACCGTTGAGCAGCATCCAGAGATCCTGTATAGCGGGACCGTTACGCGCATCATCAAGGTCAACAAACAAAGGACCATCGCGCCAGAGAATATTGCCCGGATGGCAGTCGCCATGCAAACGAAGCGATTCAAAACGGGTATGCCATTGGGCTGTCACAGCCTCAATTAACTTATCCGTTGCGCTAAGAAAAGCGGCTTTGAGCGAAGCGGGAATAAGCGCGTGTTGTTCAAAAACCTGCCGGGGCTCAATTAAGTATTCCTGAGTGCTAATATCAGGACGATGCTGAAAACGCATGCGCCGTCCACACTGATGAATACGACCAAGATAGCGTCCTACCCACTCCATTTGATCGAGGTTATCAGCTTCGTATTGACGTCCGCCAAGGCTTGGAAACACGGCAAAATAGTATCCCTGGTGGGTAAGCAGCGTCTCTCCATGAAAGCGCAGCGGGGCGGCGAGCGGCACTTCGTCCTGCAGCAACTCCAACGCAAACTGGTGTTCTTCGCCAATCTGCTCCGCACTCCAGCGCTGCGGACGATAGAACTTCACTACGTAGCGTTTACGATCTTCATCCTGAAATTGATAGACGCGGTTTTCATAGCTGTTAAGCGCGGTCAGGCCCGAATCAACACGGATACCCTGTTCGAACAGGGCGTCCATGATCATATCCGGATGTAATGTCTGGAAAGTAAAAGCTTTATCTGTCATTCCAATAGCCGCAAAGCAAAGCGAATGGCTCAGGATAGCATCTTGTGACCTTCGTGGTGGATCCGCTTACAAGGTTTTACTCTTTAATTACGCCACGGGCGCGCAGCAGGGCGGTTTTGAAATCTTCCTCGTAATCTTTCTGAATGCCAGGAATGACGGCATCTTTGGCACTGTCGCGCATTTTAAGATGGTAAATAAGAATGTCATCAGAGAGGTCAACGAGATCGCCGGTATAACCTGACTCAGCCGCCAGTTTCTGCAAAAATTGCAGCAAGTTGAGATCGGGTTCTTTTTCCCAGGCTGGCTGCAGCAGTTCGATAACTTCATTCAGGCGTTTGCACTTCATAATAAGCTCCTTTTGCTTGAGAATGACACGTTAGCAGGCTCAAACCCACAAGAAAAGAGGTGGTATACATTGTGAGAAATAACCTAATAACCGGTGTAATTCTGGCAGGTGGGCAGGCAAAACGCATGCAGGGTAAAGATAAAGGTTTACAGCTATTGAGAGGCATGCCGCTTTGGCAGCATGTTGCTCAGCGTTTATCTCCGCAGGTTTCACAAGTCGCCATTAATGCTAATCGTAATACAGAAGAGTACCGACAAAGCGGTTTAGAGGTTATCAGCGATACGCTGCCAGACTACCCGGGACCGCTGGCAGGCATGCTTGCTGCGATGCAAAAAATGAAAAGCGAATGGTATCTCTTTTGCCCCTGCGACACGCCGCGTATTCCGCCAGATCTGGCCGAAAGGCTATGGCAAGAGCGACAGGACGCTTGCGCCGTCTGGGTGCATGATGGAGAGCGGGATCATCCTACCCTCGCACTGCTTCATTGCTCACTGGAAAAACCGCTTTACGATTATCTTGTGAAAGGCGAACGTCGCGTAATGCAGTTTCTGCACGAGAGGGGCGGACATAGTGTCTCTTTTCATCACGAAGCAGCCTGTTTTATTAACGTTAATACAACGGACGATCTGGCTTACTGGCAGGAAAAATAATGGTTCCACTATTGGGTATTGCCGCATGGAGCGGTACGGGGAAAACAACGTTGCTCAAGCAGCTTATTCCCTTGCTGCGTCAGCAGGGCATTCGCGTTGGGATTATCAAACATACCCATCATGAGATGGATGTCGATAAGCCAGGTAAAGACAGTTATGAATTACGTCATGCCGGCGCGTATCAGACGTTGGTCGCCAGCCAAAAACGCTGGGCATTGATGACTGAAACCCCGGAGTTACCGGAGCTTGATCTAAATTATCTGGCCAGTCGTATGGACGCCGCTTCATTAGATCTTATTCTGGTGGAGGGGTTTAAACAGGAAGCTCTGCCAAAACTACTGCTGTTTCGACAAGCTGCCGGACACAGGGTTGATGAACTGCGGCTTGATGAGTTTGTTATCGCTATTGCTACAGACACTGAACTTAGCAGCGCCCTTCCACAATTTGATATTAATAACGTTGAACAGATTGCCGGGTTTATTCGTTTATGGCTGAAAACGCAGAGAGATGAACAGGGGCTTTGAAGGAAGCTTGCGGGACTTTACAGGTAAAGTGAGCTATCCATAAACATATACGGCCTTTCGTTCTGAGGGTGGGATATTTTCAGTAGCTGATTTAGCGGGCAGGAGAAGGCGTTGCTGTACCGCTGAATAGCAAAAAACCCGGTCATA